>NZ_JAENHT010000005.1:0-346205 GCF_016620385.1 Kosakonia sp. LAM2021
AAGGAACGTTGAAGACGACGACGTTGATAGGCCGGGTGTGTAAGCGCAGCGATGCGTTGAGCTAACCGGTACTAATGAACCGTGAGGCTTAACCTTACAACGCCGAAGATGTTTTGGCGTGAGAGAGAAGATATTCAGCCTGATACAGATTACATCAGAACGTGAGAACGGTCTGATAGACAGAATTTGCCTGGCGGCACTAGCGCGGTGGTCCCACCTGACCCCATGCCGAACTCAGAAGTGAAACGCCGTAGCGCCGATGGTAGTGTGGGGTCTCCCCATGCGAGAGTAGGGAACTGCCAGGCATCAAACAAGTGAAGAGGCCATCCTGACGGATGGCCTTTTTGCGTTTGTATGCAGTTAAACTCCCGCCCAGCGATGCCAGTTTTTGTTTTTAAGTTCCCGGCCAGAACGCTTCATATGAAACAGGCAGTGAGTATCAGGAAACTAACCCACTTGCCTAATCCAGCGCACAACAGGCATGACTGCCTGCCCGGAACAAAGCCTCATGCGAAAGCACGGGGCTTTTTTGCTATTGTTTCAGCTCCATTTATCGCTAAAGGACATCTCCATGATCGTTCTGTACGCCCAGCTTTATAAAAATCGCATGGTTGTGCGTAACCTCCAGACTCAGCAGCAGGTTTCGGGTAGCCAAACCTTCAGCAACCAGCGAATACTCATCGCAGACTTCTTCCCGGCGGAAAAGCTATTACACGATCTGATTCTGCAAGTCGCACCGCGTCAGTTCTGGCACATGCTTCCTGGCATGGGGCGTTTAGCGATCCTCGCGCATGCGCTGGAAATGAATGAAGGCGGCTTATCGCCCGTAGAAGAGCGTGCCATTCTTGAAATGACTTTTGGCGCTTCGCAAGGCCGATGCCGTTACCCGCAGGGCGTTGCCAGTCAGACACCGCTTAGCGATCAACACGTACTGGCAGCACTGAGCCAATCGAAAATGCCCCCTCTCAGCGCGATAACAAACCGAAAATCATTAGCTAATATCAATGCTACACAGGCCGCGACGTGAAACTTTCTCACCTTTCACTTGCGGACTCGACATTTTGCCGATTCCCGGGTATCTTCGGCTGTCTGGATGTCTAAACGTTTAAACGTATGCAGTGAGGGTATAAGATATGCCGATTCGGGTGCAGGACGAGCTGCCAGCCGTCAATTTCTTGCGTGATGAGAACGTCTTTGTGATGACGACATCACGCGCAACAGTGCAGGAAATCCGCCCGCTGAAGGTGCTGATCCTCAATCTGATGCCAAAGAAGATTGAGACGGAAAACCAGTTCCTGCGTCTGCTGTCGAACTCACCGCTACAAGTTGATGTGCGCCTGCTGCGTATCGACTCGCGTGAATCACGCAACACACCGGCTGAACACCTCAACACCTTTTACTGTAACTTCGATGAGATCCGTGATGAAAACTACGATGGCCTGATCGTCACCGGTGCGCCATTAGGCTTAGTTGAATTTAACGACGTAGCCTACTGGCCGCAAATCGAGCAGGTTCTGGAGTGGGCAAAAGATCATGTCACCTCAACCCTGTTTGTCTGTTGGGCGGTACAAGCCGCGCTAAACATCCTTTATGGTATCCCCAAACAGACCCGCACCGAAAAACTCTCCGGCGTATACGAACACCACATCCTTCATCCTCACGCGTTGCTGACGCGTGGTTTTGATGATGTTTTTCTGGCGCCGCACTCGCGTTACGCCGATTTCCCGGCTGCATTGATCCGCGACTACACCGATTTAGAGATCCTCGCCCAAACGGAAGAGGGCGACGCCTACCTGTTCGCCAGCAAAGACAAACGTATCGCCTTTGTTACCGGTCATCCGGAATATGATGCTAACACACTAGCAAGTGAGTACTTTCGCGATGTGGATGCGGGTTTAAGCCCCGAGCTGCCGCACAACTATTTTCCTCAGGACGATCCGCAGAATAAACCGCGTGCATCCTGGCGCAGCCACGGCAATTTGCTGTTCATCAACTGGCTCAACTACTACGTCTACCAGATCACGCCATACGATCTGAGTCATATGAATCCCACGCTGGATTAAGCGTTTCAGCCCCTTATTACAGGCACCTTCGGGTGCCTTTTTTATTTGCGAAAACAACTTCTCAACGTAATTAAACTATAACCTCTTTTTTATCAAAGGCTTATTTTAATTTTAATTTAAAAATGGAAATTGTTTTTGATTTTGGAAAAGTTATTAGCCAGGATTGATCCTGCTGAACGAAAACTGCACACCCGATCTTCGTTAGCATTGGGAAATGCCTTTGCTGCAAAAAAGAGGAATCGCACCATGACACAACAGGCGACAACAACCGATGAACTGGCCTTTACGCGACCGCACGGTGAACAAGAGAAGCAGATTCTCACCCCGGCAGCCGTGGAATTCCTGAGCGAGCTGGTCACCCGCTTTACGCCAAAGCGCAATCAACTGCTGGCCGCGCGCGTGCATCAGCAGCAACAAATCGATGCCGGTACGTTGCCTTGTTTTATTTCGGAAACAGCTTCCATTCGTGAAAGTGACTGGACGATCCGGGGAATCCCCGACGATCTGTTAGACCGCCGCGTTGAAATCACCGGACCGGTTGAGCGCAAAATGGTGATCAACGCGCTGAATGCCAACGTGAAAGTATTCATGGCGGACTTTGAAGATTCGCTGGCACCAAACTGGGACAAAGTGATCGACGGGCAGATCAACCTGCGCGATGCGGTCAACGGCACCATCAGCTACACCAATGAAGCGGGCAAAATCTACCAACTGAAGCCAAACCCGGCGGTGCTGGTTTGCCGTGTGCGTGGTTTACACCTGCCGGAAAAACACGTCACCTGGCGCGAAGAGGCTATTCCGGGCAGCCTGTTCGATTTCGCACTCTACTTTTTCCACAACCACAAAAATCTGCTCGCCAAAGGTAGCGGACCCTATTTCTACCTGCCGAAAACGCAGTCATGGCAAGAAGCTGCATGGTGGAGCGAGGTCTTCAGCTTTACCGAGGATCGTTTCAATCTGCCGCGCGGCACCATCAAAGCCACGCTGCTGATTGAAACCTTGCCTGCGGTATTCCAGATGGATGAGATCCTGCACGCGCTGCGCGACCACATTGTGGGTCTGAACTGCGGACGCTGGGATTACATCTTCAGCTACATCAAGACGCTGAAAAACTACCCGGATCGCGTGCTGCCTGACCGCCAGGTAGTGACGATGGATAAACCGTTCCTCAGTGCTTATTCGCGTCTGCTGATCAAAACCTGCCATCGTCGTGGCGCTTTCGCGATGGGCGGTATGGCGGCGTTTATCCCCAGCAAAGACACCGAGCGTAACAACTGGGTGCTGAACAAAGTGAAAGCCGATAAACAGCTCGAAGCGAATAACGGTCACGATGGCACCTGGATCGCGCATCCGGGTCTTGGCGATACGGTAATGGAGGTGTTTAACGCGGCGCTGGGCGAACACAAAAACCAACTCTTTGTCAGTCGTGAGGACGATGCGCCGATCACCGCAGAAGATCTGCTGGCACCTTGTGAAGGCGAGCGCACCGAAGAGGGCATGCGCGCCAATATCCGCGTCGCGGTGCAGTACATCGAAGCGTGGATCTCCGGCAATGGCTGCGTGCCGATTTACGGGCTGATGGAAGATGCCGCCACGGCGGAAATTTCCCGTACCTCAATCTGGCAATGGATCCATCACGAAAAAACGCTGAGCAACGGCAAGCCGGTCACTAAAGCGCTGTTCCGCCAGATGCTGGCTGAAGAGATGCTGGTTATTCAGGAGGAGTTGGGCGAGCACCGTTTCAGCAGCGGGCGTTTTAACGATGCCGCGCGCCTGATGGAGCAGATCACCACCTCGGATGAGCTGATCGACTTCTTAACGTTACCAGGCTACCGCCTGCTGGCGTAATCGCCCGGGCTATTTTGTTCGCCAATTTGGCTCCAGCCAGTGCGCAAGACCTTATGTTCTACAAGTGCGTTGCGGTTTTCGTGCGCTGGTCGTGGCCAAACTGCCTTCACCAATAACGCCTGGCGAGCCAGGAGAAGAATATGGAGCATCTGTATATGAAAACCCGTACCCAACAAATCGAAGAATTACAAAAAGAGTGGACGCAGCCGCGCTGGGAAGGCATTCGCCGCCCTTATAGCGCGGAAGATGTGGTGAAGTTACGCGGCTCGGTCAATCCGGAATGCACGCTGGCGCAACTGGGCGCGGCGAAAATGTGGCGCTTGCTGCATGGCGAATCGAAAAAAGGGTACATCAATAGTCTCGGCGCGCTGACCGGTGGGCAGGCGTTGCAGCAGGCGAAAGCGGGAATCGAAGCGGTGTATCTTTCCGGCTGGCAGGTAGCGGCGGATGCCAACCTCGCCGCCAGCATGTACCCGGACCAGTCGCTCTACCCGGCAAACTCCGTGCCATCGGTGGTCGAGCGCATCAATAATACGTTTCGTCGCGCCGATCAAATTCAGTGGTCTTCCGGTATTGAGCCGGGCGACCCGCGCTTTGTCGATTATTTCCTGCCGATCGTCGCAGATGCCGAAGCTGGCTTTGGTGGCGTATTGAATGCCTTTGAGCTGATGAAATCGATGATTGAAGCCGGTGCGGCGGCAGTGCATTTCGAAGATCAGCTCGCGTCGGTGAAAAAATGCGGCCATATGGGCGGCAAAGTGTTAGTCCCTACGCAAGAAGCGGTGCAGAAACTGGTGGCGGCGCGTCTGGCGGCGGATGTACTGGGCGTTCCGACACTGTTGGTGGCGCGCACCGATGCCGATGCCGCCGATCTGATTACCTCAGATTGCGACCCGTATGACAGCGCGTTTATCACTGGCGAACGCACCAGCGAAGGGTTTTACCGCACCCATGCGGGCATTGAACAGGCGATCAGCCGCGGTCTGGCTTACGCGCCGTATGCCGATCTGGTGTGGTGTGAAACCTCCACGCCAGACCTGAACCTGGCGCGCCGTTTCGCCGATGCAATCCACGCGAAATACCCGGGCAAACTGCTGGCGTACAACTGCTCGCCGTCGTTTAACTGGAAAAAGAACCTTGATGACAACACCATCTCCCGCTTCCAGCAGGAGCTGTCAGATATGGGGTACAAGTTCCAGTTCATCACCCTCGCGGGCATCCATAGCATGTGGTTCAACATGTTCGATTTAGCCCATGCGTATGCGCAGGGCGAAGGGATGAAGCACTACGTCGAAAAAGTGCAGCAGCCAGAGTTCGCTGCGGGCAAAGAGGGCTACACCTTCGTTTCTCACCAGCAGGAAGTGGGTACCGGTTACTTCGACAAAGTCACCACCATCATTCAGGGCGGCGCCTCGTCAGTCACGGCGTTGACGGGTTCAACGGAAGAAGCACAGTTCTAATCGTCAACCTGCCCGGTAGCGATTTGCCTACCGGGCTAATGCCTGGGGAATACGATGTCGCGTGGTCTGGAACTGCTGATTGCCCAAACTATTCTGCAAGGCTTTGATGCCCAGTATGGTCGTTTTCTGGAAGTGACGTCCGGCGCGCAACAGCGCTTTGAACAAGCCGACTGGCACGCCGTTCAGCAGGCGATGAAGCAGCGCATTCATCTTTATGATCACCATGTTGGCCTAGTCGTCGAGCAACTGCGTTGCATCACCGACAGCCAAAGCCCGGACGCCGCATTTTTGCTGCGCGTCAAAGAGCACTACACGCAACTGCTGCCGGATTATCCCCGCTTTGAAATTGCCGAAAGCTTCTTTAATTCAGTCTATTGTCGGTTATTCGATCACCGTTCTCTCACGCCAGAACGGTTGTTTATCTTTAGCTCACAGCCGGAGCGCCGCTTTCGCACCATCCCGCGCCCGTTAGCCAAAGCGTTCTGGCCGGAACGCGGCTGGGAAGCGCTGCTGACCAAAGTGCTGTCGGATTTGCCGCTGCGCCTGCCGTGGCAGGATAAAGCGCGCGATGTGAGTTATATCACCGCACATTTGCAGGAGGCGTTTGGCAGCGAAACCCTTGCTCAGTCTCACTTGCAGGTGGCGAACGAGTTGTTTTACCGCAACAAAGCCGCCTGGCTGGTTGGCAAGCTTATTACTCCGTCGGCTACACTGCCGTTTTTGTTGCCGCTCCACCGCAGCGATGAGGGTGAGCTGTTTGTCGATACCTGCCTTACTACATCGGCGGAAGCCAGCATCGTGTTTGGTTTTGCCCGCTCCTATTTTATGGTTTACGCCCCGTTGCCCGCCGCGACAGTCGAGTGGCTGCGTGAGATCCTGCCCGGTAAAACCACCGCTGAACTGTATATGGCGATTGGTTGCCAGAAACATGGCAAAACGGAAAGCTATCGCGAATATTTAAATTACATCAACGCCAGCGACGAGCAGTTTATTGAAGCGCCAGGCATTCGCGGCATGGTGATGCTGGTGTTTACG
The DNA here is from genome assembly GCF_016620385.1 of Kosakonia sp. LAM2021. Lineage (NCBI taxonomy): Bacteria > Pseudomonadati > Pseudomonadota > Gammaproteobacteria > Enterobacterales > Enterobacteriaceae > Kosakonia > Kosakonia sp. LAM2021. The sequence continues at coordinate 6,407 of NZ_JAENHT010000005.1, forward strand.
CTGCCCGGTTTTGACCGGGTATTTAAGGTGATAAAAGATGTCTTTCCCCCGCAAAAAGAGATGAGCGCCGCGCACGTTCGTGCCTGCTATCAACTGGTCAAAGAGCATGACCGCGTGGGGCGTATGGCCGATACACAAGAGTTTGAAAACTTTGTGCTGGAAAAACGACAGATTGCTCCGGCGCTCATGGCGCTTTTGCTGGAACAAGCGCCAGGCAAAATCACCGATCTCGGCGATCGCATCGCCATCAGCCATCTCTATATTGAGCGGCGTATGGTGCCGCTCAATTTGTGGTTCGAGCAGGTTAAAGGTCAGCAACTGCGCGACGCGGTAGAGGAGTATGGCAACGCCATTCGCCAGCTGGCCGCCGCCAATATTTTTCCCGGCGACATGCTGTTCAAGAACTTTGGCGTCACCCGCCATGGGCGCGTGGTGTTCTACGATTACGACGAAATTTGTTATATGACCGAAGTGAATTTCCGCGACATTCCCGCGCCGCGTTACCCCGAAGATGAGCTGAGCGCCGAACCGTGGTACAGCGTGTCGCCGGGCGATGTTTTTCCGCAGGAGTTTCGTCACTGGTTATGCGCCGACCCGGAAATCGGTCCGCTGTTCGAAGAGATGCATGCCGATCTACTGCGTGCCGATTACTGGCGCGGATTGCAGGCGCGCATCCGCGAAGGGCATGTCGAAGATGTTTATGCCTACCGCAAACGCCAGCGTTTCAGCGTACGCTTTGGCGCAGGCGCGCTGCGGCAGGCGGGGTAAATCAGGTGAAGTAATATCTCACCACATGGAAGAAGATCGGGGCGGCAAAGCAGAGAGAATCAATCCTGTCCATCATGCCGCCGTGCCCTTCGAGCATCGCGCCGAAATCCTTCACGCCGCGATCGCGTTTAATCGCCGACATACACAAACCGCCGAGGAAACCGAGCAGCGTAATCAGCAGGGAAATAACAAACGCCTGCCACGGGTTAAACGGTGTGATCCACCACAGCCCCGCGCCGACCAGACTGGCGCTGAGAATACCGCCCACAAAGCCTTCTACCGTTTTGTTCGGGCTGAGTTTCGGCACAATAGGGCGCTTGCCGCACAGCTTACCGAAGACGTATTGCAGCACGTCGGAAATCTGCACAACAATCATCATAAACAGCACCAGCTTGATGTTTTCACCGCTATACCCCGGAATGGACAACATCAACAGCGCAGGTGCATGGCTCACACAGTAGACCGCCATCATCAGGCTCCACTGGATTTTTGCGCTGCGTTCAAGAAAGTGCTGTGTATCACCCGCGATAGCCACTCGTGCCGGAATAAACAAGAAGGCATAGACCGGGATAAAAATCACAAACACCGAATACCACTGGATGCCAACCAATACGTATTGCACCGGAAGAATGATAAAGAAACACCAAAACAGTGCTTCATGATCGCCCCGGCGGGTGGGCATCAGGGTGATACATTCGCGTAGCGCGAAGAACGACATCAACGCAAACAGCACAACTGAACCGATGGGGCCAACCAGCATGGCGATGACTGAAACGGTACACATCAACCACCAGGCGCGGATCCGCGCGTTAAGGTTAGCTATCGTGGCGTTTTGATAGCGGCGCGATAGCAAAAAACCAATAACACTGGCGACGACCAGCAGACCAAAAAGCCCGCTCAGCAGCAAGCGCAGATCGGAATCGACATTAATCATGGGCTAGCGCCTCCAGCGCACATTTGGCGCGGTCTAAAAATTCCTTTTTCGTTTCGTCGTCCGTGACCGCTGGCAATGGCTCGCCAAACGTTGCCGTACAGATAATCGGCACCACCAGACGTGAACCTTTCGGCAGCACACGATTCATATTTTCCAGCCACACCGGGATCAGCTGCACTGCTGGCAGGCGCTGTGTTAAGTGATAAAGCCCGCTTTTAAAACTGGCGACTTCATCACCGGAGCCGCGTGTACCTTCGGGAAAGAAGATCAACGAATGGCCCTGTTCCAGCTTTTCCATCAGCGGTTGTAGCGGATCGCGCTGTTTTACCGTCTCTTTGGCGGCTGAAGCCGGGCTGCTCCGTTCAACCAGAATGGCGTTAAAAATGCGCGTGGCAAGGTAGCGACGAAGCGCTGTTTTGTTCCAGTAATCCGCCGCAGCGACCGGATGTACGCTATTGCGCAACGCACGTGGAAAGCTCGCCCAAATAACCAGACCATCGAGGTGGCTGCTATGGTTAGCGTAATAAATGGTGGTGTGATCCGGCTGTGGCAAGGTGTGCCAAAAAGCTTTCACGCCGGTCAAGAGGCGGCAAAGCGTAACGAAAAAAGCTCTGACAATGGTCTTATCGACAGAAAAATGCAGCTTCATGAAGCCTTCTCCTGCTTCAATGTAGAGATGATTTGACGGGTACGGCGCACCGTTGTCCAGGCTGCGCCAAGGGCAATTAACGCCAGTGCGCAGAGCAGCAGCAACTCCCCCCACTGCGGCAGGATGATGGCGATAACCGTCGCTGCAGTCAGCAGCGCCATTCGGTGTTGTTTGGCCATCGGGCCGCTAAATTGTTGCGCCAGGCCGCAGGTGCCACCAAGCAAGCGGACATAAGCGGTAAAGAGCGCAAATAAAGACGCTGCCCAGCCCAGCTCAACTCCACCAGTCACTTGTACCAGACCGTAACCCGCGCCAAGGAACAGCACGCTGTCAGAAATGCGATCCGGTAGTTCGTTAAAGACAGCACCCGCCGGGCTGCGCAGACCGCCCTCTACGGCTACCATGCCATCGAGCAAATTACAGATAAGCCGCCCCTGAATACCGACAATAGCTAATAGCAGCAGGCCGCGTTGCAGCAGCGTATTGTCACTGTGCCAGACGGTAAGAAAACAGAGACCAGCGAGAAGGGCAAAAAAAATACTGAATAAAGAAATGGTGTTGGGCGTGTAGCCTTTTTGGCGCAGATAACGGGCAGCCGAAGCCGCCCAGGCGGAATTGCGCGTCTTTACAGGACGGCGATCGTGAACATCCTTGGTCATATATGTCATTCCGGTGAGTGGATGAAAATTGGACGCCCACTATATAACCTTTTGGAAGTTAACGAATTCCACCGTAAGCCAGCGTCACTTCTTTCGCGCCACGGATAACCATCGCGCCGAGTTCTGTCACGCGGTCATCGGTGATGCGTGAGATAGGCCCGGAGATGGAAATCGCGGCGAAGGGTTCGCCGTGTTCGTCAAAAATACACGCCGCTACGCAGCGCAAACCCAGTGCGTGCTCTTCGTCGTCAAAGGAGTAGCCGCGTTTGCGGCTCTGGGCGAGGTCTTCTTTCAGGTGTACCGGCGATACCAGCGTGGCATGGGTGTACGCATGCAACCCCTGGCGGTGCAGCAAGCTGCCAACCTGCTCATCGCTCAGACGCGACAAAAACGCTTTTCCCGCGCCAGAGGCATGCATCGGCAGCTTGCCGCCAATCGGCGCGGACATGCGCATTAACTGCGTACACTGCACCTGATCGATAATAATTGCCTGATGGTCGCTCTTATCCAGCACCGCGAGATTCACGGTTTCGCCGGATGCTTCCATTAAGTTGCGCAGGATCGGGTGAACAATCGCCATCAGGTTACGGCTTTGCAAAAAACTGCTACCGACGATAAACGCATGTGCGCCTACTGACCAGTGACCCAGCTCACCTACCTGGCGGACAAACCCTAGCTGCTGCATGGTCGTGAGTAAGCGGTGGGTGGTTGAGTTCGGCAAACCGGCCTGTTGCGCCAGTTCGGTTAAGGCGACGCTGCCATGAGACTCGGCAATCCATTCCAGTAGTTTCAGGCCGCGGGTCAATGACTGGACTTGCCCACCCGCCGGAGCGGCCGGGGCTGTAGCTTTTCTGCCTCGTTTAGCGGGAACGGAAGTGGCCATGACTGGCTCCTTTTTCTGTATCGTGGAAATTATTTTCGTTTTCATTGAGTATAACGCAACTCCCTGCCAGACTGATCGGATGAGTTCGCGCAAAATAGAACGAAAATGCCGGATCCAGTCTATTTATTGACGCACGTGTTTCGCCAACTGCGTATGTTGAGCACAAAGCGCAATGGTTCGTCTTACCTGGCTCAGTGGATGTTCTGGAAACATCTCATCATATTGACGATCGTCGCTCGGCAGGCAACGCAGCTCACTTTCCCGCAATTTGACGAAGAGCGCGTCGGCAGACCCGATAAATTCGGGGTTGTCGTTAGCGGGCGGTATATTGCCCTGCTTAAGTTGTAAATCCATTACCACCGCTTCGCGAAAGCCGGTGTTCCCTTTTTCTACCGCTTCAACATTGATCTGAAAGAGCCCGTGTTTTACGGGGAGCCAGATAATCGCGACAAAATACATACCGAGCGAACCCGGTGTGGGATCGCGATATTTAAACGTGCCCTGCAACGCCGCCATTCCCTGAATATTGAGCGCGGTGAGCTCCAGTAACGCGCCGCCAATCTTTGCCGTTTCTTGCCGCCAATAATGTGTGGCGGCGGCAATATCGTGTAAGGCAAAGGGCCACTGCACAGGGGCGTGGAGCTGAAGGCGCACCGCGCTTTGTTCCGGAGTGGACCATGCCATGCTGGTGTCATGGCTCTCATGCAGTTGCCACCCGGCAATGTTGAGTTGCAGGTCGGTGAGGCGAGGCTTCTTATGACCAAAAAGAGACGTCAAAAACGACATAATCCGTTCCGTAAGTAGGTGCGCCTGTAAGAGGGCAGAAGGTTTCAGCGTACATCGGCACGCTGGCCTGAAAACTTGAAAAGTCATCGCCCTGAAAAGGTAACGAGTTGGCGCAGCCATCAGTCTTACGGGCGTTACGTGAGCATCTCTCATGTTCACCCCGCGTCGCTTTTCCGCTCTGTCACTTTATGCCAGTATGTCCTGCTGGCCTTTTGGCCTGGTTGAGCATTGTCGGGAGCACGTGTGAGCAGCAAAGTTGAGCAACTGAAGCAGCAGTTAAGCAAAAGAATTCTGGTTCTGGATGGGGGCATGGGCACCATGATCCAGAGCTATCGTCTGAGTGAGCAGGATTTTCGCGGCGAACGTTTCGCCGACTGGCCCTGCGATCTTAAAGGCAACAACGACTTGCTGGTGCTCAGCAAGCCGGAGGTGATAAGCGCGATCCATGACGCCTACTTTGCGGCGGGCGCGGATATCATCGAAACCAACACCTTTAACTCAACGACAATCGCCATGGCGGATTACCAGATGGAATCCCTGTCGGCGGAAATCAACTTCGCTGCTGCCAAACTGGCGCGTGCCAGCGCCGACAAATGGACGGCGCAAACGCCGGATAAACCGCGTTATGTCGCGGGTGTGCTCGGCCCGACCAACCGCACTGCCTCAATCTCCCCGGACGTTAACGACCCGGCGTTTCGCAATATCACTTTCGATCAACTGGTCACCGCTTATCGCGAATCCACCAAAGCGCTGGTGGAAGGCGGATCGGATCTGATCCTGATCGAAACCGTGTTCGATACGCTTAACGCCAAAGCGGCGATCTTTGCGGTAAAAGCGGAGTTTGACGCGCTGGGCGTTGAGCTGCCGATCATGATTTCCGGCACCATTACCGACGCCTCCGGGCGTACGCTCTCCGGGCAGACCACCGAAGCGTTTTATAACTCCCTGCGCCACGCCGATGCGCTCACCTTCGGCCTGAACTGTGCGCTGGGGCCGGATGAACTGCGTCAGTATGTGCAGGAACTTTCCCGTATCGCCGAATGCTATGTCACTGCGCACCCGAACGCCGGTCTGCCCAACGCTTTTGGGGAATATGATCTCGATGCCGACACCATGGCGGCGCAAATCGGCGAATGGGCGCAAGCCGGTTTCCTGAATATTGTCGGCGGCTGCTGTGGTACCACGCCAGAACATATCGCCGCCATGAGCCGCGCGGTCGACGGCGTGCCGCCGCGTCAGTTGCCGGATGTACCGGTTGCTTGCCGCCTCGCGGGTCTGGAGCCGCTCAACATCGGCGATGACAGCCTGTTTGTGAACGTCGGCGAACGTACCAACGTCACCGGTTCCGCCAAATTTAAACGCCTGATCAAAGAAGAGAAGTACGCCGAAGCGCTGGACGTAGCGCGCCAGCAGGTAGAAAGCGGCGCGCAGATTATCGACATCAATATGGATGAAGGGATGCTCGATGCCGAAGCGGCGATGGTGCGTTTCCTCAACCTGATTGCCGGTGAACCAGACATTGCCCGTGTGCCTATCATGATCGACTCCTCAAAATGGGAGGTGATCGAAAAGGGGCTGAAATGTATCCAGGGCAAAGGCATCGTCAACTCGATTTCGATGAAAGAGGGCGTTGAGCCATTTATTCACCACGCGAAGCTGGTGCGTCGTTATGGCGCAGCCGTGGTGGTAATGGCCTTTGACGAAATCGGTCAGGCAGATACGCGCGCGCGGAAAATCGAAATTTGCCGCCGCGCTTATAAGATTCTTACCGAAGAGGTGGGTTTCCCGCCGGAAGACATTATCTTCGATCCGAACATCTTCGCCGTAGCAACGGGTATTGAAGAGCACAACAACTACGCGCAGGACTTTATCGGCGCGTGTGAAGATATCAAACGCGAACTGCCGCATGCGCTGATTTCTGGTGGTGTTTCCAATGTCTCGTTCTCGTTTCGCGGTAACGACCCGGTGCGTGAAGCGATCCACGCCGTGTTCCTTTATTACGCCATTCGTAACGGCATGGACATGGGCATCGTTAACGCCGGGCAACTGGCTATTTACGATGATTTGCCTGCTGAGTTGCGCGACGGCGTTGAAGACGTGATCCTTAACCGCCGCGATGATGCGACCGAGCGCATGCTGGATCTGGCGGAAAAATACCGCGGCAGCAAAGCCGCCGATGAAGGGGCGAACGCGCAGCAGGCGGAGTGGCGCAACTGGGATGTGAAAAAACGTCTCGAATATTCGCTGGTAAAAGGTATCACCGAATTTATCGAATTCGATACCGAAGAGGCGCGTCAGCAGGCCGCACGCCCGATTGAAGTGATTGAAGGGCCGTTAATGGACGGCATGAACGTGGTTGGCGATCTGTTTGGCGAAGGCAAAATGTTCCTGCCGCAGGTGGTGAAATCGGCCCGCGTGATGAAACAGGCCGTGGCTTATCTGGAACCGTATATCGAGGCCAGCAAAGAGAAGGGCAGCAGCAACGGTAAAATGGTGATCGCCACCGTGAAAGGCGATGTCCACGATATCGGCAAAAATATCGTTGGCGTGGTACTTCAGTGTAACAACTACGAAATTATCGATCTCGGCGTGATGGTGCCCGCCGATAAGATCCTGAAAACTGCCCGCGAAGTGAATGCTGACCTGATTGGTCTTTCCGGATTGATTACGCCGTCGCTTGACGAAATGGTCAACGTGGCAAAAGAGATGGAACGCCAGGGGTTCACCATTCCGCTGTTGATTGGCGGTGCGACCACATCGAAAGCGCACACTGCGGTGAAAATTGAGCAGAACTACAGCGGGCCGACGGTATACGTGCAAAACGCCTCGCGTACCGTGGGTGTGGTGTCGGCCCTGCTTTCGGATACGCAGCACGATGAGTTCGTTGCCCGTACCCGCAAAGAGTATGAAACCGTGCGTATCCAGCATGCGCGTAAAAAACCGCGTACCCCGCCAGTCACGTTGCAGGCCGCACGGGAAAACGATCTCGCCTTTGACTGGGAAAGTTATACTCCGCCGGTCGCACATCGCCTGGGCGTGCAGGAAGTTACTGCCAGCATCGAGACGCTGCGCAATTACATCGACTGGACGCCATTCTTTATGACCTGGTCGCTGGCCGGGAAATATCCGCGCATCCTTGAAGATGAGGTGGTGGGAGAAGAGGCGAAACGTCTGTTTGCCGATGCCAACGAGATGCTGGATAAATTGAGCGCGGAAAAGCTGCTCAACCCGCGCGGTGTGGTCGGGCTTTTCCCGGCTAACCGCGTTGGCGACGATGTAGAGATCTACCGTGACGAAACCCGCACGCAAGTGCTGACAGTAGGTTGCCATCTGCGCCAGCAAACGGAAAAAGTCGGTTTTGCCAACTACTGCCTGGCGGATTTTGTCGCCCCCAAACAGAGCGGTAAAGCGGACTACATCGGCGCATTCGCAGTGACGGGCGGTCTTGAAGAGGACGCGTTAGCACAAGCGTATGACGCCGCGCACGATGATTACAATAAAATCATGGTGAAAGCGGTAGCCGACCGCCTGGCGGAAGCCTTTGCGGAATACCTGCATGAGCGGGTGCGCAAAGTGTACTGGGGTTACGCGCCGAACGAGAACCTCAGCAACGATGAGTTGATCCGCGAAAATTATCAGGGCATTCGCCCGGCACCGGGTTACCCGGCCTGCCCGGAGCACACGGAAAAAGGCACCATCTGGCAGTTGCTGGACGTTGAAAAACATACCGGGATGAAACTGACCGAATCCTACGCGATGTGGCCAGGGGCATCGGTTTCAGGTTGGTATTTCAGCCACCCGGACAGTAAATATTTCGCGGTAGCGCAAATTCAGCGCGACCAGGTGGAAGATTACGCGCGGCGAAAAGGCATGTCGGTGGCGGAAGTTGAGCGCTGGCTGGCATCTAATTTAGGTTACGACGCAGATTAATGGCAACAGGGCATTTTTTAAATGCCCTGGTTTTTTGCCATTTCATTTTCGCGAAACTATCGTGAAGCAGACATAATACAGATTGAAACTAAGAACATTCTTAAAAGTGGATATTTTCTTAGACCCTTCTTCCCCTTCATGCGTATGATGGACACCGACTATACGGCAAGATTGCTTACTCTTTTGCGGTTCATTTAATTGTCATAAATTTAACTTAGGTATTATGAAATGGATATTTATGATATAAGAAAAAGAAATCTATTGCCGAAGGATTACGAGAATATCCTGGCGCCAGATATCGCGAAGAATATTATTAAAAAGGAATATTTCATCGAGAACAGCCCGAATAATATTTTGGGCAGCATCGATGGTTACACGATTAAGCGGCATCACGGTTTTAAATATGGCTTACCGCACGATCCGCTTGGTCATCAAAAAGAAAAACATATTGATAGCCTGGTGGATAAAGGCGTGGTGGTAGTCGTGCGCCCGAACGTTAGCACGCGTAACCGCTTCTATTACCCGTTCTTTATCGCGGAAAACGCCGAACTGTTTTGCGTGCAAGGCTTGTCGTTTAACGCGGTGTTTATCAGAACTATTTTGAACGGGTTTAAAGACAGCGTGGCGATGCATGGTCGACCCGCCCCGACCCGAAGCACCTTTGTACCGGTGACGCCTGAGTTTGGTCCAGGTTACTGGAAAACCAGCGAAACAGACTTCCACGGCGTCAAAAATGCCGCGGTAATGATGCTCAACCGGGCGACCAGTATGGGCGATCAAGGGCGTGTATTTGGCTCCGACGGTAAAGATTATATGAACACCTCGCGAGACAAAATTCAGCTATGGACGCCAATACCGGAAAGCGTCTCGTCGGATACCCGAGAAATCCTCTATAATCGCTCGGTGATCCGGCGTTATGGTGAAAAGCGTACCGTTTATCAGAAATACCTTGAGGGTGATGATGCCTGGACGCAATCGGGGAAATCATGGCAATGGATTCCAGGCGTAAGGGATGAGGATTATGAATTTAAGAAATAAGATTTTTGCTTTTTGGGGTATTATGGACGTACTGGCGCTGGCCAGTTATTTATTTTTTTCGCTGCAAGGCGGTAACGTTCCTTTTTATTCCGACATTAGCGGCTTTTATACCAATTATTCACGGCTGGGTGTGAATGGATTGATGGGCGTAATTATCCAGACGATGTTCTTTATTAATATCGCGTTGATTATCTCGCTGGTTTTTTCTGCCTGGTCTTTTTTCGTTAAAAAAGACATCCATACTATTTTCTTTATTGTGCAGGAAATAGCCCGCGTGCTGTCGCTAAAATGCTCAGTGGCGTTGATTCCACTGTTTATGCATTTCGCTGGTTTTACCGCTGCGTGGGGGGCAATTTTGCTGTTTATCCTCTCGGAAGTGCTCAAAATTGCTTCGGTTGTGTGGGCTAAACGCCAGGGCAACCCGCAAACGGCGCCTGCCGTTTCCCGCTAACCGACAAACCCTCGCTTCTGTCACAAAACCGTCATTTTTGTTTACAACTCTCAGGGGGCTTAACCGGCACCCTGCGCTTTTCTTCGCATTGACGCCTTATACTTACTTCATAATGTTGACGTTACCTTCCTGGTAACGAGCAACGCATAACGATAAGGAGAACCTGATTCTGTGCTGACTTTGCTTCATCTGCTTTCTGCCGTGGCTCTGCTGGTGTGGGGCACACACATTGTACGTACCGGTGTGATGCGTGTTTTTGGCGCACGTTTGCGTACCGTTCTTAGCCGTAGCGTCGAAAGGAAACCGCTCGCCTTCTGCGCGGGTATCGGCGTGACTGCGCTGGTGCAAAGCAGTAACGCCACCACCATGCTGGTGACCTCGTTTGTCGCCCAGGATTTAGTGGCGCTCACCCCGGCGTTGGTGATTGTGCTGGGTGCAGATGTCGGAACAGCACTGATGGCGCGCATTTTGACGTTCGATCTCTCCTGGTTATCGCCGCTGCTGATTTTTCTTGGTGTCATTTTCTTCCTCGGGCGTAAACAGACGCGCGAAGGCCAGCTTGGGCGCGTCAGCATCGGCCTTGGGTTGATTCTTCTGGCGCTGGAGCTGATTGTGCAGGCGGTTACGCCGATCACCCAGGCCAATGGCGTGCAGGTGATTTTCGCCTCGCTGACCGGCGACATTATGCTCGATGCGCTGATTGGCGCGGTGTTCGCCATTATCAGTTACTCCAGCCTGGCGGCAGTGCTGCTGACAGCAACGCTGGTGACGGCAGGGATTATCTCTTTCCCGGTCGCGCTGTGTCTGGTGATTGGTGCCAACCTCGGTTCTGGCCTGTTGGCAATGCTCAATAACAGCGCCGCTAATGCTGCCGCCCGTCGTGTGGCGCTTGGCAGTTTGCTGTTCAAGCTGGTGGGCAGCCTGATTATCCTGCCGTTTGTGCATGTGCTTGCCACGTCAATGCAGAAACTTCCCCTGCCGGAAGCGGAACTGGTTATCTATTTCCATGTGTTCTACAACCTGATCCGCTGCCTGGCGATGGTGCCGTTTGCCGGGCCAATGGCGCAGTTTTGTAAGCGGATCATTCGTGAAGAGCCAGAGCTGGATACGCGGCTGAAGCCAAAGCATCTCGACAGTTCAGCCCTGGATACGCCAACGCTGGCGCTGGCCAATGCTGCACGGGAAACCTTGCGCATGGGCGATGCGATGGAGTTGATGCTCGAAGGGCTACATAAAGTGATGCACGGCCAGCCTCGTCAGGAGAAGGAACTGCGCAAACAAGCCGATGATATCAACGTGCTGTACACGGCCATTAAGCTCTATCTGGCGCGGATGCCGAAAGAGGAACTGGCGGAAGAGGAGTCGAAACGCTGGGCAGAAATTATCGAGATGTCGCTGAACCTGGAGCAGGCCTCCGATATTGTCGAGCGCATGGGCAGCGAAATCGCCGATAAATCCCTGGCGGCGCGACGCGCTTTCTCTGTTGAAGGCTTGCAGGAACTTGATGCGCTGCATGAACGGCTGGTGGGGAATCTGAAGCTGGCGATGTCGGTATTTTTCTCCAGTGACGTGACCAGCGCCCGGCGTTTACGCCGCAGCAAGCACCGTTTCCGCATAATGAACCGTCGTTATTCACATGCGCACGTTGACCGCCTGCATCAACAAAACGTGCAAAGCATTGAAACCAGCTCGCTGCACCTCGGTTTGCTGGGCGACATGAAACGTCTTAACTCCCTGTTCTGCTCGGTAGCCTACAGCGTGCTGGAGCAGCCGGATGAAGACGACGAGCGCGACGACGCTTAACCCGTACCGTGCCTGCGGGCACGGTAGCTAAAACCCCCACTTTTACTGCGTAACTGCACAAATTCGATTTGGTGCGGCGAAAATCCGGTTTTCTCTCCCGGCGAAGCCAGTTATATTCCGCTTTTACAGGAGAATTTATGCTGCCAGCCCAATCAACACGTTTAAACAAATACATCAGCGAAAGCGGGATTTGCTCACGCCGCGAGGCTGACCGTTACATTGAGCAAGGCAACGTCTTTATCAACGGCAAGCGCGCCGGGATAGGCGATCAGGTGGTTGCCGGAGACGTTGTGAAAGTGAACGGTCAACTTATCGAGCCGAGAAACGACGAAGATCTGGTGTTTATCGCGTTGAATAAACCCGTTGGTATTGTCAGTACCACCGAAGATGGTGAAAAAGACAATATTGTTGATTTCGTTAATCACAGCAGCCGTATCTTTCCCATCGGTCGTCTGGACAAAGATTCGCAGGGGCTGATTTTTCTCACTAATCATGGCGATTTAGTGAATAAAATCCTGCGTGCCGGCAACGATCACGAGAAAGAGTATCTGGTGACCGTCAATAAGCCTGTCACCGACGAATTCGTGCAGGGTATGAGCGCGGGCGTGCCGATCCTCGGCACCAAAACCAAAAAGTGCAAAGTAAAAAGAGAAGCGCCGTTTACCTTCCGCATTACGCTGGTTCAGGGGCTGAACCGCCAAATCCGCCGTATGTGCGAGTACTTTGGTTATGAAGTCACCAAACTTGAACGCACGCGTATTATGAACGTCAGTCTCACTGGCTTGCCGCCGGGGGAGTGGCGTGACCTGACCGACGACGAGCTGATTGCGCTGTTTAAGCTGATTGAGAACTCATCGTCAGAAGCGAAGCCGAAAGCAAAAGCGAAACCGCAAGCGGTGAAAAAGCCCGCAGTAAAAGTGGCGAAGCCCGAAGAGAAAAGCCGGGCGAAACCGGCGGGAAAACGCTTTACCCAGCCGGGCAGGAAAAAGAAAGGACGCTAGTTAGCGCTTGCCACGCGTTGAGGTGTTTGCCGACCAGGAAAACGTGGCATTCTCATCCGGTTTATAAGCCTGCTGTTTCTTCATCTGGCGGGCTTTTTTCGCTGCCGCTTCGCGCTGCGCCATCAGTTTATCGATGTACTCCTTCTTCACATGATTAGCTTCAGCGTTGCTGAGCGGGCGTCCGTGCGCGATACGGGCGCGATCCAGCAGCGTTTTCAGCTCCCGCTGTTCACTCTCCGTCATCTCTTTTTGCGTCAGTCTGGTCAGGGCCATAAAGCGTTCTCCTTGGGAAGTGCATCGAGTCTACGCGATGTAAAGGGGCATGTCTGCGTGGTGATGCATAAACCCCGGAAGGCGCTTCGCAGATTTGTTTTTGAGCGGATGACTTTCCTGTACTGCCCTGTAGGGTGACGCACTTACGGTAAGAGGTTTAAGTCGGTAAAAACGACGAGTGTTTCCATCTTGTCAAGATTATCAACAACAGTTATGATGTTTCCATAATGGAACGTGTGAGGGAGCGATGCACGTTATATCAAGGAGGCCGTTCGATAACGCGGCTAAAGATTTTCCAAACCATACGCTGGCGCTGGACGCGGTTTACAAAATCCTGAAAAGCACTGTTTACAAGAATCCAGACGAGTTGCGAGAAGAGTTCCCAAGCCTGGATAAGATGAAACACAGGGATAAATGGTGGGTCATCAATGTCGGTGGCAACCATTTGAGAGTGCTGTTTTTCGCAGATTTTGAATTAGCAAAGATATTTGTCAAACATATCGTGACCCATGCCGAATATGACAAGCTGATAAGACATTACCGGGAGACCAAAGAATGATTGAGGATGCGATCAAGGCCGCTGACGAGCTGGTGAAACTGGTGCCTTTTTTGGGAAATAACCCCGGCAAAGAGGATTATGAGCAAGCGCTGGAGATGATTGAACGATTGCTCATGCATGCGCCGGATAGCTCACTGGTCGCGCTGCTTACCGCACAGATAGAGCACTATGAAAATAACGACCCGGAACTGGCAGCATTTAACGCGCGTATCGCGGCACTGCCACGCGGCGTTGCCGCCTTACGGGTTTTGATGGATCAGCACGGGTTAAATCAGTCCTCGTTTCGGGATGAAATCGGCCAGCGCTCGCTGGTGAGCCGCATTCTTAATGGCGAGCGCAATCTGACTGTCGACCATATCCGGGCGCTGGCGAAACGCTTTAATGTGTCGACCGACGTGTTTATTGAGCCAGCCCATCACATCGCGGGGTGAGTGAAATGGCTGTGGCGGCAGCCATTTCTTGTAAAGTTAACCCTCTTTCACCGCTTGCGTTTTGCTTCCGTCGACCGGTTTGCCCGACCAGTAGCCCGCCAGCAGCGAACCGGAAAGGTTGTGCCACACGGAGAACAGTGCGCCCGGCAGCGCGGCGAGCGGCGAGAAGTAGATTTTACCCAACGCCGCGGCAAGGCCGGAGTTCTGCATACCCACTTCAATCGCCAGCGTACGGCAGGTGGATTCATCAAAGCCGAACAGACGACCGCCCCAGTAACCACCGAGCAGACCAATGCTGTTGTGCAGGATCACCGCGATAATCACCACCAGGCCAACAGAGGCGATATAGTTCGCGGAACCGGCGACCACGGCGCTAATGATCGCCAGAATACAAACCATGGAAAACGCGGGCAGCCAGGGCTCCAGCGCGTTAACTACGCGCGGGAACAGGTGGTGCACAACCAGCCCCAACGCAATCGGGATCACCACAATTTGCAGAATACTGAGTAGCATGCCCATCACATCGACCTGAATATGCGCATCGACATACAAACGCGTCAGCAGCGGCGTGGCGATAACGCCCACCAGCGTAGAAACCGAGGAGATGGTGACCGACAGCGCGACATCACCTTTTGCCAGATAAATCATCACGTTTGATGCCGTTCCGCTGGCGACGCTGCCCACCAATACCATTCCGGCGGAGAGATCCGGCGGCATCTTAAAAATTAGCGCCAGTAGCCATGCCGCCAGCGGCATCACCAGATAGTGCAGGAAAATACCGGCGGCAACCGGAGCCGGGCGAGACAGGACGCGTTTGAAGTCATCAATTTTTAAGTGCACGCCCATGCCAAACATAATCAGCATCAGCAGCGTGGTGACCCATGGGCCAATGGCGATAAACGTTGGCGGGAAATAATAGGCGAATACCGAGAGCAGCAGCGCCCATAACGGGAAAAGCCGCGTGAAAATTGCGAGCATGTGGGGATTCCTTGCGATTGTTGTGTTGTGTTTTTATTACCCTTCACTCTTCAGGCTACAGGTGCGCTGGCCCTGGCTAATAGCGTCCGTAATTTCTGCGCCGGTAACCCGGCAGTCTCACCGCAGGGATGAGCGCTGTTCGCAACGGTTCTGCAACCCGAATGAATGAGGGTATTTAAGGAGGGGATCGAGCCCGACCATTGGTATTGTTTATCGCGCTAAGGAATATTATTCAAACAAATTATGATGAAGATCTTTTATGTTGCGCCGCGTACGCTTTCCCAGTTCAGCCCGAAGCGGGCCAGGTATTTACGCAGGCGATCCGCATCATTCGGGTTGGCCTTTTTCTGCCGGGAAATGGCGAACAATTCACGCCCCGCTTCCGAAAGTGTCTGGCTGCGCCGACAGACGGCAATCACTGTTTCTAACTGGCGTTGATCGAACAGATCCAGCTTGCTGATATCCACCGGCAGGTCAGGCAATGCTGATTCCCCACGCCAGTGATGCGCTAAACGCTGCACCTCCTCTTCGACTAACGCGTCGTTAATCCGCCCCTGTTCCGCCAGCGTTGCCATTCGCGCGATTGACGTGCTCAGTTCGCGAAAGTTGCCGCGCCACGCCGCGTGGGGAGAACAGGCGAAGGCCAGATAGCGCTCGCGTGCGCCCTTATCAAAGCGGATTTGCGTCTGCTGCTGCTGTGAAAAACGCTGGAGTTCATATTCAATGTTCGGGGCGATATCTTCCCGCCGCTCCGCCAGACCCGGCAGTGTGAACGTCCACATATTGATACGCGCAAAGAGATCTTCCCTGAAACGTCCTTCCGCCACCCACTGCTGCATATTCCGGTGCGTGCCCGCAATCAGTTGAAAATCACTGTGCACTTCTTTATCGGAGCCAAAGGGGAAAAAAGTCTTCTCTTCAATCGCTTTCAGCAGCATCGCCTGCTCATCCAGCCCCAGCTCGGCAATCTCATCGAGGAACAGCACGCCGCCATCGGCTTCGCGCAGCAGTCCGGTACGCGCCTGTTGTGCGCCGGTGAATGCACCTTTCACATGGCCAAATAGTGTCGACATGGCATTATCACCGCGCAGCGTGGCGCAGTTCACCGCCACCAGACGCCCCTGCACCAGATGTCGGGACTGGCGTAACTGAAAGATGCGTTTTGCCAGAAACGATTTTCCCGCACCGGTTGGCCCGGTCAGCAGAATGGGCGCAGTCGAGCGCAGCGATACGCGTTCGATTTGCTCGATTAAGCGGTTAAAGGTGGCATTACGCGTATCAATGCCGGATTTCAGAAACGACACCGACTGCTGCTGTTCGCGCTGAAAACGGCTGGTCAGCGTGGCGTAACGGCTTAAATCCAGATCGATAACCGAACAGACGCCGGCAGCTATTGCTTCGTCAGCAGCGCCTTTCGCCGCTGGGCCGGTCTGCAACAGGCTGGCGGGCAGATAACGGGCTTCGGTCAGCAGGAACCAGCAGATCTGCGCGACGTGCGTCCCGGTGGTGATATGCACCAGGTACTCTTCATTTTCCGTATCGAACGGGTAACGGGTAGCGAAATCGAGAAACGCGGCATACACCTCTTCAAAATCCCACGGATCTTTAATCGTCACTGCATGTTTGCGTACCTCGGTATGTGGCGAGACGAGGGCAATGTCCTCCGCCGTCTGTTGCGCTAGACCTTCATCGCGTGGCTGGTGCAGCAGTTCAAGCCTGTCGACAGCGAAATCCGGTTGCTGGCACAACCCTACGGTGGGCCGCCATTTGCGAAAGCGGTTTTGCCGTTTACCACGTTTATCCAGCACCGTTCCCAGTACACCAATCACCACCCGACGCTTCATGTTTATCCCATAAGATAAATATCGATATTAAAAGATAAAAAATAATCATCGCCGCCGCAACGCCATCGATCGCTTTAAAAATAAAATTGTTATTTTTCAGATAAATAAGAATTTTATTTGCTTGTTTCTGATTCTGGCACGCTTCTGGCAATAACTATTACGTCAGCACGCTGAGTTAGCAGGGGTTACGCACCCCGCCGGCGCACCAGGAACGGCACGAGACGTTTTCCGGGGGGCGTTCCGTCAGTGGAAAGACATTTGCGAAAAGTCGGTTCTTTTTCGGGTTCGAATCCCGGATTCGCCACCTTATCTATGGAGATAAACAGGCAGTACCCCGGTAGTCGGGCTGTTGACGATTACCTCCCAACGACCGCCGGTAACGGCGCCGGACGGCAGGCAAAACGGTGTTTCCCCTGCGGTTTCGCCCCTGCATCCGCGGTCGTTAAGGCTAACAATTTAAGGAGAAAGTCATGACCAACAAAATCACAATACGTAAAGGTCAATTAGGTTTACTGGCAAAAGAGGGTGATTACTTCCAGGTTCTGGAAACCGGTGAGCACCGTCTGCCGTGGTTCAACAAACCCGACGTGCTGATGGTGAATACTGATGGCAGCGAAGTGGCTGCCGGTCTGGCGGAGTATTTGCGCCGCTTCCAGCCAGAGTGGGTGGAGCGTTATTGCCTGGTGGCCGATATGTCAGATAACGAAGCCGGTGCGCTTTATCTCAACGGCATGCTGCTGGAGATCCTGGCGCCTTCAACTCGCCGCCTGTACTGGCAAGCGGATGACGCACTGAAACTGGTACGCATGGACACTCGCGATGTGCGGGTTCCCACGGAGATCCTGAACGCCGTGGCGCAACCCAAACGCGGCGTGGCGGTAAAAGGTCGCGACGCGATTCTGGCGGTGCAGGTTCCGGCCTGGCACGCGGGTGTTTTAAAAGTGGATGGCGTGACGCAGGCGCTGTTACCGGCAGGATTGAGCGGCTACTGGAAAGTAAACCATCTGGTGGAAGCCGAAGTGGTGGACTTACGCCTGCAAGTGCTGGAAGTAAGCGGCCAGGAGATCCTGACCAAAGATAAAGTCACCTTGCGGCTGAACCTTGCGGCAAACTGGCGTTACACCGATGTGTTAAGCGCCTTTGCCCAACTGAGCAAACCGCTGGATCACCTCTACCGCGAATTGCAGTTTGCCCTGCGCGAAGCGGTGGGGACGCGCACGCTGGATGAGCTGCTGGAAGAGAAACAGGTTATTGATGAGTTAGTGAGCGTGCAGGTGGCGAATCGCATGGCGGCGTTTGGTATTGAAGTGGCGTCGCTGGGGGTGAAAGACATCATTTTGCCGGGTGAGATGAAAACCATTCTGTCGCGCTTAGTGGAAGCGGAAAAATCGGCGCAGGCCAATGTCATCCGCCGTCGTGAAGAGACCGCCGCGACCCGTTCGTTGCTGAACACGGCAAAAGTGATGGAGAGCAACCCGGTGGCGTTGCGGCTTAAAGAGTTAGAAACGCTGGAGCGTGTGGCGGAGCGCATCGATAAGATCTCGGTCTTTGGTGGCCTCGACCAGGTATTGCACGGCCTTGTTAACATCAAAGGAAGTCATGATGCAGCATAACGACTATCAACTGCTGGCGCAGGAGAACAGCGCGCCGGTGAAAATGTGGACGCACGGCGTGCCGGTGGAACCCGAAGCGCGTGAGCAGTTGCTGAACACAGCAAAAATGCCGTTTATCTTCAGGCACCTGGCGGTGATGCCAGATGTCCATCTGGGGAAAGGCTCAACCATCGGCAGCGTGATCCCAACCAAAGGGGCGATTATCCCGGCGGCGGTTGGCGTGGATATCGGCTGCGGCATGATTGCCGTGCGCACCTCGCTGCTGGCGGCAGATTTGCCGGATAACCTCGGTGGGCTGCGCAATGCCATTGAGCAGGCGGTGCCGCACGGACGTTCGGTGAACCGGTCGAAACGTGATAAGGGCGCGTGGGAAAACCCGCCGCAAGAGGTGGATAGCCACTGGGCATTGCTTGTGCCGCGCTTTAAGCGTCTGACGGATAAATACCCGCGCTTGTTGCAAACCAACAACCATCAACATTTGGGAACGTTGGGAACCGGCAACCACTTTATTGAAGTGTGTCTGGATGAGCAGCAGCGCGTGTGGGTGATGTTGCACAGCGGTTCGCGCGGCGTGGGTAACGCCATCGGTAACGTGTTTATCACCCTGGCGCAGCAGGATATGCGGCAGCATATCGCCAATTTGCCGGACCGAAACCTGGCCTACTTCCGGGAAGGCAGCAAGCACTACGACGACTATCTGGAAGCGGTCGAGTGGGCGCAGGATTTCGCCCGCCATAACCGTGAAGTGATGATGTCGCGCGTACTGGCGGCGCTGTCGCGCATTGTGACCAAACCGTTTATCACCCAGCAGGAAGCGGTGAATTGCCATCATAACTATGTGCAAAAAGAGACGCACTTTGGTGAAGAGGTGCTGGTGACGCGTAAAGGCGCGGTTTCCGCGCAAAAAGGGCAGATGGGGATTATTCCCGGCTCGATGGGCGCGAAAAGTTTTATCGTGCGTGGGCTGGGAAATGAAGAGAGCTTCTGCTCATGTAGCCACGGAGCAGGGCGAACCATGAGCCGTACGGCGGCGAAAAAACGCTTTACCGTGGAAGATCAAATTCGCGCTACCGCGCATGTGGAGTGCCGAAAAGACAGCGAAGGGATCGATGAGATCCCGATGGCTTACAAAGATATCGATGCGGTGATGGCCGCGCAGGACTCGCTGGTAGAAGTGGTGCATACCCTGCGCCAGGTGGTGTGTGTGAAAGGATAAGAAGGATAGTCATAATGGAATCTTTAGGCGTTGATGTCGCCATGCGTGGGCGTGTGCGGCAGGTGTTATACGATGTGGAACAAACCTACGGCGTGAAAGTGCTTTACGCCTGCGAGTCCGGCAGTCGCGGCTGGGGTTTCGCTTCACCGGACAGCGATTACGATGTGCGCTTTCTGTATGTGCATCAACCGGACTGGTATCTGCGCGTCGAGCCGCAGCGTGATGTGATAGAACTGCCGATAGACGATGAGCTGGACGTTTGCGGGTGGGAGTGGCGCAAAGCGCTGGGGTTGCTGAAAAGCGCTAACCCGGCCTTAATCGAATGGTTAGATTCCCCGATCGTTTACCAGCAGGATGACGCCACGCTCGCCGCGTTGCGCGTGCAGGTGCCGCACTGGTTTTCGCCGGTCAGAGCGCGCTGGCACTACTATTCGATGGCGAAAAAGAACTTTCGCGGCTATTTGCAGGGTGAACAGGTACGGCTGAAAAAGTACTTTTACGTGCTACGTCCGCTGCTGGCGGTGCGCTGGATAGAGGCGGGCAAAGGGATGCCGCCAATGCGTTTCGCTACGTTGCTGGCAGGCAGCGATCTCGACGCGCCATTACGGGCAGAAATCGATGAACTGCTGATGTTAAAACAGCGTGCCGGCGAAGCACAGTACGGTGCGCAACGTCCGCTGCTGCACGCGTTTATCGGTGATGAACTGGCGCGCGGCGAAATCGCGGATGCGCTGCCGGAAAGCCGCAGCGGCAAGGTCAGCGATCTCGACGCGTTGCTGTTCCAGACGGTGATGTCATAAAAAAAGCCCGGTAATTCACCGGGCTTTTTGCTTTCATCCGTAAAAGGGGAGGATTACTCAAACAAGTTGTGATGCAGTTTTTGCACCACCTGTTCGGCCTCTTTTCCGGGTACAAGGAAGCAGAGGTTATGGCTGGATGCGCCGTAACAAATCATGCGGATGTTAAATGGATCCAGCACGCCAAACACCTCTTTACCCACGCCGCAGGCTTTCGACAAATCGTTGCCGATAATCGCCACCAGCGCTAAATCTTCTTCCACTTCCACCCGGCACAGAGAAGAAAGCTCGGTCAGCAGTGCCTGGGTTAATAAGGTGTCGCCGGTTGACGTTGAACCGGTGGTGTCCAGCGTCAGCGCCACGCTCACTTCTGAGGTGGTGATCAAATCAACCGAGATACTGTGACGTGCCAGGATGCCAAACACTTCCGCAAGAAAACCGCGTGAGTGCAGCATGTTCAGGCTGTGCAGCGTGAGCAGGGTCTGCTTGCGGCGCAGCGCCAGTGCGCGGAACAGTGGCGGATTGCTGGTGTTATTGCACACCAGCGTGCCACCGGCTTTCGGATCTTTGCTGGAGCCGACAAAAACCGGAATGTCGCTGCGTACTGCGGGCAACAGCGTGGCGGGGTGCAGCACTTTCGCGCCGAATGTCGCCATCTCTGCCGCTTCTTCAAAGGCTATCTCATCAATGCGTTTCGCGGCGGGCACCACGCGCGGGTCGGTGGTGTAAATGCCCGGAACATCGGTCCAGATATCCACGCGGGAAGCGTGCAGCGCTTCGCCCAGCAGCGCGGCGGTATAATCGCTGCCGCCGCGGCCAAGCGTGGTGGTGCGGCCTTTGGCTTCGCTACCGATAAAACCCTGGGTTATCACTAACCCTTCATTCAGGCGCGGCGCGAGTTGCTGCCCGGCAAGTTCCGCCAGCGCGGCGACATCCGGCTCAGCGCGGCCAAAACGGTCACTGGTGCGCATCACTTTGCGCACATCAAACCACTGCGCCTGTACGCTGCGTTCGCGCAGCACTTCCACAAACAGCAGCGTCGACATCAGCTCGCCGTGGCTGACCAGTTCGTCGGTCAGCGCAGTGGATGTCGCCAGCGATGCGGCTTCGGCAAGCGTGGTGATATTTTCCAGCAGGCGTTCAATTTCTTCGCGGATCACCGCCGGGTTCGCCAGGCGTTCCAGAATATCGAACTGAATTTTGCGGATAGCGTCGAGCTTGACGAAACGCTCGCTGGCTTCCAGCCCTTCGGCCAGCGCAACCAGCAAATTGGTTACCCCTGCGGAAGCGGAAAGCACCACCAGACGGACGCTGGTATCGGAAAGCACCACGTCCGCACTGCGGTTCATGGCATCAAAATCGGCAACGCTGGTGCCGCCAAATTTGGCGACAACGAAACTAGTCATAACAACCTCGTGTCAGGGGATTCTCTATTCAGCCATGGCACAAGGAAAGAGCGAAAAACGGGGTGGGCGCAGAGCAATAAACAGCTACGATTTCCCCAGAAGTGCTCCACCTTGTCTGCCCGCTTTGCGTAACGTCTGCGGACATGAAACGTTCGACTGCGAACGCTTCTGGTGACAACCCAGGGGATTCAGCCCCTGTAGCCGATAACGCACGCTGCCAGGCGTTTTGTTATCTCGGCGTTACTCCCCCTCAGGTGTTTTCATCAGCCTGGCGCTTCGAACACCGTGTGCCTGGGTAACGCGCCTCTTCTGGCAATGTTTACCTTCGCCTTTCACGCTGCAGCGGTGTTGGCTGCCTTCACTTACCCCGGTCACTTACTTGTGTAAGCTCCCGGGGATGCGCTCAGTTGCCGCCTTGCTGCAACGCGAAAAGCTCTGGTAATCAAACCCGCGCATGCGCGGGTAGTGCGTTTATAAATAAAGGGTTAGCGGGCATGCTGTCAACGCCGGGATTATGCGGATTTTTCATGCTGCATTGGTCGTCAGTAAAATGACTTATGTTGTGCTCAAATTCGGCGATTTTTGGTCGTTATTCGCCCGCGTGTACGGCGAGCCGGCACAAAAACCATCACAATTTTCGCCGGCAGGCGCTACAATCGACGGCAGTCACAATTCTCAAATCAGAAGAGTATTGCTATGAAAAACATCAATCCAACGCAGACATCTGCCTGGCAGGCATTACAGAAACACTACGCTGACATGAAGGACGTCACTATCGCGGAACTGTTCGCGAAAGAGGGCGACCGCTTTAGCAAATTCTCCGCAACCTTCGACGACCTGATGCTGGTGGACTTCTCCAAAAACCGCATCACGCAAGAGACGCTGGACAAACTGCTGGCGCTGGCCAAAGAGACCGATCTGGCGGGTGCGATCAAATCCATGTTCTCTGGCGAAAAAATCAACCGTACCGAAGATCGCGCCGTGCTGCATGTCGCGCTGCGTAACCGTAGCAATACGCCGATTGTGGTGGATGGCAAAGATGTGATGCCGGAAGTCAATGCGGTGCTGGAGAAGATGAAAGCCTTCTCTGAAGCGATCATCTCAGGTAGCTGGAAAGGGTACACCGGAAAACCGATTACCGACGTGGTGAACATCGGTATCGGCGGTTCCGACCTCGGCCCGTTTATGGTGACTGAAGCGCTGCGTCCGTACAAAAACCATCTGAACATGCATTTCGTCTCTAACGTCGATGGTACGCACATCGCCGAAGTGCTGAAAAAAGTGAACCCGGAAACCACGCTGTTCCTCGTGGCATCCAAAACCTTCACCACCCAGGAAACCATGACCAACGCCCACAGCGCGCGCGACTGGTTCCTGAAAACCGCCGGTGACAACAAACACGTGGCGAAACACTTCGCGGCGCTCTCTACCAACGCGAAAGCGGTGGGCGAGTTCGGCATCGACACCGCTAACATGTTTGAGTTCTGGGATTGGGTTGGCGGCCGCTACTCGCTGTGGTCGGCGATTGGCCTGTCTATCATCCTCTCCGTCGGTTACGACAACTTTGTTGAGCTGCTCTCCGGCGCGCACGCGATGGACAAGCACTTCTCCACCACCGAGCTTGATAAAAACCTGCCGGTGCTGCTGGCGCTGATCGGTATCTGGTACAACAACTTCTTCGGCGCTGAAACCGAAGCGATTCTGCCGTACGACCAGTACATGCACCGTTTTGCCGCTTACTTCCAGCAGGGCAACATGGAGTCCAACGGTAAATACGTTGACCGTAACGGCAACGCGGTGGATTACCAGACTGGCCCGATCATCTGGGGTGAGCCGGGCACCAACGGTCAGCACGCGTTCTACCAGCTGATTCACCAGGGTACCAAAATGGTTCCGTGTGATTTCATCGCGCCGGCTATCACCCATAACGCGCTTTCCGATCACCACCAGAAACTGCTGTCGAACTTCTTTGCGCAAACTGAAGCGCTGGCGTTCGGTAAATCCCGCGAGGTGGTCGAGCAGGAATATCGCGATCAGGGTAAAGACCCGGCAACGCTTAACCATGTTGTGCCGTTCAAAGTGTTTGAAGGCAACCGCCCGACTAACTCTATTCTGCTGCGCGAAATCACCCCGTTTAGCCTGGGCGCGCTGATTGCGCTGTACGAGCACAAAATCTTCACCCAGGGCGCAATCCTTAACATCTTCACTTTCGATCAGTGGGGCGTGGAGCTGGGTAAACAGCTGGCGAACCGCATTCTGCCGGAACTAGGCGATGACAAATCCATCTCCAGCCACGACAGCTCAACTAATGGTCTGATCAACCGCTACAAATCCTGGCGCGGTTAAGCCACATAAGCGTCGCTTCGGCGGCGCTTTTTTTTACCGATTATATTTATTCCAGTATGCATATATTGCGCGAGGGTTTCGCCCGATATATATAAGCAATTCCGATATCGATATTTTAAAGCTAAATTACGGGGATTATTCCTGGTTCGCTGTTTCTATATCTATCATCAGGTTTATCTGAAAAACGCGACAGGCGGATAAGCGGTTGCTATAAATTTTAGGACTAGCCTTATTGTGTCAATATTTTTCAATTATTTAATTATTTGAAATATATCTAATTTTTTAGTTTTACCTTCTTTTTTTAAATGCCTGATACCAATTTTCCGAAAACGTTCCCCGCTATTTCCCGATGCGTAAACCCTCTGCTTTAGTTGTGTATACTCGATATCGCCTGAATTCTTTCAGGTAAATCTCCATTCATTCAATGAAGGGAAATTGATATGAAAAAAGTCCTGTATGGCATTTTTGCCATATCCGCGCTTGCGGCGACTTCTGCTTTTGCTGCACCGGTGCAAATTGGTGAAGCGGCAGGGTCGGCAGCGACCTCTGTTTCTGCGGGTAGCTCCGCAGCAACGAGCGTTAGCACCGTAGGGTCTGCGGTGGGTGTCGCGCTGGCGGCAACCGGTGGCGGTGATGGCTCCAACACGGGAACCACGACCACCACGACCACAAGTACCCAGTAATAGCGGGTACATTAACTATAACCACACTTCGGTGTGGTTATTCCGCCCCTTTCGGAGAAGAGTCGTGAAGCGACCTGGTATCATCTTGATTTGCCTGCTCCTTCAGGCATGTTCAGGCCCCATCAAAGGCCTCGGGAATTCACTCTGGAACAGCGTATTTGGCACGCCGGGCGTGCAGCTCACGGATGAAGACATCCTCAATATGCCGTACGCCAGCCAGTACATGCAGCTCAACAACGGCCCACAACTGTTTGTGGTGCTCGCTTTCGCCGAAAACGGGCAGCAGAAATGGGTGACGCAGGATCAGTCCACGATCGTCACGCAAAACTATCGCATTGTGAAAACGCATTTGCCTGGCGACAACCTGCTGGATGTTAATAACCTGGCGGCAGATCCGCTGGCCAAACCGAGCCAGGTGGTGGAGGGTGCGAGCTGGACACGCTTAATGGGCTGGACGGAACACAAACAGGTGCGCTACGCCACCGCCCGTTCTGTCTTCCACTGGAATGGCACCGACACGGTGAAACTGGCGAGCGACGAAACCGCAGTACGTATTCTCGATGAAGAGGTCACTACCGATCAGAAACGCTGGCGCAACCGCTATTGGGTGGATGAACAAGGGGTTATCCGGCAATCCGAGCAGTATCTTGGCGCGGACTGGTTCCCGGTGAAAACCACCCTGATTAAGGCGGCGAAATAATGAAAAAACGCGCTCTTCTTCCGCTGTTAGCCAGCCTCGCTTCCCCGCTGGCGTTCGCCGTCGGCACGGTTGATGTCTACACCGAGGGCGATAGCAAGCCGAAAACCTTAACCAACGCCGAACACCTGGTGGATCTGGTCGGGCAGCCCCGTCTGGCGAATAGCTGGTGGCCTGGTGCTGTGGTCAGCGAACGTCAGGCGACGGTTGCGGAGCAGGCACGCCATCAGGCACTTCTTGCGCGGCTTGCCGCGCTTGCCGCCGACGAGAGCGGCAACAGCGCTGCGGCGATCAACGCGCTGCGTCAGCAGTTGCAGGCGATAAAGGTCACCGGCCGACAAATCGTTGAGCTGGATCCGGATTACCTGCGTACCCACCGCCTCGCCAACCGACCTTTAGAAGGGCAATACACTTTATGGGTTGGCTCGCAGCCGACCACCATCACCGTGGTTGGTCTTATCAGCAGCCCGGGCAAAAAAGTGTTCACGCCGGGACGCGATGTGGTGAGCTACCTGGATGAGATGAGCCTGCTGAGTGGCGCGGAACGCAGCTATGCCTGGGTGATTTACCCCAACGGCAAAATCCAAAAGGTACCGGTTGGCTACTGGAACCGACGCCATGTGGAGCCGATGCCCGGCAGCGTGATTTTTGTCGGTTTCGCACCGGGTTTGTGGAGCAACGAGTATGACGAGCTGAATGCCGACATTCTTCAGTCCCTGACGCATCGGATACCGGAATAATAATGAAAAAATCGTTTGTCATTAGCCTGTTGGCGCTGGGGATTAGCGCCGCCTGTCACGCAGAATCGTACCCGGAACCGATTGGCCCATCGCAGTCGGACTTCGGCGGCGTCGGCCTGCTGCAAACGCCCACTGCGCGTATGTCGCGTGAGGGTGAACTGAGTTTCAACTACCGCGATAACAATCAGTACCGCTACTACTCCGGTTCGGTGCAGCTTTTCCCATGGCTGGAAACAACGCTGCGCTACACCGATGTGCGGACGCGGAAATACAGTTCGGTAGAAGCCTTCTCGGGCAATCAGTCCTACAAAGATAAAGCCTTCGATTTAAAACTGCGCCTGTGGCAAGAAGGTTACTGGCTGCCGGAAGTTTCCGTGGGCGCGCGCGATATTGGCGGTACCGGGTTGTTTGACGGCGAATATCTGGTGGCGAGCAAAGCCTGGGGGCCGTTCGATTTCTCGCTGGGTATCGGTTGGGGCTACCTTGGCACCAGCGGCAATATCAAAAACCCGCTCTGCTCCTATGACGAGAAATATTGTACGCGTGATACCAGTTACAAAGCCGCAGGCTCCACGGATACCAGCCAGATGTTCCGTGGCCCGACCGCGTTGTTTGGCGGGGTGGAATACCAGACGCCGTGGAACCCGCTGCGCCTGAAGCTTGAGTATGAAGGGAACAACTACCAGCAGGACTTCGCCGGTAAACTGCCGCAGCGCAGCAAGGTCAACGTTGGCGCGATTTACCGCGTCACCGACTGGGCGGACATCAACCTGAGCTATGAGCGCGGGAATACCTGGATGTTCGGCTTTACCCTGCGTAACAACTTCAACGACTTGCGCCCGTCGTATAACGACAACGCGCGGCCAAAATATCAGCCACAGCCGCAAGATGCGATCCTCCAGCATTCGGTGGTGGCGAATCAGCTGACCTTACTGAAATACAACGCCGGGCTTACCGATCCGCAAATTCAGGTGAAAGGTGACACGCTGTATGTCACCGGCGAGCAGGTGAAATACCGCAATACCCAGGAAGGGGTTGAGCGCGCGAATCGCATTGTGATGAATGACTTGCCGGACGGCATTCGCACTATCCGCGTGACGGAAAACCGTCTCAATATGCCGGTCGTCACCACCGAGACGGATGTTGCCAGCCTGAAGCGCCACCTTGAAGGCGAGCCGCTGGGGCAGGATACGGAACTGGTGCAAAAACGCGAAACGCCTATCGTGCCGGACAAACCGGAGCAGGGTTGGTATATCGATAAATCCTCGTTCGATTTCCACATCGATCCGGTGCTTAACCAGTCATTCGGCGGGCCGGAAGCTTTCTACATGTACCAGCTTGGTGTGATGGCGACTGCCGACTGGTGGCTAACGGATCACCTGCTGACCACCGGTAGCCTGTTTGGCAACCTGACCAATAACTACGACAAGTTTAACTACACCAACCCGCCGAAAGACACCGCCCTGCCGCGTGTGCGTACCCGTGTGCGTGAATATGTGCAGAACGATATTTACGTCAACAACATGCAGGCGAACTACTTCCAGTATCTGGGCAATAACTTCTATGGCCAGGTGTATGCCGGGTATCTGGAAACCATGTACGGCGGTGCCGGTGCCGAGCTGTTGTGGCGTCCGGTTGATAGCCACTGGGCGTTTGGTATTGATGGCAACTACGTGAAACAGCGTGACTGGCGCAGTGCGCAGGACATGATGAAATTCACCGATTACAGCGTGAAAACCGGCCACTTCACCGCTTACTGGACGCCGTGGTTCGCCGAAAATGTGTTGGTGAAAGCCAGTGTTGGTCAATATCTGGCGGGCGATAAAGGTGTCACGCTGGATGTGTCGAAGCACTTTGACAGCGGGATTGTGGTGGGCGCGTATGCCACCAAAACCAACGTTTCAGCTGCGCAGTACGGGGAAGGGGACTTCACCAAAGGGGTCTACATTTCGGTTCCGCTGGATCTGTTCAGCACCGGTCCGACCCGCAGCCGCGCTGGCATTGGCTGGACGCCGCTGACGCGTGACGGTGGCCAGAAACTGGGCCGTAAGTTTGAGCTTTACAACATGACCAACGATAAGACGGTCAACTTCCAGTAAACCTTTTCTCTCCCCGTCTGGGGAGAGAACTGCTGCAAGGTCTGCCTGTTTTCACCATCGGCCACATTTCTCTTTGTGTGGGGAGAGAACTGCTGCAAGTCCTGTCTGTTTTTACCATCAGCCATATTGCTCTCCCCCGTTTGGGGAGAGAATTGCCGCAAGGCCTGTCTGTTTTCACCATCAGTCATATTTCTCTCCTCGTGTGGGGAGAGAAAGTTGCATTCACAACCGGCGCAGCAGCCGCGCCGGATTTCCCGCATACACCCCTTTCTCGCGGATCGATTTGGTCACCACGCTGCCCGCGCCTATCACGCAGCCATCAGTAATGGTCACTGCCAGAATCGTCGCGCCGCTGCCAATCGACACGTCATTACCAATCACGATGCGCCCCCAGTTGTTGCTGTCCGGGTCCGGTTTGCCATCGCGAAACATATCGTTGGCAAACATCACGCCGTGACCGATAAAGCAGCGCTCACCGATGGTGACATATTCGCAAATAAAGCTATGTGACTGGATTTTCGAACCTTTACCGATCTGGGTATGCCCCTGAATTTCGACAAACGGGCCGACAAACACATCGTCCGCCAGCGTGCAGTCGTATAAATTGGCGGGTTCATAAATCACCACGTTGTCGCCGCAGGTTACATTGCGTACGGCGGTTTGGCGCAAAGAAGCGCTTGTCATCATCCCTCCTTAAAGCGATTTGCCCAGAATATGCAGCGTACTTTGCTGCGACGCGGTACTGAATATTGTGTCCTTGAGATGCGTGAATCCCTGCCGGAGATAAAAGCGCTGCGCGTTCGGGTTGGCGTCCAGCACTTCCAGCCAGATAAACCTCTCTCCGCGCTGTTGCGCCAGGCGTTCTATTTCTGCCAGCAGTTGCTCGCCGTAGCCTTTACGCGTTTCGCCCGGAAGAAGATAGAGTTTATGCAGCAGCGTACCCGCCGGGCCATGTTCGTCAACCTCGCTGTGCCAGGAGACTTTGGCGAAACCGACAGGCGCGGCATTCTGCGCGATAAACCAGCCGCCCGCTTCGCTTTGCAGGCTCTGCTCGATTACTGCCGGGGAATACTCCTGGCGAAGAAATGCCTCCAGTTCGGCCGGTTCGCGCCACAGAGGGGCAAAATGATGACGATAACTGGCGTAGCCCATTTCACTCAATAACGCGGCGTCCGCGATTTCAGCCTTACGTACGATAAGCATGCTCTTTTTCGTCTCCTGCGTGGACATGTCTGTGCAACATGTCATCACGCGGTGTCACAAAATATAAGCAAATAATGTAGATCCAGATCACATTTTTGCGATATACAAAGTGTTGTTCACCAGCAATGAGGTGCCGCTATGACATCGTTAACTCGTCCTCGCGTTGAGTTTATTTCGACCATATTGCAGACCGTGCTGAATCTTGGTCTGTTGAGCCTCGGTCTGATTTTGATTGTCTTTCTGGGCAAAGAGACACTGCATCTGGCGGATGTGCTGTTCGCGCCGGTGCAAACCAGCAAATATGAGCTGGTGGAAGGGCTGGTGGTTTACTTTCTCTATTTCGAATTTATCGCCCTGATTGTGAAGTACTTTCAGTCCGGGTTTCACTTCCCGCTGCGCTACTTTATCTACATCGGCATTACCGCGATTGTGCGGTTGATCATTGTCGATCACCAGTCGCCAATGGATGTGTTGATCTACTCGGCGGCGATCCTGTTGCTGGTGATCACACTGTGGTTGTGTAACTCGCAACGACTGAGGCGCGAATAAAAAAAGGGCGATCCGAGGATCGCCAATGTCTTCACAAGTTGGGTGATACAAGTTGAGGGTGCAGTGGCAACGCCGGTCATCTTTCAGGTGATCGCTGCGTTGGCTTCCTTTACTCACCCCGGTCACTGACGTCAGTCAGCTCCCGGGGATTCATATAGTTGCCGCCGTGCTCTCATCCGAACTATTTAGGGCGTAATAACAACAATGAAAATTAACCTTTCACACCGCCTGCGGTCAGGCCGTTAACCAGCCAACGCTGCGCAAGCAGGAAGACAACCGTAATGGGGATCGCGGACAGCACCGCCGCCGCGGCAAAATCGCCCCACAGGTAGTTTTGCGGGTTGAGATATTGCTGCATCCCGACCGCCAGCGTGTAACTGTTGACATCGCGCAGCAGCAGCGAGGCAACCGGTACTTCGGTAATGGCGGCGATAAACGACAGAATAAACACCACCGCCAGAATCGGCACCGAAAGCGGCAGCAGCACCAGGCGGAACGCCTGCCACGGTGTTGCGCCATCCAGCGAGGCGGCCTCTTCCAGCGAACCGTCGATCGTTTCGAAATAACCTTTGATCGTCCACACATGCAGCGCGATCCCGCCCATGTAAGCGAAGATCACCCCGCCGTGAGTATTCAGGCCGATAAACGGCACGTACTGGCCGAGCCGGTCAAACAACGCGTACAGCGCCACCAGCGACAGCACCGCCGGGAACATCTGGAAAATCAGCATCCCTTTCAGCAATGTCGCTTTGCCGCGAAAGCGCATGCGGGCAAAGGCGTACGCAGAAGTGGTGGAGAGCGCCACAATGCCGATCGCGGTGATCACGGCGATTTTCACCGAGTTCCACAGCCACAGCAGCACCGGGAACGGCGGCGGCGTGACGCGGCCATCGGCGTGTTCGACGCTAAAGCCCAGCGCGAGGCGCCAGTGCTCCCACGAGATATTTTCCGGAATTAAACTGCCGGTGGCGAAGTTACCTTCACGCAGCGAAATGGCGACCACCATCAGCAGCGGGAACATAATCGCGGCAATAAACACCAGCAATAACAAATGGGTGATAAACAGCCGCAGCTTTTGCGATTTCGCCTGCACCATAGCCATAATTTTCGTCCTCCTTAATCGAATTTCATGCGCGTAGCTTTCAGGTTGACGATAGCCAACGCACCCACCAGCAGGAAAATCAGCGTGGCGATAGCGGCAGCGAGCCCAAAGTCCTGACCACCGCCGCCTTCAAAGGCGATGCGATAGGTGTAGCTCACCAGCAAATCGGTATAACCGGCAGGCGTGGTGGTGCCGATGCGATCCGGGCCGCCGTTGGTCAGCAGTTGGATCAGCACGAAGTTGTTAAAGTTAAACGCAAAACTGGCAATCATCAGCGGCGTCAGCGGCTTGATCAGCAGCGGGAAGGTGATGCGGAAAAAGTTTTGCAGCGGCCCGGCACCGTCCATGGCCGATGCTTCATACAGATCGTCGGGGATCGCTTTCAACAGCCCCATGCACAGGATCATCATGTACGGGTAACCGAGCCAGGTGTTGACGATCACGATCATCGAGCGAGCGGTTGCGGGATCGCTAAACCACGCCGGTTTAATGCCAAACAGCGCGCTCAGCATCATGTTGATCTCACCAAAGCTCTGATTAAACAGCCCCTTGAAGATCAAAATGGAGATAAACGACGGTACGGCATACGGCAGAATTAACAGCACGCGATAAATCGCTTTGCCTTTGAGGGATTCCCACTGCACGACGCAGGCCAGCACCATGCCTACGGCAACGGTCAGAACCACGGTCAGCACCGAGAACACCACCGTCCAGATAAAGATCTCAATGAACGGTTTTTGAATGCCTTCATCGGTAAAGACGCGAGTGAAGTTATCCCAGCCGATGGTCACGGTATAACCGGGGCTGAGCTTTTCGCTACCCCAACTGCCGTCGGCGTTAATCGCCTGGAAGTAGCCGATATCGTTGTTCGGGCGGTATTTCACGCCGCTCTGGTTGTTGAGCAGCGTGCCGTCCTGTTCAAGCTGATACAGCGGGCGCGTACCGGAGAACTGACGCAGCGAACTCATTGCCACTTTGCTGCCATCCGGCAGGAGGGCAGTCAGTTGGTTCAGCGCCTGGCGGTTTTGCGTGATGATGCGCAGATTGGCGCGCTCGCCAGCGGGCACGGCGTCAGCCTCTTTTAATGTCAGTTGTTGCTCGCCGCCGGGTTTGAACGCATCGGAAACGTAATTTTTGCCGCTGTCGCCGTCGGTCAGCGCCAGTCGCCACGCGTCACCTTCCGGGTAAAGCCCAAAGTTATACGCTTTGCCTGCCTGGTAGGAACGATCGAGCAGCACCTGCTGCGCACGCTCCTGAGTGAGCTGGTTGGTGCTGCTGTAGTTGGTAAACGCGATGGCGATGGTACAAATCAGCGGGAACAGGACAAACAGCCCCATACCGGCCACGCCGGGGTAAACATAGCGCCAGGCGTATGCCTTGCGATTGGCGAAAATATAGAGGCCCGCCGAGCTGAGGACGAGCGTGGTAATGGCGAAAAGGTATTCCCCCTGGGCATACATCATAACGACAAGGTAAGCCACCAACAGGCCAACAACGGTGATGGCCGCCCATGCGAGTTGCGGGCTTTGCCACCAGTGGCGTTTTCTTCTTACATCCATGGGGATTTCCTCTCTACTCGACACCCTTCACGCTGCCGCTTTGTTGGCCGCGGTTCCGCACGCTGGTCGCTTACATTTGTAAGCGCTCCGGGGTACACATCGTTGCCGCCGTGATGCACGCGAAGGATGCCGCGTATACAACATATCCAATTCGCCTTATCCCCATCCGGGGATAAGGCATTCACATTTTTACTTGGTAATACGACCCTGGGCGTCTTTCAGCGCGGCGTCGACGGTCTGGCGATCGCTAACGGCATTGATAACCGCGGTGCGTGTGGCGTACCAGAAGGCGGCCATTTGCGGGATGTTCGGCATGATTTCACCGGTTTTCGCGTTATCCATGGTCGCGGCGATGCGCGGGTCTTTCGCTAACTGATCCTGATAGGATTTCAGCGCGACCGCACCCAGCGGTTTGTCCTTGTTAACGTCTGCCAGACCTTGATCGGTCAGCAGGTAGTTTTCGAGGAACTCTTTCGCCAGCTCTTTGTTCGGGCTGGCGGCGTTGATGCCTGCGCTCAGCACGCCAACGAATGGTTTAGAAGGCTTGCCTTTAAAGGTTGGCAGCAGCGCGACGCCGTAGTTGATTTTACTCTTATCAATGTTGGCCCACGCCCACGGACCATTGATGGTCATCGCGGTTTCACCTTTGTTGAACGCCGCTTCTGCAATCGAGTAATCCGTGTCGGCATTCATGTGTTTGTCTTTAATCAGCTTCACAAGGAAGCTAAGACCGGCTTTCGCGCCTGCGTTATCGACGCCGACATCTTTCACGTCATATTTGCCGTTTTCAAACTTGAAGGCGTAACCGCCGTCGGCGGCAATCAGCGGCCAGGTGAAGTACGGTTCTTGCAGGTTGAACATCAACGCGCTCTTACCTTTCGCTTTCAGCTGTTTATCCAGCGCCGGGATCTCTTCCCAGGTTTTTGGCGGGTTCGGCACGAGGTCTTTGTTGTAAATCAGTGATAAAGATTCGACAGCAATTGGGTAGGCAATCAGCTTGCCGTTATAACGCACCGCGTCCCAGGTGAAGGGGAACAGCTTGTCCTGGAAGGCTTTATCCGGGGTGACTTCCGCCAGAAGACCGGATTGCGCATAGCCGCCAAAGCGGTCGTGCGCCCAGAAAATAATGTCCGGGCCGTCGCCGGTTGCCGCAACCTGCGGGAATTTCTCTTCCAGCTTATCCGGGTGTTCTACGGTAACTTTAATGCCGGTGTCTTTCTCAAATTTCTTACCCACTTCGGCAAGGCCGTTATAGCCTTTATCGCCGTTGATCCAAATGACCAGCTTACCTTCTTCGATTTTGGCGAGGGCAGAGGCGGAAAACATCATCGTCGCCACTGCGGACAAAGCGAGGATGCGTGCGCCTGTTTTGATTTTCATATATCCCGTCCTTTAGGTGATGTGCTCGTGGATACGCTCAAGGTAGTTCGACGGGATTAGTCTCCTTTTTTGACAAGCGCTTCTCATCCTCCTTGACCCTACGCCCCTGCGGTGATTTGTGTGATCTCTGTTACAGAGATTTGCATTATGTGTGTGAGCGCACATAAAAAAGCGCCGATTTTTGCAGAGTCCATCACGAAAATGCCCACCGCCCCCCCATCCAGGGGGCAGAGCCGTTGTTCTCATCCTCCCGTCTCCTCCCCCATAAAAAACCAAGGGGGTGGAGGATTCGCCCGCTGAATCGATGCTCCATAGTCAGCCCACGTTGAATGTTTCTGTTGGTGACAGGTTGTAACGAAGGGAGAAGGGCATGGCGAGCGTACAGCTGCGTAATGTAACGAAAGCCTGGGGCGATGTGGTGGTGTCGAAAGACATCAGTCTCGACATCCACGAAGGAGAATTCGTGGTGTTTGTCGGCCCGTCAGGCTGTGGTAAATCGACGCTGCTGCGCATGATTGCCGGGCTGGAAACCATCACCAGCGGGGATTTGCTGATTGGCGATACCCGCATGAATGAGGTTCCTCCCGCAGAACGCGGCGTTGGCATGGTGTTTCAGTCCTACGCGCTCTATCCACATTTGTCGGTTGCGGAAAATATGTCTTTCGGCCTGAAGTTAGCGGGCGCGAAAAAAGAGATGATCAAATCGCGCGTCACGCAAGTCGCGGAAGTGCTGCAACTGGCGCATTTACTGGATCGCAAACCGAAAGCGCTCTCTGGCGGTCAGCGTCAGCGCGTGGCGATTGGTCGTACGCTGGTGGCTGAACCCCGCGTCTTCTTGCTTGATGAACCTCTCTCCAACCTTGATGCCGCCCTGCGTGTGCAGATGCGTATTGAGATCTCCCGTCTGCACAAACGTCTTGGCCGCACGATGATTTACGTCACCCACGATCAAGTGGAAGCGATGACGCTGGCCGACAAAATCGTGGTACTCGATGCCGGGCGCGTAGCGCAAGTGGGCAAACCGCTGGAGCTGTATCACTACCCGGCAGACCGTTTTGTCGCCGGTTTTATCGGCTCGCCGAAGATGAACTTCCTGCCGGTAAAAGTGACCGCCACCGCCATTGAACAGGTGCAGGTTGAGCTGCCTAACCGCCAGCGCGTGTGGCTGCCGGTGGACAGTGCCAATGTGCAAGTCGGCGCGAATATGTCTTTGGGCATCCGCCCGGAACATCTGCTGCCCAGCGACATCGCCGATGTCACGCTGGAGGGCGAAGTTCAGGTCGTCGAACAGCTTGGTCACGAAACACAAATTCATATCCAGATCCCTGCAATACGCCAGAACCTGGTCTACCGCCAGACTGACGTGGTGCTGGTAGAAGAGGGTGCCACATTCGCCATCGGCTTACCGCCGGAGCGTTGCCATCTGTTCCGTGAAGATGGCACCGCCTGCCGCCGGTTACATAAAGAGCCGGGCGTTTAAGCGTACCCCACAAAGCGTTTACACAAAGCCATTCGCATTATGTCGAGGCGGCAACGTAATGACTCTCCAGCAGCGTACAACAGTACCAGGCCGGGATTCATGACGGCAGCCAATAAAGAGATAGCGCGAAGGGGGATGTGTAAAAAAAAGAAAAGCAAAGCAAGCTCAGGAGATAGAACGATGATTACTCTGCGCAAACTTCCACTGGCTCTCGCCATCGCGGCAGGCGTACTGTCTGCACAGGCGGGTGCTGTTGATTTCAAAGGTTACGCCCGTTCGGGGATTGGCTGGACCGGCAGCGGCGGCGAGCAGCAATGCTTCCAGGCCACCGGTGCTGGTTCCAAATACCGTCTCGGTAACGAATGTGAAACCTATGCAGAATTAAAACTCGGTCAGGAAGTGTGGAAAGAAGGCGATAAAAGCTTCTACTTCGACACGAACGTTGCGTACTCAGTCGCGCAGCAAAATGACTGGGAAGCTACTGACCCAGCATTTCGTGAAGCCAACGTACAAGGTAAAAACCTGATTGATGCGCTGCCGGGCTCCACGATCTGGGCAGGTAAACGCTTCTATCAGCGTCATGACGTACATATGATCGACTTCTATTACTGGGATATCTCCGGCCCGGGCGCTGGTCTGGAAAACGTCGATCTCGGCTTTGGTAAACTCTCTCTGGCCGCGACCCGTTCGACGGAAGCAGGCGGCTCCGCTACCTTCGCCAGCAACAGTATTTATGATTACACCGAAAAAACGGCTAACGATGTGTTCGACGTGCGTCTGGCACAAATGGCAGTCAACCCGGGCGGTACATTAGAGTTCGGCGTTGACTATGGCCGCGCCAATACCCGTGACGGTTACCATTTATACGATAATACCGAAACGAAAGATGGCTGGATGTTCACCGCTGAACACGTTCAGAGCATGCTGAAAGGCTATAACAAATTTGTCGTGCAATACGCGACCGATGCGCTGACATCACAGGGCAAAGGGTTGTCGCAAGGCTCCGGTATTGGCATCGAGAGCAATAGTAAACTGCCTTATAGCGCCAACAACAACGGTTCCCTGCTGCGTATCCTCGACCACGGTGCAATTTCTCTGGGTGATAATTGGGATCTGATGTACGTCGGTATGTATCAGGACATTGATTGGGATAACCAGAATGGTACCAAATGGTGGACCGTCGGCGTGCGCCCAATGTACAAATGGACACCAATCATGAGCACCTTGCTGGAAGTCGGTTACGACAACGTCAAATCCCAGCGCACTAACGACACCAACAATCAGTACAAAATCACCCTTGCGCAACAGTGGCAGGCAGGCGACAGCATCTGGTCTCGTCCGGCAATCCGCGTATTCGCAACCTATGCGAAATGGGATGAAAAATGGGGTTACAACACCAGCGGTAATCCAGGCACGAATGCCAATTATGGCCTGGCAACCCGCAATGGTACGGGCGGCTCAAGCTTCGGTCGTGGCGATAGCGACGAATGGAGCTTCGGTGCCCAGATGGAAATCTGGTGGTAAGTTTTTCCCTCATGTAATGACCAAAAGAGGGGCGAAAGCCCCTCTACTCCTGATAAACAGCGCGCTATTGCCTGGCCACCGCTGTTTCGCATCCTGAAGGTGATAACAATGAAAATGAAAAAAAGTCTCATCGCCCTGTGTCTCTCCGCGGGTTTGCTGGCGGGCGCTCCGGGTGTCAGTTTTGCTGATGTGAATATCGTCCCACAGAACACCGCGGCAGCGCCGTCGATTCCGAACTCTGCACTTCAACAACTCACCTGGACACCTGTCGATACGTCCAAAAGCCAGACGGTTCGGCTTGCAACTGGCGGGCAGCATCTGAACGTCGCGGGCATAACCGGCCCTGTCGCGGCGTTTAGCGTGCCTGCCAATATTGGTGAACTCACGCTAACGCTTTCCAGCGATGTTAATAAAAATACCGGGGTTTTTGCGCCAAACGTGCTGGTATTTGATCAGAATATGTCGCCTGCAGCCTATTTTCCCAGTAGCTATTTTACCTACCAGGAACCGGGAGTTCTAAATGCTGACCGACTGGAAGGGGTTATGCGCCTGACACCTGCGCTGGGCCAGCAGAAGCTTTATATCCTTGCGTTTACGACCGAAAATGATTTGCAGAAAACCACCACGCTGCTCGATCCGGCCAAAGCCTATGCTAAAGGCGTGGGCAACGCGATCCCTGATATCCCCGATCCGATTGCCCGTCATATTGCCGACGGAGTGGTAAACCTGAAAGTGAAAAATAGCAGTGGTTCCAGTGTATTAGTCGGCCCGCTGTTTGGCTCTTCTGGCCCGGCTTCCGTTACCGTGGGCAACACCGCCGCACCGGCTTACAACACGCAACCGGCGCCTGCCGCCGCGCCCGCTGCGGCTCCTGCGCCAGTGGCGAAAAGCGAGCCGATGCTCAACGATACAGAGAGCTACTTTAACCAGGCCATCAAACAAGCCGCTGCTAAAGGTGATATTGATAAGGCGCTGAAATTATTGAATGAAGCAGAACGCCTCGGGTCGAAATCCGCCCGTGCCACTTTTATCAGCAGTGTAAAAGGCAAGGGGTAATCTCTCCCCACAATGCTGATATTTGCAGCAACTGGTGCGTCGCCTGACGCACCTTTTTTTCCGGCGCAGATGCGCGCTGTTGCGCATCTGTTGCGCTGATGAAAACTGAATGAAGTTTCCCCGCCCCGTGCGCCGGTTCTGCGATACAATAACGCTACGTTATGTACCGGAGAGTAAGGCATGTCACACCCTGCGCTTACGCAACTGCGAGCGCTGCGCTACGTAGACGCAATTCCCGCGCTTGAACCGCAACTGCTCGAGTGGCTGTTGCTGGAAGATTCGATGACCAAACGTTTTGAGCAACAAGGCAAGACGGTCAGCGTTACGCTGATTCGGGAAGGCTTTGTGACGGTGGATGAGATCGCCGAAGAACGCGGCAGTCTGCCGAAGGAGGATCGTTACTGGTTGCGGGAAATTATTCTCTGCGCCGACGGGGAACCCTGGCTCGCCGGACGCACCGTGGTGCCCGAATCTACGCTGAGCGGCCCGGAACTGGCGCTGCAAACCCTGGGTAAAACGCCGCTTGGGCGATATCTCTTTACCTCATCTACGCTTACGCGTGACTTTATTGAAATTGGTCGTCATGAGCAGCTCTGGGGACGCCGTTCCCGTCTGCGCCTGGGCGGAAAACCGCTGATGCTGACCGAACTGTTTTTGCCTGCATCGCCGCTGTACTAAGAGGAAAAGAAAATGGAGTGGAGTCTCACGCAGACTAAGCTGTTGGCCTTTCACAGGCTTATGCGTACGGACAAACCAATTGGCGCTTTGCTGCTGCTGTGGCCAACGCTGTGGGCGCTGTGGGTGGCGACGCCGGGCGTGCCACCGCTGTGGATTTTGCTGGTTTTTGTCGCGGGCGTCTGGCTGATGCGCGCTGCCGGTTGTGTCGTCAATGATTATGCGGATCGTAAATTCGACGGTCATGTTAAACGCACGGCGAATCGCCCGTTGCCAAGCGGCGCGGTCACGGAAAACGAAGCGCGCGTGCTGTTTGTGGTGCTGGTGCTGTTGGCCTTCGCGCTGGTGCTGACGCTGAATGTCATGACCATTTTGCTCTCCGTCGCGGCGCTGGCGCTGGCGTGGGTTTACCCGTTTATGAAGCGCTATACGCACCTGCCGCAGGTGGTGCTCGGCGCGGCGTTCGGCTGGTCGATTCCGATGGCGTTTGCCGCTGTGAGTGAATCTGTACCGCTGAGCTGCTGGATTATGTTTCTCGCCAATATCCTGTGGGCGGTCGCGTATGACACGCAGTATGCGATGGTTGACCGTGATGACGATGTGAAGATTGGGATTAAGTCGACGGCTATCTTGTTTGGTCGTTTCGACAAGCTAATTATCGGGATTTTGCAGGTGGCTGTGCTGGTGCTGATGACGCCTATTGGCTGGCTGAATGGGCTGGGCTGGACGTACTACGGGACGGTGCTGATTGCCGGTGTGCTGTTTGTTTACCAGCAAACGTTGATTGCTGGTCGCGACCGCGATGCCTGTTTTAAAGCATTTATGAACAATAACTATGTGGGGCTGGTGCTGTTTTTAGGGCTGGCGTTGAGTTATCTGCATTTGCCTTGAGTTTTTCCCCTCTCCGTGAAGAGAGGGGAAAATTTCCTGTCACGCTTCCGCTTGCGTCGCGCTCTCAATCGTCAGACGCACATCCGACGTTATCAAGTCCGCCAGCATCTGGTACACGTTTAAGGTACGTGCCGGATCCGCATCGCCGGTATCGCTGATATAACCTTCATCGCGCAGCGTCAGCACCAGCGTACTGAATACCGCTTTATCGAAGAACTCCGGCGCGTTGATGCCGTGCAGCACCGACAGGCGCTGCGCCAGCGTGCGGCTCTCTTTTTCCAGCGTGCTGCGGTTCATCGCCGGATTGGCGCTCAGCAGCCAGAAAGTAATGGCGTAACGCTGTAAGGTTTCGCGCGCGCCTGCCGCCAGCAGTTGCAAGGTGCGGGAGTGCGCCGGATTGATGCTCAGACGATCGTCTTTTACCGTCAATAAGCCCTGGCGCAGCAGTT
Organism: Kosakonia sp. LAM2021; assembly: GCF_016620385.1. Taxonomy (NCBI): domain Bacteria; kingdom Pseudomonadati; phylum Pseudomonadota; class Gammaproteobacteria; order Enterobacterales; family Enterobacteriaceae; genus Kosakonia; species Kosakonia sp. LAM2021. The sequence continues at coordinate 46,859 of NZ_JAENHT010000005.1, forward strand.
CTTGCGTCAGGTTCTCCAGCACTTGTGCCAGCTCCGATTTTTCCCAGCGCAGGAACAGCTCGGCTTTCAGCATCGGGTAGAGTAACTCGACGTGGCGCAGGATCTCGCTACGGGAGATCGCGCGGTGCTGGGTGACAATCGCCGCCAGCAGCGACGGCAGCATCAGCATATGCGCAATGTTGTTGCGGTAGTACGTCATCAACACCGCCTGCTCACGCGGCAGAATGATGATATCGCCGATGGTGTCTTTCTCGACTTCGAACTTGTTCATCTGCAGCGCGTGGTCGATAAGCTCGCTAGCGCTGGCCGACGGCGTGGTCGAATCCGGGGAATAAGGCACGTTGCGCATCAGCTCAAGATAACAGCTTAACTGCTCGGTCAGTTGCTCGCGGGTCAGCGAACGCTGGCGGGAAGCCAGCAGCGCCGTACAGCACAGGTTCATGGCGTTAGCCGCACCGGCGTTGTTGATGCGCACCATCAGGTCAGCGGCAATGGTGTTCACCGTTGGTGTTAACCACGCCGGGCGGATAGATTCAATCGGATCGATGGCTTCGCGCCACTCCGGAACATGGTGATTCAGGTAGTTCATCAGCGGGATCGGTTCGCCGAAGTTAACATAACCCTCACCGAGGTTACGCAGCTTGCTTAAGCCACGCACCATCTGCAACAAGCTCTCTTTCTCTTTCGTCGCGCCACGCAGCTCTTTGGCGTAAGTACCCACTTCCATCACGTGTTCATACCCGATGTAAATCGGCACCAGCGTGATTGGACGCGTGCCGCCGCGCAGCATCGCCTGGATGGTCATCGACAGCGTACCGGTTTTCGGATCCAGCAAACGCCCGGTGCGCGAACGTCCACCTTCAACGAAGTACTCCACCGAATAACCACGGCTAAACAGCTCTCCCAGATATTCGCGGAACACGGTGGAATAAAGCTTGTTGCCTTTAAATGTCCGGCGAATAAAGAAAGCGCCCAGGCGGCGGAAAATCGGCCCGGCAGGCCAGAAATTCAGGTTGATACCGGCGGCGATATGCGGCGGCACCAGCCCCTGGTGATAGAGCACATAGGAGAGCAGCAGGTAGTCCATATGGCTGCGATGGCAGGGCACATAGACAATTTCGTGGCCGTCGTGCGCCAACTGGCGTACGCGCTCGGCATTATGCACATTAATGCCCTGGTAGAGACGGTTCCAGGTAAAACCCAGAATGCGGTCAGTCAGGCGGATCATCTCGTAGGAGAAGTTCGCGGCAATCTCTTCCATCAGCGCGATGGCGTTTTGCTGCGCCTTATCATGGGAGATTTTTTTGCTGCGCGCTTCATCTTCAACGGCGCGGGCAATCGCTTTAGAAGAGAGCAATTTGTTAAACAAATCCTGACGCGCCGGCAGGCGTGGGCCTACTGCGGCCAGACGCTGGCGGGCAAAGTGCATACGCGCCACGCGCGCCAGTTTCTGCGCGATAATTTTATCGGTGCCGTGCTCCGTCGCCATACGGCGCAGCGAAACCGGCGGTGAGAAACGCACAAAGCTGTCGCGGCCAAGCCAGGAAACAGCAAAGAATTTCTGGATGCCGTTCAGCATGCGCAGCGGTGGGTTAATTTCGCCTTTTTCTCGTCCGGGAGAACGGCCAAACATCACCGATACCGGCACCATTTGCACATCCAAATCGGGATGGCTGCGGTGTAAATCCAGGTAGTCGTGGAACAGCTTGATCGACTCTTCTTTCGGCGCGTAATAGGTGAAGACGCGCGGGCCGCCGTGGATAAACACGAAACGCGGCAGCAACGCGCCGTCGATTTCCAGCGGTTCAAGGGGATCAGGCAGCTCATGCGCCAGACACTGCGCACGTAAAGTCAGTAAGTCTGCCTTTGAGTTATAAGGCAGCACGTACATGATGGGGCGTGATGTATCGAGACCCAGTTCCTGTGCAGGTTCTGCGGGGATCGATTTACTTTTTACCAGCACGCTTAATGGTAAATTCAGTAATTTGTAGTAAATTCGTGGCCAGCCGGACATAAAGGATGTAAAGCCTCTGGTTAATAGTGCCATTGCGCCGCAAGAATATCAGAAAGCGCACATAATTTCTGTTGTACCGCTGCGTGCTTGCTGAGACATTGACGCCAATTTAATAAAAAGGTTCTTTTAAATGGCTAATAATACCACCGGTTTCACCCGGATCATTAAAGCCGCTGGATATTCCTGGAAAGGCGTTCGCGCCGCCTGGGTTAATGAAGCGGCATTTCGTCAGGAAGCCGTTGCGGTTATCCTGGCAATTATAATCGCTTGCTGGCTCGATATTGACACCATGACGCGCGTAATGCTGATTGGTTCTGTGACGCTGGTAATGATTGTCGAAATTCTGAACAGCGCCATCGAAGCCGTGGTAGACCGTATTGGTGCAGAATTCCATGAACTTTCCGGGCGGGCGAAGGATATGGGGTCGGCGGCGGTGCTGATGTCCATCCTGCTGGCGATGTTTACCTGGATCGCATTACTCTGGTCACATTTTCGATAACGCTTCCAGAATTCGATAACGCCCTGGTTTTTTGCTTAAATTTGGTTCCAAAATCGCCTTTAGCTGTATATACTCACAGCATAACTGTATATACACCCAGGGGGCGGGATGAAAGCATTAACGGCCAGGCAGCAAGAGGTGTTCGATCTTATTCGCGATCGCATCACTCAAACCGGTATGCCACCAACGCGTGCGGAAATCGCACAGCAATTGGGGTTCCGTTCCCCAAATGCGGCGGAAGAACACCTCAAGGCGCTGGCGCGCAAAGGGGTTATCGAAATCGTATCTGGCGCATCACGCGGTCTTCGCCTGCTGCTTGAAGAAGAAGAGGACGATATTGGCTTGCCGCTGATTGGTCGCGTCGCTGCGGGTGAGCCGCTGCTGGCGCAGCAGCATATCGAAGGCCATTACCAGGTCGATCCGAGCCTCTTTAAACCTCATGCAGATTTCCTGCTGCGCGTTAGTGGCATGTCGATGCGTGACATCGGCATTATGGATGGCGATCTGCTGGCGGTGCACAAAACGCAGGATGTACGTAACGGCCAGGTTGTTGTTGCGCGTATTGAAGATGAAGTGACGGTCAAGCGTTTGAAAAAACAGGGGAATACCGTCGAACTGTTGCCGGAAAATAGCGAGTTTTCGCCGATCGTCGTCGATTTGCGCGATCAAAACTTCACAATCGAAGGGTTGGCGGTCGGTGTCATTCGTAATGGCGCATGGCTGTAACGCACATTCGCTCTGCTGCGGGGCTGAGTCAGGTTCCGCAGCGATCTCTACTTTTCCCTCACTAACTTTCACATTCATACCATGCCACTGCTAACCGCATCCGACAAAGCGCTCTGGCGGCTTGCGCTGCCGATGATCTTCTCGAATATCACCGTCCCGTTGCTGGGGCTGGTGGATACGGCGGTAGTGGGGCATCTGGACAGCCCGGTTTACCTGGGCGGCGTAGCGATTGGCGCAACGGCGACCAGTTTCCTCTTTATGCTGTTGCTTTTTTTGCGCATGAGCACCACCGGCCTGACCGCTCAGGCGTTCGGCGCGAAAAATGCGCCCGCGCTGGCACGTGCATTAGTCCAGCCTTTGCTGCTGGCGCTTGGAGCCGGTGTGTTGATTGCCCTGCTGCGCACGCCACTTATCGATCTGGCACTGCATATCACTGGCGGTAGCGAGGCGGTGCTGGAACAGGCGCGACGGTTCCTGGATATTCGCTGGTTGAGCGCACCCGCTTCGCTGGGGAATCTGGTGTTGCTCGGTTGGTTGCTCGGCGTGCAGTATGCGCGTGCACCAGTGATCTTGCTGGTGGTGGGGAATCTGCTCAACATTATGCTCGATCTGTGGTTGGTCATGGGGCTGCATATGAATGTGCAAGGTGCGGCGCTTGCCACAGTCATCGCGGAATATGCCACTTTCGCCATTGGTTTATGGATGGTGCGACACGTACTGGTGATGCGCGGCATTCCATTACTGACACTGAAAAATGCATGGCGCGGCGGCGTGCGGCGTTTGCTGGCGCTGAACCGCGATATCATGCTGCGTTCGCTGCTGCTACAACTTTGCTTTGGTTCGATAACGGTGTTTGGTGCCCGACTCGGGGATGAGACGGTGGCGGCAAACGCGGTGCTGATGATGTTTTTGACCTTTACCGCCTATGCGCTCGATGGTTTCGCCTACGCGGTTGAGGCGCACTCCGGGCAGGCTTACGGTGCCAGAGACGGCAGTCAATTGATGCATATCTGGCGGGCTGCTTGCCGGCAGGCCGGTCTGGTGGCGCTGTTCTTTGCCGTTGTGTATGCGCTGGCGGGTCAGCAAATTATCGCGTTGTTAACGTCGCTACCCGCCCTGCAACAGCTTGCCGGGCATTATCTGATTTGGCAGGTCATCTTACCGTTAGTGGGAGTGTGGTGTTATCTGCTGGACGGAATGTTTGTGGGTGCAACGCGCGCGACCGAAATGCGTAACAGCATGGCGGTGGCGGCAGCAGGGTTTGCCGTTACGCTACTCACCGTGCCTGTTTTGGGTAATCATGGTTTGTGGTTGTCGCTCGCTGTGTTCCTTGCTCTGCGTGGGCTGACGCTGGCGCTGATATGGCGTCGTCACTGGCGCAACAACAGTTGGTTTGCTGCTACAGATTGTTGATCCCGCTTTATTCCTCATCGTTGTGTACGATTTTTCTCGTCTCGTTTACGCTGCTTTTATCTTTTTAGATGGTTAAAGATTCCGAATAAAATTCATAATGCGGAATCCCTGACTACAATAATCATTACGTTCAGCACGGCGAGAACGTCATTTTAAACCGAACGATAAGGAGTCCATGATGAATAAAGACGAAGTCGGCGGTAACTGGAAACAGTTTAAAGGTACTGTGAAAGAGAAGTGGGGCAAGCTCACCGATGACGATATGACGATCATTGAAGGTAAACGTGATCAGTTGGTGGGTAAAATCCAGGAACGTTACGGTTACGCGAAAGATCAGGCGGAAAAAGAAGTGACGGACTGGGAAACGCGTAATGATTACCGTTGGTAGCCAACACATCCCCTCAAATGTGTTAACCCTCTGAAAGGCTACCCTGCCCGAAGGTACAAGGATGTACCACCCCTCCAGATTCCACATTTATGAGCTCGAAACGCATTGATTTGGCTTACAAGCTTCCAAATTTTGCGTTCTTATCGCATCCCTCTTTCTATCTATCTCGTTTTACCAACGGTTTGCCTGACTTAGGACTGCCGCAGTATGTGCTTGCTCGCCGCCGTTAAAATGCGATACCTGGCAGGTTGTGGCGTAGGTAATAAATAGCCGATAAAAAACGAGAGACTATTATCGCGGTTTTTTCTTTAGCGGGACGCTATGGTCATGCTGGCAGTGACCGTGATGGCGGCAGGCTTCCACTTCCACACAAGCCGCACACAGGCCATGCGCTTCAATGACATTATGGCGCAGGGCAAAACCCATTTTCGCTGCCAGCGCATGCATAATATCTTCCACGCCTTCGGCTTGTTCTTCTTTCACTGAACCACAGCGGTCACAAATAAACATTGCTGACGTGTGCGTCGGCTGATCAAAAAGGTGGCACAGCACATAACTGTTCGTGGACTCCACTTTGTGAACGAACCCTTGCTCCAGCAGAAAATCAAGCGCGCGATAAACTGTCGGTGGTTTTGCTTGTGGCTCGCTTTCGCGCAGCAGATCAAGCAAATCATAGGCGCTAATTGCCCCTTGTTGCAGGCTCAGCAATCGCAATACTTCAAGGCGCTGGGGAGTCAGGCGCACATTGCGCTGCGCGCACAGCTTTTCAGCCTGCACTAACATCTCTTGCGAAGTGGTCTTATCCATTTGCGCTCTCTGGTCGGGGAAATAGAAACGCACACTTTACCATGTCCTGTCCAAAACACCGAGATCGCCGCCCGTAAACTCCTTTTCTCACTTTCCTTCCCGAAACGAATTTCCTCTTCTATAAATATTGAGAGTTTCCTCAATAACGATAACGTTCATATATATCCTGTACGTTCACTTGATTTAGCTTCTTTTTTGGTCGTTGTTCGCAGCAATAGTGAATTCCTGTTTCTTTTAAAATAAACAGGCTTAAAAAAACTCATCTGGCTACGAGACACATATTGTGAATAAAAAACGTAAACTTTCAGTGGTCGCTATCGCTGTCTCCTTCTTTGCAGCAAATCAAGCAGGAGCAGCCAATACCTGGGCAGAAGCACGTAACGATGCAATGGGAGGAACGGGTGTTGCATCGGCAAATTATGGTAGTGGGGCGCTCATCAACCCGGCGTTGCTGGCGAAAGCCAAGCCGGAAGATAACGTCACGATTATCCTGCCGAGCGTTCAGGCGCAAATTACCGACAAAGATAACCTTCGCGATGAAATCGATAACATCAATGACAAAATTGATGGTTACAAGGATGTGGTCGATAACCTGACCGCTGCGCAGATCATTGCCAACCCGATTGGCACGGTCAATCAGTTCCAGAATGCGGCGAAAGATCTGGCCGACGAACTGGTGTTTCTGAAAGGCAAAACCGCTCAGGCCAAAGCTGCCGCAGGCATTGCGGTCAGCATTCCAAATGATGTGCTCTCGCTGGCTTTCGTTACCAAAGCGTATGCGCACGCCCGCGTAAGCTCGAATATCGATCAACAGGATATTGATTACCTGCGCAATATTCAGAACAACACCGGTTTTGCCGTAGGCGAAGCGTTAGGCGCGGTGGTTTCGCCAAACGGTAGCGAAGAGATCACCAAAAACCTTAACTCTACCGCAGCGGGCCGTGCGGCAATTGTCTCCGACTTTGGTATCGCCATGGCGCGCCAGTTTGAAGTCGCTGGCGTGCCGTTGTCCCTTGGCGTGACGCCGAAGCTGCAAAAAACGTGGGTCTACAACTACACCGCGTCTATTTATGACTATAAGAGCAGCGACCTGAAAGACAGTCGTTATCGTACCGATGACACTGGCTTTAACATCGATGTCGGTGCCGCCGCAGACTTTGGTGAAAACATTACTGTTGGCTTAACCGGCACCAACCTGATCTCTCGCGATATCGATACTCAGGACATTCGTATTCGCAATGGCAGAACCGGTGATGTCACCAATTACAAAGACACCTACCAGATCAGCCCGGTGGTGACGGCTGGCGCGGCCTGGCACAACGATCTGGTGACATTAAGCGCCGACGGGGATTTAACCGAGACCAAAGGCTTTAAGAGCGAGAAAAACTCCCAGTACGTGGGCGTTGGTGCGGAAGTTCGCCCGCTTAGCTGGCTGGCGGTGCGTGCCGGTTACCGTGCGGATGTGAAAGGCGATGATAAAAACGTCTTCACTGGCGGTGTCGGTTTTGCACCGTTTAACCGTGTCCATGTCGATTTGATGGGGCTGGTCGGTGAAGATGAAACCTGGGGTGCAGGCGCGCAGCTGAGCGTCACATTTTAAGGTTTAGCCGGAGGCGCTGCGCCTCCGGTTTTGCCTGTGCTATAGTAGCGCCCCTTTTTCATTCGATGCTTAAATATTCGCCATGCTGCCACACAATCAGTCCGCTACTTTTCCTGCCCATCGTTTCTCCATTGCGCCGATGCTCGACTGGACGGACCGACATTGCCGCTACTTCTTGCGCCAGCTGTCGCGCCAGACGTTGCTCTACACCGAAATGGTCACCACCGGTGCCATCATTCATGGCAAGGGCGATTACCTGGCGTTTAGCGAAGAAGAACATCCGGTGGCGTTGCAGCTCGGTGGTAGCGATCCGGCGCAGCTTGCCCATTGTGCGAAGCTGGCCGAAGCGCGCGGGTATGATGAAATTAACCTCAACGTCGGGTGTCCGTCCGATCGCGTGCAGAATGGCCGTTTCGGCGCATGCCTGATGGGCGAAGCGCAACTGGTGGCGGATTGCATCAAAGCGATGCGTGATGTGGTGTCAATTCCGGTCACTGTCAAAACGCGTATTGGCATTGACGATCAGGACAGCTACGAATTTCTCTGCGACTTTATTGGCACCGTGGCCGGAAAAGGCGAATGTGAAAGTTTTATCATCCATGCGCGCAAAGCGTGGCTTTCAGGATTAAGCCCGAAAGAGAACCGCGAAATTCCACCGCTGGATTACCCTCGCGTTTATCAGCTGAAACGTGATTTTCCGCACCTGACAATGGCCATTAACGGCGGTATCAAATCGCTGGAAGAAGCCAAAGCGCATCTGGAGCATATGGATGGCGTGATGGTCGGTCGCGAAGCGTATCAGAACCCTGGCATGCTGGCGTCTGTTGACCGCGAGATCTTTGGCACCGACGTGGCGGATGCCGATCCGGTCGCCGTGGTGCGCGCCATGTATCCCTACATTGAGCGCGAGCTGAGTCAGGGCGCGTATCTCGGGCATATCACACGCCATATGCTGGGGCTGTTTCAGGGCGTTCCCGGCGCGCGCCAGTGGCGTCGTTATCTGAGTGAAAATGCGCATAAAGCCGGTGCGGATATCGCGGTGGTGGAACACGCGCTCAATCTGGTGGCGTCAAGGCGTTAAAATTTAACCAAAAGGTAGTCAAATTCACTAAGCTTCGCCTTCTGCTGCGGAGCTTTTTTATTGATAACTAAGATGATTTTTCCTGGCATGATTCTTGTAATAACAGCCGGAGTTACCTCTTTGGGAGATCCATCATGCTGGAATTACTGTTTATCGTGGGCTTTTTTATCATGTTGCTGGTGACCGGTGTTTCGCTGCTCGGCATCATCGCGGCGCTGCTGGTGGCAACGGCTGTCATGTTTCTCGGCGGGCTTTTCGCATTGATGATCAAGCTATTGCCATGGCTGCTGCTGGCCGTCGCCGTTGTCTGGATTATCCGTGCCGTGAAAGAACCGAAGGTCCCGCGTTATCAACGCAATAACCGTTGGCGTTACTAAAGTATTGCGTGGTTCGTCACATACCGAAGACTTTTCCCGGTACATTGCTTAGAACCGAATAGGATTTACTTATTAAATCTGTCACTATCGCGACGTTAACGAATTCATCGCGCTGTACCCTACAATGCAGCCGAACTAAAAAAGAAAGGGCTTCCCACGGGAAGCCCTAATTCTTTCAGGTATTTAGCTTAAGGGATCAACAGGCTTGAGCCCTGCGTCGCCCGGCTCTCCAGTACTTCATGCGCCCGCTGTGCATCTTGCAGCGCGAACTTCTGGCTGTCGGCCACATCCACTTTAATAACCCCACTGGCAATCAGCGAAAACAGCTCATTACTGGCTTCCTGCAACTCTTCCCGGTTAGTGACATAGCCATTGAGGGAAGGGCGTGTGGCGTAGAGCGAGCCTTTCTGGTTAAGAATACCCAGATTCACACCGGTAACCGGGCCGGAAGAGTTGCCAAAGCTCACCATCAATCCGCGACGTCGCAGACAATCAAGCGACGTTTCCCAGGTGTCTTTCCCCACAGAGTCGTACACCACCGCCACCTTTTTACCGCCGGTGAGTTCTTTGACACGTTCCACCACATTCTCTTCGCTGTAGTTGATCACCTGCCAGGCGCCCGCCTGTAATGCGCGCTGCGCTTTTTGCGCGGAACCTACGGTACCAATCAGCTTCGCGCCGAGCGCTTTTGCCCACTGGCAGGCAATCAACCCGACACCACCGGCGGCAGCATGGAACAGGAACATTTCATCTGGCTTGATTTCGTAGGTTTTGCGCAGCAGATAAAACACCGTCAGCCCCTTCAGGAACGACGCCGCCGCTTGCTCGAAGGAGATAGCGTTCGGTAGCACCGCAACTTTATCCGCTAAAACGTTGTGTACCGAGCTGTACGCGCCCAGCCCCGATTGCGCATACACCACGCGATCACCCACTTTCACCTGCGTAACACCGCTGCCCACTTTGCTTACCACGCCTGCCGCTTCGGTGCCCAGTCCACTGGGTAACGCTGGCGGTGGATATAACCCGCTACGGATATAGGTATCGATATAGTTGATGCCGATGGCTTTATTTTCTACCTGCACTTCGTTTTCCGCTGGCGCTGCGGGGGTGAACTCAACCGCTTTAAGCACCTCAGGCCCACCATGCTTTTGAAATTCTATTCTCGTCGCCATGCTTCCTCCTGATGTGATAATCTCTCAACCCATTCATTACCCGGATAGCTCCATTCACTATGGCAGGAAATAAACCCTTCAACAAACAGACTGAAACCCGCGACGTGCAGCTCGAGGGGATGAAAGTGCCTCCGCATTCTATTGAAGCGGAGCAGTCGGTGTTGGGCGGTTTAATGCTGGATAACGAGCGTTGGGACGATGTTGCCGAACGCGTCGTGGCGGATGATTTTTATACGCGCCCGCACCGCCATATTTTTACCGAGATGCACCGCTTGCAGGAGATGGGCAAACCCATCGATCTGATAACGCTCGCAGAATCGCTGGAGCTCCAGGGGCAACTGGACATTGTTGGCGGCTTTGCTTACCTGGCGGAGCTTTCCAAAAATACGCCAAGTGCGGCAAACATTAGTGCTTATGCCGATATCGTTCGCGAACGTGCGGTAGTGCGCGAAATGATTTCGGTGGCGAACGAAATCGCCAACGCCGGTTTTGATCCGCAGGGGCGCAGCAGTGAAGATCTGCTCGATCTTGCCGAATCGCGCGTTTTTAAAATCGCTGAAAGCCGCGCAAATAAAGACGAAGGCCCAAAAAACATCGCCGATGTGCTTGAAGCGACTGTTTCGCGCATCGAACAACTTTTCCAGCAGCCGCACGATGGTGTCACCGGTGTGAATACGGGCTATGACGATCTTAATAAGAAAACGGCGGGTTTACAGCCGTCGGATTTGATCATTGTTGCCGCGCGTCCGTCGATGGGTAAAACGACATTTGCGATGAACCTCGTTGAAAACGCGGCGATGTTGCAGGATAAACCGGTATTAATATTCAGTCTTGAGATGCCCTCCGAACAGATCATGATGCGTTCGCTGGCCTCACTTTCGCGTGTCGATCAGACGCGCATTCGTACCGGCCAACTGGACGATGAAGACTGGGCGCGCATCTCCGGCACCATGGGCATCCTGCTGGAAAAACGCAATATCTATATTGATGACTCTTCCGGCCTGACGCCGACGGAAGTCCGATCCCGTGCGCGGCGTATCGCACGCGAGCATGGCGGCATTGGGCTTATCATGATCGACTACCTGCAACTGATGCGTGTGCCGTCGTTGTCGGATAACCGTACGCTGGAAATCGCCGAAATCTCCCGCTCGCTAAAAGCGCTGGCGAAAGAGTTACAAGTGCCGGTGGTGGCGCTGTCGCAGCTTAACCGCTCGCTGGAGCAGCGCGCCGACAAACGTCCGGTAAACTCCGACTTGCGTGAATCTGGCTCCATCGAGCAGGACGCCGACTTGATCATGTTTATTTATCGTGACGAGGTTTATCACGAAAACAGTGATTTAAAAGGCATTGCAGAAATCATTATTGGTAAACAGCGTAACGGGCCGATAGGTACCGTGCGTCTGACATTTAACGGGCAGTGGTCGCGCTTTGATAATTATGCAGGGCCACAATACGACGACGAATAAATCCTCTTCATCCTTCGCATTACAGGGGCGTTGACTGCCTCCGCTGATCCTGGTCGCCTGGTTTAACAAACCGTCGGGATCGCCGGGCTTGTCGTCTTCCTGCACACGAATGATATTGACGATTGCTTGAAAGGGTAATGTAAATGCAAGCGGCAACCGTAGTAGTTAACCGCCGCGCTCTGCGACACAATCTGCAACGCCTGCGTGAACTGGCTCCCGCCAGCAGCGTGGTTGCGGTCGTGAAAGCGAACGCCTATGGACACGGTCTTCTCGAGACCGCGCGAACGCTCCCCGATGCCGATGCTTTCGGTGTCTCCCGTCTTGAAGAAGCCCTGCAATTACGCGCGGGCGGTATCACACAACCGATTTTGCTGCTGGAAGGTTTCTTCGCCGCCAGCGACCTGCCATTGGTGGCTGAACATCAGCTTCATACGGTGATTCATAGCCTTGAACAGCTGGAAGCGCTGGAAACCGCGACGCTGAAAGCGCCGGTTACCGTGTGGATGAAGCTCGATACCGGCATGCATCGCCTTGGCGTACATCCGCACGAAGCTGAGGCGTTTTATGCGCGTTTGTCGCAGTGCAAAAATGTGCGCCAGCCGGTCAACATTGCCAGCCATTTTGCCCGCGCCGACGAGCCGGAATGCGGCGCAACAGAGCGCCAGCTTGATATCTTCACCACCTTTACTGACGGCAAACCTGGTCTGCGTTCCATTGCCGCTTCCGGCGGTACGCTGCTGTGGCCGCAATCGCACTTCGACTGGGTTCGCCCAGGCATTATCCTGTACGGCGTTTCGCCGCTTGAGAATAAGCCCTGGGGCGAGGATTTCGGTTTTCAGCCTGTCATGACGCTGACTTCGCAACTGATTGCGGTGCGCGAACATAATGCGGGCGATGCGGTGGGCTATGGCGGCACCTGGGAAAGTACGCGTAACACGCGTTTAGGCGTGGTGGCAATGGGTTACGGCGACGGCTATCCACGCGCTGCACCTTCGGGTACGCCAGTGCTGATCAACGGCCGCGAAGTGCCGATTGTCGGGCGTGTGGCAATGGATATGATTTGCGTTGATCTCGGCCCGGATGCGCAAGACAAAGTCGGTGATGAAGTGGTGCTGTGGGGAGAAGGTTTGCCCGTTGAACGCATTGCTGAAGCTACAAAAGTGAGTGCTTACGAACTTATCACGCGCCTGACTTCGCGGGCGACTTTAAAATACATCGACTAAAAGGATTGCGCCTTGTCGCCAATGGAAATCGCCGCCTGTCTGGCTTATGCCCTCTCTGTATGGCTTGCCGCGCGCAATAATATGCACACCTGGTGGACGGGGATTATCGGCTGTGTGCTGTATGGCTGGGTGTTCTACTCCGTACAGCTCTATGCCGATGTCACGCTGCAACTGTTCTTTATTGCCAGTAGTATTGCCGGGTGGATCAACTGGCTAAAAGGCAACCACGGCAGCGAACTGGCGGTGCGCAAAACGCCGCTTAACCATTTGTTGCTGATGTTAGCGGGCGCGCTGGTTGTCGCCGGATGCTACGCCTGGCTGTTGCACCGCTTTACCAACGCGTGGTCGCCGTGGCTGGACTCCGCCATCATGGTTTTCAGCGTGCTCGCGCAATTTATGCTGATGGGGCGCAGGCTCGAAAGCTGGTATTTCTGGCTGCTGGTCAACACCATTGCCGTGCCGCTGTACGCCGCGCGCGATCTCTGGCTCACCGCCGGGTTGTACCTTGTCTTCTGGTGTAACGCCTGGCATGGTCTGTATCAGTGGCGCAAAGCGATGGCCGCGCGATGAATCGCTTTGCCAGCGGTCTGGTTGTCGGAAAATTTGCGCCGTTACACTGCGGCCACGAGCGATTGATCAATGCCGCGCTGGAACAGTGCGAGCGTGTCTGGATAGTCAGTTATTCCCTGCCGGAATTACCCGGCTGTGAGCCTGAAAAACGCGAACGCTGGCTGCGTGCGCGTTTCCCACAATGCGACATTCTGGTTCTCACCCCCCAGCGTCTCGCTGATTATGGCTTGAGCGCACCACCGCATAACGATGCCGACGGTGAGCTGCACCGCCACTACATGGCCGATATCTGTTTGCAGATTCTGCACTGCCGGCCGCAGGCGGTATTTACCGCTGAGGATTACGGCGACGGCTTTGCCCGCGTACTCAGTGAACGCTTTGCACGCCCTGTCGCGCATGTGCGTTTGCAGCGTGAGCAGGGGGAGCAAGCGCCTTCCGGCACGCTGATCCGCAGTGATGTTCATCGCTGGCGGCAGATGTTAGCGCCCGTTGTTTACCGGGATTTCGTGCAGCGCATTTGTCTGCTGGGCGGTGAATCGACCGGCAAAAGCACCCTGAGCGTTGCGCTGGCGCAGGAGCTTGAGACGGCGTATGTGGCGGAATATGGTCGCGAACGCTGGGATGAAAAGGGCGGTGAACTGGTTTATGACGATATGCTGCCGATTGCACAAACGCAGGTGCAGCGCGAAGATGCTGCCGACGCCCGGCAGTGGCTGGTGTGCGACACCTCCCCGCTGACGACGCTGTTCTATACGCTGGCGATGTTTGACCACGCGCCGGATGCGCTCTATGCACTGGCGCAGCGGCACTACCACCTCGTGGTGCTGTGTGACGACGATTTCCCGTTTGTACAGGATGGCACCCGCCAGGATGAAACCTTCCGCCAGCGCCAGCAGGCCTGGTACAACGAACAGCTGACGCAACGCGGCATTCCCTTTCTGCGTGTACACGGTTCGGTAAGCGAGCGCGTGGCGCAAATTCTCGCCGCGCTGCGCGGCTAAAGCGCTTATTTTTTAACACCGCTGTTACTACTCTCGATCTTCCTCTGCTTCCGGTTTATTGTGGTGGTTCTTGCCTACTGTAAACCTGGAGAGTACACGCGTGTTTCAGAAAGTTGACGCCTACGCCGGCGACCCGATTCTGTCGTTAATGGAGCGCTTTAAAGAAGATCCCCGCAGCGACAAGGTTAATCTCAGCATCGGGCTGTATTACAACGAAGACGGCATCATCCCGCGTTTGCAGGCGGTTGCCGAGGCCGAAGCGCGCCTGAACGCACAGCCGCACGGTGCGTCGGTCTATCTGCCGATGGAAGGGCTAAACAGCTATCGCGACGCGATAGCTCCGCTGCTGTTCGGTGCAGAACATCCGGTACTGGCGCAAAAACGCGTTGCCACCATCCAGACATTAGGCGGCTCCGGTGCGCTGAAAGTCGGCGCAGATTTTCTGAAACGTTACTTTCCAGATTCCGGCGTGTGGGTCAGTGACCCGACCTGGGAAAACCATGTCGCCATTTTTGAAGGTGCTGGCTTCGTAGTGAGTACTTACCCCTGGTACGACAGTGCTACTAACGGTGTGCGTTTTGAAGCATTTCTGGAAAAACTGAACACCCTGGCCGCACAGAGCATTGTGCTGCTGCACCCATGCTGCCATAACCCAACCGGTGCGGATCTCACTCACGCGCAGTGGGATCAGGTGGTTGAGGTGTTGAAAGCGCGCAATCTGATCCCATTCCTCGACATCGCCTATCAGGGCTTTGGTGCCGGAATGGAAGACGATGCTTATGCCATCCGTGCCGTTGCCCGCGCCGGGCTGCCTGCGCTGGTCAGCAACTCATTTTCGAAAATTTTCTCGCTGTATGGCGAGCGCGTTGGCGGGCTTTCCGTGGTGTGTGACGATGCGGACGCCGCCAGCCGCGTGCTGGGGCAGCTCAAGGCCACCGTGCGCCGTAACTACTCCAGCCCGCCGAATTTTGGCGCACAGCTGGTCGCGACAGTGCTTGGCGACACCGGTCTGAAAGCCTCCTGGCTGGCGGAAGTGGAAGCCATGCGTACGCGTATTCTGGCGATGCGCCAGGAGCTGGTCACCGTGCTGAAAGAGGCAGTACCAGGCGGGAATTTCGATTATCTGCTTAAACAGCGCGGCATGTTCAGTTATACCGGCCTGAGCGCAGCGCAGGTTGACCGTCTGCGTGAAGAGTTTGGCGTTTATCTCATCGCCAGCGGGCGGATGTGTGTTGCCGGTCTTAACAGCCGCAATGTCCACCGCGTGGCGCAAGCATTCGCCGCAGTAATGTAAGCACCCACTTACTTTTTCCCATCCCCTGCGTCCTGGCAGGGGATTATTTATGCCTCAACATTCGCTTATTCTCTGAATAATCTGCAAAAAATCCTTTTTTTCATCGGCTTCACAGGGTATGGTCTGGTAACATTTTGACCATTCGCACCATTTATAAAATATAACGAACTGATAATTTAGGGATAAATATGCGAAAGTTCATACGCGCGCTCGGCGCGGTCTGCCTGTGGATGACGTTTGGCAGCGCGGTTTACGCATCGGCACCCACGCCGGTATCTGAAGGCACCAATGTTGCCAGGCTCGCCGAACAGGCACCTGTTCACTGGGTTTCTGTGGCGCAAATTGAAAATTCTCTGATCGAACGCCCGCCAATGGCGGTCGGGTTTGATATTGACGACACGGTGCTATTTTCCAGCCCCGGTTTCTGGCGCGGTAAAAAAACCTGGTCGCCGGAGAGCGAAGCTTATCTGCAAAACCCGGCGTTTTGGGAAAAGATGAACAACGGCTGGGACGAGTTCAGTATTCCGAAAGAAGTGGCTCGCCATCTGATCGCGATGCATGTAAAGCGCGGTGACAGCATCTTTTTCATCACCGGCCGTAGCCCGACAAAAACGGAAACGGTGAGTAAAACGCTACAGGACGATTTTCTTATTCCTGCGGCCAATATGAACCCGGTGATTTTCGCCGGCGATAAGCCCGGACAGAACAGCAAAACCCAGTGGCTGAAAGCCAATAAAATCCGCATTTTCTATGGCGATTCAGACAGCGATATCACCGCGGCACGAGAAAGCGAAGCCCGGCCAATTCGCGTGCTACGCGCTTCAAACTCGACCTATCGCCCTTTACCGCAGGCGGGTGCGCTGGGCGAGGAAGTGATTGTGAACTCCGAGTATTAGCCCTGGCTTTCCTGTTCTGGCAACATGCTGCCACACTGACAAGAGTTCATCTTGCTGACAGGAGATAGGCATGTGGTATCAACAAACCCTTACGCTTGGCGCGAAGTCGCGCGGGTTTCATCTGGTGACGGACGAAGTGCTTGGGCAACTTCGCGATATCTCCCGCATTAACGTTGGTTTGCTGCACTTGTTGCTGCAACATACCTCTGCTTCGCTCACCCTGAACGAAAATTGCGATCCCACCGTGCGCCACGATATGGAGCAGCATTTTCTACAAGCCGTGCCGGACAACGCGCCGTATGAGCATGATTACGAAGGGCCGGATGATATGCCGTCGCACATTAAATCCTCGCTGTTAGGCGTTTCGCTGCTGTTACCTGTGCAAAACGGGCGCGTGGTGCTGGGCACATGGCAGGGAATTTGGCTTGGCGAGCACCGCATTCACGGTGGCTCGCGAAAAATCATCGCCACGCTGCAGGGAGAGTAGCCGCTCCATCAAACCTCCATATACCCCGGTTATAAGCCTGCATAAAGACGTGTGGGTGCGTCTGATAACACGGGGTAGTTATGGTTTTACGGAATGTTTTCGCGTGGCTGTACGGTTGGGAACCGTGCGATTTCGCCACCTACAAAATGGTCTGGCAACAATTTGGCGGTTCTGTCTGTACACATCCGGATGTGCTGCAATTTTTAAGTGCTGAAACGGGGGCGAAGCTGGATTTTTACGTCATTCGTCGCAAGCAGGTATACATTGGCGCGTGTTACGCGATGAAGGGTTCGCTATCGCTACAGGACCGGCGTTATCCCTTTGTTTTTGATGACATCATGCTGCCGCTGCAAACGAAAAAGGTGGGGTATTTACCTGTGGTTACCAAGCGGCTGTCGCCGCACCATCGCACAGATTTTCTCAATGTTTTATTCAGCGGTTATTTAAAAAACAAGATCTGCTACGTCAAAGAGAGCTTCTCGAAAGCGTCACAGAAAAAACGCAACGGCGAAAGGAAAAAGTTTCTTGCCTGTGGCGGTGAACTTCGGTGGGTTGATGACTTTTCAGATAGCGAACTGGCCGATATTTATATCGACGTGTTCAAACAGCGCTGGCAGGGTAAAATTTACTGTTTTACACGTGATGACTTAATCAGAACATTTGCTGCATTGCGGCATTTACTCTTTGGTGCTGTGCTTTTTATTCATGGTCGCCCCTGCGCATTTGATATCATTTTTATGTCGGAATGTGATGGCTATTTTTATTTTGATGATATTAATGGTGGATATTCGCAAAACTATCCTGAATTTAATTTGGGCAGTATTTTGTTGTGGGTGAATATCTGTAAAGCGAAAGAATTATGTACCGCGAAAGATAAAAAATTTAAGTTCTCTCTCGGGGTCTATAAAGATTACTGGAGCTATAAAAAACAGTGGTGCGACATTCTGCCGTTGGGCAGGACGCTATTTTAACGGAGGCTCCCGGCGGCGCTTATCCCCCGCCGGGAGCCTGCTTACTACATCAATCTCCCAGCCGGTAGCCGAAGCCGCGTACGCACTCCGGCACATTGATAATGCCCGCCTGCTGGAGCTTCTTTCTTAATTTGCTGACATGGCTATCCACGGTGCGATCGCAGGCATTACCCTCTGGCATGCAAGCATTCATGATTTCTTCGCGCGTAAAGACGCGCTGCGGATAGCGAATTAAATGCATCAAGATCTTAAATTCTGTTGAGGTTAAGTCTGTAGATAAATCCATTTTCTTCGGGCCAACGTAAACCTGGTGCGTTATTTTATTAATTTCAATGTTTCTTGTTTTATACAGTTTTAGATTTTCTCGCGCATGATATTGCTGGCTTCTTTTTAAAATAACATGCACCCTGGCGACTAATTCCTCCGGGTTGAACGGTTTTACCACGTAATCATCAGCACCCGTTTTTAATGCCAGAACTTTATCCGTGTCGGCGTCTAATGCGGTCAGCATCATAATCGGGGTATCGGTTTTCTGGCGTAGCTCCATCAGTACTTGCCAGCCATCCTTTTTCGGTATCTTGATATCCAGAATAATAAAATCAGGCTGATATTTTTCGGCCATCATGACCGCTTTTTCACCATCAGGGGCATGAATCACCGCGAACTTGTCGCGTTCAAGGTAAGCAATAATAACACCGGCTATATCGCTATCATCTTCAGCGACAAGGACGGTTTTCTTCTCGCCATGTAATATGCTCATCAGGCATCTCCGGGAGTTTTCTCTTTAATCCGTAATCAATTGCACATCAATGCGCTTCTTTTATCTCTTTGAAAAAATTAAAAAAAACAACTGTTACTTTCTATTTGTAACCATTTGTCACTCTAAATCACAAAAGGTTCCAGCGTTCTCAATTCTGTTTAGGTTGTGTTAATCGTCAGGTTTTGTAACGGCCCACGATTTTTTTATCCATACACTACGCTTAAATGACGTATTTATGCCGATCGCGATATCCCACCACGACATGACAAGGAGAAGCAAAAGTGACAATTTCCGAGTTACTGCAATATTGCATGGCGAAGCCTGGCGCTGAACAGAGCGTGCATAGCGACTGGAAAGCAACACAAATCAAAGTTGCGGATGTGCTGTTTGCAATGGTGAAAGAGGTGGAAGGGCGGCCAGCAGCATCGCTGAAAGCAAGCCCTGAACTGGCGGATTTGCTGCGTCAGCAGCATGCAGATGTGCGCCCCAGCCGTCACTTAAATAAAGCGCACTGGAGCACCGTTTACCTGGATGGTTCGTTACCGGATTCGCAGATTTACTACCTGGTGGATGCGTCGTATCAGCAGGCGATTGAGTTGGTGCCGGAACAGGTCCGACAGCAACTCTCCGTGTAATTATTTCAGCATCGGTTTGAGGAAACGCGCCGTGTGAGAGGCTTCGCATTCGGCGACCGTTTCCGGCGTGCCGGAGACCAGAATCTCGCCGCCGCCGCTGCCGCCTTCCGGGCCGAGGTCGACAATCCAGTCCGCCGTTTTAATCACGTCCAGGTTGTGCTCAATCACCACAATGGTGTTGCCCTGATCCCGTAACTGATGCAGCACGTCCAGCAACTGCTGGATATCAGCAAAGTGCAGGCCGGTGGTCGGTTCGTCGAGGATGTAGAGCGTCTGCCCGGTGCCGCGTTTCGACAGCTCGCGCGCCAGCTTCACGCGCTGGGCTTCACCGCCGGAAAGCGTTGTCGCCGACTGTCCAAGACGAATATAGGTCAGGCCAACATCCATCAGCGTTTGCAGCTTACGCGCCAGCGCCGGAACCGCATCGAAGAATTCACGTGCTTCTTCAATAGTCATATCCAGCACTTCATGGATGGTTTTGCCTTTGTATTTGATCTCCAGCGTTTCGCGGTTGTAGCGCTTGCCTTTGCACTGGTCGCACGGCACGTAAATATCCGGCAGAAAGTGCATCTCAACCTTGATTACGCCATCACCCTGGCACGCTTCGCAGCGACCACCGCGCACGTTAAAGCTGAAGCGCCCCGGCGTGTAACCGCGCGAGCGGGACTCCGGTACACCAGCAAACAGCTCGCGCACCGGCGTAAAGACACCGGTATAGGTGGCCGGGTTGGAGCGCGGCGTGCGTCCAATCGGGCTCTGGTCGATATCAATGACTTTGTCGAAATGCTCCAGCCCCTGCACATCGCGATACGGCGCAGGTTCGGCAATGGTCGCGCCGTTCAACTGACGCTGGGCGATCGGGAACAGCGTATCGTTGATCAGCGTCGATTTACCGGAGCCGGAAACGCCGGTGATACAGGTGAACAGGCCCACCGGCAGCGTCAGCGTCACATCTTTCAGGTTGTTACCGCGCGCACCGGTCAGCTTCAGCACTTTTTCCGGATCGGCTTTCACACGCTGTTTTGGCAGCTCAATTTTACGTTTGCCGCTCATGTACTGCCCGGTCAGGGATTCCGGCACCGCCATGATGGCATCCAGCGTCCCTTCGGCCACCACCTGGCCGCCGTGTACGCCCGCGCCAGGGCCAATGTCGATGACATGGTCGGCGGCGCGAATGGCGTCTTCGTCGTGTTCGACGACAATCACCGTGTTACCGAGGTTACGCAGATGAATAAGCGTGCCGAGCAGACGTTCGTTATCGCGCTGGTGCAGGCCGATTGACGGCTCATCCAGCACATACATGACGCCTACCAGACCCGCGCCAATCTGGCTTGCCAGACGAATGCGCTGCGCTTCACCGCCTGAGAGCGTTTCCGCCGAGCGCGAGAGCGTCAGGTAGTTCAGGCCGACGTTGACCAGGAACTTCAGGCGATCGCCAATCTCTTTCAGCACTTTTTCGGCGATTTTTGCCCGCTGGCCGGAAAGTTTCAGGTTGTTGAAGAAGTCCATCGCATGGCCGATGCTCATATCGGAAATGGTCGGCAGCGGGGTGTTTTCAACAAAGACGTGGCGCGCTTCGCGGCGCAGACGCGTCCCTTCACAGGAGGCGCATGGGCGATTGCTGATAAACTTCGCAAGTTCTTCACGTACCGCGCTGGATTCCGTCTCTTTGTAACGACGCTCCATGTTATGCAGGACGCCTTCAAACGGGTGACGACGCACGGAAGTGTCGCCACGATCGTTCATGTATTTGAACTCAATCGACTCTTTACCGGAACCAAACAGCACCACTTTCTGCACGTTGGCGCTCAGGCTTTCCCACGGCGCTTCCACGTCGAATTTGTAGTGTTCCGCCAGCGATTTCAGCATCTGGAAATAGTAGAAGTTGCGGCGATCCCAGCCGCGAATCGCGCCACCGGCCAGCGACAGCTCCGGGTTCTGGATCACGCGATCTGGATCAAAATATTGCTGCACGCCCAGACCGTCGCAGGTCGGGCATGCTCCAGCTGGGTTGTTGAACGAGAACAGACGCGGTTCCAGCTCGCGCATGCTGTAGCCGCAAATCGGACAGGCGAAGTTGGCGGAAAACAGCAACTCTTCAGCGTTCGGCTCGTCCATATCGGCAACCACGGCCGTGCCGCCGGAAAGCTCCAGTGCGGTTTCAAACGATTCCGCCAGGCGCTGGGCGAGGTCTTCGCGCACTTTAAAACGGTCAATCACCACTTCAATGGTGTGTTTCTTTTGTAGTTCGAGGCTTGGCGGATCGGAGAGATCGCACACTTCGCCGTCAATACGCGCACGGATGTAACCCTGGCTTGCAAGGTTTTCCAGCGTTTTGGTGTGCTCGCCTTTACGCTCTTTGATAACCGGCGCCAGCAGCATCAGGCGCTTGCCTTCTGGCTGCGACAACACGTTATCCACCATCTGGCTTACGGTTTGCGCCGCCAGCGGAACGTCGTGATCCGGGCAACGCGGTTCGCCGACGCGAGCGAACAGCAGACGCAGGTAATCATGAATTTCCGTGATCGTGCCGACGGTGGAACGCGGGTTGTGGGATGTCGATTTTTGTTCAATAGAAATGGCGGGCGATAAACCTTCAATGTGGTCAACGTCCGGTTTTTCCATCAGCGACAGAAACTGACGCGCATACGCGGAGAGCGATTCAACGTAACGACGCTGCCCTTCGGCATAGAGTGTGTCGAAAGCCAGGGAGGACTTACCAGAACCCGACAGCCCGGTAACGACAATCAGTTTGTCGCGAGGGATGACGAGGTTGATGTTTTTGAGATTATGGGTGCGGGCGCCCCGTACTTCTATCTTATCCAATCCATTCACCTTTTACCCGGAGGAACACTTTTTTGCCTGGTGTGTTTGAAGGACAACCAGCGGTCAGAAACGGCTAATTATGACACAATTTAACCTGAATGAATATACAGTATTCGCATGCATATTCGCTTCGGGTATGTCAAACTATGGCGCGCGGCGATAATCTGGAATCCTCCTCGCAGCTATCTAAGTGTGGCTTTGTAATGCTACAATCGCGCGTTTACACTACTAAGAATCAAGCAACGTTTTCAGGAGACACAATATGGCCAGCAGAGGCGTAAACAAGGTGATTCTCGTCGGTAATCTGGGCCAGGACCCGGAAGTACGCTATATGCCGAGTGGTGGCGCAGTTGCCAACATTACGCTGGCTACTTCCGAATCCTGGCGTGACAAGCAGACCGGCGAAACCAAAGAGCAGACCGAATGGCACCGTGTTGTGCTGTTTGGCAAGCTGGCGGAAGTGGCCGGCGAGTACCTGCGTAAAGGCTCTCAGGTTTATATCGAAGGTCAGTTGCGCACCCGCAAGTGGACCGATCAATCCGGTCAGGAAAAATACACCACTGAAGTGGTGGTTAACGTTGGTGGCACCATGCAGATGCTGGGCGGCCGTCAGGGTGGTGGCGCACCGGCAGGCGGCGGCCAGCAGCAGGGCGGTTGGGGTCAGCCTCAACAGCCGCAGGGCGGCAATCAGTTCAGCGGCGGCGCGCAGTCTCGCCCGCAGCAGCAGTCCGCACCGGCGCCGTCTAACGAACCGCCGATGGATTTCGACGACGACATTCCGTTCTGATTTGCGTCACTCCGCAAACGTAAAAACCCCGCCTGGCGGGGTTTTTTTATGCGCAACGCCTGCTGAACTGGCGCAGCAGTAACGCCGAAAGGGTAGCCGCAACTCACGCCGCCTGCAGCAAGCACCCATTACGCCGCGCCCCAGCTTTGCGTGGTGTCGAGCACCAGTCCAAATAAAACGGGTGCCAGTGCGTAAGGCTCCAGCGGCATAAAAAACCCCGCGTTGTGGGGTTTACCATTCAGCGGCTACGCATTACTTCGACACATCCGCGCCGAAGTATTTCTGCGAAATGCGCTGATAAGTGCCGTCGGCTTTGATCTCTTCCAGGGCTTTATCAATCGCGGCTTTCAGTTGCGGGTTGCCTTTGCGGAACAACACGCCGGATTTCTCCGCGTCAGATTGCGTGGCGACAATTTTCACCGGCGCGTCTGGTTTATGTTTTTTGAAATCCAGGAATGACAGGTTGTCGTTGATGGTCGCATCGGCGCGTCCCTGCACCACCAAATCGACAGACTGGTTAAAGCCGTCGGTAGCAACGATCTCCGCGCCATATTTGCGGGCAATCTGCGCATAGTTGCTGGTCAGCGTATGGGCGGATTTTTTGCCTTTTAAATCCTCGAAACGGGTGATCGCCGTGTTTTTGCTGTTGACGATCAGCACCGCTTTAGAGGCGATATACGGCTCGGAGAAGTCATATTTTTTCTGGCGTTCCGGCGTAATGCCCACCTGGTTTATCACCGCGTCGTAGCGGTTGGCATCGATACCGGCGATCAGGCCATCCCATTTGCCTTCAACAAACTGGGCATTCACTTTCAGGCGCCTGGCGATCTCCTGGCCGATTTCGACATCAAACCCTTCCAGTTTGCCGGCGGCGTTATGGAAAGTGAACGGCGGATACGTCCCTTCGGTGCCAATTTTTAACACCCCGGCGGACTGAATTTTTGCCAGATCATCCTGCGCCAGCGCCGCGTGAGCAAAGCCCAGCTGCATAACGCCTGCTATCACCAGTGTTGCGAATGCCTTCATCTGCGTTACCCCGTAAATATTGTTATTGATGCGCTTCGATAGCCGAAAACGCTGTGCTTAAAGAGGCGATAAATTCCGTAGTTCGCGGTTTCTTCGCCTGTGAAAAAAGGGTGCTGGCGCTGCCCGTTTCGACAATCTCTCCGGCTTCGAGAAATACCACCTGGCTTGCAATATGGGCCGCTAAGCGCAGATCGTGGGTGGCCATAATCATCGTGGTGCCCTCATGTGCCAGCTGGCGCAGGACGGCGACCACCTCGCCGGAAAGTTCCGGGTCGAGCGCCGAGGTCGGCTCATCGCACAGCAACACCGCAGGCGAAGGTGCCAGTGCGCGGGCAATCGCCACGCGTTGTTGTTGGCCGCCGGAAAGCGTATTTGGCAGTGCGTTACGCTTATGCAGCATGCCGACCTTCTCCAGTAGCGCCTCGCCGCGTTTGCGGGCACGCTCACGGTCCCATTTATGCACCGTAATTAGCCCCTCGGTAATGTTGTCGAGAGCCGTCATATGCGGGAACAGCGCAAAGTTTTGAAAAACCATTCCGGTCTGGCGGCTCATCCGGCGAATATCCTGGCCTTTAATGCGGGCGCCTGGCGTAAATACCATCTCTTCTTTGCCGATGGTTAATTCTCCGGACTGGGGAATTTCCAGCAAATTAATACAGCGTAATAACGTACTTTTCCCGCTGCCGGAGGGACCAATTAAAGCGGTGACGGTGCCTTCTGCTACCGTTAAATGAATATTTTGCAGCACCCGGTGACCAGCAAAGCTTTTTTCAATGTTGCAGAGCGTTATCATTTGCTCGCTCCTTAACGGTGGTGCCAGCTAATTTTCGCTCCAGCTTCTCTTGTAAATGCGATAAGACAGAGCTGAATAAGAGATAAATCACCGCGGCCTCGCTATATAAAATTAACGGCTCGTAAGTCACCGCAGCAATTTGCTGCGCGGCGAGAAACATCTCAGGGACGGTGATTACCGAGGCCAGCGAGGTGTCTTTTACCAGTGAGATAAAGGTATTCGATAACGGTGGCACGGCGATACGCGCGGCCTGCGGCAGAATAATGCGCCGTAGCGCCTGCGCCCAGGTCATGCTGATGGCATGCGCGGCTTCCCACTGACTTTTAGGCACGGCGAGCAGGGTGGCGCGGATCACTTCCGAGGTATAAGCACCAATATTTACCGTAAAACCAATTACCGCCGCCGGGAATGCATCGATAGTAATTCCCGCGCTGGGCAATGCGTAAAAAATTAAAAATAGCTGTACTAATAACGGGGTGCCGCGAATTAACCAGACGTAAAATCTGACTATCGGTTTTAAAAATGCAGGGCCATATAAACGCAATAACGCCACAATAAAACCGAGCGCCAAACCAAGAATAAATGCGCTTAACGTTAAGGGAATGGTAAATTTCAGCCCGGCGGAAAGCATTGGCCAGAACGAATCGATCGCTAAGGGTAACCATGTTGGCACTACACACCTTCCGCACACCATTTATTGCCAGGAAAAGCTGGCAGAATGCTATGTAAATATTTCAATTATTCATTCTGCTACCGTATTTAAGCGGATTATATTCGTTGCACCTGCGACGAAAACCAATATATCCGGATAAGAATATGCGCAAATGTGCTAAAGGCCGTTGGCTGTGCGACAGCGGACAACTGTTGGGCAGCGGACTGTTGCGAAACCGCAGACCGGCAACGGTGGATGCCATAGCCCGCACCGAAGTTTAAAAATGCTGACCAACTGACGGCTGTTTTTAATTTAAAATACACAAATTTCATTTAGGGAGATATTATTGTAAATTGAAGAATATATGATGCGTTATTATTAATTGTTAGCTGAATCGAATAACCTGAAGCCCTCTTTTTTATTATGGTAATTTTCATCGAATTGATTTTAAATAAGTTATTATTTTAATTATAAAATAAGACGATTCTGAGGTGTATTTAACTGTTGTTTTTATGAACTGAAGATAATATTACTCGTAATCATTGGTCGTTAGTAAATAATACGCGCGCGTATAAGTTTCTTTTGAATGATTTCCCGCAAATCGTTTTCTCCCGAAATATCCGCCGCCGCTACCAAGGAATACGTATGGTTAACCGGATAACCGTCCTGTCATCCGTTGGCAGTGATTCACTCCTGTTCTGGAAATTGAAAGGGGAAGAACACCTTTCTACCCCTTTTCGTTTTCAGGTTGACCTGCTGAGCAAAGATTTCACCCTTGATCGGCAAAAACTGCTCGGGCAGGAGATGACGGTGGTGATCCCGTGCCAGATGCCGGGCAGCGAACGCTATCTTTCCGGCAAAGTGACTGCTGTTTCGGTGCGTACCGAAGAGCTGGACGGCACGCATTATGCGGCGTATCAGGCAACACTTGAACCTGATTTCTGGCCGATGATGCGCGATCGCAACTTCCGCATTTTCCAGCAGCAGCGTGTGCCGGATATCGCCAAAACGCTGTTTTCCGAATACAACGTCAGGGTTGAAGACAAACTGACGCGCAGTTACCGCCAGTGGGATTACAGCGTGCAGTATGGTGAAAGCAGCTTCCACTTCATCAGCCGTTTGCTGGAGCTTGAAGGCATCAGCTATCTGTTTCGCCACAGCAAAGAGGGGCACACGCTGGTGCTGATGGACGACTACTCGCAGGCGGAGGCGTTTCCCGGTTACGACACTATTCCCTGGCACGCGCAAACCGGCGGCGGCGCGGTCAACGAAGAGGGCATCAGCCAGTTACTGGCGCGCCATGTCGTTACGCCGGGTCTGTACAGCACCGATGACTACGATTTCCGAAAGCCGCATGCCTGGATGCTGCAAACCCTGCAAAACCCCGTTTCGCCAAGCCCAGGGAAAATTGATGTCTATGACTGGCCTGGCCGCTTTGTTGAGCATGGCGACGGTGAATCATACGCGCGTATTCGCCAGCAGGCCTGGCAAGCGGAGCAGCAGCAAATGCAAGGCTCCGGCACCGCGACCGGTATCGCGCCCGGCTATCTTTTTCGGCTTACCAATGCGCCCAACTTCGCCGATAACGCCCAGTGGCTGGTGATTGGCGCCCAGTATGCGTTTGAAGAGAATCAGTACGCCTCCGGTGGGCCATTCAGCTCACAGCACAATATCGCCTTTACCGTTATTCCGGCGACAACGCCTTTTCGCCCGGCATCGGTCACCGACTGGCCGCGCACGTATGGCCCACAAACGGCGCGCGTGGTCGGGCCGCAAGGTGAGTCGATCTGGACGGATAAATATGGCCGCGTGAAGGTGAAGTTCCACTGGGATCGACAAAGCCAGGGCGATGAGAACAGCTCTTGCTGGGTGCGTGTCTCCAGCGCGTGGGCTGGCCAGGGCTACGGCGGTGTGCAGATCCCGCGTGTGGGCGACGAAGTGGTGGTCGATTTTATTAACGGTGAACCGGACAGACCGATAATCATTGGCCGCGTTTATAACGAAGCCAGCATGCCGCCGTGGGCGCTGCCGGCGGCGGCCACGCAGATGGGCTTTATGAGCCGTTCGAAAGACGGTTCGCCGGATAACGCTAACGCCCTGCGCTTTGAAGATAAACCCGGCGAGGAGCAACTCTGGCTGCATGCCGAACGCAACATGGATACCGAAGTTGAAAACGACGAAACCCATGATGTTGGCAGCAACCGCACCAAAACCGTGGGCAAAGACGAAACCAGCCACATCAAACAGAACCGTACCCGCACAGTGGACGGCAATGAAACCGTCACCATCGGCCAGGATCGCAGCAAAACCATCAACGGTAACGAAACCACCACCGTGCAGCAGAACCGCACCGAAAGCGTGAAAGGCAATGAAACTCTCAGTGTCGATCAAAACCGTGATGAGACCATTACCGGCAACCACACCACCACAGTGAAGAGCAACAACACCGGCACCGTGCAAGGCAACCAGACGCTGACCGTGGTGCAGGACAGAACCCGCACCGTGCAGGGCAACGAAAAGGTGAGCGTGCAGCAAAACCGCACCGTGCAGGTCACCGGCGACCAGACACTGAAAGTGACCGGCAACCGCAATGTCACTATCAGCAGCAGTGAAGTGCGCACGGTGGTGCAAAAGCAAGAGGTGAATATCGGTGCCGGGCGCACGCTGAGCATCACCGGCGGCGACACCCGTTTTACCCAGGGCAGCGTGGCGGACAGCGCAACGGATACCTTCCAGATCAACGTCGGCGAAAGCGGCATTCTGATTGGCAACGGCAGCGTGGAGATCACCGCGGGCGGCTCGACCATCACCATTAACGCGGCAGGCGTGATGGTCAATGGCAAGAAAATCGAGCTTAACGCCTGATAAGGACATGGAATGCGCGCGGCAAAGAATCCCACAGAGAAAGTGATGAGTGAGCTGGAGCTAAGCTGGCTGGATGCCAGCGAGAACACCGTGCGTACCCGCCTGTTTATCTGGCGCGTTCCGGCAGGCGGCGAATCGCTGCTGGATGCCTTTATCGCCCTGCAACAGCACGCGGAAGGCCGCACACTGCCGGATCTGTTTCTTGGGCTGACTACTCCTTTTGAAACCGGTTATGGCTACAGCGACGCGCTGGGACGCGAGTTTGTTGAACAGTACGAAGCCACCGAAAATGCCGCAGCATGGAACGCGGAACCCTGGCTGCCCTGTTACTCCCCGGCGCAGCTGAACACGTTATTGCAGAGCTTCGCGCAGGCTTTCGCCGAGGATCTCCGTTACCTGGTGCTGGTGCTTAAACCCTCTGGCGTCAGCGATGAAAGTGCGCTGACGCGCTGGTTACAAGGCTGGCTGGAGCAGAATGCGAGTGCCCCGCGTGTGCTGTTGATTGATACGCTGGAACAACCGATCTGGCAGCCGTTATATGAGGCGCATCCGCGCGAGGTGCAGTTGATTGTCGATGAAGTCGATGGCATGCGGGTGATGCACCAGACCGCGCAGCAGCAGACGGACAACGATGCCGACCGGCTGCTGTTTCGCCGCTATCTGGCGGATGCGATGCTGCTGCTGGAAAAAGGCAGTGCCGCACAAGTCGCCGCACGCGGCGAGCTGGCGCTGGGCATTGCGCAGCGGCGCGGCTGGACGGATCAACAAGCGATGATGCACAACCTGATAGCCGGTGGCTGGCTAAAAGGCGGCGACCATGCGCAGGCCGTCACTCACTACCGACAGGCGCAAAACTTCTCTGGTGAGATCGCTGATCCGGCGCTGAAAGGGCAGTTACGCACGCAAAGCACCTTTGGTGAAGCGGGCGCGTGGTTCGCGAAGAAAGACCATCTGCAAGCGGCGAAAGGGTATCGCCAGGCGGCGCTGGAAGCGCAGGCCATTCCCCATCCGGTATTTGAGATGGAAGGCTGGCGCATGTCCGGTTTTTGCCTGTGGCTCGCCGGACACCGACCGACGGCGATGGAGGAGTACGCGCGTGCCGTGCAGGCGGCGGAAAGCGTGCCGCTGCCCGAACGCAGCCAGACCACGCTGCCGCTGGTGTTTCAGGATTTACTCCGTATGCACGATAAGCGTCGCACCGAGGCGCTAGAAGCCTGTGCCACCCGCTGGCAACGTGAAAAACAGCGGCTGATCCAGCAGGCGGAAGCGGCGCTGCCTAGTGAGCCGACCGTCGCGCAGGTTAAGCAGACCGAAAGCCGCTTGCAGTTACAACTTGAGGCCATGTTTACCGTGATCCGCGAGGAGCGGGAAAATCTGATCCGTCGCGGTGATGACAGTTTTCGCCGTGTTATCCGGCTGGCGCGGGAGAAATTACACCCGCACTGGAACGGCCTGCCGGAGATCGCTCACCCCTTTGATGCGCCCCCTGGCGAGTGGCAAAACCTGCCTGCCTGGGGCAACCATGATGCATCGTTATCTGACACTGCAGGAAGCAACCCGCTATGAAAAATCGCATCATTATTATTGTTGTCGTCACGCTGCTCGCACTGCTGTTTTTAAGTCTTTCTGATAGCGAGCTGGCGACAGAGGTTCGAACGTTCTTACGCGCGTTACTGCGCGCCATGTTCTGAGGCCAGACTTATGCACTCCGGCGCGCACTTCGATCCGCAGCTCGGGCTGGATATTCATACCTACCCGTGGCCGCTGCCAACGCCGCATATCGGCATTGTTTTTGACGTGTTCGATTACCTGCCGCTGATTGGCACCACGGTGCACGTCAACAGTATCAAGCGCGCGAGTGCAGGAACGGGCGGCATCGCGGTGCATATTCCGGTCGGCGGCGTGTGGGTGCCGCCGCTGCGCGCGCCGGGCGGCCCACAGATTGAAGACGAGCTGTTTATGGGCAGCAAAACCGTCTCGGTGGACGGCGAGCCGTTTTCGCGCATCGGCATGCCGGTGTTGAGCTGCAACATTATTGGTCTTGTACCGCCGTTTCGCCTCAAGCGCGCCACCAAGCCAAAACCGCTCTCTCTCACACTCCCACTCACCTTTAACCTCGCCATTCCCAATAACGTGGTGGTTGGCGGCCCGCCGACCATCAACCTGATGGCGCTGCTGATGCGCGCCGGGTTAAGCGGGCTGGGTAAAGGCTTCAAAAAACTGAAGAAAACGCCGAAGTGGCGGCTTTTTATGCGCCGCTTTCGCAAGCTGCGCCAGAAGCTGTTTCGTAATATGGACTCCGGCTTCCTCAAGTGCCGGGTGCTGCGCGCTGAGCCAGTGGATATTCGCGACGGCAGCGTCAGCCTGGAACAACAGGATTTCCTGTTAGCGGGCCGTCTGCCGCTGGCGTGGTCGCGGAGCTATTCTTCGGCAGATATTGAGGTCGAAGGGCTGTGCGGCTTTGGCTGGTCAACCCCGGCAGATATCCGCCTCGATGTGCTGGCGGAAGAGGGCGTCGCGCTGCTGACGCAGCCGGAAGGGATGACATTATTTGCTGCGTTGCCGCAAAGCGACGGACGCGAACATGCCATTCACGGTTTGCCGGAGGGCAGCCGCCTGTGGCGGGAAACCCGTGATGGCGAGGTGCTGTGGGTAGTGGATCAGGAAAGTGGCCCGCTGCTGCATTTTAGCGGTAAGCAAGGCGCGCTGCCGATTCGCGATATTGTCGATCGTAGCGGCAACGGTTGGCGATTTGAGCGGGAAGAGGGCGAGTTACGGAAAATTCGCGAGTTCACCCATGCCGGGATGACCGGGCGCGACATCCTCGTCACGCAGGAGAGAAACCGTCTGCATACTCTGCGTCTGCATAATGCGCTGGACGGTGAGGTCACGCCGCTTACCCGCTAC
The DNA here is from genome assembly GCF_016620385.1 of Kosakonia sp. LAM2021. Taxonomy (NCBI): domain Bacteria; kingdom Pseudomonadati; phylum Pseudomonadota; class Gammaproteobacteria; order Enterobacterales; family Enterobacteriaceae; genus Kosakonia; species Kosakonia sp. LAM2021. Next base: position 78,095 of record NZ_JAENHT010000005.1, read on the forward strand.
GAATATGACACCCACGGCCAGTTGAGTGCGGAGATCGATGCGCTATCGCATCCGCGTCGTTTTGCGTATCAGCAGCGACGTATGGTCAGCCATGTTGACCGTAACGGACAAGGGTTTCACTACCAGTACAACGCGGCCTGGCAGGTTATCCACGCCTGGGGCGACGGCGGGGTTTGGGATTACCACTTTGCGTATCACGCGCTGCTCAACGAAGTGGAAGTCACCGACTCGCAGGGTGCTGTTTCGCGTATCACCTTTGATGAAAATGGCCTGCCCGTCTCGGAAATCGATCCGTTGGGTGGCAACACTGTGTTCCGCTATGACGATTTTGGCCGCACGGTTGAAGTGACAGAACCGGATGGCGCGACCCATCGCTGGGAGTATGACGAACAAGGGCGCATGACTGCCGAACAGATGCCCGATGGTTGCGTGATTCAGGCGGTTTATGACGATGAAGGGCAATTACTGGCGCTTACTGATGAGAAAGGCGCGGTCTGGCGCTCGGAATACAGCGAGGCCGGTAATCTTACCCGCGAAATCGATCCCACCGGTGTCGCCACGAATTATCAGTACGACGCGTTTGGGCAGCTTTGCGCGGCGAATGTGCCCGGTGTTTCGCCCACGCGCTACCAGTATGATCGTTATGGCTTTCCGCAACGGATTGAACAGGCCGGCGCGGGCGCGCTCCAGCTTCGCCACTCGGTACGTGGAACACTGCTGGAGCGTATTGACGAAAGCGGGGGGATAACCCGTTTTCACTGGGACAGAAAAGACCGGCTGGTGGCGACCACCGATCCGGCAGGCGGGGAAATACGTGTTGTCTACGATCGAGAAGATGACCCGGTAAGTTACACCGATGAGCAGGGGCGAACTACGCAGCTTCGCTATAACGGCAGCGGTATGCTGACGGCCTGCGAAACCCCGGACGGCGCGACGCTGAGCTTTATTTATGATGCGGAAGATCGCCTGGTGACGGTGGTGAATCAAAATGGCCAACGCTGGCAACTGACGCGCGATGCGCTCGGGCGGGTAACGGAAGAGCATGATTATTGGGGGCAGGTGACGCGTTACGGTTGGGATAAGGCCAGCCGGTTGATAAGTCGTGAGGATCCGCTTGGTCGCGAAGTGCGCTACGGCTATGACAAAAGAGGGCGGCTGACGGAGCGGCGCAGCGGCGACACATTACAGGTTAAATACCACTACGATCCCTGCGGGCGGATGGTGCTGTGTGAAAACCCGTGGCGGCGGCTGAGCTGGCGCTATGATGATGCCGGGCGTGTTCTGCTCGAAGATCAGGATGGTTTTCAACTGCGCTACGGTTACAACGAACGCGGTGTGTTGATCAAACGCGAAAGCGACAGTGGTCACCAGGTGCGTTATCACCTTGATGAGCATGAACGGCTCAGCCAGATACAGCTTAACGACGATGCGCCCATTCTGTTCACCTATGACGAGGCCGGGCGATGTGTGAGCGAACAGCTCTCCGCCGATGTCCTGCGTACCTTTAGTTTCGACAGACTGGGGCGACTCAGTACCCAGCAGGTGCTGCAACACGATTTACCATTGTTTGCCAGCGGGTTTGCTTATGATCGCGCGGGGAATCTGACGTTACGGGAAGATAGCCTGTGGGGCAGCGATCGCTACAGCTACGATCCGCTGGGACGGTTGACAACGCACACGGCACCCGATGGCGCGCTACGTCAATTTGTGCAGGATGCCGCCGGTAATCAGTTGCAGACGCAAACGCATGAGGTGAATGACAGCGCGGGCGGTTGGTTTCGCGAAGGTATTCACCACGGCGTGCGCTATGTGTTTGACCGTGCCGGCGAGCTACGTCAACGCCGGGATAGCCAGTGCGAAGGCGAAAAAGAGGATTTTGTCTGGGATGACAACCGCCAGTTGATCGCCGTGCGTAAAGGCGACAGCCTGGTGCGTTATGGCTATGACGGCCTGGGTCGACGGGTATTCAAGCAGACGGCGAACGAAACTCGCTGGTTCTACTGGCAGGATGATGTGCTGGCGGGTGAAACGGTCACCAGGCAGCATGAACCTCTGGCTGCGCTGAGTATTTTCGATACCGGCGGCAGGTTAAAACGGCAAAAAGCGCAGGCCAGACTGTTCAATGAGATGCGGGAATATATCTACTATCCCGACAGTTTCTGGCCGCTGGCGCTGCTGACGCAAGAAAGGGGAGAAAAACAGAGCTGGCACTACCACTGCGATCCCAACGGTGCGCCGGTCAGATTGACCTCGCCACAAGGGGAGATTGTCTGGTCGGAGAAAAGCGGCATTTGGGGCGAGAAAGGCGAGGTTTACGCTAGCCGCATTGACAACCCGCTGCGTTTTCAGGGGCAGTATTACGACGCCGAAACCGGGCTGCACTACAACCGCTACCGCTATTACGACCCGAATATTGCGGCTTATATCAGCCAGGATCCCGTGGGTATGGTGGCGGGGGTTAGCGTGTATCAATATGCGCCAAATCCGCTGGCATGGAGCGATCCGCTCGGCTTGCAGCGCTGCCTGGGACTGCCGTCCACGCGCGCGCCAGGTGGCTCGAAGAAGAAATACAACCGCGCCAAAGGGCAAGGGTTATATATTCTGCATGAGAATGGCAAAATCCGTTACGTTGGGCGCGGTGATGCGCCAACCCGTTTAAACGCCCATGCAAAAACACCGGGTAAATCGCATCTGGAACAGCTGATCATTTTTGACAACAACTTAACCAAAGCTGAAGCTAAATATCTGGAAGAGAAACTTATTGGGATGCATGGTGGCGCTAAATCGATGAATCCATTAACGAATTTATTGAATGATATCCGGTCTTACCGCCCCGGAAATAAAAACGCACCCACCTATAAAATCGCTGGCGATAGCTCAGCATGGGGTAAAGAAATCTTACAAGACGCGCTGTCTATCATAAGGGGTAGCCTATGAGTCAAAAATACCAGGAAGGTGATATCTTTCTGATCCCAACTGCCGATGGTCGGTTTGCCGTGTGCCAGATCGTCTGTGCTTTGAAAGGGCGTTTTAAAAAGGCTTTCGCATTTGGTGTGCTGAGCATTCAGGCCGATAAAAGCATTCCGCAACACGATGAGTTTCTGAAGTTTAAAAACTCAAGGGGCATGACCAATGTGATCTTTGCGGCGGTTGATAGCCTCAAAAGTGGTGAGTGGGAAATCATCGGTAATATCCCGCTGACGGAGTGGAAAAACGAGCTGAAAATATTCCACAGTGCCGGACATTTGTACAATGGCGATGAGTACGTCAGAGTGCTTGATAAGAGCGAATACAAGCAATTCAATGTGATGGGCGTTGCCGGTAACGAGCTGGTACAGCAATATCTGGCACAACATTGATCCTTACAGAAGTGAAGACTTTGCGCTTCACTTCTTTTTAATACACTTATCTCACCAGGCGTGTCTTATATATTAACCTCTGTGTCTCGTAGCTAAGATAATATATGAAAGATATTGTCTGTAACGAAAATAGTCATGAGCTGGATGTTCCTTTTCTTTTATTGGCTAAGGGGATTGCGTAATCCGCAAGCAAAAGTTTGATCAAATAAAATTGATCAATCCTATAAAATCGAGCGCGGCAAAGCCAGATTTATCGCCATTGATCAATAACGACACAACCGTCTTGTTTTATATTACTGATGATGTGAAATTAAAAGACATCGATATTTCACCGCTTTATAGTATGGCGAAGTTAAAAAAACTGACTATGCCCTATTTAAAAGACCGTAATGATTTTAATGAATTTAAAAAGCTGAAAACGTTGCGGATCAGCAGAACGAAAGTAACCAGCCAGGCGGGAATTATCGCCGCCCCAGCGCTGTCGTCGCTAAGTCTGATTTATCGCCCCCATTTAAAATCTATTTCTGAAATCAATAAGCTGGATAATCTTTCCGCGAGCTATCTGGAAAAATACAACGCATTGCGGGGGCTCGCTGTCCTTGAGAAGAATCGCAGTATCGAAGAATTGTTCCTTGCTGACGTAAACTCCGTTGAACGTGTGCCGGCTATGTTTGCGTTAAAAATCATAAAATTCTGCAGCTTATTTGACGAGAGCATAGAGCCGCTGTTGGATTCTGAGACGTTACAACAGGTGGACTTCTAATCGATGAAAAAGAGTTGCTCGCACAGCAAAGATGAGATCAATCAGCGCCTCGCTAAATAACCCCTATTATTAAATAAGATATATTTTTACTCCATATTACTCTGCTCTAAAATATATTTTAGCACTAAATGATCATGAAGAATCCTGGGTTATTTTTATTTTTCGTGAATTGTCCTATTTGTGTTTTTAATGTTTTTGTGAAAAATCCTAGGTATTTATATTCCTTTAAAATTCACATCCGGTTTATGGCGATTTTTTTATTTAAAAAAGGCAGAATAAAACTCTAAAGAGCCATTCGTTTTTTATCCTTTCGTATTTCTATCCCCTTGAAATGCTCTCGTTTATCACTTTTTTTCCGCGTTTTGACTCGTGAGTATTGTCGCTGGAGTCATGCGGAAGGATATCCTACGCTGTATTTCATCTTCCTCTGGCGGCGTATTCTTCTATCCGCTTTATTACGAGGCTATTTAACGGTAATTCATTGTAAGCGCATTCGAAGCGCCTGAATGCATATCCCGGTAAGCTGAAAATAGCATGTCTTTATCTGGGGTTATATCTGCCAGCATTAATTAATGATGGTGTGGCTGCTCGCAACGTAAATTTTCATCTGTATCTAACTAGCCTTCCCTATTTAAAAAGTTGAGGGATACCTTATGTACGATTCTTATTACGATACCGAAACGATATTAAGTAAAATCAACACGTCCCGTTCCAGTTCGGTGGATGAAAATTCCCTGCTCGCCTCGCTGATGCCCAGCTCATTTGCTGAGATCTGGGCCAGCTACCAGGATGTTTTATCATGGGGCGAGGCCCGGTTCCTTGACCAGGTGGTCCGCGACACTCAGAAAAAAAATAAAGAAACCGAAGCTCGAATTCTGAGCCGTGCCAACCCGCAACTGACCCGTGCCATCCGGCTGGGCATTTCTCAGAATCAAACTCTGGCCGGAACCCATAACCAGAATCTGCGGGATTACAACTCTGCATTCGGCAACCGGGCGCAATTATACGTTTCGCCGGGTACGGTGGCCTCAATGTTCTCGCCTGCCGGTTACCTGACCGAGCTGTACCGCGAAGCCCGCGACCTGCACACCACCGATCATGCGCGCCATCTGGATAAACGCCGCCCGGATCTGGCTCACCTGGCGCTGAGCCAGGACAATATGGACGTGGAACTCACCACGCTTGCCATCGCCAACGATATCGTGCTGAACACCATTGCCAGCCGGGAAGGGACGGACAGCGATGCGGTGATGGAAAAACTCGCCGCCTGGCGTTTCTCCGGCAACACGCCGTACCACCTGCCGTATGAAAGCGCACGGCTGGCGGTGCTGCTGCAGGATCCGATGCTGGACGCGCTGGCAGATAACCCGGTGATTGCGCAGCAGGTGGATCTCAACTCGCTGCTGGCGATCGTGGCGGATGTGTCGCCGGAGCTGTACCGCATCCTGTCCGAGGAGATCAGCGCCGGGAATGCGGCAGAGCTGTACGCGAATAACTTTGGCGCAACCACCACCGACGCGCTGATGAACACCTATATGCTGGCCGGGTATTACGATGTGGGCGTGGAAGATCTGACGGCCCTGACCAGCCTGCTGGCGCAGCATGATTTTTCCGAGCCGGTGCAGTACTACGTCAACAATATACTGACCACGATGGTGTCAGCCAGTGACAGTTCTGCCGGAGAGGTGGTACAGATTGTCCGTAGCGGTCAGACCAACCAGCTTAATTATATAGAGCTGCTGCCACAGGGCGGTGACAGCTACCTGCTGAATTTCAGTTTCAACTCAACGCTCGCTGACAGGTCGATTTTAGAGATAGGTACCGGAGGCGGTAGTAGCTCAGATTTATATAAAGGGGAACTCACTCCTGTACAAAATCAGCATTACAGCATCCCGGTCACACTGACGGCAGAACGGCTCACTGCGGGCGTCAACATCGGTATTTCCAGGATCAGGAACGATACGGGTTCTTATCATTATGCTTCGGCCACCTTCCGGCAATACACCCTGTCGGCAGAGCAGTACCTGCTGTACCTGAACAAAATCATCCGCCTGTACAAGGCCTGCCGCCTGACGGCGGAGCAGATGTACCTGCTGATTTACAACCACCCCGGCACGGAGCCGTTTGCGACCGGTATGCTGGGGCTGAGCTTCCTCAGTTACTACTACTCGCAGCGCTACAGCCTGCGCTTTGAGGATGCGCTGGTACTGGCCGGGGGGCGCATCAGCGCCGCGGGGGTGAACGGTCAGGCCAGTTATTTCACCACCCTGTTCAACACCCCGCCACTCAACAACCGGACCTTCACCGCTGACGGCGCGCCGGTGGACTGGGATTCGCAGGACGTGGACCACCTGTTCCGTACCAGCGTTATCAAGCGCGGTTTCCACACCAGCGGTGCCGACCTGAAAGTGCTGTGGCAGCTGGCGGCGGGGGAGAGCACGGCATTCACCACCACGGCGGATAACCTGGCGTTGCTCTACCGCACGCAGCTGCTGGCGGAGGTTCATCATCTTTCCGCGGCTGAGCTGGCGCTGCTGCTGGCGGTATCGCCGTGGCAGGACGTGCCGCTGTCGTCGCTGGATACCGCCGGTTTCGCGGCGGTGGTGAACTTTGTCTACAGCACCACCCGCTGGCTGAAGCAGCTGGACTGGACGGTGAGCGACCTGTACCTGATGACCACCACGGACTACAGCACGGTGATGACGCCGGAAATCAGCAGCCTGGTGGCCTCCCTGCGCGGGGCGGTGAGCTCGGCGGATGCGGACACACAGACGCTTGTCCGCGCCCTCGCCCCGGTAGTGGCTGCCGCCGGGCAGCTGAACCAGACCGGGCGGGCGGAGAGCATTCTGCGCTGGCTGGAGCAGCTGAAGCCGGGCGGCACGGATGTGAAAACATTTATCACGCTGGTGCTGAAGGATAACCGCAGCGACGCGGAGACGGCGCAGCTGGTGGCATTCTGCCAGGCGCTGGGGCAGCTGGCGCTGCTGGTGCGTAAGGCCAGTATCAACGACTACCTGCTGTCGATGCTGATAAGCGACCCGTCGCGGTTCGCCGGCGGGGTGAGCGTGATACCGCTGGATATCGAGTCGCTGCGCCTGCTGGGACGGATGAACCGGCGTATCCTGCAGACCGGGGATTACGCGCAGCAGGTGCTGGCGGCGCTGGAGGCGGGGACGCTGACCACCGCCCTGCTGGCGCAGGCGCTGGGGGCGACCCCGCAGGCGGTGGAGCAGGCGCTGATGCTGGCGGACAGCGGGTCGGGCGGGGTTATCCGTTCGCTGAAAACGCTGGACGTGACGCTGCAGTGGCTGGATTTTGCGGCGGCGCTGAACTGCACGCCGTCGGCGGTGGCGGCGGTGGTGGCGCTGAAATATGACAACACCGGGCCGGACACGGCGCAGGGGTATGCCGGCTGGCTGACGGTGAGCAACCTGCTGATGTCGGGGCTGAGCGCGGAGCAGACGGTGACGCTGCACCGTCAGCTGGACGAACTGACCAGCGCGGCGCTGAGCAGCTATTACATCCAGACAGCGGCCACGGCGGGGGTGACCAACCGCGAGCAGCTGTACGCGTGGCTGCTGATTGACGGTCAGGTGTCGTCGCAGGTGACCACCACGCGGGTGGCGGAGGCGATTGCCAGTATCCAGCTGTATGCCAACCGTTGCCTGAACGGCCAGGAGGCGGAGGTGCAGCTGGCGGTGATGACGCGGCAGTTCTTCACGGACTGGGACCGGTACAACAAGCGCTACAGCACGTGGGCGGGGGTGTCGGAGCTGGTGTACTACCCGGAAAATTATATCGATCCGACGGTGCGCACCGGGCAGACCAGCATGATGGACAATATGCTGGCGACCATCGGGCAGAGTGAGCTGAGTTCGGACTCGGTGGGGGATGCGTTCCGGGGGTACATGACGCAGTTTGAGAAGGTGGCGAACCTGGAGGTGGTGAGCGCGTACCACGACAACGCCAGCATTGAGGAGGGGAAAACGTGGTTTATCGGTAAGGACACGGCGGAAGGTGAGAAATACTACTGGCGCACACTGCAACAGAACATGCTGACGGACGGGAAATACCCGGCGACGGCGTGGAGTGAATGGCTGGAGATCGGCACGGGTATTGCGGCGTACAACAATATGGTGCATCCGGTGGTGTTCAACGACCGGCTGTATGTGGTGTGGGTGACGGAGCAGCCAACGGCGACGGACAACAGTGGCACGGTGACGGAGACTTCGGATCACTTTCTCAGCTTCTCGTACCTGCGCCATGACGGCACCTGGAGCACGCCGCTGAACGGCAAACTGTCGGATTACCTGCCGGCCGGGGATATCAGCGCGTTGTCAACAAAACATCTCTATTGTTCGAATACGAATAAGGACAACGCGCAGATTGCAGTGGTGTTTTATACGCCTGGAACCAGCGAATCGTTGAATCAGAACATTACGGTATCCGGGGTAACCATCTCTGCAGAGCATAAACTGGCGGCTATGGCGGATGTGAACTACTACCACGGCTATATCTGGCGGGAATATGATACTCAGAGTCAAAAGCGGGTTAATTTTTTAATTCTACCCGCATTAACGTATAAAGCCGGAGCACTGAATTATGAGTGGGGTTATGAAAACCTGGCCATAATGCGTAACGGTAGTTATAGAGTTCTTGACCTCACGTTAGAAGATAATAATTCTTATGTTAAGCTTGTGTATACCATGAGCGTCTCTTATTCTTTTGAAGGAAATGATAAAGGTACCTTTGGTAATAACAGACGGGAGTGGATTAATTTAATAAAATTAGTTCAGGGGGTTGGGCATAAATATGTAATTTACAAAAATCCGATTCTATATAATTACGAGGGATTTAACGGCGAAGGGATTGTTATCGGTGCGCTTGAAGATGACAATAATTTTGGGCCGAATTATTTACTGCATTCCAATAGTCCAATCTACTGTTTTTCCATTCGCTTGAAAGGTGGCGATTGGATTGACTATGAGAGTTTTTATACGCATGGCGGTGCGTCTGATATGTGGATTTTAAAAGCCACTGAAAGTGACATGAATAATATAGAAGGTTTATATGATGGTTATGGCGTGCATCTCATAAGTTCCTTTAGTGATCCCATTTATTATTCCACTCTGGTTAATCCTGGGGATGTTGGTTTTAGGATAACAAGTCCCAGCGGACATTATGCTTATTCCAACGGTAATGCAGGAATGACCACGCCAGGGTGGGATACCACTTATACTTTTACCCAATATACCACCTTTAACCTCTCTGAATTTAAAAACGGGAGGATGGATCTGGTTATTAGCTTTCATGCAAACAATGTGCTGGGGCAATCACTGGGTGCTCAAACCGCCACCCTAACAATTTATCAGGGGGCTGAATCACGTAAAATGTCCCTTTCGCGAACCGATACCGGTGTGCAGTATTTACAGCGCGGGCCATACCGTGTGCGTATTAATACCCTGTTCGCCCGCCAGCTAGTCGCGCGTGCCAACCAGGGGCTGGACGCGGTGCTGTCCATGGAAACCCAGTTGTTGCAGGAGCCGAAGCTGGGACAAGGCAGTTATATCAATGTGACTTTCCCGGCGTACAACGCGGATGTGCATGGTACAAACGCGAATGTGGCGTTTAGTATTTCTCCTAACTCTTCGTCCACGGACTCCACCCGTTACACATTCTGGTCGGGGGTATTGCAGGCAAATCCGATAACGGTGCAACTGTTTATTCCGACATCGCAAACAGGTTATGGCGATCTGATTCAGTTCCCGGAGAACAGAGATACCGGGATGGCGGTTTTCCTGACCTGCCAGAAGGGCGTGTTTTATCAGGGTGTTTTTAAAGCTATCCAGCAATCCGACCTGTCACTGACGGGCTTTACACCTGATTCGGGGGCTAATGCCACGCGCGATGTCTCCATCACGGTTCTGACCATGCAAAGCACCGAACCGATGGATTTCGCCGGTGCCAACGCGCTCTATTTCTGGGAGATGTTCTTCTACGTGCCGGCAATGGTGTTCCAGCGTTTGCTGCAGGAGAGCAAGTTCGACGAAGCCACCACCTGGATGAAATACATCTGGAACCCGGCCGGCTATTACGGCAGCAATGGTGCGCCAGCGCCGTGGACGTGGAACGTTCGCCCGCTGGAAGAGGACACTTCATGGAACCCCAACCCGCTCGATTCTGTCGACCCGGACGCGGTGGCCCAGTCAGACCCGATGCACTACAAGGTCGCCATCTTTATGCGCGTGCTGGACCTGCTGATAGCGCGCGGCGACGCGGCCTTCCGGCTGCTGGAGCGCGACACGCTGAACGAAGCCAAAATGTGGTATGCGCAGGCGCTGAACCTGCTGGGGGAAGAACCCTATGACTCGCTGGTTTACGGCCAGGGAAGCTGGTCGAATCCGGTGCTGGGCGCCGCGGCCAGCCAGACGCTGCAGCAGGCCTACCAGTTGCAGCTGCTCAGGACCCGTACCGAAACGGTAGCAGAAGACGATGTGGAAACGCGGACGGCGAACTCGCTGCTGGGGCTGTTCTACCCACAGTTTAACGACAAGCTGAGTGGCTACTGGCGGACGCTGCGCCAGCGGCTGTACAACCTGCGGCATAACCTGTCGATTGATGGCCAGGCGCTGTATCTGCCGGTGTACGCGACGCCGGCCAGCCCGTCGGCGCTGCTGAGCGCGGCGGTGATGTCCGCCAGCGGGGGGGATTCGCTGCCGACGGTGTCGCTGCCGCTGCTGCGTTTCCCGGCGCTGCTGGAGAGTGCACGCGGGGTGGTGGGCCAGCTTATCCAGTTCGGCAACGCGATGCAGGCCATCACCGAACGCCAGGACGCGGAGGCGCTCTCGGTGCTGCTGCAGAACCAGGGGCTGGCGCTGCTGAGCCAGAATATTGCGGTACAGGAGCATGCGCTGACGGAGCTGGATGCTGACAGGGAAGCGCTGCGGGTAAGCCGTGCCGCCGCCGAGCAGCGGCGCAACAGCTACCGGCAACTGTATGACGAAAACATCAATGCCGGGGAGATTCAGGCCATGGGTCTGCAGCTCTCCGCCTCCATCACGGCGGAAGGGGCCAACGCCCTGCATATGGGGGCCGCGGCGCTGAATATGCTGCCCAATATCTACGGTCTCGCGGTAGGGGGGAGCCGGTATGGCGCGATACTGACGGCGGTGGGGATCGGCGTCCAGATTGCTTCCGACGCACAGCGCATTGCTGCCGATAAAGTCAGTCAATCGGAGTACTACCGCCGACGTCGTCAGGAGTGGGAAATCCAGCGTAATAACGCGGAGTCGGAGAACAAACTGGCGGACGCGCAACTGGCGTCGCTGAGTGTCCGTCGCGAGGGTCTGGCGCTGCAGAAAGCGCAGGTGGAAACGCAGCTGGCGCAGACGCAGGCGCAGCTCGATTACCTGCAGGGCAAATTCACCGGTCAGGCGCTGTACAGCTGGCTGCGCGGTACGCTGTCATCGATTTACTACCAGTTCTATGACGTGTCGCTGACGCGCTGCCTGCTGGCACAGCGGGCGTGGCAACTGCACTTTGCCGACGAGGCGACGACCTTTATCAAACCGGGTGCGTGGCAGGGAAGCTGGCTGGGCTTTATGGCCGGGGAGACGCTGATGCTGGAGCTGGAGCGGATGTCGCAGGCGTGGATCGAGCAGGATGCGCGGATGCTGGAGGTGAACAAAACCGTCTCGCTGGCAGATTTTTACAGCGGGTCGTTCAGCCTCGCCGATCAGGCCTCATCCCTGGTCAGCAACGGGTCGGGCAGCGTCGGCAGCGGGGGTAACACACTGTCGATAGCTGACGGGCAGTTGAAAGCCAGCGTCAATCTCGCTGATCTGAACATTCACGACGATTACCCCGCCGGGCTTGGCGCGCGGCGGCGTATCAGGCAGGTAAGCGTCACGCTAGCATTGCCCGTGGGGCCCTATGAGGATGTTCAGGCTGTGCTGAGTTATGGCGGCAGCGTGGTGTTACCGCAGGGGTGCAATGCTGTAGTGGTTTCGCACGGCATGAACGACAGTGGCCAGTTCCAGCTTGATTTTAATGATGGTCGCTGCCTGCCGTTTGAAGGGATCCCGGTGGATGACAGCGGCACGCTGACCCTCAGCTTCCCGGATGTGGCGGGCGAACAAAAGGATCTTCTGCTCAATCTGGCGGATATCGTTCTGCACATCCGCTACACCATTACCGGCTAAATCGATGTCTTTATTTCAGGCTCCCTGCGGGGAGCCTGTGGGAGCACAGCCATGCAAAACACAGAGATTGTCAGACCTGAAACCCTCACGTTGCCCAAAGGCGGCGGCGCGATCACCGGGTTAAAAGGCGATGTCGCGGGAGCCGGGCCAGATGGAGCAAATTCCCTGTCGATACCACTACCGATTAATGCCGGTAGAGGATATGCGCCTTCCCTGGCGCTAAGTTATTACAGCCGTTCCGGCAATGGCCCCTTTGGTATGGGCTGGAGTGTGGATTCACCGGCCATCCGTAGGCGTACGAAAAAAGGGGTACCAACTTATAACGATACGGATGAGTTCCTTGGACCGAACGGCGAAGTGATCGTGCCGTTTCTCGCCGACGACGGTTCGGCGATAACGCGTACTGCCAATACGCTGCTTGGTGTTGATCTCGGAAGCGACTTTACCGTTCACCGCTACCGTTATCGCGTGGAGAGTGATTTTAGCCGGCTTGAGTATTGGGTCGGAACAGCAACCGGCGCGCGTGACTTTTGGCTCCTCTACACGCCGGATGGGCAGGTGTGTCTCTATGGCAGCACCGCGCAGGCGCGCGTTAGTCATCCCGAAACTCCCCAGAATACAGGCATCTGGCTGCTGGAGTCATCCGTTTCGGCAACTGGTGAGCAGATCTACTGGCTTTACCGTAGTGAAGACGATACGGGCTGCGACGGTGCAGAAACTGCCGCGCATCCTAATGCAACCGCCCAACGTTACCTGGCGGCCGTCTGCTATGGCAACCGCGTTGCCGGGCGCGTATTACCGGGATTGACAACCACCCCCGCGCTGACGGACTGGTTGTTTATGGTTGTGTTCGATTATGGCGAGCGCACCACAGATACCGCTACACCTCCGGATTGGGTAGCACCTGGATCGGGTGACTGGGTTCGCCGCCAGGATTGTTTTTCGAGCTGGGAGTATGGCTTTGAAGTGCGCACACGTCGCCTTTGTCGGCAGGTATTGAGTTATCACTTTACCGGGACATTAGGCGGCAGCACCAGCGAAAGCACACCACAACTGGTGTCCCGCCTCGTGTTGAATTATCAAGAGTCACCCATTGTAACCACGCTTACATGGGTACAGCAGTCGGGGCTGAATTCCGATGGTACGTTCACGTCTCTGCCTGAGACGGCATTTATCTGGAGCAGATTTGAAGCCAATACGGGGGAGATTATATGGCCGGTCACGTGGCAAGAGCGCGCAGACCTGGCAAATATGAATAGCCGCCAGCCGTATCAGATGGTCGATCTCAATGGCGAAGGGATAGCCGGAATTTTGTACCATGATAGCGGTGCATGGTGGTACCGTGCGCCGGTTCGCCAGCCAGGTGGCGATCAGAATGCTGTCACCTGGGATAAACCCGCGCGATTACCGGCTGTCCCCGCGTTACGTGGCGATAGCATGTTAGCGGATCTTAATGGCGATGGTTATATGGAGTGGGTCGTCACTTCCGCAGGCGTCAATGGCTACTATGCGCGTACGCCGGAGCGGGGATGGCTGAATTTCACACCGCTTTCTGCTTACCCAGTAGAGTACCTACACCCGCGTGCGTTGATAGCGGATATTACCGGCGCGGGGTTGGCGGATTTGGCGTTAATCGGGCCGAAAAGTGTGCGGCTTTACGCCGGCACTGGCGATGGTTGGGAAAAAGCACTCAATGTGCTGCAACCCACGGGCGTTCAACTGCCAGTTCCAGGAACCAATGAGCGGGTGCTGGTGGCGTTTAGCGATATGGCCGGCAGCGGGCAGCAGCATCTGGTGGAGATAAAAGAAGAGAGTTTACGTTATTGGCCGAACCTGGGGCATGGCCAGTTTGGCGCGCCGATAACGATGACGGGGTGGTGGAGTCCGGATACGTTTATACCGGCGAATATTTTCCTGGCTGATATTGATGGTTCCGGCACATCAGATGTGATTATTGCGGTGAAAAATTATCTTATTATTTTAATCAATCAGAGCGGTAACAGTTTCGCACCACCTTTTGAATTCGAACTCCCTGATGGAGTGCGTTATGACAATACCTGCGAGCTGCATGTCGCGGATATTAATGGCTCGGGTATTGCGAGCATAATACTGACCGTGCCGCACCCAAAACCACGGCACTATGTTTGCAATATCGCCTCGGTCAAACCCTGGTTGTTGAACCAAATGGATAACAGTATGGGGGCGCGGCATAATTTCACCTACCGCAGTTCGGCTCAATTCTGGCTGGATGAGAAACAAGAGGCAGCGGCAGCGGGAGAAGCCATTCCCGCCAGTTATTTGCCGTTTCCGCTCCATCTTCTTGCACGCACAGATGTAACGGATGAAATCACGGGGAATAAACTGGTCAGCACCGCCCGCTACCGTTCCGGGGCGTGGGATGGCAAAGAGAGAGAGTTCCGTGGTTTCGGCTTTGTTGAAATACAGGACACAGACACGCTAACCAGCCAGGGCACCACGACGGAAATTAGCCAGCCGTCTTTAACGCGTAACTGGTTTGCCACCGGTATGGCAGTCATTGATAACGCTATGTCGCAAGCCTGGTGGTCCGGCGATATCGGTGCGTTCGCGCATTATTCCGCCCGTTTTACCCGTGGCGATAGCGGCAATGAGAAAGCTTATACCGCGGATGAGGATGAAGCATTCTGGTTACGCCGCGCCACGAAAGGCATGTTGTTACGCAGCGAGCTATACGCACTTGATGACAGCAATCTGCAATCCATTCCGTATCAAGTCAGTGAATCGCGCCCGCAAGTGCGCCTGGTGACAGCCGCAGGCAATGCCCGGTATCCGGTGGTCTTGCCGATAAACGCCGAAACGCGATCCTATGTCTATGAACGGGTAAGCAACGATCCGCAGTGTAGCCAGCAGGTAACCTTGTCCGTCGATCAATATGGTCAGCCGTTATATGTGATGACCCTGAATTACCCGCGCCGCGCCAAACCGGCAACCAGCCCCTACCCGTATACGCTACCCGATACGCTGTTTGATTCCAGCTACGATGATCAACAGCAGCAACTAGTGGTGACCCGTCAGGAAAACCACTGGTACCGCATCGATGATATGGCTTCCGGTATCTGGGTTAACGGTCTGGAGGATGCGATAAGAAGCGATGTTTACCTCTACTCCTCCGCCCCGGAAACTGGATTAACGCTCGAAGATCTGAGTATTTCCGGCGCGCCGTTGGGAGCTCCTGCCAGCCAGGCTTTTGCCGGCTGGCACCAACCCTGGTATCTGGACGGGAATAACAATCCCACTTCTGAGCTGCCAGCCTTCCCTCCACGTGTCGGATTGATCGAAACAGCTGTGCTGGATGCAGAAATGGTAGCGACGCTGAAAGAGGATCTGACCGACAGCGTACTGCAACAGGCCGGGTATATTTGGCTCTCATTCCTTGGGGCGTGGGTGGTGCATCGTAACCTCACCACCTATGGCCCGGCTGAACATTTCTGGCTGCCGCAGACGGTGCGGGATTCTGAGCTCACGGGAGCGATCACCCTGACCCGCGATGCTTACGACTGTGTTGTTACGAAAGTAGTGGATGCTGCCGGACTAACCACGCAGGCCGAGTATGACTGGCGATTCTTAACGCCGGTTAAAATCACCGATGTGAACAACAACATCCATCAAATCACGCTGGATGGGTTGGGACGGGTGACCAGTCAGCGCTTTAGCGGCACAGAAAACGGCGTGGCAGCCGGTTACAGCGATACGGACTTCTACCTGCCAGCCGATGTTGACGAAGCACTGGCACTAACTCCGCCATTACCGGTGGCGCAATGTTTGGTATATGTAAATCACTGGGACGTGAATGCCAAACAACCCCCCCATGTGATGACGCTCACGACCGATCGGTATGATCAGGGGGAAGGCAGCGACGAGCAGCAGATCCGTCAGACCGTCCAATTCAGCGATGGGTTTGGGCGATTACTGCAAACCTCAGTGCGTTTTGAAGCAGGAGACGCCTGGCAGCGTGCGGGTGATGGAACGTTGGTCACGGAAACTGCACATACAGACACCCGCTGGGCGGTAAGTGGCCGCACGGAGTACGACAACAAAGGTCAGGCCATTCGCACCTATCAACCCTATTTTCTGAATAGCTGGCAGTGGGTGAAAGACGACAGCGCGCGCACTGATCTATATGCCGATACGCACTATTTTGATCCTCTTGGACGTGAAAGAGAGGTGCTAACTGCCAAAGGCTACCAGCGGCGCACGCTTTACACGCCGTGGTTTGTGGTTAGCGAAGATGAAAATGATATTTTCGGCGTTAAGTCAGACTGGTGGATTGAAATAACCATCGTTGCCAACAATGCTGTAGTAGGTGAAACAGGCGGCAACACCATCAAAGTTACAGCCTATGATCCGTATGGCGATCCTTTGGCTGGTAAAGTTGTGACATTGAGCAGCGATAGCGAAGTTAGCATTGAACCGCTTACGCAGAGCACCGGGGCGGATGGTAGTGTAACGGCAGTCGTGACCAGTACTATTGCCGGACAATATGCGGTGGACGCTATATGCGATGGTCATCAAGCTTCTGCAACTGTCACTTTCACGGGTGATGTTAACCACCTGAGCCCAACCTTGTCGACACTGGTGGCAAACCCTAGCTATATCGATGATTTGGGTTACGACATGTCAACCCTCACACTGATATTAAAAGATATTTATGGCAACTTGATCTCAGGGCAGAGCATTGAGCTTATCAGTAGCATGGCTGAACTTGTTCATTCCGGGTTTGCTGACAGAAAAGATGGTTCATATGACGCGATGATAGGTGGCAAAACGCGAGGTGATATTACTCTTACGGTGGCCGTTAACGGTAATGTCCTTGAAGGTCTTTCGACTATTTTCCACATTCTACCTGTCGCTGAATTGATGCCTTCTAGCACGAAGCTCCTGGTGAACAGATACGAGTTCTATGTAGGCACTCGTTTCCCGGTAACAGGTATAATTGGTGCGAAATTTTTGGTTTGTTTCAACGGAGATGCGTCAAACAACAGCGCTTACCACTGGTCAGTTGATCAGCCGTGGGTGAGTATAGACAGTGAAGCCAATGTCACTTTTATTGAGACGCCGGACAGCACCAATAATACGGTGTCCATCACAGCAATCCCCATTGATACAGGGGCGGCGAGGTATGTCTATACCTTTACCGTAAGTAAATGGTTTGTTACAGCGGGCGGGGCGCAAAAAAACTGGGCGGATGCTGACGCCTGGTGTAAGGAAAATGGTCTGGAGATGCCTTCCAAGGCTGATGTTGTTTATTCTTCAGGGGGACGATATTCGGGGCCATACTTATGGTCAGAATGGGGAGACTGCTCTGTGTATGCGAATGCAGGCGTTATTTCTGATTATTTTTGCTGGGTAACGGATGTGAGAGATAATGGTGTTCATCGCAATATCTCGCTAAATGGTGGTGGTGAGTTGGTTGACGCCACCGGTGGGCTGACTGATGCATCTGAATTGTATGTTGTCGGTAAAAAAACGCTTTAGTCTTAGGAACCTCTGGCAAGCGGCTCTGCGGAGCCGTTTGCGGTTTTATGCATCTTCACATCACCGCGAGTAATAAAAGTTCTGTATAAAACCTGCCAGGATGCTCACTGACCATTGAGGCGCTCTGTGAATACGCTAAAACCGATGCTAACCAACGTGTTGCGTGATTTCCCGGCTGCTGCCAGCGCGGGCGAGGCAGAGACATTTGACGTTCTGCTCTCGCGCCCCGATGTGAAAATTGAGCGCATTACCTCCACCGGGCAGGCCAGCCCGCCCGATTTCTGGTACTGCCAGCCGCAAAGCGAATGGGTGCTGGTAGTGCAGGGGGCTGCGGGTTTACAACTGGAAGGTGAAGCGCAAGAGCGGGTGTTGCAAGTGGGCGATTTCGTCAATATTCCCGCGCAATGCCGCCATCGGGTGAACTGGACGCAGGCCGAACCGCCGACCATCTGGCTGGCGATTCACTACGCATACCCGGAAACATAACGGCGCGCGGAAACCGTTTTATCGCTCATTGAAAAGTTGTCCGCTGAAGGTGGTCATCAACCGGTTTTAGCTCTGCATTGCATGGATTGGCAGCTCGCTGGGCGAGGCGGGGCTTATTTTCGAATGTCTCTGAAAGCGCCATCAATACCGCCTTCGTCGAAGGCGGATTGTGACATATCAAACCGTGTTTAGCCGTTTGGCAGCAAAACGGGTTGCAGACGCTGCCACACTTGCGGCGTTGCCGCCCAGGCGTTATTGCCCTGCGTCAGCCCGTTGTTGGCAAGAAAATCGTTATGCATGCCGCCCGCTTCTTTAATAATCACCAGTCCTGCCAGCGCATCCCAACTGTGCAGGTGCGCTTCGAAATAACCATGCACCTGGCCTGCGGCAACATGCGCCAGCATTAACGCGCCCGCACCAAAACGACGATGTTCCACGCCGTGTTTAAACAACGTTTCGATGGTTTGCGTATATTCGCGCGGTGGCCTGCGGCTGGAGCGACCAATGCCAAGCACTACCGCATCGGCATCCGGCTCGCTCAGGCTCAGGCGTTTACCGTTTAAGAACGCCCCTTTGCCGCTTTCGGCGACGAAAAACTCGTCGCGATCCGGGGCGTAAATCACCCCCAGTTTGATAGCATCATTGCGCACGTAAGCGACGGAAATACACCAGTAATCCATGCCGAGAATAAAGTTGGTGGTGCCATCAATCGGGTCGATAACCCATACGCCGTCGCTGCCCGGCTCCAGCCCGCGCTCCTCGCCGAGCAGACCGTCCTGCGGGCGTTCGGCTTTCAGCCAGGCACGCAGTTCGGTTTCGACATACACATCCGCCTGGGAGACAAAATCCTGGCGGCCTTTTTGTTCGATGGTTAGCCCGTTATCACGAAGCTGTTTCGCCTCCTGACCGAGACGACGAATCAGCGCGCACAGCGCCTGGGTAAACTCTTCTCTCATATCTGGACTCTTAGCCAATCTGTGGCGATGTTTGTCGGTGGATCAGTTTCACCTTAACCCACTCAACGCGGGAAGGCTGTAAAGGATTTTTCGCCCGCTCCAGCAGGCGTGTCAGCGCCCGGTTCGCGATCTCCGCCACATCCTGATGCAGCGTGGTTAACTGGTAACTGAACTGACCGCTCTGCGGCGTGTTATCAAAACCTATCAGGTGAAAATCGGCTGGCGCGGATTTGCCGCGCTGGCGCATACCGTCGAGAAAACCGCAGGCCAGCTGCGCGTTGGCGCAAAATATGCCATCTGGTAGATCCGTATCGCTCTCCTGCGCGGCCTGAAAACCACCGTCGTAACCCTCTTCGCGCGCGTCAAACCAACGGACTTGCTGCTGGGTATCGACGCCGAGTTGCTGCAATGCCTGGAAAAAAGCCTCGCCGCGCTGAATACCCGCCCAGGTCGATCCGCAATTGTTGAGCCAGCCAAAACGGCGACAACCGGCGTGATAAAGCTGCTCGGCGGCCTGGCGCGCGCCGGATACGTTGTCGGAGCAGACGAAATCGACCAACGGAATATCCGGGTGGCGGTTGATGCCGACGACCGGAATGCGCTGGCTGACGCATTCGTTGACAATCGCTTCTGGCGGTTGGCCGGAGGTGACGATCACGCCCGAGACGCGAAACTGGGTAAAACGGCGCAACGTGGTGATCAGATCCTGCTCGCCGGTGATCTCCGTGACCAGCGCCTGGTAACCACGGCGCTGAATTTCATGCAGCAAGCCTTCCAGCAGGCTGCTGCGAAACGGGTCGCCAATGCGCGCGACAATCACGCCAATCAGGTGGCTGCGCTGGCGGTTCAGCCCCTGGGCGAGGAAATTGACCTGATAGCCAAGCTCCTGCGCGGCGCGCAGCACTTTCTCTTTGGTGGCGGGCGAAATACTGCCGTTGCTACTGAGCGCGCGTGATACCACGGCGCGGGACACGCCCGCGCGCTTCGCCACGTCTTCGGCGGTTACTGCTTGTTTGCGTAACGTCTGGCTCACACTTTCTCCTCCGCGCGGCGGCTGAGATCGGTGGCGAAACCATCGTGGCTGAGAAACAAACCCGGATACGCCGTGCACGCCTGCTCAATCGCGGGCAAGGCGGCATCGTTGCAGTGGTACAACCCCAGGCGCGGTAAGCGCAATTGTTCGAACAGCGCCAGGCAGCCGGGAAAGTCACCGTGCGAGGCGTCATTGGGCAGTGCCGTTGCCGATGCGCACTCCTGAAATGCCAGATTGACGTTGTGCATCAGCGCGATGCTTTCCGGCGTTGGGCGACCGTCGCCGCTGTAGAATAGGGTGTGGCCGTCTGCTTCGATTCGCAGGGCGAGATTAGGCAGTTCATGGTGCGTAAACGCGGTGCGCATCTGCCAGCCTTGCCACTGCCATTCGGCTTCGCTGTCGCGCCAGTCAATGTCGAAACAGAGATTGTTTTCCGGCCAGTTAGCGAGGCTTGCCAGTTTTATCAGTACCGGGCGCTGCTCGCGCTGCGACCAGATGATCAGCGGCTTACGGCGCTGAAAACTTTTCCAGTAATTCAGCAGCGCCGTCAGCCCGGTGCAGTGATCCGGGTGAACGTGGGTGAAGTAAATGGCATCGATGTCGTTTACGTCGCCGCCGCGTTGCCACAGCGCGCGCGGGATTGTCGGGCCACAATCGATCAGCAACTGTCGGTTTTCGTTATCGATAACGCGGATTGCCGAGGTGTTTTGCTGCAATGAGAAGGCGCTACCACAGCCCAGAACATCTATTTTCATTTCGCCCCACCAAAATTATTGCGCACTTAATCAAACTGTCACAAATAGACGACAAAGTAGGCTCACATAATGTCGGTGCAACGTTGCATTTTTTTTGCAAATAAATGAACACGTGTTCATCGGTGAAAGAAAAGTTGAAGAAAGGAACGCCCGTGAGTTATTTACAGATTGAAAAACTGAAAATTGGCTATGGCGAAAATATCGTTCTTCACGATATTCATCTCGCTGTGGAAAAGGGCGAAATGATTGCGCTGCTTGGGCCGTCTGGTTGCGGAAAAACCACGTTACTCAATGCGTTATGCGGTTTTATTCCGGTGCGTTCTGGTGGTATTTCCGTTAACGGTAGAGATATTACTTACAGCACGCCGGAGCAGCGAAATATTACCATGGTATTTCAGAGTTACGCCTTATGGCCGCACTTTACCGTCGCGCAAAATATTGGTTATGGCTTAAAAGTCCGGCGCGTTAAAAAAGAGGCGATTGCGCAACGCGTGCAGGAATTATTAAAAATCGTCAACCTTGAAAATTATGCGGATATAAAAGTGACAGCGCTTTCCGGCGGCCAGCGTCAGCGCGTGGCGCTGGCGCGCGCATTAGCCATTGAGCCGGATGTGCTGGTACTTGATGAGCCGCTGTCGAACCTGGACGCCAAAGTGCGCCTCAACGTGCGCCATGAGATCAAAGCGCTACAGAAAAAGCTCGGATTCACCTCGTTAATCGTCACGCATGACCAGCAAGAGGCGCTGGTCATGGCCGACAGAATTGCGGTGCTGAATAACGGGCGCATCGAACAAATGGGCACGCCGGAAGATATTTATCACCGCCCGGCCACGCCGTTTGTCGCGGATTTTATGGGCGCGGATAACTGCATGACGCGGGCTGATGCGGGCGGGGAAACGCTCTATTTCCGCAGTTCGGACGTCAATATGCACCGCCCGTTAATGCCACCGGAGCAGCCGGGGCTGGTGCTGAATGGCGTGGTGGAAGAGAGCGCGTTTCTCGGCCATCAGTATCGCCACAGCGTGCGCTGCGATGGGCAGGTTTTTCTCGCCGATTCCACACAGTTCTGGCCTGCCCGAACGCCGGTGATTTTGCATGTGCCGGAAACGGCGCTGCATGTTTTTGCAACCTCTTAAGCCAACCAACACACACTTTTCCTGGGGATTATCATGTCAGTAAAACCGAAACTTGCTGTCATCGCCGCACTCTGTTTGGGTGCAGTTCACACCGCCAGCGCCGAAACGGTGCTCAATGTGGCGACGGCGGGCGATCAAAATATGGTCGACTACGTTAAAACCTGGCTGGGGCCAAAGTTTGAAGCCGCGCATCCGGGCGTGAAAGTGCAGGTGGTCGGCACCGGGCCGGGCGATGCGGGCTCGAACAAGATTGTCGAAAAACTGACGGCGCAACAGCAGAGTGGCGCGAAAAGCTGGGATATCGACGTCGCGGTTGTGCACCAGGCGGCGGGGGGGCAACTGGTGGAAAAAGGGCTGCTGGAGAAATACCGCTCGTCCATCAACACCGGTTCGATGGTGACGGCAGAAAACGCCAAAAACGCGCTGGGCGTAAACGTTGATGGCTATGTGATGCCGATGTTTTTAAGCCAGACCGCCATTGCGTATAACAGCGATTTGATTAAAACGCCGCCGAAATCTTACGACGAGCTGGTGCAGTGGTCGCAGAAAAAACCGAAAGCCTTTGGCTATAACGGCATTAAAAATGGCATGTCCGGCGTCAGCTTCGTGGTCGGCTGGATTTATGCTTACGGCACCGACGCGGCCCGTCTTTCCGCGCTGCCGTATGACAAAAGCGTAGAAAAAACCTGGAGCCAGGCGTTCGCCAGACTGAAAGAATTCAATAAAAACGTTACCTTTACGCCGGGTAACGCCGGGACGCTGGATATGCTTAGCCGGGGTGAAATCACTATGGGGCCAGTGTGGGTCGATATGTTCTATAGCTGGAAAGATCAGGGCAAAGTACCGCCGTCGATCAAACTGGCGTTAATCTCCCCGGGGATGCCGGGCCAGCCGATGTATTACGTCGTTCCGGCACACGCCGCGCAGGCCAAACTGGCGCAGGAGTTTATTGCGCTGGCGACCAGCCCGGACGTGCAGGCGCAGGGGATTGTGAAGCAGTTCAACTGGTATCCAGGTATTGACGCGAAATACGTGAAAGAGAAGCTGGACGCCGCGACCTGGCAGAAACTGTTTGCGGAAATTTCGCCGGATGATTTAGCCAAATATGGCAAAAGTTTCCCGATCACGCCGTACTTTGACGATATCAAAGAGGGCTATGAGAGCCAGGTTTCTAACTGATTGACGGATATGCCTGGGCATTTCGCCCGGGCATTTTTTTTGCTGTGATTATTCAGGTTCACCATGCGACACGCCTTTAAATACTTCTTACTGGTTGGCCCGGCGACGCTGCTGATAGCCGTCTTTTTCCTCTGGCCGCTGGGCTTTTCGCTGATCTCGGCGTTCACCAGTGATACGCAGACATTCACGCTGGCGCACTTTGATAAAGTCTTTGCGCTCTATTCGAACGATATTCTCTTTACCGTGCTTATCGTGCTGGTTTCACTGGCAATACTGGCGCTGCTGTCGATAACGATTTCCGCCATTATTGTGCTGTCGCCGTTTCACGGCATCGTTAAGGCGCTGGCGTTTTTATACCGCCTGCCGCTGTTTATTCCCTTTATTGTTACCGCGCAGATGATGCGCACCTTCCTCGCCAAAAACGGCCTGATGAACAATGTGCTGGTGGCAGGCGGGCTATTAACGCCGGTGGACACCACTTCGCTGCTGGGCTGGAGCGGGATCATTATTACTTTTGTCTGGAAGCAGATGGCGTTCTCGACGTTACTGATTTGCGGCGCGATGTCGGCGGTGGATCCGTCGCATATTCTGGCGGCAAAAAACCTCGGTGCGTCGCGTTTACGCATCCTGTTCGACATCATTTTGCCGCAGGTGCTGCCGACGATTGGTGTGGCGATGGTGCTCTCCACGGTGACGATGATGTCGGTGCTTTCCGTGCCGCTGATGATTGGCACCGGCACGCCAACCATGATGACCGTCGATATGGCGTTTCGCGTTAACTCTTACGGCGATTATCCGGTGGCGAATGCGATGGGGGTGATCTCCTATCTGATTTGCGCGGCGCTCTCCTGGTTCTATTTACGCCACAGCCTGCATGCGAAAGGAGCGCAGTGATGACCGCGTTTCGACAAAAACTCCACGGCAGTTTTCTGCTGCAAACTCTGTTGCTCACTTTTCTGGTGCTGGTGCTGTTTGGCCCGCTGTTGAACCTGCTTATCTGGACGGTGGCGGAGAGCTGGTTTTTCCCGCACACCTTGCCGAGCCAGTGGGGATTAAAGTACTGGAGCCAGGTGTTTAGCCCCTACAGCGATGTATCGGGATCGCTCTCCATTAGCGTGCTGATCGCCGTGCTGTCGGTGCTGGTTTGCCTGCTGATTTCTATTCCGGCGGGTTACGCGCTGTCGCACCGCTCCATGCCGTGTCGCGCCTTCTTTATGCTGCTGTTTCTCATCCCGCAGGCGTTTCCCAACCTGACGGTGTATATGAACGTGGCGCGGCTGTTTTATCAATGGGGGCTTAACGGCACGGTTGTAGGCGTGGTGCTGGTGCACAGCGTTCACGGCTTGATGTACTCGATCTGGATAAGCGTGGCGGCGTTCGCTTCACTCGATCCGCTGCTGGCGCGCGCCTCGCGCAACCTGGGCGCCGGGCCGGTTTACACGTTTTTCCATATCATTTTGCCGCAGGCCGCGCCCGGGCTGATTGCCGCCAGCATTTTTGTGTTTCTGGAATCGCTGGATGAGTTTACTGCCACCTTTTTTGTTGGCGCGCCGGATATCACCACGCTGCCCATTTTGCTCTATACCGCCAGTATGTCGGGCAACTACCAGGTGTCATCCATTACCGCGCTGATCCTGCTGGTGCCATCGGTGTTGTTTATGCTGGTTATTCATAAATTTATGCGCCCGGAGATGCTGTCGAAACTGGGGAAATAATTATCTGACGACGTCACGAAAAGGCGCGTGCCGGGCCACTTAATAGATAGCTGTGGTGCAAAGCTACAAGCCAAAACAAGACGGCAACAGTCGGAGGAAAACGTATGGATATCAAAGGCCCGGCAGCGATTGATGTATTTAAACCTTATGATATTTCACCCTACGAAGACAAAACGCAAAGGGCAGTTCAGCAGGAACCGGCCTATACACCTTCCAGGGAATCTTTTGAGGATTTTCAACAGCGGCATTATTCGTGGCGGACCGGTGATAAAAAACCGGACGCTTCCCGGATACCGAAAGACGAAGGAAAAATTCCGCTGCCCACGTTGGGTGAAAGTTTGCAGGAGGTTTTTCTGGGCGTAGTTTTAGGTGGCCCACTGCCAGAATACCCTGGTGGCTTGCGGTCACTTTCCGGTGCGGGCGCCGCGCGGTTGACTGAAAGACCTTCCGGCGCCTCTAAAGAGTTACGTGGTGAGATCAACCCCGTTGTTGCGGAACCGAAGATGGCGATGGCAAGACCATTTAAACCAGCAACGGAAGCGAATGTTTCTGGCAGTAAGCCGCTAAGTCACGCCATACCCGAAGCCTCCGGGCCAGACTTATTGCAGGTGTCATTACCGCAAGCGGGAGGAAAAAATTTTTCCGAACCCATGGCGTCGTCAAAACTCAATATCAAACAATTCGCTGAAATTTCTAAAGTTGGCGCGGATGTGGGTGAAAAAGAAATGGGGGCGGTGACATTATCCGGCGAAATCAATATTGTGCGTCGCGACGGCCCATTAAATGACCCGAATATGTATATGTTTTTCACCGATAGCTATAAGGGGGGGCCGCGGCTGAATATCATTGGCCATGGCATTTTTACCCCAAAC
Organism: Kosakonia sp. LAM2021; assembly: GCF_016620385.1. Lineage (NCBI taxonomy): Bacteria > Pseudomonadati > Pseudomonadota > Gammaproteobacteria > Enterobacterales > Enterobacteriaceae > Kosakonia > Kosakonia sp. LAM2021. The sequence continues at coordinate 104,064 of NZ_JAENHT010000005.1, forward strand.
GGCGAAAGCACCACCGGCATGCAGGTCGCTGGTGGTATCAAAGCGCCGTTCGATGTGGCGCTGGATACGCTGGAACTGGCTGGCGATGTGCGGTTTAAGAACATTCGTTGCTTAAGCTGTCACGGTGCGGAAGGCGGCATTGATTCCTTCGCACAAAAACTGGCGAATTACACCGGCGTGCCGGTCAAAGGCTATCACGGTTCGGTCACCGTTGGCGGGCATGCGGACGGTTCAAATATGGTAGTGATAAAAAATGAGATGGACGCGCTGTTTCATTTCGGCAAGCGAGAAACGACGCACTATCAACCACAGAAATTCCACCCGCTCTGGCGACCGTGGGAAGCGCGCATCCTTGAATAAAACAATCATGGTGCTGAAGTAAAAGTGCAGATGCCCGCGAAGCAGAGTCTTAGCGGGCATCTCTTTTTTACGCCCTGGTTCGGCGAGTGTGCATTCCCGTTTACCAACCCTGGCTGGCAATAAGACGGCTTATCCGCCCGATCCGTTTTGCAAAGGAATAGCTGTTAGCCTCTTTACGCGCCGGTGAGCCGTTATGCCAATTCAGGTACAGATCGGCCGCTGGCGCAGAGTCGTTATGTATATTTATGCGAAAGTGCTTCGAAGAGAAAAATGACCACCAGGACAAATAAAAAAGCGCCCGCAGGCGCTTTAAACAATCACGTTACGATCATCGGCCATTCGGGTGGCGCTTTTTGCGCGATCTCTTCCATCACGACGAGCAGGTTGTGCCAGGTCGTGGAGAGATCTATCACCGTAATGCCCAACAAACCAGTAGCGAACCAGCATGCCGCCGCTAAGCCCATGCCGCTGCTGATCACCGCCAGGCCAATATAATCAGCACGACGGAAACGAATGTTCAGCGTACTGGCCATAAACATCAACACTGCACTCAGCAACTGCCAGCGGAGAAGCACGACGCTGGCGGTAAAGGTAGCCATCAAACCATCCTCAGAAAGAACCGAATACCGGGCGGACAAGCATGTTGCGCGAGTGGCAATGCTGAACATCCGCGAATAACACAACGAATTGAAACGGTGTTTTTCGTTTCAAGAATATGTGAACTATATCACATTTGTTGATTTATTCGCCAGTGCAAAAAGCGTGCTTTTTGCATCGTGATAGTTGTGTTTCATTCGTAAATATATTGCCGATATATTTATGCGTGCGGAGGAATTAATGTTTTTCCCATCTGATACATTTGAGTGATATTTAGCATCCTAATTGCTACAACGTTTACAGCTTGTGTCGCATATATTATGCTTTTGAGGAAAATCTTATTAGCCTGTGAATGATGATTCAGGGTTTTGATCTTTATCGATATATTCTTTTCATCACGTTTCTCATGCGTGAGGAAGATATTTGCGCGTGCAGTTGCGCTAACTGAATTGATGGCCGCCTCTTCTTTTTTCCTGATGACATCATTTGAAGCTGGTTTCGCGTCTTATAACCTGCGAATGAAAAAATATGAAAATAGAAAATTCCGCCGTGCCGCCGGAGGATGCCGATGCGGCGTTGTCGGTTCTGGTAAGGCTGATGCCCTGGCTCACCGCGCAACGTTCGATGGAAGAGATATTACGCGCAATCAATGCGGCACTTGGATCCACGCTTGCGTGGGTGGTTATCCGGCAGGATGACGCGTGGCAGCTCGTCAGCGCAGGTGCGCCAGGCTGCACGTTGCAGGATGTACAAACCTTTCTTGAACAGTCTCAACTGCAACGACATCAGCGTGCCTGGCGAGTCATTTGCTGGCGACGGCATGCCGGCGATTTATTATTTCCGCATCAAGAAATATCCGCCAGAAAATTACGCAGCGGTATTTTGTGTAAGCTGCATTATAAAGAGTCGGGGCTCGAAGGTTATTTCTTTTTGGCATTTTTGCAGCCCTTGAGCTCTTTATCGATTGTGAAAAATGTCGTTATTGTTTTGGTCGAAAAACTAAAAAACTATCTTGCTGAAATTGTCGCCCGAGAACGCACAGCAAAAGAGATGCAGCGCATAGTGACACAATATAAAGCACTATTTGAACGCGCTCCGGTTTTAATGAACTCTTTTGATAAAAGTAACCGCTGCGTATTATGGAATGGTGAGTGCGAACGCGTATTTGGCTGGAACATCAATGAGCTCAATCAGCAGGCCGATCCATTAGCGTTATTTTTCCCCGATCCCGAGGTTCGGCAAAAAGTTCGCGCTTCGGTTAATACATCGCCGAGCGTCGACATGCACGAATGGCACCCGGTACGCCGTGATGGCCAGGTGCTGACGGTACTCTGGTCGAATATTCAACTGCCAGATCACTCGGTTCTCAGCATCGGGCTTGATATTACCGAGCGTAAAAAAGCGGAGCGACAACTGGAAATGAAAGCCACCATTGACGATCTGACCGGCTGCTATAATCGTTTTTCCATGCTGAGGAAGTTAAAAGAGGCGCTGGTGGCGTGTCGGCCGGACGAGCCGCGCAGCCACTTCAGCCTGCTGATGCTGGATCTGGATTATTTTAAAAATATCAACGATCGCTGGGGGCATTTAACGGGCGACGCCGCACTGATCCATTTTTGCGATCAGATCCGCGAACATTGCGATCCATCGTATATTTTTGGTCGTTTAGGCGGTGAGGAATTTCTGATTTTAATGCCGCATACCCACAGTAAAATGGCGCTGCGTTTTAGCCAAAAGATTCGCGCGTCACTGGCGCGAAATCCATTGTTTAGCAATGGTGAAAAGATAGCCTTATCCTTTAGCGCTGGTTTAGTATTCGTCACCGGTGAAGAGTCCGATACTTCAGTTTTACTTACGCTTGCGGATAACGCTTTGTACGATGCGAAACGTGCAGGACGCAGTAAAACCGTGGTGGTTGGCGCTTTTTTATAAATAAAGAAGAAATTATGAAGACTTCTCAACGACAGATGAAAAAATACCCGAATGGCGCACCTTTTTTTTATCCTGCGGCCAGTTTGGCTTAATCAACGATACTCTGTTGTATTAACTTAAAACACCCCCATACGAATGGATTAATATTTTCCTTAATATAAACATTGGGCACACTCTGAGTTTGCTTTATGGTCGCGTATTTCGGTCATAACCAAATATTAGGTTTTTAATGAGAAAAGTCAGTTGCTAATGTCGTTTGATTCATGCAACGTAATCACCTGTTTATCAAAGCATCCTGCCAAACATTAAAAAGGCACTTTAAATGCATGGATATAGGCGGACATGAATCATAGCGTGCGTCGCAAGATGCTCAGCGTCGTCGTGCTCATCACGGTAGTTCTTCTACCGCTGGTGTTGTCGCTATGGTTTGCGCATATTCGTGCGGTGAAAGAAACGAGTGCCCAGCTTCAATCGTTTGCCCAATTAGCGCTAAATAAAACGGAACGCGTTATCCAGCAAGTTGATACAGTTCGTAGCGCGGCGGAAAAATACCACGGACAAATTTGTGCGCCGGAACATCGCGCGGCCATGCTCAATATCGTCCGCAGCAGCATGTATGTTTCGGATTTAATTTATGCTCGTGGCGATCACTTTTTATGTTCGAGCGTAATAACGCCCACACAATCGTATGCTATTTCACCAGCGGATTATAAACGCGCGCCCGATATCGCCATTTATTACTATCGTGATACGCCTTTTTACGCAGGCTACAAGATGGTGTACATGCAGCGCGGAAATTATGTCGCGGTGATTAATCCGCTCACTTACAGCGATGTGGCATCAGACAATACTGATCTGGCTTACGGTATTTACGACACCGTTACGCGACAGTTTTTTTCTGTCAGCCAGAATGCCCACCTTGATAAGTTAGCTACGCTGTTACGCACCGACGATTTAACATTCCAGCAAGATCAGCGCTTTTATACCATTGCGCGTTCGGAGAATCGTCCGATCGCGATTATTGTTTCGACATCGAGTGACCACTATTTTCAGTCTCTTTATCACCAGGCCACATTAACGCTGCCGCTGGGCGTGATTGGTAGCGTTATTCTGCTATTAATATGGTCGCGAACACGGCAGGAGTTTAACTCTCCACGCCGTATGCTCCACCGGGCGTTAACCCGACGCCAGCTTCGCCTTCATTACCAACCTATTATCGATATCAAAAATGGCACCTGCGTTGGCGCGGAAGCGTTGTTGCGCTGGCCGGGGTTTAATGGGCCGGTCATGAGCCCGGCGGAGTTTATTCCGCTGGCAGAAAAAGAGGGCATGATTGAGCGTATTACTGATTATGTCGTCGATGAATTGTTCAGCGATTTGGGCGATTTCCTGGCAATGGTGCCGCACCTTTATATCTCGATTAACCTCTCCGCCGCTGATTTTCACTCCTCGCGACTGATCTCATTGATTGCCAATAAAGCGCAAATGCATGCGGTGCGCGCTGAGCAGATTAAGATTGAAGTGACCGAGCGCGGGTTTATTGATGTGCCGAAAACCACGCCGGTTATTCAGGCGTTTCGCCAGGCGGGTTACGAAGTGGCGATTGATGATTTCGGTACCGGTTATTCCAATTTGCACAACCTCTACTCGCTGAATGTCGATATCCTGAAAATCGACAAATCTTTTATTGATACGCTGACGACTAACAGCACCAGTCATCTGATTGCTGAACACATTATTGAGATGGCGCAGAGCTTGCGTCTGAAGATTATTGCGGAAGGGGTTGAGACGGCGGAGCAGGTCACGTGGCTGTTAAAACGCGGCGTGCAGTTTTGTCAGGGTTGGCACTTTGCAAAGGCGCTGCCGTCGCAGGAATTTAAACGCTGGGTACAGCAGCCGCCTTCGTTAAAGTAATAGGCCATCAGGCCTGGTGCCGGTAATCGCTGGGTGTGCGATCAAACTCCCGGCGAAAGACGCGTGAAAATGTCTGCTGCGAGACATATCCCAAATCCATCGCGATATCAAAAATAGGCCGCTGCGTTGTTCGCAGCGCTTCCGCTGCCAGCAGTAAACGGCGCTGGCGAATGTAGTCACCCAATGTTTGATGCATCACGGTGCGGAACATCCTCTGTAAATACCACTTCGAATAACCTGACTTTCTGGCGACTACATCAATGTTCATTGGTTGGTCGATATGTTCATCAATCCATTCAATAAGTGTCTGAATAATTTGCTGATGGGACATATGGCTTCCTCATTTCCCGATTCGTCGTTTTGTCTGGGAACGAGTATAATTCCTCAAGTTAACTTGAGGTAAAGAGGTTTTATGGAAAAGAAAACGCCACGTATTAAAGCCTTACTCAGCCCCGGTGAAGTGGCGAAGCGCAGCGGGGTTGCCGTCTCTGCGCTGCACTTTTATGAGAGCAAAGGCTTAATCAAAAGTACCCGTAATACCGGCAATCAACGGCGCTATACGCGTGATGTGCTGCGCTATGTGGCAATCATCAAAATTGCTCAGCGCATTGGTATTCCGCTGGCGACCATTGGCGACGCATTTGGTGTGCTGCCGGAAGGGCATACGCTAAGCAAGAAAGAGTGGAAACAGTTGTCGTCACAGTGGCGCGAAGAGCTGGACAGGCGCATCCACACGCTGGTGGCATTACGTGATGAGCTGGATGGTTGTATCGGCTGCGGCTGTTTGTCGCGTAGCGATTGTCCGCTGCGTAACCCCGGAGACCAGCTTGGGCAGCAGGGCACCGGCGCGCGCTTGCTGGAAGATGACTGAAACGTACAAAAAACTAAAGCGCCCGTTGGGGCGCTTTAGTCGTTTTCCGGTCTTTGTCTTTCTCTCTATCCCGCTCTGTTACGGGAGGGTTTCCCCCGACACCAGCACCCCTCAGTATGTTGGAGGTTCCGGGTTGTGCTGACACTTTTAGTGTAGGCCAGTATCGCGAAACTGCTACTTTTTTGAGCAATTATTTTTGTCTTTTTTTTCACCGCTGCAAGTGTGGGTTTTCTATAGTTAATGTGTATGAATTCTCTGGAGAAAAATATGCTTACGGTGCATCACCTTAATCAGTCGCGCTCCCAGCGCGTGCTCTGGGCTTTAGAAGAATTGGGCGTGCCGTATCAAATTGTCTGTTACCAGCGAGAAAAAACGATGCTGGCACCGGAATCCCTGAAAAAAGTGCACCCGCTCGGCAAGTCGCCGGTGGTGGAAGATGACGGGCTGATCCTCGCCGAATCCGGGGCAATCCTCGAATATTTGCAGGAAACGTACGATCCACAGCAGCGCTTTAAACCGCAGGAGACAAAACAGAAGCTGGATTACCGGTTCTGGCTGCACTATGCCGAGGGTTCGCTGATGCCTGTGCTATTAATGAAACTGGTGATGAGCAGCCTGGGCAAACCTCCGGTGCCGTTTGGGATACGCAGTGTTGGCAAACTCCTCGCGAAGGGGGTCGATAAAGCGTTCCTGAAACAGCAAATTGAAAACCATGCGCGCTTTATCGAAGGTGAACTGGCGCAGAAAAGCTGGTTTGCAGGAGACCAACTGAGCATGGCCGATATTCAGATGAGTTTTCCGGTGTTCGCGCTGCTGGCTCGCGGCGGCGTGGAGAATTTGCCCAATTTACGTGCGTGGAAAAAACGGGTCGAGATGCGTCCGGCATGGCAGCGCGCCATTGTGCAGGGTGGGCCATTTGATCTGCCTGGCAGCTAAAAATGATCGGCAAATGTTGCAAAGTTGCGCACCGACGATAACGTTTGCGCATCCGCCGGCCACTTCTTCGCCGCTTCGCGCGAAATTTAGCGAAAAGCGGCAAAGTTCAGTTGAAAAGCGCCATATAAACGCTGGATAATCGTTTGCCTTTTTTTGACCAACCGTTGTATGCGCGGAGTTAAACGTTTGCTTTTTTGTGGCCCCTTGTCACAACGCAGCACAGGGAGATGACGTTTAACCGGCAGTGGACTGTCCACCACGCATGCCAACGCACAATAAAATTCTCAGGGGATGTTTCTATGTCTACGCCTTCTGCGCGTACCGGCGGTTCGCTTGACGCACTGTTTAAAATTTCTGCCCGTGGCAGCACTGTTCGTCAGGAAATCGTTGCCGGTTTAACCACGTTTCTGGCGATGGTCTATTCGGTCATCGTCGTACCTGGCATGCTGGGTAAAGCCGGTTTCCCGCCGGCTGCGGTGTTTGTCGCCACCTGCCTGGTAGCCGGTGTTGGCTCCATCGTGATGGGTCTGTGGGCGAATCTGCCGCTGGCTATCGGTTGTGCTATCTCTCTGACCGCCTTTACCGCGTTCAGCCTGGTGCTGGGCCAGCATATCAGCGTACCGGTCGCCCTTGGTGCGGTGTTCCTGATGGGTGTGCTGTTTACGGTTATCTCTGCCACCGGCATTCGTAGCTGGATCCTGCGCAACCTGCCGCAAGGCGTTGCGCACGGTACCGGTATTGGTATCGGCCTGTTTCTGCTGCTGATCGCCGCGAACGGCGTGGGTCTGGTTATCAAGAACCCGCTGGATGGCCTGCCGGTGACTCTCGGTCACTTTGCCAGCTTCCCGGTGATCATGTCGCTGATTGGTCTGGCGGTGATTATCGGTCTGGAAAAACTGAAAGTGCCGGGCGGCATTCTGTTGACCATTATCGGCGTGTCGATTGTCGGTCTGATTTTCGACCCGAGCGTGCATTTTTCTGGCATCTTCGCCATGCCATCGCTGAGCGATGACAAAGGCAACTCGCTGATCGGCAGCCTGGATATCATGGGCGCGCTGAACCCGGTAGTGCTGCCAAGCGTGCTGGCGCTGGTGATGACGGCGGTGTTTGACGCCACCGGCACCATCCGTGCGGTAGCGGGCCAGGCAAACTTGCTGGGCAAAGACGGCCAGATTATTGATGGCGGCAAAGCGCTGACCACCGATTCCCTGAGCAGCGTTTTCTCCGGTCTGGTGGGCGCGGCACCGGCAGCGGTCTATATCGAATCTGCGGCAGGTACGGCAGCAGGCGGTAAAACCGGCCTGACGGCGATCACCGTGGGCGTGCTGTTCCTGCTGATCCTGTTCCTCTCTCCGCTCTCTTACCTGGTGCCGGCTTACGCAACGGCACCGGCGCTGATGTATGTGGGTCTGCTGATGCTGAGCAACGTGGCGAAAATCGATTTTGCCGACTTCGTCGACGCGATGGCGGGCCTGATTACTGCCGTGTTTATCGTGCTGACCTGCAACATCGTAACCGGCATCATGATCGGTTTTGCTTCGCTGGTGATTGGCCGCGTGGTGTCCGGTGAGTGGCGCAAGCTGAACATCGGTACCGTGGTGATTGCCATCGCGCTGGTGGCTTTCTATGCGGGCGGCTGGGCAATCTGACATCGCGTTTCCTCTTCCTGTGGGTAGAGGACGTTGAGCGTAAATCTTTACACAATGGGCAGCTTCGGTTGCCCATTTTTTTGCCCACAGCCCGGTTTCTTTGCGTTAAGCTGAAGGCTCTGGCATCAAGGTCTGAGGCCTTTATAACAACACATCGCAAACAGGGAACGCATGGAAATATTTTTTACCATTCTCATCATGACCCTTGTCGTCTCGCTTTCTGGCGTCGTGACTCGTGTTCTTCCATTTCAAATCCCGCTTCCGCTAATGCAAATCGCCATCGGCGCGTTGCTCGCCTTTCCCACCTTTGGCCTGCATGTGGAGTTCGACCCGGAACTGTTCCTGGTGTTGTTTATTCCGCCGTTGCTGTTCGCCGACGGCTGGAAAACACCCACGCGCGAATTTCTCGAGCATGGCCGCGAAATCTTTGGCCTGGCGCTGGCTCTGGTGGTGGTCACCGTGGTCGGGATCGGCTTCTTAATTTACTGGATGGTGCCGGGCATTCCGCTGGTGCCCGCCTTTGCGCTGGCGGCCGTGCTGTCGCCAACCGATGCCGTAGCGCTTTCCGGCATTGTCGGGGAAGGGCGCATTCCGAAGAAAATCATGGGCATTTTGCAGGGCGAGGCGCTGATGAACGACGCTTCGGGCCTGGTATCGCTGAAATTCGCCGTGGCGGTCGTGATGGGCACCATGGTGTTCACCGTGGGCGGCGCAACGCTCGAGTTTTTCAAAGTGGCGATTGGTGGTCTGCTGGCCGGGTTTGTCGTGAGCTGGCTGTATGGCCGCTCGCTGCGTTTTCTCAGCCGCTGGGGCGGCGATGAACCAGCAACGCAAATCGTGCTGCTGTTTCTGCTGCCGTTTGCTTCCTATCTGATTGCGGAACATATCGGCTTTTCCGGCATCCTCGCGGCGGTCGCGGCGGGGATGACCATCACCCGTTCCGGCGTGATGCGCACCGCGCCGCTGGCGATGCGTCTGCGCGCCAACAGCACTTGGGCGATGCTGGAGTTCGTCTTTAACGGCATGGTGTTCTTGCTGTTAGGTTTGCAGTTGCCGGGCATTCTTGAGTCTTCGCTGGTGGCGGCAGAAGCCGATCCAAATGTCGAAACCTGGATGTTGTTTACCGATATTGTGCTGATTTACGCCGCGCTGATGCTGGTGCGTTTTGGCTGGCTGTGGACGATGAAGAGATTCAGCCAGCGTTTCCTGGTGAAAAAACCGATGGAGTTCGCCTCGTGGAGCGACCGCGAGCTGCTGATTGCCACCTTTGCCGGGGTGCGCGGGGCGATAACACTTGCCGGTGTGCTCTCCATTCCGCTGTTATTGCCGAGCGGCGATGTCTTTCCGGCGCGCTATGAGCTGGTGTTCCTCGCCGCCGGGGTGATTCTGTTCTCGCTGTTTGTTGGCGTAATCGCGCTGCCTGCGCTGTTGCAGCATGTTGAAGTGCGCGACCACGCGCAGCAGTACAAAGAGGAACGGATGGCGCGCGCGGCAACGGCGGACGTGGCGATTGTGGCGATTCAGAAGATGGAAGAGCGCCTGGCGGCAGACACCGAAGAGAACATCGATAACCAGTTACTCACGGAAGTGAGTTCGCGGGTAATTGGTAACCTGCGCCGCCGCGCAGACGGACGTAATAACGTTGAGAGTTCCCTGCAGGAAGAGAATCTGGAACGCCGTTTCCGCCTGGCGGCACTGCGCTCAGAGCGCGCCGAGCTTTACCATCTGCGCGCAACCCGGCAGATAAGCAACGAGACGCTGCAAAAACTGCTGCACGATCTCGACCTGCTGGAAGCGCTGCTGTTAGAGAATAAGTAAACCCTGCGCCGGGCAGCCGTTTATGCGCTGCCCGGTCAGTTAACCCCGCTACTCGCTTTTCTCATCCAGCCAGAACCCTTTACAACATTGCAGCCATGCCTGCGCACTGCGCGAAAGGTAAACGCCTTCGCGCCAAATCATCCCCAGTTCCCAGCGCAAGTCACTCTGCAGCGGGAGCCAGCGCAGCGTGGTTTTATCCAGCCGCTGGCAGACCGGCTCCGGCAAAATGGCAATGCCTACGCCTGCTTGCACCATGGCGGCGAGAAAATCCCACTGACCGCTACGCACAGCGATACGCGGCTTCACGTCATGCTGTTGAAACAGCAGCATGAGCTGGCGGCTCAAGGCGAAATCTTCGTTGTAGATCAGCAGCGGTTGTTCAGCGAGTTCCTCCGGCGTCACGACGTCGCGCTCAAGCCAATTGCCGGAACGCGGCACCAGCACGCACATCGCATGGCTGAACAGCGGCAGGGTAGCCAGGCCACTCTCTTCTTCAACCGGCAGAGCGGTCATCGCCACATCCAGTTCGCCATTACTCACGGCTTGCTGCACGGTCAGACCGCCGAATTCGGCAATTTTCAGCTCCACGCCGGGGTAGCGCTGGCTGAAGAGGTTGATTGGCCCGGCCATCAACATACCGACCATCGGCGGAATGCCGAGGCGCAAAATACCTTTGTTCAGGTGGTTGATGTCGCCAAGTTCGGTTTCTAACTGGCGAAACTCCGCGAGGATGGCGATGCCGCGCTCATACACCACACGGCCAGTGTCGGTGAGTAAAAGTTTGCGCCCGTCGCGGATAAGCAGCGTGCAGTTCAGCTCATCTTCAAGGTTTTTCAGCATCTTGCTGATGGTCGGTTGCGTCACAAACAGGCGCTCCGCCGCGCGGGTGAAACTTTGCTGGCGTACCACCTCCACAAAATAGCGCAGCGTTCTGATGTCCATAATTATTCCTTAGAACTATGTATGCGATGAGTTTAATTCATTTCAGTAGCGCATTGGGGCTCTCTATACTGGCCGCCTGCTTATTTGATGGAAAATCGTTATGGACGTGGCGTTAAGCCGTGTTACGCCTGCCCTTGTGCGCCGCTTGCAGGTTCCGGTTCAGGTGCTGCTTTATGCCGGGCTGTTTATCTTTGCGCAATACCTGGTGCAATGGCTGCATCTGCCGCTTCCCGCCAATCTGGTGGGCATGATACTGCTGCTGGGGTTAATTCTTTGCCGGGTGATCCCGCTCAATTGGGTACGCGCCGGTGCGCATTGGTTGCTGGCGGAAATGCTGCTGTTCTTTGTGCCTGCGGTGGTCGCCGTGGTCAATTACGCGCAACTGTTGATGGTGGAAGGCTGGCGCATTTTTATGGTGATCGGTTTGAGCACGCTGTTGGTGCTCGGTGCCACCGCCTGGGTGGTGGATAAAGTCTACCGCTTCGAACTCAGCAGGCTGAAAAATGAGTGATTTCGCTTTAAGCCTGCTGTGCCTGGCGATGACGCTGGTGTGCTATTTCCTCAATAAACGGCTCTACCGCCGTTTTCGTAAATTGCCGCTGATGCCGCTGGTATTCACGCCGCTGCTGTTGGTGTTAATGCTGGTGTTCGGTCATATTTCCTGGCAGGACTACATCGGGGGATCCCACTGGCTGATGTGGCTGTTGGGGCCCGCGACCATTGCTTTCGCCGTGCCGGTGTATGACAACCTGGCGATTATTCGCCGTCACTGGATGTCGCTTTCGGCGGGCGTGATCGCCGCTTCCGTGGTGGCGGTGACCAGCTCGGTTTGGCTGGCGCGCCTGTTTACGTTGCCGGATGAGATCCAGCGCAGCCTCGCGGTGCGTTCAATCACCACGCCCTTTGCGCTGGCGGCGGCCGGGCCGATTGGTGGCCAGCCGGATCTGGTGGCGCTGTTTGTAGTGGTCACTGGCGTGTTTGGCATGGCGGTGGGCGATGTGCTGTTTCTGCGCTTATCGATTCGCGAAGGTGTGGCGAAAGGCGCGGGTTTTGGCGCGGCCTCGCACGGCGCGGGCACGGCGCGTTCTTATGAGCTGGGTCAGCAGGAGGGCGTGGTCGCAAGTCTGGTGATGATGCTTTCTGGCGTGCTGATGGTGCTGGCAGCGCCCTTGATCGCCCGCGTGATGTTTTAGCTCCCCGCCGTGCAACAGGGAGCGGGAAGGTCAGTATTTTTTCAGCCTTGCAACCAGTTCAAACTCGTTAAAGTTAACCGGGCGTTGTTGCTGCATGGAAATGTTGCCGGCAATGCCGGTCAGAATCGACATCGCGCCTGCGCGGTGATCGGCGGCGCGTTTTAGCGGGTCATTGCCCGGTGTGCCAAACAAATCCGCCAGCATGGCATTATCGCCGCCGCCGTGGCCGCCTTCGCCAAGGGTAAAATCTGCTTTCCACGGTGCGGCAAACATCGGAAACACGGTGATGTCGCAGGATTCAAGGCTGCCTTCATTGGCGCGTTCGCCGCCGGCGTTAACGTAGGATTTCTCGACGATTTTCATCTCCAGCCGCCCCTGGCTGCCGTTAAATACCACGTTTAGCCCTTCCCATGGCAAGTAGGTGTTGAGTGAATAACTCAACTGGCACTGGTTCTGGTATTTCACCAGCACTGAAAGCGTATCTTCGATGGTGATGCCATCGCTGAACACGCTCTGGTCGCGCCAGTAGTTATCTTCATGTTCCGCGTCGAGATAGAGCGCTTTTAACTGCGGATTATCCGCCATATGCAGCGAGAAAGGATCATCGTGAGCGGCGGCATAGCCGTGCGTGCGCGGGTAAAATTGGGTAACACCACGTTTTTCGGCGTTCTCTTTGCCATAAAAACGCAGCCCGCCTTCGGCATATACCCGCTGTGGGTAGCTGTTGAGCCAGAAGTTCATCAGATCAAAATGGTGGGTCGATTTATGTACCAGCAGCCCGCCGCTGTTGCGCTTTTCCCGGTGCCAGCGGCGGAAATAATCGGCGCCGTGTTCAGTGTTCAGCAGCCATTCGAAATGCACCGAATAAACGTCACCGATGGTGTTGTTCATCAGCAACTCGCGTACTTTACTGTGGTGCGGCGCATAACGGTAATTAAATGCCACGCGCACGGTTTTGCCGGTCTGTTCAATGGCATCGAGAATGCGCAGCGCGCGCTGTTCGTCGATGGTCATCGGCTTTTCGGTGATCACATCGCAGCCTGCGTGTAACGCCCGCACAATGTAGTCGTCATGGGTTCTGTCCATGGTGGTGACGATAACAATGTCTGGCCGGGTTTCGTGGATCATCGCTTCAAACTGCGCCGCTTTCCACGTGGAAACGGGTTGCGCGTCTTCTTTTTGTAACAGCTGATTGGCGTAATCCATGCGCGTCTGGTTGCTGTCGCAAAACGCCACCATACGGGCGTTCTCTTTCCACTGCCCGCCGATGGCGGAAATATACAACCCGGCGCGCCCGCCGGTTCCCACTAAAGCATATTTTTTCATCACACCCTCTTAAGTCATAAATGAATTAACGTGCTGATGTATTAAAAACATTGTTTCAATAAGCTGAGGGTACTGTAGCGCGCTGACAGAAGAGGGGTAGAGAAAAGGGGGGAAAGTGTGATCCCCGGCCATTACTGACCGGGGTAAAAAGATTAATGAGCACGGCCTTGTTCGATACCGATCCCGGTTTGCGAACGGATAAACTGCGCACGGAACTGCTCGCGCTCCAGTTTGCCGGCTTCGGTGTTATCGGTGGCGGAGAAGATCCAGATGCCGATAAACGCCACGGCGATGGAGAACAGCGCCGGGTACTCATACGGGAACACCGGTGCGGCGTGACCGAGGATCTGCACCCAAATTGTCGGGCCGAGAACCATCAGGACAACCGCCGTTAACAGACCCAGCCAGCCGCCGATCATCGCACCGCGCGTAGTCAGCTTCGACCAGTACATCGAGAGCAGAATGATCGGGAAGTTACAGCTGGCGGCAATGGAGAACGCCAGTCCGACCATAAAGGCGATGTTCTGTTTTTCGAACAGAATGCCAAGCAGAATGGCGACAACCCCCAGCACCAGCACGGTGATTTTCGACACTTTCAGTTCCTGGCGTTCTGTCGCGCCTTTGCGGATCACGTTGGCATAGAGATCGTGAGAAACCGCAGAGGCACCCGCCAGCGTTAACCCGGCAACCACCGCCAGAATGGTGGCGAACGCCACGGCGGAGATAAAACCTAAGAACAGGTTGCCACCGACTGCATCTGCCAGGTGCACCGCTGCCATGTTGTTGCCGCCAATCAGCGCGCCCGCCGCGTCTTTAAACGCCGGGTTTGCGCCCACCAGCATGATGGCACCGAAACCGATGATAAAGGTCAGAATGTAGAAGTAACCCATAAACCCGGTGGCGTAGAACACGCTTTTGCGCGCTTCACGCGCGTCGCTGACGGTGAAGAAACGCATCAGAATATGCGGTAAACCGGCGGTGCCGAACATCAATCCAAGCCCGAGTGAAAGGGCGGAGATCGGGTCTTTCACCAGCCCGCCAGGGCTCATGATTGCCGCGCCTTTCGGGTGGACCGCCATCGCTTCCGTGAACAGGTTGTTGAAGCTGAAACCGACGTGTTTCATTACCATAAAGGCCATAAAACTTGCGCCGAACAGCAGCAGCACCGCTTTGATAATCTGTACCCAGGTGGTGGCGAGCATGCCGCCGAACAGCACATACAGCACCATCAACACGCCAACCAGCACCACGGCGACGTGGTAATTCAGGCCAAACAGCAGCTCGATTAATTTGCCCGCGCCGACCATTTGCGCAATCAAATACAGCGCGACAACCACCAGCGAACCGCAGGCGGAAAGGGTGCGGATGGGGCCTTGTTTCAGGCGATAAGAGGCCACATCGGCAAAGGTATAACGCCCCAGGTTACGCAAGCGCTCTGCGATCAAGAACAGAATGATCGGCCAGCCGACGAGGAAGCCGAGCGAGTAGATCAGGCCGTCGTAGCCGGAGGTATACACCAGCGCGGAAATCCCCAGGAACGAGGCTGCGGACATAAAGTCACCGGCTATGGCCAGCCCGTTCTGAAAACCGGTGATATTGCCGCCCGCGGTGTAGTAATCGCTGCGCGAACGCACCCGTTTGGATGCCCAGTAGGTGATGTACAACGTCAGCGCGACGAAAATGACGAACATAATGATCGCCTGCCAGTTGGTCGGCTGGCGCTGTACCTCGCCGGTGATGGCATCGGCGGCGTGAGCCGTAAAAGGAAGTGTGGCGGCCAGCGCCGTCAGGACTCTCTTCATGATGCTTTTACCTCGCTCAGAACCGCTTTTGTCAGACGATCAAACTCGCCGTTTGCCCGCCAGACGTACACGCCGGTCAGCACAAACGAAATCACAATCACACCAATGCCAATCGGAATGCCGCGCGTGACATTGGTGCCTTCATGTAATGGCGTACCGAGCCAGTGCGGGGCAAATGCGATAAGCAGAATAAAGCCGACGTAGATAATCAGCATGATGATGGAAAGCATAAAGGCAAACCGTTGCCGTCTTTCGACTAACTCCCTGAAATGCGCACTGTTTTCTATCTGTTGATAAATGTTATTCATCACAGAATTCTCCAGAGGTCTCCCCGTTGTCTTACGCGCTGCCGGTCGGTTGGCCGCACGCGCCCGCCCCAGTCACATCGTTATTGTTGCGCCTGGGATATGCGCGTTTGCCGCTTTCCTGCAACACGAAATCCATTAGGAATTGTAGGGTGAGGTGGTTGTTTCCTCTCCTTGGAAGGAGAGCGTTATGGTTGCGTTTGCCGCCGGATAACACGCTTTCGCGCCGCTATCCGGCAGGGTTTTACGATTATTACGATGGCATGGTAATGGCCTGCTTCTCTTCGAGCAGTTTTTCCACTACGCCAGGATCGGCGAGCGTTGAGGTATCGCCGAGATTGCTGGTATCGCCAGCGGCGATTTTGCGCAGAATACGGCGCATGATTTTGCCGGAGCGGGTTTTCGGCAGTGAGTCTGTCCAGTGCAGCACGTCCGGCGTCGCCAGCGGGCCAATCTCTTTACGCACCCAATTTCGCACTTCGGTGTACAACTCTGGCGACGGCTCTTCACCGTGGTTGAGCGTGACGTAAGCGTAAATGGCCTGGCCTTTAATGTTGTGCGGAATGCCCACCACCGCCGCTTCGGCGATTTTCGGGTGCGACACCAGCGCCGATTCGATTTCAGCTGTCCCCAGACGGTGACCGGAGACGTTCAGCACGTCATCCACGCGACCGGTGATCCAGTAGTAACCATCTTCGTCACGACGCGCGCCGTCGCCGCTGAAGTACATGTTTTTGAAGGTGGAGAAATAGGTCTGCTCAAAGCGATCATGATCGCCAAACAGCGTGCGCGCCTGGCCCGGCCAGGAGTCGGTGATCACCAGGTTGCCCTCGGTCGCGCCATCAAGCGCGTTACCTTCGTTATCCACCAGCGCAGGCTGCACTCCGAAGAACGGGCGCGTGGCGGAACCGGCTTTCAACTGGGTTGCTCCCGGCAGCGGGGTGATCATAAAGCCGCCGGTTTCCGTCTGCCACCAGGTGTCCATGACCGGGCACTTACCGTTGCCGATTTTTGACCAGTACCACTCCCAGGCTTCCGGGTTAATCGGCTCGCCCACGGAGCCGAGGATCCGCAGCGAAGCACGGCTGGTGCCATCAATCGCTTTATCCCCTTCCGCCATCAGCGCGCGAATGGCCGTTGGCGCGGTATAGAGGATATTCACGTTATGTTTGTCCACCACCTGGCTCATGCGCGCCGGGGTCGGCCAGTTCGGCACGCCTTCAAACATCAGCGTGATGGCGCCGCAGGCCAGCGGTCCGTACAGCAGGTAGCTGTGCCCGGTAACCCAACCGACGTCGGCAGTACACCAGTAGACATCGCCCTGATGGTAATCGAAGACATATTTAAAGGTTGACGCGGCATAGACCAGGTAACCGCCAGTGGTGTGTAGCACGCCTTTCGGTTTCCCGGTGGAGCCGGAGGTATAAAGGATAAACAGCGGATCTTCTGCGCCCACTTCAACAGGCTGGTGCTGGTCGTTGGCCTTGTCGGTCAGCTCGTTCCACCACAGATCGCGCCCTTCGTGCCAGTCGATGTTGCCGCCGGTGCGTTTGAACACCACGACATGCTCGACGCTGCTGACGTTCGGGTTCTTCAGCGCGTCATCGACGTTTTTCTTCAGCGGGATATTGCGCCCGGCACGCACACCTTCATCGGCGGTGATCACCAGCCGCGAGCTTGAGTCAATAATGCGCCCGGCGACCGCTTCCGGCGAGAAGCCGCCGAAAATAACCGAATGCACCGCGCCAATACGCGCACAGGCGAGCATTGCCACAGCGGCTTCCGGCACCATCGGCATATAGATGGCGACGACATCGCCTTTCTTGATACCGAGCGACACCAGCACATTGGCGAAGCGGCAGACATCACGGTGCAATTCACGGTAGGTGATGAGTTTGCTCTGGCTTGCGTCATCACCTTCCCAAATAATGGCCGTTTGATCGCCGCGTTCGGCGAGGTGGCGGTCGAGGCAGTTGGCCGCCAGGTTCAGCGTGCCGTCTTCATACCATTTAATGGAAATATTGCCTGGCGCGAAGGAGGTGTTTTTCACCTTCTTGTAAGGTTTGATCCAGTCGAGGATTTTGCCTTGTTCGCCCCAGAATGTGTCAGGGTCAGTTACCGATTGCTGGTATTTGGCTTCATACTGCTCCGGATTTATCAGGCAACGTTCCGCAATATTGGCGGGAATATCGTGTTTATGTATTTGGCTCATGGCGATTGCTCTCCTTGTAAGATGTTAATAATATGTCACAAGAACGTTAATTGTAGGGCCTTTGCCAGCTTTGTTTACTATTTGCGCGATAGATCACGCATTAAATGAATTGTGCAAAAAGCGAGCAAAATAAATGTGCTGGCGCGCGAAAGAACGCAAAAAGGTGGAGCGGAAAGAAAGGCGCTTCATAACAGCAAGTTATGGAATGTGGCAGTTCGATTACGCTTACTATCGGCGTAAAAATGCAGGCTGATGCAAGTCTATGAAAATGCACTACTCGATTATTAGCCTGATAATGGTTGGTGCTGTGTATTATTCACTGCATTCATTACGAAAGGCAGACGAAATTTCGGTAAAGATTGGTCGGGATGGCATTTTTCATGATTAAAAAATGCGCAAATGAACGAATTATGCGTAATAATTTCTAATGGTAAATATTGGATTTAAGAGTAGTGAAAAGTTTTTCATAACAAAGAGTTATTTATAATAACTGAAATAAAAGACGGTTTTTGAGTAAAAATTCAGTCAAACCCCCTCCCGGTATAGGGTTGCGCGTTACACCCTGCAAATGATACTGATAATGCGCGTTAAAAAACCCCGCAATACTGTGCGACGCTAATCATACCCTTTCAGTATGGGTCGTTCCGGACCTGGAATGGCGCTTCATTGAGGATGTCTGTAGTTATGAAAAACATGAAAATCAGCCTGGCCTGGCAGATTCTGCTAGCCCTTGTGCTGGGTATTCTTTTGGGTAGTTATCTGCACTACCACAGCGACAGCCGCGAATGGCTGATTGCGAATCTCCTGTCTCCGGCAGGCGATATCTTTATCCATTTGATCAAAATGATTGTCGTGCCGATTGTTATCTCGACGCTGATTGTCGGCATTGCAGGCGTTGGCGACGCGAAACAGCTTGGCCGAATCGGCGCGAAGACCATCATCTATTTCGAAGTGATCACTACGGTGGCGATTATTCTCGGTATCACGCTGGCGAATGTGTTCCAGCCGGGCGCGGGAATTGATATGTCGCAGCTGGCGACGGTGGATATTTCGAAATACCAAAGCACCACCGCGGATGTGCAAAGCCACGCCCACGGCTTGATGGGGACGATTTTATCGTTGGTGCCGACCAATATCATCGCGTCGATGGCGAAGGGCGATATGCTGCCGATCATCTTCTTCTCGGTGCTGTTTGGCCTGGGGCTCTCTTCTCTGCCAGCCTCGCACCGCGAACCGCTGGTCACCGTGTTCCGTTCTATTTCCGAAACCATGTTTAAAGTCACTCATATGGTGATGCGCTATGCACCGGTCGGCGTGTTTGCGCTGATCTCAGTAACGGTGGCGAACTTCGGTTTTGCTTCGCTGTGGCCGCTGGCAAAGCTGGTTATCCTGGTCTATTTCGCCATTCTGTTCTTTGCGCTGGTGGTGCTGGGAATTGTGGCCCGTGTGTGCGGGCTGAGCATCTGGATTTTGATCCGCATCCTGAAAGATGAGCTGATTCTGGCGTACTCCACCGCCAGTTCGGAAAGCGTGCTGCCGCGCATTATCGAGAAGATGGAAGCCTATGGCGCACCGGCGTCGATCACCAGTTTCGTGGTGCCGACCGGTTACTCCTTTAACCTCGATGGTTCGACGCTGTATCAGAGCATTGCGGCCATCTTTATTGCGCAGCTGTATGGCATTGACCTGTCGCTGTGGCAGGAAATCATCCTGGTGCTGACGCTGATGGTCACCTCGAAAGGGATTGCGGGTGTGCCGGGCGTTTCCTTTGTGGTGCTGCTGGCAACGCTGGGTAGCGTCGGTATTCCGCTGGAAGGGCTGGCGTTTATCGCCGGTGTTGACCGTATCCTTGATATGGCACGTACTGCGCTGAATGTGGTGGGTAATGCGCTGGCGGTGCTGGTGATCGCCAAGTGGGAACACAAGTTTGACCGTAAAAAAGCGCGCGCTTACGAGCGCGAGATGTTGGGCAAATTTGATAAAACTGCCGATCAGTAACCTTCTCAATCCCTCCTTCACGGAGGGATTTTTACATCAGGCGGGCTTATCCGCCTTGCCTGTTAAATAACGTCGTTTGCTAATTAATACTCTGGTCGAACATCACCGTCACACCGCCTCTATAAGTATCCGGCCTTGTGCTGAGCATGGTTTCAACATCGCGTTGCGGGACCAGAAAATCGATACTGCCCTTTTGATCCTGGCCATAGGATTTGGTGGTAAAGATGTTCTGCGACGGATCTTTCCCGGCGTTCAGGTGCCGTTGAACAACTGTCGCGCCCGTCGTGCTGTCCACGATATTTGTTGGCAGGTTGAGTGATGCTCTGAACGGTACCAGCTGCCCGCTGTTATCGCTTTTTAAGGCGCAATCCTGGCCTACCTGGCCGTCAGCACAGGCAAGGTAAACGGTGAAGTTGCCGGTGCTGGTGATGCCGAAATTACTGCGCCCTGTGAGCTGCGGTGTGACGCGGCTGACCATCCAGCGCTCCCAGTTTGCTTCGCCTTCATCTGGTGTGCAGATTTTGCCGGGCTTGCACGGTTGCAGAGCAACTTGTCGGTCGTCTGCGGTGGTGGTGATTTTAAACTCATTCTTCACGGTCAGGCGAAAATTAATATCAATACCGGAAGTATCGCTGGGGACATACGCGTCACCAAAATCAATATCTCCGCCGGGACCGACGGAATAATGTAATGTCCCGGTATAATCCCCCGACACTAATTGTTGCGGGCTGGCATTTGTTAATTCGTAGACAATGCTCAGCTCATTTAATAAATAGGGTTCATTTTCGAGATCCCTTGCTGCAGTTTTATAACAGGCCACAGCGCTTTTAGGCCATCTCCACATAAATTGGTAGTATCGGGTGAGAGCCTGACTTATACCGGAAGAGGTACATGGGCTGGGCGCTGTCTCAAACGATCCACCGACCCATGAGTTAATGTGATCAGCAAGATCCCAGTCATAATGGGTATTATAATTCGCGGCTAAACCCACAATCCTGAAATGAACCGTGGTGATTTTCCCCTCAGCATTGATGACCCTCACATCACCCCCGACCCCCGGCAATTTTATGTACACGCCATCTCGTGGGGCTGCGTTCGCAAGGATCCATGTCTTCATCAACGTTGCTGTTAAATGGAGTGAGAGACTGAACGTTTTACCGTCGGTACACAGGGGAGCATGTTCTATACAAAAACCGCTTTGCGGTGTGGTATTAACAAAGGTGTTTCCGGATGCGGAGTTGTATTCCTGGCTAATGCTGAGCGTTTGGCCGTAAGTATGAAAACTTACAATAAGCAAGAAAGTAGATGAAATAACGTTGAATAATTTGATGATGCGACCCATTGCTGTCTCACTTAATTTTTTATTGCCATCTTGTTCTGTGACCAAAACGATAGTATCCCGCCAGGAAAATAACGGCGGGGAATAATTCCGCTAAATCTTACCCATATAGCGATGAGGGTAGCATTTAGGAGGTGAATAATAATAGGGCGATTACCCGGCAATATTGGCGCTTTTTATGATGAATGGTGATGGGGAAATAAATTTTTATGGCGTTTAACTGTGAGTGTTTTGCCTTTCGGTTTTTCGTTTTTTATCTATTAAGCGATATCTGAAACGTACTTTCCGCCGGAAAAGACGCTGGAATTACCGGGATAAATTAAGTGCTAAACAGTGCCGTTTTATGAGGAAGGAATGTGGCGATAATCGGCGTAAGCAGGCGAACAGTGGTTTTTTTAATCCCTCCTTCACGGAGGGATTTTTATAGCAGACTCGCCGTTAATTTATGTTCTGGTCGAAAATCACCGTTGCGCCGCCGCGATAGGTATCCGGCCGGGTGCTGAGCATGGCTTCAACATCGCGTTGAGAAACCAGGAAATCGATACTGCCTTTTTGATTCTGCGCATAGGTTTTGGTGGTAAAGAGATTCTTCGCGGGATCTTTGCCAATGTGTAAGCGCTGCTGAACGACCGCCGCTCCCGTGGTGCTATCCACAATATTCGCGGGCAGGTTGATAAAGGCAGAGAATGGCACCTGCTGCGCGGTGTTATCACTTTCCAGCGCACAGTCCTGACCAATCTGGCTATTCATGCAGGCAAGGTAAACGGTGAAATCCCCGGAGCTGGTGATACCGAAGTTACTTCGCCCTGTGAGCTGCGGTGTGACGCGGCTGACCATCCAGCGCTCCCAGTTTGCCTCGCCCTCTTTTGCAGAACAGACCTGGCCCGGTTTGCAGGGCTGTAGCGCCACCATCCGGTCTTCTGCGGAGGTGGTTATTTTAAACTCATGGTTCACGGACAACAGGAAGTTAATATCAAGGCTGGAATCGCTGGGGACAAAACGATCGCCAAAATCCATATCCCCGCCGGGGCCGATAGTGAAATGCAATGTTCCCTTATAGTCACCGGGTGCCAGCTGAAATGGGTCAGGTGTTCGCAATTCATAAACAATGCTCATGTCACTTATCAGATAAGGTTCATAGTGCAGATCCGCGACCGGGGTTTTATAGCAAGCCACATTGTTTTCGGGCCATTTCCACATAAAGATATATTTTCTTGTTAAAGGCACCCCGACGCCGGAAGAGATGCACGGGCCAGGCGCGTTAATAAATGCACCGCCAACCCAGGAATCAGTGTGTTGGGCAACGGTCCAGTCAAAATGCGTGGAATAGGTGGCGGCGAGCCCGGCAAATCTAAAATGGACAAATACACTTTTGTGTTCGGCATTCGTCACTTTCACACTCCGTAAGGCTCCCGGCATTTTATAGTACATAGCATCCTGAGGCGCGCCATACGCCAGGATCCAGTCCTGCATTAATGATGCCGTCAGGGCGAGCGAGATACTGTACGTCTTATTGCCGCTGCATTGCTGTGAATATTCTCTACAAAACCCGCCTTGCGGCGTGGTATTGATAAAGTCGTTTCCAGATGATGACGAGAATTTCGAGCTTATATTGATCGTTTCGCTATAAGCGTGAGAGCTCAGCGTAAATAAAAACAGAAATGAAATGATGCTTAATAATCGGGTAATACGATGCATTGTTGCCTCACTTATTATTGGTAACTTCCATGTTGTTGGGTTTAATTATTTATAGAGCGAATGATATTTAGTGGTGGAATGTGAATTTTGGCTAATTTTGTTAGTTATATCAAGAGGGTAACATTGACGCGGCATTTAATAATAACGAAATAAGCTGTTTATAATGTAGCTATTTATGATGAATGATGGTTGCCAGTTTTACTGGCGGTGTAATATTTATTTTTATTTTCCTGCGATGTTTATTTTTTTCTTGCCGAAATAAAATTCGGCTGAAAAGGCATTATCGACGAAGAACTCTTTTTTTGCTGATAAATACCGGCTGCAAACCGTAAATTTCAGAGCGCGTGCTGCCAATTTTTGCCATCGAAGCGGTGGCGGAGCAGAGTGTTTGTTTTGTCTCCTCTACGCGGTCCCCTGTGCCCGGGGCAAAACGTTTCACGATTAGCTGGCGCAGGAGCTGATAAACGGCACATTATTCATCATCAAGGTTATGAATCCCCAGGCTGCGTTGCAAAAACGCTTTACCGGCAGGGGTGAGGGCCAAAATACGTGCTTCATTGGTTTTGAGAATAAAACGCTTCTTGAGCAGAGCGCTAAAGAGGTGCGCGCCGAGCTCTCCCGAAAGATGGTAACTCTGTTCGCTCCAGTCCATGCAGGGAATAACCAGTGCCCGGCGTGAATGGCGAAGCGCGTTAACATCAATACCTAAGTGAGTGCCGAACCACGTAACACCAGTGGTGCCGATGGCAAGATTTCCTTCTGCGGCCTCGAGCACTTTTTGTTGGCAAAGGTGCTCGTAAATCGCCACGCCGACATGCCCGGCAATGTGGTCGTAGCAAGTTCTGGCATAACACATTTTCTTGAACCCGCTGGGTTTTAGCCGTTCCTGAAAATTGCTATCGGCATAGGTGGCGACAATCATTGATTCTATCGCCTGGGCAATCAGCGAGTTATAAAGCCGGTAATAACGGTTGCGGCCAATCTTATCGAAGGCAACGACGCGGCAATGGATGAGTTTCGCCAGATGATTACTTGTGGATTGGGGGGAAAGCCCGGCGGTAATGGCTAATTGCGATGCGGTGAGCCGGCTATTATCCATTAACGCGCAGAGCATTCTTGCCCGGCTCGCATCTGCTAACAAACAAGCCAACCGACTAAAATTAGGAAGTTGTTCTGTCATGACGTTCATAGTTCATTAAAGAATTAAACATTTATGTGTTTGTTCGTAAAGAATACCGCAATTCAGAACAGACAAGGCAGTCATAATGTTCTTACAACGACCTTTATATAAGGACTCCCTCCTCTTTTTCAGATTTTTTGCTTTAATTTTATGGCTTCTATTGACGGTTTATATTACTGGCTTTGTTAGTATTGCCGAGAATTATATTTTAAGTCTCTCCATGATGATCGGCGCGTTTGTCGGCAGTGCCACACCCGTGGGCGGTGGTGTGGTTGCGTTTCCGGTACTGACCTTTATCAAGCAGATCCCTGCGAAAGAAGCCGCTGTTTTTTGCCTGGCAATGCAATCGTTTGGCATGTCGGCATCTTCTTTAGCGATATATACCCGCAAGATACCGGTGGATAAATTTCTAATTACCTGGTGTGTCATTACCAGCTTTATAGGTTATCTGCTGGCGCTGTTTTATATTCCCAATCCTTTTTCATCCGCAGGATTAAAAGTCTTTTTCTCCTCTTTCTGGCTTGCTTTTGGCGCAGCGATTTTCCTTGTCAGAAGAAAAAAAACTATTTCGCAGACTATTGAAACTGCTCACGCGAGCGGCTGGCGATTATTGCTATTTATCTCTATTTGCTTCGCGGGTGGAATTGTGACGTCGTGGATTGGTAATGGTATCGATGTGGTCTTTTTTTGCGTGTTGATTTTACTGTTTTCCCGCACTGAATCCGTGGCAACACCTTCTGCGGTCATTGTGATGGCATTAATATCCATCTTTGCAACAGCGTTAAATATCAGTGCCGGTAATGTGAGTATGCAGACATTAAAATACCTTAGTGCAACGATTCCGGTGGTCATTATTTTTGCACCTTTAGGTATTCTCTTTTCTATTCGGCATGGGGATGCATTTATCCGAAAGCTACTGCTGGCGCTGGTCATTATTCAATATTTGTTTACCGCCGTGGCTTTTTTTAGTCAGCTGGATTATCTCTTTCTCTCTATGCTCGTTATTGCTCTTTCATTCGTTTTATTGTTTGCCATTGGCTGTATTGATAAAAGGAAAGCAGTGTGACCACGAGAAATATGAACTTTCTAATAAAAGTCGTTATTGCGACCCTCTGTATGGGGTCTTCTTTTCCAACCGGGAAATACTTAATCTCTTACGAAAATATGCCACCGTTTTTAATGGGCGGCTGGCGGTTTATGGCGGCCGGGCTTTTTATGCTGTTAATCCCGGTTTTTACCCGTGGCGTTCAGGCCATCATTCCGACCAGTGAAGGTTCTGTCGCGAAGGGGCTGCTTTTAACCGCTGTCGTTGGCGCGCTGCAGACGACAGGAACAATGGGCTTTCTCAACCTGGCGCTGGAGAGCGTTACCTCATCCATGTCTTCTATTATTCTTTTTACCAACCCTTTATGGCTCGCGATATTAGCGCATTATCTGCTGCACGATAAATTAAATAAGCGAAAAATAATCTCACTGGTCATCGGTGTCGCGGGGGTGATTGTTTGTCTGGGGCTTGAGAGCGTTAAAGGCGGAACCGGTTTATTTTATGCGTTTCTGGGATCGCTATGCTGGGCGGTATGCACGGTCGTGAGTAAGCGATTTGTTTTTGATAAAGATAGCTGGGTATTTACCGGCTGGCAGCTTTTTCTCGGTGCGTTGTTTATGTTGATCATCGCCTGGATAAGACATGAAAAATATGACATCGGCGATTTACAAACCTGGGGCTGGGTGTGGTTTATTTGGCTTATTTTACCCGCCAGCGTCGGCTCGTTCGGCCTGTGGTTTTCAGCGCTACGGCAGGGCGGCGCAACGCTTGCCAGCGGCTTTCTGTTTCTGGTTCCTCTCTTTTCAACGATCTTTTCAATTTTCACGTTGCATGATGGTCTTTCCATCCAGCTTATTATCGGCGGATGCCTGATTGTCCTTTCACTCTTTCTTCTTAATCGGGAGTATTAACATGGAAGTGGGTAACAGTATTTCAATATCAACCGGGCAACAATGGTCTTTTGATAATGATGTCGCCAGCCATTTTGATGAACATGTGCAAATGTCGGTGCCGGTTTATCAGGAGGGACATGAACTTATTGGTTTTTTAAGTGATTTCTTTATTAAAGACGGTTCAGTGTTTTATGAAATAGGCTGCTCCACTGGTGCGCTAATTCATAAAATTTATACCCGTCATAGCCAAAAAGCAGCGACACGGTTTATTGGCGTTGAACCGGTTCAGAATATGATCGCGCAGGCGAAAAAAAGAACCGGCAGTTTACCCATTGAATATCTGCATAACACCATTGAAAATATCGACATGGAAGCGTGCGACTTTATCGCTTCTTATTACTGCTTGCAGTTTATTCCACTAACTAAGCGCATAATGGCTTATGAAAAATTATATGATGCGTTAATCCCGGGTGGTGCGTTAATTCTTTTTGAAAAAGAGGTTATTGACGACTCAAAAATAAATGAAATGATCGAGTCTTGTTATCTTAAATTCAAACTGTCGCGAGGGTTTTCGGTTGATGAAATTCTCGCTAAAAAATTTAGCCTCGAAGGAATGATGCGGCCCTGCACCGAACGAGAAAACAGAAAGATCCTTGCGGAAGTCGGGTTTAAACAAATTGCCACGATCATGAAATACGGTGAATTCCATGGATATCTTTGCATCAAATAAGCGTAGCCAGCAAAATAAAAGTAAATGGGAAGAGTTACATAAAAAATCGGCGGATGAACGTGTGCGCACCACACCCAGTTACGCCATAAAACGAATCTACGAAAGCCTGGAATATATTCAAACTCACTCCACCACCGTCAACACACTGGAAATTGGCTGTGGGTTTGGTCGCAATCTTCATTACCTTATTACCCATGGTTTTTCTGATAATTACGTCGGTATTGATCAGACCGATATCGCGATTCATAAAGCAACGGAGCTGCTCAGTGATTATCAACAGAAAGGCATTGTACAGATTATTAAGGCCAACGCGGCAGGTGATTTACCCTTTCCGAATGATCACTTCGATTGCATTTTCGATATTATGTCCGCTATTACTTTTATTCCCGATGAAGCGGTACGCGTCGCTTATTTCAACAACGTGGTCAGGCTCCTGAAACCGGGCGGCGCTTATTTCTTCCTTGCCGTCAGTAACCAGGCGGTGTTTAACGATAAAGTCGTCGATGTAACGCTGGATGAACCGGGCCTGTTCAAACGTAAATTCGACAACATGATTGAAAAAGCCTATTCGGCGGATGAACTGAAACGCTATCTGACGGGATTGTCTGTTTGCTGTCTGGATGTGGTTTCCGAACATACTCGCGCTTTTGGCGATGAAAAGTTCGAACGAGAAAATGGGTTCTGGTTTGGCTGTTTTACCAAAGCGATCTGAAAAAAATGCGGGGTGGTGAACACCCCGCATTAACGACTTAACCCATTGCGCTTTCGCGCAGGCGAGTCTTCAGTTTGTTGTACTCATCTATCACATACTGTTCGGCGGCGCGCTGATCGGCGATCGGCTCCACACGCACGGCGCAGTATTTGTACTCCGGCGTTTTGGTTATCGGGCTGAGGTTTTCCGTCACCAGCTCGTTACAGGCGCCAATCCACCACTGGTAGGTCATATACACCGCGCCTTTATTCGGACGCTCGCTGACCTGCGCACGCGTGATGATTTTGCCTTTGCGCGAGTTCACCCACACCAGCGCTTCATCTTCAATGCCCAGCCTTGCAGCGTCGGCCGTGTTGATTTGCGCATAACCCGGTTCATCCGCCAGCGCGGCGAGCGCGGCGCAGTTACCGGTCATTGAACGGCAGGAGTAGTGACCCACTTCTCGCACGGTGGAAAGCACCATCGGATACTCCTCGTTGAGTTTATCCATTGGCGCGACCCAGTCGCAGGTGAAGAACTTCGCCAGCCCATTCGGCGTATCGAATTTTTCTTTAAACAGATACGACGTGCCTTGATCGGCATCCGACGTGTCACGACACGGCCACTGAATGTAGCCCAGCTCACCCATTTTTTCGTAGGTGGCGCCGTAGAAGTCCGGGCAAAGATGACGCAACTCATCCCAGATTTCCTGCGTGTTGTTGTAATGCATCGGATAACCCATCCGGGTGGCGATCTCGCTGATGATTTGCCAGTCCGTTTTCAGATCCCACTTCGGTTCCACCGCTTTAAAGAAGCGCTGGAAGCCGCGATCCGCTGCGGTATAAACACCTTCGTGCTCACCCCAGGAGGTCGATGGCAGGATGACGTCCGCCGCGGCTGCGGTTTTGGTCATGAAAATGTCCTGCACAATCACCAGTTCAAGCCCTTCAAACGCCTTACGTACCGCTGAAAGCTCGGCATCTGTCTGAAGCGGATCTTCGCCCATGATATAAGCGGCGCGGACTTCGCCGTGCTCAACGCGGTGCGGCAGCTCGCTAATGCGATAACCGGTATGCGCAGGCAGGCTTTCAACGCCCCAGGCTTTGGCGAATTTCTCGCGGTGCGCATCCTCTTTCACGTACTGGTAACCAGGGTAGGTATCCGGTAACGCGCCCATATCGCAGGCACCCTGTACGTTGTTCTGACCACGCACCGGGTTCACGCCAACGTGTGCTTTTCCGAGGTTGCCCGTCAGCATCGCGAGGCTGGTCAGCGAACGCACCGTTTCCACACCCTGGTAGAACTGGGTCACGCCCATGCCCCACAGAATGGCGGCGGTTTTCGCACCGGCATACATGCGGGCGGCCTGGCGGATCTCCTGCGCCGTGACGCCAGTGATCTCCTCGACCGATTCCGGCGTATAGCCTTCAACGATTTTCCGGTACTCTTCAAACCCTTCGGTACGATTGGCGACAAACGCTTCGTCGTACAGCTTTTCCTCAATAATGACATGCCCCATCGCGTTGAGCAGGGCGATGTTCGACCCGTTTTTCAATGCAACGTGCATATCCGCAATGCGCGCGGTTTCGATTTTGCGCGGATCGCAGACAATGATTTTCGCCCCGTTTTGTTTCGCGCGAATCACATGATTAGCGACGATCGGGTGAGAATCCGCCGGGTTGTAACCAAAGATAAACACTAAGTCCGTGTTATCAATTTCATTAATGGCATTACTCATCGCGCCATTACCGACCGACTGGTGCAGACCTGCAACCGATGGGCCGTGTCAGACACGAGCGCAGCAGTCGACGTTATTGGTACCAATAACGGCGCGCGCGAATTTTTGCATTATGTAGTTGGTTTCATTACCCGTACCGCGGGAAGAGCCGGTGGTCTGGATCGCGTCCGGACCGTACTTCTCTTTGATGGCGCTCAGACGACCGGCGACATAATCGAGCGCTTCATCCCAGGATACAGACTCCAGTTTGCCGCCGCGCTGGCGACGGATCATCGGGGTTTTCAGGCGAGGCGTCAGAATCTGGGTATCGTTAATAAAATCCCAGCCGTAATAACCTTTCAGACACAGAGTGCCCTGATTGGTCTTGCCCTGCGCTGCCTCCGCCCGAACGATTTTGCCGTTATCGACCACCAGGTGAATCTTGCAACCTGAGGCGCAATACGGGCAAACCGTGACGACTTTTTTCATCACTTTCGCTCCAGTTAAGAATATCGCCCCCGATTATGCATCTTCTATGCCACAGTGTTGCTGGGGGTATTCACTGATATTACGGCGGATATTTGGTCAAAATACTGACGAAACGCAGGTCATCGTCAAAAGTGACGTGTCGAAAGGCGAGGGGGATGTGACCCCGGTTAAAAATCCGGCATTTAGTCGCTGCATTTATCAATCGCAGCCAACAGAATGAGCCAGAATGAGCAAATGAAGCCTGGCGGAAGCGGACAATGAAACCTGCGATTCTGGTTGTAGATGACGATACGGCGGTGTGTTCACTGCTGGAAGATGTGCTCAACGAGCACGTCTTTACGGTCTACGCCTGCCATAACGGGCGCGATGCGGTAAACCTCTGTGCGCAGCATGCGGATATCGCGCTGGTGCTGTTAGATATGATGTTGCCAGATATCAACGGCTTGCAGGTGTTACAGCAGTTGCAAAAACTGCGCCCGTCGCTGCCGGTGGTGATGCTCACCGGGCTTGGCAGCGAATCGGATGTGGTGGTCGGCCTGGAAATGGGTGCCGATGACTACATTGGCAAGCCATTCAACGCGCGTGTGCTGGTCGCGCGCGTCAAAGCCGTATTGCGACGTACTGGCGTGCTGGCGGCGGAAGCCACCGCCATCAAAACGCCGGGGTTTGTCTTTAACGGCTGGCATCTCGATCCCGAGCGCTGCGAGCTGTTTAACCCGCAGCAGCAGAGTGTTGGCCTAACTCAAGGTGAGTACAGCTTGTTGCTGGCGCTGGTACAAAACGCGCGCCGGGTACTGAATCGCGAACAGTTGCTGGAGCTGACGCACAGCGAAAGCGTCGATGTGTTTGACCGCACTATTGACGTGTTGATTATGCGCCTGCGCCGCAAAATCGAAACCAATCCCCACCAACCCGCGTTGATCAAAACCTTGCGCGGGCTTGGCTACGTGTTTGCCGCAGACGTTTCGCACGGCGATAAAGCCGCCTGAGCCTCAGCACTCCTGTAATAACGCGTCCAGCGTTTTCGCGCCGTCAATGGCATTGGCGCACAGCAGGCTGGCGCGGGCGCAGGCATGTGCCAGCAGGATGCTTTTTTGCAGCGGCCAGCTTTCGTGGCAGCCATATAAAAAGCCCGCGCAAAAGGCATCTCCCGCCCCCACGCTGCCAATAATTTCGGCCTGGCTCAGCATTCGCGAAGGCACCCAACTGCCCGCATCGCCGGGCGCTTCACCCCAGGCACCTTCCGGGCAGTGGATCACCACCCGCTGTTTTACGCCCGCCGCCAGCAGTTTGGCCGCCGCGAGAGCGATGTTGTCGATATGTGGTCCGTCGTCGGCAGTACGCATCGGTAGTCCGCTGAATTCGCCCGCTTCCAGTTCGTTGATCACCAGGTAATCGAGGTGCGGCAAGCAGGGCAGCACCAGCGGTTGATAGCGTGGATCGCCCTTGCGCGACACTAAATCCAGCGACGTTTCAAAACCCAGTTCGCGCATTTGCGCCAGCAGGCGCGCGCTGCGGGTGCCAAACTCCTCATCCGCTTTATCAAGGCTGTCGAGCAGCAGCAAATAGCCGAGATGGAAAATCTTCATGCTGTCATCCAGCCCGTCAAAGGCAGACAAATCCAGCAGACGGTTCGCACCCGGCGAGTGGAAAAAGGTGCGCTGACCGGAAGGGTCGGTCATCACCTGCGACATCGACGTCGGTGCAGACGTGGTGCGCTGCACGTGCTGGCGGTTGACGTGATATTGCTCCAGCATCGCCAGAATATAATCGCCGTCGCTGTCTTCCCCCACCAGCCCAACCGCCTGCAACGGTAAGCCAACGTGCATTTTCGCCAGCGTCAACAACACATTCAGCGGCGCACCGCCAGTGGAACGCTCGCTGTGGGTGATTTCCGCCAGCCAGCCGCGCTCTGGCCACTGCACAATCTGGTGGACATGATCGACCAGCATATTTCCGGCGGCGATAACCCCTTTACGTTCCATCACAGTTGCCCCGCGCTGCCAAAGATACGCATCTGCCCGGCGACGGTATCGGTAATGGCTTCTTCAACACTGAGCAAGAGCTGCGCGAACTCGTCGTACAGCGGCTGGCGGTTGCCCATGCGCTGCTCAATGGCGCCCAGTGCGGCTTGCGACATGCCGGTGTAAAAATTGATCTTATGAATGCCGAGCGAGATGGCGCGGCGGAAATCGTCATCGCTGATACCGGAACCGCCGTGCAGCACCAGCGGCAGGCCGGTTTGCTGGCGAATGGCGTCAAGGCGCTCAAAATCAAGTTTCGGTTCGCCTTTGTACTTACCGTGCGCATTGCCAATGGCGACCGCCAGCGTATCGATGCCGGTGCGATCCACAAAATCCCGCGCCAGCGCCGGATCGGTGAAACAGGCTTCATCAGCGTGGCCGTACAACGCACCGCCTTCATCGCCGCCCACTGCGCCCAGTTCGGCTTCAACGGAAACGCCCACCGCGTGGCACATCTTCACCACTTCCCGCGTCTGGCGAATATTCTCTTCGTACTCCAGCGTGGAGCCATCGAACATCACCGAACTAAAGCCGAGCCGCAAGGCACGCACCACCGATTCAAAATGCAGGCCGTGGTCGAGATTGAGTACCACCGGAATGTCACTGCGGGCGGCTTCGAATTTCACCGCTTCGACCAGCGAGTCCAGCGAGATGTACTTAAAATGCACTTCGGCGATATTGATGATAAACGGCGATCGCTCCTGCTTCGCGGCGGCGAACAAGGCGCGTAGAAAGTGGGAGTCGAGCACGTTGAACGCACCTAAGGCGTAGTGATGTTCGCGGGCGTGGGCCAGGCCTTCGGCAAGAGAAATCAGCGGCATAGCAAACTCCTTTAGCTCAGAAACAGATGATACTCGTTGCACAGCACCAGCAGCGCCGGTTCGTCTTCCAGAACGTTGTTGTAGCGATCCATGGCGTTCAGGAAGTGGTTGTCATGTTCGTCATCGTTAACCGACGACACTTCCCCGACCAGCACATCGCCGAAGCCGGGTTCGCCCCAGAAGCTGTGATATAGCCCCGGTGGCAGGCAAATACTTTCCCCTGGTGAGAGGCGCAGCTGGCTGCCCGCCGCGTGTGTCTGAATGCAGCCATCAATGACCACGGTAACGTCGGTGTTGAGCGTTTCGTCATTCGCTCCGGCGTTCCACAGTTCAATAATTAAATTACCGCCGCCGCGATTAATGATGTCCTCGCGCTTGCGCCAGTGAAAATGCATCGGTGTCACCTGCGCGTCGCGCACATGCATGATCTTTTCCGCATAACATTTTTCATAAGGCGCGCCGTTGGGCGAGCCGTTGCGCAGCGTAAACAGCGTCAGTCCCTGGGCGTAGAAATTCGAACTGCCAAAGGCGGTGACATCCCAGCCTAACTTCAGATCGAACACTTCGCGCCAGGCCTCTCTGTCCAGCTGTTGCCATTTGGTCGGTGGAAAACTGGCAAAAGGAGGCAGATGCACATCGTGCATCGAGAAGAACTGTCGTGTATGGCCGAGAATCTCATTAATGGCGGAGCGTTTCATGGTATCCCCTGTGTTGGCGCTCCCTCTCCCTTGCGGGAGAGGGATAAACCGTTATTTCACCGTCCAGCCTTTGTAGCTACCCACATTCTGTTTATCGATCATGGTCACCGGGATCAGCACCGGCGCTTTCGGCGCGGGTTTGCCTTGCAGGATGTCATAGCCAATTTCCACCGCGCGGGCGGCCATCACTTGTGGATCCTGAGCCGGGGTGGCGACAAATAGCGAGTTCTTACGTTTCAGCGCCTCTTCACCGTCCGGGCTGCCGTCGACGCCAACGATAAAGAACTCGTTGCGTTGCGCCTGTTTAGCGGCTAAATCGGCGCCGATCGCCGTCGGATCGTTAATCGCAAATACGCCGTCGATTTTCGGGTTAGCGGCAAGCAGTGAGGTCATCACTTCCAGCCCGCCTTCACGGCTGCCTTTGGCGTTCTGGTTATCGGAAAGCACCTTGATGTCCGGGTGGCGTTTAAACTCGGTCTGGCAACCTTCGACACGGTTCTGCACGGCGGAAACCGGTGGCCCGTTGATGATCACCACATTGCCTTTGCCTTTCAGACGATCGGTGATGTATTTACACGCCATTTCGCCAGCCTGGGTGTTATCGGAGGTGATGGTGGCGTCAGCGCCTTCTGCCGCCACGTCAACCGCCACGACGACGATCCCGGCGTCTTTCGCCCGTTTCACCGCCGGGCCGATGCCCTTGGAATCTGCGGCGTTGAGGATGATCATGTCGACTTTGGCGGCGATAAAGTTATCGATTTGCGCCACTTGCTGACCCAGATCGTAGCCGCTGGAAACCAGCGTGACTTTGACCTTATCGCCCGCTAGTTTGCGCGCTTCCAGCTCCGCCCCTTTGGTGATTTGCACGAAGAAGGGGTTCGCCAGATCGCCCACCGTGACGCCGATGGACTTCAGTTCTTTGGCCTGCGCGAACGGGGCGCTTGCCAGCAGAGCACCCGCGCAGAGCGCAGTGACAAGAGGTTTAAGACGCATGCTGTAATCCTCACTTATGTTGCTGTTTTGTAGGGTATTGTTATGCTGCCTGATGATGCCGGGTACGGTATTTGTCGATCAGCACCGCTATGATGATCACCGCCCCTTTGATCACCAATTGCCAGAAGTAGGAGACGCCCATCAGCGTCATCCCGTTGTTTAAGGTGGCGATAATCAGCGCCCCCACCAGCGTGCCGGTGATGGTGCCAATCCCGCCGACAAAGCTGGTGCCGCCGAGGATCACCGCCGCGATGGCGTCCAGCTCATAGCCCATGCCAAGGTTGCCGTTGGCGCTGTACAAGCGCGAGGCGCTCATCACCCCGCCAAGGCCAGAAAGCAACCCGCTCATGCCATAGACGAACAGTAAAACCAGCCACACTTTGATGCCGGTCAGGCGTGCGGCCTGCATATTGCCGCCCACCGCGTAAATATGAACGCCAAGCGTGGTACGGCGCAGAATGAACCAGCACACCGCAATCACCGCCAGTGCGATCACCACCAGCCACGGCACCGGGCCGAGGTAGTTATTGCCGATCCACTCAAAACTGATGTCGGAGTTGATAACCGTGGTGCCGTCAGCCAGCAGATAGGCCGCACCGCGCAGCGCGGTGTAAGTGCCGAGCGTGACGATAAACGGCGGCAACCCGGCGAACGCCACCAGCGCGCCGTTAAACAGCCCCAGAACCAGGCCAAGCATCAGCGCCGCCGGCACCGACAGCATGGCGAGCTCCGGCATCAACGACACCACCATGGCTGCCACTGCCGTGGTGCCCAGAATCGAACCGACAGACAGGTCGATGCCGCCGGTCAGAATGATGAAGGTCATTCCCGCCGC
Source organism: Kosakonia sp. LAM2021 (assembly GCF_016620385.1). Taxonomy (NCBI): domain Bacteria; kingdom Pseudomonadati; phylum Pseudomonadota; class Gammaproteobacteria; order Enterobacterales; family Enterobacteriaceae; genus Kosakonia; species Kosakonia sp. LAM2021. The sequence continues at coordinate 139,072 of NZ_JAENHT010000005.1, forward strand.
CAGCACAATGTTGATCGACGCCTGGCGGGTGATATTCAGCAAATTGCTTTCGGTAAAGAAGTTCGGTGCGATAAAGCCAAATATGGCGACGATGAGGATCAAAATCGGCAAGATGCCGACCGTTTGCATCAGATCGCCCATCAACATCTTTTTGGCGGAGGCCGATTTGGCGACCTCGGTGGCTGTATTTTCTTTGGAATCAGTCATGGTGTACCGCCGGGTGTAGGGATTCGTTAACGCCGGTCGCCAGCGTCATGATGTTTTCCTGGGTGATGTCGCCGTTGAGTAACTCTCCGGCAATCTCGCCTTCGCGCATCACATATACGCGATCGCTCATGCCGACCACTTCCGGTAACTCACTGGAGATCATCAGGATCGCCACGCCTTTGCGCGCCATCTGGTTCATGATCCGGTAGATCTCGCTTTTCGCGCCGACATCGACACCGCGTGTTGGCTCGTCGAGGATCAAAATGCGCGGGCCAATCGCCACCCAGCGCGAGATCAGCAGTTTTTGTTGGTTACCGCCGGAAAGCCCGCCCGCCCGTACTTGCGCGTGCGGTACGCGGATGTTGAGCAGCTTGATGGCATCATCGGAGATCGACTGCGCTTTTTTGCGATCGAGCATTCCCCAGGCGGCGTCGCGCTCAAGCGTCGCCATGGTGATGTTCTCCTGCGCCGCCAGTTCGAGAAACAGCCCTTGCTCTTTGCGGTTTTCGGTCAAAAAACCGATGCCCAAATCAATGGCGGCGCGCGGGGAGTGGATCACCACTGGTTCGCCATCCACTTCGATCATGCCGCCGGTGGCTTTACGCACGCCGAAGATCAACTGCGCCAGTTCCGATCGCCCCGCACCAACCAGCCCGGCGAGACCGACGATCTCCCCGGCGCGGACATGCAAGCTAACCGGCTGGATCTTTTCGTTATCGGTCAGGTGGTGAATGCTCAGACGCGGGCTGCCGAGCGGAATATCGCGCTCTTTGTTAAACAGATCGCTGAGCGGTCGCCCGACCATCATGCGGACCAGTTCGGAGGCATTTAGTTTGTCGCGGGTCAGGCTGCCGACGTATTGCCCGTCGCGCAGCACGCTGACGCGATCGGAAAGCTCATATACTTCCGCCATGCGGTGGCTGATGTAGATAATCGCCATACCTTGATCGCGCAGGCGCAGGATCAGATCGAACAGGCGGTGAGTTTCACGCGAGGAGAGGGCAGCGGTGGGTTCATCCATCACCAGAATGCGGCTGTTGCGATGCAACGCGCGGGCGATCTCCACCTGCTGTTGTTCGGCGATGGTTAAGGTCATCACCCGGTCGGTGGCTTTGAAATTTGCGCCAAGGCGATCGATCACCGCCTGGGCTTGCGCGGCCATCTCTTTGCGCTGCACCAGCCCGCCACGGGCGATTTCGCTGCCGAGAAAGATGTTTTCGGCGACGGTAAGATTGGGCGCGAGCTGCATCTCCTGGTAAATCAAGGTAATGCCCGCAGCCAGTGCGTCTTTCGGGCCTTTGATACTGTAAGGCTGGCCGTCAATCAGGATCTCGCCGCTGGTGGCGCTATAAGCCCCGGCAAGGATTTTCATTAACGTGCTTTTCCCCGCGCCGTTTTCCCCCATCAGCGCGTGGATCTCGCCGGGCCAGACCGTCAGGTCCACCCCTTTGAGCGCGTAAAACTTGCCAAACGCTTTGGCAATGTTGCGCATCTCCAGAACGGGCGTTGTGCTCATGTCAGGCTCCTCGGAAGGACGATATCGGCACTTCATCACACGTTCGTAAATGCACAATGTCAGAAGCTGTTCATATTTGTCATAGTGACGCCACATAACCGCGTTGAGCCTCTTGTGGAGCCACTATGCCGTATCGCGCGAATCCGTTCTTTTCCAGCGCCCGTGGGCGGCTGCTGTTTTTTAATGTGTTAGTGGTGGCGGTAACCTTAATGGTGTGCGGCGTGGCGGTGTTCGGCTTTCGCCATGCCAGCCAGATTCAGGAACAGGTGCAGCAGCAGACGCTGGACGATATGACCGGCAGCATGAACCTGGCGCGCGATACCGCCAACGTCGCCACGGCGGCGGTGCGTTTGTCGCAGGTGGTCGGCGCGCTGGAGTACAAAGGGGAAGCCGAGCGGCTGAAAGCGACGCAAAGTGCGCTACAACATTCGCTTAACCAGCTTGCGAACGCGCCGTTGGCGCAACTGGAACCGCAGCTGGTGGCGCAGATCACGCGGCGCAGCCATGAGTTGCAGCAAAGCGTCACCGAGATGCTGCAACGCGGGCAGCGCCGTCACCTGGAGCGTAATGCGCTGCTCAGTTCGCTCTACCAGAGCCAAAGCTACTTGCGCCATTTACAGGAAATAAATACGCGGGAAGGGGGAAATATCCCCGACAGCCGCCAACTGGAAGAGATGGACCGGCTCATCATTGCCGCCATTCAAACGCCCTCCCCGCGCCCGACCATCAAGCAGTTATCGGAAGTGATGGCAACATTACCGCTGCAAAGCGCCAGCCCAACGGTGGCGTTTATCCTGCCCGATTTCAGCGCTGAGTTGCGCAAACTGGAGCCGCTGTCGCTGCAACTGGAAGAGAGCGATCTGGCGATCAGCTGGTCGATGTTTCACATCAAAGCGCTGGTGGCGCTACTCAACAGCGACATTAACCAGTATGTCTCTGAAGTGGCGAACGCCTCTGAACTGCGCACCACCCAGAGCCACCAGGAGATGCGATCCATCATTGTGTTTATCAGCGTTTTCGCCCTGCTGGCGCTGGTGATCACCGGCTTTGCCGGTTGGTATATCTACCGTAACCTGGGGTCTAATTTAACCGCGATTTCGCGCGCGATGTCGCGGCTGGCGCACGGTGAAAAGGAGGTTTCCGTACCGGGTTTGCAGCGGCGTGACGAGCTGGGCGAACTGGCGCGGGCGTTTAACGTCTTCGCGCGCAACACCGCCTCGCTGGAGCACACCTCAAAGCTGCTGAAAGAGAAAAGTACGCAACTGGAAACCACTTTTCACGCCATGCGCGACGGTTTTGCCCTGTTTGATAACCAGGGCTGTCTGGTGGTGTGGAACCCGCAATATCCGCTGCTGCTGGGGTTAACCGCCGATGCGCTCCAGCGGGGCCAGCACTATCAGCGTTTGCTGCACCAGGTGAGTGATTTACCCGGTCACGTGCAGGAGAATCTGGCGCGCCCGCTGCCAAAACCGCAGGAGTTGCGGCTGGCGGATGACCGCACCATTGAGCTGCGCTTCAGCCCGGTGCCGGGGCGCGGAATAGTTAACGTGGTGCTGGACCGAACCGAGCGTAAAGGGCTGGAAGCCGCATTGCTGCACAGCCAGAAGATGAAAGCGGTCGGGCAACTGACCGGCGGGCTGGCGCATGACTTTAACAACCTGCTGGCGGTGATCATCGGTAGCCTCGAACTGGTTGCGCCCGATTCACCGGATGCGCCGCGCATTTCGCGGGCGCTGAAAGCTGCCGAGCGCGGGGCGTTGCTCACGCAGCGCTTGCTGGCGTTTTCACGTAAGCAGTCGCTGCATCCGCACGCGGTAGAGATGCAGCCGCTGCTGGAAAACCTCGGCGAGCTGATGCGCCACTCCCTGCCAGCGACGTTGACGCTGGAGATTGAGGCGCAGAACCCGGCGTGGCCCGCGTGGATCGACGTCGGGCAACTGGAAAACGCCATCATTAACCTGGTGATGAACGCCCGCGATGCCATGGAAGGACAAAGCGGCGTTATCAAAGTGCGCACCTGGAACCAGCGTGTCACCCGCAGCGACGGGCGCAAGCAGGATATGGTGGCGCTGGAAGTGGTGGATCACGGCTGCGGGATGTCGCAAGAGATAAAAGCGCAGGTGTTTGAACCGTTCTTCACCACCAAGCAGACCGGTAGCGGCAGCGGGTTAGGGCTATCGATGGTTTACGGCTTTGTCCGCCAGTCCGGCGGACGGGTAGAGATTGAAAGCGCGCCAGGGCAGGGCACCACGGTGCGTTTACAACTGCCACGCGCGGCGGTGCAGGTGGTCAATCACCCCGAGCCGGATATGGCGCAAACGCGTGATACCCGCGACACGCTGATTCTGGTGCTGGAAGATGAAGCAGATGTCCGCCAGACGCTATGTGAACAGCTGCATGAGCTGGGGTATTTAACGCTGGAGGCCGAAAGTGGCGAGCAGGCGTTACAATTGCTGAGCGCGTCGCCGGAGATTGGCGCGCTGATTAGCGACCTGATGTTGCCCGGAACGCTAAGTGGGGCGGAAGTGATCAACCTTGCGCGCCAGCACTATCCGCAACTGCCGCTGTTGCTGATAAGCGGCCAGGACCTGCGCCCGGCGCATAACCCTGCGTTGCCGGATGTTGAACTGTTGCGCAAACCCTTTACCCGCGTACAACTCGCTCAGGCGCTGCGGCGCATTGCGGCATAGGGGATTTGAGATTCCTCCGCTACCCGGCGCGCGCGTGGCTGAATTAACGTAAGCCTCGTCCCTATTTGAGGCTGGCCTTTATGAAACGTTACGCGAACGCGCTGGTGCTCGGCGCTCTCTTACTCAGTGGTCAGGTTGCCCACGCGGATATGATTGATGATGCGATTGGTAATATCCAGCGGGCGATTGGCGAGGCGTATAACACGGATAGCCGCGATGACCGGCGCGATGATGACTATCAAAGTCGCGACCAGCGCAGACAGTACGACGACCGTTATCAGCAGCTTGAGGACCGGCGTCGTCAACTGGATGACCGCCAGCGCCAGCTCGATCGCGAGCGGCGCCAGCTGGAAGATGAACAGCGCAGGCTGGATGACGATGATTATCGCTAACGCGGCTACGCAGGGATGCGCAAACCTAAACGCGCCGGAACAACATCTTCCAGCAACGCGATCAGTTGCGGATCCATAAAGTGGTAATGGTCAGGAATATCCAGCACGTAAACCGGTTTATGCTGCACCAGGCGGCTGAAGTCTTCCAGAATCCGGCTTTTGTGATGTTCTTCCATGACGCAGATAACATCCGCCCAGGAGAGAATGGCGGGGGAGACGGTTTTTCTCGCCTGGCGCTGGGTGCCAGCGGAACGGGCATTTAGCCCAGGGTAGCGGCGAAAAACCTGCTCAGCCGTGGGGCTGCGCCACTGGTTTCGGCTACAAATAAAAAGCACATTCATGGCAAGCTCAATACTCTGTCAAAGCCGCGATGTGCTAATAACTGCAGCTCACACGCGGGTAAGTAAGACCCCGTTGCGTTATGCGCAACAACTTTTTTTGCTTCGAGTCTGTACGCTTAATCCCTCAAACGACCTCTTTACAGGCTGCGTCTGCTTATTCCGCTTCCACCGGAAAAGATGCGACGAATATATCGGTATTACGCGGTCTAATCCAGCACAATCCGCATGCCATCATACCCTGCTTCAACCCCCGCCGGCAGCGGGTTTTTCATCATCCATTGATCAAAGACATGACTGATATGCGTTAGGATAACTCTTGGACAGCCAATCACCTCATTTAAGGCGATAACCGTGTTCAAATCGCAGTGATTTTTCGGCGTTTGCGCACGCGGTTCATAAGAACAATCTATTACCACCACTTGCGGATGATTATTGAGCAAAAACTTCAGCGTCTTGTCCGGTAACCCGGCAGTATCCGACAGCCACGCCACCCGGCTGTGCGCCGATTCGAACAAATAGCCGAACGTGAGTTTCGAGTGATTCAGCGGCAGCGGCGTCACCTGCAGACCTTGCAGATCAAACACCACAAACGGTTCAACGGTATGGCTGAAATCGAGCAGGCCGGGGTGCTTAAACAAATCGTCGCAACCTTGCTCATCCGGCGGGCCATAGACCGGAATTTTTTCGCCCACGCCCCAGCGCAACGGAAACAGCCCTTGCACATGATCCATGTGATAGTGAGTAAGCAGGAACTGCTGAAAATGACCGGCGGGAAAGTTATCCATTAGATCGGGGATACCGGCGTCAAGTAAGGTCACTGCATCGTTAAACTTCACGACGGCGCTACAGGGCTTGCGGCGATAAGTTTCATTCTGACGGGCACGGCGGCAGGCTGCGCAGTCGCAACCAAAAGCCGGCACCAGTTGTGCACCGCCGGTGCCGGTAAGGGTAATTGTCAGGCTCATAGCGCCTCGCTTTAACGGTTGAGTCAACGTAACCGGCGCAGCAACGCTACGCCGACATCATTACGCGCTTTTCCCTTGTTGCGCACGAATCAGCATGACCAGTCCTTCTACTGACTGTAGCAAACTGCCGTCGTTATTCAGCGTCAGGCAATTACCCGGCTGGTAACGCGCCGCGCGTTCCAGCCGCGCTTCAATCTCTGCGGCGCTCTCTCGCCCGCGTTTTTCCAGGCGCTGGCGCAAAATGGCTGGCGAAACCTGCACGTAGACGGGCATCAGCGTGTCGCCATATTGCGTTTGCGCCTGCTGCAGATGCCCGCGCGAACCGTTTACCACCACATCAAACCCGGCGTTGAGCCAGAGGTCTATCTCTGCGCCAATGCCGTAATGAAAGTCGTTGGCATGCCAGCTCAGCGTAAACAGATGCTGCTCGGCGCGGGTGAAAAACTCTTTTTCGCTCAATGCGATATGGTTTTCGCTCCCGGCACTGGCCGGGCGAGTAATGTAGCGGTGCGCGACCAGTAATTGCGGGTGTTCCCGCTGGCGCAGTGCCGCCAGCAGCGAGTCTTTGCCTGCGCCGGACGGCCCCATTAACCAGATCAGTCTGCCCATCAGAACACCCTTTTCCCCTCGCGCCAGACATGATCAATGCGTACGTGGTCGCCTTTGTGGTGCGCCAGCACCAGATCCGCCCGCTTCCCTTCGGCAATCACGCCGCGATCGTTAAGATTCAGCGCCTGCGCCGGGTTTTTGGTCACCAGGTGAACCGCTTTCTCGAGGCTGAAATCATTCTCTTCATCGCTGGCTACGCGAAACACCGCATCCAGCAGGCTGGCGGGGTAGTAGTCGGACGACAAAATATCCAGCATGCCAAGCTGCGCCAGTTTATGTGCCGCCACGTTGCCGGAGTGGGAACCGCCGCGCACGATATTGGGTGCGCCCATCAGCACGCTTAATCCATGGTCTCGCGAGGCTTCGGCCGCCGCGAAAGTGGTCGGGAATTCAGCAATCACGCTGCCGAGCTGGTGCGATTCGACAACGTGCTCGCGCGTTGCGTCATCGTGGCTGGCAAGCGGCAGATTACGCGCATTGCATATAGCGGCGATGGCTAACCGGTTGGGCTGCGACCACTGCGCGGCGAGCGCCAGTTGCTCCTGCTCGAACTGATCCATCTGCTCATCGGTGAGGTGATATTTGCCCTGATAATATTCACGATACTTCTCATAGCTGGCGTACTGGCGCTGTCCTGGCGAGTGGTCCATCAGCGACACCAGCGCGACCGGCTCGCGGCCCACCAGTTTTTCAAACAGCGGCAGAGTGGTGTGGTGCGGCAGTTCACAGCGCAAGTGCAGGCGGTGCTCCGCGCGGTTCAGCCCGCGTTTTTGCGAATCCTCCACGGCATTGATCATCTTTTCCAGATTCTCCAGCCGGTCGCCGCCGTCGCGCACATCACCAATCGCTACCGCATCCAGCACCGTTGTAATACCGCTGGCAACCATCAGCGCGTCGTGGCTGCTCATCGCGGAATGGGCGGGCCAGTCCACTTTCGGGCGCGGGGTGAAGAATTTATCCAGGTTATCCGTATGCAGCTCAATAAGCCCCGGCATCAGCCAGCCGCCGTCGCCATCATGCGCGCCGGGCTGGCGGCTTTGGGTTTCGGCAAACGCACGAATCACACCATCACGGACTTCCAGCGAGCCGCTGATCACCTCGTCTTCGAGGATCAGTTTTACATTGTTGATAATCATGCGGAGATCCCCATCGGGTAGAGGCGGTCGGCGACATGTTCCCGGACTGCGCCATCGTGAAAGATGCCGACAATCGCTGCGCCGCGCGCTTTTGCTTGTGCGATCAGTTCAACGACAGCAGCGCTGTTTTTCTCATCCAGCGAAGCGGTAGGTTCATCGAGCAGCAGAATCGGGTAATCGACAATAAACCCGCGCGCGATATTGACGCGCTGCTGCTCTCCGCCGGAAAAGGTCGCGGGAGCGAGGTGCCACAAGCGTTCCGGCACATTCAGCCGGGTGAGCAGTTCACCCGCTTTTTGCGCGCACTGCTCGCGGGCAATGCCCTGTTCCAGCAGCGGTTGCATTACCACATCCAGTGCGCTCACGCGGGGAATAACGCGTAAAAACTGGCTGACCCAGCCAATGGTGTGACGGCGCACCTCCAGCACTTTACGCGCCGGGGCCTGCACTAAATCCACCCATTCATCGCCGTGTTTGACATGAATATGTCCGGCGTCGGGCAGGTAGTTGGCGTACAGCGAGCGCAGCAGGGTCGATTTCCCACTGCCGGAATGGCCATGCAGCACTACACATTCACTGGCCCCGACGCTGAGCGATGTTTCGCGCAGCACCGGCAGGCGCACGCCGTTTTGGTGATGCAGAACAAAGGTCTTGCTGACATTTTCCACACGCAAAACAGTCATCATCCACTCCTTAATTTTGCAATACCGAGGAGACCAGCAATTGGGTGTAGGGGTGGTGCGGATCGTCGAGCACCCGATCGGTTAACCCACTTTCCACCACCTGACCTTGTTTCATCACCAGCAAGCGGTTCGCCAGCAGCCGCGCGACGCCCAAATCATGGGTCACCATCACCACGGCAAGGTTCATCTCCACCACCAGGCCGCGTAGCAGGTCGAGCAAACGCGCCTGGACGGAAACATCCAGCCCGCCGGTGGGCTCATCCATAAACACCAGTTTCGGGCGAGTGACCAGGTTACGGGCGATCTGCAGACGCTGCTGCATGCCGCCGGAAAAGGTGGTCGGCAAGTCGTCAATGCGCGAGGGCGGGATCTCGACATCGCTGAGCCACTGCTCAGCGCAGTCACGGATATCGCCGTAATGGCGCGCTCCGGTCGCCATCAGACGCTCGCCGATATTGCCACCGGCGGAAACCTGGCGGCGCAGACCATCCAGCGGATGCTGATGGACTACGCCCCACTCGGTGCGCAGCAAGCGGCGGCGTTCGGCTTCGCTCATCGCGTAGAGATCGCGCGCCTGGTAAGTGATGGTGCCGTGTTGCGGCACCAGACGCGCCGAAATGGCATTCAGCAGCGTGGTTTTGCCAGAGCCGGATTCGCCGACAATGCCCAGTACTTCGCCCGGCCACAAATCGAAAGAGACGTCCTGAAAACCCTTGCCTGGCGCATAAAGATGGGAAAGGTGATTCACCGAAAGCAGCGGTTGGGTCATTTGCGTAAAGCCTCGCTCTGTTGGCGGCAGAAATCGGTGTCGGAGCAGACGAACATGCGCGTGCCGGTATCATCCAGCACCACTTCATCGAGGTAGCTGTGGGTTGAACCACATATAGCGCACGGCTGATCCCATTTTTGTGGCGCGAAGGGGTAATCCTCAAAATCGAGGCTCACCACCTGCGTATAGGGCGGCACGGCGTAGATGCGTTTTTCACGCCCGGCGCCAAACAGTTGCAGGGCGGGCATCATGTGCATTTTCGGGTTATCGAACGCCGGAATTGGTGACGGGTCCATCACGTAGCGGGCGTTCACTTTGACCGGCCATGCATAACGGGTGGTGAAATTGCCGAAACGGGCAATATCTTCGTACAGCTTCACCTGCATCACGCCGTACTCTTCCAGCGCATGCATTGTTCGGGTTTCTGTCTCGCGCGGCTCGATAAAGCGCAGTGGTTCGGGGATCGGCACCTGGTAAATCAGAATTTGATCTTCTTTGAGCGGCGTTTCGGGAATGCGGTGACGTGTCTGAATCAGCGTGGCTTCAGCGGTGCGCTCGGTGGTTTCCACGCCGGTAACGCGGGTGAAGAACTGGCGAATAGAGACGGCGTTGGTGGTATCGTCCGCGCCCTGGTCGATCACTTTCAGCACGTCATCTTCGCCGATCACGCTGGCGGTGAGCTGAATACCGCCGGTGCCCCAGCCATAGGGCATCGGCATTTCGCGCCCACCAAACGGCACCTGGTAACCGGGGATCGCCACTGCTTTCAGCAGCGCGCGGCGGATCATGCGTTTGGTTTGCTCATCAAGAAAAGCAAAGTTGTAACCGGTCAGCGCGTTAGCCACGGTGTTTCTCCTGTTGCAGCTGTCTGAGCAAATCCAGTTCGGCCTGGAAATCAACGTAGTGGGGGAGTTTCAGGTGCGAGACAAAGCCCGCCGCTTCAACGTTATCCGCGTGCGCCAGCACAAACTCTTCATCCTGCGCCGGGCTTTTTATCGGCTCACCGTAGTTGGCGGCTTGCAGAGCGCGGTCGACCAACGCCATCGCCATCGCTTTGCGTTCGCTCATGCCGAACACCAGCCCGTAGCCGCGGGTAAAGTGTGGCGGCTCATCATGCGGAGCGACAAAGCCATTAACCATTTCGCATTCGGTTATCAGCAATTCGCCGACGTTGACCGCAAAACCCAGCTCTTCCGGCACAATTTCCACATCGATATACCCGCTGCGGATCTCACCGGCAAACGGGTGGTTGCGCCCGTAACCGCGCTGAGTGGAGTAGGCCAGTGCCAGCAAGTAACCCTCATCGCCGCGCGCCAGTTGCTGCAAACGTGAGGAGCGTGAACAGGGGTAAACCGGGGGATTACGGGTAATGTCGTCCGGGGTTGCGCCGCTATCTTCTTCGGCTTTTGCCAGCCCTTCATTGACCAGCAAACTGAACACGTGCGGTGCGGCGTCCTGCTGCGCTTCGCGCGTGGTGAGCGTCGGCGTTTCGCCTTCGGCGAGCAGGGTAAAATCAAGCAGGCGGTGGGTGTAATCGTAAGTGGGGCCAAGCATCTGGCCGCCGGGAATATCTTTGTAAACCGCCGAGATACGGCGTTCTAAACGCATTTTCGCGCTGTCGATGGGTTCGCTCACGGCCAGGCGCGGCAGCGTGGTGCGGTAAGCGCGCAGTAGAAAGATGGCTTCGACGTTATCGCCGCTTGCCTGTTTTAACGCCAGCGCCGCCAGTTCCCGATCGGCAATGCCTCCTTCGGTCATCACGCGGTCGACCGCCAGATGCAACTGGTCGGCAATTTGTGCAACGCTCAGCTCCGAAAGCTCCGCGTTGCCACGGCGTTTATGCTCCTGCAACGCGTGGGCAGCGGCGATGGCCTTTTCGCCCCCCTTGACAGCAACGTACATCAGTACACCTCCACCAGCGTGGTTCTCGGTATTGCCAGCGCGCGTTCGCCACAGGTCAGGATCACGTCGATGCCTGTCGGGAACGAGTGCGGACGGTCGGTAAACTCATCGGTAATGCACTCCGGCAACTGCGGGGCAATCATGCGTTCTTCCAGAATGCCCGGTCCGGTCAGGCGCAGCATGCGCCCGCCGCTCAGTGCCGGGAGCTGTAAAATCAGGGTCGCGCTGCTTTCCGGGCTGATATCCGTGCCGCCTGGCAGGGCGCTCAGTTGCTCGGCGCTGAGGGTGCTGTCGGCAATGGCGAACAGCGAGTGTTGCGGTTGATCGACCAGCGGCGCGTTGGTGTGAAAGCGCAGGTTCTGGCGCACAATGTCGTTATCCACGGCGGCGGAAAGCCAAATCGGCGTGTCGTTATCGGCAAGCGTCAGCAACACGCTGGTGGTGGCCGGGTTGAGCGGCGGCCAGCCATGTTTTAACTGCGGCAGCGAGACAATCACGCCCGGCTCGCTCATGGCTTTTAACAGACGGCGAAAACAGTGTTGGGCATCGTGAACCGCCGAAGCGAAAGCGGGTTGTAAGGTCATGCGTTATCTCCGCGAACCAGCGTAAAGAAGTCGACCCGGCTGGCGTTGACTTCGGCCTGGCGCGCAGTGAGGCGCGCGGCGCGGTCCGCTTCCAGCGGTGTAATAAGGGTTTCCATCAACGTCTGGAAATAGGAAGGGCTCTGCAGTAGCGCATCACAGACGGCGCAGCGCTCGGCGTGGCCTTTATCGCGCCCGAGCACCCAACTAAAACCGAGTGTGCCGCACTCAAGGCGAATAACGGCGCGCGTTAACGTGGCGTCACCCGGAAAGAAACGCTCGCCGGTCGCGCCCATGCGTGCCTGGATCTGCACCAGGCCTGTCTGCGGGGCGCGCACCTGTTCGTATTCCGGGGCGAGTCCGAGTGTGCGCATTCGGCCGCGCAGCATCTCCGGCGTGGAGTGCGCAAGTGCGGCCATCCAGCGCTGTCGGGTTGGCGTATCAAAATGCATTCAATGCTCCATGGTGAATTCAATCATGTCGGCGCGCGTCAGGCTGACGGAGTATTCCGTGGCGTTGACCTCGCCTTCACGATGGTTAAGGGTGCGCACGCAGAGCAGCGGCGCCATATTGGGGATCTCCAGCCAGCGGCTCTCTTTAACTTGTGCGCGGCGGGCGCTGATGCGCGTCTGGGTACGCTTCAGGCTGACACCGGCCTGTTCACGTAAAAAGTCGTGCAGCGAACCGCTATCAAACTGTTGCAGCAGCGGCCATAACTGCAGGTCGGAGAAATAGTGATCGATAAGACACAGCGCCACGCCATTCACCCGGCGGCGAGTGCGCAGGTGAATCACGTTGTCGCCCTCCTGGATGCCTAACGCATCGGCGACGTGTTGAGACGCCGGGCGCAGCACCGCCAGCAGACGTTCGCTGGTGGGATGGCTGCCCTGATCGAGCAGGTTCTGGCTAAAGCGCGCCTGCGCATTGAGGGGGTAATCGAACGGGCGCATCAGCACCATTACGCCAACGCCCTGGCGGCGCTGTACCCAGCCTTTTTCCACCAGTTGATCGATCGCGCGGCGCAGCGTGTGGCGGTTAACCTCAAAACGCGTAGCCAGTTGCTGTTCTGCGGGCAGCCAGTCGCCGCAGCGATAGTTGCTGCGCAGTTCCTGCTCTAACCTTGCGGCAATTTCCTGATAGCGCGTGGGATAACTGGTCGGATGTCTGGACAAGTGCATGCTCATTGTAGCTCCGCGGGCCAGGTAAAAAGTGGTCTTATCGTGAAGCGCAAATGTTGCATTTTGGTTATACGATGATTGCGCGGGGATGAATCTTGGCAAACAGAAAAAGCTGTATGGCGGTATGAAAATGAAAAAGGAGCCAACGGCTCCTTTTTCAATGAAGAGATTAAGTTAAATGAAGAGATTAAGCGGCTTGTGGTGCTTTGGCGACATTCACCATCCAGGGAATGCCGAATTTATCGGTCACCATGCCAAAGCCGTGCGCCCAAAATGTCTCCTGCCACGGCATGGTGACGCGCCCGCCGGCGGCAAGCGCGTCGAACCAGGCTTTACCCTGATCGACATCTTGTGTGGCGAGGCTTAAGGTAAAACCGCTGTAATCCCCGCTGTTTTGCCTGCCGTCGCTCAACATTATTTCGCTACCGGCAATGCGTAAATTCGCATGGGCAATATCGTTATCAGCAAAAGCCTGACCCGCAGCGCAGCCTTCATCGCTATTATTCTCTTGCGGGGATTTGGGCATTTCACCAAACGTTATCTTATAGGTTAATTCGGCATGGAGTGCCTGTTGGTAAAACTCGATGGCCTGCTGGCACTGACCAGAAAAAGAGATGTAGGGACTGAGCGGCATAATCATTACCTCGGGTAACGAAATCTGCCATTAAGTGTAGCGGTTGCGGGAAAAAGTAAACCAGGCGGGAAGACAAAGCTCCCCGCCAAAACATCAATTCTTTTTAACAAATTCAGATTTGAGTTTCATTGGACCGAAACCGTCGATTTTACAATCGATATTATGATCGCCTTCGACCAGACGAATATTTTTTACCTTGGTGCCGATCTTCAACATTGAAGAACTGCCTTTTACTTTCAAGTCCTTAATTACGGTGACGCTATCACCATCGGCTAAAAGATTGCCATTAGCATCTTTGACGATTAATTCATCTGCATCGTGAGCAGGTTCCGCATCGTTCCACTCGTGAGCGCATTCCGGGCAAATGAACATGCCATTATCTTCATAGGTGTATTCGGAATTACATTTTGGACAGTGGGGGAGTTGCATAGGGAGTTCCTCAAAAGTACATACAGAGCGGGATAAACCGCACAAAGGCTCAGCGCCAGAAAGGCAGCGATTATACAGCAAAACCGTACAGTTGCCGTTGTTATTATTTTTTTCAGAAAAAACATAAAAAAATGATAGTAGTGACATAACCTGTCATTCGCGTAAGCGATGCTTATCCCAGAAACATAATGAGTAAATGCTTATGCCAGTTATTTAGATTATTTTCTGGTGGAAATTGCCAGCATTTACTAATTCAGATAAGGTGGCATGTAGTATCTGGTGTTATTCGAACCCGAACTGTCATGCCTGCTACGCTACCAGCAATGGTGGTTATTACCTCTCAAATTGGGTGGGTAAATAAATGATGATATATCCTGGCTGTTCTTAGAAATGAGCTAAGCTCAAACTCTCTGGTTTTTATCGCCGGAGTTGTGCTGCTGTCATTTTTTGAGAAACAAATTATATATTTTCCTGAGTATCATCAGGTGTTTATCTTTTCGAAGATATTTTCCACACGTAATTATAAAAGCCGAAACTTCACTAATAAAACATTCCGGCTAAATAAAAGTAAGAAAATTTGCGTTAAGGAAAGACTTTTAACATGCACACACAAACAATTTTTGAATTAAGCCAGGAAGCAGAAAGATTGTTGCAACTTTCCTTGCACAATCTCCAGGCTTTAAAAAAAATACCGACAGCGACGTTTGATGAGACGAATGCTACCGGTAAGGCGGAAAACGCCAATGTTTTGCCGTTGCATTTCAGCGCGCGCGGCGTTGAAGCGCAGCAGGCGACGCTGCATAACGAATTACGGAAAATTACCCGGCTGGAAATGGTGCTGGCGATTGTCGGTACCATGAAGGCAGGAAAGTCGACCACCATCAACGCGATTGTTGGCACGGAAGTGCTGCCCAACCGTAACCGGCCGATGACCGCGCTGCCAACTCTTATTCGCCATACGCCTGGTCAAAAAGAGCCGGTGCTGCACTTTTCTCACGTCGGGCCTATCGACGCGCTTGCGCAACAGCTTCAGACGCGGCTTTTTAATTACAACCGTGAAAAGCTGGCGCAAAAAATTGAAATCGATAAAGACATGGCCGCTCTGCTGGATCGCATTGCGCAAGGCGATGCTTTTGATAAGCACTATCTGGGTGCTCAGCCGATCTTCCACTGCCTGAAAAGCCTCAATGATCTGGTGCGTCTCTCCAAAGCGCTTGATGTGGACTTCCCATTTTCCGCGTATGCGGCGATTGAACATATTCCGGTGATTGAGGTGGAGTTTGTGCATCTGGCCGGTCTGGATAATCAACTGGGCCAACTGACGCTGCTGGATACCCCCGGGCCGAATGAAGCCGGGCAGCCACATCTGCAAAAAATGCTCAATGAGCAGTTGGCGCGCGCGTCGGCGGTGCTGGCAGTGATGGACTACACACAGCTTAAATCCATCTCTGATGAAGAAGTGCGCCGCGCGATCTCCTCGGTCGGCCGTTCGGTGCCGTTGTATGCGCTGGTGAATAAATTCGATCAAAAAGATCGCAACAGCGACGATGAAGATCAGGTGAAGGCGCTGATTTCCGGTACGTTAATGAAAGGAAACATTAACCCGACACAGATTTTCCCCGTTTCTTCAATGTGGGGTTATCTGGCAAACCGTGCCCGCCACGAGTTGCAGCACCAGGGGTGTTTGCCGGATCCGCAAGAGCAGCGCTGGGTGCAGGATTTCGCCGAAGCTGCGCTCGGACGCCGCTGGCGCAACGCCGATTTAGAGGATATTGAGCATATCCGCCATGCCGCCGATCTGCTGTGGGAAGATTCGCTGTTTGAAAAACCGATTCGCACACTGCTGCATGCCGCGCACGCGAACGCCTCGCTTTATGCGCTGCGTTCGGCGTCGCATAAGCTGCTGAACTACACCCAAAGCGCCCGCGAGTACCTTGACTTTCGCTATCAGGGATTAACCGTGGCCTACGAAAAGCTGGAGCAAAACATTTCCCGGCTGGAAGAGGACATGGCGCTGCTGCGTAGCAGCCAGGAAGGTGTTAGCGATGAAATTGAACACGAAGTGGAAGAGGCGCTCGCCGCAGCCGAAATCTATATTCATGGCCAACAATTTGAAATTGTCGAAGCCATTGATGCCTGGTTCCATGATGGTCAGTTAATGACCATGGTCAGCGAAAGCCATGCCGACCTGCGTTTTGATGAACATTTCGCGCCGGGGCAACTGGTGCTGGAAAATGAAGGCCAGGCGCAGGTCGCACTCAGTAAAATTCGTTCGGTGTGCGAGACGATTTTAGTCGCGGCGCAGGAGCGCATCAGCCGTGAGTTGGCACAACGTTTCGACGAGCTGGAAAATACGCTGGCGCGCTCGTTGAACGATGCGATGCGCCCCATCGAAACACGCATTAAAGAGGAACTCACGCACGCCGGTTTTCGCGCCCGTATCAGTTTCCCGGCGTTCCAGGCGAGCGCGCTCAACTTTAACGCCCGTTCGCTGTTTACCAATGTGATAGCGCCGCAAGATTTGCCGGCCGGTCAGGCGCCGCGCGCTGGCAGCATGCGGGAAACCGTGTCGCGCTGGCTCAATAACCCCAGTTGGGGGTGGGACGATTATGTCGCCACGCGTACCCGCTATGTGATCGACCTTACGGCGTTAAATAAGAAACTCATCGACCATGTTGCTCATTTTTGTGAACAAATTCGTAAAGCTTTGAGCGCGCAGGTCGATGTTTCTGTTACGGCGGGAATGGCGACATTTTTTGCCGAGTTCTCGTTAAGTCTCGCGGGACTACAGGAAAGTTTGCGTGACAGCCTGGCGATACGACAGCAGAACGAGTCGTCAGTGTTGGCGTTGCGCCAGCAGTTGCAGCAGAGTATCAGGACAGCCAATTGGATCCATGAGGACGCACGCCTGTTACGCGATGATATACAAACCCTCTTCGCGGCAGATCTACCATGAAAAATCGACTACTGGACGGCCCGGGGCGCGTACTTGAGTGTATTCACCCGAAATTTATCGTGGATTTAGTGCAGGGCGTTGATGCGCCGCGCCAGACGCCGATTGTGCCTCAACAGCAGTTGTTTCGTGAGCGGCTGACGCAGGAGATCATGGCGCAAACGCAGCTGCGCCCGTGGGCGATGTCTGGCGTATTAAATGAGAACGACGCGCTGCGTCTGGGGCTGGCGGAAAAACTGGCCAGTATGCTTGATCCGGGGTATCTGGCATTAACCCGCATTACCGAGCGGCTGGCGGCGTTACAACAAGCTGAGCGCCGTCCTGCCAACGCGACGCCTGGCGCGTCGCAGCAATATGACGAGCTGGTTGACCATTTTAGCCAACGCGCGGCGTGGAAAGAGAAAGCGCTGACCCAACGCGGGCTGGCCGTCCAGGCGGGGAACCATAGCGAACAAGTTTTTGCCCACTGGCGCGCCGGGAATTACAACGGCTGGTCGATGGCCGGGCGCTGCTATATCGCGCTGGAAGAGTTGCGCTGGGGGGCGTTTGGTGATGCCTGTCGCCTGGCGAATGAAGGCGTGGCGAAAATGCTAAAAGATAATCTGCGCGCGATGGCTGCTGATTTTCTGGCACAGGGGATCAATGCTTCTCCGGCGACCCGACATTTCTACCATCAATGGCTGGCGACACCTTCAACGCCAGGATTGATGGACTACAAAGATTTACTCGGCTGGCTTGGCGACTGGTGTGATGCTGAACGCCATCCGATCTGCTGGTCTGTCACCCAGAGCTGGCAAACGGTAGCGCTGGGCATGCCACGGCTCTGTTCTGCGACACGCATCGCGACGGCGATGGTGGACGAAGTGTTTGGCGAGTAGCCGCTTTCACACCCGTAAACATCCCTATATCTATATAAAGAAAGGCGGCGTTGAGTCACGGTGAAAGAGCCGCTCAAAACTCATAAAGTGCATGTTCTCCCGTCATGCGCGAGTGCATGCCAGAGCCAATGTTTGTTGCTGATCGCGCGTGGCGGAAGCGGTTTTCTACTGGCAACAAAAAAGCCCCTGACGGGGCTTTTTTGATCGAGCACCTTTAGTGTCCTGTCGACTCGATCGGATCCTCTGCTTCTTCTTTAGCTTGCGGCACATGCCCGAAGCGTCTCGCATACAGCGCGGTGATAATCGGCACCAGTATGGCCGTGACTATTACACTCGCGGCGACCAGCGCGGTTGCGGATGCGGCAACCGGTTCGAACGCCGGGTTAATCTGCGCGATAATCACCGGGTTCGCCACCGCTGCACCCGCCGCAGACGAGGCCGCGACACCTGCCGTTCCGTTACCGCCACCAATTACACGGTCGGCGATGATCAATGGAATACCGGTGATGATGATCACCGCGACGCCGAGAAAGATGCCCAACAGGCCGGTTTGCATGATAACGCTCAGGTTGATGGTATTACCCAGCGCGAAGCCGAAGAACGGGATCAGCACTGGCGTTGCTTTACTGAAGAAAGCGCGTAAATCGTGATCGAGGTTACCCAGCGCGAAACCAATCAGGAACGGCAGCACTGCACCGACAAAATGGTGCGGTTCAAACGAGGCCAGACCGGCGGAGCCGAGGATCACCATGGTCATCAGCGGGCCGGATTCCAGCGACATCAACACAAACGCGCCAGACTCCTCTTTGCTGCCGTACTGGTTCATCAGGCTCGCGTACAGACCGCCGTTGGTCATGTCCATGGCTGAAACCAGTGCCAGCACGGAAAGCCCGGCGAAGAACCCGGTCTGGATGCCGGTGTCCGGAATAAACGACGCGGCGATCATTGCCACTACCCAGGCGACGGCAATTTTAGTCAGTACCAGCGTACCGGATTTACGTAAAACGGTGCCGGTAGCGCGTAAATCAATGGATGCGCCAATACAGAAAAACCACACGGCAAGGATGGGTACCGTGCCGGTAATCATCCCTTTAGTGAATGAACCAAAATAAGCACCGGTATCCGGTGCCAGCGTATTCAAAATTGCGCCTAACAGCAGCGGAACCAGCATCATCCCGCCAGGAATGCGTTCTATCGTGGCCTTGATTTTCATAATAAATCCTCACTGCTCGTCATTACCATGAACGAGGAAAGCTAAAAATTAATAGTGAATATTTTCAATTCATTAAAGAATTTCTCAGGCAGGGCATTCGCTATCGATTGCCGCTGGTCTCCGCATCAAAAGACGATGTGTTGCGGGTTTATGTCGTTATCATCCGATCAATGGAATATCTATTCAATAAGAATGAAACAATGTTTTAGTTACGTCGATCACATATTTTGCGTAAAGATAATCTGATATTTGTTTATTTATTTTTGCTGTAAATGAGTTGTGAAGAAATATATGGAGAAGATGACAAGGAAGGTAATAATCACGAGGGTGATTACCGGCGTATTTTTAGCCTGTAACGCATTAGATGTTTCTTATTCCAGAGGAGAGAAAAAGCGTTAAAACTGTGAGGAGGATTATTGCGTAGTAAAACTATGTGAATTTGATCACATTTTTAAACCCTGTTAGGGTAAAAAGGTCATCCACTGCCCAGCAGGCGTCAACAGGTTCGGTTGTACAGGCTTTAAACAGTCCGTGTAAGTAAACCTGCTACGCTTGAACAGGAAGGCTGAAAAGCCAGTTAAAACGCCCGGCAGGGAGAGTACGCCGGGCGGTTCAGGGCGAAAGTCTAAAGAGGAATAGATGCATGCTAAAAAGGAAAAAAATTAAACCCATCACCTTGCGTGATGTGACCATTATCGATGATGGCAAATTGCGTAAAGCAATTACCGCCGCATCGTTGGGTAACGCCATGGAATGGTTTGATTTCGGCGTTTACGGCTTTGTGGCCTACGCCCTTGGTAAGGTGTTCTTCCCCGATGCAAACCCCAGCGTGCAGATGATTGCCGCGCTTGGGACCTTCTCGGTTCCGTTCCTGATTCGTCCGTTAGGTGGCCTGTTCTTCGGCATGTTGGGCGATAAATACGGCCGACAAAAAATCCTCGCGATAACGATAGTAATCATGTCCGTCAGTACCTTTTGTATTGGTCTGATCCCGTCGTATGCCACCATTGGTATCTGGGCACCGATTTTACTGCTGCTGTGTAAGATGGCGCAGGGCTTCTCGGTGGGCGGCGAATATACCGGGGCGTCCATCTTTGTCGCCGAATATTCGCCGGATCGAAAACGCGGCTTTATGGGTAGCTGGCTGGACTTCGGTTCCATCGCCGGTTTTGTGCTCGGCGCGGGCGTAGTCGTTCTGCTTTCTACCATTGTCGGTGAGGAGAACTTCCTCGACTGGGGCTGGCGTATCCCGTTCTTCCTGGCGCTGCCGCTGGGGTTAATTGGTCTCTATCTGCGCCATGCGCTGGAAGAGACGCCGGCATTCCAGCAGCACGTCGACAAACTGGAGCAGGGCGATCGCGAGGGGTTGCAGGATGGGCCGAAAGTCTCATTTAAAGAGATTGCGACGAAACACTGGCGCAGCCTGCTGGCCTGTATTGGTCTGGTGATTTCCACCAACGTGACCTACTACATGCTGCTGACGTACATGCCAAGTTACTTGTCGCATAACCTGCATTATTCCGAAGACCACGGCGTGCTGATCATCATTGCTATCATGATTGGTATGCTGTTTGTGCAGCCAGTGATGGGGCTGTTGAGCGACCGTTTTGGCCGCCGTCCGTTTGTTATTCTCGGCAGCGTTGCGCTGTTTGTGCTGGCGATCCCGGCCTTCATCATGATTAACAGCAACATTATTGGCCTGATCTTCGCGGGTCTGCTGATGCTGGCGGTGGTGCTGAACTGCTTTACCGGCGTGATGGCATCAACGTTACCGGCGATGTTCCCGACACATCTTCGTTACAGTGCGCTGGCGAGTGCGTTCAACATCTCTATCTTGATTGCCGGTCTGACACCGACGCTGGCAGCCTGGCTGGTGGAAAGTTCAGCCAACCTGCTGATGCCTGCCTATTACTTGATGGTGGTTGCGGTGATTGGCCTGATTACCGGCCTGACGATGAAAGAGACGGCGAACTTACCGCTGAAAGGGGCGACCCCGGCGGCGTCGGATCTGCAGGAAGCGCGGGAAATCTTGCAGGAGCATCACGATAACATTGAGCAGAAAATCGAAGACATTGATGAAGAGATCGCTCAGTTGCAGGAAAAACGTGCGCGCCTGGTGCAACAGCATCCCAAAATAAACGAGTAATACCAATCCCGGATGGCGCTGTCATCCGGGATTTTTTAACATCCCGCCGCAATATAATCCCCGTTCGCGCTCACCGGAATAACCGTTAAAAACAGTACCAGTGCGAACAGGATCAGGGCTACGCCACCGGCGATTTTCAGCACCGGAACGAACCTGTATAACGTGCTGGCTTCACCGCCAAAAAACGCCGCCGTGCTGTTACGCGCATAACGCACCGCCAGCGACAATCCGGCGATCGACAGTGCCGTGCCGACCGCCATGGTCATCACCGCCGCAATGCCCCAACTCACGATGCCGAGCGCATTGGCGAAGAGCAAAATCATGATCGCTCCGCTGCAAGGCCGTGCGCCGATAGCGAGGATCACACCGAGACGTGTTTTCCAGTCGCCTTGCGTGCTAACGCCAACGCCATGGTGGCCGCAGCCGCAATGATCGTCATGCTGATGCGCGGGAGTCAGTGATCGGATTGCCAGTTTGCGCGGCTTGAGGCCTTTCAGCGCGTTCCAGACGACAAACGCACCAAAACCGCCAATCATCACCGCGCTGATTTTCTCAACGTACCAGCGGCTTTCACTGAGATCGCCTGCGGCAAGGTTGAAACCGACCGCCAGAATAAAGACGAACAGAATGGCGCTGACGCCTTGCATCAGGCTGCCCAATACGGGAATGACACGCGCCGCGGTCTGGCTTTCGTTATTGGTGCTAAGCCAGGTGGTAACGATAAACTTGCCGTGGCCTGGGCCAATCGCGTGCAGCACGCCATAAAAGAAAGCGCCGGTCAGCAGCCATAAGCCGCCGCTGTACTGGTGGTTGTTCAGTTGCAGTAAATACATCACCAGATAGCGGTGCAGGGTGATTTGCGTTGCCAGGCACCATTGCAAAAAGGCCGCCCAGTGCGCATGTAAAACGAAGACAGCAGCCAGCACCACCGCCAGCAGGGCAACGGCGGCGGGTAAGCGCCAGTCACGGGTGAGAAGTTGCGTGGTCATAGGTGTGTGGGCGTTGGGGGGAATCTCCGGAGTATAGGCGGCGAATACCGTTGGCTCCAGTCTTCGCCGCGCTTTGTCTTACACGTTGAGCTGGCGTTTGTGCCAGCGCCCCAGAACCAGCACCGTAGTCAGCGCGCCAAGCAGGGCGCAGAACATATCCGACTGGGTATCCCACGGATCGCCCTGGGTGCCGAGAAACTCATCCGCGCCCTGGCCCATTGCCAGCGCTGCCCACCACTCAATGAGTTCATAGGTGGCGCTAATCGCCAGCGCAATGCAGCAGACGATAAAGTCGAGCATCTTCCCGCCCCGCACATATTGCCCGCGCAGCAGTATTTCTCTGGCGGCAAGCGCCGGCACCAGCCCCTGGAAGAAATGACCGAGTTTGTCATAGGGGTTACGGCTCAGCCCTAAAAGGTGTTGCACATCAAAACCAACCGGGACTTTCGCGTAGGTATACATTCCGCCGACCATCAGAATAATGGCGTGGAAAAAGATCAGCACATACAGCAGCGATGTCAGCGGATAACGGCGCCAGGTAACGAGCAACAATGGCACGACAATCATGACCGGAACCACTTCCATCAGCCAGGTTACCCGGTCTTTAGCAAACCAGCCGGTATAAATAAGGATCACTAACAGTACCAGCGCCGCCGCAGATAGCGAGGCGCGATTTACGCTCTTAACCATGGGAATATCCGTTTCAGAAAAAAAAGACACTATTGACGCGATCGTATGGAAAAACAAGGCGCTGCGATTTTCCGCAGAACAATGCGGTGTGCTACAGCACGCCTCGTTTTGACAGAATGCAGAGATTTACACCTGTAACTCGCTGACAAATTGCGTCAGTCGAACCGATTTTTTAATCCCTTTCATTTTTGAACCGATATAACTTAACCGCTCCAGAGGCACTAAAACGGGAAGGGGAGTACCAGAATGTAAATCTTCAGGAGACCACATTTGTTCTGGCTTACCAATAATATGTGCCTCTTTAACGCCAGTAGTCAGATCAAACCAG
The DNA here is from genome assembly GCF_016620385.1 of Kosakonia sp. LAM2021. Classification (NCBI taxonomy): domain Bacteria; kingdom Pseudomonadati; phylum Pseudomonadota; class Gammaproteobacteria; order Enterobacterales; family Enterobacteriaceae; genus Kosakonia; species Kosakonia sp. LAM2021. The sequence goes on from NZ_JAENHT010000005.1 coordinate 162,301, forward strand.
GACGTTTTGCCTTCGACAGCATAGAGCTCTCTTCTTAATTCAGCTTCTGTTTTGTTTTTCCAGTCTTCGCCAATGACCTTGGCCATCAAAAGTTCTTGTTTCTTTAAATGCGCAGTTAAGTTCTTTCTATTTTTTAAACCTTCGAAATTCTTTGTATATCTGGCAACCGTTAAGCCTTCCGCATCAATGGCATAAAAATGCCGTTCGTTAGGCATATCAAAAGCAAAATCTTTCATCCCTAGCTCCGTTTCTGCTGTATACAGAATAGGTTCCTCCGCCTTTCCATTGTTATACCGTCCTAGTGTTCCTGCATCGTTGATTCCTCCTGATGCTGAAAAACCACCGGCTTTAATAATGTCTTCTGGAGAGCGTGTGTCTGCTCTGTATAGTGTAAGGATATTCGTTTCGACGACGATTCCTCTTTCTTCATCAGAAGTCGCTGTGACTTTAGTGCGTTCGCGTTTGAGCATTCGGCCGTCAGCATCAATATTTTTAACAGGATTATTTTTTACAAAGGCATATAAATTTACGCCGTCCACCGTCCCCGCCGGGTCTGCATTCAGCCATCTGCCTGCCCAGGGTTGGTAGTAGCGAAAACCGTAGTAGTACAGCCCTGTCGCATCCCGCTCCTTGCTCATGTAGCGAATGGTTTTGTCATCTGCTTCCGACTGGCTGCGCGATGTCCACACCGCGGTGCCTCCGTAGGGGTAGTACTCTTCCCGACTGATGACCTTGCCAGTGCCATCCACTTCTAATTCGCTGCTGCCTGTCAGGTTACCGTAGCTGTAACGTATCTGGTCATCAATAGCTCCGGTGGTCCGGTGTAGTATCCGTACACCGTCCATAACGATGCTCTGCAGAACATCGTTTTCAACGCCGTCATTCAGTGTCGTTCTTATCTCCAGCCCCGGTAAATAAAGTGTGCGCTGGCCCAGAATATTGCTCCCTGCCTTTTGCTGACTGATTTTGAGGATGCGCTGGCTCTTCGCATCATATCGGTACATTTCATAGTCAGATGGCTGCCCGTCGCGAGTCACTGGCGTCACCCCCATGAGTTCGCCTCTGGAGGTCCATGTCAGAGATTGTCCGGGAACGAGTTGTTTCTGGTTTCCCCCCGCCATAAACAGGCTCTCCACTTTATCCGCTGTGTCTGCCAGTGAACGCAGTACTCCCCGGTTACTGCTATTGGAAACGGTGATCGCAGTGGTATACCGGTTACCGGTTGCTGGGGCGCTGTGCTGGATTTGCGTCAAGTTGCCCCCGGAATCATAGCGGTAAGAACGAAGCCACGCTGTGTAGGCGTTGCTATCCGACACCAGAGGGACTGCGGGAGAAGGCCCGGTGAGATTTTGGTCAACAATCCCGGCCATTTCCCGCCCGGTAGCGTTGACCAACTGGTACAAGCTGTCGTAATTGTATGTATTTTCTGGCACGACCCTCTGATTTCGCCAGAACAAGGTCTCTTCTGCATTATTGGTGACGCGTAGGACATTACCTACCGGGTCGTAGAGGTATTGCAGATCTTGCAATACCTTCTCACCTGAGGGGTGGCCTGCAGGGCGTTCTGTTTTTATTGCTGAGAGGCGCTGTGTTTGTGGCTCGCGAATATAAGTAGTGATCACGCCATTACCGTGTTCTTCGCGTAGTATCTGACCCGCAGCCGAATAAGCCCGGGATTTGACAATGACCTGCTCAACTTTCCCCGCCACTCTCAGCCATGAGCCAGAAAGCATTCCTGCCACATTATATGCGACGCGTTGTATATTGCCGGCGGCATCTGTGGCAGTTAATACAGCGCCCGTGGCATCGGACGTAGTGAGGGTTGTATACGATTCCGGCGCTAATTGATCATTCCAGGCTGATGCGTCTTCTCCTGTCCAGTCGGGGGAGCTGCCTGGGTTATCCGCATCTTTCAGCAACTGGCGGGTGACAGACAGATTAATGCCCGTTATAGCCATACTGTCGGTCTGAGCCAGACCCGCCGTATCGTAGTGACGTACACATGATCCGGCCAGGTTCCAGGCTTGCTCCGTTGGCGTTGCTCCGGCGTAGACAAAGCGTTCTGTAATCCGGGACGGAGTATCCCGGGAATTCTGCTCTGTTATGGATAACGGCCTGCCGGGGAGAGTGCTCTCTTCATATTGCCAGGTGAAGACAGCGCCTTCTGCGGTGACGTCCAGAAATGGGCGTCCGGTAGCGTCACTCAGGGATATCGTCGTGCCGGCATCGACGCTCTCCGTACGCAGTACCGTTCCGAAGAGGGAAGTAAGGTAAGTAAAATTGGGACGGATTGACGGGTCGCTTTGCTGTAATTCATATAGCCGTGGGTCGGTGCTCTGCACCAGAAAGTTCCGGGCATTATAGTGATGGCGGGTAACACGCTCGTCCGTGGACTCCAGGTTTTCCGGATGGCGATAATACTGGATCTCCCGGACTGTCTGCCCACGGTTATTCAGGACATTAACGGTAGGTGTTTTGCGAAAAAGCTCGTACTGTACCTGCGCGTTCATTTTCAGACTCCCGTTAAGGATATCAATGCCAGCCGTTGTCAAAAGTTATACGTTTATCCTCGCCCAACAAACAGCGAGCGCCTGAGCGGCAGTGGTTAAAAGCGATCAGCGAGTGAGGGCATCACCTTTTAATTGGATCGGTGTTCGCTGTATAAAACATAAGCAATTTTTGGGAGATTACCAGGCGTAGAACGCTGTCCTTTCTGTGCCTGTCCGGTGATATTCCGCATAGGGTCGAGAGAGTTACATGCCCCTTTCATGCTGCCTCGGAGAGATGACTCACTTCTAAACAAGGAGAGTGATCAGCAGATATACGCAGAGCGCATCAATATGTTTCCAGGATTTTTCATGTGGTTTTGTTGGGCGAATCAGACGTGACCGTTCAACAAGCACAAACGGAGTCGCTTGCGGCGAATAATCGAATGCAGTTCGATGAAGGTGTCGGGAGCAGAAAAGCAAAAACCCGCCTTTTGGGCGGGTTCTCTGAATAAGTGGTGCCCGGACTCGGAATCGAACCAAGGACACGGGGATTTTCAATCCCCTGCTCTACCGACTGAGCTATCCGGGCAACGGGGCGCATTAAACCTTAATCGTATTAAGGCGTCAACTTTATTTCCTTCAATTCTATCCAGTTGCTCAACTTTGCGGCAATCTGCGCATTTGCACGGCACAAATCGACCCTTGCACAAATCTTCCAGACTTTTACCTTAAGGAGATGAATGCTAACTTCCGGTGGCACGTTGGAGGCGATATGGCGAAAGACTGGCTGGAACTGCGGCAACACGCGGATACGGGAATTGAAACCATCCGCGCCCATTTTGAAGGGCACGCTTACGATCCGCACTGGCACGACAGCTATCTGGTGGGCATTACGCTTTCCGGGACGCAGCAGTTTCACTGTCGGCGGGAGCGCCACCGTAGCACGCCGGGCGATGCCTTTTTGCTGGAACCGGGTGAGATCCATGATGGTGACGCCCCGGTTGAAGGCGGGTTTACCTATCTGACCTTTTACCTTGATGATCGCTGGCTCAGCGACACGTTACGTGGCCTGTATGAATCGGTCCCGTCCAGCTATTCACTGCATTTTTCCCACACTATCGCCAGGGAACCGCAACTGATCCGCGCAATTGCGCACACCTTTTACGCACTGCACAGCGAAGAGATGCGCATCGTCCAGCAAAGCGCCATGGATGGGCTGCTCAGCCAGCTTACGCACCATTGCCAGTGGCGCAAACGGCTGCCGTCGCAGTTGCAAAGTACAGCCATTGCACACCGTGCGCGTGATTATCTGCATGCGCACATTGGCGACAACGTTGGCCTTTCGGATCTGGCGCGGGAGACGGGAACCGATCGCTTTACGCTGACACGCTGCTTTAAACGCGAGTTCCACTTAAGCCCGCACGCCTGGCTGATTCAGCTGCGACTGGCCACCGCACGTTCGCAACTGGCGAAAGGGGAGACGCCAGCAGGCGTTGCTGCCGCGCTGGGATTTGCCGATCAAAGCCATCTTGGACGCTGGTTCCAGCGCGCCTACCGCCTCTCGCCCGCGCAATACCGCAGGCTGTGCACAAATCTTCCAGACGACGACGGCAAATAACGCGACAGTCTAAGGCTCATTAATAAGGAGCCTGCCTGTGAACCCGTTTTATAGCTATCTGCCGTTTTTACTCTTCGCCTTTGTGGCGTCGATTACGCCTGGCCCAACCAACATTTTGATCCTGACCAGCAGCCAGCGCTTTGGTATCAAAGCGACGTTGCCTGCGGTGGTGAGCGCCTGCGTGGCGGCCAGCCTGATTGTGTTTATTTCCGGCGCGGGTGCGGGTGAAGTGTTGCGCAGTTATCCGCTGGTGCGTGAGGTGATGAACTGGGCGGGGGCGTTGTGGTTAAGCTGGCTGAGCTGGCAATTATTTACCGCGCCCGCGGCCGATTTGCAGGGCGAAGCGCAGCGACCGTTTAGCGGCCGTGCGGCGGCAATGCTGCAACTGATTAACCCGAAAACCTGGATGATGGCGCTGGCGGTGGTCAGCCTGTTTGCCCCGCACGGCGCGCATCCGCTACGCGAGGTGTCGTTGCTGTCGCTGTGGTTTTTGTTGATCTCTCTGCTGTGCCTGAGCGCGTGGACGCTGCTCGGCAAGGCGGTCAACCGGCTGTTTCGCACCACCACATCGCTGCTCTGGTTTCAGCGAGTGATGGCACTGTGCCTGTTGCTCTCCGCGTGGGCGGGATTTCTGGGCGCTTAGGTCAGCGCGCCGCCCTGGCGGCAGCGGGCAAAACGCAGAATATCTTCCGCCAGCCGCTGGGCCGTATCAACATCGGCCTGGCTGCGGTTAACCAGCATCCTGCTCAGACAACCCTCCAGCACCAGCTCCATCTGCTTCGCCACCATCGCCGGATCGTCCACTTCTAACTGCGTCAGCAACTGATGCGAGAAATCATGGGCGTCGCGCTTTTGCTGATCGGCAAGCTGGTGGATCGGGTGCGCCGGGTCCGGGAAGAAGGTGCAGGCGGCAATAAACAAACAACCTGGATAGCGGTTATTGCTCACGCACTCAGTGAGCGCGCCGTAGCGCGCCAGCAGTTTTTGCTCATTGCTGAGCGTCTCATCCAACAGCAGTTGCCTGCGCCAGACATCCACCTGTTGGCTGAGATAACGCAGCGCGTCATACAGCAGCGCCTCTTTGTCTGGCCAGAAACGGCGGAACTCATCGATGGGATAGTCGATGCGCTCGGCAACCATTTCAAGAGTGGTGTCCGCAATCCCTCTTAATTCAAGTAATTGCAAAGTTTGACTCAAAACGTCTTCGCGTTGCACGGTGATATCCTCCGTTATCTGAAGCTCACTCCCCCACAAAGTGTTGTTTACGGGGCGTGATTGCGCAAATGCGCGGCGAACGCAGCGGCGTCCATAAACCCGGTCACCCGGGCTGCCGGTTGCTCATGACCTTGCGCGTCGAAAAACAGAATCGTTGGCAGACCCAGCACATTGAGATGGCGCAGCAGCGCGGCGTCCTGGGCGTTGTTGGCCGTTACGTTGGCCTGCAATAACACGGTATCTTTCAGCGCAGCCTGTACGCCGGCGTCGCTAAAGGTGTACTTCTCAAACTCTTTACATGCCACACACCAGTCGGCGTAGAGATCCAGCATCACCGGGCGGCCGTTAGCCCGCGCCAGCGCCTGGTTCAGGTCGTCGACGGTCGAAACCGGCGTGAACGCCAGCGGCGAGTGCGTCTGCGCGGTGGGGGCACCAAACGCCCAATCCTGTAACGGACGCGCGCAGACCAGTGCCGCGCCGAGCAGCGCGATTTGCAGCACGCGGACAAACGCACGCTTCGCGCCCAGACTGGTGATAAATGCCCAGCCGAAAAACGCCACGCCGAGCAGCGACCACAGCCGCAGCCCCCAGGTTTCACCGAGCACGCGCTCCAGCAGAAAGACCGGTAGGGCGAGGATCACAAAGCCAAAAGCGGTTTTGACCTGCTCCATCCACGGCCCGCTTTTCGGCAGTAACCGGTTGCCGAAGACGGTCACGAGGATCAGCGGCAGGCCCATGCCCAGCGCGTAAAGATAGAGCGTGCCGCCACCGAGCCACAGGTTACCGCTTTGCGCAATATAGAGCAGGATGGCGCTTAACGGCGCGGTGGTGCAGGGCGAACAAATCAGCCCGGCTATCGCGCCCATGGCAAACACACCGCCCACGGAGCCGCCCTGCTGGCGGTTGCTCCACAGGGTTAAACGGGTCTGCAGCGCAGAAGGAAGCTGTAAGGTAAACAGGCCGAACATCGACAGCGCCAGCAGCGTGAACATCACCGACAGGCCAATCAGCACGTACGGGTGTTGCAGTGCCGCCTGGAATGATAAACCTGCTGCCGCAACAACCAGCCCCAGCGCCGTATAGGTAAGCGCCATCCCTTGCACGTAGATAAACGCCAGCAGCAGCGCGCGCGGTGTGGCAAGGCGCTGTTTTCCGCCAAGCACAATGCCGGAAATCAGCGGGTACATTGGCAGCACACACGGCGTAAACGCGATGCCGATGCCGATCAACAGCGCCCACAGCGCAGAGAAGGGAAGCTGGCTTGCAGTGGTTTCCTGCGGTGCGGCCGGTGGCGCATTTACCGGTGTAGCCGCCGCGACTTCCATCAGCGGCACCACTTTGGTTTCCGGCGGATAACAGAACCCGGCATCGGCGCAGCCCTGGTAAGTGACGGTCAGCGTCGCGCCTTTTGCCGCCGCGTTGATATCGAGCGGCAGGTTCAGCCGTTTACGGTAGATTTCCGTTTTGCCGTAGAACTCGTCTTCATGCATCTCCCCTTTGGGCAGCGTTAACGCGCCAATAGTTGCCTGCGCCGGGGTGACGCGAATTTGCTGGCGATAAAGGTAGTAACCCTCTTTAACCTGCCAGTTGAGCGTTAAATCGTGCTGATGCTGCTGAAAATCAAAGGTAAACGCCTGGTCGGCGGGCACAAAACTGGAGCGACCGGGCGCGTCGAATAAGCCCGCAAAAGCGGATGTGCTGCACAGCAGCAGGATCAGCGTAAAGATGCGTTGAGCCATGAGAGGTAATCGTAATCTCCGTGGGTGACGGGTAAAGCCAGTAATTCCGGGGTTTTGTAAGGATGGTGCGATTTGATGCTGGCGAAGAGGTCTTCGAGATGTGCGACGTCGGTTTTAAGCAGCAGTTGCACTTCATACTCTTGTTCGAGTTTGCCTTCCCAGTAATAGAGCGAAGTCGCGCCCGGCAAAATGGTGACACATGCAGCGAGCTTATCTGCCAGCACTTTGGCCGCCAGATCCTGGGCGGTGGCTTCATCCGGGGCGGTGCAGAGTACAACAACGGCGTCAGGCGTGTTCATCGTCAACCTCGTAAGCGCGAAAGCAACGACTATACCACGCGAAGTGAGAGGAGCGGGCCGCCGGGCGACCCGATTTTAAGACCTTTACAACAAGATACCGCCGAAGATAAAGCCCAGCACGACGCACAGGGCGATGGCGATCACGCCGGGAACGAGGAACGCATGGTTAAAAACAAACTTGCCGATGCGCGTTGAGCCGGTGTCATCCATTTCGACCGCCGCCAGCAGAGTTGGGTAAGTTGGCAGCACAAACAGCGCGGAAACGGCGGCAAACGACGCAATTGCCGTCAGCGGGGTGACACCGAGCAGCAGCGCGGCAGGCATCAGCGCTTTGGTGGTTGCGGCCTGGGAATAGAGCAGCGTTGCGGCGAAAAACAGCACCACCGCCAGCAGCCATGGGTAGCTGTGCAGCAGATCGCCTGCCACCATCTGGATATCTTCAATATGGTGTTTCACGAAGGTATCGCCGAGCCACGCCACGCCGAGCACACAAATACAGGCGCTCATACCGGATTTGAAGGTGCTGGCGTTAAGAATTTCACCGGTGTCGATTTTGCAGGTCAGGCAAATCAGCGTGGCGATGGTCAGCATAAACACCACAATCGCTTCGTTACGCGGCAGCACCGGGTTAGTGATTAAGCCAACGGTCGGGCTAATGGCGGTGGCGTAGAGCATGACCGCGACAATACCAATCAGGAACAGTAGCACCGAACGTTTAGCATGCGGCTTCATGGCAAAAACCTGGCTGCCGCGCAGCTTCACTTCGCCTTTTGCCAGGCGCTCCTGGTACACCGGATCATCTTTCAGCTCACAGCCGAGGAAGTTACAGACCACCGCCGTCAACATGACGGCAATCAGCGTCACCGGAATACAGATTGCCAGCAGTGTCAGATAGCTGACGCCAAGCGGTTCGAGGATGCCGGCAAAAAAGACCACCGCCGCGGAGATGGGCGACGCGGTAATCGCAATTTGCGAGGCGACGACAGCAATCGACAGCGGACGCGACGGGCGAATGCCTTGCTCTTTCGCCACTTCGGTAATTACTGGCAGCGTGGAAAACGCGGTGTGTCCGGTACCCGCGAGAATGGTCATAAACCAGGTGACCAGCGGCGCGAGAAAGGTGATGTACTTCGGATGGCGGCGCAGCATTTTTTCCGCCAGGTTCACCAGATAATCCATCCCGCCCGCTACCTGCATGGCAGCGATAGCGGCGATGACCGCCATAATAATTTCTATGACATCGAAGGGAATCGCCCCGGGTTTGATTTGAAAGAACAGGGTGAGAACCAGTACACCAAGGCCACCGGCAAAACCAATGCCGATGCCGCCTAATCTGGCGCCAAGGTAGATAGCAATCAGGACGAGGACAAGCTCTGCAGCAAACATAGTTGGCTTCCTTGTTTAACTAAGTGATATCGAATTGTTATAGTTTAGTAACCATCCAAAAGAAAAAGGCACGTCGCTCAGGACGTGCCTTTTGTCTTTCTAACCGTCGGAATTACTGTTCGCTTTCATCGGTATAACGCTTCGCTTTATAGGCCGGGTGCATCAGGTTTTGCGCAGAGAAGATGTCATCCAGCTCTGTTTCCGTCAGCAGGCCGCGCTCCAGCACGACTTCACGCACGCTCTTACCGGTTTCGGCGCAAATCTTGCCAACGATGTCGCCGTTGTGGTGGCCGATAAACGGGTTGAGGTAGGTGACGATGCCGATGGAGTTGTAGACGTAGCCTTCGCATACTTCTTTGTTGGCGGTAATACCGTTGATGCATTTTTCCAGCAGGTTGTAGCAGGCGTTGGTCAGAATATGCACCGACTCAAACATGGCCTGGCCAATCACTGGCTCCATCACGTTCAACTGCAACTGTCCCGCTTCGGACGCCATGGTGACGGTGGTGTCGTTGCCGATCACTTTAAAGCACACCTGGTTCACCACTTCCGGCACCACCGGGTTCACTTTCGCCGGCATGATGGAGGAACCCGCCTGCAATTCCGGCAGGTTGATTTCATTCAGCCCGGCGCGCGGCCCGGAGGAGAGCAGGCGCAAGTCGTTACAGATTTTGGAGAGCTTCACCGCCAGGCGTTTCAGCGAGCTGTGCACCATCACGTAGGCGCCGCAGTCGGAGGTCGCTTCAATCAGGTCTTCCGCCGGAACCACCGGCAGGTTACTCACTTCCGCCAGTTTTTGTACGGCCAGTTGCTGGTAGCCGTCCGGGGTGTTGAGACGCGTACCGATTGCCGTTGCGCCAAGGTTCACTTCCAGCAGCAGTTCGGCGGTACGCAGCAGGTTTTTGGTTTCTTCATTCAGCAGCACGTTGAAAGCGTGGAACTCCTGACCCAGAGTCATCGGCACCGCGTCCTGCAACTGGGTGCGGCCCATTTTCAGGATATCCTTGAACTCCACGGCTTTGTTTTCGAAGCCTTCGCCAAGCTGTTTGATGGCATCAACCAGTTTAACGATGGAGGCGTACACCGCGATGCGGAACCCGGTTGGGTAGGCGTCGTTGGTGGACTGGCATTTGTTAACATGATCGTTCGGGTTGAGGAACTGGTATTCACCTTTCTGATGGCCCATCAGCTCAAGACCGATGTTCGCCAGTACTTCGTTGGTGTTCATGTTCACGGAGGTGCCCGCGCCGCCCTGATAGACGTCTACCGGGAACTGATCCATGCATTTGCCATTGTTGAGGACCTCATCACATGCGGCAACGATAGCGTTGGCGATACTTTTCGGGATGGTTTGCAGCTCTTTGTTCGCCAGCGCTGCCGCCTTTTTCACCATCACCATGCCACGGACAAACTCAGGAATGTCGCTGATTTTGCTGTTGCTGATATAAAAGTTTTCAATCGCTCTCAGAGTATGCACGCCGTAGTAGGCATCCGCTGGCACTTCCCTGGTACCTAACAAGTCTTCTTCGATACGAATGTTGTTTAACATGTGAACCTTCTTTTTCAAGCTACGAATGAATACACCAAACACACAATATTAATGTGGTTATGTGTCTTTTTCGACCGACGATTATCCCCTTAATCGGCCGGATGTCTGAAATTATATGCTGAAGGAAAGGAAATTCCGTAATCGGGATCACTTATTATCCCCGTCAATGCATCATAATTAATAATATGTGAAATAAGTCACCGCTTCGTAACAGACAAAAATTTACAACCGCCGCGAAATTGAATTTTTTGCATTTGCCACCATTTGGTAGGGATGCGATTTGCAAACCCATTTCGGCAGACGCTTTGACGCGGCTGTCCATTGACAGGAGAAGCCAGTGCGCTGGATACCGTTTATTGCAGTCTTTTTATACGTTTACATCGAGATCTCGATCTTTATTCAGGTCGCGCATGTTTTTGGCGTACTGATGACACTGATTCTGGTGATCTTCACCTCGGTGATTGGCATGTCGCTGGTACGCAACCAGGGATTTAAGAACTTTTTGCTGATGCAACAGAAGATGGCGGCAGGCGAAAGCCCGGCGGCGGAGATGATCAAAAGCGTTTCGCTGATTATCGCTGGCTTGTTGCTGGTGCTGCCGGGGTTCTTTACCGACTTCCTGGGTCTGCTGTTGCTGTTACCCCCGGTACAAAAACACCTGACGCTGAAACTGATGCCGCATTTACGTTTTTCGCGGATGCCGGGCGGCGGGTTTGGCGCGGGGGGGACTGACGGGCAGACATTTGAGGGCGAATATCAGCGCAAAGACAATCCGCGCGATCGTCTGGATAACAAAGATGATCGCTGATTATTGACGCCCGGCAATGCCGGGCTTCTTTTTATGGTTGGGCGGAATGAATGGATGTTGTGCGGCGCTTTGGCAGCAGCAACCACAATGCGAACAGCATGAACACCGCGTAAAGGCTCTTCCAGCCGGGGATCACCAACAGCAGCAAACATAAAGCACTTCCGAGTACCGCCAGTGCTTTAAACCGCCCTTTCAACAAGCGGCAGCCCGCCAGCATGCACAGCAGATAAATCATGATGAAAATACCGTTCGCGTAGATGATCAGCGTATCAAGATTCACGCTGAAGGCATAAATCGTGAGGGTGCAGAACATGCAGCAGATAATCACCGCGTTCAGCGCATTCAAGGGCAACTGGCGTCTGGAGAGTTTTGCCAGTGCGCTATCCGGTTTGTATGCCGCCTGCGACCACACCAGCCGGGCAAAACTCTGGATATAGATATTCAGGCTGGCGAAACAGGCCAGATAACCAATAATGCAGGCAATCCACAGCGCCTGTTTACCAAACAACTCGACGACAATCACCGGCAACGACGCCGCTGCGCCCTGTGCGTGCCAGGCATCGAAATGCAGCACCACAACGGTACAGGCCCAGTAAACCGATCCCGCCAGCAGCAGGCCAATCATCAGCGCGCGGGGGAAATCCCGCTCGGGGTTTTTGAATTCAGAGGCCAGATGGGCGAAAGCTTCAAGCCCGACGAAACACCAGAACATCACCGCCAGCGAGGCCGACATCGCCGAAACGGGTACCTGCGAGATCGGTGGAAAGGGAATATCGCTGAAGCTAATGCCGCCGCGCCACCAGATCGCCACAATTAACGCCACGATCAACCCGGCGATAATCGATTGCAGGTTCGCGCTGGAACCTGCGCCTCGTGTACCCAGCAGCCAAATCAGCGCCAGTGTACCCAGCTCCGTCATCAACAATTGCGGACCCTGCCAGCCAAACATGCCTTGCCAGAAACCGGCAGCAATGTGCAGCGCGGCAGGCAATCCGACCGGGATAACAGAGAGAAACAACCAGCCCGTTACGCGTTCAAGACGCGGGCCGAAGGCCATCCCGACGAAATACGCCACACCGCCCGCGCTGGGGAAGTGGCGGCCCAGCGCGGCAAAAACAATGGCTACCGGGAACACGAGCAGGATCAGTAACGGCCATGCCCACAGGCTGCTGTTGCCCGCCGCCAGCGCGGCCAGCGCCGGAACGGCGAACACGCCGGTGCCCAGTAAGGAGGTGGAAAGTAACCCAATGCCCTGAGCCAGCCCCAGCTCTTGTTTTAATCCGCTCATTGTCTTTTGTCTGCTTATCGTCAGGAGCGTCGATGTTATCACAATCAGATTTGCTGATGACTGCGCAAGCCCCTGTCAGCAATGGTGGCTTATGTGCGGATAAACTTTCGCAAATTTTTTTTGCTGCTCCCCCTTGAAGGGGGAAAAAGCCAACCCCATCTCTCAGGTCACCAGCCGGACAACCGTTTGTGGCCCGGCGTCATCCATAACTGATAAAGACTTTCTCAAAGGAGAGCTATCAATGAGTATTCGTCCGTTACATGATCGTGTGATCGTCAAACGTAAAGAAGTTGAGTCTAAATCTGCTGGCGGTATCGTGCTGACCGGTTCTGCGGCAGGTAAATCAACTCGTGGCGAAATCATCGCTGTCGGTAAGGGCCGCATCCTGGAAAACGGTACTGTGCAACCGCTGGACGTGAAAGTGGGTGATATCGTGATTTTCAACGATGGTTACGGTGTGAAAGCTGAGAAGATCGACAACGAAGAAGTGCTGATCATGTCCGAAAGCGACATTCTGGCAATTGTGGAAGCGTAACAGCGCGCGCGAACGAACCTGAACGAATTTAAGGAATAAAGAAAATGGCAGCTAAAGACGTAAAATTCGGTAATGACGCTCGTGTAAAAATGCTGCGCGGCGTGAATGTTCTGGCAGATGCAGTGAAAGTTACCCTCGGTCCGAAAGGCCGTAATGTGGTTCTGGATAAATCTTTCGGTGCACCGACCATCACCAAAGATGGTGTTTCTGTAGCACGTGAAATCGAACTGGAAGATAAGTTCGAAAACATGGGCGCGCAGATGGTGAAAGAAGTGGCTTCCAAAGCGAACGACGCTGCGGGCGACGGTACCACCACTGCAACCGTACTGGCGCAGTCCATCATCACCGAGGGTCTGAAAGCCGTTGCTGCGGGCATGAACCCGATGGATCTGAAACGTGGTATCGATAAAGCTGTCGCTGCTGCGGTTGATGAGCTGAAAGCCCTGTCTGTACCGTGCTCTGACTCTAAAGCCATTGCACAGGTTGGTACTATCTCCGCTAACTCCGACGAAACCGTAGGTAAATTGATCGCCGAAGCGATGGACAAAGTCGGTAAAGAAGGCGTGATCACCGTTGAAGACGGTACCGGTCTGCAGGACGAACTGGACGTGGTTGAAGGTATGCAGTTTGACCGCGGTTACCTCTCTCCTTACTTCATCAACAAGCCGGAAACTGGCGCAGTAGAACTGGAAAGCCCGTTCATCCTGCTGGCTGATAAAAAAATCTCCAACATCCGCGAAATGCTGCCGGTTCTGGAAGCCGTTGCGAAAGCAGGCAAACCGCTGCTGATCATCGCTGAAGATGTTGAAGGCGAAGCACTGGCAACGCTGGTGGTGAACACCATGCGCGGTATCGTGAAAGTGGCTGCGGTTAAAGCACCTGGCTTCGGCGACCGTCGTAAAGCGATGCTGCAGGACATCGCAACTCTGACCGGTGGTACCGTGATTTCTGAAGAAATCGGTATGGAACTGGAAAAAGCGACCCTGGAAGATCTGGGCCAGGCTAAACGCGTTGTGATCAACAAAGACACTACCACCATCATCGATGGCGTGGGTGAAGAAGCGGCAATTCAGGGTCGTGTGACTCAGATTCGCCAGCAGATCGAAGAAGCCACTTCCGATTACGACCGTGAAAAACTGCAAGAGCGCGTAGCGAAACTGGCTGGCGGTGTTGCGGTAATCAAAGTTGGTGCGGCGACCGAAGTTGAAATGAAAGAGAAAAAAGCCCGCGTTGAAGATGCGCTGCACGCAACCCGTGCTGCCGTTGAAGAAGGCGTGGTAGCAGGTGGTGGCGTGGCGCTGATTCGCGTAGCCAGCAAAATCGCTGACCTGAAAGGTCAGAACGAAGATCAGAACGTGGGTATCAAAGTTGCGCTGCGCGCGATGGAAGCTCCGCTGCGTCAGATCGTGCTGAACTGCGGTGAAGAGCCGTCTGTTGTGGCGAATACCGTTAAAGCTGGCGACGGCAACTACGGTTACAACGCGGCTACCGAAGAGTACGGCAACATGATCGACATGGGTATCCTGGATCCGACGAAAGTGACCCGTTCTGCTCTGCAGTACGCGGCATCTGTAGCTGGCCTGATGATCACCACCGAGTGCATGGTGACTGACCTGCCGAAAGGCGATGCACCGGACTTAGGTGCTGCTGGTGGTATGGGCGGCATGGGCGGTATGGGCGGCATGATGTAATCGCTGCCGAACACGCGTTCAGGGCGACCTGGCGCGAGTTCAACGAAAAAGAGCGGGCTTCGGCCCGCTCTTTTTTTATTGTTAACGTGAACACCACGTGCTGCGGACGCGCTCATCTTCAGCTCATGGTTCAGCCGTATTGTTTTTGGATTTTAACGAGCTGGCCAGGTACCTTTTAAGGCCGTTGGTACGCTTTTTCATGGCGTAATCGCTGCCGCTTTCAGTGACGTTGAATTTTTACACTTCGCTCCAGCCCTTTTTCACTATTTTCCCCAATTTGTGCGGCCTGAGATGGCGGCATTTTTCTTTTGGTCATCTTTTTAGTATAAGGTTTACACACGGGCGACATGCGTCCAGCTCATTGATTATGGGGAATAACATGTACGTAAAACATTTAGCAGGGATTATTGGCGCCTCGCTGTTGCTGGCAGGGTGTAGCAGCAGCAATGAATTGACAAGTGGTGGGCAGAACGTCCGCTTTGTCGAGGAGAAACCGGCGGCAACCTGCCAGTACCTCGGCACCGCCACGGGTTCACAGAGCAACTGGCTCTCTGGCCAGCATGGTGAGGAAGGCGGCTCGTTACGCGGCGCGGCGAATGCGTTGCGTAATCAGGCGGCGGCGATGGGCGGTAACGTGTTGTACAGCGTCTCAAGCCCAACACAAGGCTTCTTATCCAGCTTCGTGCCGACCGCCAGCGAAATGAATGCGCAAGTGTATAAATGCCCGAACTGAGATAGTTAATAGCGCCCCGCCAGTAATGGCGGGTGCGTGACTATATAAAATAATCTCTCTTTCATCCTCAATATGTTGCTTCTAGTTATTTAAGTATGAATAAGCGTGAATATAATTCCTCTGCTAATTAACCTTGCTATCATCCTGAATATTAAGTTTTCTTAAGATTTATCTAATGTGATTATATTCACAGCTTTGAATATATTTTTCACCAAAAAATTCATTCGTGACTAAAGTAATATTACGACTTGCCGATACCCCCCTTAGGACAAAAAACGAGGGACTGTATAATTTAACAATATATTTTATGCATGATGGTGTCGGGAGTTACTAATGAATATTACAAAGAGATTGTTACTTGCTTTCTCGTTACTGATCTTAAGCCTCATCGGCACTAATGTTATCGCTATATTATCTCTCTCCAAAATTGGTGATTCACAAAATTACTTCCAGGAAAATACGTTACCAAGTCTCGACGCAATGAATAAGGAGATGTTGCAAATCCTGAAGGTTCGTGGACAACTCTTTTTACATGGTTTGACGGATGATCCCGCCGGGATGGCAGAAATAAAACAGAGTGCAACAAAATTGTATGACGACCTCTACGCCATGCACCAGGGTTACATTAAAGATCTTACTTCTGACCAACATGATCAGGATTTATCCAATAAAACATTAAGTGATTTAGATAAGTTCCGTTCGGTAATGGACCAGTATTTTAAAGTATCTGAAAGTAATGACCGTGTTGCCATTATTAAGTCTATGCAGAAAGGTGGGTTTGTTGCGGATAACATTGCTCTGTTAATTAATGATTTCTCTGAGCAAGTGACCTACAACTCATCATTAGTTGCTAAGGCCGTTGAAGCAAACGACAATTTAATTTCCCGAGCAATGATGCTTTCATTAACGGCAACGCTCGCCGCAACCCTCATTCTGGGGCTGTTTGGGTTGTTCACTGTCCTTAATATCAAACGTCGCCTGAACGGCATGAAAGACGGCATGGTCACTATTAGCGAAAAACTGGATCTCAGCCATGCGTTACCGACAGGGCGTCTGGACGAAATCGGGCAGGCAGTAAGCGCATTTAATAATCTTGTTGAGCGTGTGGCTGAATCGCTGGCCATGGTGCGTGCTGCTTCCGGTTCTGTGAACACCGCCGCCAATGAGATAGCGCTGGGCAACAACGAACTCTCTGCGCGCACCGAGCAGCAATCTGCCGCCGTGGTTGAAACCGCTGCCAGTATGGAAGAGCTAAGTTCGACGGTAAAACAGAACGCAGAGAATGCGCATCAGGCCAGCCAGCTTGCCCTTACCGCCTCTGATACCGCATCTCAAGGTGGGAGCGTTGTCGGAGCCGCAGTCAGCCGCATGAAAGATATTATGGATAGTTCCAAACGTATTTCGGAAATTACGTCGGTCATCAACGGCATCGCTTTTCAGACCAATATTCTGGCGCTCAATGCGGCCGTTGAAGCGGCAAGAGCCGGAGATCAAGGGCGAGGTTTCGCCGTGGTGGCCGGTGAAGTGCGCTCATTAGCCCAGCGCAGTGCTCAGGCGGCAAAAGAGATTGAAGCGTTGATCAGCGAATCGGTCACGTTTGTTGAAGAGGGCTCGCGGCAGGTTGACCTGGCGGGCGAAACCATGAGCGGTATCGTCAACTCGGTGCTGCAGGTGAAAGATTTGATGCAGGAAATTGCCGCTGCATCCGACGAACAAAACCGTGGCATTTCGCAGATTGCCCAGGCGATGTCCGAGATGGATACCACCACTCAGCAGAACGCCGCGTTAGTTCAGGAATCGTCTGCGGCAGCCGGTAGCCTCGAAGATCAAGCCACCAAACTGCAACAGCTGGTTGATGTCTTCCGTTTGCCCGGTCAACAACCGGCTGTCGTGAAGTCTTCCGTGCTGCCAGTCAGACAGCCGCGCCCGGCAGTGGCGGGTGGCGGAGATGATGGATGGGAAACTTTTTAAGTTTTAGCGACGAGCCGCTGTAGGCTCGTCTGTTTCGCGGCTACGTTTGCTCTCATCGCGTAGCCGTTTTTTTTAACTCTGACGAAGCTGCAGATCCAGCGGTGTTTTACTGGGTTCCCCACCAATCTCACGCGCCAGTTTCGGCACCATATAACCCGATACCAGTGTCAGCAGTTCGCGCATAATCGTGCGTGCCTCTTCATCACTAACCATAAAGTGTGCAGCACCCTGTACTTTATCCAGCACATGCAGGTAATAAGGCATAACGCCCGCATCGAACAATGCATTACTTAAATCCGCCAGCGTTTGCGCATTATCATTCACGCCGCGCAGCAGCACGCTCTGGTTCAGCAGTGTGACATTGGCCTGACGCAGTTGCGCCATTGCATGGCGAAAATCATCACCAATTTCCTGCGCGTGGTTGATGTGGTTCACCAGCAGAATTTGCAGCGATGAGCGGGCAAAACGCGCACTTAGCGTATCGGTGATCCGCGCCGGAATCACAATCGGCAGACGGCTGTGAATGCGCAGGCGCTTGATATGTGGGATTGCTTCCAGTTGGGCAAGCAGCCAGTCCAGTTCATGATCTTTTGCCATCAGCGGATCGCCGCCGGAAAAAATGATCTCATCCAGTTCCGGGTGCACCGCGATATAGTCCAGCGCGCCTTGCCAGTTGCGTTTGTTGCCCTGGTTATCGGCATAAGGAAAGTGGCGACGGAAGCAATAACGACAATTTACCGCGCAGCCACCTTTAACCAGCAGCAGCGCTCGGTTGCGATATTTGTGCAGTAAACCGGGGACAACACTGCTCTGTTCTTCCAGCGGATCGGTGCTGAAACCTGGCGCGGCAATGAACTCTTCCTGTGAAGTAAGTACCTGACGCAGAAGAGGATCATGCGGGTTTCCCGGCTGCATGCGCGCTGCGAATGCGCGGGGAACGCGCAGCGGAAACAGGCGCTTTGCCGCACCGCCAGCGATTAAATTTTCATCAGTGTCTATCTTTAGAAGACGTAACAGTTCATCCGGATCGGTGATTACATCGGCAAGTTGTATTAACCAATCTTCTCTGGATGGGGTTTTTAGGGTTACAATATGCGCCATTTTGTGGCTTAGCTACCAGTTAACAATTTCAGAGGGCCTTATGGCGACTTACTATAGCAACGATTTTCGTGCCGGTCTTAAAATCATGATGGACGGCGAACCTTATGCGGTTGAAGCCAGCGAATTCGTTAAACCAGGCAAAGGCCAGGCTTTCGCACGCGTTAAACTGCGTCGTCTGCTGACCGGTACGCGTGTAGAAAAAACCTTCAAATCCACTGATTCCGCAGAAGGCGCGGACGTTGTCGATATGAACCTGACTTACCTGTACAACGACGGTGAGTTCTGGCACTTCATGAACAACGAAACTTTCGAACAGCTTTCCGCTGACGCAAAAGCCATTGGCGACAGCGAAAAATGGCTGCTGGATCAGGCTGAGTGCATCGTAACGTTGTGGAACGGCCAGCCTATCGCCGTTACCCCGCCGAACTTCGTTGAACTGGAGGTTATTGAAACCGATCCAGGTCTGAAAGGTGACACTGCAGGTACCGGCGGCAAACCGGCAACCCTGAGCACTGGCGCAGTGGTTAAAGTTCCGCTGTTCGTGCAGATTGGTGAAGTGATTAAAGTAGATACTCGCTCTGGCGAATACGTATCTCGCGTGAAATAATCCTCACGACGTCGGCGTAGCGCCGTGCTACGCCGTCGAACTTTGCAGGCAGGGATGATATGAAACGTCTGACGAAATTCTTCTCTCTACTTCTTATCAGTTGCGCACTGCTTTCCGGTTGCAATACCGCCCGAGGCGTTGGCGAAGACATTCAAAGTCTGGGCCATGTCATCTCTCGCGCAGCGAACTAAAACTTCCTCTCTTCCTAAAAATGCTTCCGCTCCGGTAACCTTCCGAATTTTGTCTATGCTTAAGTGGCTATACACAAACAATATTGGCTACAAAAGGAAGATATTATGGTTAAGAAGACAATTGCTGCGATCTTTTCTGTTCTGGTTCTTTCCTCAGTCCTGACGGCCTGTAACACCACGCGTGGTGTGGGAGAAGACATCTCCGATGGCGGTAACGCGATTTCTGGCGCGGCGTCAAAAGCGCAACAGTAATCACTGTCGGTACGGCGCTTGCCGTACCGTTAGTTTGAGTTTTCCGGCAGTGATAAGAACGGTGTAAAACGGTTTCCCATCCCCAGCTTCATTCTGATATTGCGCTTGTAGGTGTAAACGGTCTTACCGTTAATGCTGAGATTACTGGCAATCGCCTGGTTATTATTCCCTTCCATCCATAGCGTTAGTACTTTCTCTTCCTGCTTTGTCAGCAGCGGGGTAGCGATTTTCGGTATCGCCCGGATTGGGCGCGCCAGCACCATTGCGTCGATAATTTTCGCCAGTTTTTCCAGCGGTTCTGTTTTCAATAGCGTCGCCTGAATAGCAAACTGCGCGCAAAATTCTGACAGTTGCGCATCTTCGCCTGACTCTAACAACATCACCTGCGTGGGGTCGCTGCAAACGGAGAAAAACGACGCAAGCTGTTGAATATGATGTATTTCATTCTTGAATCCGTGAAGGTCGGCAATCACCAGGTCCGGTTGCCACTGCACAATATGTTCTTTGGCGAGCATCAAGTTATGCAACGCGGTTACCAGGAAGGAAGCGGGGAACAAATCGGGTTGATTGAGCCAGGATTCCATCCCTGTGCGGGTGAAGTAACAGCGGTCAATCACGAGAATCTTGAACATATTTTTCTTCGCAGTCAGAGAGTGGCGCACAACGTCCTGAATTCAGGAGAGCGGATTTATCATAGGGGGTAGATATGGTGAATAAATGCCGGAATTCCGCTGCGAACAGTGGCTATTTCTCGCTTTAAAACGCCTAAAATTGCGCAAGAACAAAAATATTGAAATAACGAGCCTAAAACGTCAAAATTTCCCTCTCTAACACGCCAAACGGGACGACCCGTTTGCGCTCATTCACAATGGGGACGGCCCCACACTGGAGCCAAAAATGTCCTGGTTAATTCTTCTTATTGCAGGTCTTCTTGAAGTGGTTTGGGCTATCGGCCTGAAATACACCCACGGTTTTACCCGGTTAACGCCAAGCATTATTACCGTGACGGCGATGGTGGCAAGCGTCGTGCTACTCTCATGGGCAATGAAAACGTTGCCGGTGGGAACGGCATACGCCATCTGGACCGGCATTGGCGCAGTCGGTGCCGCCGTCGCCGGCATTGTGCTGCTCGGCGAATCGGCAAGCCTGGCGCGTATCCTCAGCCTCTGTCTGATTGTGGCGGGCATTATCGGGTTGAAACTCAGCGCCCATTAATGGGGCTGGTTAATCCAGAGCAGTTTTTCCACAGCAAATCCCTGCCGGGCCGCAATATCGAGCATCTGCTGTTTTACGTCCGCCGGCAGGGTTGGCGTGCGTGACAGTATCCAGAGATAGTCTCGGTCCGGCCCGCAAACCAGCGCGTAGCGATAGTCATTGTCCAGCGCGAGAATGTTATAGCCCCCGTAGAAAGGGCCGAAGAAGGAGACTTTCAGCGCGGCTGTGCGTGAGTCACCGGTGAAATACGCCGTGCCGATGGCTTGCTGCCACATAGCGCGTTGTGTGTTGTAGCCGCGATTCACCACCGTCAAACCGCCATCGTCGCGCAGGCTATACGTGGCGGTGACCCTTTCCAACCCGCGTTCAAATGCGTGGTCAAAGCGGGCGATTTCGTACCATTTACCCAGATAGCGTTGCGTATTGAAGTCTTGTACGACGGTCACGCCGTCAGGAGGAGTGGGAGAACTACAGCCGGAAATGAACAGCGCAGCGATAATAGTCACGATGAGAAGCATCAGGCGCATGAGATTTTCCTTCCAGATCTTTTCTTTAGGGTATAGACGCTGGCGGGAAATTTGCTCTCCTGCTTACGCAGGAGAGCGACTGATATCAAAGAAATAACACACCGATCAGGGTAACGACGGTGAGAATGGCCGCAAGGCCATAAAACACCCATTTACCGCTGGGAACATGGATTTTTAAATCATGCATCATGTGGTGGATACGATGCAGACCGCACCACACCGGCAATACAATCATTAAAAAGATAAAGACGCGGCCAATAAAGCTTTGCGCAAACGCCAGCACGCGATCATAGCCGAGTGCGTCGCCGGGGTAGAATCCCAGCGGCAGCAACACGCCAATCAACAGCACGATAACCGGTGTGACAATCGCGCCCCACATACCGCCAGCGCCAAATAATCCCCAGAAAACGGGTTCGTCAGAACGTTTTGGATTCGGGTTAATCACGTTGGCCTCCTTACCAGAACAGTGCGACAAACAGGATCACCACGGTGACCACTGCCGTTACCACCCAAAGCCCTTTAATAACCGGCTCTGGACCCATTTTTTCGCCCTTAACAATAATGAGCTGCGCTTTCGGTGCCAGATCAAACCAGGTTTTGGTGTGCAGCAGCGCTGCCGCCAGCGCGATCAGGTTGAGGATCAGCACAATCGGGTTTTGCAGAAAATGCACAAACTCGCCCCAGCTTTCCGGCCCATGTTTCAGCGAAAACAGACCAAAGATCAGTTCGAGGCTGAACCAGACTGCCGCGACCGCCGTTCCTTCACGCAGCATATAGAAGCGATAAAACGGCAGGGTTTTCCACCAGGTTGATGGCATGGGACGAACCCAGGCTTTGCGTTTAGTCGTCATAATGCACTCCTTAGCGTGGTTTCAGGGTGGCGATAAGAAAGTCTTTCGAGCTTTCTACCTTGCCCTGCTGGATGGCGGCAGCCGGATCGACATGCTTCGGACAGACTTCCGAGCAGTAACCGACAAACGTACAGCTCCACACGCCGTTCTGGCTGTTGAGTTGCCCCATGCGCTCTTTCTTACCGTTGTCGCGGCTGTCGAGGTTATAGCGATGCGCCAGCGTGATCGCTGCCGGGCCAATAAACTCCGGATTCAGACCGAATTGCGGGCAAGCGGCATAACACAAACCGCAGTTGATACAGCCGGAGAACTGGTGATACTTCGCCATTTGCGCCGGAGTTTGCTTGCCGGGCCCCTGATCCGGCGTGCGCGTGTTACCAATAATGTAGGGCTTAATCGCTTCGAGGCTTTCGATAAAGTGAGTCATATCGACCACCAAATCGCGCTCGATTGGGAAGTTAGCCAGCGCTTCGACTTTTAGCCCTTTCTCGTAATCACGCAGAAAGGTCTTACAGGCGAGTTTTGGCACTTTGTTGATCATCATGCCGCAAGAGCCGCAAATCGCCATACGGCACGACCAGCGATAGCTCAGGTCCGGTGCGAGGTTGTCTTTGATATAGTTCAGCGCATCGAGCAGCGAAGTGGCTTCATCGTAGGGCACATCGTAAAAAACACTGTGCGGCGCGTTGTCCACTTCCGGGTTGTAACGGACAATCTCGATTTTCAGATTCTTCATCTCAGCCATTGTTCGTCTCCTTCTTCTCGGTCGCTTCAGCTTCAGCACCGTAGACGCGTTTTGCTGGCGGCAGCGTGGTGATCTTCACGTCGCTGTACTCCAGACGGGTCGCGCCATCGGCACCGCGGAACGCCAGCGTGTGCTTGAGGAAGTTAACGTCATCGCGCTCGGTACAGCCTTCATCCAGACGCTGATGCGCACCGCGAGACTCTTTACGTGCCAGCGCGGAGTGCGCCATACATTCGGCGACATTCAGGCCGTGGCCCAGTTCAATGGTGTAAAGGACATCGGTATTAAAGACGCTGGACGTGTCGGTGATGCGCACACGTTTAAAGCGCTCCTGCAACTCCGCCAGTTTATCCACGGTTTTCTGCATCAGCTCCGGCGTACGGTAGATGCCGCAACCTTCTTCCATGGATTCACCCATTTCATCGCGGATTTTCGCCCAGCTTTCGGTGCCGTCCTGATTCACCAGAGCTTTCAGGCGTTTTTCCACGTCGGCGGCTTGTGCGTTCAGCGCACTGTCATTGGCCTCGGTTGCGGTTGCGGCGCGTTCCATAGCGCGTTCACCAGCAAGACGGCCAAACACCACCAGTTCCGCCAGCGAGTTCGAACCCAGACGATTTGCGCCGTGCAGGCCGACAGAAGAGCACTCACCCACGGCAAACAGACCCTTGATGCGGGATTCGCAGTTTTGATCGGTTTCGATACCGCCCATGGTGTAGTGCGCGGTTGGGCGTACCGGAATCGGCTCTTTAATGGGATCGACGCCAACATAGGCTTTCGCCAGCTCGCAGATAAACGGCAAACGTTCGTTAATTTTCTTCGCGCCAAGATGACGCAAATCGAGATGCACCACATCGCCACGCGGCGTGGAGATGGTGTTGCCTTTGCGCCACTCGTGCCAGAACGCCTGCGACACTTTGTCGCGCGGGCCAAGCTCCATATATTTGTTTTTCGGCTCGCCGAGCGGCGTTTCCGGGCCCATGCCGTAATCCTGCAAATAGCGATAGCCGTTCTTGTTGACGAGGATCCCGCCTTCACCACGGCAACCTTCGGTCATCAGAATGCCGGAGCCGGGCAGGCCGGTCGGGTGATACTGCACAAACTCCATATCGCGCAGCGGCACGCCGTGCGCCAGCGCCATGCCCATGCCGTCGCCGGTGACAATGCCGCCGTTGGTGTTGTAACGGTAAACGCGGCCCGCGCCGCCCGTTGCCATCACCACCGCATTGGCGCGGATTTGCACCAGCGTACCTTCCATCATATTCATGGCCACCAGCCCACGGGCATGGTTGTCATCGACCAGGATATCCAGTACGAAATGCTCATCGAAACGTTGGATTTGTGGGAACTGAAGGGATGTCTGGAACAGGGTATGCAGCATATGGAAGCCGGTTTTATCGGCGGCGAACCAGGTGCGTTCGATTTTCATCCCGCCGAAACGGCGCACATTGACCGTGCCGTCAGGACGGCGGCTCCACGGACAGCCCCACTGTTCAAGCTGGGTCATCTCTGTCGGGCAATGATGCACAAAATAGTCAACGACATCCTGTTCGCAGAGCCAGTCACCGCCAGCAACGGTATCGTGGAAATGGTACTCGAAGCTGTCATGATCCTGGGCGACGGCGGCAGAGCCGCCTTCCGCAGCAACGGTATGGCTGCGCATGGGATAGACTTTTGAAATCAGTGCGATTTTGGCGTTGGGGTGGGCTTGCGCCGCAGCGATCGCGGTGCGTAATCCCGCTCCGCCTGCGCCAATCACAGCGATATCGGCTTGAAAGGTATGCACGACATTCCTCCAGATTATTGTTGTTCCGCAACGATAAGCCTGAAGCGCTCAAGGTAGTTGCGGATATGTTCCACTGCTCCTTTTTGGGTACGGGCAGTATAACCGTAGAGATTCGGGGGAAATTTGATGCGTTCGATTTTTTTGCTGTTCTATGCGGTGATATGTCATCGATCTTGATTGATATCACCATTAAATGTTTACCCATCTAGTTATAGACGACATTAATGAAATTATTTTGCGCAAAATTTGTCTCTGCGGATCGATGCGGGTAGACTTCGTGCCCTTGTCTGAAATCGGAGAAAGTACCATGAGCGAGACGGCAACCTGGCAGCCGAGCGCATCCATCCCCAACCTGTTGAAACGCGCGGCAATTATGGCGGAAATTCGCCGTTTCTTTGCCGATCGCGGTGTGCTTGAGGTGGAAACGCCCTGTATGAGCCAGGCGACGGTGACAGATATTCACCTGTTCCCGTTCGAAACCCGTTTTGTTGGTCCTGGCCACTCTCAGGGGCTAAATCTCTATTTGATGACCAGCCCGGAATACCACATGAAACGCTTGCTGGCTGCGGGTTGTGGTCCGGTTTTCCAGCTGTGCAGAAGCTTTCGTAACGAAGAGATGGGACGTCATCACAACCCTGAATTCACCATGCTCGAGTGGTATCGCCCGCACTACGACATGTATCGTCTGATGAATGAAGTGGATGATTTGCTGCAACAGGTGCTGGAGTGCCCGGCGGCAGAGTCGCTCTCTTACCAGCAGGCTTTCCAGCGTTATCTGGAAATCGACCCACTTTCTGCTGATAAAACCCAGTTGCGTGAAGCGGCGGCGAAACTTGATCTGAGTAATATCGCCGATACAGAAGAAGATCGGGACACGCTGCTGCAACTGCTGTTCACCATGGGCGTGGAGCCGCAGATCGGCAAAGATCGTCCGGCTTTTGTGTATCACTTCCCGGCAAGCCAGGCGGCGCTGGCACAGATCAGCACAGAAGATCACCGCGTAGCAGAGCGTTTTGAGGTTTATTTCAAAGGTATCGAGCTGGCGAACGGTTTCCATGAGCTGACCGATGCCCGCGAACAGCAGCAGCGTTTCGAGCAGGATAATCGCAAACGTGCCGCGCGCGGTTTACCGCAGCAACCGGTGGATGTAAACCTGCTGGAAGCGTTGAAAGCCGGTCTGCCGGATTGCTCCGGCGTCGCGCTGGGTGTTGACCGTCTGGTGATGCTGGCGTTGCAGGCTGAAAGCCTGGCGGATGTGATTGCGTTTACCGTCGATCGGGCCTGATGACCCATTGAGTACACGGTAAAAAAGGCGCCTGAAGCGCCTTTTTTGTTGGCTTACAAACTGCCCGCCGGGCGGCTGCTTTTGCCTGAGGATGTCAGCGTTCTTGCGCTGCGTTTGCCATCAAGACTCTCCAGACGCATCTGGAACGGTGGGAACGGCAAATCGATACCGTGTTCGCGGAAGCCCGCCAGAATCAGCTGATGGATTTCGTGGCGCAGCGGCATGCGATGCCCCATTTCCGCCGCATAAATTCGCAGCTCAAACAGTTGCAGGCCTTGCTGCAAATCGACGAGGAACACTTCCGGCGCCGGGTTATCAATCACCAGCGAACAGCGTTCAGCCGCGGTGTAAAGAATCTGCGTGACCTCTTCGCTGTTGGCATCGGCTGGCGCCGGTACCGTCAACACAACGCGCGTGACCGAATCCGACAACGACCAGTTAATAAACTGCTCGGTGATAAACGCTTTGTTTGGCACGATGATCTCTTTGCGATCCCAGTCGCTGATAGTCGTCGCGCGCGTATTGATTTTGGTGATGCTGCCAGTCAGATCGCGGATCGTCACCGTATCGCCAATGCGGATCGGCTTTTCAAACAGGATAATCAGGCCAGAGATAAAGTTGGCGAAAATCTCCTGTAAGCCAAAACCCAGCCCGACACCGAGCGCTGCGACCAGCCACTGTAATTTGGCCCACTCAATACCGATCATCGAGAAGCCTACCAGCCCGCCAAACAGCATTAACAGATATTTGGTGATCGTGGTGATGGCATAACCGGTGCCCGGTGCCAGATCCAGATGTTGCAGCAACGCCAGTTCCAGCAAGGCGGGGAGGTTACGCACCAGCTGGGTGGTGATAATAAACACCAGAATGGCGATCAGCACCGCGCCGAGGGTGATGGGCTCCAGGCTCTCCACGCCTTGTACTGTTGAGGTGACATCCCACAGCGGGATATTTTCCAGAAAGCCAAAGGCGGAATGGATTTCGGACCACAGCACAATCACCGACAGCAGGGCGATCAGCATCAGGATCGAACGCA
This sequence comes from Kosakonia sp. LAM2021, assembly GCF_016620385.1. NCBI lineage: Bacteria > Pseudomonadati > Pseudomonadota > Gammaproteobacteria > Enterobacterales > Enterobacteriaceae > Kosakonia > Kosakonia sp. LAM2021. Next base: position 189,215 of record NZ_JAENHT010000005.1, read on the forward strand.
CCAGGCGCAGTGACTGTACGCTAATGGCATCGAGATCAACTTCTTGCTCATCCACCTCGGCAACGCCTTCGGTGCTGGTGTGATGGGGAACATCTTCTTCACCACGGGCGCGCTGGGCAAGGATCTCCGCGCGGCGGTGGCGAGCGCGTTCAAAGGCCAGACGGCGGCGCTGGATCAGCATCCAGCGGCGGATGATGTGATACACCACCAGTAGCAGGAACCAGATGGCGACAGACGTTTCCAGACGCGCCAGCAGCGCCTGCGCCGTAGCCAGATAACCCACGCAGGCGGCCAGAATCGCCGCCAGAGGCGCACTGAGCAGCAGGTTCCACAGCAGGTGGTTGGGCATATTGTCGCTGTTGCCAGCTTTATCAACATACAGCGGGATCCCGGCACGCTTCAGACTTAGCGTCACGATCGCCAGCGCCCCGCAAATCAGAATAAAACAGAGCCGCCCCAGCGACGCGGAGAACTCACGATCGTTAAGGTTATCAAACATGATCAGCGCCATGATCAGCGGCACAATAAAACCGATGCTCATCAGGTAATAGCGCATTCCCCGTGCCACGCGGTTACGCGGCCAGCCGAAGTGGGCGACAAACAAGCCGGTTGGGCGGGCGAACGTGGCGCAGATCATCACCACCCACAGCAGCGGCACGGTGGCGGTCACGCCGTCGCCAATCGCCACTGCCAGCGGATAGGGCCAGGCTTCCTGCAAGCCGTAGCCGAGCGTTTTCCACAATACCGGCAACGGCGAGGCAACCAGAATCGACCAGAACACCGTCCGCATGGTGAGCCAGAAGTGATCCTGCGTTACTTTGCCCACGCGCGCGCTGGAACGCTCCAGAAAGCGCGTAAAATGACGGCGGGAGTAAATGCTAAAGCCCACCAGCAGCAACGCGCCAAACAGCGGGAAAAGCGTCTCTTTGCTGGTGAGCATCATGGCGCTGGCTTTGCCCAACTGGCTGATGGTATCGAGCGATAGCAAGCGGCGCAGATCCTGTACGATCTCAATCGGCCAGGCGAAGGAGATAGGGCTGACATCCGCCGTCCAGAACAGATAGCGGTGAGTGGCTTCATTTACTTCTTTTAGCGCGTCTTCCAATTGGCTATTGGAAACTTTGAGCTTGGTGAGTTCAAGGATGAGCGTATCGCCGCCCTGCAATAGCGAATTCAGCAGCTCGCGCTGGGTGCGCAGTTGTGCTTCCAGAATACGATTTTGCTCAGCCGTCAGCGCCTGTCCATCCGCCTGGCGGATTTGGCGCAGTTGCGGCTGCTTATTCAGCAGATCTTCATAGCGCATGCGATGCACACGCAACTGCGCCATTTCGGTATCAAGCTGCTGTGGTTTTGGCATCTCAGGCAGACGAGCGACCTGCGCGCGCAACGCTTCACCGAGCATATTGGAGGCGCCAAGCCATTGCGACTGCTCACGTAGGGTGTTCAGCGCCTGACGGACCTGTAATGTCTGCCCGGTGGCCTGGCGCTGCTGTGAGGCCACCAGATCCATACGCTGCGCCTGCTGGTTCAGCGCCTGTGACAGCTCGCGGTTAATGCGAAACTGCTCGACAATTCCCGCCGGTAAGTTGGCGCTATTTTCGGCCAGTAATTCGGTGCTTTCCAGTGCCTGTTCCGCTTCGCGCTGGCGCTGGCTATTGAGTTGATTACGCAACGCTTGTAAATACGCGTCTAATTGCTGGCTCTGTTTTTGCGCCAGCTCGGAGCGCATGCGCGCCAGCTCCTGGCGGTTATTCGCCGATAGCTGCGCCAGTTCCAGTTCGTCAACCAGCGCTTTCAGCTTCGCGGATTCCGCCTGCGCGCCAAAGTTTTGCGCTTGTGCCAGTGGGGTATTGCTGTTTTGCGCGCCGAGGCGGCGTTCAACTTCAGTGACCTGGCGGCGCGCATCGGTTTGCTGCTGCGGTAGCTGACTTAGCGAATCGCTAATTTCCCGTGCGCGCTCCTGCTCCTGCTGAGCTAAACGGGTTTTCTCCAGCAACTGGCTGCTGACTTGCAGGATCTCCTGATTCAGCGCATCGCTGCTCATGCCTGCCGGAGCGGATTTCGGTTCATCACGCAGATTATCCAGCTGCGCACGCAACGTTCTGGAGAGTTTGGGGAAGTTATCAATAACTTCTTGATATTGTTTGGCGCGCTCGAGCGAACCTTTACGTTCTTCGAGCGCGTTTAGCGCGGCCTGGAGCACCTCGACGGTTTCTGCCTGATCTGGCGTGTTTTTCGCCGCTTTGGCTTGCTCCAGCTCCTGGGCGATTTGTCGGGCATCGGGGGCCGTTGCGGCGATAGCCCCCAGGCTGAGGCACCAGGCCATCAGAAAAACGATAATCAGGCGCACATCAGTCTCCAGAATGGTTAAGGCTTAGCTTTCGTCTTGCTTGTCATCAACCAGCGGGCTGGCGTCATGCTCTGCTTTGATTTCCGCTTCCGGAAGCGGTGCCGGTTGTGCATCAACAGGTGCGAAGGTTTCGGCGGAAATCGCCAGTGGCTGGCCAATTTTGGTCACTGACAGGCTCTGCAATTGCTCGACTAAATTTACTTTGCCCGGCGCAAACAGGTTAATTACCGTGGAGCCGAGTTTAAAGCGGCCCATCTCCTGGCCTTTCAGCAGCGCAACCGCACCTTCGCTTTCACCGGCAGGCCAGGTCCAGCGTTTAATGATGCCTTCACGCGGCGGAGTGATGGTGCCCGCCCATACGGTTTCGATGCTGCCGACAATCGTCGCGCCGACAAGGATTTGCGCCATCGGACCAAACTCGGTATCAAACAGGCAGATCACACGTTCGTTACGGGCAAACAAGTTCGGCACGTTCTGCGCCGTTAAATGGTTCACGGAGAAAAGATCGCCCGGCACGTAAATCATCTCGCGCAGGATACCGTTGCACGGCATGTGCACGCGGTGATAGTCGCGCGGCGAGAGATAGGTGGTGACAAAGCTACCGTTACGGAACAGATCCGCCATCAGGTAGTTGCCCGCCAGCAGCGCTTCAAGGGTGTAGTTGTGCCCTTTGGCCTGCAGAATTTTGTCGTTGTCGATAGCGCCAAGTTGGCTAATCACACCGTCCGCAGGCATCACCAGCACGTTCGGATCGGTGTTGAGCGGGCGCACTTCGTCACGCAGTGGGCGGATGAAAAAGTCGTTAAAAGTCCGGTAGCTGGCGGTGTCCGGCTTTTGCGCTTCTTTCATATCGACCTTGTAGTATTTCACGAATAGATCGATGACCAGTTTGGTCAGCCAGCCTGCACGTTTGCTCGCGCCCCAGCCCGCCAGGCGAGTGAGCCACAGTTTTGGCAGAATGTATTGAAGCGAAAGTTTAAATGAGTTTAACAAGGTAGCCTCCAGGCTATTGTTTTTGTCGTTCCTGACCCGGCACGTAAGCGCCGAAGCCTTTAAAAAGGGGACGATTTTAGCGACGCTAAGCGTAGTTGTCAGTCATCAGATTCAGAAAAGCTTTTACGCGTTTTTACTTGCGACATGCTCTCAAGAATGCGGTGGTAGTTTTCAAACCGACTTTCGGCGATTTCGCCTTTCTCTACCGCTGCGCGGATGGCGCAACCTGGATCGGTATCGTGCTTGCAGTCGCGGTATTTGCAATGACCAAGATAGTCATGGAATTCGACAAAACCGTTGGTGATTTGTTCCGGTTCGAGATGCCAGAGGCCAAATTCGCGAACACCCGGTGAATCAATCACATCGCCGCCATGCGGGAAATGATAAAGCCGCGCCGCAGTCGTGGTGTGCTGGCCAAGACCAGAGACGTCGGAAACGTCGTTGGTGAGGATTTGATCTTCCTGAAAGTCGAGCAACGCATTGAGCAGGCTCGATTTACCCACCCCGGATTGACCCGCGAAGATGCTTATGCGATCGGTCAAGGCTTCAACAAGCGGTGCCAGCCCGTCTTGCGTATGGCTTGAAACCATCAGCACCTTGTAGCCAATCCCACGATAAATATCCATCTGCTCGTTAACGAAGCGCAAGTTGTCGTCATCCAGCAGATCAATCTTGTTCAGCACAATTAACGGCTCGACCTGCAAGGCTTCGCACGCCACCAGATAGCGGTCGATTATATTGAGCGATAACTCCGGCAGGATGGCGGAAACCACGACGATCTGGTCGATGTTTGCCGCGATCGGTTTGACGCCATCGTAAAAGTCAGGGCGGGTCAGCACCGAGGTGCGTTCATGGACCGCTTCTACGATGCCTTTCACGGTGACGCCTTCAGCCGCCGCTTTACCCGGACGCCATACCACGCGGTCGCCGGTGACCAGCGAGCGGATAGTTCGACGTATGTTGCAGCGATGCACTTCGCCATCGGCGGATTCCACATCGGCATGCATGCCAAAGCGGCTGATCACCACCCCTTCGGACGGATCGCCGAACAGGTTGTCATCGTAGTCAGCTTTCTCCGCAGACGTTTTCAGTCGGCGCTGGTGGTTCGCATTGACGCGGCGCTGCTGCCCTTTGGAGAGTTTATTTTTACTCAATCGTGCTGGCTCCTGGTCGCCCCGGATGGGCAAAACGACTATGATACACGCAATTTTAGATGAATATAGTTACGCGAGAAGGGTGGAAAATAGCATGAGCGCAAATGAAAACAACCTCATTTGGATCGATCTTGAAATGACGGGGTTAGATCCCGAGCGCGATCGCATTATTGAAATCGCGACGCTGGTGACCGATGCAAACCTCAATATTCTGGCGGAAGGTCCGGTAATTGCCGTTCACCAATCCGACGCGCAATTAGCGCTGATGGATGACTGGAACGTACGCACACACACCGGCAGCGGCCTGGTGGATCGCGTCAAGGCCAGCCAACTGGATGACCGTGCGGCAGAACTGGCGACCATCGCGTTCCTGAAAGAGTGGGTGCCAGCGGGAAAATCTCCGATTTGCGGTAACAGTATCGGCCAGGATCGCCGCTTTCTGTTTAAGTACATGCCGGAGCTTGAAGCCTATTTCCACTATCGTTACCTGGATGTCAGCACGCTGAAAGAGCTGGCGCGTCGCTGGAAACCGGAAGTGCTGGAGGGGCTGAAAAAGCAGAACACCCATCAGGCGCTGGATGATATTCGCGAATCGGTGGCGGAACTGGCTTACTATCGCGAGCATTTTATTAAGCTGTAATGCGGTAACGGCGCAGGGTCGAAAATTTTATCGTCGGCCCTGTAGGCCAGTAGTGATGCGGTTTTGCTGGAAAAATGCGCGTTTTGTCGATTAAATCGGCACTTGAACAAAAAAAGCGAAAATTTGCTTTCGGGGGCTTGCAGCAGGAAGGATTTCTCGTATAATGCGCCTCCCGTGAAGACACAGAAATGTGCAACACGGCATCACGAAATTTTAGTGAAAAGCTTAAGCAACTTACTGAAAAATCGATGATAAGCGGGAATAGCTCAGTTGGTAGAGCACGACCTTGCCAAGGTCGGGGTCGCGAGTTCGAGTCTCGTTTCCCGCTCCAAAATTTGAAATGCACCATCCAGATTTACTGGCTTCGGCATTGACGTTGAATCCAGATAAATATGCGGGAATAGCTCAGTTGGTAGAGCACGACCTTGCCAAGGTCGGGGTCGCGAGTTCGAGTCTCGTTTCCCGCTCCAAATTTGAAATGCCGAAAGGCACGCACCATCAAGATTTACTGGTGGCGGCAAGCAAGCCAAACCAGATAAGTATGCGGGAATAGCTCAGTTGGTAGAGCACGACCTTGCCAAGGTCGGGGTCGCGAGTTCGAGTCTCGTTTCCCGCTCCAAATTTTCAAATCCAATAAATTATCCACAGCGGGTTTCCTCGTTGGGGACGTTTTTTATTGTCTTCGCTAAACGTTTGTGAACAGACTTATCCACAGGCGAGCCTTTCATTCGCAACACAACGATTACTTCGATAAGCAAACGATTTTCTTTTAATTGCTTGATAATAAATAACAAAATAACATTTCAAACTGTTAACGCGATCGCTTGACGATTTTGTGAACGTTGAATCGTAATGTGTTTTTAATTTTATTCACAAGCTGTGGATGGCTCAGGCATCGCGTGGCAACCCTTTTTCAACCACCCTCACCAGCCGTTGTTTTTTCGACGTTTGGACTTCCACCACGCAGGCGTTACGCTTCTCAATCTGCTGCGCAATCGCCCACCGTATGTGTTCGTCGAGAAGTGGGTGCTCACCCAGACGTTGTTCCAGTGCCTGAATATTGGCTGCGTCCCACGGCGCATTCCCCAGCGCGACGGCAATATTTCGCAGCCAGCGCAGATGACCAATACGGCGTATGGCCGAGCCCTCAGTGATTTTCAAAAAATACGCCTCGGTCCAGGCGAATAGTTCAATCAACGCTGGGGCATGCAGCGCTTTACGCGGGCTGAAATCCTCTTCTTCGGTCAGCTGAGAGAAACGATTCCACGGGCAGATCAACTGACAATCGTCGCAGCCGTAGATACGGTTACCTATCAGCGGACGAAACTCTTCAGGGATAGCGCCTTCCAGTTCAATGGTGAGGTAAGAAATGCAGCGTCGGGCATCGACCGTGTAAGGTTCGACAATTGCGCCGGTCGGGCAGATGGTTATGCAGGCCACGCAGCGACCGCAGCCTTCTTCAACCGGTTGGTCGACGGGCAGCGGTAAATCGATCAATAACTCGCCAAGGAAAAAGAACGAGCCTGCGTCGCGGCTTAAGATAAGTGAGTGCTTACCTGTCCAGCCAAGCCCGGCTTTTTCCGCCAACGGGCGCTCAAGAATGGGCGCAGAATCGACAAAAGGTCTAAAATTCAGCGAAGCATATTGCTGCTGGATCAGCTCACCGAGCTTTTTTAACCGGTTGCGCAGCAGCTTATGGTAATCGCGACCCAGCGCATAGCGGCTGACATACCCGAGCGCCGGGTTTTTCAACGTGCTGGCGAAGGCCGCTTGTGCGGGAAGGTAGTTCATTCGCACGCTGATAACGCGCAGCGTGCCGGGGAGAAGCTCATGGGGGCGGGCGCGCATCATGCCGTGACGCGCCATCCACTCCATCTCGCCGTGATATTGTTTATCCAGCCATGCCTGTAGCGCAGGTTCGCTGGCGCTGAGATTGGTATCGGTAATACCGACCTGCTGAAAACCCAGTTCAGTGCCCCACTGTTTGATTTGTTGCGCTAAATGATTGAGATCGAGGGGTTCTGACATGACGGACCATACAATGAAGAAAATCGCAGCAAGTATACCACACTCTGTCTGGCCTGCTGAGGACCTCAGGCGCGCTGAAAAAGAGGCGGCGGATAGCCTTGGCATTACGCTTTATGAACTGATGCTGCGCGCGGGAGAAGCGGCATTCAACATTGCGCGGGAACAGTTTCCTGATGCGCGCTGCTGGCTCGTGCTATGCGGTCACGGCAATAACGGTGGCGACGGCTATGTGGTGGCGCGTTTAGCCGCAGCGACGGGGCTTTCCGTGACGCTGCTGGCGCTGGAAGGCAACAAACCGCTGCCGGAAGAGGCTGCGCAGGCGCGCGATGCGTGGCTCAACGCGGGCGGCGAGATCCATGCGGCTGACGTTCTATGGCCGGAACAGGTTGATCTCATCATTGATGGGCTGCTTGGCACCGGCCTTACCCGTGCGCCGCGCGATGATGTGACGGCGCTGATTGATCATGCCAATGCGCACTCGGCTCCTGTGCTGGCGCTGGATATTCCCTCTGGCCTGAATGCGCAAACCGGCGCGGCTGCTGGTGCGGTGATGCAGGCACGTCATACGGTAACGTTTATCGCCCTTAAACCCGGCTTACTAACGGGCAAAGCGCGCGATGTGGTTGGTCAATTACATCACCATGCGCTGGGGCTTGACGCCTGGCTTTCAGGCCAGCAAACATCTCTTTCCCGTTTTGATGCAACCCTGCTTAGCCAGTGGTTTACGCCACGGCGGCCCACTTCGCATAAAGGCGATTTCGGGCGGCTGGTGATTATCGGTGGCGATCACGGAACGGCTGGCGCGGTGCGCATGGCGGGAGAGGCCGCGTTGCGCACAGGAGCAGGCCTGGTGCGGGTACTGACGCGTAGCGAGAATATCCCGCCCATTATTACCGCGCGTCCGGAATTGATGGTGCACGAACTCACCGCCGAGTCGCTGGATGAGAGCCTTGAATGGGCGGATGTGGTGGTTATCGGCCCCGGTCTTGGGCAACAGGAGTGGGGTAAAAAGGCGCTACAGAAAGTGGAAAATTTTCGCAAACCGATGTTATGGGATGCGGATGCGCTGAACCTTCTGGCAATCAATCCCGATAAACGTCACAATCGCGTTCTGACGCCGCACCCCGGCGAAGCTGCTCGCCTGCTTAACTGTAGCGTGGCAGAAATTGAAAGCGACCGCTTACTTTCCGCCCGGCGTCTGGTAAAACGTTACGCAGGTGTTGTCGTGCTGAAAGGTGCGGGTACGGTTATCGCGAGCGACGAAGGCGAAACGGGCATTATTGATGCCGGTAACGCCGGGATGGCAAGTGGCGGAATGGGCGATGTGCTGTCGGGCATTATCGGTTCGCTACTGGGGCAAAAATTGAGCCTGTATGACGCGGCCTGCGCCGGGTGTGTCGCGCACGGCGCGGCGGCGGATCGCCTGGCGGTGCAGCACGGCCAGCGAGGTATGCTGGCAACCGATCTTTTTAGCACGCTGGTGCGTGTTGTTAACCCGAATGTAATTGAAACAGAAGATGATTAATCGAGTTATCCCTTTACCTGACGAGCAATCAACACTGGATCTCGGCAAGCGTGTGGCGCAGGCCTGCGACGGCGCGACAGTGATTTATTTATATGGCGATCTTGGTGCAGGTAAAACCACCTTTAGCCGGGGATTTCTGCAGGCTTTAGGCCATAACGGCAATGTCAAAAGCCCGACTTACACACTGGTTGAACCTTACACTCTCGATAAATTAATGGTGTATCACTTCGATTTGTACCGCCTTGCGGATCCGGAGGAGCTGGAATTTATGGGGATCCGTGATTATTTTGCCAACGATGCGATTTGCCTGGTCGAGTGGCCGCAACAAGGTGCGGGTGTACTGCCTGACCCGGATGTCGAAATTCATTTAGATTACCAGGCGCAGGGGCGTGAGGCGCGCGTTAGCGCTGTATCCTCATCTGGCGATTCGTTACTGGCACGTATGGCCGGTTAACCGGAAGGATGACGGAATGATCTGTCGCGTGAAAAGTTGGTTGGCGCTCGCATTGTTACTGCTGTGTACGCAGGTGAGTGCGGCGAGTTTAGCGGATATTCAGGTGTCGAATGGCGATAGCCAGGCGCGTATTACCTTCAGTTTTATGGGCGATCCTGACTATTCGTTTTCGCAGCAGGGCAAGCGCAGCGTTGCGCTGGACATCAAGCAGACCGGCGTGATTCAGGGATTGCCGCTGCAATTCAGTGGCAATAATCTGGTGAGAAGCATTCGTGCCGGTACCGCACAGGACAACCAGTCGATTCGACTGGTTGTGGATCTGACGCAGAACGGCAAAACCCGCGCGGTGAAACAGCAAAGCGGTGCGGGTTACACCGTCGTCTTTACCATTGATGCCGACGTTCCTCCGCCACCACCGCCGCCAAAAGTGGTGGTGAAACGCGCAGAACCTCCGGCGGTTATGCCGCAACAAACGGCACCGGGGCGTAATCCGTTTAAAGGCGAAAACGATCGCATCACCAGCGTCACCAGCAGTAATACCATCACGCGGCCTGCGATGCAGTCGCGCGCGGCTTCTGGCGATAAAGTGGTGATTGCCATCGACGCCGGGCACGGCGGTCAGGACCCCGGCGCGATTGGCGCGGGGGGAACGCAGGAGAAAAATGTCACGATCTCCATCGCGCGGAAGCTGCGGGCGTTACTGAATGGTGACCCGATGTTCAAACCGGTGATGACCCGCGATGGCGATTACTTTATTTCGGTGATGGGCCGCTCCGACGTGGCGCGTAAGCAGAACGCAAACTTTCTGGTTTCGATTCATGCGGATGCTGCGCCTAACCGCGATGCAACCGGCGCTTCGGTATGGGTGCTGTCTAACCGCCGTGCAAACAGTGAAATGGCGGGCTGGCTGGAGCAGCATGAGAAGCAGTCCGAGCTGCTTGGCGGCGCGGGCGATGTGCTGGCAAATAGCCAGTCTGACCCGTATCTGAGCCAGGCGGTGCTGGATTTACAGTTCGGCCATTCCCAGCGTGTAGGCTATGATGTCGCCACCAGCATGCTCAGCCAGCTTCAGCGTATCGGTGCATTACATAAACGCCGCCCTGAGCACGCCAGCCTTGGTGTTCTGCGCTCGCCGGATATTCCGTCGGTGCTGGTCGAAACCGGTTTTATCAGTAACGGCAGCGAAGAGCGGCTGCTGGGAAGCGATGCCTACCAGCAGCAAATTGCCGAAGCGATTTACGGCGGGCTACGTAACTATTTCCTCGCACATCCGTTGCAATCCTCGCCGCAGAGCGGCGGGCAAACCGCCAGTGCGGGCTCATCTGCTAACGGGCTGCTTAACTAAGGATTTTTTTCATGCCGATACAGGTTCTACCGCCACAGCTTGCGAACCAGATCGCCGCGGGCGAAGTGGTTGAACGCCCTGCGTCGGTGGTGAAAGAGTTAGTGGAAAATAGCCTTGATGCTGGCGCTACGCGCATTGATATTGATATTGAACGTGGCGGCGCGAAGTTGATTCGCATCCGTGATAACGGTGCCGGCATCAAAAAAGAGGAGCTGGCGCTGGCGCTGGCGCGTCACGCTACCAGCAAAATCGCCTCTCTGGATGACCTGGAAGCGATCATTAGCCTCGGTTTCCGCGGTGAAGCGCTGGCGAGTATCAGCTCGGTTTCCCGCTTAACATTGACTTCCCGTACTGCCGAACAGCAAGAAGCCTGGCAGGCTTACGCCGAAGGGCGCGAGATGGCGGTAACGGTGAAACCTGCTGCGCACCCGGTGGGCACAACGCTTGAAGTGCTGGATCTGTTTTACAACACGCCGGCGCGGCGCAAGTTTATGCGTACGGAAAAAACCGAGTTCGGCCATATCGATGAAGTGATCCGCCGCATCGCGCTGGCGCGTTTTGATGTCACTATCAACCTCAATCACAACGGCAAATTGGTGCGTCAGTACCGTGCCGTTGCGGAAGGAGGGCAGAAAGAGCGCCGCCTTGGCGCGATTTGCGGCACGGCATTCTTAGAGCAAGCGCTGGCCATTGAGTGGCAACACGGTGACTTAGCATTGCGTGGCTGGGTGGCCGATCCCAAAACGACGTCCAGTGCTTTCGCTGAAATCCAGTATTGCTATGTGAATGGCCGCATGATGCGCGACCGGCTGATTAACCACGCCATTCGCCAGGCGTGTGAAGACAAGCTGGGTGCGGATCAGCAGCCAGCGTTTGTGCTTTATCTGGAAATCGATCCGCATCAAGTGGATGTGAATGTCCATCCGGCAAAACATGAGGTGCGCTTTCATCAGTCTCGCCTGGTACATGATTTTATCTACCAGGGCGTGTTGAGTGTGCTGCAACAGCAGATGGAAACACCGTTACCACTTTCTGACGAACCCGTGCCAAGAGCGCTGCCGGAAAACCGCGTGGCGGCAGGGCGTAACCAGTTTGCCGAACCGCTGATCGCTCGCGAGCCGCAAGCACCGCGTGTTCCCACATCTACTTCGGGGGGCGCGCGTAGCAATACCGCAGGTGCTCAACCGTGGCCTAACGCTCAGCCGGGTTATCAGAAACAGCAGGGGGCGCTGTATCGGCAATTGCTGGAAACCCCTGTTGTCGAACGTAACAATGAAAAAGCGGAGCCTGCCGCTCCGGCACTGGATGGACACAGCCAGAGTTTTGGTCGCGTATTGACGCTTATTGCGCCGCATTTCGCGCTTCTTGAGCGTGATGGAAAACTGGCGTTACTGGCGTTGCCGGTGGCTGAACGTTGGCTGCGCCATGCGCAACTGTCGCCAGACCACGCACCTGCCTGCGGTCAGCCGTTATTGATTCCGGTGCGTTTAAAAATCTCTGCGCAAGAGAGCGCAGTATTGAAGCGTGCGCAGGCAGTGCTTGCGGAAATGGGCATCGAATTTGTTCCCGATGGACAGCACGTGACCATTCGCGCAGTGCCTTTACCCTTGCGCCAACAAAATTTACAAATCTTGATTCCCGCTCTGATAGGCTACCTGGCGCAGCAGACAAGCATTGATGCGGTGAATATTGCGCACTGGCTGGCGCGCCAGTTGGCGAGTGAGCATCCACAATGGAGTGTGGCGCAGGCGATAACCCTGCTTGCCGACGTTGAACGGCTTTGTCCGCATCTGGTGAAGACCCCGCCGGATGGTTTATTACAACCTGTTGATTTACAAAAGGCGATGAACGCCCTGAAAAATGAGTGAAGTAAGTAAGGCTGGCCTGCCGAAGGCAATTTTTTTGATGGGGCCAACGGCCTCCGGCAAAACCGCATTAGCCATTGAGCTTCGTAAAGTTTTGCCAGTTGAGTTGATAAGCGTAGATTCTGCCCTTATTTATCGGGGAATGGATATCGGTACCGCCAAGCCGAGCGCGGAAGAATTACAGGCTGCGCCGCACCGGTTGTTGGATATTCTCGATCCGGCGTTAGCTTATTCTGCCGCTGATTTTCGCCGCGATGCGCTGGCGGAAATGAAAGAGATAACCGATGCAGGGCGCATTCCTCTGCTGGTGGGCGGTACGATGCTCTACTTTAAGGCGCTGCTGGAAGGGTTATCGCCTCTTCCGTCAGCAGACGCGCAAGTGCGAGCAGACATTGAAAAACAGGCGGCAGAGCGTGGATGGGAAGCGTTGCATCAGCAGTTACGGGAGATCGATCCCGTTGCGGCAGCGCGGATTCATCCAAATGATCCGCAAAGGCTTTCCCGGGCACTGGAAGTTTTTTTCATTTCGGGTAAAACTTTAACGGATCTGACGCAAACGTCAGGAGACGCTCTGCCTTACCAGGTGCATCAGTTCGCCATCGCCCCGGCGAGCCGTGAACTGCTCCATCAACGAATCGAGCAGCGTTTTCATCAGATGTTGGCTTCAGGTTTTGAAGCAGAAGTGCGGGCGCTTTTTGCTCGTGGTGATTTGCATACGGATATGCCTTCCGTTCGTTGTGTGGGGTACCGCCAGATGTGGTCATACATTGAAGGCGAAATTTCATACGATGAAATGGTTTATCGAGGTATTTGCGCGACGAGGCAGTTAGCCAAGCGGCAGATAACCTGGTTGCGGGGCTGGGATGGCGTTCATTGGTTAGAGAGTGAAAAGCCAGAAAAGTCTTACCGTGACGTGCTACAGGTTGTTAGTGCTATCGCAGGGTGAATGTGTACAATTAAGTCGTATGGCGCGCAAATTTTTACGCAGTTTTCAGAACTTACGGGTTCTAAGTACAAAACAAGCATATAAGGAAAAGATAGAATGGCTAAGGGGCAATCTTTACAAGATCCGTTCCTGAACGCACTGCGTCGGGAACGTGTTCCAGTTTCAATTTATTTGGTGAATGGTATTAAGCTGCAAGGGCAAATTGAGTCTTTCGATCAGTTCGTGATCCTGTTGAAAAACACGGTCAGTCAGATGGTCTATAAGCACGCGATTTCAACTGTTGTTCCATCTCGTCCGGTTTCTCATCACAGCAACAATGCCGGCGGCGGTACCAGCAGTAACTACCATCACGGTAGCAACGCGCAGGGCTCTGCACAGCAGGAAGGCGAAGAGACCGAATAAGGTTGACGGCTGATTTTCCAGATCGGGGAGCCAGTAAAGCTGTGTTCCCCGCTGGTATTTTATGAGGGTTTACGCTTGTTTGACCGTTATGACGCCGGTGAGCAGGCGGTACTGGTACACATCTATTTTTCGCAAGACAAAGATATGGAAGACCTCCAGGAGTTTGAATCTCTGGTCTCTTCCGCCGGTGTCGAAGCAATGCAGGTGATTACCGGTAGCCGTAAAGCACCGCATCCAAAATATTTTGTTGGTGAAGGTAAAGCAGTTGAAATTGCGGATGCCGTAAAATCTGCGGGCGCTTCTGTTGTGCTCTTTGATCATGCGCTAACCCCAGCCCAGGAACGTAACCTGGAGAGACTGTGCGAATGCCGAGTTATCGATCGCACCGGTCTGATATTAGATATTTTTGCCCAGCGTGCGCGTACGCATGAGGGGAAATTGCAAGTTGAGCTGGCGCAGTTGCGCCATCTGGCGACACGCCTTGTGCGTGGCTGGACCCACCTTGAACGACAAAAGGGCGGCATTGGTTTGCGCGGTCCGGGTGAAACCCAGCTCGAAACCGACCGTCGTTTGTTGCGTAACCGCATTACTCAGATCCTCTCGCGCCTCGAAAAGGTTGAAAAGCAGCGTGAACAGGGGCGTCGTTCCCGCACGAAAGCCGATATTCCAACGGTCTCACTGGTGGGGTACACCAACGCCGGTAAATCCACGCTGTTCAATCAGATAACGGAAGCGCAGGTCTATGCGGCCGATCAGTTATTCGCCACCCTCGATCCGACCCTGCGTCGTATCGATGTCGCGGATGTCGGTGAAACGGTGCTGGCAGATACGGTAGGATTTATTCGCCACTTGCCGCACGATTTGGTTGCCGCGTTTAAAGCAACCTTGCAGGAGACGCGCCAGGCGACGCTATTGCTGCATGTGATTGACGCCGCCGATGTGCGGGTGCAGGAAAACATCGATGCAGTGAACACCGTGCTGGAAGAGATAGAGGCGCACGATATCCCGACGCTGCTGGTGATGAACAAAATCGATATGCTGGACGATTTTGAACCGCGTATCGACCGGGATGAAGAGAACAAACCGATCCGCGTCTGGCTCTCCGCGCAGACAGGGATGGGCGTACCACTGTTATTCCAGGCTTTGACTGAGCGTCTTGCGGGTGAAGTGGCGCAGCACACGCTGCGATTACCGCCGCAGGAAGGGCGTCTGAGAAGTCGGTTTCACCAGCTTCAGGCAATAGAAAAAGAGTGGATGGAAGACGATGGCAGCGTAGGTATGCAGGTGCGTATGCCGATCGTCGACTGGCGTCGACTCTGTAAACAAGAACCGGCACTCGAAGAGTACGTCGTTTGACCGGCAGCCTGAAGATTTTTCCCCTTTGGGGGTGCCCGCCAAAGGCCGGGTATACACCGCAAATAAATATGGAGCACATACATGGCGTGGAATCAGCCCGGTAACAACGGACAAGACCGCGACCCGTGGGGAAGCAGCAAACCAGGCGGCAACTCTGAGGGAAATGGAAACAAAGGCGGTCGCGATCAGGGGCCACCTGATCTGGATGATATTTTCCGCAAACTGAGTAAAAAACTCGGTGGCCTGGGCGGTGGTAAAAGCACCGGCGGCGGTAATCCGGGTTCCTCTGGCCCACGCGGCCAGGCGAGCGGGCGCATTGTGGGCATTGTTGCCGCAGCGGTCGTTATTATCTGGGCTGCAACCGGGTTCTACACCATCAAAGAAGCGGAACGTGGCGTTGTGACCCGTTTTGGCAAGTTCAGCCATTTGGTCGAACCGGGCCTTAACTGGAAACCGACCTTTATCGATAACGTGACTGCAGTAAACGTAGAATCCGTTCGTGAACTGGCGGCATCTGGTGTGATGTTGACGTCTGATGAAAACGTCGTGCGTGTTGAAATGAACGTGCAGTATCGCGTTACCGATCCTGAGCGCTATCTGTTTAGCGTTACCAGCGCCGACGACAGCCTGCGTCAGGCGACGGACAGCGCGCTGCGCGGCGTTATCGGTAAATACACCATGGATCGTATTCTGACCGAAGGCCGTACCGTTATTCGTAGCGATACCCAGCGCGAGCTGGAAGAGACCATTCGCCCGTATAACATGGGAATTACCCTGTTAGACGTTAACTTCCAGGCCGCTCGTCCGCCGGAAGAGGTGAAAGCCGCGTTTGATGATGCGATTGCCGCCCGTGAAAACGAGCAGCAGTACATTCGTGAAGCCGAAGCCTACACCAACGAAGTTCAGCCGCGTGCGAACGGTCAGGCGCAGCGTATCCTCGAAGAGGCGCGCGCGTACAAAACGCAAACTATCCTGGAAGCACAGGGTGAAGTGGCGCGCTTCGCTAAGATCCTGCCGGAATATAAAGCCGCGCCGGAAATTACCCGTGAGCGTCTGTATATCGAAACCATGGAAAAAGTGCTGAGCCATACTCGCAAAGTGCTGGTTAACGATAAAGGCGGCAACTTGATGGTTCTGCCGCTGGATCAGATGCTGAAAGGCGGTAACACCGCTCCTGCGGCAAAGAGTGACAACAGTGCCGCGAATAACTTGCTGCGTCTGCCGCCAGCGTCAAGCTCCAGCAGCAGCGCCAACAGCGCCCCCGCAACGTCTGCGGGAGATATCATGGACCAACGCCGCGTTAACGCGCAGCGTAACGATTACCAGCGTCAGGGGGAATAACGATGCGTAAGTCAGTTATCGCAATCATCATCATCGCGCTGGTAGTGCTCTACACCTCTATCTTTGTAGTGAAAGAAGGCGAGCGCGGCATCTCGCTGCGCTTTGGTAAAGTGCTGCGTGATGATGAAAACAAGCCGTTGGTATATGCGCCGGGCCTGCATTTCAAACTGCCGTTCATTGAGTCGGTTAAGTTGCTTGATGCACGTATCCAGACCATGGATAACCAGGCGGATCGCTTTGTGACCAAAGAGAAAAAAGACCTGATCGTCGACTCTTACATCAAGTGGCGTATCAGCGATTTCAGCCGTTACTATCTGGCGACCGGCGGCGGCGACGTCTCCCAGGCGGAAGTGTTACTGAAACGTAAGTTCTCTGACCGTCTGCGTTCTGAAATCGGTCGTCTGGACGTAAAAGACATCGTTACCGATTCTCGCGGTCGTTTGACGCTCGAAGTACGCGATGCGCTGAATTCGGGCTCTGCGGGTACAGAAGACGAAGTGTCGACGCCTGCTGCTGATGACGCCATCGCAAAAGCAGCGGAGCGCGTTCAGGCTGAAACCAACGGCAAAGTGCCGGTTATCAACCCGAACAGTATGGCGGCGTTGGGTATTGAAGTGGTTGATGTGCGTATTAAGCAGATCAACCTGCCGACTGAAGTGTCGGATGCGATTTACAACCGTATGCGCGCCGAGCGTGAAGCAGTTGCCCGTCGCCACCGTTCACAGGGTCAGGAAGAAGCGGAAAAACTGCGTGCCGCAGCGGATTACGAAGTGACCAAAACGCTGGCGGAATCTGAGCGTCAGGGACGCATCCTGCGCGGTGAAGGTGATGCTGAAGCGGCGAAACTGTTTGCTGATGCATTCAGTCAGGATCCGGACTTCTATGCCTTTATCCGTAGTCTGCGTGCCTATGAAAGCAGCTTCCAGAGCAACCAGGATGTGATGGTGCTTAGCCCGGATAGCGATTTCTTCCGTTATATGAAGACGCCGACTTCCGCGACTCGTTAAGATAACCTGCGGTTTTCATCGTAAAAACCACCGCCTTTTCCGGCGGTGGTTTTGTGTTTATAAGGATCAGCAATGAATTCGACAATCTGGCTCGCTCTGGCGCTGGTTTTGGTACTGGAAGGGCTTGGACCGATGCTTTATCCGCGCGCCTGGCGGCGTATGATCGCCTCTCTGAGCCTGTTACCGGATCATCTTTTGCGTCGATTTGGCGGTGGGCTTGTGGTCGC
Source organism: Kosakonia sp. LAM2021 (assembly GCF_016620385.1). Classification (NCBI taxonomy): domain Bacteria; kingdom Pseudomonadati; phylum Pseudomonadota; class Gammaproteobacteria; order Enterobacterales; family Enterobacteriaceae; genus Kosakonia; species Kosakonia sp. LAM2021. Next base: position 206,848 of record NZ_JAENHT010000005.1, read on the forward strand.
GGGTGTGGTTATCTACTACATGTTGAGGAAAACGATTGGCTGAGGGAAATCAGGTGTTCTTTGGGCATTTTTGCACAGAAAAAGTGCTGAATCTGAAAAAAAGCGGTGGTAGAATCCATTTTTAAGCAAACGGTGATTTTGAAAAATGGGTAACAACGTCGTCGTACTGGGCACCCAATGGGGTGACGAAGGTAAAGGGAAGATTGTTGATCTTCTGACTGAACGGGCTAAATATGTTGTACGCTACCAGGGCGGTCACAACGCAGGCCATACTCTCGTAATCAACGGTGAAAAAACCGTCCTCCATCTTATTCCATCAGGCATTCTTCGCGAAAACGTCACCAGCATCATCGGTAACGGCGTTGTGCTGTCTCCCGCTGCGCTGATGAAAGAGATGAAAGAACTGGAAGACCGTGGTATCCCGGTTCGCGAACGTCTGCTGCTCTCTGAAGCATGTCCGTTAATCCTTGATTATCATGTGGCGCTGGACGTGGCGCGTGAAAAAGCGCGCGGCGCGAAAGCTATCGGTACTACCGGTCGCGGTATTGGTCCTGCGTACGAAGATAAAGTCGCTCGTCGTGGTCTGCGCGTTGGCGATCTGTTCGATAAAGCGACTTTCGCCGACAAACTAAAAGAAGTGATGGAATATCACAACTTCCAGCTGGTGAACTTTTACAAAGTGGAAGCAGTGGACTACCAGAAGGTGCTGGATGATGTTATGGCGATTGCCGACATCCTGACGGCAATGGTGGTAGACGTTTCCGATCTGCTGGATCAAGCGCGTAAACGCGGCGATTTCGTGATGTTCGAAGGTGCGCAGGGTACGCTGCTGGATATCGATCACGGTACTTATCCGTACGTGACTTCCTCCAACACCACCGCTGGCGGTGTAGCGACGGGTTCCGGCCTTGGTCCGCGTTACGTGGATTATGTGCTCGGTATCATCAAAGCTTATTCAACTCGCGTTGGCGCGGGTCCGTTCCCGACCGAACTGTTCGACGATATCGGCGAGTTCCTCTGCAAGCAGGGTAACGAATATGGCGCCACTACTGGTCGTCGTCGTCGTACCGGCTGGCTGGACGCGGTTGCTGTACGCCGCGCAGTACAGATCAACTCCCTGTCCGGCTTCTGCCTGACCAAGCTGGACGTGCTGGACGGCCTGAAAGAAGTGAAAATCTGCGTTGCTTACCGCATGCCGGATGGCCGCGAAGTCACCACCACACCGCTGGCGGCTGACAACTGGGAAGGTATCGAGCCGATTTACGAAACCATGCCTGGCTGGTCTGAATCGACCTTTGGTGTAAAAGATCGCAGTGGTCTACCGCAGGCGGCGCTGAATTACATCAAACGCATTGAAGAACTTACCGGCGTGCCGATCGACATCATCTCCACCGGTCCGGATCGTACTGAAACCATGATCCTGCGCGATCCGTTCGACGCATAATATGGTTTAAGGGCGCGTAAATCGCGCCCTTTTTCTTCGCTTTTTTCACCCTTCCGTTCAAATAAATTAGCGACCTGACAGGTGGCTGGTTTATCATCAGTAGTGTCAATACCTGCGGGTATCTCATCTTTTTCCCTTTTATGAGGTTGATGTGCAGTTAACGAGCTTTACCGATTACGGTTTGCGCGCCCTGATTTACATGGCGTCGCTACCGGCAGGACAAATGACCAACATTACTGAAGTTACAGAAACGTATGGCGTGTCCCGTAATCATATGGTCAAGATAATCAATCAGCTGAGCCGTGAAGGCTACGTCGCGGCCGTCCGTGGGAAAAACGGTGGGATCCGGCTGGGGAAACCCGCGCAGGATATTCGTATTGGTGATGTTGTCCGCTCGCTTGAGCCGCTGGCGCTGGTCAATTGCAGCAGCGAGTTTTGCCATATTACCAGTGCCTGTCGCCTGAAAAAGGCGCTTGCCAAAGCTGTGCAAAGTTTTCTTAAGGAGCTGGATAACTACACGCTGGCCGATTTGGTTGAAGAGAATCAACCGCTTTACAAATTATTGCTGGTGGAATGACGAAAATTTCCACCAGAGCTGACAACGGAGGAACCGCAATGTCACAAGATCCTTTCCTCGAACGCGAATCTGAAAAATATACCAACCCCATTCCCAGCCGCGAATTCATCCTCGATCACTTAGCCAAACGCGAGAAACCTGCCAGCCGGGACGAACTGGCTATTGAACTCAATATCGAAGGTGAAGAGCAACAAGAAGCGCTGCGCCGCCGTCTGCGCGCTATGGAGCGCGACGGACAATTAGTCTTTACCCGCCGTCAGTGCTACGCCTTACCGGAACGTCTTGATCTGCTCAAAGGCGTGGTGATTGGTCACCGCGACGGCTATGGTTTTCTGCGCGTTGAAGGCCGCAAAGACGATCTTTATCTCTCCAGCGAGCAGATGAAAATGTGTATTCACGGCGATCAGGTGCTGGCGCAACCTCTGGGTGCCGATCGCAAAGGCCGCCGCGAAGCGCGCATCGTACGCGTGCTGGTGCCGAAAACCGGGCAGATCGTTGGTCGCTACTTTACCGATGCAGGCGTCGGGTTTGTCGTGCCGGATGATAGCCGCATGAGTTTTGACATCCTGATCCCGCCTGAAGAGGTAATGGGCGCGCGTATGGGCTTTGTGGTGGTCGTTGAGCTGACGCAGCGTCCAACCCGCCGCACAAAAGCGATTGGTAAAATCGTCGAGGTGCTCGGCGACAATATGGGTACCGGCATGGCGGTCGACATGGCGCTGCGTACTCATGAAATTCCATACCAGTGGCCGCCGGAAGTAGAAAAACAGGTCGCCGGGCTGAAAGAGCAAGTGCCGGAAGAAGCCAAAGTTGGGCGCGTGGATCTGCGCGACCTGCCGCTGGTGACCATTGATGGCGAAGACGCGCGCGACTTCGACGATGCCGTTTTCTGCGAGAAAAAACGTGGCGGTGGCTGGCGCTTGTGGGTGGCGATTGCTGATGTGAGCTACTACGTACGTCATGGCACTGCGCTTGATAACGAAGCCCGCAACCGTGGTACGTCGGTTTACTTCCCATCGCAAGTGGTGCCGATGCTGCCGGAAGTATTGTCGAACGGTCTGTGCTCGCTGAACCCGCAAGTGGATCGCCTGTGCATGGTCTGTGAAATGACCATCTCTTCAAAAGGGCGCTTAACCGGCTTTAAATTCTACGAAGCGGTGATGAGCTCCCACGCACGTCTGACCTACACCAAAGTGTGGCATATGCTGCAAGGCGATCAGGAACTGCGCGAGCAGTACGCGCCGCTGGTGAAACACATCGAAGAGCTGCATAACCTGTATAAAGTGCTCGATCAGGCGCGCGCTGAGCGCGGCGGCATCTCGTTTGAGAGCGAAGAAGCGAAGTTTATCTTCAACGCTGAGCGCCGCATTGAGCGTATTGAGCAGACTCAACGTAACGATGCGCACAAGCTGATTGAAGAGTGCATGATCCTCGCCAACATCTCCGCAGCACGTTTTGTAGAGAAAGCCGACGAGCCGGCGCTGTTCCGTATTCACGATAAGCCGACCAACGATGCGATCACCGCGTTCCGCTCCGTGCTTGCCGAACTGGGTCTGGAGCTGCCGGGTGGCAATAAACCGGAGCCGCGCGATTACGCCGCGCTGCTGGAATCGATTGCCGATCGTCCGGATCACGAAATGCTGCAAACCATGCTGCTGCGCTCGATGAAACAGGCGATTTACGATCCGGAAAACCGCGGCCACTTCGGCCTGGCGCTGCAATCTTATGCGCACTTCACTTCGCCAATTCGCCGCTATCCGGACTTATCACTGCACCGTGCCATTAAATATTTACTGGCGAAAGAGCAGGGGCTGAAGGGCAACAGCACCGAAACTGGCGGCTGGCACTACAGCATGGAAGAAGTGCTGCAACTGGGCCAGCACTGTTCGATGACCGAACGCCGCGCTGATGAAGCCACTCGAGATGTCTCGGACTGGCTGAAATGCGACTTTATGCAGGATCAGGTCGGCAACACCTTCCCGGGTGTTATCGCCAGCGTGACCGGCTTTGGTTTCTTCGTGCGGCTCGACGATCTGTTTATCGATGGTCTGGTGCATGTCTCTTCGTTGGATAACGACTATTACCGTTTCGATCAGATCGGTCAGCGCCTGATTGGCGAATCCGGCGGGCAAACGTATCGCCTCGGCGATCGGGTGCAGGTAAAAGTTGAAGCGGTCAACATGGATGAGCGCAAAATCGACTTCTCGCTGATCTCCAGTGAGCGCAGCCCGCGTAACGTGGGTAAAACCGAGCGTGAAAAAGCGAAGAAAGGTTCGGCTGGCAAAAACGGCACTGCGAAAAAGCCGCCGCGCCGCCAGATGGGCAAAAAAGTGAATTTCGAGCCAGACAGCGCCTTCCGCGGTGAAGGTGGAAAAGGCAAAGCGAAAAAAGCCAAAAAACCGTCGGCGAAAACGCAAAAAATCGCCGCCGCGACCAAAGCGAAACGCGCGGCGAAAAAGAAAACCGACCAGTAATATTACGAAGCCCTTCCTTATGAAGGGCTTTTTTATATGTCTTAGTTATTTCCTGCACATTGATATTCGGTATTTATCGTTAGCCCGCGCACGCAGATCTATATAGTGAATATCCATCCTTAATTCACCTGATTAAAACCGGAGCATTATCGCTTCGGCATCTGCCTATTTTGCAAGGAGCGATTATGCATCTGGCCCGTTTCCCTCGTCTGTCTTTAGGGCATTTCCCCACGCCATTAGAGCCGCTGGAAAATTTAACCGCCTTACTCGGCGGCCCTAAATTATGGATTAAACGCGATGACGCCACCGGGCTTGCTACCGGCGGAAATAAAACGCGCAAACTGGAATTTTTACTGGCGGATGCGTTGGCGAAAAAAGCTGATGTGATCATCACCCAGGGTGCAACACAGTCCAATCATGTTCGTCAGACCATCGCCGGAGCGGCAAAGCTTGGTTTGCCAACCAAAGTGTTGCTGGAAAAGCGCGTGACTGATTTTGGCGAGGCGTATCAGCGTTCCGGCAATATTTTGCTGGATGACCTGCTGGGCGGTGAGATTGTCGCCCATCTGCCGGGCGGCACCGATATGCAAAACGCCATGGAAGAGCTGGCGCAACAGCTGCGCGAACAGGGGCACAACCCGTATGTCATTCCTGGCGGCGGTTCCAACCCCATCGGCGCGCTCGGTTATGTCGCCTGCGCTGAAGAACTGTTGTTCCAGTCATCCCAGTTACGCTTGCGCATCGACAGCGTGGTGCATGCCACCGGTAGCACCGGCACGCAAGCAGGGCTTGTTGCTGGTTTAACGGCGACCAACAGCCAGATCCCCGTGCTCGGTATCAGCGTGCGCGCGCCCAAAGCGAAGCAGGAAGAGAACGTATGGAATCTGGCATCGCGCACCCGTGAACTGCTGGGGGTTAGCGGTGAATTACCGCGTGAAGCCGTGGTGGCTAACAGCGATTACGTGGGGGAGGGTTACGGTCTGCCAACAGAAGGGATGCTGGAAGCGCTGACGCTGTTCGCCCGCCACGAAGGCATCTTGCTTGACCCGGTATACTCCGGCAAAGGCGCGGCCGGGCTTATCGACCTGATCCGTAAAGGTCACTTTGGTCGTGATGAAAACGTGGTCTTTGTTCATACTGGCGGTTCTGCCGGGCTGTTTGGCTATCGTCAGGTGCTGGAAGCGCATCACCGTGGCTAAGCCCTTTTTGCTCGGTGTGCTGGGCGGCATGGGGCCGCTCGCCACGCTCGATTTTCAGCATCAGTTGCTGTTGGCAACCCCGGCGCAGAGCGACCAGCAGCAATTGCCTTCGGTGGTATGGAATGTGCCACAAGTTGCCGATCGGCAAAAAGCCCTTGCCGGGCTTGGTCCTTCGCCACTACCGCAGTTATTGCACGGCATCGAAAAACTGAATCAGGCCGGAGCCAGCCACATTGCCATCCCGTGTAATACGGCGCATCACTGGTTTGAAGCGTTGAGCCGCGCCAGCGCCGCGCCGCTACTGCATATTGTCGATGCCACCGTTGAGCATCTGCTGAGCCTGCCGAAAAAGCCGCCGCGAGTAGGGCTGATTGCCACCCAGGGCACGCTGGACGCCGGCTGGTATCAGCGCGGGCTGGCGGCGCAGGGTATTGATGTACTGCAGCCTTCCACAGAGGAACTACAGCAGTGGTTTGTCCCTGGCTGTTACGCGGTAAAACGCGGAGCGGTAAGCGAAGGCGGGGAACGACTTGCGCTTCTGGCCGAGGCATTGCTGGCGCGTGGTGCTGAGCAGTTGCTGTTGGCCTGTACTGAAGTGCCGGTGGCTCTGCGGGCGGTGAATTCTCCTGTGCTTGACGTTTCCCACGATCCGGCGCAATTACTGGCGCAACGCTGTGCCCACTACTGGCTGGAATATCGTGATTCTTATTTCACGCATACCTAATGCAATAATTTGAATAAATAAAACGACAACCCCCCGATATAGTGTTTCAGCGCTAATTAAATCAAAGGTTAAATAAAATGAAAAAAAGTCTCTGCTTATTACTGGCAGCGGGTGGCTTATGGGCCAACGCCAGCTTCGCAGCAACACCAACAGAAGTCCGCATCGCATACAGCGGCGGTTCGCAGGTATTAATGCTGGCGAAAGCCGACGGCTCACTGGATAAAGCATTAAACAGCAAAGTGCAGTGGGTGCAATTCGCCTCCGGCGCGGATGCATTAAGTTATTTCGCCAGCAACGCCATCGATATTGCCAATTTTGGTTCCAGTCCGGCTACCGCCGGTATTGTGCGGAAATTACCCGTCGAAATTATTGGCGTTTCCGGTGTGATTGCCAGTTACGAACGCTTAATTGGCAAAGAGGGTATTCATCAACTTCGCGATATCGAAGGCAAACGCGTAGCCTACCCGCCGAATTCCACGGCGCAGTATGCGCTGGAAGCGGCGATCAGCGTCAATAAACTCGACCGCAGCAAAATCACGCTGCTGCCGCTACGCCCGGCAGAAATGGTAGCGGCCTGGAAACGTGGCGACATCGATGCGGGTTATGTCTGGGCGCCGTTTGCGCAAGAGCTGGAATCATCCGGTGGGCATCAGGTCTTCGCCACCAAAGATCTGCAGAAAGACGGCTACCTGATTTACAACAACTACGTCGTGCGTAAAGCCTTTGCTGAACAGTATCCAGAAGCGGTGACCGCCTTCTTGCGCGTTCATCAGCAGAAAGTGGATGAATTTAAAAAGGATCCGGAACGTGCCGCTGCCATTGTGGCGAAAGAGGTTGGCGCGCCGGTCACGACTGCAGCGAATACGCTTGGCGGGCTGGAGTACCCGACGTTGAGCGAGCAGGGCACGGCGACATGGTTGGGTAACGGGACGCAAACCAGCGACAGCGGTATCGGCAAAGCGCTGAGCAAAACCTCTGACTTCCTTGCCGGGATCGGCGAGATCCGCAAACGTGATATTCCAGCTAACTGGGACAGTGCTATCGACTCCCGTTACATTCGTGATGCGGCGGCAACGGCAAAATGAAATTGCGTCAACATATCGCCATCAGCGTGCTGTCGGTGGCGGTTTTCTTTGCGCTCTGGCAGATAGCGGCCACCCGGCAGTGGGTCGATCCGCTCCTGCTGCCATCGCTAACGGACATTGGGTTGACCGCCGAAGAGTTACTGGCCGATGGCTATCGCCAGGTGCCGCTGTGGCAACATATCGCGGTTAGCCTGGCGCGCGCGCTTGGCGCTTTTTCGGTCGCCATTATCATCGGCATTCCGCTGGGCTTGCTGATGGGCTTATCCGAGGGTCTCTCCGCCGTGCTTAACCCGTTTGTGCAGTTTCTGCGTCCGCTGCCGAAAATCGCCCTTATCCCGCTGGCGGTAGTCTGGCTGGGGATTGGTGAAGCGTCGAAATTCTTTCTGATTTTCATCGCCACGTTTTTGAGCGTGGTGGTTGGCGCGAGCGCGGCGGTGGAACGCATTGGTCGCGCGCGAATTCGTGTGGCGCAAACGCTCGGCGCATCAAAAGGGCAGATCTTCCTGCGTGTGGTGCTGCCGGATGCGCTGCCGGAACTGTTTACCACTGTGCGGCTTTCTATCGGCATTGGCTGGACGTCGTTGATTGCCGCCGAAATGGTCGCCGCCAGTTCAGGCCTGGGCTGGATGGTAATAAACGCCAGTTCTTACTTACGTACGGATATCGTCATGCTCGGCATTCTGCTGCTGGGCGGCATTGGCTATCTACTGGATTTACTACTATTGGGGCTGCAACGCTGGTTGGTGCCCTGGGCGGGAAAAGAGTGATGACTGCGCATATCGCACTGGAAAACGTGTCGCTAACCTTCGCGGCAAAACCGCAGCCGTTTACCGTGCTGGAGGATATCTCGCTGGCGCTGTCACCGGGGGAATTTGTCGTACTGCTTGGCCCGTCGGGCTGCGGTAAATCTACCATTCTCAACCTGGTGGCCGGTTTTACTCGCCCGGATAGCGGGCAGGTGCTCGCGGGCGGCAAAGCGGTGCAGCAACCCGGACCATCACGGGGGATGATTTTCCAGCAACCGAATTTGTTTCCGTGGTTATCGGTGCTGGATAACGTCACCTTCGGCCCACGGCTTGGCAAATATCGCAAAGAAGAGGTCAATGCTCAGGCGCTGGACTGGCTGGCGCGAGTTGGCCTGAAAGGATTTGAACACCACGCGCCGTGGCAGCTTTCCGGCGGCATGAAACAGCGTGTGGCGCTGGCGCGCGCATGGCTGCCAGGGCCGGACGTGCTGCTGTTGGATGAACCGTTTGGCGCGCTTGATGCCCAAACGCGGCTGATGATGCAGGAGTTACTGCGCGACGCCTGGCTGGAAACCCGCACCACGCTGCTTTTCGTCACGCATGATGTGGAAGAGGCGCTGTTTCTCGCCGACCGCATTCTGATTATGTCGGCGCGCCCAGGCAAAATAGTTGAAGAGATTACGCTGCCGTTTGGCCGCGAACGCGATATTGAAACTATTGCGGGTCATCCGCAATACAGCGAGATCAAGCAACACGTGCTGCACCGCGTCCGGCTGGAGGCAAAGCGGCACCTGAGCTAGCGGAGGTACTTTCTGCGGCGCGTGTCGGTTATAATGAGCGCAAGTGATGAGTGTCACGGCCCACATAACGCGGCGAAACCGCCCCAAATGAGTACCATCAATGAGTGAAATGATTTACGGCATCCATGCGGTGCAGGCCCTGCTGGAGCGCGCCCCGGAGCGTTTTCAGGAAGTGTTTATTCTGAAAGGCCGCGAGGACAAACGTCTGCTGCCGCTGATCCACGCGCTGGAAGCACAAGGCGTGGTGATCCAGGTGGCGAACCGCCAGTATCTGGATGAAAAAAGCGAAGGCGCGGTGCACCAGGGGATCATTGCACGCGTGAAACCGGGGCGTCAGTACCAGGAAAACGATCTGCCGGATCTGATAGCCAGCCTTGAGCAACCCTTCTTCTTGATCCTGGACGGCGTTACCGATCCACACAACCTGGGCGCGTGTTTGCGTAGCGCAGACGCGGCGGGCGTGCATGCGGTGATCGTGCCGAAGGACAAATCCGCGCAACTGAATGCCACGGCGAAAAAAGTCGCCTGCGGCGCGGCAGAGAACGTACCGTTGATCCGCGTGACCAACCTGGCGCGCACCATGCGCGTGTTGCAGGAAGAAAACATCTGGATTGTCGGTACGGCAGGCGAAGCCGATCACACCCTGTTCCAGAGCAAAATGACCGGGCGCATGGCGCTGGTCATGGGCGCGGAAGGTGAAGGTATGCGCCGCCTGACGCGTGAGCATTGTGATGAGCTTATCAGCATCCCGATGGCGGGCAGTGTGTCGTCGCTTAACGTCTCGGTTGCCACCGGTATCTGCCTGTTTGAAGCGGTGCGCCAGCGCGCGCTTTAAGCTTGCAACGTTCAGTAAAACCACCCTTATTCGGGTGGTTTTTTTTGCTCTGAAGACTGGTAGAATTTGCCGGCAGATATTTTCTCTTTTTACTTTTATTGCGATGGAATAATCAGGGTATAAATGATGGCATGGACTGTAGAGACACTTAGCGCGGCATTATTGCAAACATCGACGCTTACGTTAAATATCCAACACGAAACCGATGCGTTAATTATTAAGCTGGATGACTACGGCGATTTGCAATTAAATTTGTTACTGACCTCCCGACAGATAATTATTGAAACCTATATTTGTCCTTTAAGTGAAATTAAACAACAGGACGCTTTTAACGCCTTCCTGCTGCGCAATCAAAAACTTTTACCTTTATCGTCTGTTGGCATCTCGCCGGTCGGTGGGGAAGAGTATTATGTCGCCTTCGGCGCGCTGTCGCTTAACTCCTCGCTCGACGATATCCTGCTGGAAATCTCCACGCTTGCGCAAAACGCGCTGGATCTTGCTGAACTAACCGATGATTTTACCCAATAACATTGTCAGGGAGTGGTTGTATGGGAATTTTAAAAAGCCTGTTTACGCTGGGTAAATCCTTTATTGCTCAGGCGGAAGAGTCGATTGAAGAGACACAGGGTGTGCGCATGCTGGAGCAGCATATCCGCGATGCGCGCGCTGAGCTGGATAAAGCGGGAAAATCCCGCGTCGACCTGCTGGCACGCGTTAAGTTGAGCAACGACAAACTCAACGATTTGCGCGAGCGCAAAGCCAGCCTTGAAGCCCGCGCGCTGGAAGCGATGGCGAAAAATGTGGACGCCGGTTTGCTGAATGAAGTCGCCAGTGAAATTGCCCGTCTGGAAAATACCATTGCGGCGGAAGAGCAAGTGCTGGCGAATCTTGAAACGTCGCGCGATGCCGTTGAAAAAGCGGTCACCGCCACGGCGCAACGTATTGAGCAGTTTGAGCAGCAACTGGAAGTGATTAAAGCCACCGATGCGATGCAGCGCGCGCAACAGGCTGTCACCACGTCTACCGTGGGCGCGTCCAACAATGTGGCGACGGCGGCGGAATCCCTGAAACGCCTGCAGGCGCGTCAGGCTGAACGCCAGGCCCGACTGGACGTGGCAACGCAGCTTGAGAAAGTGGCCGACGGGCGCGATCTCGACGAAAAACTGGCGCAAGCCGGTATTGGCGGCAGCGATAAAACCTCGGCGCAGGATGTGCTGGCGCGTCTGCAACAGCAACAGAAACCGTGATGCTCTCTTTTCTGAAAAACCTGCTGGGGCGGCCTGATGCGGCGGCCCCGATAAGAGGGCCGCTTGGGTTGCATCTGCACGCGGGTTTCACCCTTGATACGCTGCTGTTTCGCCTGTGCGAAGACGATTTGCTGGTTCAGCTTCCTGGCGAAGAGTACACCATTGGCGCGTGCGGGTCGTTCGATCTCGGCGCCGGATGCATGATTCATCGCTACTACACAACGGGCGATGAGTTCCTGCAAATCAGCACCTCGGGCGGTCTGGAAACGCACAACATCGATGACATCAAACTGTTTGTGTATGAAGAGAGCGCGGGGGTTTCCGGTGAAAAAACCTGGCGCGATATGCTAAGCGCAAATGCAATGGGTAAGACCGCGTTACGCTGGCGCGATTGCCAGTGGCAGCGCGTGTTTAACGCGGAAGAGCGGGGCGATATTGAACCAGTCTATACGCTGGAAACCGTCAATAACCACGCTGGCGCAAGCTGGCAAGTACACAACTTTATGATGGCGTACCAGCGCGAAGTCACCGCTGACGTGTTTGAATATTTGCTGCTAAATGGCGAAGAGACGTTTAATGCGCAAAACCAGCCGGAGTGGATCTACTCGCGCGCGCTGGGCGTGGATATTCCGCTGACATCATTAAAGGTCATTGGTTAATTATGGGATTAGACATGCATATTCTCGGATCGCTACTGGCGTTTTGCTCTTATTTTTTTATTGGCATTGCAATGGTGCTCTGTTTTCTTTTCGTTTATACGCGCATTACCCCGCACGATGAATGGCGATTAATTAAAGAGAATAACCTCGCCGCATCGTTAGCATTTAGTGGTTCGCTGCTGGGCTATATTATTCCGCTCTCCAGCGCGGCCATTAATTCAGTGAGTATTCCGGATTATTTAATCTGGGGCGTTATTGCGCTGGTGGTGCAGTTACTTGTTTACGGCGGTGTGCGTCTGTATATGCCGAAACTGAGTGACAAAATAATTAACAGCAATACTGCCGCCGGGTTATTTATGGGTGCGGCGGCACTGGCGGGCGGGATTTTTAATGCTGCCTGCATGACGTGGTAATGGAACATCATGGCCAGAAAGCGATCAAATCGGCAAAAAAATCCTATCCTTTCGCCTGCGCAAAGCCGCACCCAGCGGCCCATTTTCACCCAGCCGAAAGAGCGTAAAAGCGGGCAATACCTGACGCTGGCGATTATGGGCGGTGCGGCCTTTTTTGCTTTAAAAGGCTGTAACGATCATAAAGACGATAACGACGGTGACGGGGTTTATTACACCTCGCAGCAGGATTGCGTTGACGACGGCAACACCGCGCAGGTGTGTAACGATGCGTGGAATAACGCGCGCATGAACTTCGAGCAAGAGATCCCGCGCAATATGTCGCAGCCGTATTGCGTGCAGCAATACGATAATTGCTACTACGACAATATTGGTCAGCGCTGGATGCCGGTGCTCAGCGGTTTTCTGCTCAGCAAAGCCTTGCGTAAAGACCGGGATGAGCAATACAGCTACAGCAGCGGCGGCAGTTCTTACGCTTCCCGCCCGGTGTGGCGCAACCGCGACGGAGATTACAGCTGGCGCTCCGGCGGAAGTAGCAGCGCGAGCAGCCATTACGGTTACACCACCAAAAAGGCGACCACCTCATCACGTGGCGGTTTTGGGCGCTCGTCGAGCGCGCGCGGAAGCTGGGGAGGCTAACGATGCTGCGTCATGATGTTGCTGTGCGCCCGGACCTTGAGCGGATCGCCCGCGACCACGGTTTCGACTTCCATATCATTGATAACGAAATTTACTGGGATGAAAGCCGGGCTTACCGCTTTACGCTGCACCAGATAGAAGAGCAGATTGAAAAGCCGACCGCCGAACTGCATCATATGTGCCTTGAGGTTGTGGATCGCGCCGTGGCGGACGAGGCGATCCTACGCCAGCTAGCAATCCCGCCGTTGTACTGGGACGCGATTGCCGAAAGCTGGCGCAACCGCGATCCGTCGCTGTACGGGCGGATGGATTTTGTCTGGTGTGGCAAAGATCCGGTGAAGTTGCTCGAATACAACGCCGATACGCCAACCTCGCTGTACGAATCGGCTTATTTCCAGTGGCTGTGGATGGAGGATGCGCGGCGTAATGGTACGCTCCCGCGCGACGCCGATCAGTACAATGCCATTCAGGACAAGTTGATTGCCCGTTTCGCCGAGATCCAGAGCCGTCACCCGCTCTACTTTTGCTGCTGCAAAGGAACCGAGGAAGATCGCGGCACGGTGCTCTATCTTGAAGATTGCGCTCGCCAGGCCGGACTCGATACGCGATTTATTTATATCGAAGACGTTGGGCTGGGGCTGGGCGGCGTTTTGACGGATCTGGATGATAACGTCATTCGCCAGGCGTTTAAGCTTTATCCGCTTGAGTGGATGATGCGCGACGAAAACGGCCCATTGTTGTGTAAACGCCGCGAGCAGTGGCTGGAACCGTTGTGGAAAAGCGTGCTCAGCAATAAGGGGCTATTGCCGCTGCTGTGGCGTTTCTTCCCCAATCATCCGAACCTGCTGCCCGCCTGGTTTGACGGAGAAAAACCGCAAATCGCGGCGGGCGCCAGCTACGTGCGCAAGCCGCTGTTTTCCCGCGAAGGCGGCAATGTCACCCTTTTCGACGGGGCGCATAACGTGATTGACCATGAAGAGGGCGACTACGGTGAAGAACCGATGATCTACCAGGCTTTTCAGCCGCTGCCGCGCTTTGGCGACAGCTACACGCTGATTGGCAGTTGGGTGGTAGACGATGAAGCCGTTGGCATGGGCATCCGCGAAGATTGTACCCTGATTACTAAAGATACCTCGCGGTTTGTGCCGCATTACATTGCCGGGTAATTCACCGCCCGGCAAGCGCAACGCGGCCTGGCAAAAAACGTCACTCCTCAAGCGAGCGCAAATGGTCATCTTTTTTGAGCGTCATCAGCGCCACAATGCTCACCAGTGCTGTTGCCATCACATAATAGGCCGGGATGTCGACATTGCCTGTCTTTTTGATAAGACCGGTGATGATTAACCCCGCGCAGCCGGAAAACAGCGCGTTCGACAGCGAATACGCCAGACCAAGCCCGGTGTAACGCACGCGGGTTGGAAACATCTCTGCAAGCATCGCCGGGCCAGGCCCTGCCAGCATACCCACCAGACCGCCTGCCACCAGCACCACCACGGCTTTTATCGCCAGCGTGCTCGATTCCGCCTGCAGGATTTTCAGTAGCGGCAACGCCAGAATCAGCAGCAGCGCGGTGGCAATCACCATCACCGCACGACGCCCGATACGATCGCTCAGGATACCGGAGGGAATGATCGTCAACGCAAAGCCAATATTGGATATCACCGCAATCAGTAGCGCCTGATTAAAGCCGGTATGCAGCGCCGACTGTAAATACGCGGGCATGATCACAAGGTAGGTATAACCGGCGGCAGACCACACCATCACCCGGCCAATCCCCATGATGATGGCTTTGAACGTGTCGCTTAGCCGGGCGCGTTCAGTAGCCGGTTGCGCCTGCTGTTGTACAAAACTTGGCGTCTCCTCCATGCTCACCCGCAACCACAGCGCAACAACGCCCAACGGCAGCGCAAGGAAGAAGGGGATGCGCCAGCCCCAATCATGCAACGCTTCTGGCGTCAGCAACACGGAAAGCAACGCCACAATACCGGCACCTGCAAGCAGCCCCAGCGCCACGGTAAAAGATTGCCATGCGCCATACAGCCCGCGTTTGCCGCGCGGCGCGAACTCCGTCATTAGCGATACCGCGCCACCGTATTCCCCCCCGGCAAACAGCCCCTGCAAAATGCGCAAGCCGGTAATGATGAGCGGCGCGGCGACGCCAATGCTGGCATACACCGGTACCAGACCAATTGCGGCGGTAGCGAGCGTCATCATCACCAGCACGATAATCAGCGTCGGCTTGCGGCCAATCCGGTCACCGATACGCCCGAATACCATTGCGCCCAGGGGGCGAAAGAAAAAGGCGACGGCAAAGGAGGCGTAAGTCAGGATCAGGCTGGTGAGCCCGGTTTCGCCCGCGAGCTGAAAGAAATTTTTCGCAATTACGGTGGCGAGAAAGCCGTAAACCGCGAATTCGTACCACTCGATAAAGTTACCGATCGAGCCGGCAATTAACGCGCGCTTGTGCGCATTCGGTGCGTGTTGGGAAGCTGGCATCAGGATTCTCTTTGGCAAGGTGAGAATAAATTATTCATCAGTAATCGCATTCATGAAATATATTATTCTTATATTGTGTGAGCCGTTTCACGAATGATTACCGCCAAATCGCGGCCTTGTGAGCCTACTCCCATGCAGCGTTAGCGCAGGCTGTCCATACTTATCTTCATTGCCATTGAAGGAGGGAGACACGATGCACTGGCAGACACATACCGTTTTTAACCAACCCATTCCGTTAAAAAACAGCAATCTTTTTCTTTCCGATCGCCCTCTGTGCGAGGCAGTGATGCGCGAAGGTGCGGCGTGGGACGCCGAGTTGCTCGCCAGCATTGGCCAACAATTGGGCGCGGCGGAATCACTGGAGCTGGGAAGATTAGCCAACGCCAATCCCCCGGAGCTGCTGCGTTATGACACTACCGGCGAGCGGCTGGATGATGTGCGTTTTCACCCGGCGTGGCATCTGCTGATGCAGGGGCTGTGCGCCAACCGGGTGCATAACCTGGCCTGGGAAGAGGAGGCGCGCGTCGGTTCTTTTGTTGCGCGGGCGGCGCGGTTTGTGCTGCACGCGCAGGTTGAATCCGGCACGTTATGCCCCATCACCATGACCTTCGCCGCAACGCCGCTGCTGCAACAGGCATTGCCGATGCCTTTTCATGACTGGTTAAAACCGCTGTTGAGTGACCGTTACGATCCACATTTAGCGCCAGGTAACCAGAAACGCGGCCTGCTGATTGGTATGGGAATGACCGAAAAACAGGGTGGAACGGATGTACTGAGCAACACCACCCGAGCGGAAAAAAGCGGCGATGAATACCGGCTGGTGGGGCACAAATGGTTCTTTTCCGTGCCGCAAAGCGATGCGCATCTGGTGCTGGCACAGGCCAAAGGCGGGCTCTCCTGCTTTTTTGTGCCGCGTTTTCTGCCTGACGGCCAGCGTAACGGCGTGCGGCTTGAGCGTCTGAAAGAGAAACTCGGCAACCGTTCCAATGCCAGTAGCGAAGCGGAGTTTTGCGATGCCAGCGGCTGGCTGCTTGGCGAAGAGGGCGACGGCGTGCGGCAGATCCTCAAAATGGGCGGGCTGACGCGCTTTGATTGCGCGCTGGGAAGCCATGGGCTAATGCGCCGCGCCTTTTCGGTGGCGCTCTATCACGCGCACCGGCGGCAGGCATTTGGCAAAAACCTGGTCGATCAGCCGCTGATGCGCCACGTACTGAGCCGGATGGCGCTGGAGCTGGAGGGACAAACCACCATGCTGTTTCGCCTCGCCCGCGCATGGGACAGCCGCCGCAATGAGCAAGACGCGCTCTTTGCGCGCCTGTTTACCCCGGTGGCGAAATTTGCGGTCTGTAAGGGCGGTATCCCGTTTGTCGGCGAAGCGATGGAAGTGCTTGGCGGTATCGGCTATTGCGAGGAGAGCGAATTACCGCGCTTGTACCGCGAAATGCCGGTCAATAGCATCTGGGAAGGTTCCGGCAACGTCATGTGCCTGGACGTGCTGCGCGTGCTGGGTAAACAGCCGGGGATAGTGGGTTTACTCAGTGACGATTTTGCAGCAGTGAAAGGGCAGGATCGCCATTTTGATCGCGCATGGCGACAGCTACAACAGCGGCTGCGCAGACCGGATGAAGCGCAGGGAAGGGAGATAACGCAACTGCTTTGGCGGCTGGGGACAGGAGCGCAAATGCTGCGCCACGCATCGCCGCCGATAGCACAGGCGTGGTGCCAGATGATGCTGGATACCCGTGGCACGTCGCCGATTGGCGAGCAGGTGCAAAACGACCTGCTGCTACGCGCCACGGGGGCAGCAAATTAATCCATCTTCAGGCGGAACAGGCTTACCAGCTCGCTCAGGTGAGCCCCTTTTTCCCGCAGCGTACGGGCAGTTTCCTCACTTTGCGAAACGCGCCCGGCGTTGACGTGCGTGGCATCGCCAATGTGCGTCATCGCCAGGTTAACCTGGTTGATGCCCGCTGATTGCTCGTGGGAGGCATGATTAATTTCATGCACCAGTTGGTTGATCTGATCCATGTGGTTGATGATCGATTGCATAGCAACGCGCGTGGCCTCTGACTGGGAATGTCCTTCGCTCACCTTTTTCAGCGTGTCACCAATCAGCGCTTCAATCTCTTTCACCGCGTTGGCGCTGCGCGCGGCCAGGGCACGAACTTCCTGGGCAACCACGGCAAATCCTTTCCCGTGTTCGCCCGCGCGCGCGGCTTCTACCGCGGCGTTGAGCGCCAGGATATTGGTCTGGAAAGCGATGGATTCAATCACGTGGGTAATGTCGGCAATGCGCTGCGATGCCGCGCGAATGTCTTCCATCGTCGCCACTGAGTGATCGACGGTTTTCCCGCCTTTTTGCACCGCGTCGGTGGTTTCATTCACCAGGCTTTGCGTTTGTTCCATGTTGGCGGCGTTTTGCTGCACGGTGGCGGCAAGCTGCTCCATGCTGGCGGATGTTTCCTCCACGCTGCTGGCCTGCTTGTTAATCTGCTCGCTGATCTCACCGCTGTCGGCGGCCAGCGCGTTGGTGCCGAGGTTAATTTCGGCGGCGGATTCGCGCACCTGCAACACAATCTTGTGCAGCCCGTCGCCAATGCCGTTAATGGCTTCGATCAACTGACCGACTTCATCATGACGATCCACCACCAGAGTGGCGCGCAGATCGCCTGCCGAATACTGCTGGGCGAGTTCGATAACGCTACGCAGCGGGCGGCTGAGCCAGCGGCGAATGATGATGACAAACAGCGCGGCGAACAGCAGGGAAACCACCAGTCCAGCCAGCAGGAACTGGTTACGCATGGTGGTGACATCGCGCAGCAGTACGGCTTTGTCGACTTCGCCAACGACTGTCCAGTTCCAGCCGGGCAGTGCGGTGTAAGACATCAGCAGTTCGCGGCCGTCCGCGCTCTGGCGCGTCAGCGTACCGCTGTTGTTTGTCAGCAGGGTTTGCAGATCTTTTTCATCCCACTGCGGGCGTTTGCCTTCGTCGGTGTCGTGGAACAGATAATTGCCGTAATTCTTGCCCTGGTTGCGATCAAGCACGAAGAAATGACCGCTTTCACCCAGCTTACGACCGAGGATCTTATTGCGCATCACCTCCCACGAACGGGAGATATCGACGCCAACAAACAGAATGGCAATGGTGTTGCCGCTGGCGTCTTTTACCGGTTGGTATTGGGTGATGTAGCGTTTGCCAAACAGCAGCGCCAGCCCGCGATAGACTTCACCTTTCATTACCGGCGCAAAAGCCGGGCTGGCTTTATCCAGCTTTGTGCCGATGGCGCGATCGCCATTCTCTTTGCGCAGCGATGTTGCAACACGCACAAAGTCGTCACCGCTGCGCACGAATAGCGTCGCGATAGCGCTGGTTCGGTTGAGGAAATCGTCCGGGATAGCATTGTTGTTATGCAGTTCAGTATCGCCGCCTTTGAAGAGTGGCACATCGATACCGTTAATCTCGCGGCGCTGTTGTGGATCAACCGCGAGCGGCTGCGGCAGAAAACTGCTGAACAAGCGTGTGTAGCTCTCCACCTCATCACTGAGACTACTGTTGAACATTTCCACCATATCCACCACCCCGGTGGATTGGCTGTGCAGGTCTTCCATGGCCAGCGTTTCCAGCTGTTGGCTGGCTTTATTGCTCATCAGAAAAGTGAATAAGAGGAAAAGCGTTGCAACGCTTGCGCCAGTCAGAAGTGACAATTTTGCACCCAGGCCGGTGCGACGAAAAAAGGCGCTCATAATTTGTCCGTTGTTCTGTGTATGAGGCTCCTTCAACGGCACAATTGCGATAACATTTAGTTTGTCAATGTAACAAGATGTTACATCGATGTATCCTTACAATAACATAATCTTAATTATTGTAGGGGCATAAAAAAGCCACCAGATTTAGGTGGCTTTTTCCAGCGGCTCAGGCGTACAAAATGGCCTGCACTCGCCAGTTGTCAACGTGTTGATCTTCCTGCATTCGCACAATGCGATACCAGGAGGCTCCCTGTTCATCTGCTTTTAACGCGATAACCCGCTCAACGTCCTGTAGGCTCCCTGAGACATTATTGACGGAGATAAGACCGATTTCGTTTAATCCCGTCACGCAGTCAGCGCTGGCGAACTCTGCAGGCTGCGCTGTTGTATTTAGCAAACCGGTAGAAAGCAACAGTGAGTTTAAGGCAAGAGATCGTTTCATAGTCAGCTCCATTTTACGTTACCCCGATTGTTTGCAGGGCTTCCTTTCGCGCAACGGATTCGAAAAATCCTATTGTGCACAGGAGAACATCAATGGACGCAAAGCAATGTAAATGTCCTGAAAATCAACGCCTCGCTACTGTTTATACAGCAGGGCGCGTCCGAACCAACGACCGGGAATTATGGTGTCATCCATCATGATGATGACGTAATAATTGGCGCGGGCGGCCACGGCTTTGGCTTTGATTGCGTCTTCCACGTCCATGGGAGAACCCAGTACCGTTACGCTAACGGCACCAATCTCGCGAAGATCCTGCGTTTGATTACGGCGGATTTCCTGCGGATGGTCGCTAACTGGCGGTGCAGATTGCGGCTTACCTTCCAGTACTGCGCAGCCGCTTAATAACAAGGCGAACAGTAAGCATGGTAAAGCACGCATGGTTTTCTCATCTCTCCTGATTGCCATAGTGTAGTTCCTGGTGAATTTCCGTTTGGGGGAATGTTCCCGAAATGTTATCCCGAGCACTAATTTCGAATGAAAGTATTTTGAAAGCGTAATCTATCTCTCAACGTCGTCAGATGCTCATGCGAAATCTGACTTGCGCCACCCTGTCGCCAGTGGCATACCAGCACTATAGATCAAGGAGGGAGTAATGATTGAACTTCAGGTTGAACAATTTGCGGGTGTCGAAACACTGCATGCCTTCCCGGTGGGAAAACGCGCCGAATCGTTGCCTTGTGTCGTGTTTTATCACGGTTTCACCTCATCAAAGCTGGTTTACAGCTACTTTGCCGTGGCGCTGGCGCAAGCCGGCTTTCGCGTGGTGATGCCAGACGCACCGGAGCATGGCGCGCGCTTTAGTGGCAATGTTGAGCGGCGCTTGCATCAGTTCTGGCAAATCTTACAGGGCAATATTGAAGAGTTCGCCGCGCTGCGCGACGCGCTGGATCGCTTTGAATTAATTGATAATCGTCGACTGGCGGTCGGCGGCGCGTCGATGGGGGGGATGACAGCGCTGGGTATTATGACCCAGCACCCGGAAGTGCGCTGTGTCGCAAGCCTGATGGGTTCCGGCTATTTCACCACGCTTGCCCGTACGCTTTTCCCGCCTCTGGCTGTAACCACGCCGGAACAGCAGCATGAATTCGACGCGATTATTGCTCCGTTCTCACAGTGGGACGTCAGTACGCAACTGTCGCGCATCGCCGATCGCCCGCTACTGCTGTGGCACGGTGAGCAGGATGATGTGGTGCCAGCGGCGGAATCTTTCCGTTTACAACAAGCGTTGCAGGAACAGGGGCTGGACACCAATCTCGCTTATCAGTGGGAAGCCGGGGTAACGCACCGCATTACCCCGCAAGCGCTGAGTACGACAACGGACTTTTTTAGCCGTTATCTTTAAGCCGCCCGGCGAAGGCGCATCACCACCAGTGTGAGAACGCAGATGATGGCACCCGCCCAGAAGGTTGACGCCGCGCCGTGGGTTTCCCACAAAACCCCGGCACCGAGGCTTGCCAGCAGCAGTGCCACACCGCTGAGTAAATTGAACATGCCGAACGCCGTGCCGCGCAGTTCCGCTGGCGCGGTATCGGCAACCATGGTCGCGAGCAAGCCTTGCGTCATGCCCATATGTACACCCCACAGCGCGACACCGAGCAACAGCGTGCTCCAGTGCTGGCTGAGCGCCAGCGCCATATCCGCGAGGATCAGTACCACCAGACCCAGCTGTAGTAACCGGCTGTGGCTGATGCGGTCTGACAGTTTGCCAAATGGATAGGCGGTGACCGAATAAACCAGGTTCATGGCGACCATCACCAGCGGAATGGTCGCCAGCGGGATCTCCATCTGCTGGGCGCGCAGCACCAAAAATGCTTCGCTAAAGCGGGCGAGGGTAAAAACAAAACCGAGCGCCACTACCCACCAGTAAGCACGGCTTAACCGTTTGAGATTTTCGCGGCGAATGGGATTGGTGCGCTTTTGGGTGATGGGTGTTTTCGGCTCGTGCAGGCCAAAGAATAGCAGCGCGACCGCCAGCACACCGGGGATCACCGCGATCCAGAACACGGCCTGGAAGTTGTCATTCCACAGCAGCATCAATGCGACCGCTAGCAATGGCCCGAGGAACGCGCCAACGGTATCCAGCGACTGGCGCAACCCAAATGCTGCGCCGCGGATTTCTGCCGGGGTGACATCGGCAACCAGCGCATCGCGTGGTGCGCCGCGAATGCCTTTGCCAAGCCGGTCCATCATGCGCGCGCCAAACACCAGCCCGGATGTCGAGGCCAGCGCAAACAGCGGCTTGCTTAATGCGCCCATGCCATAACCCAGCAGCGCCAGCCCTTTGCGTTTGCCGATGTAGTCGCTGAGCATGCCGGAAAAGACTTTCACCATCAGCGCGGTGGCTTCCGCCAGCCCTTCAATCAGGCCAATAATCACGACGCTTGTGCCGAGCGTCGTGGCCATAAACAGCGGCAGCAAGCTGTGGATCATCTCCGATGAAATATCCATCAACATACTGACACCGCCTAATACCCAGACCCCCGCAGGTATGCGACCTAACGTTGAAAACCGCTTGAACATTGCTTTCCTCGTAACTTTCCATCACCACAGCCAGAGCGCTATTAAACCTGCCGAAAAGGGGTTTGATAAGGGGGATAAGAAAAGAATTCTCACGTCGGTGTGCGGCCCCAATGCGGGGCCGCGAATGCAAGAGGGACTGGCCTGTAAAACGTGTGATTAGCGGTAGATAAACGCGCTGGCGTGCAGGTTGCCGTTGCTTCCCGGCTCATGAGTGAGCTCTGCACGGTAATATTTGGCGCTGTGCGCGTCGGCCTCGTCATTGAGCGCCTCGTCCGCTTCATGCTCAGTGGCGAAGTTATGATTGATATAGATAACGCCTAAGCTGTGCACATCGTCCATATTGCGGGCTTGCTGGTTGTTGAGTTTAATTGCCGCTGCGGCATTGGCGCTAAGCAGCAAGGTTGTTAGTAATATTGCGATGTATTTCATGATGTTATGCTCCGATAAAACGCCGTTTTTTAGTTTTTCACCATCTCTCCTCCTTATGTTCGAGGCCTGTTTAAAGTTTACGCGTTAGCCCAAAAAGGTATCGCGACCATTTCTGATGCTGTCGTTCAAAAAATTGCCGTAATGCGTTGTGCTTAATTCTAATTCGCCTGGCGCTCTTCTCTTTGCGCTTAGTGCGAATTATTTGTGCAATTGCCTTGAGTTTGGCTGGGGACATCAGTATTATGACGCGTCAATTTTTCAGCCGACCTTTAACACGTTCCTTGCCTCCCCGGGATTCGGCTGACCCAGACAGGAGGCTGAATAATCCGTAAGGAGCAATTCGATGCGTCATTACGAAATCGTTTTTATGGTCCATCCTGACCAGAGCGAACAGGTTCCGGGCATGATCGAACGTTACACTGGTGCAATCACTGCAGCAGAAGGTACGATCCACCGTCTGGAAGACTGGGGCCGCCGTCAGCTGGCTTACCCGATCAACAAACTGCACAAAGCACACTACGTTCTGTTGAACGTTGAAGCTCCGCAGGAAGTGATCGATGAGCTGGAAACAAACTTCCGCTTCAACGATGCCGTTATCCGCAGCATGGTTATGCGTACTAAACACGCTGTTACCGAAGCATCTCCGATGGTTAAAGCGAAAGACGAGCGTCGTGAGCGTCGCGATGATTTCGCAAATGAAACCGCAGATGATGCAGATGCTGGGGATTCTGAAGAGTAATTACTGATGGCCAACCGCCTGGTGTTGTCCGGCACAGTGTGCAGGGCGCCGCTTCGTAAGGTCAGCCCGTCAGGAATTCCTCACTGCCAGTTCGTGCTTGAGCACCGTTCTGTGCAGGAGGAAGCCGGTTTCCACCGGCAGGCGTGGTGCCAAATGCCTGTAATAATCAGCGGGCAGGAGAACCAGGCCATTACTCACAGTATAACGGTCGGCAGCGCAGTAACTGTTCAGGGGTTCATCAGTTGCCACAAGGCAAAGAACGGCTTGAGCAAAATGGTTCTGCATGCCGAGCAGATTGAATTGATAGATTCTGGAGACTAGCCAAATGGCACGTTATTTCCGTCGTCGCAAGTTCTGCCGTTTCACCGCGGAAGGCGTTCAAGAGATCGACTATAAAGATATCGCTACGCTGAAAAACTACATCACCGAAAGCGGTAAGATTGTCCCGAGCCGTATCACCGGTACCCGTGCAAAATATCAGCGCCAGCTGGCACGCGCTATCAAACGCGCTCGCTACCTGTCCCTGCTGCCGTACACTGATCGTCATCAGTAATCGGTCACGGTCCATTAATACGACTTTGAGAGGATAAGGTAATGCAAGTTATTCTGCTTGATAAAGTAGCAAACCTGGGTAGCCTGGGTGATCAGGTTAACGTTAAAGCGGGCTACGCTCGTAACTTCCTGGTACCGCAGGGTAAAGCTGTTCCGGCTACCAAGAAAAACGTTGAGTATTTCGAAGCACGTCGCGCTGAACTGGAAGCCAAACTGGCTGACGTTCTGGCGGCTGCTAACGCTCGCGCTGAAAGCATCAATGCACTGGGCTCTGTTACCATCGCGTCTAAATCTGGCGACGAAGGTAAACTGTTCGGTTCCATCGGTACTCGCGACATCGCTGACGCTGTAACTGCAGCTGGCGTGAAAGTTGCGAAGAGCGAAGTTCGCCTGCCGAACGGCGTTCTGCGTACTGTTGGTGAGCACGAAGTGGACTTCCAGGTTCACAGCGAAGTATTCGCTAAACTGACTGTAAACGTTGTTGCTGAGTAATTCGTTACTCTAAAACAATGTGTAAAACGCCGGCCTTGTGCCGGCGTTTTGCTTTTCAGACCTCGCAGAACAAGCCATTATGGCTTGTTTAATCGCGCATTCTGACGCATCCTCGGATAATAATTGAAACGCAATTTTATCTTTGAGATTTGTCATGGAAACCGCTCTGCCCGCGTCCGTTTTTGCCCGCCGAAATGTGGCTTACGCCTGCGCCACGCTCTGTTGTCTGCTGTGGGGTAGCTCCTACCCGGCCATTAAAAACGGCTACGAACTCTTTCACATCGCCACCGACGACATCCCGTCAAAAGTGGTATTTGCCGGTTATCGTTTCTTGTTTGCAGGTGTGTTGCTGCTGCTGTTTGCGCTGGCGCAGCGCAAACCGATCGGTCGATTATCGGCTATGCAGTTTGGGCAACTGACGGTGCTCGGGTTAACGCAAACGACCCTGCAATACACCTTCTTCTATATTGGGCTTGCTTATACTACCGGCGTAAACGGGTCGATCATGAATGCGACCGGCACCTTCTTCAGCGTGCTGCTGGCGCACTTTATCTATCAAAACGACAAGCTCAGCTACAACAAAGGCCTCGGCTGTATTTTGGGCTTTGCCGGCGTCATGCTGGTGAACTTCCACAGCGGTATGCGTGACTTTGTTTTTGTCTGGAACGGCGACGGTTTCATTGTGCTGGCGGCGTTTATCCTCTCTGCCGCCACGCTGTATGGCAAACGTATTTCCCAGACGGTCGATCCGACGGTGATGACCGGCTGGCAGTTGGCTATTGGCGGTATCGCGCTGCTGATTGGCGGCTATCTGTCGGGTGGAACGCTGGCGGTGCATAGCCTCAGCGCAGTGGCGATCCTCGGCTATCTTACGCTGCTGTCGTCGGTGGCGTTCGCTTTGTGGAGCATGCTGTTGAAAGTGAACCGCGTCAGTATGATCGCGCCGTTCAATTTCGTGATACCGGTTGCCGGTACGGTGCTCTCCGCCATTTTCCTCGGTGAAAATATTCTCGATATCAAATACGCGGTCGCACTGGTGCTGGTCTGCTCAGGGATCTGGTGGGTCAACAAACGAGCCGGGTAACGCGTTACCCGGCACAGTGGATTAACGTGCGCGGATAAAACTACCGTCCGGCTGGCGGGTAAACAGTACCGGCTGACCGCCGGTTTCGATGGTCAGCCCGGTGACTACGCCATTGGCGTTCTGGCGGATTTTCACCATTTGGCCGCTTTGCAGGCTGCTCAGTGGTTTACCGTCACCTTCCACTTTCGCCATCGCATAGACATCGGTTGGCGGCAAATTGTGATCGCGAAACAGTTGCGCCAGCGTTTTCCCCTCTTCAACGCGGTAAGCGCGCCACTGCTGCTCAATGCCGCTGGAAGAGGGCAGCGTGTTCTGCGCTACATGCTGGCGCGGTTGCTGTTGCTCGACGGGTTCCTGCTGTTGCATGGACGCTTCCGCACTCGGCGCGGTCTGCTGCGGCTCGCTCAGCACCTGCGGCGGTGTGGGTTCCGTTGAGGAAGGTTGCGGCTGTGAAGCGGTGGGAAGATTGAGTTGCGCTTCGCGAGCGCCGGATGGCGCAGTGGCGCGGTTGCTGTCGTCAGTTGACGGTAACAGAAAACCGATAACCACCAGCAAAGCCGCGAAGATCAGGCCGCGACGGTGCAATGGCGGGAGCGGATCCATCAGGCGAAAATGGTCCGGGGCATGCCAGATTTTCACCAGGGTAGGTTTCAGTTCAAATCGCCCGGGCATGGCTTTCCTCCTGCTCCGCGTCATTTAGTGTCCTGTCTCGTTGAGTATATACACTTTATCCCGCAACCGCGGCGTGCGCCGTTTTTAACTGCCTGAAAGTCGACAAAAAGCTGCATTTTGTGAGCGCAATTCGGGATAAATCTTACTTGCTGTATTCTTTCCCTTTCCCTGCGATTTGTCATCTTTCCTGCGACAAAGTTTTACCCGGTGCAGCGCGGCTGTTATGCTGCGCGCTACCTTAAAAAGCGATGAAAGGAAAACCCATGACAACCCCAACTTTTGACACGATCGAAGCGCAAGCCAGCTACGGCATTGGTTTGCAGGTAGGACAGCAGCTGAGCGAATCCGGGTTAGAGGGGCTGTTACCGGAAGCGCTGGTCGCAGGCATCGCTGATGCACTGGAAGGCAAACAACCCGCTGTTCCGGTAGATGTTGTACATCGTGCGCTGCGTGAAATTCACGAGCGTGCCGACGCTGTGCGTCGTTCCCGTTTCGAAGAGATGGCAGCGGAAGGTGTGAAATATCTGGAAGAAAACCGCGAGCGTGAAGGCGTGAACAGCACCGAATCCGGTCTGCAATTCCGCGTGCTCACCCAGGGCGAAGGCGCTATCCCGGCGCGTACCGACCGTGTGCGTGTGCACTACACCGGTAAACTGATTGACGGCAGCGTGTTTGACAGCTCCGTTGCGCGCGGCGAACCGGCTGAATTCCCGGTTAACGGCGTAATTGCTGGCTGGATCGAAGCCCTGACGCTGATGCCGGTAGGTTCCAAATGGGAACTGACGATTCCGCACAACCTCGCGTACGGCGAGCGCGGCGCTGGCGCGTCTATTCCGCCGTTCAGCACGCTGGTATTTGAAGTGGAACTGCTGGAAATTCTGTAATTCCCCGCATGAATGCCTCTTCCCGTCAGGGAAGGGGCTACACCTTGTGCGCTGATCGTTTGTTAATAAAACCAATACCGACAGATTATCTTGCAAATGGCGCAATCGGGTGTATTTTTGTGAGCTATTTCGCGTTACCTGAGTGATATGACACTCACTTTAAACAAATATTTAACATTGTTTTTAATTCCGAGTATTCATCCCGCCGATTCTTACCTAATATCTTTGCGTCCATACAAGGGCGGAACACGCAACTAAAAAAGGCCAGTAGAGCCCCAACAACACAGACAGGAATACAACATGGTAGATCAGGTTAAAGTCGTGGCCGACGAACAGGCTTCGACTGAACAGTCGCTACGGCGAAATCTCACAAACCGGCATATTCAGCTCATCGCCATTGGCGGTGCCATCGGAACCGGGCTGTTTATGGGCTCCGGGAAAACCATCAGCCTCGCCGGTCCGTCGATCATTTTTGTCTATATGATCATCGGCTTTATGCTGTTTTTCGTCATGCGCGCCATGGGTGAATTACTGCTGTCGAATCTCGAATATAAATCCTTTAGCGACTTCGCCGCCGACCTGTTAGGGCCGTGGGCGGGGTATTTTACCGGCTGGACGTACTGGTTTTGCTGGGTGGTAACCGGTATGGCGGATGTCGTCGCTATCACGGCTTATGCGCAGTTCTGGTTCCCGGGACTTGCCGATTGGGTAGCGGCGCTGGCCGTTGTCGTCGTGCTGCTGAGCCTCAATCTCGCGACGGTAAAAATGTTCGGCGAGATGGAGTTCTGGTTTGCGATGATCAAAATCGTCGCCATTGTCGCGCTGATTATCGTGGGGGTAGTGATGGTGCTGATGCACTTTAAATCCCCGACCGGCGTTGAAGCCTCCTTCTCGCATCTGTGGAATGACGGCGGCTGGTTCCCGAAAGGTATCAGTGGGTTCTTTGCCGGTTTCCAGATTGCGGTGTTTGCCTTTGTGGGGATTGAACTGGTCGGTACGACCGCAGCGGAAACCAAAGATCCGGAGAAATCCCTGCCGCGCGCCATCAACTCGATCCCGGTGCGCATCATTATGTTCTACGTTTTCGCGCTGATTGTGATCATGTCGGTGACACCGTGGAGTTCTGTGGTGGCGGATAAAAGCCCGTTTGTTGAGCTGTTCGTGCTGGTGGGGATTCCGGCGGCGGCGAGCATTATCAACTTCGTGGTGCTGACCTCGGCGGCGTCTTCCGCCAACAGCGGCGTCTTCTCCACCAGCCGGATGCTGTTCGGCCTGGCGCAGGATGGCGTAGCGCCGAAAGCGTTCGCTAAGCTCTCTAAACGCGCGGTACCGGCAAAAGGGCTGACCTTCTCCTGTATCTGCCTGCTGGGCGGCGTAGTGATGTTGTATGTGAACCCAAGCGCGATTGCCGCGTTCACCATGATCACTACCGTATCAGCGATCCTGTTTATGTTCGTCTGGACTATCATCCTCTGCTCGTACCTGGTGTATCGTAAGCAGCGCCCGCAGTTGCATGAAAAGTCGAACTATAAAATGCCGCTGGGCAAAATGATGTGCTGGGTGTGCATGGCGTTCTTCGCCTTTGTGCTGGTGCTGCTGACGCTGGAAGCGGATACCCGCCAGGCGCTGATCGTGACGCCGTTGTGGTTTGTGGTGCTGGGCGCGGGCTGGCTGTACGCGGGCAAAAAGCGTCTGGCTAACCGCCAGCCATAAAAAAAGAGCCGCGCGGCGGCTCTAAACTTCCATGAATCAGGGCGCTCTCGGGCGCCTTTATTTATTCGCCAGCGAGGGCACGCGGGAACAGATTGTTGTTTTCCAGGCTGATGTGTTCCATCAGATCGTCAATCAACGTGTTGATGCCGTTATACATCGCCTTCCAGGTGGTGCAGGCTTCCGGCGGCGGCGTAACGTTATTGGTAATGTGTTTGATCACTTCCAGCAGTTCGCCCGCTTCATCATGCTCGCTTTCCATTACGCTTATCGGCCCCATCGCCTGCGAGCCCATGCCCTGTTTGATCATTGGGAACAGGATCTGCTCCTCTTTCATCATGTGGCTGGACAGCTCTTCATGCAGCATCGTCAGATATTTGGTTAAGCCGCGCGGAACGTTCGGTTTATCGGCGTGGACGCGCTCGACTTTGGTGGCCTGCAGGATCAGTTCCGGCAGTTGTTCGCGGTGACGGTCATGGTAACGCACGATAATGTGGTCGATGATTTCCGCCAGCCCCGCCACGCGCCAGTCTTTCTCAATCGGCTGCCCGGCAAGCGTCGCCAGCTCGGCTTCGATGACGTCAATATCCAGCTCTTTGCGGGCCGCAGAACGTCCCAGCGTCTGCTTACCGCCGCAGCAGTAATCCATATCATATTTACGGAACAGTGCGGAGGCGCGGGGGATAGAGAGCGCCAGCTCACCCAGGGGTTGATCGCGGAAAGCCATAGCAGTTACCTCATGTGTAATTTATAAGTTGTATTTTAAATGCATCTTTAAGCCGATGATATACCCCTTTTGGGGTGGCGGAAATCGCCTTATTCCTTTCTTACACGAAAAAAATGTGATATTCATCACAAAAAATATTACGAATTTAACATGTTGAATAGCGGTGTTTTTATTGGAAATTACGGGATTGCGGCCTGCATCACAATTAAACAACTCCGCGCCGCTGCCGATACCAAGACTCCAGACAATATCCTGCACGCTATAAAGGCTTACAATGTTCAAAAGAATAAAAGTTATTACTTTATTAATCATGGTATTACTTGTACTTGGTGCAATGCAGCTGATCTCCGCTGGCGTGTTCATCAGTGCGCTTAATAACGATAAAAACAACTTCAATGTTTCTCAGGTTTCCAGCCAGAACGTTTCCGAATTTACCGATGCCTGGATCAGCCTCAACCAGGCGCGTGTGACGCTGAACCGCGGCATGCTGCGTCTGCAAAGTAGCACTGCCAGCCAGATTAATGGCGGCCAGCTTAATGAACTGGTGCAAACGGCCACCAACTTGCTGAACCAGGCGCAACAGCATTTCGAGAAGTACAAAACCATTCCGGACACGCCAGGGCTGGATAAAGCGTTGTCGAAAGATCTGGAAACGCAATACGGCATCTACCATGCGACGCTGACAGAGATGAACCGTCTGCTGCTCGCCGGGAATCTGGAAGATATGTTCCGCCAGAACGCCGAAGCGAAACAAGTTGCCATGCAGAAGAGCTATCGCGCGTGGCGCGATGCGCAAACCGTACTGGCGAGTGAAGGGATCGTCCAGAATGAACGCGATTACCAGCGTATCCTGTGGATCCTTGGCACCGTGATGCTGGTCGTGCTGGCGGTGATTGTCATGAGCTGGGTTGCGATGCAGCGCGTCCTGCTGAAGCCGTTGCATGAGGTGATGGGCCATATCCGCCATATCGCAAGCGGCGATTTGACGCATGACATCGACGCCGAAGGCAAAAACGAAATGGCGCTGCTGGCGCAGAATGTGCTGGAAATGCAGCAGTCGCTGGTGAAAACCGTGAGCGTCGTTCGCGATGGCGCAGACACCATTTACACTGGCGCGGGTGAAATTTCTGCCGGCAGTAACGATCTCTCTTCACGCACTGAGCAGCAGGCTGCTTCTCTGGAAGAGACCGCCGCCAGCATGGAGCAGCTCACCGCGACGGTGAAACAGAACGCCGACAACGCTCGCCAGGCGACACAACTGGCGCTGAATGCGTCCGGTACCGCGAAGAAAGGCGGTGACGTGGTTGATGGCGTAGTGCGCACCATGGATGAGATTGCCACCAGTTCCAGCAAAATCGCGCAGATCACCAACGTGATTGACGGTATCGCCTTCCAGACTAACATCCTGGCGCTGAACGCCGCCGTTGAAGCGGCGCGCGCGGGCGAACAAGGCCGTGGCTTTGCCGTGGTTGCGGGCGAAGTGCGTACCCTGGCGCAGCGCAGTGCGCAGGCAGCGAAAGAGATTAAAGGGCTGATTGAAGACTCTGGTAATCGTGTCAATGCGGGTGCCGCACTGGTGCATGAAGCCGGGGAAACCATGGCTGAAATCGTCAGCGCCGTCACGCGCGTGACCGACATTATGGGCGAAATCTCGTCTGCGTCTGACGAGCAGAGCCGTGGTATCGATCAGGTGGGTCAGGCCGTTGCCGAGATGGACCGCGTTACTCAGCAGAACGCCTCGCTGGTAGAAGAGTCCGCCGCTGCCGCTGCGGCACTGGAAGAGCAGGCCGCGCGCCTGACTGAAACCGTGGCGGTATTCAAGGTCAACCGTACGCGCAGCGCACGCCGTCCGGCGTTAGTCACGCCAGCCAGCAAACCGCAGGCCAAAGCGAGCGAAAGCTTCAGCGAAGCCAACTGGGAAACGTTCTAATCCCGCGAGCGTGGTATTCAGATCAAAACCCGGCGCTTGCCGGGTTTTTTATTGCCCTCGGAAAAGCCTCTCCTCAGGGTGTGCTCAGCAAAAACACCGCGCTCTGCCTTATTCCCTTTGGATGTACATTCCTTGAACAAGTGGAACCTGCTTTTCGCGCCGCTTGTCGGCGCGAAACTAATACGAAAGTTACTTTTTACTCTGCGCTAAGCGCGGTGACGCTGGCTTTTTGCGGCTTCGACAGCACCGCCATCAGTACGCCGCCAACCAGCAAGACAATACCGCAGACGGTGAGCAGCGGCGGCAAGCTGTGGCGCAGCATAAAGGTATAGAGCAGCCCGGCCAGCGTTTCAAAGACGATCAATGGGCCAACAATCACCGTCGGGAGCCGCTGGCAGGCAATGTTCCAGCACAATGCACCCACCCACGAGCAGAGCACCGCAATGGCGAACATCAGCGTGATAAACACCAGCGGACGCGGCCCGAAGGGTAGGGTGAAATCAGGTTGCTGGACGCCAAGCCACAGGCATGCCGCAAGGTAACCCACCAGTGACACCGGCAGCGTCACCAGCGCTTGTGCTGTGGCCCACATCATCGGGTTTTTGTCCGGGTTTTCCCGCAGCCAGCGGGCATTGCGCAACGCATACCAGGCCCAGCAGGCGACCGAGGTGAAAGCCAGCACAATACCGGAACCGTAGCGCCAGCCGCTGAAATTGGGCAGCCCGTGGCGCAGTTCGGCGATATTCACGCAGCCTAACCCCAGCGCAATACAGACCAGTGCAGGAGCAAGCCGCCGCCATGAAAGTTTGCCGTCACGCTGGCTGTAGAGCAGGTTAGCGCACACCGGGATCACCACCGGCAGCGTGGCGATAATCATCGTCGACACCGGCGCGCCCGTGCGCTGAATGGCGCTTGCCAGGCAGACGTAATAGATAAGGTTGCCCATGACTGTCAGCCATAAGGCGGTGAACCAGTCGCTGCGCGTAAGCTGGCGCAAGCGCGCGCGACCCAGCCACGCCAGCGGCAGGGCGATAATCCCCAGAGCCAGATAGCGCCCTGTAGATTGCAGCGCCGCCGGGTAATCCGGCACGATCAACGGGCCGACAAAAATAAGCCCCCACAACAGCCCGGCAAGCAGGGCATACAACACACCACTAATCATCTTTCCACCTACATTTACATCGGCAGCGAACAGTGTAGGAGAGCGACGGGCGGGAATATTGTATGAGATTGCGCATTAACGGCGCGTGACTTGCTTTTGGTAACGCACCGGCGTGATGCCGTAGCGGTGCGTAAATGCGCGGGTGAGGTGTGATTGATCGGTCAGGCCGGTAACGGCGGCGACATCGGCGGCGGCCATGCCCTGGGTCAGAAACGATTTGGCGCGCCACAGGCGGATCGCCATCAGCATCTGGTGCGGGGTGACATGAAAATGCGCCTTGAACTGGCGTTGAAAATGGTACGGGCTGAGCGCCGCGACTTTCGCCAGTTCATCGAGCGTCAGGCTGTGCATATAGTTGTCATGCAGGTAATCGCGCACGCGCTCAAACCGGTGCGCGCCTTCCGGGCGCTGCGGCGCATGGTGCGCCAGCGGGCGGAAGGTATCGATGAGATCCAGCAAAATCCCCTGTTGCGCCAGCGGATCGTCGGTGTGCCACAAGCCGTGGATCTGGGTGCAGATCAGCCGGGTGCGCAGCGGATCGTGGCGCATCACATCGCTAAACCACCAGTGGCGGATCCCGGTGACCTCTTCCAGGAGATTGGGCTCAAGATAAACCATGCGATAGCGCCAGCCGTCGGCAGTTTCCGCTTCGCCAGTGTGCAGCTCGTCAGGGTTCATGGTGACCACGGAATGCATCGGCGCGACATACTGCGTACCGCGATAACGAAAGCGTTCGGCACCGGCTTCGATAGCGCCAATGCCAAACGCTTCATGGGTGTGCGGCTCAAAGGCGTAACGCGAAATATGCGCGTGGTACAACTCCACCCCTGGCAGTAACGCCAGGTGGCGAAAGCGCGCGCAATCTCGCTCGTCAGTAAACTGCTCAGGTACGCCTTCCACGGTCTCTCTCCACACGGGTCATCCCTTCATTATTAGGGATGGCCCGGCGGGAGGCTACAAAAATTAACCACTTTGTAACCTTTACAGAAGGTCGTTGACGCTCTTTTCAATCGATGTGGTCGGGCGGCCAATCAATTTGCTGAGCGTTTTACTGTCATCAAACAAGCCACCTTTGGCGGCACCCGCATCGGAATCCGCCAGCATGGTGGCGAGCCAGTCCGGCAGGCCAGCGCCTTTCAGCGCGGCGGCGAAGTCGGTTTCGCTCAGGTTCTGATAGACCACGTTTTTACCGCTGGCTTTGCTGAGCAGTGCGGCCAGTTCAGTGAGCGTCCAGCCGTTATCACCGGCCAGTTCATACACTTTGCCCGCATGCCCTTCTTCACTTATCACGCGCGCGGCGGCGGCAGCGTAATCGGCGCGAGTAGCAGAGGCGATTTTGCCGTCACCCGCGGCGCCAATAAATACACCATGGGCCAGTGCCGCTGGCGCGCTTGCCAGGTAGTTTTCGCTGTACCAGCCGTTACGCAGCAGGGCATAAGGAATGCCGGAATCGGCGAGCATGTTCTCGGTTTCAACGTGTTCAACATGCAGGCCAAGCGGGGATTTATCGGCGTGCAGCAGGCTGGTGTAAGCAATGAATTTCACCCCGGCTGCTTTGGCGGCGTTAATCACATTGCGATGTTGCGCGGCGCGCTGACCCACTTCGCTGCTGGAGATCAGCAGCAGCTTGTTCACGCCTGCCAGCGCCTGGGTGAACGCGGCCTGGTCGCCATAATCGGCCTGGCGAACCAGCACGCCTTGTTTGCTGAGCGCTTCGGCTTTCGCCGGGTTACGGACGATAGCGACAATCTCTTTTGCCGCCACGGTTTTCAGCAGTTCTTCTACCACAAACTGGCCCAGTTGGCCGGTCGCGCCGGTGAGTGCGATCATGAGTATTCTCCTTCGGTGTTCGGTGAGTGTTGTGGTACGCTACCACCTTAACTAACTTTTAGTAAGTACGTACAAAAAGGTAAGTATGAAAACGCAATCCCGACCGCAAACATTGAGTGAACAGATCCGCGACGGCAATCTGTTCGCCGAGCAGTGTCCCTCGCGGGATATTCTGAAACATGTCACCAGCCGCTGGGGGGTGCTGATTCTGGTGGCGCTACGCGATGGCACTCACCGCTTTAGCGATTTGCGCCGCAAAATGGGCGGCGTCAGTGAAAAGATGCTGGCGCAGAGCCTGCAATGGCTGGAGCAGGATGGCTTTATCAACCGCGTGGCTTACCCGGTGGTGCCGCCGCATGTCGAGTATAGCCTGACCCCGCTGGGTGAGCAGGTAAGCGAGAAAGTCGCTGCGCTTGCTGACTGGATCGAACTGAATGTTCCGCAGGTACTGGCCTTCCGCGATGAACGGGAAGGCCAGCAGGCGTTGGTTGAATAACTACTTGTTTAACTGAACGTTATAGATAGCAAAGCCAATCTCGTCGTTGGCGACTTTCGCCATCGGGTAGCGAGCTTTCTCTTTGATAAACGCGGCGGCTTTGTCCGTGGGCGCGGTTTCAAAACGAATATCCAGCTTGGTGTCGCTGTGAATGGGCGCCAGTTGCCAGTTGTTGTCGGCAGCCGGGTGAATTTCGCCTGCGCGTTGGGTTTCATCGCTTATCCACTTCGCCAGCACCGCGCGGTTTTCATCCGGCGAGGCAAAGGCAATATGGCTGTCGCCGGTACCGGCAAACTTGCCGCCGTAGGCGCGGTAGTTATTGGTCGCGACGAGGAACACGGCGTTCGGATCAATCGGCTTGCCGTTAAAGGTCAGATTTTTAATACGTTCTGCCTGCGGGTTAACACTCTGGCATTCGCCGTCGTAGCGCGCCGGTTGCGTCACATCAATCTGGTAGTTCACACCATCAATGACATCGAAGTTATAGGTGCGGAAACCGTCCCAGTTGATCAGGCTTTGCGGCTTATCACTGTGCGGATCGATCTGGTTAAACTGGCCGGCGGAGCACTCCAGCCACTCTTTCACCTCTTTGCCGGTCGCTTTCACCACCACCAGCGTGTTCGGGTAGAGGTACAAATCGGCGGCATTGCGGAAGGTTAACTGGCCTTTTTCCACTTCGACATAACTGGCGGGATCATTCTTGCGACCGCCCACTTTAAACGGTGCGGCAGCGGAAAGCACCGGCAATTTTGCCAGATCCGGATCGCCCTGAATAAAGTGCTCAACGTAGGCTTTTTGCGCGTTGTTCACCACCTGCACGGTCGGATCGTCCTGCACCAGCGCCAGGTAGCTGTACATGTTGTCGGCGGATTTGCCGATCGGTTTACCGACAAACTCGCGGGTGGCATCGTGATCGTGCTTGAGGATCTGCACCAGCTTGCTGTCTTCGCCAACGAGGGCTTTTTTCGCCGCCGCGTCATAAATCGGGCGCGCTTCGGCTTTGGATTCGCGCACCTGCCATTTGCCAGAATCATTGTTCAGCACCAGATCGACCACGCCAAGATGATCGCCCCACATGCCAGGCATCACGGACGGAATGCCGTTCAACGTTCCTTTCTTGATATCCGCGCCTTTTATCGCCGCAAAATCTTTACCCGGGAAGACGGCATGGGCGTGACCAAACAGGATCGCATCAACACCTGGCACTTCGCTGAGGTAATAAACGGAGTTTTCCGCCATCGCCTGATACGGCTCAGTCGACAGTCCGGAGTGTGCGACCACAACCACCAAATCCGCGCCTTTGGCGCGCATTTCCGGCACATATTTACGCGCGGTTTCGGTGATGTCGTTCACCGTCACTTTGCCGCTCAGGTTGGCTTTATCCCAGACCATGATCTGCGGCGGCACAAAGCCGATATAACCGATGCGCAGCGAGTGCGTTTTGCCTTCGCTGTCGGTTACCGGCGTCTCTTTGATTAAGTAAGGTGTGAAGAGCGGCTTTTGGCTTTTCGCATCAATGATATTGGCATTTACATACGGGAATTTCGCGCCAGCCAGCGCCTTGTGCAGGTAATCCAGACCGTAGTTGAATTCGTGGTTGCCCAGGTTGCCGACGGCGTAATCAAGGGTGTTCATCGCTTTATACACCGGGTGAACTTCCCCTGCTTTCAGCCCTTTCGCCGCCATATAATCGCCCAACGGGCTGCCCTGGATTAAGTCGCCATTATCCACCAGCACGCTGTTTTTGACTTCATTTCGCGCGGCGTTAATTAGGCTTGCGGTGCGCACCAGGCCGAATTTTTCCGTCGCCGTGTCTTTGTAGTAATCAAAATCCATCATGTTGCTATGCAAATCAGTGGTTTCCAGAATACGTAAATCCACCGTTGCAGCCTGCACGCTGGCCGCAATCAGCGTGGCCAGAAGCGTTGCACTAAACTTAATCATCAGAGGCATCCTTTTTCGATCTAAGCCACAAAAGAAAGTGTTATGTACATTTTGTTGCTTACAGAATTGTGAATACTGCCATAAAAGCGCGCAAAGAAAACGCAATCGCTATCACAGATGGCAGATTCCGCCGCAATACGATATAAGTAAAACAATGAGTTACAAACCACTGAACAGAAGAGGTGGAAAATGTTAGATGCAATTTGCCAGCTCGCGCGCGAAGCGGGCGATGCCATTATGCAGGTCTACGATGGGCATAAGCCGATGGAAGTCACCAGCAAAGTGGATGACTCACCGGTGACAGCCGCCGATATTGCCGCCCACGGGGTGATTGTGCGCGGCTTACAGGCGTTGACACCGGACATTCCGGTGCTGTCTGAAGAAGATCCGCCCAGTTGGGAGGTTCGCCAGACATGGGGACGTTACTGGCTGGTGGATCCGCTGGACGGCACCAAAGAGTTCATCAAGCGCAACGGCGAATTTACCGTCAATATTGCCCTAATTGAGGACGGAAAACCGGTGCTCGGCGTGGTTTACGCACCGGTACTGAAAGTGATGTATTCCGCCGCAGAAGGGAAAGCGTGGAAAGATGAAGCGGGGCATCATCAGCAGATTCAGGTGCGCGATGCCCGTCCGCCGCTGGTGGTGGTGAGCCGCTCACACGCGGACGATGAACTGAAAGAGTATTTACAGCACCTTGGCGAACACCAGACCACCGCGATTGGCTCTTCGCTGAAGTTCTGCCTGGTGGCGGAAGGCAAAGCGCAGCTTTACCCGCGCTTTGGGCCAACCAGCGTCTGGGACACGGCGGCGGGCCATGCGGTGGCGGTCGCCGCCGGGGCGCATGTTCACGACTGGCAGGGACGCACACTGGATTACACCCCGCGTGAATCCTTCCTCAACCCCGGCTTTCGGGTTTCGCTCTACTGATTAAGCAGCTTGTGCAGCAGGTCGATGACTTGCTGCACCTCTTGCTGGCTCAGCCCGCCATCTTTTGCGTACTGTACGCGCCCGTCTTTATCCAGTACCACAATCGCCGAGCTCTCCTCGTCCAGTTTCCAGGCTTTGCGCGTCACGCCTTCGCTATCCACAATAAATTGTGACCACGGATAGAGCTTCTTATTGCTTTCGATACTGCTGCGCACAAACATCGCGCTGCCGGGAATGGCGTCATCGGTGTTAACGATGGTGGTGGTTTGGTATTTATCGTGCGGCAGTTTTGCGGATTTGATCGCTTCAATCAGCGCGGCATTCTTCTCTTTTGCTGACGTTCGACCAGCAATATGCTGCACCACTCGCACTTTGCCTGGAAGTTGGGCGCTATTCCATTTTTTATAGCTAAACTTGTCGTTATCCAGCATCAACTCCCCTCTGTCGGCTATGCCCACAGGCGGCACGCGTTGGTTGTTTTCAAAATTATGGGCTGAAGCAACCAGCGGCAGTAACAGGCATGTCGCTGCCAGGATGTTACGTAGGGTCATGGCGTTTCCTTATTATCTCTTGTGTTTGTGCAGGTGATCCGACCACTTGGGCTCGCGTTTTAATCATAAATGCGATCAATGCCTTTTTCCCGCAATCTGGATGCCAGTTTGCGGGCGAACGCACATAACCGCGAAAAAATGTGGGCTTATACTGCGCAGAGTAAGGTGTTGAAAAGAATATTCTGAATAATTGTCATCAAAAGGTAAATAAAGTTATTCACACTATGTATAGGTTAGGTTCTGAACTATAGTCATTGAGCATTAAAATTTGCGCTCACCTACGTTGGTCCGATTGTGGAACCGCAAGAGCGTAATGTTTCACAGGAGATACAAGAATGAAAATTTTCCAGCGTTACAACCCACTTCAGGTGGCTAAGTACGTAAAAATCCTGTTTCGTGGACGGTTGTATATCAAGGACGTTGGCGCTTTCGAGTTCGATAAGGGCAAAATCCTTATCCCGAAAGTGAAAGACAAACAGCATCTGTCTGTCATGTCTGAAGTTAACCGTCAGGTGCTGCGTTTGCAGACCGAGATGGCTTAACAGCTGTGCTATGCAGTAGTTCAAGTACTATAAAAAACGGCCCCAAAGGGGCCGTTGACATTTCTGCGGTAGATTACGCCGCGCCTTTACCTTCGGCATCCGGCAGCTTCGGCGTTAACACCGCCGCGCGGGTATCAATGCGCGTTACCAGCAACTGATCGATGCGGTAGTTATCAATGTCCACCACTTCGAATTTGTAGCCGGAAAACTTCACCGCATCGGTGCGTTTCGGGATTTTACGCAGCATAAACATCATAAAGCCACCGATGGTTTCGTAGTTTCCGGACTGCGGGAATTCATCGATATCCAGTACGCGCATCACGTCATCAATCGGTGTACCGCCGTCAATCAGCCACGAGTTTTCATCACGCGCGACGATCATCTCTTCCACCTGACCAACCAGATCGCCCATCAGTGTCGTCATTACATCGTTAAGGGTGATAACGCCCACCACCAGCGCGTATTCGTTCATGATCACCGCGAAGTCTTCGCCAGCGGTTTTGAAACTTTCCAGCGCTTCAGAGAGCGTTAACGTATCCGGAACAATCAACGTATTGCGGATCTGCACACCGCTATTCAGCGCCATGCTCTGGTTTGCCAGTACGCGGTTGAGCAGATCTTTGGAATCGACATAGCCGACAATGTGGTCGATATCATCGTTACAGACCAGAAACTTCGAGTGCGGATGTTCCGACACTTTCTTTTTCAGGCTCTGCTCATCTTCGTGCAGATCGAACCAAATGACGTTTTCGCGTGAGGTCATGGATGACGGCACCGTGCGCGATTCCAGTTCAAACACGTTCTCAATCAGTTCGTGTTCCTGCTTACGCAGCACCCCGGCTAACGCACCGGCTTCCACCACCGCGTAAATATCGTCAGAGGTGATGTCATCTTTACGCGCCATCGGCAGTTTGAAGATGCGGAAAATGACGTTGGCCAGGCCGTTGAAAAACCAGACCAGCGGGCGGAAAACAAATAAGCAGAAGCGCATCGGGTTGATGATACGCAAAGCCACGGCTTCAGGCGCAATCATACCGATGCGTTTCGGGGTGAGATCGGCAAACAGGATGAACAACCCGGTTACCAGCGAGAAAGAGATAATAAAGCTAAGTTGTTCGGCAAGCTCCGGTGAAACGACATTGATCAGCAGGCCGTGAAAAACGGGGGAGAATGCCGCGTCGCCGACGATACCGCCAAGAATGGCAACGGCGTTAAGACCGATTTGCACCACCGTAAAGAACATACCAGGCGTTTCCTGCATTTTTAAAATGCGTTGCGCGTTGATATTGCCTTCATCGGCCAGCAGTTTGAGCTTAATTTTTCGCGATGCGGCGAGTGAGATCTCGGACAACGAGAAAAACGCACTTACCGCGATCAGACAGAGTATGACTAAGATACTGTTTAACATAATTTATCCAGCTATTAACCGGATCCTCGGAAGGGGTTTTGAATATCCATGTGGTAAACACTAATGAAAGCCGGCCCGAAGCGGTGGACCGGCAATTTCGAGGGGTAGTATAGCGTAAGCCTGTTGCAGGCTGCCAGAGGCTTAATTTGCGCCGTTTTTCGGCGATAAAAGCTGCAGCTTTTTAAGGGTTAAGCTGCGGCGGCAAACAAACGCCAATACCGCCGATACCGCAGTAGCCGTGCGGGTTTTTATACAAATATTGTTGATGCTCATCTTCCGCGTAATAGAACGGCGTCGCGGCTTTGATTTCGGTCGTCACCTGGCGCGCGTCGCCTGCGCTGCGCATTGCTTGCTGGAAGCGCGCAAGGCTGGCTTGTGCGGCATCGCTTTGCTCTGGCGTCAGCGGGTAAATCCCGGAACGGTACTGGGTGCCCGAATCATTACCCTGACGCATACCCTGCGCCGGATCGTGGTTTTCCCAGAAAACCTGCAGCAGTTTTTCGTAACTCACCACGTTCGGGTCGTAAACCACACGCACCGCTTCCGCATGGCCGGTCAGGCCGGAACAGACTTCGCGGTAGGTCGGATTCGGCGTGTAGCCGCCGGTATAGCCAGCAGCCGTGCTATAAACCCCGTCTAACTGCCAGAACAGGCGTTCCACGCCCCAGAAACAGCCCATCGCGAACAGGGCGACTTCCATTCCTTCCGGAACATGACTCATTGAATGCTCGTTAACAGCATGTAAACTGGCAACGGGCATCGGTGTATTGCGTCCGGGCAATGCATCTGATTGGGAAACAAGCTCTTTTTTATCGAACAGACTCACGGTGATACCTCCCGGAGGGGCTAATTGCGGTTAGGGTTGTGTTGCGGCCTGTGTTTTAACACAATAAACGCCATAAAGCAGACTAGATTTAAACATAAGAAATTTTGGGGTAGTCGTCTGTTTTTCAACCTGTGTTAACGGGTTTTTATCGGCTTGTGTTCTGTCGTAAGGCAAAACCTGGCTCAGCGCGGAGCTGCGCTTACGTTTCCTTCCAGGGGTGGGAACAAGGATATTCAGGAGAGAACGTGCCAAAGATCCGTCTGTTATGTTTTGCCGCTTTACTGTTGGTGGGCGAAACGGCTTTCGCCGCCAATGTGCGATTGCAACTGGAGGGGCTAACCGGGGAGCTGCAAAAAAACGTGCGCGCCCAGTTGTCCACCATTGAAAGTGATGAAGTGACCCCGGACCGCCGTTTTCAGGCGCGCGTGGATGACGCCATTCGCGAAGGGTTAAAAGCCTTAGGCTATTACGAACCCACCATCGATTTCGAACTGCGGCCGCCACCGGCGAAAGGGCGCCAGGTGCTGATTGCGCGTGTGCAAGCCGGTGAACCGGTGCGCATTGGTGGCAATAGCGTGATCCTGCGCGGCGGCGCGCGTACGGACAGTGATTATCTCGACTTACTCAAAAAACGCCCCGCTATCGGCACGGTGCTGCACCATAACGATTACGACAATTTCAAAAAATCGCTCACCAGCGTGGCGCTGCGTAAAGGCTACTTCGACAGTCAGTTCCTTAAAAGCCAGCTTGGCATTGCCCTTGAGCGCCGCCAGGCGTTCTGGGATATCGATTACGACAGCGGCCAGCGTTACCGCTTTGGTACGGTTACGTTTGAAGGCTCGCAAATCCGCGACGAATACCTGCAAAACCTGGTGCCCTTCCACGAAGGGGATTATTACCAGACGCAGGATCTGGCAGAGCTAAACCGCCGCCTGTCCGCCACCGGCTGGTTTAATTCGGTCGTTGTCGCGCCAGAGTTTGATAAAGCGCGTAAAACCAAAGTGTTGCCGCTTAAAGGCGTGGTGTCACCGCGCACGGAAAACACCATTGAAACCGGGGTGGGCTACTCGACCGATGTCGGGCCGCGCGTCAAAGCAACATGGAAAAAGCCGTGGATGAACTCCTACGGTCACAGCCTGACCACCAGCACCAGCATCTCCGCGCCGGAACAGCAGCTCGATTTCAGCTACAAGATGCCGCTGCTGAAAAACCCGCTTGAACAATATTACCTGGTGCAGGGCGGCTTTAAGCGTACCGATTTGAACGACACCGAAGCAGATTCCACCACGCTCGCGCTGTCGCGATACTGGGATCTCTCCAGCGGCTGGCAGCGCGCCATTAACCTGCGCTGGAGCCTCGATCACTTTACCCAGGCGAATGTTACTAACACCACTATGCTGCTTTACCCAGGCGTGATGATCAGCCGTACCCGCTCGCGCGGCGGCCTGATGCCAACCTGGGGGGATTCGCAGCGCTACTCGGTGGATTACTCGAATACTGCCTGGGGATCGGATGTCGATTTCTTAGTTTTGCAGGCGCAAAACGTCTGGATCCGCACCCTTTACGATCGCCACCGTTTTGTGGCGCGCGGCAATCTGGGTTGGATCGAAACCGGCGATTTTGATCGCGTGCCACCGGATCTGCGCTTCTTCGCCGGGGGCGATCGCAGTATTCGCGGCTACAAATACAAATCTATCGCGCCTAAAAATGACAGCGGCAAGCTGATTGGTGCCTCCAAACTGGCGACCGGTTCACTGGAGTATCAGTACAACGTCACCGGCAAATGGTGGGGCGCGGCGTTTGTCGATAGTGGCGAAGCGGTGAGCGATATCCGGCGCAGTAATGTGAAAACCGGCGCGGGTGTTGGCGTGCGCTGGGAGTCGCCGGTCGGGCCTATCAAGCTCGATTTCGCCGTACCGGTCGGCGATAAAGAAGAACACGGATTACAGTTTTACATCGGGTTGGGGCCGGAATTATGAGTTTATGGAAGAAAATCAGCCTCGGCGTCCTGGTGTTTATCCTGCTGGTGCTGGGCACCGTGGTCTTTCTGGTTGGCACTACCAGCGGGCTGCATCTGTTATTTAAAGCGGCCAACCGCTGGGTGCCGGGGCTGGAAATCAGCCAGGTGACCGGCGGCTGGCGCGATCTCACGCTAAAAAATATCCGTTTTACCCAGCCGGGCGTGGCGGTTAACGCGGGCGAAGTGCATCTGGCGGTGAAGCTCGGCTGCCTGCGCGACAGCAGCCTGTGCGTGAACGATCTGTCATTGAAAGATATCAATGTCGTTATCGACAGCAAAAAAATGCCGCCCGCCGCACCGGTAAAAGAGGAAGAGAGCGGGCCGCTGAACCTCTCCACGCCATACCCGATAACGCTAAGCCGGGTGGCGCTCAACAATGTAAACATCAAAATCGACGACACCACCGTCTCGATAATGGATTTCACCACCGGTCTGAACTGGCAGGAGAAAAACCTGACGCTGAAACCGACCTCGCTGCAAGGGTTGTTAATTGCCCTGCCGAAAGTGGCCGATGTGGCGCAAAAAGAGGTCGTTGAACCGAAAATCCAGAACCCGCAGCCGCAGGAAAAACCGCTCGGCGAAACCATGAAAGCGCTGTTTGAAAAGCCGCTGCTACCGGAAATGACCGATGTTCACCTGCCGCTCAATCTCAATATTGAAGCGTTTCGCGGCGAACAACTGCGTCTCACCGGCGATACCGACATCCTGGTGCGCAGCTTATTGCTGAAAGTGAGCAGTATCGACGGGCAGATGAAGCTCGACGCGCTGGATGTGGATTCCAACCAGGGGCAGGTGCGCGCCACCGGTAGTGCCCAGTTGCGCGATACCTGGCCGGTGGATATTACGCTCAATACCACGCTGAATATCGATCCGCTGAAAGGCGAGAAGGTGAAACTGAAAGTCGGCGGCGAAATGCGTAAGCAACTCGACGTTGGCGTGAACCTCTCCGGTCCGGTTGACATGGATTTGCGCGCGCAAACACAACTGGCCGAAGCCGGTTTGCCGCTGGATCTGGAGATAACCAGTAAGCAGCTTTACTGGCCGTTTACCGGCGAAAAGCAGTACCAGGCCGATGA
This sequence comes from Kosakonia sp. LAM2021, assembly GCF_016620385.1. Taxonomy (NCBI): domain Bacteria; kingdom Pseudomonadati; phylum Pseudomonadota; class Gammaproteobacteria; order Enterobacterales; family Enterobacteriaceae; genus Kosakonia; species Kosakonia sp. LAM2021. The sequence goes on from NZ_JAENHT010000005.1 coordinate 250,956, forward strand.
CCTGAACCTGAAACTCACCGGCAAAATGACCGACTATACGCTGGCGTTTCGCACGGCGGTGAAAGGCCAGGATCTACCGCCTGCGACCATTACGCTTGATGGTAAGGGCAACGAGCAGCAACTGAACCTCGATAAACTGGTTATCGCTGCGCTGGAAGGTAAAACCGAGTTGAAAGCGCTGCTCGACTGGCAGCAGGCCATCAGCTGGCGCGGTGAATTAACGCTGAAAGATATCGATACCGCAAAAGCCTTCCCGGAGTGGCCGTCAAAACTGAATGGCCTCATCAAAACGCGCGGCAGCCTGTATGGCGGTAGCTGGCAAATGGAGGTGCCGGAGCTGAAACTGAGCGGCAACGTGAAGCAGAACAAGGTCAACGTTGACGGGCAGCTTAAAGGTAACAGCTATTTACAGTGGACCATTCCCGGCCTGCACCTCGAGCTGGGAAAAAACAGCGCCGATATCAAAGGCGAGTTGGGCGTTAAAGATCTCAATCTTGATGCCACGATTGATGCGCCGGGGCTGAATAACGCGTTGCCAGGGCTGGGCGGTACGGCGAAAGGGCTGGTGAAAATTCGCGGTACGGTGGATGCGCCACAGGCGCTGGCGGATATCACCGCCAATAATCTGCGCTGGCAGGAACTTTCCGTGGCTCGCGTGCGCGTGGAAGGCGATGTGAAATCCAGCGACCAGATTGGCGGCAAACTGAACGTACGCGTGGAACGCATTGCCCAGCCAGGCGTGAACCTCAGCCTGGTGACGCTGGCGGCGGACGGCAATGAGCAACAGCATAAACTGCAGCTGCGCGTGCAGGGCGAGCCGGTTTCCGGCCAGCTTAATCTGGCAGGCAGTTTTGACCGCCAGCAGCAGCGCTGGAAAGGGACACTGAGCGATACGCGCTTTGCCACGCCGGTTGGGCCGTGGTCGATTAACCGCCCGGTGACGCTGGATTACCGCAATCAGGAGCAGAAAATTGCTATCGGCCCGCACTGCTGGCTGAACCCGAACGCTGAACTTTGCATTCCGCAAACCATCGACGCAGGCGCAGAAGGCCGCGCGGTGGTGAACCTGAACCGCTTCGACCTGGCGATGCTGAAGCCCTTTATGCCGGAAACCACGCAAGCAAGCGGTGTGTTCAGCGGTAATGCGGATGTCAGCTGGGACACCACTAAAGAGGGGCTACCGCAGGGTGAGGTGACGCTCTCCGGGCGCGGCGTGAAAGTGACGCAGGTGGTGAATGACGCGCCGCTGCCGCTCGCGTTTGACACCCTTAATCTCAACGCAAAACTACGTGATAACCGGGCCGATCTCGGCTGGCTGATCCGCCTGACCAATAACGGCCAATTCGACGGCCAGGTGCAGGTCACCGATCCGCAAGGGCGGCGCAATCTGGGCGGCAACGTCAATATTCGCAACTTCTCGCTGGCGATGGCGAACGCCATTTTCAGCCGGGGCGAGAAAGCTGCAGGCACGTTGAATGCCAGTTTACGCCTTGGCGGCAACGTGCAAAGCCCGCAGCTCTTCGGGCAACTGGGGCTGAACGGTCTGGACATTGACGGCAACTTTATGCCGTTTGATATGCAGCCCAGCCAGCTGGCGATGAATTTCAACGGCATGAGTTCGACCTTGCAAGGCGTGGTGCGTACCGGGCAGGGGCAGATCAACCTGAGCGGCGATGCCGACTGGAGCCAGATTGATAACTGGCGCGCGCGCGTGGCGGCGAAAGGCAGCAAAGTGCGCATTACCGTGCCGCCGATGGTGCGCCTGGATGTCTCGCCGGATGTGGTATTCGAAGCGACGCCAAGCCTGTTTACGCTGGATGGCAACGTGGACGTGCCGTGGGCGCGCATCGTGGTGCATGACTTACCAGAAAACGCGGTCGGCGTCTCCAGTGATGAAGTGATGCTGAATAACGACTTGCAGCCTGAGCAACCCAAAAGCGCGTCGATTCCGATCAACAGCAACCTGACGGTGCATGTCGGCAACAACGTGCGGCTCGATGCATTCGGCCTGAAAGCGCGGCTGACGGGCGATCTGAAAGTAGCGCAGGATAAGCAGGGGCTGGGCCTGAACGGGCAGATCAACATCCCGGAAGGGCGTTTCCATGCTTACGGCCAGGATTTGCTGGTGCGTAAAGGCGAACTGCTATTCTCCGGGCCGCCGGATCAACCGATGCTGAATATCGAAGCGATTCGTAACCCGGAATCGACAGAAAACGATGTGATTGCCGGGGTCCGCGTCACCGGTACCGCCGATGAGCCGAAAGCGGAGATCTTCTCCGATCCGGCGATGTCGCAACAAGAAGCGCTCTCGTACCTGCTGCGTGGTCAGGGGCTGGAGAGCGAACAGAGCGACAGTGCGGCAATGACATCAATGCTGATTGGCTTAGGGGTTGCACAAAGTGGGCAGGTTGTGGGTAAAATCGGCGAGACTTTTGGCGTCAGCAATCTGGCGCTGGACACCCAGGGCGTCGGCGACTCCTCGCAGGTGGTGGTTAGCGGCTATGTGCTACCGGGTCTACAAGTAAAATATGGTGTAGGAATTTTTGACTCACTGGCGACTCTCACGTTACGTTATCGCCTGATGCCTAAGCTGTATCTTGAAGCGGTGTCTGGCGTAGATCAGGCACTAGATTTGCTCTATCAGTTTGAGTTTTAGCAATGCGAATATTTGTCTACGGCAGTTTACGACGCAAGCAGGGCAACAGCCACTGGATGACCAATGCTCAGTGGCTGGGGGACTTTTGTGTCGAAAATCATCAGCTGTATAGTCTGGGGCACTATCCCGGCGCAGTAGCCGGTGAAGGAAGCGTCAAGGGCGAAGTTTATCGCATCGACGCAGCAACGCTCGGTGAGCTGGACGCTCTGCGCACCGCGGGCGGCGAGTACAAACGTCAGTTGATCCAGACGCCTTATGGCAGCGCCTGGATGTATGTTTACCAGCGTTCGGTTGAGGGAAAAACCTTAATCGAGAGCGGTAACTGGCTCGACCGCGAGCAGTACCAGAAGTAATCACGCTTAGAGAACCGCGCCGCTGGCGCGGTTTTTCTTTGCGCGCTCCGCTTATCCGCACTATCCCGTTTTGGTGCCTGGCTAAGGTTAAGCCGCATCCGGCATTAACCCGACAGCTCACAAAACCAGGGCGAAAAAAAGCCCCGGTCGCATTACACGCACCGGGGCTTTTTTCACTAAAACGGATTACTTCTTCGCTGCGCGCTCGAAAGAGGCAATAATTTCTGCTTTAGCAGCTTCAGCGTTGTCCCAGCCGTCCACTTTCACCCATTTGCCTTTTTCGAGATCTTTGTAGTGCTCGAAGAAGTGGGTGATCTGTGCTTTCAGCAGTTCCGGCAGGTCGTTCACATCTTTAATGTGATCGTACTCTTTGCTCAGTTTGGTGTGCGGAACAGCAACCAGTTTGGCATCTTCACCAGACTCGTCGGTCATTTTCAGCACGCCAACCGGACGGCAGCGGATCACAGAGCCTGGCTCCAGCGGGTACGGCGTCGGCACCAGCACGTCTACCGGGTCACCATCCAGCGAAAGGGTGTGGTTGATATAACCGTAGTTGCACGGATAGAACATCGCGGTGGACATGAAACGGTCTACGAACAGCGCGCCGCTCTCTTTGTCGACTTCGTATTTGATCGGGTCAGCGTTAGCCGGAATTTCGATAACAACGTAGATATCTTCTGGCAGATCTTTACCCGCCGGGACGTTCAGTAAGCTCATGTTTGTTTCCTTTAAAATGTGTGGCAAACAAGTGCCGGGTATTATAGCCAACTGGCGGTGAATGTCTTGGGCTGTTTTAACTTACTCACACTTTTTCAGACGCTTTCTGACACCCATTTTTGACCGTTTTATCCATAACCATAGCAGCATCATCAATAAATTTGTGTAACCGATTACAGCGAAATTTCATTCTAATCCGTACGCAGTAAATTTCTGCAATTTCAATGGATAAATGAGGTGAATTAAAACCGCGCTTTTCGCGCGCCAGATCGCAACTGGTCATCAACAATTCATTCACTTTTCCGATTTGTGATGTAACGCATTCTGTTACATCCTCGATTGTCTATAGTTTTCCCGCAGGTGAAGTTGTAGCCAACAATAACCCTCGAGGATGCTCTTATGTGGAAGCGCTTACTTCTTGTCACAGCAGTTTCGGCAGCCATGTCGTCTATGGCAATGGCCGCCCCGTTAACCGTAGGATTTTCGCAGGTCGGATCTGAATCCGGCTGGCGAGCCGCTGAAACCAATGTCGCCAAAAGCGAAGCCAGCAAGCGCGGCATTACGCTGAAGATTGCTGACGCCCAGCAGAAGCAGGAAAACCAAATCAAAGCGGTACGTTCGTTCATCGCCCAGGGCGTTGACGCCATCTTTATCGCGCCGGTGGTGGCAACAGGCTGGGAGCCGGTATTGAAAGAAGCCAAAGACGCCAAAATACCGGTGTTCTTGCTCGACCGCTCCATCGATGTCAAAGACAAATCGCTCTACATGACTACGGTGACCGCCGACAACATCCTTGAAGGCAAGCTGATTGGTGACTGGCTGGTGAAAACGGTCGATGGCAAACCGTGTAACGTTGTTGAGCTGCAAGGCACCGTGGGTGCGAGCGTGGCGATCGATCGTAAGAAAGGGTTTGCTGAAGCCATTTCGAAAGCCTCTAACATCAAAATCATCCGTTCTCAGTCTGGCGACTTTACCCGCAGTAAAGGTAAAGAGGTGATGGAGAGCTTTATCAAGGCGGAAAACAACGGCAAAAACATTTGCATGGTTTACGCCCACAACGATGACATGGCGATCGGCGCTATCCAGGCCATCAAAGAAGCGGGTCTGAAACCGGGTAAAGACATTCTCACCGGTTCTATTGACGGCGTGCCGGATATCTACAAAGCGATGATCGACGGCGAAGCCAATGCCAGCGTTGAGCTGACGCCAAATATGGCAGGCCCGGCGTTCGACGCGCTGGAGAAATACAAAAAAGATGGCACCATGCCGCCGAAGTTGACCATAACCAAATCGACGCTCTATCTGCCGGATACGGCGAAAGAGGAGTTAGAGAAAAAGAAAAACATGGGTTACTGAGTCGCAAAAACCCTCTCCCCGGCGGGGAGAGGGTAAATGTGTAAGGGGTCAACAATGAACGCGGAAGCACACCAGGAAATCCTGCGTACCGAAGGCTTAAGTAAATTCTTTCCCGGCGTAAAAGCGCTCGATAACGTGGATTTCAGCCTGCGCCGCGGTGAAATCATGGCCCTGCTCGGGGAAAACGGCGCGGGAAAATCGACGCTGATTAAAGCATTAACCGGCGTTTACCACGCCGATAAAGGCGCCATCTGGCTGGAAGGCCAGCAAATCGATCCGAAAAATACCGCCCACGCCCAGCAGCTCGGCATCGGGACGGTGTACCAGGAAGTCAACCTGCTGCCGAACATGTCGGTGGCGGATAACTTATTTATTGGTCGCGAACCCCGGCGTTTTGGTTTATTGCGTCGTAAAGAGATGGAAAAACGCGCGACTGAATTGATGGAGTCTTACGGTTTCTCGCTGGATGTGCGCGAGCCGCTTAACCGCTATTCGGTGGCGATGCAGCAGATTGTGGCCATTTGCCGCGCCATCGATCTCTCCGCCAAGGTGCTGATCCTTGATGAACCCACCGCCAGCCTCGATACCCAGGAAGTGGAGATGCTGTTTACCCTGATGCGCCAGTTGCGCGATCAGGGCGTTAGCCTGATCTTCGTCACCCACTTTCTCGATCAAGTCTATGAAGTCAGCGATCGCATCACCGTGCTGCGCAACGGCGGTTTTGTCGGTTGCAAACCGACCAGTGAGTTGCCGCAAATAGAGCTGGTCAAAATGATGCTGGGCCGTGAGCTGGAAAGCAACGCCCTGCAGCGCGCCGGGCGCACGCTACTGAGTGAAAAACCGGTGGCGGCGTTCAATGGTTACGGCAAAAAAGGGGTGATCGCCCCGTTCGATCTGGAAGTGCGCCCCGGTGAAATTGTCGGTCTGGCCGGGTTGTTAGGCTCGGGTCGCACCGAAACCGCCGAAGTGATTTTTGGCATTAAACCCGCCGACAGCGGCAGCGCGACCATCAAAGGCAAGTCGCAATCCTTACGCTCACCGCACCAGGCTTCGTGTCTGGGCATCGGTTTTTGCCCGGAAGACCGCAAAACCGACGGCATTATCGCCGCTGCGTCGGTGCGGGAAAACATTGTACTGGCGTTACAGGCGCAGCGCGGCTGGCTGCGGCCGATCCCGCGCAAAGAGCAGAACGCGATTGCCGAGCGTTTCATTCGCCAGCTTGGCATTCGCACACCGAGCGCCGAGCAGCCAATTGAGTTTCTTTCCGGCGGCAACCAGCAGAAAGTGTTGCTTTCCCGCTGGCTGCTGACGCGCCCGCAATTCCTGATCCTCGATGAGCCAACGCGTGGTATCGATGTGGGGGCGCATGCGGAGATCATTCGCCTGATCGAAACCCTCTGTGCCGATGGTCTCGCGCTGCTGGTTATTTCGTCCGAACTGGAAGAGCTGGTCGGTTATGCGGATCGGGTGATTATCATGCGCGATCGTAAACAGGTGGCGGAGATCCCGCTCGCTGAGTTGTCCGTTCCGGCGATCATGAATGCCATTGCGGCGTAAGGAGTAGAGTGTGATGCCTCAATCACTTGGCCAAACGACGCCGCCAAAGCGCCGTTTTAACTGGCCGACCGGAACGCCGCAGTTGATAGCGCTGCTGCTGGTGTTGGTGGTGGATAGCCTGGTCGCGCCGCATTTTTATCAGGTGGTGTTACAGGATGGTCGCCTGTTCGGTAGCCCGATAGACATTCTTAACCGTGCCGCGCCGGTGGCGCTGCTGGCCATTGGTATGACGCTGGTGATTGCCACCGGCGGTATTGATCTGTCGGTCGGGGCGGTGATGGCGATTGCCGGCGCGACGGCGGCGTCGTTAACGGTTGCCGGATACAGCCTGACGGTGGTGGTGCTGGCGGCGATTGGCACTGGTGTGCTGGCTGGATTGTGGAACGGTATTCTGGTGGCGATTTTGAAGATCCAGCCGTTTGTCGCCACGCTGATTTTGATGGTCGCCGGGCGCGGCGTCGCACAGTTGATCACCTCCGGGCAGATAGTCACCTTTAACGCCCCGTCGCTGGCCTGGTTGGGCAGCGGTTCGCTGCTGCTATTCCCAACCCCGGTGATTATCGCGCTGGTCACGCTGGTGCTGTTCTGGCTGTTCACGCGCAAAACCGCGCTCGGCATGTTCATTGAAGCGGTGGGCATCAATATTCGCGCGGCGAAAAACGCCGGTGTGAATACCCGTGTTGTGGTGATGCTGACTTACGTGCTGAGCGGCGTGTGCGCGGCGATAGCCGGGGTGATTGTCGCGGCGGACATTCGCGGGGCGGATGCTAACAACGCCGGGCTGTGGCTGGAATTAGACGCGATTCTGGCGGTGGTTATCGGCGGCGGTTCGCTGATGGGCGGGCGCTTTAATCTTGTGCTGTCGGTGGTGGGTGCGCTGATTATTCAGGGTATGAATACCGGCATTTTGCTCTCCGGTTTCCAGCCGGAACTCAACCAGGTGGTGAAAGCGGTGGTGGTGATGTGCGTACTGATTGTTCAGTCGCCGCGCTTTATCGCGCTGATTAAAGGAGCTCGCGGCCATGATAAAACGTAATTTACCGCTGATGATAACGCTGGGCGTGTTTGTGCTCGGCTACCTCTACTGCCTGACGCAGTTTCCCGGATTTGCGTCAACGCGCGTGATTTGTAACATCCTCACAGATAACGCTTTTCTGGGGATTATCGCCGTTGGTATGACCTTCGTGATCCTCTCTGGCGGCATTGATTTATCCGTCGGCTCGGTGATTGCTTTTACCGGGGTTTTTCTGGCGAAAGCCATTGGTGACTGGGGCATCTCGCCGCTGCTGGCATTCCCGCTGATTCTGCTGATGGGCACCGCGTTTGGCGCGTTTATGGGGCTTCTGATCGACGCGTTAAAAATCCCGGCGTTTATCATCACCCTGGCGGGGATGTTTTTCCTGCGCGGCGTAAGCTACCTGCTCTCGGAAGAGTCCATTCCAATTAATCACCCGATTTATGATTCGCTCTCCAGCATGGCGTGGATGATCCCCGGCGGCGGACGTTTGAGCGCAATGGGGCTGCTGATGCTGTTCGTGGTGGTAATCGGTATTTTCCTCGCACACCGCACTCGTTTTGGCAATGAAGTCTACGCGATTGGCGGTAACGCCACTTCCGCGAACCTGATGGGTATCTCAACGCGCGGTACCACCATTCGTATCTATATGCTCTCGACCGGGCTGGCGACGCTGGCGGGGATTGTCTTTTCGATTTACACCCAGGCCGGTTACGCGCTGGCGGGCGTGGGGGTTGAGCTGGATGCCATCGCCTCGGTGGTGATTGGCGGCACATTACTGAGTGGCGGCGTCGGCACGGTGCTCGGCACACTGTTTGGCGTGGGTATTCAGGGGCTTATCCAGACCTATATTAACTTCGATGGCACGCTCAGTTCCTGGTGGACCAAGATTGCCATCGGCATTCTGTTGTTTATTTTTATCGCGTTGCAACGTGGCTTAACGGTGCTGTGGGAGAACCGCCAAAGCTCGCCTGTTACACGAGTTAGCACAACGGCAACAAAGTAATAACATATTGAAATGACTATTTTTCCCTAAAGTAATTCCGGTGGCGGTCGATAACTGACGAATCGGCTTAATTTACGCCAAAAAGTATCGCTGCTACCGGGATTCACATCATGCTTAAAACGCTTTCGATCCGTACTGGTTTACTTTCTTTGCTGGCTGTTATGACGTTTCTCCTGTTGCTGGTTAGCGGCATCGGAGTTTATGCACTCAATAAAAGTTCCTCATCGCTGGAGCGAATTAGCCAGCTTCAGGGCGAAAAGATGGCGCGCCTGAGCGAAGGTTACACGCTGATCCTGCGTGCGCGTAATGAAGCGGGCCAGGCCGTGCGCATGATGGAAGTCGGTTTGCTGGATGATGCCGCCAAATCGGTGAAAATGATCAATGGCGAAATTGAACACGGTGAGCAATCGCTTACGGGGGTGATTAAGGCGGGCGTTGATGACGAACAAGGTTCCGCACTGCTGGCGGCGTTAGCGAAAAGCTACGGCGACTATGTCAATCAGGGCATTAAACCGATGCAGGATGCGCTCAACCAACAGAGCGCCGATGCCTATTATGACCTGCTGGAAAACAAACTGATCCCTATCTCCCGCCAGTTCGACAACGACATGCAGGCATTCCAGAAATGGGGCGAAGTGCGCGGCAAAGCGGAAGTGAGCGCCGTTCAGAGCAGCAAAAACGGCGTTATGCTGCTGATTCTGGTGGTGGCGTTGCTGGTGGCCGGGATCATCGTGCTGGCCTGGCTGGCGCTGCGCCATTTGCTGCTCAAGCCGCTGGATACGTCCATTCAGCAACTGGAACAGGTGGCGGCAGGGGATTTGACCTACCTGAAAACCGATGTCAGTAGCAAAGAATTTAACCGGCTGAACGCGGCCATCGAAGAGATGCGCCAGTCGCTGGTGGGTTCGGTCACCCGCGTGCGTGATGCCAGCTCGCAAATTGATACCGGCAGCCGTGAACTGGCGGCGGGCAACATCGATTTGTCGCAGCGTACGGAATCGACCGCCACATCGCTGGAGCAAACCGCGGCCAGCATGGAGCAGATCACCGCCACGGTGAAACTGAACGCCGACAACGCCGAACAGGCACACAAACTGGCGAAGACGGTTTCCGATACCGCCGATCGCGGCAGCGAAATGGTCTGCTATGTGATTGAAAAAATGCGCGATATCTCCACCAGCTCCGATCGTATCGCCGACATTCTTAGCGTGATTGACGCCATTGCTTTCCAGACCAATATTCTGGCGCTGAACGCCGCCGTTGAAGCGGCACGCGCGGGTGAGCAGGGGCGCGGTTTTGCAGTCGTAGCCGGTGAAGTGCGTAACCTTGCCAGCCGCAGCGCCGAATCGGCGAAAGAGATCCGGGCGCTCATCAGCAGCTCGCAGGCGCAGGTGTCTGAAGGCAGCGATCTGGCGATGCAGGCCGGTGAAACGATGGACGAAATCGCTGAAGAAGTGTTGCGCATGACCAAACTGATGCGCGAAATCGCCAATGCGTCGCAGGAGCAGAGTCGCGGTATTGAGCAGGTGAATATCGCCGTCAGCCAGATGGATGAAACCGCACAGCAAAATGCGGCGCTGGTGCAGCAATCTTCTGCGGCGACCCGTTCGCTGGAAGAGCAGTCGCGCGAATTGTTGCAGGCAATGGCTTCATTCCGTTTACAGACGCAGGGATAACGAAAGGCAACGACATGGGAATCTGTATTCAATGCGATAAGGACGCGCTGAAAGAGAGTGATTTCTGCGCGGAGTGCGAGGCGCGCGAGTTTAAAAAAATTCGCGGCTGGCTGTTTGTTCCGGCGATCTCGCTGGTGCTTTCTCTGCTGACGATTATTGTGTCAATCAACACGACCGTTCAGGAACTGATGGAGCACGACGGCGCGTTCGTCGCAGGGCAGAAAGGGCTGCTTATTTTTGAGCTGGTTTTCTTTGTGGCGATGTTTGCTTACACGCTGTTCGTTTCGAGCCTGTTCTTTCGCAAAAAGCGTCAGCTTCCGCGTTTTTTCATTGGTTTTCTGCTGCTTTGGCTTGCGTTTTACGGGATGGATTTAGTGCTGGCACATCAGCTTATGGATCTGCCTTACGTCTACGATAACGTTAAGCCGTTGCTGCGTAACGCGGTAAGCGCAGCGATTTGGATCCCCTATTTCCTGGTGTCCATTCGCGTCAAACGCACCTTCGTGCGCTAAAAAAAAGCGCCACAATCGTGGCGCTCTCTCATTGTACCCGGCCGATTAGGCGTCCGGGAACTCACGCAGATAGCGTTCTACGTCATCCACCATGTGCTCGTTGCCGACAAAGAACGGACGGCGCTGATGCAGGCTTTCCGGTTGGATATCCAGAATGCGGTTTTTGCCGTCGCTGGCTTTACCGCCCGCTTGTTCAGCGAGGAAAGCCATCGGGTTGCATTCGTACAGCAGACGCAGTTTCCCTTCCGGGTGGCTGGCGGTGCTTGGATAGAGGTAGATCCCGCCTTTCAGCAGGTTACGGTGGAAATCCGCCACCAGCGAACCGATGTAGCGCGTGGTGTAAGGGCGGTTGGTCGCTTTATCTTCTTCCTGGCAGAACTTCAGGTATTTCTTCACGCCCTGCGGGAATTTGATGTAGTTGCCTTCGTTAATGGAGTAGGTGTTGCCACGCTCCGGGAAGCGCATACGCTCCTGACACAGGCAGAACACGCCAAGTGACGGATCGTAAGTGAAGGCGTGTACGCCGCAGCCAGTGGTGTAAACCAGCATGGTGGACGAACCGTAAACGACATAACCAGCGGCGACTTGTTTGTTGCCCGGTTGCAGGAAGTCTTCCATGGTGACCGGCGTACCGACTGGCGTTACGCGGCGATAGATGGAGAAAATTGTCCCAACGGAGACGTTAACGTCGATGTTGGAGGAACCATCCAGAGGATCCATCAGCACCACATATTTGGCGTGTTCGCAGCCTTCGAAAACGACGATCTCATCTTCTTCTTCAGAGGCGATCCCAGCCACGATATCGCGGGCGCGGAGTGCGGCTTTCAGTTTTTCGTTCGCGAACAGGTCGAGTTTTTGTTGCTGCTCGCCCTGCACGTTTTCAGCACCGCTTGCACCCAGGATATCGACCAGACCGGCCTTATTGATATCGCGATGAATGATCTTGGCGCCCAGTTTTATCGCCGACAGCAAAGCAGTCAGTTCACCCGTTGCATGCGAGAACTCATGCTGCTTTTCGACAATAAATTCACCTAACGTTTTCATAACACTTTCCCTGCATTTTTCATGATGGAGTAAAGCGATTGTAGCCTGTGGTTTTCAGGTTGCTGCTCACAGCAAGTTCCGGATAGTAAACAGCTGACGCCGTAACAGCCAGAGCTTTCGCAAACGAAAACGCGAAGGTCCTGCAACAATACTAACAAACATTCAAAAGTCCGCGCACAGGTGAATCGCGCCAGCTACATACGGATTATCCTGAAATGCATTTCTCTGCAGTGAAACATATGAGTAAAATGTGCGCCAGTTTAAGAAAGGATAATGACGTATGCGCATTCATATTTTGGGGATTTGTGGCACTTTCATGGGCGGGCTGGCAATGCTGGCGCGCTCGCTGGGACACCAGGTAACGGGCTCGGACGACAGTGTCTATCCGCCGATGAGCACGCTGCTTGAGAATCAAGGGATTGAACTGATTGAAGGTTATGACGCCAGCCAGCTCGATCCGGCGCCGGATTTGGTCATCATCGGCAACGTGATGAAGCGCGGTAATCCCTGTGTGGAAGCGGTGCTGGAAAAGAACATTCCGTTTATGTCGGGGCCGCAATGGCTACATGACTTTGTGCTGCGCGACCGTTGGGTTGTCGCGATTGCCGGTACGCACGGTAAAACCACCACGGCAGGCATGGCGACCTGGATTCTGGAAGCCTGCGGTTATAAACCGGGGTTTGTGATTGGCGGCGTACCGGGCAACTTTGATGTCTCGGCGCGTCTGGGCGACAGCCCGTTCTTCGTGATTGAAGCCGATGAATATGACTGCGCCTTCTTCGACAAACGTTCCAAATTCGTCCATTACTGCCCGCGCACGCTGGTGCTCAATAATCTTGAGTTTGACCATGCGGATATTTTCGACGATCTGAAAGCGATTCAGAAACAGTTCCACCACCTGGTGCGCATCGTACCGGGGCAGGGGAAAATCATCTGGCCGGAAAACGACATCAACCTGAAACAGACGATGGCGATGGGCTGCTGGAGCGAGCAGGAACTGGTGGGCGAGCAGGGCCACTGGCAGGCGAAAAAACTGAACACCGACGCCTCTAACTGGGAAGTGTGGCTGGATAACGAATGCGTCGGCCAGGTGAACTGGGGCTTAGTGGGCGAGCACAACATGCATAACGGCCTGATGGCGATTGCCGCCGCGCGCCATGTTGGCGTTGCCCCGGCAGATGCGGCGAACGCGCTGGGCTCTTTCATCAACGCGCGCCGCCGTCTGGAGCTGCGTGGCGAAGCCAATGGCGTGACCGTGTATGACGATTTTGCCCATCACCCGACGGCAATCCTGGCAACCCTCGCGGCGCTGCGCGGGAAAGTGGGCGGCACCGCGAAAATTATCGCCGTGCTGGAGCCACGCTCAAACACCATGAAAATGGGTATCTGCAAAGACGATCTGGCACCGTCGCTGGGACGTGCTGACGAAGTGTACCTGCTGCAGCCGCCGCATATTCCCTGGCAGGTGGCGGAAGTGGCGGACGCCTGCGTGCAGCCTGCGTACTGGAGTGCGGATATCGATACGCTGGCGGAGATGATTGTCAAAAGCGCCCAGCCGGGCGATCACATTCTGGTGATGAGCAACGGCGGGTTTGGTGGTATCCACCAGAAGCTGCTCGACGGGCTGGCGAAAAAAGCGCAACTCGCTGCTGAAAACGCCTGATTGCATTAAGTAAAATAAAAAACCGTGCCCACAACCAGGCGCGGTTTTTTTATGCCTGCGCGTTACTCTTTCGCCATCGGCGTTTCAATCGACTGCGGGGTTTTGCTGCCCTGGATTTCCTGCACGCGTTTCTCGACTTCAGCCACCTGGCCGCTATTGTGCAGCAGCGTATAGGTTAAATCGAAGCGGGTGCTCTGGCCCGGTTGCAACTGTTTCACGCGTTTTTGTTCGCGTTCAATAGTGACTGGATAGGCGTAGCTGGTGCCCGGTTCGATACCGGTGACGTAGCCCTGTTTTTCCGTGTCGGTATTTTTCCACAGCGTCAGCACCGGCAATTGTTCGGTGTTGTAGCTAATCGCCACGCCTTTATCTCCGGCCTTGTTCAGCAATGCCGCGACAGTCTGTTTACTGGCGTCAGCCAGCGGCTTGATATTAAACACCATCTCATCGAAGCCTTTGGTTGGTCCGGCGTAGGTTTGCCACGCTTTCAGCCCCTTTTTGGCGTAATCATTGAATGGGCTGACGTTTTCATACGGCGTAATAAAGCGCGCGCCCTGTTCAAGGATCGGCTTACTGAAATTGCTGTGATAGATGATTTGGTAATCATGCGGATAGTCAGCGTGGTTGGTCAGCACGTCATGCAAGCTGAAACTGTTGCTGCCAGGAATGTAGCGCAGTTCCATTTCTGTTTGCAGATCCGCTTTTTTGAAAGTGCTCTCTTTCACTAATCCGCGAATGCGAATTTCATAGGGCGCCGTTTCGCTAACATCGACGGAAACCTGCGAAGCGGGCGTGTTACCGACTTTGCCATGCAGGGTGTAAATCTGTCCGTCCGCCGTTACCGGATGGCCGGTCCACTCATAACCGCAGCGCACCACCATTTCGTTGAAACCTTCCAGCCAGCCGAGACCGTTGCGGCTTTCCAGATTGATGAATGCCGGGTTAACGACCTCTTTTACTGGTGAACTCCAGCCCATATGCACGCCAAAACCGTCGGCATAGAGCAAATTCATACCGCGCGTCGGACTTAGCGCGATAGTCAGGCCGTTTTTACTGCTCAGTTTGATGACTTTGCTGCCCTCTTGTTTACCACCATGCAGCACTACCTGCTCAATGCTGAACTGCTGATCTTTGATGTTCAGCTGATCGCTGCTGATCCGCCAGTTTCCTTGCTCTACGCCGCCTTCAGCACTTGTCAGCACCCAGGTTTTCGCCATTACCGGAGCAGATACAAGTAGAGCAAGTGCGGAAAGCATTACGGTTTTTTTCATCATTTTGTCCTTTTTAGCTGAATCGATTATTTGCACCATGGCTGAAATCTACGTTTTGCGCAGGGGAGAAAATGTGATCCGTTTCATTTGCTGAAAATGAGCGAGGATGAGAAGGCAAATAGCTGGTATTGATCGCATTTATCTATGAAATGAAAGCTATGTGTGTGGTAAATATGTGATGTGGAATGTTTTTAGCTTTAACGATTCAGCTAAAGCAGCGCAGCATCCAGGGGAAAATAAATGAAACAGGAAAAGGGAAGCGGGAAAAGCCCTCTCCCGCAGGAGAGGGATAATGCAGAAAGGTTATTGCTCGCTGGTTTCAGCCAGATCACGCAGATACTGGAAGATTAAACGCGCGGATTTCGGCGGTTTATTACCTTCTTTCTCTTTCTTCGCATTACGGATGAGCGAACGCAGTTGCTGGCGATCAGCGTCCGGCCACAGGTTCAGCACCTCTGGCACCGCATCATCACCCTCTTCAATCAGGCGATCGCGGATCTGCTCCAGTTTGTGGAAAAAGGCAACTTGCTGATTGTGGCGGTTTTTCAGCTTATCCAGCGCCTGGCGAATCGGATCGACATCGCGCTGACGCAGCATTTTACCGATCAACTGCAACTGACGGCGGCGACCCTCTTTCTTAATGCGCTGCGCCAGCTCAATAGCGTCGCGCAGATCCTGGTCGAGCGGGAGTTTATCCAGCGCGTTTTTGCCAAGATCGACCATTTCCGCGCCGAGCTGCTTTAACTCTTCAGCATCGCGCTTAATTTCACTCTTACTGACCCAGATGATCTCGTCATCTTCGTCTTCAATATCATCACCGGGCACGTCGTCGAGCCAGTCGTCGGGCTGCTTTGTCATCTCAGGCTCCTTAAAAAAAGAGGCTAATGTTACCAGTTAAGGCGCGCACTGAAAAACGGTTCTCTGTTAGACTTCAAAGAATCTCTCCCTTAATTATGGCATTGGCAATGAAAGTAATCACACAAGTTGCACAACAACGCAAAACGCTGGAAGAGGCGGTTTCCACAGCGCTGGAATTAGCCGTCGGAAAAGCGGACGGTGCGGAAGTGGCTGTCAGCAAAACCACCGGGATCGGCGTCAGCACGCGCTACGGCGAAGTGGAGAATGTCGAATTTAACAGCGATGGCGCACTTGGGATAACCGTTTATCACCAAAACCGCAAAGGCAGCGCCTCGTCAACCGATCTCAGCCCGGAGGCGATTGCCCGCACCGTACAGGCAGCACTGGATATTGCACGTTATACCTCGCCGGATCCTTACGCGGGCGTGGCAGATAAAGAGCTGCTGGCGTTTGAGGCACCGGATCTCGACCTGTTCCACCCGGCGGAAGTGACGCCGGATGAAGCCATTGAATGGGCCGCGCGCGCTGAACAGGCGGCGCTGAAAGCGGATAAACGCATTAATAATACCGAAGGCGGCAGCTTCAACAGCCACTACGGCATTAAAGTCTTCGGCAACAGCCACGGCATGCTGCAAAGCTACTGCTCTACGCGCCACTCTCTGTCGAGCTGCGTGATTGCCGAAGAGAATGGCGACATGGAGCGCGATTACGCGTACACCATCAGCCGTGACATCAACGAGCTGCAAACGCCGGAGTGGGTGGGCGAAGAGTGTGCGCGTCGCACGTTGTCCCGCCTGTCGCCGCGTAAGCTGCCGACCATGAAAGCGCCAGTCATTTTCGGCCACGAAGTGGCAACCGGCCTGTTTGGTCACCTGGTGGGCGCGATTGCCGGTGGTTCTGTCTACCGCAAATCGACCTTCCTGCTGGACTATCTCGGCAAACAGATCCTGCCGGAGTGGCTGACCATTGAAGAGCATCCGCATCTGCTCAAAGGGCTGGCTTCTTCACCGTTTGACAGCGAAGGCGTGCGTACCGAACGCCGCGATATCGTTAAAGATGGCGTGCTGATGCAGTGGCTGCTGACCAATTATTCCGCGCGTAAGCTGGGGCTGAAAAGCACCGGACATGCGGGCGGCATTCATAACTGGCGCATTGCCGGGCGCGGTTTGAGCTTTGAGCAAATGCTAAAAGAAATGGGCACCGGGCTTGTGGTCACCGAGCTGATGGGCCAGGGCGTGAGCGGCATTACCGGTGATTATTCGCGCGGTGCGTCCGGTTTTTGGGTAGAAAATGGTGAAATCCAGTACCCGGTGAGCGAAATTACCATTGCCGGAAATTTGAAAGATATGTGGCGTAATATCGTTACCGTTGGTGACGATATCGAACACCGTAGCAATATTCAGTGTGGTTCAGTGTTACTCCCGGAGATGAAAATCGCCGGACAATAACTCCGTGGCGCACAGAGCTGCGCCTTTAGCGTGAATAATAAAAAAGGAAGTGAGCAATGCGTAAAAACCTGTTAGCGATCCTTGCTGTGTCATCGTTGTTTGTTGGATCGTCGGTGTTCGCCGCCGATCTCGAAGATGATATGGGCACCCTGAATGACAATCTGAAAGTGGTGCAGAAAACCAGCGACGCTGGCGAGATGAAAGATGCATTAACCAAAATGCGTACCGCTGCGCTGGATGCGCAAAAAGCAACGCCGCCGAAACTGGAAGGTAAAGCGGCAGACAGCGCAGAGATGAAAGATTTCCGCCACGGCTTTGATGTGCTGGTTGGGCAGATCGACGGCGCGCTGAAACTGGCTAACGAAGGCAAAGTGAAAGAGGCGCAGGATGCCGCCAAAGGGTTCATTGATACCCGCAACACGTATCACAAGAAATATCGTTAATTCGGTATCAGGTTAAACGAAGCGGGGCAATTGCCCCGCTTTTTACTTCAGCTTCTTGACCGGAATTTCCGGTGTCCGCTTTTTATTGTGTGCTTCCCTGGTGCTGTTTCATTTTTAAAACGCGTTATGTCAGGGGATCAAAATCATCTGTTGTTAAATCTCTCTCGTGTTGAGTAAACATTGTCAGCATCAGTTTTTTTTAGTTTGGTGGAATGGTTCCGTTCATTAATAGAAGGATTATTTTAATTAACCCCCGTGCTGTGAACGGGATAAGGGGGACACTGCGTCCCCCTTATCAATCCCCGCAGCCCCGCAGGACATCGGTGCTTCGCACTACGCTCACCTCCCGAGCGTCTGGCTGCGGTCGGCTCGACTCAAGATTACTCGTCCCATCCCTGGGACTCGCCCCTTCGGGGCCAGCGCAGGCGCTGTTCAAAATTGCTCCCGGCAATTTTGTCCATGTCTCGTTTCGCCTCTGGCCGCCATCCATGGCGTCCAGACCTTGCCATTCACTCTTCGGTTCGCCGATTTCAGCGGGGACCCAACCCCATCGCTGCGAAGTTCATGCACTTTTTTAATAACGTATCGCTGCAAGGTCAGGGGATCAAAATCACCTTCCCGCTAAACTCTCTGTTTTCCAGCAAATCATGCGCCTCTTTACCCCGGTAGAGCGGAAACGATGTCACCTCCGGCAATTTGATATGCCCTGCTTTCAGCTGCGCGAACAGGCGGTCGGCGCGGCGCTGTCGCTCTTGCTGCGATGTCAGGTAAGTCCACAGATCGGCACCGATAACACCGGTGGATCGCAATAAAAACTGCGCCGGATCCGGCGTGGGGATCGTGCCGCCGGACATACCGAACAGCACAACGCGCCCGCCATCTTTCAGGCTGTCCAGACTTTGTAGCAGCGTGCTGCCAACCGAATCAAACACGATATCGCAACCCGGCGTATGCCAGGCGCGAACCTGCTCAGGCCATGAGTTGTAATCGGCGGCGGCGTCTGCGCCGTTACGCAGGCAGAGGCGTTGCTTAGCCTGGTTTGAGGCCACGGCGAACACCTGCGCCCCCCGGTGTACCAGCATTTGCGTCAGCAGGCTGCCCACGCCGCCAGCGGCGGCCAGCACGGCGACACGCATGCCGGGTACTACCGGTAACACGTCATGTACCAGATAATCTGCGGTTAAGCCTTGCAACAGAATCGATGCGGCCTGCGCTTCAGAAAGCCAGTCGGGAAGGCGAATAGCGTTTTCCTGCGCCACCACAATATGGCTGGCGTGCGCCAGCGGCACATCGGCAAAACCCACGCGATCGCCCGGTTGCCAGCCGCTCACACCGCTCCCCACGGCAATCACCTGGCCGGCTCCTTCATACCCGGCAACCCAGGGGGCGTTTCCTGCCAGTGGATAACGCCCCTGGCGGCGATAAATATCCGCAAAATTCAGCCCGGCGGCAGACACGTCGACCAGCAACTCGCCCGCGCCGGGCTGCGGCGTAGGTTGATTGTGCAGGTAGAGCACGTCCGATGCGCCAAACTCATTGAAAACCAGCGATTGCATCATTAAGAACCTAATAAACGATAATGGCGCTATTATTTCCCGCGTCCTGTTGCGGATAAATGGGGCATTGTTATCTTCATTTGATACTGTGGGTTTAGAATGCGGGTGGAAAATGGATTATCTCAAATGCGTTGAGTCGTTTGTCAGCACCATCAAGTTCGGCAGTTTTACCGCCGCCGCCGACTCGTTAGGCATCACGCCAGCGATGGTCGGTAAACATGTGCGCGAACTGGAACGCCGCACCGGTTGCAAGCTGCTGCACCGCACCACGCGCCGCCAGGGGCTAACCGAAGCCGGTCAGCGTTTTTACCAGTATGGCCTGCAAATCCTTGCCACCGTTCGCGAAGCAGACGGGTTAGCCAATCATCTTTATGAAAATGTCTCTGGCCTGCTGCGCATCAGCGCACCGGTGGCCTGGGGCAATCATGTTTTAACCCCCATTTTGTCGCGTTTTTTACAGCAATATCCCGGCGTGAATGCGGAAATGGTGCTGGGCGATCGCAAAGTCTCGCTGATTGAGGAGCGCTTTCAGCTCGCTGTGCGCGTCGGCGCTATCAACGATGAAGGGATGATTGCTATTCCGCTGGCGCCGTACCAGATGATCCTCGCCGCGTCGCCAGATTACTTAGCGCGCCACGGCACGCCCGAAACCCCGGATGAGTTGAAACAGCACCACTGCATCAGTTTTAGCCAGTGGCGATCCGATCACAGCTGGCAACTGGCAGGGCCGGACGGTAAACAAGACGTGCCGATCACCCCGCGGCTGATGGTGGATTCCGGCGAGGCGATTCGCCAGGCGGCGCTGGCCGGGCTGGGGATTGTGCAGCACGCCGACATCATGTTGCAGCGGGATATCGATGCAGGCCGTCTGTGCGCCGTACTGCCGGGCTATTTACCGCCGCCGCGCCCGATGCATTTATTACATTTACCCGGCAGGCCGTTGCTGCCGCTGGTGTCGTCATTCACGGATTATCTGTTGCGGGCGCTGAACAACGGGCAGGAATAAGTAAACCTTATTCACCTCACACTTTTCCCCGCCAGTCCGCCGTTTTTTTGTGCTTTTTGGCTGTCGTTTTTCCGCCTCTTTTGGTCAAAATTGTGACCGCTATACAGTGAAAAAAACCTGAACGGCCTCATTTTGCGGCGCAGATCACTAAAGCCTTCCGCGTTTCCACTTCGAAGTGGAAAACTCCTCGCTACAAACTCTTAACCTGCAACGCTAGTTTTATTCCGAAGCCATTAACGGGGTACGACGAGTGAATAACGGAGCGGTAATAAACGACGCGGAGCAGGCTGCGCAAACGGCAACCCTTGCTGAACGCATGCTGAAGCAGGTGTATGCCTTACTCAGTTCTCAGAACATTACGCCGAATGCGGTTCAGCAACAGATGCTGACCTCTCATGTCCGCGCGATGGCGCACCGGTCGGTGACCGGCGAACCGCTACCGGAAGTGGACGCCAGCCTGTTTGATGAGATCTCGGCGGATTCCATGAACCTTGCCCGCGATGTCGTGGCGGCCTTTGGCAACCTTCCGGAAGAAGAAGCCTGGCTGCTGTCGGTGCACTTCGAAGTGGCGAAAGACAACCTTTAAGGAGCGAAAAATGGAACAGATTACCGTAGTGATTGGCGACCGCCTGGGTAAAGGCCAGAAAGTGGCGGCCGGCGTAGAAAAAGCGGGCGGCCGCGCGGTGGTCGTGCCGGGCGTGGCGGCGGATATGAAACTTGGCGATGTGATGAAAGCGGAAAACGCCACCTTTGGCATCTCGTTTTGCGGCAGCGGCGGCGCAGGTGCTATCACCGCGCAGAACAAGCATGGCTACAAAGCGAAATATGGCATGCGTTCTGTGGAAGAGGGCGTGACGGCGATTAACGAAGGCTGCAACGTGCTGGGCTTTGGCTTTATGGACAAAGAAGAGTTAGGCGAGCGTCTGGTGCAGGCGTGGCAGAAAAAATACGGCGCATAACCATGAAAGAACAGTTCACCACCACGGTCAGGGTAAAGGGCAAGGGCGATGCGAAAGCGCGCGCCTTCGCCGATGCACTGAACCATGTTCAGGCCGCGGTGATGAAAACGTCGCCGCACATTTTACTGCGCATTGAGCCACAGGACGTGCAGGTTGTTCAGGCGCAGGAAACGACGCGCAAAGAGGCATTTTTGTTCCTCTTTTTGCGCCGTATAAGACGCACGTACAGCGTGGAGCTGGACGTCACCGTCAACGTGACCGCCATCAATCTCGATAAAGTGGATTTCGTCACGCAATAACTCACCGCATACCCCGTGAGTCAGTATCACAGGGTAGAAGAGGGCAGACTGATGTTCTTAATCATACTAATAAAATCGCTCATTATCGGCGGCCTGGTGGGCGTTGGTGTGGGCGCAGGGGCTGCACGCATGTTCCACGCGCCGACCACGCAAGGGATGGGCGCATTTCGTACACTGGGCGAACTGAACTCCTGCGAAGGGGACCCGGCTTCGCACTTCTCCTTTGGCCTGGGTTTCTTCTTTAACGCCTGGGCGTCATCCGTTGCGGCGGGCTCGTTCACTCAGGACGTTGACCACCGCATTATTCCGAACTGGGGTGCGGCTGCGTTGATGGTGAAAAACCGCAACGTGGGCGAAACCCTGCATGACCCGAAAAAGATGGCTATCGCCTGTGGCTTGATCGGCATGGTGGTCGTCACCTTCCTCAATCTGACCGCCTCCTCCGTTCCGGCGGCGTTGCAGGTGACCGCGGTGAAAGTGCTGGTTCCGGCCGCGAACCTGCTGGTCAACACCGTGATGCCGGTGATTTTCTGGCTGGCGGCAATTGATGCAGGCAAGAAATCCGGTTTCTGGGCGACCGTCTTTGGCGGCGCGGCGCAGCTGATTATGGGCAACGCCGTACCGGGCCTGGTGCTGGGTATTCTGATTGGTAAAGGCGTGGAAGAGAGCGGCTGGAATCGCGTCACCAAAGTGATGATGACGGCGATTGTCGCCCTGTTTGTGCTGAGTGCGTTCTTCCGCGGCTTTGACCTGAAAATGATCGAGTCCTTCCACCTGAGCGCGCCGGACTGGCTGTCGCTTATCCACAACTCGCTCAGCGGCAAATAAGGAACCGAGATGGAACAGAATAAAGGCTTTTGGTACGCCGACTGGTCATTCCCGATTTTCGTCGGCCTGCTCTCTTCCGGCGTGTTCGCCGGGACACACATGTACTACCTGTACGGCATTGGCGCGTTTAACGAAGTGGCGTTTGTCTCGATGCTGCGTTCCGGCATGGATACCGGCGTTTACGGCGCGGTGGCGGCGTTTGGCGCGAGCTTCCTGTTCGCCCGCATTATCGAAGGTTCGCTGGTCGGTATTCTCGATATCGGCGGGGCGATTCAAACCGGCGTTGGCCTTGGCGTGCCGGCGCTGCTGCTCGGCGCGGGCTTTGTCTTCCCGGTGGCGAACTTTGTGGCTTCGCTGGCTACCGGGCTGATCATCGGCCTGGCAATTGGCTACCTGATTATCCTGGCGCGTAAGTTCACCATCAATCAGAGCGACTCCACCTACGGCGCAGACGTGATGATGGGCGCGGGTAACGCATCCGGGCGCTTCCTTGGCCCGTTGATTATCCTCAGCGCGATGACCGCTTCCATTCCGATTGGTATTGGTTCGCTGATTGGCGCGCTGCTGTTTTACCTCTGGCAGAAGCCGATCACCGGGGGCGCGATCCTCGGTGCGATGCTGCTGGGCTCCATCTTCCCGGTAGCCCTCTGACACCCACGGGCGCTGCGGCGCCCGTTACTCCTGGAGATACGCATGTTTGATTTACTCCTGCGCCGGGCGCGTCTGGTTGACGATACGGTGACGGATATCGCCATCGCGGCGGGCAAAATCGCGGCGCTTGGCGATATCGACGGCCCGGCGGCGAAAAGCGTGGATTTACGCGGCGAACACTATGTCAGCGCCGGGTGGATCGACTCCCATGTCCACTGTTACCCGAACTCACCCATTTATCATGACGAGCCCGATAGCGTCGGCATTCAGACCGGCGTTACTACGGTGATTGACGCCGGGAGCACCGGCGCGGACGACATTGATGATTTCTATGCCATTACCCGTAAGGCTTCAACGGACGTCTATGCGCTGCTGAATATCTCGCGCGTCGGGCTGATTGCGCAAAACGAACTGGCGAACCTGAATAATATCGACGCCGACGCCACGCGTGGGGCCATAAAACGTCACCCGAATTTTATTGTCGGCCTGAAAGCGCGCATGAGTAGCAGCGTGGTCGGCGACAACGGCATCACGCCGCTGCAACGCGCCAAAGCCATCCAGCAACAGAATGGCGATTTGCCGTTGATGGTGCATATTGGCAACAACCCGCCAAACCTCGATGAGATTGCTGAGTTGCTGACTTCCGGCGACATCATTACCCACTGCTATAACGGCAAGCCGAACCGCATTCTGACGCCAACCGGCGAACTGCGCGCCTCGGTAACGCGCGCCATTGCGCGCGGTGTGCGCCTTGATGTCGGGCACGGCAGCGCCAGCTTCAGCTTTGCGGTAGCGCAGCAGGCTATTGCGCTTGGGATTTTGCCACAGACCATCAGTTCCGACATTTACTGCCGCAACCGTATTGATGGCCCGGTGCGCTCGCTGGCGAATGTGATGTCCAAATTCCTCGCCATTGGCATGTCGCTGCCGCAGGTGATCGCCTGTGTGACCGACCACGCCGCCGATGGCCTGCGCCTGAAGCATAAAGGGCGTCTTGCCGTGGGTTTCGACGCCGACCTGACCATTTTCGATCTGAAACGCCAGCCGGTGCTGTTCACCGATGCGGAAAACGAAACCCTACAGGCCGAACAGATCCTCACGCCGCTTGCCGCCATTCGCGCGGGCAAGGGCTATATGACCGAACAAGGGAGTGCCGAACATGCCTTCGATTTATGATAAGTACCAGCTAAAACAGGTGATTAATGCCTCCGGGCGCATGACGGCGCTCGGCGTTTCCACGCCGCGCCCGGAAGTGGTCGACGCTGTAGTCAGCGGCATAAATCACTACTTCGAAATGAAAGACCTGGTGAATAAAACCGGCGAGTACATTGCAAAACTGCTGGATGTCGAAGGCGCGACCGTGGTGTCGTGCGCTTCCGCAGGAATTGCCCAGTCCGTCGCCGCCGTGCTGGTGAAAGACAGCGACTGGCTGCTGGAAAACCTGCACAGCACGCCGATTGAGAACAACGAAATCGTGCTGCCGCGCGGGCACAACGTTAACTTTGGCGCACCGGTAGGCACCATGGTGGCGCTGGGCGGCGGCAAAGTGGTGGAAGCCGGTTATGCCAATGAATGCTCCGCCGATCAACTGGCGGCGGCGATCTCGCCGCGCACGGCAGCGATCCTCTTTATCAAATCTCATCACTGCGTACAAAAAAGCATGCTCAGCGTGGAGCAGGCCGCTGTGGTAGCTCGCAAACACAACCTGCCGCTGATTGTTGATGCGGCGGCAGAAGAGGATTTGCAGTGTTATTACCGCGCCGGTGCGGATTTGGTTATCTACAGCGGCGCAAAAGCGATTGAAGGGCCAACCAGCGGGCTGGTGATCGGCAAAACGCAGTATGTGGAGTGGGTAAAACGCCAGACGGCGGGCATTGGTCGGGCGATGAAAGTGGGCAAAGAGGGCATTCTCGGCCTGACCTGTGCCATTGAGCATTATCTTTCTGCCAGCAAAGAGAGCGGGGCGGAAATGGTCGCCAAAATGACACCGTTTATCGACCAGCTAAACACGCTGAAAGGCGTGAGCGCCCGCGTGGTGTGGGACAGCGCCGGGCGCGATATTGCCCGCAGCGAAATCAAATTTGATGAAGCCGTCACCGGTATCGCCACCGGCGAGCTGGTCAGCACCCTCAAACAGGGGGAATACGCCATTTACTTCCGTGGTTATAAAGCCAACGAAGGGATTATCGAAGCCGATGTGCGCAGCGTCACCGCTGAGCAACTGGCGATTGTGTATCGCCGCATCGCCGAAGAACTGAACAAGGGATCAAACGCATGAAACTGACGCCAAATTTTTACCGTGACCGCGTATGCCTGAACGTGCTGGCGGGAAGCAAAGAGAACGCCAGCGCGATTTACGAGGCCGCGGAAGGCCATGTGCTGGTCGGCGTGCTGTCGAAAAACTACCCGGATGTAGCGAGTGCCGTCGCGGATATGCGCGACTACGCGGCGCGTATCGATAATGCGCTTTCCGTTGGCCTTGGCGCGGGCGATCCGAACCAGTCGGCCATGGTCAGCGCCATTTCCCGTGAAGTACAACCGCAGCACGTTAACCAGGTGTTCACCGGCGTGGCGACCAGCCGCGCGCTACTCGGGCAGAACGACACGGTGGTTAACGGTCTGGTTTCGCCAACTGGCACGCCGGGAAGGGTAAAAATTTCCACTGGGCCGCTGAGCAGCCAGGTGCCAGACGGCATTGTGCCGGTGGAAACCGCCATTGCACTGCTAAAAGATATGGGCGGCAGCTCCATTAAGTACTTCCCGATGGGCGGGCTGAAATGCCGCGACGAATTTATCGCTGTGGCGCAAGCCTGCGCACGACATGATTTCTGGCTGGAGCCGACCGGCGGTATCGATCTGGACAACTTCAGCGAAATCCTGCAAATCGCGCTGGATGCGGGCGTTCGCAGAGTGATCCCTCATATTTACAGTTCGATTATTGATAAGGCGAGTGGCGACACGCGCCCGGCGGATGTTCGCCAGTTGCTGGACATGACCAAAACATTGGTGAAGTAAACGATCTTCCCTCCCGATACGGGAGGGAAACTCCCCCTCGTCACGTAAGGAGCCACCATGCTTACCGCTCGTCATCTGCTTACCGTTTCACTTTCTCTGCTGGCGACCAGCGCCATGGCACAAACGCAGTACGCCTGGGTGGGAACCTACAACCCAAACGGCGAAGGGCTTTATCGCTTTACCGTGGATCCGCAATCTGGCGCGCTTGGCAATAAAACGCTGGTCAGCCCATTGCCGAATGCGGCGCAGCTAACGGTGGCGCGGGATGGTAAAACGCTCTATCTCGCCAGCGAGGTGGAAAAGGGCGCGGTGCAGGCGCTGCATATTGGCGATAACGGTGAGCTGAGTGTGCTGAACCAGGTGGCGTCTGGCGGTGCCGGACCGGTCTATCTGTCACTAACGCCGGATGGGCGCTTTTTGCTGGTGGCGAACTATGTCAGCGGATCGATTGCCGTGCTGCCGGTGAAAGCGGATGGTAGCCTCGGCGAAGCGGTGGATACGCGTCAGGATCAGGGCGAACCGGGCGCGGCGAAACCGGCTGCGGCGGTGGAAGGCAGTTTTGCGATTAGCGATCATAATGGTCCGCATGCGCATATGATCGCCGCCGATCCAAGCGGGAAATTCGTCTTTTCCACCGATCTGGGGCTGGATCGCATTTATCAGTATCAGTTTGATGGCAAAACGGGCGCGTTAACGCCGAATGATCCACCCTTTATTAGCGCCTCTTCGCAAGGTGCCGGGCCGCGCCATTTTGTGTTCACGCCAAAGGGCGATGGCCTGTGGTTGATAAATGAAGAAGCCTCGACGCTCACGCACTATGCGCTGAACAAAACCTCCGGCACGTTGCAGCCGGGGAAAACCTTTTCGGCGCTGCCAAAAGAGTACAAAGGCACCAGTTTTGCCGCCGGGCTGGTATTAAGTGGTGACGGTAAACAGCTGTATGTCGCCAACCGGTTGCATAACAGCATCGCGCACTTTACGGTGAAAGCCGATGGTTCGCTTACCCATCAGGACGATGTCTGGACACGCGGCGATTACCCACGCACGCTAACGCTGGCGGATAATGGCCGCTGGTTATACGTGATGAACCAGCGCAGCGATAACATCACCCGTTTTCGCGTGGAACGCGACGGGAAACTGCATTTTGAGCCGGACTACACGCCGGTAGGCAGCCCATCTCAGATGGTTATTTCATCTCACCCTTAAGCCTGGAGAGCGACGTGCGATTCCCGAACCAACGTTTGGCGCAACTGTTTATGATGTTGCAAAACGAGACGCTACCGCAGGATGAGCTGGCACAGCGCTTGTCGGTCTCGACGCGTACCGTTCGGGCCGATATCACCGCACTGAATGCGCTACTGCTGCACCATGGCGCGCAGTTTATTTTGACGCGCGGCAGCGGCTATCAACTGAAAATTGATGACGCCACGCGTTACCAGAGCTTGCAGGCGGCGCGCCCGCGCGCGCTGCGCATTCCGCGTAGCGGGCCGGAGCGCGTGCATTATCTGGTGGTGCGTTTTCTCACCTCTGCGTTCTCGCTCAAGCTGGAAGATCTGGCGGATGAGTGGTTTGTCAGCCGCGCCACGCTGCAAAATGATATGACCGAGGTGCGGGAGTGGTTTTCCCGCTACCGTCTGACGCTGGAAACGCGCCCGCGCCACGGCATGAAACTGTTTGGCAGCGAAATGGCGCTGCGCGCCTGTTTGACGGATCTGCTGTGGGAACTGGCGCAGCAAAATGCGGATAACCCGCTGATCATCGAAGAGGCGCTCAATCCGGGTGTGCCAGAGGCGCTGGCTGCCATTCTGCATGACTGTTTTAACCGCCACCATATTCGCCTCACGGATGAGGGCGATCTGTTTATCCGCCTCTACTGCGCGGTGGCGGTCCGCCGTATCAGCGAGGGCTATCCTCTCTCTGAATTCAGCGCCGAAGATGGGGACGAAAATGTCAAAGAGGCTGCGCGGGATATCTCCGCCGCGCTGCAACAACTGGCGGGAAAACCGCTGGCGGCGGCGGAAGAGCACTGGCTGCGGGTGCATATCGCCGGACGGCGCGTGCAGGAGATTGCGCCCAGCGCCATCAGCGCCGATGACGACGAAACGCTGGTCAACTACATTCTTGGCTACATCAACACGCACTATAACTACAACCTGCAAAACGATGACCAGTTGCACGCGGATCTGCTCACCCATATCAAAACCATGATCACCCGCGTGCGCTACCAGATAATGATCCCTAACCCATTGCTGGATAACATTAAACAGCACTATCCCATGGCGTGGGATATGACGCTGGCGGCGGTCTCCAGTTGGGGGAAATACACGCCGTATGTGATCAGCGAAAACGAGATCGGTTTTCTGGTGCTGCATATTGGTGTCGGCCTTGAGCGCCATTACAACGTGGGTTATCAGCGCCAGCCTCGCGTGTTGCTGGTGTGCGATGTTGGAAATGCGATGGTGCGGATGATTGAAGCGGTGCTGGCGCGTAAATATCCGCAGATTGTGGTGACGCGCACCGTGACGCTGCGTGAGTACGAGCAGTGCGACGGTATCGCGGAGGATTTTGTTATCTCCACCGCGCGGGTAAATGAAAAAGATAAGCCGGTCGTCACCATCGCGCCGTTTCCCAGCGAGTATCAACTGGAGCAGATCGGCAAGCTGGTGCTGGTAGACAGAACGCGCCCGTGGATGCTGGAAAAGTATTTTGATGCCGCACATTTCCGCATCATCGATGGCGCGATGGATCAACAAACGCTGTTCAACACTTTGTGCCATCAATTGCAGGATGAAGGCTTTGTCGATGCGGAGTTTCTCGATTCGGTGGTCGAGCGCGAAGCGATTGTTAGCACCCTGCTTGGCGAGGGCATCGCGTTGCCGCACGCCCTCGGGCTGCTGGCGAAAAAAACGGTGGTCTACACCGTGCTGGCGCCGCAGGGGATCGCGTGGGGCGATGAAACTGCGCATGTCATCTTCTTGCTGGCGATCAGCAAGAGCGAATATGAAGAGGCGATGGCGATCTACGATATTTTCGTCACCTTCCTGCGCGAGCGCGTGACGGCGCGACTCTGTGCCTGTGCGGATTTCGCGTCGTTTAAACGCGTGGCGATGGAGTCGCTGAGCCGCTTTTGAGCCAATGCCGGGGCGCTTTCACGCCCCGTGCCCGTTAACCATCGGTAGAGCGGGTAAGCGCCTCCCATGCGTCAATCTCCGCAGTGAGTGCCGCCAGTTTTTCACGCACCAGGCTGAGCGCATCGCTGCCCAGCAGCAGGTGCGCGGGCGGTGTGTCGCTGTCTATTATCGCCAGCATGGCGCGAGCTGCTTTGACGGCATCGCCGGGCTGTTTCCCGCTTTTTTCCTCGCGCGCCTGGCGAATCGGATCAAAAAGCGCATCGTAATCGGCAATGGCGCGAGGCGTGCGCATCATTGAGCGTCCGGCCCACTCGGTACGAAACGATCCCGGCGCTACTGCCGTCACGTGGATGCCAAAAGACTTCACCTCTTTGCCTAACGTTTCGCTGATCCCTTCCAGTGCGAATTTGCTGCCGCAGTACCAGGCGATCCCCGGCATGGTGATATAACCTCCCATCGAGGTGATATTGATAATGTGCCCGCTGCGGCGCTGGCGCATGCCGGGTAGCACGGCTTTCATCATGGCCGCGGCGCCAAATACATTGACGTCGAATTGGCGGCGCATCTCTGCAAGCGAGGACTCTTCCATGATCCCTTCATGGCCGTAACCGGCGTTATTTACCAGTACGTCGATGGCCCCGATGCGTGATTCAACCTCTGCGATCACGTCAGTGATTTGCGCGAAATCGGTGACGTCAAGCAGGCGGGCAAATGCCCGGTCAGGATGCAGGGCTTCAAATGCCTGCTGCGCTTCGCGGTTGCGCACCGTACCAATGACCTTGTGACCCGCAGCCAGTGCTTCCTGAGCCAGCGCGCGACCAAAGCCGCTGCTGACGCCAGTGATAAAAAGTGTTTTTACAGATGACATAACGTCTACTCCCATGAAAAATGGAAGCTGCATAGTATTCTCTGACCTGCTGGCTTTTTAGGCCATATCTTCTCTTTTTATTGCCTGATCTTATGAGGTGCGCGATGTCTGACATGATCGCGAGGTTAATGGAACTTGCCCCGCAGGAGGGGTACAACCTGACCGCGCTGGCGGATGTGCGTATTTTGCGTTCCGATCGCCCGCTGGCCCGCACGCCGGTGCTCTACGATCCGGGGATCGTGATTGTCTGCCAGGGCAGCAAGCGGGGATATTTCGGTCAACAGATCTATCTTTATGACGAGCAGCACTACCTGGCGGTATCGGTTCCTGTGCCTTTTGTGATGGAAACGGATGCATCGACAGATCACCCGCTGCTGGCGATTTACATGCATTTGGATTTTCAGGTTGCCGCAGATGTGATGCTGCAAATTGAACAGCACGGCTTTCCACTATTATCCGCTGCGCCGCAAAGTATGATCTCCAGCCCGATGGACGAGACACTGAAAACAGCGGTGCTGCGTTTACTGGAAACGCTCGGTAACCCGCTTGAGGCGGCGATCCTTGGCCCGGCGCGGGTACGAGAACTCTATTTTCGTGTGTTGACCGGCGCACAAGGCAATGCAATGCGTGCCGCGTTAGCCTTGCAGGGGCAGTTCGGTAAAATTGGCAAAACGCTGCGTTACATTCACGCGACATATGCAGAACCCTTATCGCTGAGGCAACTGGCTCAGCAAGCCGGGATGAGCGTGCCGACATTCCACAGCCATTTCAAAGCGATAACCCGGACGCCGCCGATGCAGTATGTAAAATCGGTGCGACTGCACCAGGCGAGGATGTTAATGGTTCGCCAGCGACTCACTGCCGCAGGGGCCTGTTACGCTGTCGGTTACGAAAGCCCGTCACAGTTTAACCGCGAATTCAAACGGCTCTTCGGTTTACCGCCAGCGGAGGAGGTCAGACGTATGCAAAACAGTTTTGCCGTTCCTCCGGCGCATTCAGCGTCGGAATATATCTCGTCGCACTGAAAGAGCGAGAATGAGAGCGGCTTTCCACAAATGCGTGTAATGCGCATGTAATGCTATATTGCATTACACATTCTCTTTTTACCGGAGGCATAATGGCGACGTTAAATGTTCGACTGGATGACAAACTCAAAGAAGAGGCCTGGCGCGTGCTGGAAAAAATCAATATCACCCCAACCGAAGCCGTTCGCTTACTGTTTCAATATGTCGCTGAAAACGGGCGTATGCCGATCAAAACAGTGACGGTGAGCGAGGACGAATCGGCGTTGCTGGAGATTGTCCGGGAGCGGCTGGCGAACCCGCAAAAAGGCATCAAGGTTAATCTGGATGAATTATGAGCTGGTGTTTGATCCCCGCGCATACAACGAATGGAAAAAACTCGGTGCCACGGTAAAAACACAGTTCAAAAAGAAACTGGCAGATGTGCTGATTCAACCAAGAATTGAAAAGGCCCGACTGCATCAATTTCCGGATTGCTACAAGATCAAATTACGATCATCAGGCTACCGGTTGGTCTATCAGGTCAGAGACCATGTGGTGACGGTATTCGTTGTGTCTATCGGTAAACGCGAAAAAGCAGCCGCTTATCAAGATGCCAGTAAGCGGCTCTAGTGTGGTCAACGCAAGTGATGCACCACCTGGTTGCTGCTGCCGCGCCAGATAAGCATCGGGTCTTTCAGATCCTGAACGAATTTGCCGTCGATCAGCACGTTGATCAACCCGACCACCTCCCGCTGCGCGGCGTTCAGTTCGTCCATTTTGTAACCGGTCCACACCCAGATATCTTTACCGGGGCACTCGACGCGGATGCGGGTCACCAGCTTTAAAATATCCGGCACGTTTTGCGGGTGCAGCGGATCGCCGCCGGAGAGCGAAATCCCCTGGCGTTTGATGCGCGTATCGTTGAGATCGGCAATGATCCGATCTTCCATTTCTGCGGTAAACGGCACGCCGGAATTCAGCCGCCAGGTGCTTTTGTTGTAGCAGCCAGGGCATTCATGTACGCAGCCGGAGACAAACAGCGTGCAGCGCGTGCCGGGGCCGTTGACGATGTCGACTGGGTAGTATTGGTGGTAATTCATGTTTCCTCGTCGCATTTGGCGCTGTAGCTGCGTTGGCTACTCTCGCGCACCCGGGGCACTTACTTATGTAAGCTCCCCGGGATTTACTCATTTGCCGCCTTGCTACAACGTCAACTGCTTAGAGGAAACGTATCAGACAGAAATTGTAGCGGCAGAAAACGTAGGCCCGATAAGCGTAGCGCCATCGGGCAATCAGGTACGGTGACGTCACTGACCATGTGCCCGGCGCGGGTAAACGCCATTTACCGGGCGACAGAGACGTTAACCGATTTGCCCGTTGCCGAGGTGTTTCACGCGGCGTTTCACTTCTTCTTGCTTGCCAGCGTTGAACGGACGTGCATCCGGGCTACCGAGGTAGCCGCAAACGCGGCGGGTAACGGAGACACGGGAGGCGTCGTGGTTACCGCATTTCGGGCAGGTAAAGCCTTTACTGGTGCATTCGAACTCGCCGGTAAAACCGCACTCGTAACACTCATCAATTGGCGTGTTGGTACCGTAATACGGCACATGCTGGTAGCTGTAATCCCAGACATCTTCCAGTGCGCGCAGGTTGTGCTGAATGTTCGGGTACTCGCCGTAGCAGATAAAGCCACCGCTGGCTAACGGCGGGTACGGCGCTTCGAAATCGATTTTGTCGTACGGATTCACCTTTTTCTCGACATCAAGGTGGAAGCTGTTGGTGTAGTAACCTTTATCGGTTACCCCTTCCACGACGCCGAAATCAGCGGTATCGATACGGCAGAAGCGGTCGCACAGGTTTTCGCTCGGTGTGCTGTAAAGGCTAAAACCGTAGCCGGTCTCCTCTTTCCACTGATCAACCGCCTGGCGCAGACGTTCAACAATCGCCACGCCTTTGGCGCGCAGTGCTTCGCTGTCGTAGATATGTTTATTGCCAGACAGCGCGTTGATCGTTTCGTGAATGCCGATATAACCCAGCGAAATCGAGGCGCGACCGTTTTTAAAGATGGGCGCAATATCGTCGTCCGCTTTCAGGCGCACCCCGCAAGCCCCTTCCATATAGAGGATTGGCGCAACGCGGGCTTTCACCCCTTCGAGGCGCGCGATACGGGTCATCAACGCTTTTTTCGCCAGTTGCAGGCGGCTGTCGAGCAGTTTCCAGAACGCCGCTTCATCACCTTTCGCTTCCAGCGCGATGCGCGGCAGGTTAAGGCTGATGACGCCGAGGTTGTTGCGCCCGTCGTGTATTTGTTCGCCGTTCTCTTCATACACGCCAAGGAAGCTGCGGCAGCCCATCGGCGTTTTAAACGAGCCGGTCACTTTCACGACCTGATCGTAATTGAGGATATCCGGATACATGCGCTTGCTCGCGCACTCCAGCGCCAGCTGTTTGATGTCGTAGTTCGGATCGTCGAACTTGTGATTCAGGCCGTCGCGAATAGCGAACACCAGTTTCGGGAACACGGCGGTTTTACGGTTTTTACCCAGACCCGCAATGCGGTTACGCAGGATCGACTGCTGGATCAGGCGGGATTCCCAGCTGGTACCCAGCCCGAAACCGAAGGTGACAAACGGTGTCTGGCCGTTCGCGGTGTGCAGGGTGTTAACTTCATATTCCAGCGACTGGAACGCGTCGTAACACTCTTTCTCGGTGCGGCTGCGCGCATAGCCGTCGGCATCCGGAATGTTCCACTCGGTGGCGACTTTGCGGTGTTTTTCGAAGCTGGCGCTGACGAACGGTGCCAGCACTTCATCGATCCGGTTAATGGTGGTGCCGCCATAAATGTGGCTGGCGACCTGAGCGATGATCTGCGCGGTAACCGCCGTGGCGGTGGAGATCGATTTTGGCGGTTCAATCTCCGCGTTGCCCATTTTAAAGCCGTGGGTCAGCATGCCTTTCAGATCGATCAGCATACAGTTGAACATCGGGAAGAACGGGGAATAGTCGAGATCGTGGTAGTGGATCTCACCGCGTTCGTGCGCCAGTACCACATCGCGCGGCAGCAAATGCTGGCGAGCGTAGTGTTTGGCGACAATGCCCGCCAGCAGATCGCGCTGGGTCGGGATCACTTTACTGTCTTTGTTGGCGTTCTCATTGAGCAACGCCGAGTTGGTTTGCTCAACAAGACCGCGAATATCCTGGTTCAGACGGCCACGTTTTTCTCGGGCGATATCGCGATCGTGGCGATACTCAATGTAGGCGCGCGCCAGTTGTTTGTGCGGCCCGGACATTAACTGGTTTTCGACGGCAGTCTGGATTTCGCTAATATCGACCTGCGATCGGCCCTGCATCTGACGACTAATTACCTCTGCGACGGTGGCGCAATAGTCTGCGTCATCGACTCCCGCTGCTTTAGCTGCACGCAAAATTGCTTCTTGTATGCGCTCTGAGTTGAAAGGCACTTTACAGCCATCTCGTTTCATCACATGCGGTGTCATGATCACTCCATTTTAGAAAACAGGTTATCCACAATAGGAGGACGCGCAGACTGGCTGGTTATTCATTACTAAAACCAATAAGTTCGTCCCATCCAGGCCCGTGTTATCCACAGCGTGTATCGCTTTCGCGGTGGTCAGCTTGTTCGAATAGTAGTCGATTAATACAACATATAGGGCCGGGGTGCATTCTAATTTCTATATATAGTGATTTGCATCAAACATGTTTGCGTTTTTATTGACTCAGGACAAAGTAAAAACCGGATAGCGCAGAGGACGGGCACTCAGAGGAAATGTAAATTTAGCCTTTCTCATTTTGACTAAAAATTCAACAAAAACAGCAGGTTTATGCCTGCTGTTTTTTTGCGCCAGGGAAGTGAAAAACGCTTATTTTTGATGCCACCAAACGGCTTCGAACGGTCGCAGGGTCATTTCACCTGGAACAGGGGAAATTTCCGCATAGTTGCTGATGATAACCTGCCAGTCTCCCGGCAAGGTTTCTGGCCGCCACGGCTGGAATTGATTGCTGAGGTTGGCGATAACCAACAACGTTTCTCCCTGCCACTGACGGCGGTAACACCATAAGTGCGGGTGAGTGGGGAGCAGATCCTGATAATCGCCCCAGGTGAGTATCGGCAAGTTTTTCCGCAGGCGAATCAACGACTGATAGGTATAGAACACCGAATCGCGATCGTTGACCGCGTTTTCGACATTGATTTCCCGATAGTTATCGCACAGCCCAATCCACGGATCGGCGGTGGTGAAACCGGCGTTTTTGCGCGCGGTCCACTGCATCGGCGTGCGGCTGTTATCGCGCGATTTACTGGCGAGGATCGCCAGCAACTCTTCAGGCTCGCGCCCGGCTGCACGCAGTTCGGCAAACATATTCTGGCTTTCCACATCGCGATAATCGGTAATGCGCACAAAATGCGGGTTGGTCATACCGATCTCTTCGCCCTGATAAATGTACGGCGTGCCCTGCATGCCGTGCAGCACCAGCGCCAGCATTTTGGCAGCAGGCACGCGCAACGCACCCTCATCGCCAAAGCGCGACACAATGCGCGGTTGATCGTGGTTACACCAGAACAGCGCATTCCACGCTACGTTGTGCATTCCTTGCTGCCAGTGGCGGAACAGCGATTTCAATGCCACAAAATCCGGTTTCGCCAGCGACCATTTTTCGCCGTCAGGGTAGTCGACTTTCAGATGGTGGAAGTTAAACGTCATCGACAGCTCGCTGCCGTCGAGTGCGCCGTAGCGCTGGCAATGTTCCAGCGTGGTGGATGACATCTCACCAACCGTCATCAGCTCGCGCGGGCGAAAAACCTCACGGCTCATCTCCTGCAAAAACTCATGGGCGCGTGGGCCATCGGTATAAAAACGTCGCCCGTCGCCGCTGTGATCGTCGGGGAAATCCTGCTGTTTGGAGATTAAATTCACCACATCGAGACGCAAACCGTCGACACCGCGATCGGCCCAGAAGGTGCAGACTTTTTTCAGCTCGTCGCGTACCGCCGGGTTTTCCCAGTTGAGATCGGCCTGCTCCGGCGCGAACAGATGTAAATAGTACTGACCGCTCTGGCTGTGCCAGCGCCATGCGCTGCCGCCGAATTTCGATCGCCAGTTATTCGGCGGCGTTTCTGGTTCACCGTCGCGCCAGATATAGAAAGAACGGTATGGGCTGGCCGGATCCTGCGACGCCTGGAACCAGGCATGCTGGGTCGAGGTGTGGTTGAACACCATATCCAGCACCAGGCGGATACCGCGCTGGTGCGCCTGAGCGACCAGTTCATCAAAGTCTGCCAGTGTGCCGTAAAGCGGATCGATGGCGGTGTAATTCGCCACGTCGTAGCCGTTATCCACCTGCGGGGAGATATAAAATGGCGTCAGCCAGATGGCATCGACGCCGAGGGTTTGTAAGTAGTCGAGGCGCGTAATCACGCCGCGTAAATCGCCGGTGCCAGTACCGGTCGTGTCCTGAAAACTTTTTGGGTAAATCTGGTAGATAACGCCGTTTTGCCACCAGTGGGGAAGGGTATTCATCATGATTTCCTGCGAAAACGAAGGGGCGCAAACGCGCCCCAAAAATTACACAATCTGCAATGTGCCGTGACGGAATTTACGCTGATAAACAAAGGAGGTCAGCACCAGCGGGATGACAACCGCCACCGCTGTAGCCAGTGCGAAGACCTGCCAGAAAGCGGGTTGAATCGAGAGAAAACCCGGCAGACCCGCCACGCCAATCCCGTTCGCCAGCACACCGTTAAGACCGCACAGCAACCCGGCAAGTCCGGAGCCGATCATCGCGCACAGCATCGGGAAGCGGTATTTCAGGTTGATGCCGTACATGGCGGGTTCGGTGACGCCGAGAAACGCGGAGATAGCTGCCGGAACCGAGATTTCACGCTCATTCTCTTTACGGCTGGAGATAATGATGCCCACCACCGCCGAGGCCTGCGCAACATTTGATAGCGCAATCAGCGGCCACACCGGTGTCCCGCCCATGTTCTGAATCATCTGCATGTCGATAGCCAGCGTGGTCTGATGCACACCGGTAATCACCAGCGGCGCATAAAGGAAACCAAACAGTGTCGCGCCAATCGGGGCGAAACTGCCTGTCATCAGATGGCGAACCGCCCACGCCACGCCGTCACCAATCATGCGACCGAACGGGCCGATTAACGCATGCGCCAGGAACACCGCCAGGATCAGCGAGCACACCGGGACAATCACCAGATAGAGGGAATCCGGCACCAGCTTTTTGAGCCGCGTTTCAATAATGCCGAGCGCCAGCCCCGCCAGCAGCGCCGGGATCACCTGCGCCTGATAGCCCACTTTCGCGATGCTGAACAAACCAAAGTTCCACACTTCCGGCACTTGCGAACCCAGTAAATACGCATTCATCAACTGTGGCGAAACCAGCGTCACGCCGAGGATGATACCGAGGATTGGCGTCCCGCCCATTTTGCGCACCGCAGACCAGCAAACGCCGACCGGCAAATAGAAGAAGACCGCTTCACCAATCAGCCAGAGAAAGTCATACACGGTTTTCAATGACGGAAATATCTGCACCAGCGTCTGGCCGTTGCTCATCGGGACATCGCCGACAATGTTGCGAAAACCGAGGATCAAACCGCCGCTAATCAGCGCGGGCAGTAGCGGGAAGAAGATTTCCGCGAAATGGGAGATTAAGCGCTCATGCCATTTCATATTTTGTCGCGCTGCCTGTTTGGCCTGCTCTTTATCAGCATGGGCCAGACCGGTGGCGGCGCGCAGCGCCTGATAGTAGTCGCCGACGTTGGTGCCAATCACCACCTGGAACTGCCCGGCGTTGGTGAAACAGCCTTTGACCATCGGTAGCTGATCAATCGCTTTTGGGGCGGCGGCGGCCGGGTTGTTTAATACAAAACGCAAACGGGTAATACAGTGACTGACAGTCGCGATGTTTTCGCGCCCGCCAACCAGGGCAATAAGTCGTTCAATATCTGATGGATTTACTTTGCTCATCCTGGTGCCTCTCGGGGGGAGAAATGATGCGTAACTTGACCGAGGCAAAGCGTAACCGCAGGCAAAAAAATTAAAAATGGGAACGTTCCCGAAACTTGGCGAGGATCACAATAAACGATAAAGCGGCTTAAACGAGGCGGGCAGGGATCACGATTTGGCGAGGCGTGGCGCGGCCATTTACCTGTTCTATTAATTGCGCGGCGGCCTGGCGACCCGCTTCGGCGTAACCCGGATCAACGGTGACAATTTCCGGGTGCAGAAACTTCATCAGCGGCGTGTTGCCGACGCTGGCCAGTTGAAGATTATCAATGCGCTGTTCCTGCAAATATTTACTGGCACCGAGCGCCAGCGTATCGGTCGCGCAGAGCAGCGCGGTGGTGTCAGGGGTTAAAACGTTGGCGACATGTTCATAACCCTGCTTCATGGCAAGGCCCGGTAAGGCGAACGTGGGTTCGAGCTGGTGTTTTTGACAAAACGCCATATACGCGTCGTGGCGGCGTTTGCCGGTGGTGGCATCGCTGTGCGGTACGCCAATAAAACTGATATGGCGATGCCCACGGGCATAAAGATTTTCCATTAACAGCTGGATTGCGCCGTCATCGTCGTAACAGACCGAGGCGAAACCACTGGCGTCGCGCGCCAGCAGCACCAGCGACGACTGCCAGGCCGTGAGCAGGCTTTCGGTGACGCCGGTAAAGCCAAACAGCACCACGCCATCAATATTACGGTGGCTCAGCATCTGCAAATGCTCTTCGACTAACTGCGGCGAAAACTGGCTTTCCATCATAATCGGGTCATACCCCTGTTCGTAAAACGCCGGAAGCATGGTCTGTACGGCAAGGTTTTCCGAGAGCGAATCCAGACGCGAAACAATAATCGCCACCACTTTATCGCTCTGTCCACGCATGGCGCGCGCGGAGCGGGAAGGGGAAAAACCGTGCTGATTGACCACCGCTTCCACCCGTTCGCGTGTGCGCTGGCTTACGCCGCTTTCGTTATTCAGCACACGGGAAACAGTGGATTTGCCCACGCCGCTTAAGCGTGCGATGTCTTTGATTGTCAGCCGGTTTTGCATACTTCAATCCTTTCCTGATGGGGGCGGGTTGCAGGATAAAGGAGTTTTGCATCCCTTCCAAGCGCCAGCAATGAGCAAAGTCTGGTTTATGCACTTTGTGCTACCGATTGATGGCGTGTATACGTTTGGTTTAATTCAGCGGAGCTATGATACCGCTACGTTATGATTCGCCCTTCACACCTTACCGGAGGCCAGATGGATCCCGATCCCACCCCTCTCCCGCGACGGAGATACTTTCTCCGGTAAGCCTGCTGTTGCTGCCTTACCGGATGCGTAAGGCAGCGACGTCGTTTTCGTCCCTGCCCGATTAAAAAACGCCAACTGGCGCGGCTTTGTTACGCCAGTTGTCAAGCGCACCCGCGTGACGCGGGGGCAAGGACACTATCATGCTGAAAAACATTACCCGGCAGCTTTTCGCTCGCCTCAACCGCCATTTACCGCGTCGTCTGGTGCAGCGCGATCCGCTTCCCGGCGTACAACATGTTGCGCAGGGCACTATCCCCGCCTCGATGGGCGAACGCTGCCTGCAAATTGCTGCGATGGAACACGATAAGCTCTGGCAAACCTTTGCCAGCCACCCGGAAGGGCTGAACTCGCAGGAAGTGGAACTGGCGCGGGAAATCCACGGCGAAAACCTGATTCCGGCGCAGAAACCCGCCCCCTGGTGGGTGCATCTGTGGGTGTGCTATCGCAACCCGTTTAACCTGCTGCTGACCTGCTTAGGCATTATTTCCTATGCCTCGGAAGATCTGTTCGCCGCCTGTGTGATTGCGCTGATGGTGGCGATTTCTACACTGCTCAACTTCCTGCAAGAGGCGCGTTCTACCAAAGCGGCCGATGCGCTGAAAGCAATGGTCAGCAACACCGCGACGGTGCTGCGCGTGGTGAATGAGAAGGGTGAAAATGGCTGGTGCGAATTGCCTATCGACCAACTGGTGCCGGGCGATATCGTCAAGCTGGCCGCAGGCGATATGATCCCGGCGGATCTGCGCGTGTTGCAGGCACGGGATCTGTTTGTCGCCCAGGCTTCGCTGACCGGCGAATCCTTGCCGGTAGAGAAAGTGGCGGCCACGCGCCAGGCCGCGCAGCGCAACCCGCTGGAAGCCGATACGCTGTGCTTTATGGGCACCAATGTGGTGACCGGCACGGCGCAGACGATGGTCATCGCCACCGGCGGCAATACCTGGTTTGGCCAACTGGCCGGGCGTGTCAGTGAGCAAGAAACCGAGCAGAACGCCTTTCAGAAAGGCATCAGCCGCGTCAGCATGTTGTTGATCCGCTTTATGCTGGTGATGACGCCGATTGTGCTGCTGATCAACGGCTTTACCAAAGGCGACTGGTGGGAAGCGGCGCTGTTTGCGCTGTCGGTTGCCGTGGGGTTGACGCCGGAAATGTTGCCGATGATTGTCACCTCCACGCTGGCGCGCGGTGCGGTGAAACTGTCGAAACAGAAAGTGATCGTCAAGCATCTGGACGCCATCCAGAACTTTGGCGCGATGGATATCCTCTGTACCGATAAAACCGGCACCCTGACGCAAGACAAAATTGTGCTGGAAAATCATACGGATATCAGCGGTAAAGTCAGCGAACTGGTGCTGCACAGCGCCTGGCTGAACAGCCACTACCAGACCGGGCTGAAAAACCTGCTGGATACCGCCGTGCTGGAAGGTGTGGACGCGGAAGCGGCGCAAACGCTGGCGGCGAGCTGGCGTAAAGTGGATGAGATCCCCTTTGATTTCGAACGCCGTCGCATGTCGGTAGTGGTGGCGCAGCAGGCGGATGTTCATCAACTGATTTGCAAAGGCGCGTTAACGGAGATCCTCAGCGTCTGCTCGCAGGTACGTTTCAACGGCGAAATCTTCCCGCTGGATGACACCATGCTGCGCCGCATTGAGCGCGTGACCAGCACACTGAACCGTCAGGGGCTGCGCGTGGTTGCGGTTGCCACCAAATATCTGCCAGCGCGTAGCGGTGACTACCAGCGTATTGATGAATCGGATCTGATCCTCGAAGGCTACATCGCCTTCCTCGACCCGCCGAAAGAGACAACAGCACCGGCGTTGAAAGCGCTGAAAGCCAGCGGTATCACCGTCAAAATCCTCACCGGCGACAGCGAGCTGGTGGCGGCGAAAGTGTGCCACGAAGTGGGGCTGGAAGTGGGCGATGCGCTGACGGGGAGCGAAATTGAGCACATGAGCGATGATGAACTGGCGCAAATGGCGAAGCACATCACGCTGTTCGCCCGCCTGACGCCGATGCATAAAGAGCGCATTGTCCGTTTGCTGAAACGCGAAGGGCACGTGGTCGGTTTTATGGGCGATGGCATAAACGACGCCCCGGCGCTGCGCGCTGCGGACATTGGTATTTCCGTCG
The DNA here is from genome assembly GCF_016620385.1 of Kosakonia sp. LAM2021. Lineage (NCBI taxonomy): Bacteria > Pseudomonadati > Pseudomonadota > Gammaproteobacteria > Enterobacterales > Enterobacteriaceae > Kosakonia > Kosakonia sp. LAM2021. The sequence goes on from NZ_JAENHT010000005.1 coordinate 292,297, forward strand.
ATGGCGCGGTGGATATCGCCCGCGAAGCGGCCGATATTATTTTGCTGGAAAAGAGCCTGATGGTGCTGGAAGAGGGGGTGATTGAAGGGCGCCGTACTTTTGCCAACATGCTGAAATACATCAAAATCACTGCCAGCTCCAACTTCGGTAACGTCTTCAGCGTGCTGGTGGCGAGCGCGTTTCTGCCGTTTTTGCCAATGTTGCCGCTGCACTTGCTGATCCAGAACCTGGTCTATGACGTCTCGCAGGTGGCGATCCCGTTTGATAACGTCGATGACGAGCAGATCGCCAAACCGCAGCGCTGGAATCCGGCGGATCTGGGCCGTTTTATGATCTTCTTCGGTCCGATCAGTTCGATCTTCGACATCGTGACGTTTTGCGTGATGTGGTGGGTGTTTAAAGCCAACGTGCCGGAAGCGCAAACCCTGTTCCAGTCCGGCTGGTTTGTGGTTGGTTTGCTGTCGCAAACACTGATTGTGCATATGATCCGCACCCGCCGCGTGCCTTTTATCCAGAGCCGCGCCGCCTGGCCGCTGGTGGCGATGACGCTGATGGTGATTTGCGTCGGCATCGCGCTGCCGTTCTCGCCGCTGGCGCAATACCTGCAATTGCAGGCGCTGCCGTTGGCCTATTTTCCGTGGCTGGTGGCGATCCTCGCAGGTTACATGACGCTCACGCAGTGGATGAAAGGATTCTACAGCCGCCGCTACGGCTGGCAGTAAATATGCAATTGAACCCGGCTTGTGCTGAGTGCTCAGGCCGGGTATTTCTCTCAATTCCCGCAAGCTGTGATCCCCATCGCCCGGCGCGCTTGACGCTCCTGAGGGCGCATGTTAACAAAATGTTTTCCCTCGCCTGACGTCGTCTGAAGGAACATTTATGTTGCGTTACAGCCTGTTAACTGCCGGGTTGCTGCTCGGTTCTTCCGCTTTTGCTGCCCCCGCGGGCGACTTGCCGCTGATGCCGTGGCCGGCTAAGGTTGAACGTCCGGCAACGCAGGGCTCGCTGGTCCTGACGGACACGCTCTCTGTCAGTGTCAGCGGTGACGATCTGGGCGACGCCGTTACGCGATTGCGCCAGCGCATCGCCCGGCAAACCGGCTGGACGCTACAACCGCAGGCCGAAAAACCGCAACATCCCACCATTTCGATAACTATCGCCAAAAAAGTGGCGCCGCTGCCGAAGCTGGATAGCGATGAGCACTACACACTGACCATCGATGCGAATGGCGTGCAGATCGCCGCAAATACCCGCTTTGGCGCACTGCGCGCCATGGAAACCTTGCTCCAGCTGATACAAAACGGCACGGAAAATACCACCTTGCCGTGGGTGACCATTGACGATTCGCCGCGCTTCCCATGGCGCGGTTTGCTACTCGATTCCGCCCGTCATTTTGTGCCGGTCGAGGACATCAAACGGCAGATCGACGGCATGGCGGCTGCGAAACTGAACGTGCTGCACTGGCATTTAACCGACGACCAGGGCTGGCGTTTTAGCTCGAAGCGCTACCCCAAACTGACGCAGCTTGCCAGCGATGGTCTCTTTTACAGCGAAGAACAAATGCGCGATGTGGTGCGCTACGCCACGGCGCGCGGCATTCGCGTGGTGCCGGAAATCGACATGCCGGGACACGCGTCGGCGATTGCCGTCGCCTACCCGGAACTGATGAGCGCGCCGGGGCCGTATCAGATGGAGCGCCACTGGGGCGTACTGAAACCGGTGTTGGATCCAACAAAAGCGGCGACTTATACCTTTGCGGAGGCGATGGTCAGCGAACTGGCGGCGATCTTCCCGGATGCCTATCTGCACATTGGCGGCGATGAGGTGGACGATACGCAGTGGAAAAACAACCCGGCTATCCAGCAATTTATGCGCGACAACAAACTGGCCGACAGCCACGCGTTGCAGGCCTATTTCAACCGCAAACTGGAGGCGATCCTCGAAAAACATCAGCGCCAGATGGTGGGCTGGGATGAGATCTTCCACCCGGATCTGCCCAAAAGCATTGTTATCCAGTCCTGGCAGGGGCAGGACGCGCTGGGCGAGGTGGCAAAGCAGGGTTACAAAGGCATTCTCTCTACCGGTTTTTACCTCGATCAGCCGCAGTACACCGCCTATCACTATCGCAATGAGATTGTGCCGCAGGACTTAAATGGCGTGGATGTGATTGCCGATAACGACAGCGCGCAAAGCTGGTCGTTTTCGATGCCGCGCCTGAAAGGCAGCCCGGTGGAAGGGACATTTACGCTGGTGAAAGGCGAAAGTGGATGGCGCGGATTTATTGATTTCAAAGACAAATCCCGCCGCGCCGTGCAGCATATCGACTGGCGCAGCGATCGCCAGGTGAGTTTTGTCGTCGATACGTGGATGGGCGAAACCCGCCCGGTCATCACTCTCACCGACGATAAACTCGGTGGTTACTTCCTGTTGGGTAACGCACGTTATCCGGTTACCGGCGCAAGGCTAAACGAGGTGCCGAAAGGGGTTGCGCCCGCCATACCGGACGCCAGCCAGCAGGCGAATTTACTGGGGGGCGAAGCCGCGCTGTGGGCGGAAAATGTGGTCGCGCCGGTGCTGGATATTAAACTGTGGCCGCGCGCGTTTGCCGTGGCGGAACGTTTATGGTCGGCGCAGGATGTGAACGACACCGACAGCATGTACAGCCGTTTGCAGGCAATGGACAACTGGTCGACAGTATCGGTCGGCCTGCAACAGCACAACCAGCAGCTGGTGCAGTTCACGCGCCTTGCGAACAGCGCCGATACCTTGCCGCTGCAGATCCTCGCCCAGGCTGTCGAACCGGCACACTACTACACGCGCCAGCATCTGAAATTCCAGGCTGGTAACTATCATCAGTTTGAGCCGCTGAACCGCTTTGCCGATGCGCTGGCACCGGAGAGCAGTACCGTTCGCCAGATGAACCAGTGGGTCGACAGACTGGTGAGCGATGCGGAAGACGGCACCAGCGCCGTGGCGCTGCGCCATCTCTTTAGCCGCTGGCAGGGTAACACCAGCGACGCGCTGGCGCTCAGCGACAGCAACTATCAGCTAAAAGCGATGCGCCCGGTGATTTTGCAGGTGGATAAGCTCGCTACCATTGGGCTGCGCCTGACGGATTTGGTGGCGCGTCAGGGGACGCTGGATGATGGCGAAATAGCGTCTATTCAACAGGAGCTGGATAGCGCGGCGCAGACTCAGGACGAAGTGGTGATAGCGGCGGTCTATCCGCTGGAAAAACTGCTGCGCGCTACGCGCAACCGGTGAACGTTTGGGTGATAAGCGTACATAAATTGATTCCCTGGAAGGGTGTACCCATTTCTTCGAAAGAAATCACTGGCAACCTGTGAGATTTAAATTCAAAGGTAAGCGGGTAGAGCCAAAACCGGTCGCGTTTTAATTTGGCAATAAAAAAGGCAGCGTAAGCTGCCTTTTATCTCTCGCTTCGCCGCCATTAACGGCGAACGGCGATGGCTTCAATCTCGATTTTCACGTCTTTCGGCAGACGCGCGACTTCCACGCAGGAACGCGCCGGGAAGCTGGCGTTATGTTCGTTGAAAAAGGCTTCATAGGTGGCGTTAACGGTAGCGAAATCGTTGAGATCTTTCACGAAAACGGTGGTTTTCACGATGTCGCCCACTTTCAGACCCGCCGCTTCAACAATCGCTTTCACGTTGTCCAGCGACTGACGCGCTTGCGCCGCCACATCTTCCGGTACGCTACCGGTTTTCGGATCAACCGGGATCTGACCCGAGGTCAGGATCATGTTGCCAAGATCAACAGCTTGAACATAAGGGCCAATCGCTGCTGGCGCGTTTTCCGTGGCGATAACTTTGGTCATAATAACTCCTGAATGACAGCGGTATTGAGGTTCCGCCCCATTATAGGGAGGGAAAAACGCAATACCAACCGCAATTAGTTGGCCAGCACCACATGGTGCGAGAACTCTTTCTCACAATATTTGCACTTCAGCGCGATGTCGCTTTCGCGTTTTTTCACCGCAAAGCTGGAGGCAACTGGCTCCGCATGGCTGATGCAGTTGCTGTTCGGGCACACCAGCACGCCAGTAATGCGCTCCGGCAGGCTCGGGCGCGATTTGCCCACCACTTCATACTCATCAATGCGGTTAACGGTGGCCTGCGGCGCGTACAGCGCCAGTTGGTTTACCTGCTCGTCGGTAAGAAACGTGTTCTCGATCTTGATCAAATCTTTGCGCCCCATCTCGCCGGACGGCAGATTCAGGCCGATGGTGATGCGCTGATCGGTTTCCGTCAGCTTAAACAGCGTCAGCAGTTTAAACCCGACGCGCGCAGGGATGTGGTCAATCACGGTGCCGCGTTTGATGGCTTCGACCTGCAGTTTGTTATCGTGTGTCATTGTCGTTTCTCCTTACAGCGCCAAGTCGCGATTGAGAACCAGCGCCAGCAGAGCCTGGCGCGCGAAAATACCGTTACCGGCCTGCTGGAAATACCAGGCGTGCGGCGTTTTATCTACGTCGGTAGTAATTTCATCCACGCGCGGCAGCGGGTGCAGCACCTTCATATTGCTGCGCGCGTTGGTTAAGTCGCTGGCGCGCAGGACAAACTGGGCTTTGACGTTGGCATATTCCGACGGGTCCAGACGCTCTTTCTGCACGCGCGTCATATAGAGAATATCCACCTCGGCCATCACCTCTTCGATGCTGGCGTGTACGCTCCAGGCCATGCCTTTTTCGTCCAGCATATCGAGAATGTACTGCGGCATTGCCAGCGCGTCCGGGGCGATAAAGTAGAAACGGTTGCCGCTGAATTTCGCCAGCGCCTGCGCCAGCGAATGCACGGTGCGGCCATATTTCAGGTCGCCGACCATCGCGATATTGAGGTTCTCAAGGCGGCCTTGTGTTTCCTGAATCGTGAACAGATCGAGCAGCGTTTGCGTTGGATGCTGGTTAGCTCCGTCACCGGCGTTGAGCACCGGAATGCCGCCGGAAAACTCGGTTGCCAGACGCGCCGCGCCCTCCTGCGGATGGCGCATCACAATGGCGTCCACATAGGTGCTGATCACCGAAATAGTGTCGGCCAGCGTTTCGCCTTTTTTACCCAGCGACGTATTGCTGCTGTCGGAGAAACCGACCACGCTCGCGCCAAGGCGGTGCATGGAGGTTTCAAACGATAAACGCGTGCGGGTGGAGGCTTCAAAGAAGCAACTGGCGATCACTTTATGCTTGAGCAACTCCGGCTGCGGGTTGGCCTTCAGTCGTGCGGCGGTGTGTAGCACCAGTTCGAGTTCTTCGCGGCTGAGATCGTTTATGGAAATGATATGTTTCTGATATAGCGGGTTAGCCATGGTTATCTCCTGACGACTGCGCAAAAAAAAGCCCCTCAATAGAGGGGCTGTGGAATTCGGTGATCAACGGGAAGGAAAACGGCAGGCCAGCGCCTTTTTTCAGACGCGGTAAGACAGTTTGTCGTACACACTGATTCATGCTTCCTCCCGGCAAATTGTCCCGGATTATACGCAGCTGTTTTCGCGGATCAAGCGATTGATGCACATTTTACGCAATGCAAACGGTTCTCTTTGAATATTAATGCGTTCTAAGTAAATAATTAATTTGCTTATGCACCAGCGCCGTATGCTTCACGATTCTTGGCGCGACCCAGACGATACTGCTTCCTGCCACCACGCCGAGGATCTCCGGCAACTGGTGATAATCCAGGATGCGTGCCACTGCGCGACCATATCCCGCCACGGTATGAATAAGGATAAATTCGCTATTATGCTCAACGCTAACCACCATTTCGGAGATGGAGCGGGCGGCATCCGGCACCGGGCGCAACTGCGGATTCAGCGAATAAATTTTTTGTCCTTTGGCGTTGCGAATTTTGATGACACCGAGCAGTGTCAACAGGCGAGAAACGGTGGACTGGCTGATACTGTCGAAGCCGTGGCGCTGCAAATCGCGGCGGATCTCTTCCTGTGAAAGATAACTTTTTTCGCTAATCAGGCGCTGGCAGACCGCCAGTTGTAGCTGCTCTTTCGGTGAATAATCTCCATATTCCATCATCTCTTTTCCCGTATTGGTTGCCGAAACAAAATGCCCGGCAACGCCATGCTTACCGGGCCTGTATATTATCCACAGACCGGGTAAGCAAAGCGCCACCCGGCGCGCTACAGCAGAGCGCCAAGGCTGAGTGCCGCCATGATCACCACCGTCAGTATCGCCAACAATGGCGCGACCCATTTCAGGTAGCGCACATAGGGAACATGGGCGATAGCCAGCCCACCCATCACTACTGCCGACGTCGGCGTCACCAGGTTGACGATGCCGGACGCCGATTGGTAAGCAGTAACGACCAGATCGCGGTTGACGTTAGCGAAATCGGCCAGCGGCGCCATAATCGGCATCGTCAGCACCGCAAGTCCAGAGGACGAGGGCACGAGGAACGACAGCACCACTTCCAGCCAGTACATAACGTTGATAAACGCGACGGTGGATAACCCGCTGACCATGCCTTCGGCACTGTGCAAAATAGTATGAGTAATCATACCTTTATCCATGATCACTACGATACCGCGGGCAATGCCGATAATCAGCGCTACGCCCAGCAGATCTCGCGCGCCGTTGATAAATGTTGAGGTCAACTCCTCTTCGCTCATGCGGGCGATCAAACCCACGATGATGGCGCTTGCCAGAAACACCGCCGAGATCTGCGCCATCCACCAGCCGAGCACCGCCACGCCGTAGATCATCACCACAAAGGCCAGCGCGAAAATAAGCAGGATCAGTTTGCGCACCGGGGTGAATTCGAGCATCTCCGGCGATTTGTTGCCGAGGAAAAACGCGCGATCCTCTTCCTGTTTGTCGGCGACGATCGACAGCGCCGGGTTGGCGCGCACGTTGCGGGCGTAGCGCATCACCCACGCAACGCAAATCACCCAGCCAATCACCAGCAGCGCAACACGCAGCAGGATGCCGTGGGTGAACGGGATCCCGGCGGCATTAGCGGCGATCACTGTGGCGAACGGGTTGATGGTCGATCCCAGCGTGCCGATCCCCGCGCCGAGCAGCACGGTGGAGGCGGCGACAACCGGATCAAAACGGGCGGCGAGCATCACGGGAACCAGCAGCGTATAAAACGGCAGCGACTCTTCGGCCATACCGTAGATGGTGCCGCCTGCGGCGAACAGCGCCATCAGGATCGGGATCATCCACTCTTCACGACCACGCAAGCGGGTGGTGACGCGCTCGATCCCGGCGTCAATCGCGCCCGTTTTGGTGACGATGCCCAGAAATCCGCCGATGATCAGAATAAACAGTGCCACATCGATTGCGCCCGCCTGGCCGGTATCGGGATCGTAAAGACCGCTTATTGGCGCCATGATCACGGCGATTAACCCTTGAGGATGCGCGGCGACATGCGCATAAGTACCGGCAATCGGTACTTCTTTACCGAGGGCTGGGTTCATTGCCATCTGGTATTGCCCGGCGGGGATCACCCAACTGAGCGCGGCGACAATGGCAATCAACAAAAAGAGAATGGTGTAAGCGGAAGGGAACTTGAACTTGCCCATGATGTGCTCCTTAACCCCGGCGCACCCGCGGCGCGCCGGGGGAGTGGTTAGTCGCCGAGGGTTGCCACCATCACCGCTTTGATGGTGTGCATCCGGTTTTCTGCTTCATCAAAAACGATAGAGTTAGGCGATTCGAAAACCTCTTCGGTGACTTCCAGCCCTTTCAGGCCATACGCCATTTCTATCTCGCCGCCCACTTTGGTGTGTTCGTTATGAAACGCGGGCAGGCAGTGCATAAATTTCACCTGCGGATTACCGGTGGCTTTCACCACCGCACCGTTTACCTGGTAGGGTTTCATCAGGCTGACGCGCTCGGACCACGCTTCTTTTGGCTCGCCCATCGACACCCACACATCTGTGTAGAGGAAATCAACACCCTGCACGCCTTCTTCCACATCCTCGGTGAGCATGATGCGCGCGCCGGTTTCACGCGCGATGGCGCGACACTGTTCCACCAACGCGGCCTCCGGCCAGAAGGATTTTGGGGCCACCAGGCGGATATCCATGCCCATCTTCGCCGCGCCGACCATCAGCGAGTTGCCCATGTTGTTGCGCGCATCGCCAAGGTAGGCAAAGCGCAGATCCGGCAGACGTTTGCCCGGCGCGTGCTCCAGCATGGTCATCAGATCGGCGAGGATCTGTGTCGGGTGAAATTCGTTGGTCAGCCCGTTCCACACCGGCACACCTGCGTATTGACCCAGTTCTTCCACAATCTGCTGGCCGTAACCGCGATATTCGATGCCGTCATACATGCGTCCCAGCACGCGGGCGGTATCTTTCATCGACTCTTTGTGGCCAATCTGTGAACCGCTTGGGCCGAGATAAGTGACCTGCGCGCCCTGATCGAACGCGCCGACTTCAAACGCGCAGCGGGTGCGGGTGGAGGTTTTTTCAAAAATCAGCGCGATGTTTTTGCCGACCAGCGTTTTCTTCTCGCGTCCTGCTTTTTTGTCTGCTTTTAGCTGGATAGCCAGATCGATCAGGTACTGGATCTCCGCTGGCGTGTAGTCGAGCAGTTTGAGAAAGTTGCGGTTTTTCAGGTTGATGCTCATGAGATTTCCTTTTTTAAATCAGTAACGAATCAATGTGCCTTTGTCCCCGGCGAGGATGGCTGGGCCATCCGCCAGCGCGCCGACACCCGCGATGCCGTGACACTGCTCGACAAACTGGCGGCAGGCGGCGACCTTCGGCCCCATCGAGCCGGCGTCGAACTGCATGCCTTGCAGCATGTCCGGGGTGACTTGCGCCAGCGGGCGCTGCGTGGGTTTGCCCCAGTCGAGATACACCGCGTCGGCGTCGGTAAGGATCAGCAAGGCGTCGGCTTCGATTTGCCGTGCCAGCAGCGCCGCTGAGAGATCTTTGTCGATCACCGCTTCGATACCGTGGTAACCGTTGGCGTTTTCCACCACCGGCACGCCGCCGCCGCCGTTGCAAATCACCAGGTGATCGCGGTTGATCAGCGCGCTAATGGCGTCGCTTTCAACAATGCGTTTAGGTTGTGGGGAGGGCACAACGCGGCGGAAATAGCGGCCATCGGCCTTAAATACCCAGCCTTTCTCCTGCTGCAGCGTTTGGGCTTGCGCCTCGCTGTAGACCGGGCCGATGTATTTGCTCGGGTTGCTGAACGCCGGGTCACTGGCGTCCACTTCCACCTGGGTGAGCAGTACGCTCACTTCGCGCTGCGGCAGGTTATTTTTCAGCGATTGTTGCAGCATGTAGCCAATCATCCCCTGGCTTTCCGCGCCGAGAATATCGAGCGGGTAGGGGGTAACTTTGTCGTAAGCGCTGTTTTGCAGCGCCAGCAGGCCGACCTGCGGCCCGTTGCCGTGGACCAGTACCACGCGCCATTGCGCGGTCAGCCCGGCGATAGTGCGTGCGGCAAGATCAATGTTCTGGCGCTGGATATTGGCTTCCAGCGGTTCGCCGCGTTTTAGCAGCGCGTTGCCGCCCAGCGCGACAACCAGCGTAGGTTTTCTTTCCATGATGCCTCCTTTAAATGCCGTCGCGTTCCAGTGGGCAGCTCATGCAGCGCGCACCGCCGCGCCCGCGTCCCAGCTCATCACCGGGGATCGGCAGCACGGTGATCCCGGCTTTGTCATATTTTTCGTTGGTCCAGATATTGCGCTCGTAGCCAACGACCACGCCGGGGCGCAGCGTGAGGACGTTGTTGGCGTCATTCCACTGTTCGCGTTCGGCTTCAAAGGCGTCGCCGCCGGTCGTGATAAGCCGTACCTGGTCAATACCCAGCGCTTTTTCGATGGCGTGCAGCAGGTCACTTTCCTGCGTGCGTTGCAGGCCGCCGCGCCCGTCCGGGGTGAGCGTCCAGCACTGGGCGTCTTTGCGCACCACTTCGGGGTAAACGGAGAAGGTGTGGATATCGATATGGGTCATCACCGTGTCGAGGTGCATACAGGAGCGGTGTTTTGGCAATTCAACGGCGATAACGCGCTCGGCCTGGCGGTGTTTGAACAGGCTATTGGCAAGAAATTCCACGCCCTGCGGTGTGGTGCGTTCAGAGAGACCAATTAATACCGCACCGCGACCGATGACTAATACATCGCCGCCCTCAAGCGTGGCGTGATCGTAATTAATATTTTCGTCGCCAAAGTATTTAATAAAATTGCCATCGGCGAATGCGGGGTGCCAGCGATATATAGCGCGTAGATTATTCGTTTCCCGCTGGCGGGCCGGTTTGGCCATCGGATTAATCGACACGCCGTTATAAATCCAGCACGACGTATCACGGGTAAATAAATGGTTGGGCAACGGCTTCATAATAAAATCATTCGCCGTGTGAGTGTCGACCACCATATTTTTAATAAATGCCGGGATCTCGCCGTAGGTTAATCCACCGCTAAGCCGCCGCGCCAGTTCGCGGTGCGGCATATCCGCCAGCCAGCTGCGCACATCTGCGGCGAAGGTGGGGCCAAGGCGATAATCGGAGATCTGCATTTCCAGCAGCCAGGCTTTTGCTTCTGCAATATCAAGCGTTTGTGTCAGAAGGTCGGTCAACAGCAGGACTTCCACACCCTGCTCGCGCAGTGTGTTTGCGAAGGTGTCATGCTCTTCCCCGGCACGCTCGACCGATAACACGTCATCGAATAACAGCTCCTGACAATTCGACGGTGTTAACCGTTTCAGGCTTAAATTGGGGCGGTGCAGCATAACGCTACGCAATTGACCTATTTCAGAACCGACGTAGTGCTTTTCCATAATTATTCCTTTAACTTTTTTCAGAATAAAAAGGGGGCGGCAATGAAATGTAATTAATTTCATTGTGCGTTAATAACGATTAATTTCATGGCTCATAGTAGAAGCCGTAAGAATTAATAGTGTGATTGTGCTCACGTCGAATGGCTAATTAAATAGCCGCCGTTCAATTGCATGATTCGCATCAGAGAATAGAGAATTAGCCTAATTATCAGGATGAATGCTTACGCATTAACGGCTGAACTTATTCATGGTTGTTATTGTTTTGTAGCTATTCACCTATTTTTGTGAATATGTAAGCCGTTGATTGCTAAGTTTTTTCAACAGTGAATGGAATAGATATGCATAAAAATGAATAGAACGGTGCTGCTGGGGGCAAAAAAGGGAAATAACCAGTGAATGAATGCGCAAATAAACAGGCTGCTGAAGTGTGATCGGGAAAGGTTTATTTAAATAAAGGCTTTTTAATCAGTGGGTAACAACTTTATATCAGCGAGCGACTGTGGGCTTTATGCATCTATGCTGCATAAAAGCGTAATTGGCCTTAACAGGCATATAACATATTTTCCGATAAACATGCGTTGTGACAAATCTCTGGCAGAAAGTGGTGGTATGGCAGTGTGAATTTTCGTATAAAAGCTGAAAATGAAACGATGTTTTATGTTGAGGGCTACACCATGATCGTTGGCAATATTTACAATTTACAATCCTGGCTGCCGGAAGAGCTGCGCCAGGCCATTGAGCACGTTAAGCAGCACGTTACCTATGCCACGCCTGTTGGCAAACATGATATCGACGGCAACCGCCTGTTTTTCCTCGTCTCTGAAGATATGACGCAGCCGTTTGCAGAGCGCCGCGCGGAGTATCACGCCCGTTATCTGGACATCCAGATTGTGCTGAAAGGCCAGGAAGGGATGACCTTTAGCACCCAGCCTGCGGGCGCGCCGGACACCGACTGGCTGGCGGATAAAGACATTGCGTTTTTGCCGGAAGGCGCTCAGGAAAAAACCGTGGTACTGAGCGAAGGGGATTTTGTGGTGTTCTACCCGGGTGAAGTTCACAAACCGCTGTGTGCGGTAAACGCGTCAGCTCAGGTACGTAAAGTGGTGGTGAAACTGCTGGTGGCGTAAGCGTAATGCCCGGCCGCGCTGCGCAACCGGGCTTATTGCGTTATTGACTGAGGGTGGCGACCATCACCGCTTTGATGGTGTGCATCCGGTTTTCCGCCTGATCAAACACAATACTCGCCGGTGATTCAAACACCTCGTCAGTCACTTCCATGCCGCCGTGCAGGCCAAACTCTTCTGCCATTTTCTTGCCGAGCGTGGTCTTATCGTCATGGAACGCAGGCAGGCAGTGCAGGAATTTCACCTGTGGGTTGCCGGTGAGCGACAACATTTTGCTGTTGACCTGGTAAGGCCGCAGCAGCGCGATGCGCTCCGCCCACTTCTCTTTCGCTTCGCCCATCGATACCCACACATCGGTATAAATAAAATCGGCGTCTTTCACTCCGCTCGCGATATCTTCCGTCAGTAGAATGTTGCCGCCGTTTTTCACCGCCAGCGCTTTGCATTCGGCGACCAGGCTCGCGTCCGGCCAGCACGCTTTTGGCGCGACAAGGCGTAGATCTAAACCCACCAGCGCGGCGGCTTCCAGCATCGAGTTGCCCATGTTGTTACGCGCGTCACCGGCATAAACCAGTTTCATCTGGTTAAAAGCTTTGCCCGGCAAGTGCTCGCGCATGGTCAGCAGATCGGCCAGCAATTGGGTCGGGTGAAATTCATTGGTTAAGCCGTTCCACACCGGCACACCTGCGTATTGCGCCAGCGTTTCGACAATCTCCTGACCATAACCGCGATACTGGATGCCGTCGTACATACGCCCCAGTACGCGCGCCGTGTCTTTAATTGATTCTTTATGCCCGATTTGGCTGCCGCTTGGGGCGAGATACGTTACGCGAGCACCCTGATCATATGCGGCAACTTCGAAAGAGCATCGTGTGCGGGTTGAGTCTTTTTCGAAGATGAGCGCGATATTTTTCCCGGTAAGTTTCTGGACTTCCTGGCCTTTTTTCTTATCCGCTTTCAGCTGAGCGGCGAGTTGCAGCAGGGTATTGATTTCAGCAGGTGTAAAATCGAGCAGTTTCAAAAAATGCTTTTGATAAAACGCGGACATATTTCCCTCACATGGCGAAGGCCACTTATTGAATTAAAATTCAATTTATATGTATGAATATGCATTTGCAACCCCGAGCTATAAATCTTTTCGGTGAGGAGTGGAGGCAATGCCAGCGGTGTGTGACAATAAGTGTATCTGCCACATTGATGAGGAACGAGCCATGGCGAACCCGGAACACCTGGAAGAACAGCGCGAAGAGACGCGTTTGATTATTGAAGAATTGCTCGAAGACGGCAGCGATCCTGATGCGCTGTATACCATTGAGCATCACCTGTCGGCAGATGATTTCGAAACGCTGGAAAAAGCCGCTGTTGAAGCCTTTAAACTGGGCTACGAAGTGACAGAGCCGGAAGAGCTGGAACTGGACGAAGGCGAAGTGGTTATCTGCTGCGACGTGCTGAGTGAAAGCGCGTTGAACGCCGATTTGATCGACGCGCAAGTTGAGCAACTGCTTAACCTGGCTGAGAAATTCGACGTGGAATATGACGGTTGGGGAACCTACTACGAAGACCCGAACGGCGAAGAGGGTGACGATGACGACGAGGATTACGTCGACGAAGAAGATGACGGTGTTCGTCACTGAGTAAATATTGCGGCAGCGCTCGCTGCCGCAATGTAAGGAACTGGCATGGATTACCCGCAAATACTCTCCCCGGTTTTAAACTTTCTGCACTGCCCGACACCGCAATCCTGGCTGGACAAAGCGCGCGATCCATCAATGCTGCCGCTGCTGCTTACCGATCATATGGTGTGCGAACTGAAAGCGGCGCAAACCGCTATGCTGCTGGTGCGCCGCTATGTGGCGGATAAAAGCGGGTCGGACGCGCTACTGGCGTGGCTGAAACCGTATGAAGAATTTACCTTTCGTGAAGGGCCGGAGCCGGATTTTGTCGCGCTGCATAAGCAGATTGGCAAAAGTGTGATGCCGCAAACTGACGACGCGTGGGGCCAGGCGCTGATCGATAGCATGGTACTGTTGATCAAAGAGGAGCTGCACCACTTCTGGCAGGTGCGGGAAGCCATGCTCGCCCGTAACATTCCCTACGTGAAAATTACCGCCAGCCGTTATGCGAAAGGGATGCTCAAAGCGGTTCGCACGCATGAACCGCTGACATTAGTCGATAAGTTAATCTGTGGCGCCTATATCGAAGCGCGCTCCTGCGAGCGTTTTGCTGCACTGGCGCCGTGGCTGGACGACGATTTGCAGAAATTTTACCTGTCGTTGCTGCGTTCTGAAGCGCGCCATTATCAGGATTATCTGGCGCTGGCGCAGCAGATTTCGACCACGGATATCAGCCCGCGCGTGCGCCATTTCGGTGAAGTTGAAGCGGGGCTTATCTCAACACCGGATGCGGAGTTCCGTTTTCACAGCGGCGTACCGGTGTAAAGCATCGGTACGCTTTGGGGCTACAGCGTTTTCAGCATCCGCACTTCGCAGTCTACGTGACCGGTGCAGCCGAGCGGCCCGTCGATATGCTCAAAGCCAAGGCGTTCATAAAGCCCAATGGCGTCGGTCAGAAACGCGGTGGTTTCCAGATAACAGCGGCGAAAGCCCTGCTCGCGGGCGTGTTCCAGTGCCATCTGCGCCAGTTTCTTCGCCAGCCCCTGCCCACGCGCACTGGGCAGGAAATACATCTTTTGCAGTTCGCAGATATCCGGTTCGCTACATTTCAGCGGCGCGACGCCGCCGCCGCCCACGACTTCGCCATTTTGCTCCACTACCCAATAGGCGCAACCCGGTCGGCTATATAACTGATACAGCTCATCCAGTTCGGGGTCGGCAACGGTGTAGCCTTTATCGGCGGTGAGGCCATATTCCGCAGATACCTGGCGGATCACAGATGCGATTGCTGCGTTGTCGGCGGCAGCAATCCGGCGCATTTTTACCTCTACCGGCGCGGTCACATTCATCTCTGCACTCTGTTTTCGGGGTTATAAGCTGATCCTGCTTAATACCACTACAGGGGCGTTCTGGCAAGACCAGGAATATTGGGCGCTATTTTTTTGACCGGCAGCTATTTAGACTTAATAGTGGAGATAACCATTTCGCAATATTGTTATGGTTGACTGCCTTTTTCCTGGCTTCTTTTTTTACGATAAGGATTGTTATGACTCCCGAAACTCATGGTTCCGTGGCGGTTCCCGTGCGCCGTTTTCTCTTTCAGGGCAGCGGGAAAGGCTATTTCGTGGTTTGGCTGGTTAATATTTTACTAACCTTAATAACGCTGGGGTTATATTTGCCGTGGGCGTTAGTGCGCGCACGTCGTTATTTTTATGAGAATACTGAACTTAGCGGTGCGCGTTTTTCTTATCACGTGACCGGGCGTTCTATTTTTGTCGGCTGGCTCTGCCTGCTGGTGCTGTATGTGATTTTCTTTATTAACGTGGCCTACCAGAACGTGCTTTTACAGCTCTGTATGATGGGGCTGTTCCTGATTTTCTTCCCGTGGTTGATTACTCAGGGCCTGCGTTATCAAATGCTGATGACAGAGATTAACGGTGTGCGTTTTAATTTCTATGCCAGCCCTTTGCGCGCCTGGTGGGTGATGATGGGCTGCCCGCTGTTGATTATTATCGCCTCGGTGGTGGTGTTCTCCCTCTTTGTGACTTCGGCATTAAGTAGCGGCTCATATGGCGCTATTTCGGTGATGATTGGTATCGGTACATTGGTATTACTGCTGGGTATTGCCATTATGCAGGGGGTATATGCTGCGCAATGGTTTGGTATGCTGATTAATAATTTGCAGTACGGCAAACTGAAATTCTCGGCTGAAATTTCAATGAAAAAATGCATCACCATTGTGGTGCTGTCGATGCTGCTGTTTGTGCCGTTTATTGTGCTGGTGATGGTGATGATTATTCCGTCATTCATTACGATGTCAGAATATGCTTATGCAGCGGGCGGCGATCCGGAGCAATTAGCACTGATGATGGGGCCGCTTTACGGCAAATTAGCGTTGAGCTACCTGATCTATATTGCCGGGGCGATTGTCTGCTTCCTTTTCGCGTTTGTGAAACTGCGCGCCTACATTTACGGGCAACTGGCGCTGGAAGGAAATATTCGTTTCTCCTCGACGGTGGCGATGGGGCGCATGTTCTGGATCTCCATCACCAATATGCTGGTGTGCGGTGTCACGCTGTTCCTGGCATGGCCGTGGGCGAAAGTGCGCATGACCCGTTATCTGCTGGAAAACACCCATGTTCATGGCGACCTGGAAGCACTGACGCTGGAAGATCACGGTGTGCAACCCGCGAAAGATCCGGCGAACCTGCTGGCTCGCGGCTTGTCGTTCTACCCGGCGGTGCTGTAATTCGGGAAAACTTGCCAGATGGCGGTGACGCCTTGTCTGGCAACCTGCCTTCCTGGAAGGCAGGTTGTGCACTGGAAGGGTATACAGACACCTTTTAAAAGCGGCCTGGAATCCACAGGCAATAAGGCTGAGCTAAACCCGTTGATGACCATAACGACAGTTGGGTCACTTGCAATAAAAAAGCCGGGCATCGCTGCCCGGCTTTTTCTTCTGCGCGATGATTACAGCGCGGCGATAACCGCCTGCTGCTCAATCAGCTTCGCTTTCGCTTCCGCGTAGCCATCCAGCTTCTCGCGTTCTTTGGCAATGACCGCTTCCGGCGCGCGCGCCACAAAGCCTTCATTGCCCAGTTTGCTTTCGATGCGGCCAATTTCCTGCTCAACTTTCGCCACTTCTTTCGCCAGACGCGCCAGCTCGGCATCTTTGTCGATAAGACCCAGCATCGGGATCAGCAGCTCTGCGCCATCAACGATTTTGGTTACCGAAACCGGGCCTTTATCGTCGGCAGGCAGGATCGTGATGCTCTCCAGACGTGCCAGCGTTTGCAGGAAGCTCAGGTTGTCGTTCACACGACGCTTCGCGTCCTCGCTCGCGCTACGCAGCAGCAGCTCCAGCGGTTTACCCGGCGCGATGTTCATTTCGGCGCGAATGTTACGTACCGCGATGATCGCCTGTTTCAGCCACTCGGTATCTGCCAGCGCTTTCTCATCCACCTGCGCCGCGTCGTACTGCGGGAACGGCTGCAGCATGATGGTATCGGCGGTAATGCCTTTCAGCACTTTCACGCGCTGCCAGATGGTTTCGGTGATAAACGGAATGATCGGATGCGCAAGGCGCAGCAGACCTTCCAGCACGGTCACCAGCGTGTTGCGGGTACCGCGCAGTTCGGCTTCAGAACCCCCGTTCATGACCGGTTTGGTCAGCTCCAGATACCAGTCACAGAACTGGTTCCAGGTAAACTCATACAGAATGCCTGCGGCGATATCGAAGCGGAAGCTATCCAGCGCATCACGGTAGGCTTTGATGGTCTGGTTGAATTCCGCGAGGATCCAGCGGTCTGCCAGCGACAGCACCATGTCGCCGCCGTTGAAGCCGCAATCCTGATCTTCGGTGTTCATCAGTACAAAGCGGCTGGCGTTCCACAGCTTGTTACAGAAGTTACGGTAACCTTCCAGGCGTTTCATATCCCAGTTGATATCGCGGCCGGTTGAAGCCAGCGCCGCGAGGGTGAAGCGCAGGGCGTCGGTACCGTGCGGTTCAATGCCGTCCGGGAACTGTTTCTCGGTGCGCTTGCGGATTTTCTCTGCCAGCTGCGGCTGCATCATGTTGCCGGTGCGTTTTTCCAGCAGATCCGCCAGCGAAATACCGTCAACCATATCCAGCGGGTCAATCACGTTGCCCTTGGATTTGGACATCTTCTGGCCTTCGTCATCGCGGATAAGACCGGTCATGTAGACGGTTTTAAACGGCACCTGCGGCTTGCCATCTTCATCTTTGATGAAGTGCATGGTCATCATGATCATGCGCGCAATCCAGAAGAAGATAATGTCGAAGCCGGAAACCATCACGCTGGTCGGGTGGAACTGGCGCAGCGCGTCGGTGTTTTCCGGCCAGCCGAGGGTCGAGAAGGTCCACAGCGCGGAGGAGAACCAGGTATCCAGCACGTCGTCGTCCTGGCGCAGGGCGACATCGGCGGCCAGATTGTTTTCCTGGCGTACTTCGTCTTCGTTGCGGCCAACATAAACATTGCCTTCGTTGTCGTACCACGCCGGAATGCGGTGGCCCCACCACAGCTGACGGGAGATACACCAGTCCTGAATGTCGCGCATCCAGGAAAAATACATGTTTTCGTACTGTTTCGGCACGAACTGAATGTCGCCGTTTTCCACGGCTTCCACCGCCGGTTTCGCCAGCACATCTGCGCGAACGTACCACTGATCGGTAAGCATCGGTTCGATAACCACGCCGCCGCGATCGCCGTACGGAACGGTCAGGTCGTGCGGTTTGATCTCTTCCAGCAGACCAAGTGCGTCCACAGCTGCGACAATTGCTTTACGCGCGGCAAAACGTTCCAGCTTCTGGAACTCGGCCGGGATATCCGCCGGGTAAACATCGGATTCGTTGCCGTTGGTGTCGTACACTTGCGCGCTTTCACGGATATCGCCGTCAAAGGTCAGGATGTTGATCATTGGCAGCTTGTGGCGACGGCCGACTTCATAGTCATTAAAGTCGTGCGCCGGGGTGATTTTCACGCAGCCGGTGCCTTTTTCCATGTCGGCGTGTTCGTCGCCGACAATCGGAATACGGCGGTTGACCAGCGGCAGCACCACGAATTTGCCAATCAGATCTTTGTAGCGCGGATCTTCCGGGTTCACCGCCACGCCGGTATCACCGAGCAGGGTTTCCGGGCGCGTGGTGGCAACCACCAGGTAATCTTTACCGTCGGCGGTTTTTGCGCCGTCGGCCAGCGGGTAGCGGATATGCCACATTGAGCCTTTCGACTCGCGGTTTTCAACTTCCAGATCGGAGATCGCCGTGCGCAGTTTCGGGTCCCAGTTCACCAGGCGTTTGCCACGGTAAATCAGGTCTTCTTTATACAGGCGGACGAACACTTCTTTTACGGCGTTGGAAAGGCCTTCGTCCATGGTGAAGCGTTCGCGATCCCAGTCTACGGAGTTACCGAGACGGCGCATCTGGCGGGTGATCGTGCCGCCAGATTCCGCTTTCCACTGCCAGATTTTGTCGATAAAGGCGTCGCGACCATAGTCGTGGCGGGTTTTACCCTCTTCGGCGGCAATTTTACGTTCAACCACCATTTGGGTGGCGATACCCGCGTGGTCAGTCCCCGCCTGCCACAGGGTGTTTTTCCCCTGCATGCGCTGGTAGCGGATCATGGTATCCATGATGGTCTGCTGGAAGGCGTGGCCCATATGCAAACTGCCGGTGACGTTCGGCGGCGGGATCATGATGCAGAAGCTTTCCTGGCTTTCATCACCATTCGGTTTGAAATAGCCCTGCTTTTCCCACTGCTCGTACAGCGGCTGTTCGATATCTTTGGGGTTGTATGTCTTTTCCATTATTTCCAGGTTGCCGTGTTCAGGTTGAAACCAGCCATGCGGTACGCTTTATAGCGTTCGCGCGCCAGTTGTTTCAGAGAATCTTCGTGAGGAACGAAGTCTATCACTTCTGTGAAAGCGGTGGCAAAATCTGCAAATTCCGCGCGCAGGCTGATCAAAATATCGCGCGGGCTGCTGTTGCGTTTTTGGGGCCAGGCCAGCTCCACCGGCGCACCGCCTCGTGGTCCTTCACCTGCCAGGTTGTGCGGCACAAAGCTCTCCGCCGGGCGCGCCCACAGCGCTTCATCCAGACGAATGGCTTGTTGCTCATCGGCACAGGCAATCAGCACGCGTTTACCGTTACGCCAACGTTCTGCGGCAATTTCACACACCAGTTGTTCGACGGCGTTTAAGCCATCAGCGGCGTTGTCATTGTCCAGAAGGTAGAACGTTGCATTTTTCATATATGGGGCTTTTGGTTGAGGATTTAAACGCTATAGCCGTCGTCTTTCACGCTGCCTCTTTGTTGGGCTGCTGCCGCGATGCAACGCGCAATCCATCAGCGATAGCGTTCATATTGCGCGAGGTTGCAGGCCGGATAAGCACAGCGCTATCCGGCCTTGACGACTTACTCTTCGCCGTTAAACCCGGCGCGGTTCAGCAGGAACTGTGACAGCAGCGCCACCGGACGACCAGTTGCGCCTTTGGCTTTACCGGAACGCCATGCAGTACCGGCGATATCCAGGTGCGCCCAGTTGTACTTACGGGCAAAGCGAGAAAGGAAGCAGCCGGCGGTGATTGCCCCGCCAGGACGGCCACCGATGTTCGCCATATCCGCGAAGTTGGACTCCAGCTGTTCCTGGTACTCATCAGCCATCGGCAAACGCCACGCGCGATCGCCCGCCTGCTCGGAGGCGCCAATCAGTTCGTGTGCCAGCGGGTTGTGGTTCGACAGCAGCCCGGTGATGTGGTGGCCGAGTGCAATCACACACGCGCCGGTCAGCGTCGCGACATCGATTACCGCTTCCGGCTCGAAACGCTCAACGTAAGTCAGCACGTCGCACAGTACCAGACGGCCTTCGGCGTCGGTGTTCAGCACTTCTACCGTCTGGCCGGACATAGTGGTCAGCACGTCGCCCGGACGATAAGCGCGCCCGCCTGGCATGTTTTCACAGCCAGCAAGCACGCCAATTACGTTGATCGGCAGTTGCAGTTCAGCAACCATGCGCATCACGCCATACACCGCCGCGGCGCCGCACATGTCGTACTTCATCTCATCCATGCCTTCGGCAGGCTTGATGGAGATACCGCCGGAGTCAAACGTCAGCCCTTTGCCCACCAGCACGATTGGACGCGCGTCTTCTGCCGGGTTGCCTTTGTATTCAATCACCGACATCAGCGATTCGTTCTGCGAACCCTGGCCGACCGCGAGGTACGAGTGCATGCCCAGCTCGCGCATCTGCTGCTCGCCAATCACGCGGGTGACCACGTTTTTGCTGTAGGTGTCAGCTAACTGGCGCGCCTGAGACGCGAGGTAGCCCGCGTTACAGATGTTTGGCGGCATATTGCCGAGATCTTTTGCTGCTTTGATGCCAGCGGCAATGGCCAGACCGTGCTGAATGGCGCGCTCGCCGCTGGTCAGCTCGCGGCGGGTCGGCACGTTGAATACCATCTTACGCAGCGGGCGGCGCGGCTCGCTTTTGTTGGTTTTCAGTTGGTCGAAGCTGTAAAGGGTCTCTTTCGCGGTCTCAACGGCCTGGCGTACTTTCCAGTAAGTATTGCGCCCTTTTACATGCAGTTCGGTCAGGAAGCAGACCGCTTCCATTGAGCCGGTATCATTCAGCGTGTTAATGGTTTTTTGAATCACCTGCTTGTACTGGCGCTCGTCCAGTTCACGCTCTTTACCGCAGCCAATCAGCAAAATACGTTCGGAGAGGACATTCGGGACGTGGTGCAGCAGTAAAGTCTGCCCCGGCTTGCCTTCCAGTTCCCCACGACGCAGCAGCGCACTGATGTAGCCGTCACTGATTTTATCGAGTTGCTCGGCGATCGGAGAGAGCCGGCGCGGTTCAAAGACGCCGACAACGATGCAGGCACTCCGTTGTTTCTCCGGGCTACCGCTTTTTACACTGAACTCCATGCACTACGCTCCTGAATCTTAAAGACAACGGCGGCGGCTACGGATAGAATTGCAAGCTTTCGTAACTCGTGTCCGCTGTTGCGGTGACTTCGTGTTAATCTTAATGTTACTTCGGTTTCGGCACGTCAGAATCGGGTCTTACGCACGTATCCGCTGAGTATATTAATCTTAGCGATCATTTCGACGACTCAAGAGAATAAATGACGTTTAAGCCATGAAACAAGCTATTTTCCAGCAAAAATACTGGTTTTTACGGGCGTATTTAAAGTGATAATCATAAGATATCTGGTACGGGAGACGCTAAAAAGCCAGCTTGCGATCCTATTCATCCTGCTTCTGATTTTCTTTTGTCAGAAACTGGTCAGGATTTTAGGCGCAGCCGCTGATGGCGAAATCCCTACGAACCTCGTGCTCTCACTGCTGGGGCTGGGCGTGCCGGAAATGGCGCAGCTTATCCTGCCGTTGAGTCTGTTCCTCGGTCTGTTGATGACGCTGGGCAAACTTTATACAGAAAGTGAAATCACCGTAATGCACGCCTGCGGCCTGAGCCGCGCGGTATTGGTGAAAGCGGCGATGATCCTCGCGTTGTTCACCGGCATTGTCGCTGCGGTCAACGTTATGTGGGCTGGCCCGTGGTCTTCCCGCCATCAGGATCAAGTGCTCGCAGACGCGAAAGCGAACCCAGGCATGGCGGCGCTGGCGCAGGGACAATTCCAGCAGGCGACGGATGGCAACTCGGTGCTGTTTATCGAAGGGGTTGAGGGCAAAAACTTCAAGAATGTCTTCCTCGCGCAGATTCGTACCAAAGGTTCCGCCCGTCCATCAGTCGTCGTAGCGGATTCCGGGCATCTCTCGCAGCATAAAGATGGCTCTCAAGTGGTGACGCTCAATACCGGTACCCGCTTTGAAGGCACCGCGATGCTGCGTGATTTCCGCATCACCGATTTCCAGAACTATCAAGCAATTATTGGTCACCAGGCGGTAGCGCTCGATCCGTCGGATACCGAGCAGATGGACATGCGCACGCTGTTCAAAACCGATACGCCGCGCGCGCGCGCTGAGCTGCACTGGCGCTTAACGCTGGTGTTTACAGTAGTGATGATGGCGCTGATGGTGGTGCCGCTGAGTGTGGTCAACCCGCGTCAGGGCCGTGTCCTGTCGATGCTCCCCGCCATGCTGCTTTATCTGGTCTTCTTCCTGCTGCAAACCACGCTGCGTTCGAACGGCGCGAAAGGCAAACTCGATCCGTTGGTGTGGATGTGGCTGGTAAACCTGGCCTATTTAGCGCTGGCTGTGGTGCTGAACTTGTGGGATACGGTGCCAATGCGCCGGGTTCGCGCCCGTTTTACGCGTAAAGGAGCGGTATAATGCAGGCTTTTGGCGTACTTGACCGCTATATCGGTAAAACCATTTTCACCACCATCATGATGACGCTGTTCATGCTGGTATCGCTCTCCGGCATTATCAAGTTTGTCGATCAGTTGAAAAAAGCCGGGCAGGGGAGCTATGACGCGTTGGGCGCGGGGATGTACACCATTCTCAGCATCCCAAAAGATATTCAAATCTTCTTCCCGATGGCGGCGCTGCTTGGCGCGCTGTTAGGGCTGGGCATGCTGGCGCAGCGCAGTGAGCTGGTGGTTATGCAGGCTTCCGGCTACACCCGCATGCAGGTGGCGCTGTCGGTAATGAAAACGGCCATCCCGCTGGTGCTGCTGACCATGGCGATTGGCGAGTGGGTCGCGCCGCAGGGTGAGCAAATGGCGCGTAACCAGCGTGCACAGTCGATGTATGGCGGCTCGCTGCTCTCCACGCAGTCAGGTTTGTGGGCGAAAGATGGCAACAACTTTATCTATATTGAGCGCGTAAAGGGCGACGATGAACTCGGCGGCGTGAGCATTTATGCCTTCAATAAAGAGCGTCGTTTGCAGTCGGTGCGCTATGCCGCGTCGGCGAAGTTCGATCCGCAGGAGAAAACCTGGCGGCTGTCGCAGGTTGATGAATCTAACCTGACGGACCCGAAACAAGTTACCGGCGCGCAAACCGTGAGCGGCACCTGGAAAACGAACCTTACGCCGGACAAACTTGGCGTGGTGGCGCTCGATCCGGACGCGCTCTCGATTAGCGGTTTGCACAATTACGTGAAATACCTCAAATCGAGCGGTCAGGATTCCGGGCGCTACCAGCTCAATATGTGGAGCAAAATCTTCCAGCCGCTGTCCGTAGCGGTGATGATGCTAATGGCGCTGTCGTTTATCTTCGGGCCGTTGCGTAGTGTGGCAATGGGCGTACGCGTGGTCACCGGCATCAGCTTCGGCTTTGTCTTCTACGTGCTGGATCAGATTTTCGGCCCGCTGACGCTGGTATACGGTATTCCGCCGGTGGTTGGCGCGTTGTTGCCAAGCGCCAGCTTTTTCCTGATTAGCCTGTGGCTGATGACGCGAAAAAGCTAATTGATACCTGAAAAGAGAGGCTGAGGCCTCTCTTCTTTTTTCTGCAAGGAGCACCGCATGTTGATACGCGCAGCAACGCATCTCTCAGCCATGATCGTCTCTTGTTTGTTGAGTGCGCTGGTTACCGTGGCGATGCTGAGCGCGCAGTGGGCGCTTTCCCTTCTCAGTGATAGCGCGGTGCTGGTGCTTGAACTGCTGGTGGCCGTTGTTGCGCTGAGCCTGGTACGTTGGTTGATTCAGCGAGCGGATGCGCTGGCGCAGCAGGTCGGCACCGTGCGACGCGGTTCGCCGCAAGAGTCACAGGCAGACCGGGTGCTCGCCCGTTTTAGCGCGGCGGAAAATACGCTGAGCAGCCTGTGGATCGCTTTTTCACTTCCGGCCATCGCCGGGTTCTTCCTCGTGGATTCGCATATCGCCATGTATTTGCACGCTGCGTTGCTGGTGCTGGCGATTAGCGGGGCTATTGTGCTGGGCAACCGTCTCGACACGCTGCGCAACCTGCGCGGTTACGCGACAGACTTTGGCCGCAAAGCACCGTAAACCCATTCAGTAAAATCTGTTCTTTACTCCGTCCCGCACCGTGCGGGCTATGCTTGAGGAACGATTCACAACTTTTTGGAACATTATGTCCAGATTCTTTTTCAATGACCGCAAACAGCTGGTCAATGATGCCATTGAAGGTTTGGTAATTTCTGCACCGCACGGCAACCTCGTTCGACTCGATATCGATCCCGCTATTCGCATTGTGGCCCGCGCCGACTGGGATAAAAGCCGCGTAGCGGTGATCTCCGGTGGCGGTTCCGGGCATGAACCGGCACACGCCGGGTTTGTCGGCAAAGGGATGCTCACCGCCGCCGTTTGCGGTGATGTCTTCGCTTCGCCAAGCGTGGATGCGGTGCTGAACGCGATTGTGGCAGTCACCGGCGATCGCGGCTGCCTGCTGATTGTGAAGAACTACACCGGCGACCGGCTGAACTTCGGCCTCGCGGCAGAGAAAGCCAAGCGCTACGGCCTGAAGGTGGAAATGGTGATCGTCGCCGACGACATCGCCCTGCCGGACAACAAACAGCCGCGCGGCATCGCCGGTACGGCGCTGGTGCATAAGATTGCGGGCCATGCTGCGGAGCACGGTAAGTCGCTGAGCGAAGTGCGCGATATCGCCCGGCAGGCCTGCGACAACGTTTTCAGTCTCGGGCTGGCGATGGAGACGTGCAACCTGCCGGGCGGCGATAGCGAAGAGGGGCGCATTCAGCGCGGGAAAGTCGAGCTGGGGCTGGGTATTCACGGCGAACCTGGTGCGACCACCGTTGATACGCACAACAGCAGGACGCTCATCGATACGCTGGTTAAACCGCTAAAAGCGGCGGTGGGTAACGACCGGGTGGCGGTGCTAATCAACAACCTCGGCGGCGTCTCGGCACTGGAAATGGCGCTGCTGACCAAAGAACTGGCGCATTCAGCCTTAAAAGAGCAAATCGCCTATCTGATTGGTCCCGCATCAATTGTTAGTTCGCTGGATATGAAAGGGTTTTCGCTGTCCGTATTGCGCCTGAATGACACGTTCGAGCAGGCGCTTTGCGCCGATGTGCAGACCGTCGGCTGGCAGAAACCGGTGCCGTTTGCGCCAATGAAAACCCAGCCGCACAGCGCGGTGTATGACGGGCTGGAGATTGAACCTTCCGACAATCCGCAGGTGAAAGCGTTGGTCGACACGGCGGTTAATACATTGATTGAGCTTGAAAACCGGCTTAACGCGCTGGATGCAAAAGTGGGCGACGGCGATACCGGTTCCACCTTTGCCGAAGGAGCGCGGGAAATCAAACGACTGCTGGAGCAAAATGCCCTGCCGTTGAACAACACCGCGCAACTGCTGCAACTGGTTGGCGAGCGGCTGGCGACGGTGATGGGCGGCTCCAGCGGCGTGCTGATGTCGATTTTCTTCACCGCCGCAGGCCAGGCCGTACATAACGGCACGCCGTTGCCGGAAGCGCTACTGCTGGGGCTGAAGCAGATGAAACATTACGGCGGTGCGGATCTCGGCGATCGCACGCTGATCGACGCACTGCAACCGGCGCTTGAAGCGCTGCGCGATAGCGGGCTGGATGCCGCGGTAGCTGCGGCTAAAACGGGTGCAGACAGCACGGCGACAATGCAAAAAGCGGGTGCCGGGCGTTCATCGTATGTGAACAGTGAAAATCTCGACGGAGTCACCGATCCGGGAGCTGTGGCGATTGCGGAAGTGTTTGCTGCTATTAGCAGGTAAAACCCAGCCTTGCTGGAAAGCGGCTTTGATTTCACTTTTGAAGGGTGTACCGAAAACTGTAAAAGAACCGCCAGCCAGGCCAGTCAGAAGTCAAACCAAAGACGTTAAGACAGCCCAAATTCTGGCGCTGGTCGCGTTAACAAAACGGGTTAGCGCAATCAAAAAGCCCGGCAATAGCCGGGCTTTTTCACATCAGAAATCTGCTTTTAACACCACGCGGTAACGGGCTTTGCCGTCGCGCACGTGCTGCAACGCTTCGTTAATCTGCGACATCGGGAACATCTCCGTGGTCGGTGCCACTTTCGCGCGTCCGGCGAACTTCATCAATTTACGCAGTTCGTACGGTGTGCCGGTTGCGGAGCCGGAAACGCTGCGATCGCCTGCGATCAGCGTAAAGGCCGGGACTTCGAGCGGTTTCAGCACTGCGCCAACGGTGTGGAAATGCCCGCCGTGAGTCAGCGCCTCAAAGTAGGGCTGCCAGTTCAGATCAACATTTACCGTGTTGATGATCAGATCGTACTGACCCGCCAGTGCTTTCAGCGCATCCGCATCGCGGCTGTTCACCACGTAATCGGCACCCATAATGCGCACTTCTGCCTCTTTTGCCGGGTTCGAGCTAAACGCCGTCACTTCGCAGCCCATCGCGTGCAGCAGTTTGATGGCGATATGGCCCAGCCCGCCGATACCGATCACGCCAACGCGGCTGGTGGCGGTGATGTTGTGCATCAGCAGCGGTTTAAACACGGTAATGCCGCCACATAACAGCGGGCCGGCGGTTTCGATATCAAGGCTGTCCGGCAGCGGGATCACCCATTGCCAGTCGGCGCGCAGTTTATCGGCAAAGCCACCGCGATTAAGAATGGTTGGCACCGCGCCTTGCTGGCAGTTGATCTGATTGCCATCAATACAGGCATCACAGTGACCACAGCTGCGCGCCGTCCAGCCGATGCCCACGCGTTGGCCGATTTTCAGCCCTTTGTTTTGTGCCGCACTGCCCAGATCCACCACGCGGCCAATCACTTCATGCCCGGCGACCAGCGGATACTGGGAGAAACCCCATTCGTTATCGATCATGGAGAGATCCGAATGGCAGATCCCGCAGTAATCCACCTGCACTTCCACATCTTCCGCCGCCAGCGGGCCAGCGTCATACTCCTGCAGCTCCAGTGCGGCGCCAGCCTGCGGTGCGGCATAACTTTTAATGATGCTCATCACGGATTCCTTTGATTTAGAGGGAGACGCATGAAGTGTAGGGCATCTGCACGCGCTGCGGCAGCCTGTGGGTGTGCATTCCGCCCGTTTCGTTAATGTATGGTGGTCTATGGCACGCCGCAGGCCGCTATTTTCGGATTTTCCATACGGCTATTTTGGCGCGGTGACTTTGCAACACGATGTGTCCGAACCATCCTCAAAAGGTGCAGTACCCACCTCAAACCAGGAGCAACCACCATGGCAAATCAACCGCAAAGTACAGGCGCTGGCGGCCTGGCGCTAATTAAATCTTTTGAAGGACTTAGGCTGGAAAAATATAAAGATGCCGTCGGCAAATGGACCATTGGCTACGGACATTTGATCTTGCCGGATGAAAAATTTCCGCATGCGATTACCGAAGCCGAGGCCGAAGCGCTGCTTCGCACCGATCTGTTAATGACCGAACGCGGGGTACACAAAGCGGTGACGGTTGCGCTTAATCAGAACCAGTTTGATGCGCTGGTAGCGTTCACCTTTAACCTTGGCGCAGGCAATTTGCAGAGTTCGACATTACTTAAACTGCTCAACCAGGGGGAGTATGCGCAGGCGGCAGATCAGTTTCTGCGCTGGAACAAAGCGGGCGGTAAAGTGCTGGCCGGGCTGACAAGACGGCGTGAAGCCGAACGCGCGCTGTTTTTAAAACCTGTTTAACCGGGCACGTGCCTTAGGCCATTTTCCCCGTTTTTTACCGCCATCCAGCCAATATTTTCAGCCTCTTCGCTCTATTACTGTGGGTTTGCGAATTCGCAACGCGATGTTTTCGTATAACCCACAGGAGTATGCATTATGGATTCACAATTTATTGGATCGGTCATTAATGCACTGCCGCTGGAGCACATGATTGGCGGCCCACTGCAGGCAATGATCAAAGCGCAGGTGCAGGCGAGTAAAGCGTACGCCGACTTCCTGCTCTCGGTGTGTATCAAGGACGGTAAGGCGGAGTCGGTGCAGTTTGATTACGACGAAACCGTGGTGGATGACAAGGGCGTTATCCAGGGCGTGGTGAAAAAGACCATGCGTATCCCGCTGCTGGCGGCCATTTCTCACCCTAACATCAGCATCGAAGAGGGCACCATCGACTTCGAGCTGGAAGTCTCCCAGAGCGAAGCCAGCAGCAGCCAGACCGAAGCGGAAGCCTCGCTGGAAGCCTCTGTTGGCTGGGGGCCGTTCAGCGTGAAAATCACCGGTCGCGTCTCACACAAAGCCCAGCAAACCCGCTCCAGCGATACCCGCGCGAAATACAGCATCCATACCCAGGTTAAACGTCAGCCACCGCCGGAAGCTCTGATGCGCGTGATTGATTTCCTGACGGATGCCGCGACACGCCCGGCTATCTTGCCGTCAGAGGCGAAAAAGCTGGAATCGAAACAGCTTGATGCCTACCCCGAAACGCCTGCCACAGCGGAAAAAGCGCCGGCGTAATTCTCGTTATCTTCACCCTGAGGCTGCCTGGCAGCCTCATTTCTCACGGAGCGCACTATGTCAATGAAAGACTGGCTTCGCGGCAACCGTGGCGCGGAACCGAAGGCGGACTCACCTGCGCCGCCGCCACCGCCGGAGGAGAGCGCCGGGCTGCCACCTGCCGATCCGCCACCCGAAGATGTCGCCGGATTACCGCCCGCCGATCCACCGCAGGATCCGCCACCGCCACCGGGCGACGGCACGCCACCCTCTACTTCAGGTGTGACGCTGGCCGATATCACGCGCGGCATGCAGCATGCGGCCTCGGCGGCAAACCAGCTGATCGCGCATCAGTACATGCAGGCGCTGGATCCCTTTTTTGAACACAGCGACGACGGGCGGCTGGTGCCGAAAATCGTCGAAATGGAGCTGGACGATCGACACCACTTCAAATTGCCGCTGGTGGCGCTCTCCACGCCGCGCGGGCTGATGCTGGAGAAGATGAAAGTGTTTCTCACCGTGCGCACCGACGCGGTGGAACAGCAGAGCGCAATGTCCGGCACGCCTGACGATGCAGTCAGCCGTTTTCACGTCAGCATGTCGCCGCCGAGCCACGGAGCCAGTGGGCGCGACAGCGGACATGTGGATATCGAAATGCAGTTCACCGTACTGGAGCCGCCAGAGAGCGTGCTGCGGCTTATCGAAGAGTACACCCGACAAGTTCTTCCTCAAGTAAACGACAGGAGTGATGACAATGGCTAATCAACCCCTGAGCACCGGCGCTGCCGGGCTGACGCTGATTAAATCTTTCGAAGGGCTAAGCCTGGAGAAGTACCGCGACGCGGTAGGCAAATGGACCATCGGCTACGGGCATTTGATTTTGCCCAATGAAAACTTCCCCCAGGCGCTGAGCAAAGTGGAGGCGGAAGATCTGCTGCGCGCCGATCTCGGGATGACCGAGCGCGGCGTGCATAAATATGTGACGGTGGATCTCAACCAGAACCAGTTCGACGCGCTGGTCGCTTTCGCCTTTAACGTCGGGCTTGGCAACCTGCAGAACTCAACGCTGCTGCGCCTGCTCAACCAGGGACAGTATCAGGAGGCGGCGGATCAACTGCCGCGCTGGAACAAGGCCGGCGGCAAGATTCTGGCGGGGCTGACGCGCCGACGTGATGCCGAACGTGCGCTGTTTCTGGCACCGATTAACTGACTCATGGAGCAAACAGATGAAACGACATCTCCCGATAGTCACCTTTGTCGGTCTGCTGTTAACTCAGCCTGCCTGGGCCGAGTTGCCGCAGTGCAGCGCGGTGGTGCAGGTAGCTAACCAGGAACTGGCAAAACTCAATAAGAAAACCGTTCAGGACGACAAGAAACTGACGGCTCTGCTCAAGACCCTGAACCGCGATGACGTATTGCCAGCCGATTATGTCACCCGCGATCAGGCTATCAAACTGGGCTGGAGCGGCAAGGCGGAGGACTCGCTATGGAGCGTGTGGGCGCTGAACAAGAAGCAGTTGGGCGGCGACCCGTGGAGCGGTAAACCGCTGCCGGGCAAAGGTAAATGGTACAGCGCGGATATTGATAGCGTACGCGGTCTGCGCAGTAACAAGCACCTGATTTACAGCCCGGACAGCGCGACGCGTTATCTCACTACAGATAACGACGCCACGACCGTCACGCTTCCTCCTTGCCAGTAGTCGCTATTGCGGCCTCATCCCATTCGTTGAGGCCGCCTGTTCAGGAGGAAAATATGATGGCCGCAGATGGACTGCAATTGCTAAGCCAGGGGCTGGCCGCGCTCGCCGGATTGTTCGGCGGGCTGAGCGTGTCGTTTTTCTGGCAACCGAAAAAACTGCATCAACACGGGCGCCTGGCCGCCGGGATCATCATTGGCGCGATTAGCGTGAGTACCACTTTCACGCTCGGCGGGTTTATTGCCCGCTGGCTGGGGATGAACTTTAAAGACAGCGATATCGCCATGGGCATTGGCTATTTTGTTGGCGCGATAAGCGTCGGCATGATTGCCTGGCTGGCCAATTTCTTTAACCGCCGCGAAGGACATGACATTTTGCAGGTGGCCGGTGAGTTAAAACGCGCGGCTCGCGGCGTGAAAGCCGCACCGCGTCGCCGCGCGCCACGACGTAAACCAGGGGAACCATCATGACGCTTAAACTCCTTTTTTGGGCCATCACGCTGGTGGATGTGGCGATTGCGGTGATCATTTTTGTGAGCGCCCTTAGCAGCCGCATGCTTGATATTCCGCTGTTGTATCGCCTTGGGCTGTTAATCACGGCATTTGGTTTTACCGTACAGGGCTGTTTGAATTTACCCTACCTGTTATTTAACGTGATATTAATGGCTCAAGAGTTGCCTTTCTGGATATTAAAAGATATTGGTATTGGGATAATCTCAATTTATTATTTTTGGCACACCATGCATAAAGAGGATAAACCCGGAAAAACACCGATACGTAAAAAAACGGTGGCGGTGAAAAAGGCGCCGGTCGCTAAAAAAACTCCTGAGACTAAAAAAACGCCAACCCCACGCACACCACGTAAGAAAACACCCGCACAATAATTAACGCGGAGTGGTAAATTTATTTTACTGCTCCGTGAAATGGCCCAGGCCATTTATCATTCCTGCACTGGTCACTTGCCAAATATTCTGCAACTCACACTGACGTTAATTTGAATCTGCGAATTCGCACTTTCTTTATTCCACTCGCAGGAGATGATTATGTCTGTAAACTCTGTTTTTTCACGTAAGGTTAAAACGCGCAGCATTATTTCTGTGGCTGCGGTATCGCTGTTTTTATTTTCAACAGGAGTCATGGCAGTTAATGTTGGCCCGGCCTGTAACCTGCCCGGCGCTGGCCTGACGGCCGCGCAGTGGGCGCAGAATCAGGATAACGCCGGCGGGCATATGACGGTTTGCCATGTCGGTAAAGCCGACGCATGGCTGCAGCAGCGCACTGTCGCTAACCAACCGAGCTGCCCGCAAACGAATACCGCCTCGACATGGACGGATGCGAATGCGGCGTGGAATTCTATCGGCAACACCATTCAGGCGTTCTGTGCTGGCGCGGCCAACAATACAGCAGCGGTTAATTTCACCATTGCGCTGGGTGGGAATGGCACTGTGAACGTGGGCAGGGCGTATGGCAATGGCGCTTTTTATAATATCGCCAACGATCGCCAGGCGTTTATCCGCTTAGTGAATAACGGTGGACAGTGGCGCGTACAAACAAGTTATCCAAGAAATTAAGTTAAACGACAGGAGCATTATGCCCACGCATAATGCTCCTTTTATGCTCAGGAAAAAGAAAATAAGCTAACGCGAATCAAATAAAGATAATCAGGACTACTCTTCCGAATACATCATCGCGGCCTGAGTGCGGTTATTTACATTCAGACGGCGAAAAATCGATTCCAGATGCGCTTTCACCGTGCCCGCGCTGATATTTAAATGACGGCTAATTTGTTTATTTGACTCCCCGGCGGCCAGCAGTTTCAGGATCTCACGCTGGCGTTCACTCAGGCGGGCAAGGGCACTGTGCCCATTGTCCAGCAACGTAATGCTCTCCTGCGGCAGACAGAACATGCCCAGCGATGCGCTACGCAGTGTCTGAGCGATGGTTTCCGGGGGGGAATCGCGCCGGACAAACGCAATCGCGTGATGATTTAAAAATAACCGTAATAATGTCGGCTGACATTTATTCATCAGCATCACTACCGGGATATTCGGATGACGACAGGCTAAAATATCCAGCAGTTCGAGGCTCGAGGTTTTATTACCATCACCATCAAGCAGAATTAATGATGCTGGAAATTCATTAAGCGTATCATCAATATCGTTTTGATTATTCAGTCCACGAACTTTTACCTCCGGAATATATTGCGACAGTACTGATGCCATTCCTTCAATAAATATTGACTGCTTGTCAATCATGAGTACATGCATACGTTATCTCCACGTAATAGCGTTCGCCATTGAGACTGGTAATCATCAAAGTATTCAATGAAATGCAAAAAAAGAAACAGGCTAATTGTCATAGGTCTTTTAACCGATATGACAGATAAAACATTATTGGATGGGATAAAGTTATTGAGAAAATATTATATATGAAGAATGGTCGCTTCGCTATTTTACGGATTATTAGCAGGCTTTGTTTTTACAAATATCGGCAGAGCGGCACGAACGTATATTTCGTTAGTCGGGTTATTTGCGAGACTGACTGGAGAAGGGAGAAGGGAGAAGGGAGAAGGGAGAAGGGAGAAGGGACAAGCCTGGAGTGCTAGCGGATTGTGGCCCTGGAAGGGCAGGGGCTGATATGGAATGTTTAAAGATGGGAGCGGGAAGGGGAGCGTACTGGATAGAAGGGGGATGCGGGTAACGGAGTAAGAGGTTAAAAGAAGTTAAAGAGAAAAGGATTTATAAAGAGAGAGGTGACAGCTTGTAGAACGTTGATTTTTTCAGCACTTAGCGGCGTATGACAACATCGTGACTTGCATAGCCGCCCGCGGCAGGTATAATCCAACACGTTTCCGCATCCCCTTCAGTGCCGAAGTGGCGAAATCGGTAGACGCAGTTGATTCAAAATCAACCGTAGAAATACGTGCCGGTTCGAGTCCGGCCTTCGGCACCAAAAGCATGTAAATGGACCTCAACTGAGGTCTTTTTTTATGCCTGAAATCCACGCCACACAAGGCTTTACCCGCTTTTCACCTCAACTGAAGTCAACCTGGGTCAACCCACATCAACAAGCTTGTGAGTATACTAATGAGTATATTTGCCGATTCGATATTGCTTGTATACTCACGATATACCTATGGAAGGAGGCCCATTATGGCCCTAACGGATACTAAAGTTCGTTCTGCAAAACCTGAGGAGAAAGAGTATTCACTTGTTGACGGCGACGGCATGCTCTTACTTGTAAAACCTAACGGCTCAAAGTATTGGCGATTTCGTTTCCGTTTTGGCGGTAAACAGCATTTGATGGCGTTCGGCGTTTACCCGGATGTTTCGCTGGCTGATGCCAGGAAGAAAAGGGAAGAGGCCAGAAAGCTGGTAGCTGCTGGTATCGATCCTCGTGAGCATAAACGTGCTGTGAAAGAAGAGCAGGCGAAAGAGATTATTACTTTCGAGAAGGTTGCCAGAGAATGGCTCACTACCAATCAGAAATGGTCGGAAGATCATGCTAATCGCGTAAAAAAGAGCCTTGAGGACAATATCTTCCCGGCAATTGGTACTCGCAATATTACTGAACTGGGTACCCGCGAGCTGTTAATTCCCATTAAAGCCGTAGAGACATCTGGACGTCTTGAAGTTGCTTCCCGTCTTCAACAGCGGACTACGGCCATCATGCGTTATGCAGTGCAAAGCGGGTTAATTGATTACAATCCGGCGCAGGAGATGGCGGGGGCGGTAGCTTCCAGTAATCGACAGCATCGCCCGGCGCTGGAGTTAAAGCGCATTCCTGAGTTACTACAGAAAATAGACGGCTACACCGGCAGGCCGCTAACCCGTTGGGCAACGGAACTCACTCTGCTCATCTTTATTCGCTCCAGTGAGCTGCGTTTTGCTCGCTGGTCAGAGATCGATTTTGAAACGTCAATGTGGACGATCCCGCCAGAGCGAGAGCCTATTCCCGGCGTGAAACATTCTCAGCGAGGATCAAAGATGCGTACACCTCATCTGGTACCGCTTTCAAAGCAGGCACTGGCGATCCTGAAGCAGATAAAACAGTTTTGTGGTGAAAAGCATGAGCTGATTTTTATTGGTGACCACGATCCGCGTAAACCCATGAGTGAGAATACGGTGAACAGTGCGTTACGGGTGATGGGCTATGACACCAAGGTCGAGGTTTGCGGTCACGGTTTTCGTACGATGGCCTGTAGTTCGTTAATTGAATCAGGGCTATGGTCGAAGGATGCGGTAGAACGGCAGATGAGCCATATGGAGCGTAACTCGGTGCGGGCGGCGTATATCCATAAAGCGGAACATCTGGATGAGCGCAAGATGATGTTGCAGTGGTGGGCCGATTTTTTGGATGCGAATCGGGATAAAGGGATTACGCCGTTTGACTATGCGAAGATCAACCGGGGGAAAGGCGAGTGAGTTGAATGCCTTTATTTCTCGGTTGATGTTTAAATCAAAGTGACCAACCAGCTCAATTAGGGCTGGTTGGTCACTGTTTTTGTTACGGTTGTTATCAAAATTCCATCCGCCAGACAAAAAAGATGTCTGCAATAATGTCTTGAATGTACATATAGTTGCGAGCACCATCGCAAATATGTGCTCATGGATTATTCAACGTAATGACCTCTGACAAGACCCTAAAGCAAGCGATATCAAATATTACCATCTGGCGCAAAGGCGAACAGCGTGCGCCGCATAAGCCATTATTGCTATTGCACGTCCTCTCACACTATCGGCAGGGTCATGATCGCCTGTTTAACTATGGTTCTGAAATCTACGAGCCCCTGTTGGATCTTCTGGAACGTTATGGATCACAGCGCCGTGACCAGCGCCCGGACATGCCGTTCTGGCGTCTGAAGGGCGATGGCTTCTGGGAACTACAAAACGCGGAACTGTGCTCAACCAATGGTAGCCGCCAGCCGCCCCGACGTGAACTCATCGAATATAATGTCGCGGGTGGATTTGATGCTGACAATTTTGCGTTGGTGGCAAAAAATCACAGGTTAATTGATACTCTGGCGCAGCAGCTTCTGGAGGCGCATTTCCCGGCCAGTATTCAGGAAGACATCGCTGACGAGATGGGTTTTGATATTCGCACCTCTCTCCGTCAACGCGATCCGAAGTTCCGCCAGATGGTGCTACGTGCTTACAATTATCAGTGCGCTATCTGCGGCTTTAACATGCGCCACGACAATGCGCCGATTGCTCTGGAAGCTGCCCATATCAGATGGAAGCAGCACCATGGCCCTTGTGAAGTACCTAATGGCCTGGCATTGTGCGCAATCCATCATAAAGCGTTTGATCGCGGTTCGATTGGCTTGGATGAAAATATGCGTGTGATGGTTTCCGGCGCGGTAAATGGCGGTGGGGTGGTACAGCGGCTGTTCTGGGATTTTGCGGGAAAGGCGATTGCGTTGCCACCGGTTAAAGAAAATTATCCGGGCGAGCAGTTTGTGGAATGGCACAGAAAAGAGGTATTCAGAGGGGAGCATTGATCTGAGGTAGAGCAGTTATTTTGCGTGTGGTATACAAACTATTCAGCTGTATTAGCTCTGATTTGACCTGACACGGCTATGGCACAGAACCTAATCTGACAGGCAGTTCTGTGCCAGAAGCGGACAAGGCTGACATCATCATGTACCAATCAACGCGACGCAAGCCAGTCAACTGGTTAGTTGGTGATGATAGTGAGTTGTCGAAAGTTGTAGCCCTGCTAGTGCTATCGGAGATTCTTGAGCGTAACCTCCCTAAATTACAGTTGCTTCATTCAGTGAGATTCGATACTTACAGTTAAAATGATGCTCTTTGAGAAATTTTTTGAAATAATAAACAATGTAAATCATTTTTTTTGAAACAATTAAGTTGTCTGAAATGGCATCGGATATTGATTAGGGCAGTATTTTACTTTTCAAAGAATAAGAACTTGCCTATATATGAGCCTTGTCATAGTTTAACTTTTTATATCTTAATATAAATGATATTAATGAGTCGGTGGATATGATGAATACAGTGAAAATTGAGCACTTTATAAGGGCTATTGAAGATGTTGGCGCTCACGGCGACAATGACATGTTGCCTTTTGACATCGATACAGTTTTTATTTCAGATTCGAAGGTGCAGATAGCAAACATGGCTTTTGATTTGTTTAAAAGGCTTGAAAAAGATGGCAAAACGAATGCAAGAAATACTTTAAATGGAATTCAGGTTTACTCGGAGAGATTGCTTTCTCCAACTGGTGCAAGTGGCTTTAGAATTTCAACGAAGATACATCCATTTTGGAATATATATCTTAATGGTCTGGCTATCGCGATTGCAGAAATAAATGAATCGAAAAGAAGTCAAAATGCACATTCATACCGCTATGTAGAAACTGGTGTGAATTTATTTAATAGAGATAAGTCGTGGCGGGCATATAAAGAAGCAACAATTAATGATGCAGCATTAGATAATGAAGGGGCTGTTGTTATTCAAACGGATATATCAAGCTTTTACGAGCATATTTATCATCATCGTATCGAGAATTGTATTAATGATTTATTTGGTGAAGGTTCAACAGTTGCAACTCAAATAGATAGATTATTAAGTCAGCTGTCATCAGGTAGATCATTTGGCTTGCCAGTCGGAGGGCAGTGCTCAAGAGTTTTAGCTGAACTACTAATGACCTCAGTCGACCAACTTTTGACTTCATCAAAACTCAAGTGGCATAGGTATGTAGATGATTTTACGATAATTGCTAGTGATCAAGCTGAAGCTTATCGTGCTATTTCAATTCTATCTAACGCTTTGGCAGATTATGGGTTGTCATTAAACAGAACTAAAACAACAATTCTTAAAGCTCAACATTATAAAAATTTTGTTTATACGCAACTGTTTGTTGATGATGATAAGTCTAGTAAACTTAAAAAAATTGACTTACATTTTGACCCATATTCTGACAACCCTGTTGCTGATTATGATGAACTAGTTGAAACTGTCGAAAAACTAAATGTACAAGCTTTGCTTGATTTAGAAACTCATAAAAGTCAGCCCGACACTTTCTTGGTCAATCAAATAAGTAGAACATTGAAACTTCAGGAGCCTGCTTTAGCATTACAGTTATGTATAACATTACTCTCTCCTGAAAATTTACACTCTTTTAGAAGCTCTTTTTCTACAATTATAAAGGGTGTAAATTCCATCAGGAATGATGAACGATATTCCTCAATCTATCAAATGCTTGATAAAATGGTAGATGATATTATTGTTCACTCTGAGCATCTACTGCTACCAGAGGCTAACTGTTTGCATTATTTACGCTCTATTAGAGTAATACGAACAAATAATCGAGCTGCATATGTTCATGGTTTGCTAAATGAAAGTTCATCTGAAACTATTAAAAGAGCATGCCTCGATTGTATAAGAAATTGGAAAGATAGACCATCATTCATTTCTGAGAGGAATAAATGGTCAAAATTGTCACCGGAAGTACAAAGGATACTTTGGCTCGCATCCTATAAGTTCGGGGATGACGGAAAACATTTTAGGGATCAAGTTAAAAAAGCAATATCTAACTCATGGTTACTAGGAATTGAACAAAAAGGAAAGGCATCATTCTCTGAAATATTTATTAATTGGTGTCAAGGGGTGAATAATAAATGAGATTTTTAAGATTACCTGTCAAAGATCCTAGAACTGTAGCGCGAGACATTCCAGGTATCTGTGACTTGTTATTTCCACAATTGCTACCAGCAATAATCGCACATCTCAATCGCGAAGCCCAACCTATACCTGGTTGTACTATTATTGATGAAAGTATGTTGGTAAGAATAAATACAAATGCAGCTATGTTATTTGAAGTTGCCTATGTAAGAGCAGAGCAAATTCTTGAAGAAAAAAATGAAGATTGGAATGAATGTTTGTCTATAGCTCTGAGTAGGCAATCAAGGTATTTTGATGCGGTTTTACCTGATCAATTGTCAGTTTTTGAGATTAAAATAGCTAATCAAACTGCCAATAACTTAATAAAATCAATAAGATATTTAAGGAAGGAATGGGGTGGAGGTAATGTAGTTAGGGCTCCCATCATTCCAGGATTTCAATGGATAGCAGAAGGCCAAGGAGATTTCTCAATCGGACGGCGACTGATTGAAGTCAAATGTACGAATAGAAATTTTTCGTCTTCTGATTACCGTCAGATTTTAATTTATTGGCTATTGAGTTTTTCATCCTCCATTGAGGGCAGTATGAATGAATGGAAGACAGGTGTATTGCTGAATCCTAGAGCAAACAAATACATTGAGATTGACTTCAATGAATTAGTTAGAATAGCAGCTGCAGGAAGAACTAAGTTAGAGTTGTTGGAGTTGTTTTCGTCAATTGTGGGTGATTATGCGTATAAATTAGGAGAGTAAATTCTGCGAAGTGAGTAGAATTGCTATGCCTTCGCAGCCATAGCACTTAAAATATAATAATCGCAGGTCTAAGCTCCACAAGGTTTAGAAATAGAACAGTTTCTGGGGTATCTTTGGGGGGCTTCAATGGCGCCTTTAAAAAAGTATTTTAAAATCAAATATTTGGTTGCAGTGTATTGTTCCTGTTATCGTCCGCTTCACGCCCTGAGACATTCGACAAGCTTTTTATGGCTTCAGTAAAGGTGAGTGTCGAGATTCCAGTGCCAGCAGATATTTCGCCTCTTCGTACCGGGTTTTGGTCTTCCAGCAGCGGTAAATAATCCTTATCCATTTAAACGCCAAAGCCCGGATAGCTGATTGATGCGATTTCCCTTTTTCTCGCTGCCCCTGGTAATAAAGTCTGGCCCAGTATGATGAGTTAACCGTTTTGGCGGCCCATTCAACAAAGGTCTGCCTGACGAACCTGGCACACTGCCATCGCCAGTGGACCCAGGATTTTTGACCACTTCGTTCTGTCACCGGTGCAATACCTGCGTAGTTTTGAATTTCTTCGGCGCTGTTAAACCGGTCACGGTTATCACCAAGTGCAGCAAGCATTCGTGGGCCCATACAAGGCCCCATGCCCGGAAGTGATTTGAACAACCCCGCGTCTGGCAATGTGTCAAACAGCGTTCCGATTCGTTCGTCATAGGTTTTGATGATTTCACTCACGACTTTAATTTGTGTCGCCAGTGCTGTTGCCATCAAAGCATTAGCTTCTATAACACTCGGGTCTGTCGTCAATGGGATGGCGTTATCAATACTCACAACACGCTGCTCGGTAAGGGCCATTGCGCGGCCACCTTTGGCATTCATAAAGTTGCGGATCGTGTCGCGCCTGGCTCGTTTCAGTTGTTGCAGACTGGGCCATCGTATAATCAGTTCACACAACAGTAGGCTACCCCGATGTGAGAACCACTCCAGGGGCTGAGGATAATACTGTTTAAGCGTGTTAATCATACGGTTCACAAAACGGCGTTTATCTTCAACCAGTTGACGACGCTGCTCAACCAGTTGCTGGAGTAACCGGATTTCCGCATTGTCGGGTTCAATAGCTTTTATCTTTTGGGGATAACGCAGCATTAACTCTAATGCCAGCTCTGCATCCTGCGGGTCGTCTTTAGCGCCGCTGGGCGAGAATGCTTGCCGGTAACGAGCCAGGGACAAAGCGTGGACGGGGAAAACGGTGATAAAGGGATATTTTTGAAGAGCATATACCACGGGGCCTTTCTTCAGCTCGAGAGCTATTGCGATTCTGCCTTTTACCTTCTGGTGTAAGTCGGTAAGCCAGACATCAAGCGCTTCTGCTGTATGTTCAATTACATAGAATACGCGTTCACCGTTTTTAAACTGAACACAGACATCGTGTTTTTTATCTGCCCAGTCCAGACCAACGTGCGCAGCAAACTGATTTGTCACAGTCATTACCAACTCCTTTTTATCGGGGGATTGGTATGCATTCCACGCTCTTCGAAAGAAATATAGCCAGCAGTGTATCTGCATGCCCTGAGTATTCGTTAGCGAACGTGGAGCACCTACTGGCTCGAAAGAAAAGCGGCGATCATCACGTGATTCTCGCTCAATATTCGTAACCAGTAAGCGCATACCCTGAATCACTTAAAAGTGTAATTCTCAGGGTGTGAATGACTATATGTCGCTCAGGCTGTGTGAAAACTTTTTTGATCACAGAAGCGGCCAAAAACAGAGCCGAAAAACGTGCTCCTACGTAAAATTTGACGTTGGTTTGACCTGTCAATCTAACCCAGATTTTGCATAACCTCACGCACTTCGGTTTTTGATTAGGGTTTTCACACAACCTGCGCTCAAAGCAGACCGTCAGGTTTGCTTATGTGTGCTACCGGTGAAAACTGCCAAGTCAATTTTGAGCTAATACAATTCAGCCTTGCTGACTAAATGGTTTGTCATCGACAATACACGATGTTTCACATTCTGCAAGTTCGGAGTTACAGTCATAAAGAGCTTATACCCGTCATACTTCAAGTTGCAGCTTGCATGTGTCGCTTCATGCCCATAAGGCTTGGGCTGTATTGTTGCTCGAGCATGCAACTTCAAGTTTATTGGGTATACAGCCACGATCAAATGCACATCCTGATCGTCAAAGAAGATGTGTGGCTTAAATGCCTTTGGAATTTTTGTTTTCTCTACACCGCTGAGAAAAAAACCTCATAGACATGCCCATCCCCAACTTTAAATAAAGTTATATAAGAGTGCTTAGTCGTCAACAGGTAAATATTTCCCTTTTTCAACTTTAATAAGATGCTTTTTATTGTAGCAAGTTGACAGTGCACAGGCTAAAGCATTCCTTAATTCAGAACGTTCTAATTGCTCAAGGTGGATATAGCGTTTACGTAGTGCGTCTGTTATCTCATCCAATACTAGTTTTTTATCTGGTGGTAATAATGCAACCCAAGCCTGTATAAAAGCTAATGCACTTCTGTAGAGAAGTTTTCCACCGGGTAATGATTCGCTGAGTACTTTACTTCTATATGCCTTTTCAAATGCCACTCTTCGGGCACTAGCCGCCGCTAACGGTATGGGTAATAATCGTCTTTTTTCTTTTTGAGAAGGTGAATTAAGATTATTCTGAGAGATTATTAAATCAAACTCGCGAATTTCATTAATTTCATGTCTGGTTGGTGACGATTCTTTTGTTTTTTTTTTACAAAACAAACAATTATTCGCGGAATCAAAAGGTATCATTCTTTCACATACGGCACAATTTTTTATTGATAAATGGTTTCCTGCCCCTAATGTATTTATTTCGAATTGTTGATTTGCAATATAATAAACAACTCTCCGTGATTCGCTGAACCAATATATAATTGGGTAATTATGGTGGGAATATAAATAATCAATCCACATTTCCGCTGGAGAATTTTCTTCATCAAGCTCAATAAGCCAAGAAGAAAGGTTTTTTGACCATGCTAATTTTACAGTGTTTAGTTTCAGATCCCCTTCGCTGAAAAAATTAGCCATAAGAATTTTGGAGGAAGAGTTATGTTTTGCTTCATTAATTGCTCTTTGGATTTCCTCTCTATTAACCAGTTTATGCAGAAAGTTATTATTTTCTTTCCATGCTAATTTCTCAGAATCATAAATTGCAATGAAAGCCGTTGTGGCTCTTGAATAAGCACAAAATAATTGAGCATCCTCCATGTTTTCGGAATCCAGTGTAATAACAACAGGTGATTCCATACCACGAAAACGAGATACAGTTTCAATATTTATATCAAAAGTTTTCATGTCTTTCTGGAGGAAGTTTTTCACTAAATCCGTAGGGACGAGGACGGTAATCTCATCAGATAGCACAGAACTTTCTTTCAGTCGTAAGATTTCATTAAGCAATGTGGAAAGTGGATCGATAACAACTAATTCTTTTAACGTATCGGGTTCGTTATTTCTGGGGGACGTAATTTGATATGATGAAGGCCTGATAGCCATTAAATAATCAGTAACGGCTTTAGGACATCTTAACACAATAGTTAAGCTGTAGGAAAATTGGGAATTAATTATCCGTTGAAGATCAATGTGATTCGTCCCTTTTTCAAAAGAAAACGTTTGGGTTTCATCACAAAATGCAATAATTCTTTTATTTTCAAACCAACAAAATAAGGCTTCCAACCACGAAAAATGTAACGCCTGTGCTTCGTCAATAATTAAAGCATCATAATCCTTTAGCTTGTTTTTCTTTAAAGCACTAAGCAAATCCTCGCAGCATCCTGATTCAAACCAGCCTGCTGGAGACTCGGGAGGCAGGGCTAATCTATTACGAGCCTGATGACATAGTTTGTGCCAGGTAAAAACGTCGCATAATGAAACTGGAGTTTGTTGTCGAATGTATTCAGAAAGACGGTTATTGAAAGTAATAAATAAAACTTTTTTTTGTTCTTTAACCAACCGCCTGGCGAATTCAATCCCAATCAAAGTCTTTCCTGTTCCTGGCCATCCAGTTACAACAAATCGTTGATACTCTGACAGGAGTTCAATGACCTTAATTTGTTCATGTGTGAGTCTTAACCAGAGTTGATTATCATAAATAACTCGGGTTCCCCAGTCAGGCGTGCCATCAAATTGCGGGCATATGGATTTTATTATTAATTGAAGTCGTTCACTTCCTAAATCATTATTTCCTAATGCAGATTTCCAATATTGCATTATATCGATAGTGTACTTTGCAATTTCCGGGAGTTGTTTTTTATCAACGAATATTTTTCTAAATGGTCTTACAGACGCATCAACCATTGCTGTATTTATAACGTTATCATCGAAATAGCTATCAGGAAAAATAAAACCATAACCAATACGCAACCGTAAAGTTGTTGCTCCTCCTAACCAGCGGGCTAATCCATGGACATTGTTACGAGTTTGCTTCACTACATCGACATTATTATTTGTTTTGAGATGTACAAAAATAGGGCCATCTACACGATATATCCCACTTTTTACCTCTAACGCCAAAACACCATAGATACGATGGAGAACAAGAAAATCTATTTCTCCACTTGGAGGAAGTTTCATACCCAAATGCCGGGCCGCCGAACTCAACCACGGGAGACTATGAATCACGGTGAAATCATCGGACAGCCCTTCTTTTAACAGAGCATAGACCGTTTTTTCTCCATAACTATCATTATCAATAGGTCCGAATGCCGGAATCATTTTGGCCATATTACTATTTCCTTATAACATGCTCCTGGCAAAACTTTTCACGATGTTACATCGTCCAGAGATTCGAAATAACTTCCGCCTGTTTTAAAATTAACTCCACCGCTCCCGGTGTTTTATCGGGCGGATACTTGTATCGACGCAGAGTCTGGCGAACCAAGATACGCAACCTTGCACGAACGCTTTCCCGTACCTGCCAGTCAACGGTAGTGGATTGGCGCAGCTTCAGCGTCACTTCTATCGCCAGTTTCTTAAGTACTTCATCCCCTAACTCCCGGACGGCGCTTTCATTTTCTGCAAGTGCGTCGTAGAAGGCGATCTCGTCAGGATTCAGGCCAAGTGCATCATCACGCGCCATTGCGGACTGAAAGTCCTTCGCCATCTGGATAAGCTCTTCAATTACCTGCGCCGTCTCAATAGCCCGGTTGTTGTATTTAATCAGCACGGCCTGAAGACGTTCAGAATATTTCTTCTCCTGCACTACGTTATTTTTAGTGCGGGACTGGATGCCGTCATTAATCAGTTTTTCCAGCAACTCTACCGCCAGGTTGCGATATGGCATATCGTGGACTTCCTGCAAAAACTCATCAGAAAGTAAGCCAATATTGGGCTTATCCAGCCCAGCTAGCGTGAAAATATCATCCACGCCATTAGCAATTACGGCATTATCCAGAATCTGTTTCAGCGCAGAATTCTTCTCGGCCTGGCTTATTTTTTTGTCCACGCTGGTAAATTTGCTGATAGCGGCCTTCACAGCAGACAAGAAAGCAATCTCCAGCTTATAAGGCTGCGCCGCATCCAGCGTACAGCAAAGCGACCAAGCTTTAGTAATTGCCAGTACGTTATCAAGAAAACGCTTCTTACCGTCCTCAAGGCCGAGCACGTAGTTTGCAACAGGCACCAACAGCTTTTGTGCGTGAGCTTCAAAGCCGGTGTAGTCAAAACCCGCTGATGTTGCTGTTTTGGCAAACATACCGTGGATGATGTCCAGCTTTTCCAGCATGATTGCCAGCGCTTCTTCGGCATTAATGGTCGCATCACCTTTACCGTTTGCATCGGTATAGGTTTTCAGCGCCAGTTTCAGTTCATTGGCGATTCCGATGTAATCAACCACCAGCCCGCCGGGTTTATCTTTGAATACCCGGTTGACGCGGGCAATGGCCTGCATCAGGTTATGGCCGCGCATT
Organism: Kosakonia sp. LAM2021; assembly: GCF_016620385.1. Lineage (NCBI taxonomy): Bacteria > Pseudomonadati > Pseudomonadota > Gammaproteobacteria > Enterobacterales > Enterobacteriaceae > Kosakonia > Kosakonia sp. LAM2021. The sequence goes on from NZ_JAENHT010000005.1 coordinate 337,108, forward strand.
GGCTTGTCGATATACATAGTGTGACAGCAGGGGGCGTCGAAGCCGGTCAGCCACATATCGCGCACAATCACCAGCTTCAGCGAATCGTTCACATTCTTGAAGCGGGACTCTAGTCGTTTTTTAGTTCGCTTGTTGTAGATATGCGGTTGTAGTATTGCCTTATCGGACGCTGTACCGGTCATCACGATTTTGATTTGTCCTTTTTCAGGATCGTCATCGTGCCACTCCGGACGTAGCGCGATAATTTCATCGTAAAGATGGACGCAGATTTCTCGGCTCATCGCGACAATTATCGCCTTGCCGTCCATTACGGTATTGCGCTTCTCAAAGTGGGAAATTAGATCGGCGGCAACCTGTTGAAGCCGTGGTTTTGCACCAACCAGTTTCTCCAGACGGCTCCATTCACCTTTGGTTTTTTCACGCAGGTCCAGTTCATCATCTTCAATCAGTTCATCAACCTGATCGGAGAGCGCCGCCAGTTCTTCATGATTGAGATCGAGTTTCGCCAGCCGGGACTCGTAGTGAATAGGCACCGTTGCGCCATCGTCCACTGCATCCTGAATATCATAAATCGAGACGTAATCACCAAATACAGCGCGGGTATCGCGATCCTCTGCCGAAACCGGTGTTCCGGTAAACCCGAGAAATGAGGCGTTGGGCAGCGCGTCGCGCATATGTTTAGCGTAACCGTATTTATAGACGCCGGTTTCCCGGTCCAGATTAGCTTTCATGCCGTACTGGCTGCGGTGCGCTTCATCGGAAATAACAACGATGTTACTGCGCCCATTGAGTACCGGATGGGCGTTTTCCCCTTCCTCCGGAGAGAACTTCTGCACGGTGGTAAAGATAATGCCACCAGCATCACGGGTCGCAAGCAGTTCACGCAGTGCTTCGCGGTCATCCGCCTGTACCGGCATTTGCTTGAGCAGTTCCTGCGCCTGACAGAATGTGCCGTAAAGCTGACCGTCCAGATCGTTACGATCGGTTACGACCACAATCGTTGGGTTGCCCATCTCCGGCTGTTGTAGCAGTTTGCCGACATAACAACACATGGAGATGCTTTTACCGGAACCCTGTGTATGCCAGACCACTCCTGCTTTCTTACTGCCAGGCTGAATGTTGCTGTGCAGGGGCAGTTGCTTACCGGTAGCAGCGACAATTGTCGCCTGCACGGCCTCTCGCACCGCGTGGAACTGGTGATAACCGGCTATTTTTTTAATCAGCTTTTCATCGTTGTTTTCGAACAGGACGAAGTAGCGGATATAGTCGAGCAGCAGTTCCCGGTTAAAGAACCCCCGCACCATGGTTTCCAGTTGCCATTCCAGCAGGGGCTTGTCATTTTCATTACTGATGGTCTTCCACGGCATAAAACGTTCTTCCGTGGCCGTAAGGGAACCCACACGCGCCAGATAGCCATCGCTGACAATCAGCGCTTCATTGCTGATAAACAGATCGCGAATTTCATCTTTATAGGTCTGTAACTGGTGGTACGCATCCCAGATATCTACTTTGTCATCGATGGGGCTTTTCAGTTCCACCACCGCCAGCGGCAGTCCGTTAATAAAGCAGATGATATCCGGGCGACGGGGTTGTTTCGTTCCGCTGATGGTCATCTGATTGACCACCATAAAACGGTTGTTTTGCGGCTGGTTAAAATCCACCAGCAGAGCGTGATCGTGGATAAGTTCTTCGTCGCGGCGGTACTGAACCGGTACACCTTCCAGCAGCCAGTGATGGAAGGCTTTGTTAGTAGCAATCCGATCCGGGCTTTCAGCACGAGTAATACGGGATACAACCTGTTCAAAGACGTCTGCGGGCAGATGCGGGTTGATTTTTTGCAGGCAGGAGGTTAACACGGGCGTCAGGAACACTTCATGATAGCTGGCGCGTTGCGGGTTACTGCCATCAGGGGCAATATCCGGCCCGTGATGAATTTCCCAGCCTTGTTCGGCAAACCAGCCCAGGCAAAGCTGTTCTAAGTCGTCTTCGGTTAGCATCGGCAACGTCCTGTGTTAAACGTGTTCGGCTTCTTCAGTGATAATTTCAGCTTCATCATGCCCGTTAAAGGTCTGCTTGATCAACTGGTTAAGCTGTGGCAGATACGGCGAAAGCGCATTTTCAAAACGGGTCATATGCTCCACTAGCCAGTTGATCATGTGCGGCCAGTTTTCCTGCTGGAAGCCATCTATTTTTTGGCGGTATTGAATACGACAGGCTTTTTTACCAGGCAGCGACAGCCACTCCAGCGGGTTGCCGAATACCTCTTCGACAGATGCACGGTGTTGTTCCAGCCAGTTCAATGCCATAGTGTTGATATCCGCCGATGCTCGCGAAACCCATAATTCTACGCGGATTTCCTTCTTGCTGAATATCAGGCTATACGGCATACCACTTATGCCGGAGCCTGCACATAACCAGTGATCCATAGACGGGCTGATGTTGTTATACAGCGTACAGTCGCTGGCATGAAATTTCTCCAGCATCTGCGTCCAGAATGCCTTCCGCAGGCGTTGGCTCTGTTTCAGCTCACCGCTGGTTGACTGTTCTTCCGCTTCTTTCTGCGCCATACCGATCATGTAGGATTCAGCTTCAGGTGTAGGAATAACCTGGCGGATATCAATGAGTACATCATTCCCATAGCGGTAAGGCGTGACTTTAAAGCACTGAACGCGGATGTTGAACTGCACCAGCCAGAGTGCGGTATTAGTCACTTCTTTGCGGAAATTCGCCGAAACCATCATCACGCGCTGGGAACGGCTCTGGTTGATTTGCACCTCATCCAGGCTTTCATGTTCGAGGAATTCCGCCAGCACATCAGAAGCTGGGCGGGTTTCTTCTGGATCGTGCTGATCGAGGTAACGTTGAAAGATCTCAACGATTTGTTCTTTGCGTAGATTCGCGCAGTAACCCGCATATTTCAGCGCCTGCCAGACGACATCACGCCCGGAGTCATCGAGCTTGTTCTCGATGATCACCAGATTACCGTCTTTGTCGATAGCCAGCAGATCGAGGCGCTCTTTGGTGTCGTCAAATCCGGCAAATTCTTTCTGTATGATAAGTAGTTCGTCATCGCTGTTGCGGGTCAATGCCTGCGGATGTTTTGCCAGCCATTCCTGTAAGTGGTAGCGCTCGGTGAAACCCGCGTTAGTGAAGGTGGTTTCCTGAAGCGGTTGTAGGCTATTGCTGGGCTGATCGACCTTAAACATAGTCAGCTTCCTTTGCTAATTCTTCGGCTCCCGGCAATGTGATTTCACCTGAGAGGAGTTTGGGGAGCAGAGTATCGCGTAATTGTGAGAGCTGGGTATTTTCTCTATTATGACTTTCAATATAAGAGTAAAACTCTTTCACTTTATTTGAGAAAAGTTTAACTAATCGTATATCAGGCTCTATGCATGACCATTCCATTATGGCTTTTTTGTCTCCCCTGGGCATTTTCACACCTTTTGAGGTTTGCATCATGAAGTCAAAAAATGAGTCTTGATAAAGAACATTGTATAAATATTCGGCTGTGATATTTTTTTTATGCTCGAACGCTAAAACATCCGCAGAGCGTCCCCCTGAAAATCGGGCAAGCCAGATTTTTTTAAAATAAGGACGTATATTTGAAATTAAAATTTGCCCAGATTTAAAAGATGGTGTGGTATTAGCTGAAGGTAGTGATGTAGCACACTCTATCCCCATTTTGTTACCAAGCATATTTTCAGTAGAGATATATGTTTCTTTGGTTAACTCAGCTACATTACTTTTGCCAGATGCGAAAGAGGAAATTTCACTTAACGGAACTAAACGCCAACCTTCAGGGATTTTAACGGATTCAATATCCCGCATTGCAGATGGAAATATTTCTGCCGTAGCCTTGAGTTCAGAATATCTCTCAGGATGTTCTTGCTCAAATACAACCAAAGAATCCGCATCCTTTCCAGAAATTGCCGTCATGGCAGCAAGAGTTGCATCTTCTTGCGAACCACCTGCTTCTAGTACCGCAATTTTGGCTCTAACTGGTTCAAAATTGATAAACCAACTTTTGAACAGGGCTTGCGCCATTTGTTCGAGAGTTTGGTTTAATTTGTTATTTATTGCTACCTTTTGAGTCAAAGAGTTCAACGTTGAATTGATAAACAATCTAGTTTTTTTGTCAGGAAATGGTATTTCTATAGAATCTAAATTGGCTTTATTAAGCTTGGGTTGCACAGCGCCAGTAATATAAGGATCAAGGTCTAGCGCGGAAAAATAATACTCAAGATAATCAAGTGCTCCTTCCTCTTTCTCAGAAAGAATATGTGCATGATTATTAACCCAGAACTTACCATGAGCTTTAAAAGCAATTGGCGTTTTACGAGTGCGTAAATTTTCACCATCCTCTGAAATTAACAGGTATGTCCCATCAAAAATATACCTATCTATACTATCAACGATACCGGAAGCACCATAGTAAGGATATGGGCCTTGACATTTTTGCCTTTCAAGACTTTTCAATGGAATTCGCTTACTATTTAAGAAATCAGCAATCTCAGATATCTTTTTTAGTGGCCATTCAGAACTCATAACCCAGCCCTCCCAGATTCGCCTTAATCTGCGCTTCCAGTCTTGCACTATCTTTGAGCTGATCTTTAAGTTGCGCCGTCAGCCGTGCCATCCTCTCGGATAACGGCTCATCGTCTTCTTCCTGCTCGGCAGCACCAACATAGCGTCCTGGAGTCAGGACAAAATCATTTTTCTTAATATCGTCCAGCGTGGCAGCAAAACAGAAACCAGCCTCATCTTCATAATCTTTATCCGTCTGCCAAGCATGGAAAGTATCGGCAATCTTCCTGATATCATCCGTCGAAAAGTCGCGTAATACGCGATCTTTCATAAAGCCAATCTGGCGAGCATCAATAAATAGAACCTCACCTTTACGATGAGCCTTACCATTACCGCCTGATTTGTCTTTGGTCAGCAGCCAGATACAGGCCGGGATTTGGGTGTTGGTAAACAGTTGTCCCGGCAGCGCCACCATGCACTCAACCAGGTCCGCCTCGATAATCGCCCGGCGGATTTCACCTTCAGAGTTGGTATTGGAACTCATCGATCCGTTTGCTAGCAACAGTGCCATCGAACCTTTCGGGGCCAGATGGTGTATCATGTGCTGCATCCAGGCAAAGTTGGCGTTACCCTGTGGCGGTGTGCCGTACTGCCAGCGGACGTCATCTTCCAGCTTCGCATTCCACCACTCTTTCATATTGAAGGGTGGGTTAGCCATAACAAAATCGGCACGTAGATCCGGGTGCTGGTCGTTCAGGAACGTATCAGCGTTTTGTTTGCCGAAATTAAAATCAATACCGCGAATCACCATGTTCATCGCAGCCAGACGCCAGGTGGTAGGGTTGGACTCCTGCCCATAAACGGAGATATTGCGCTTTTGCTCGGCGGCGTTGTAATGCTTTTCATCAGCGTGCGCTTCGATAAAGCGATCGCTGGAAACGAAGAAACCACCAGACCCCATCGCCGGGTCATAAACGCGGCCATTGTAAGGCTGGAGCATTTCAACAATCAGCGTGACGATGCTTTTTGGCGTGTAATACTGACCACCCTGTTTGCCTTCCGCCAGTGCGAACTGACCAAGGAAGTATTCGTAGACGTGACCGAGAATATCTTTGCTCTTCAAGTTGAGCTTCACGCCATTGTATTTAGGTTCGCTGAAACTGGTATCGGAGAAAACGTTAATCAGGCTGATTAACAGATCGTTACCAAGCTGATAGTGGCCGATACGGTTAAGGATGTTTTTCAGTTTCGGGTTACTGTTTTCGATAGTATCCAGAGCGATATCAATCAGCTTCGATACTGACGTCATGACGATATCTTTGCCGCTATAGTCTTTCCCCAGAACCGTCCCTACCGGCAGAGCGGCGTTGGTTTTGAGCGTTTTCCAGCGAGCCAGTTTGGGTACCCAGAAGACGTTTTTCTCAGTGTAGTAATCCTGAACTTCCAGCTCTTCTGCGATCGCCTGCTGGTACGCCTCTTCCGTGTCGTAATCGTCACGAGACAGCGCGTAAATGTTGTCCGGGTTGGACTTGTCTTCAAACAGCCCTTTCAGTTCCTTCTGACGAGCGTCAAAGGCATCTGAAACATACTTCAGAAAGATAAGCCCCAGTACCACATGCTTGTAGTTGGCCGCATCCATATTGGCGCGTAGCTTATCTGCGGCTTTCCAGAATTTAGTATCCAGATCGTTCAGAAATTGCTGTTCAGCGTTGTCCATCAAAACCTCAAAAAATGATCTATGCCTGATTCGATATCCAGGTTGCGTAGAAGCAGGGAAATTGCCTTTGATCATACCCTGACGTCAGCGCGGTACCAAGATAAAGGGCAGGATTCCGCATCAATACTTGTGGCAAGGGGGGATTACTCTTTTACACTTCTAGGCGCAAAATAAGGGTATTTTTCATTTCCTACCGGAGCATCTTACGCGCTATGACCACTCTCGTTTTTTCCTATTCCCATATAGATGAAGCACTGCGCAATGAGCTTGAGAAGCATCTTTCCCCCCTGAAGCGCATGGGCAAGATCATGACATGGCACGATCGCCGTATTGTCCCAGGGCAAGAGTTTGAGAACCAAATAGACCACTACTTTTCGCAGGCAGATATCATCCTGTTGTTGGTTAGCAGTGATTTCATTGCTTCTGATTATTGCTATCAGGTAGAAATGACCAATGCTCTGGAGCGGCATAAACGGGGCGAGGCGGTGGTCATTCCGGTGATCTTAAGAGAGTGTGCCTGGCATCAGCTACCGTTCGGCAGCATTATGGCGGCGACCGTTGATGGTAAACCTATAACCAAGTTTGCCAGCCATGATGAAGGCTACGTTCAGGTCGTCAACGCAGTCTCCCGCGCCATTGCTAATATGGAAGCGAAGAAACCACAGCAGAGTGCTTATGTTTCTTCTCCTGCGTCAGTAAACCCAATGCTTCAGGCAACGGATAACGTTTTTACACCACGCTCCAGCAACCTTTCGCTGCCAAAACGTTTTACCGACCTTGATAAGGATCGTGCCTGCCGTGATGGTTTTGAATATGTCGCCCGTTACTTTGAAGGCTCGCTGGCTGAACTCAAAAAACGCTATGCCGGGTTAGAGGTCGATTTTCATAAGCGTGATGCAGACGCCTTCACTTGTGCGATCTACATGGGTGGGAGCAAAGTCGGTCAATGTGCAATCTGGCGAGCCAACGGTCGCAATATGGGTATGGGCGATATCGTTTATAGCCAGGATGGCGTAATTGGCAACGCTTATAATGAAAGCTTAACTATTGGTGATAATGGTCAGATTCTCGGGTTTCGCCCATTAATGGGCGTCTTTGGCGCGGGTTCCTCAAGGGAAGCATTGCTTACCAATGAAGGTATGGCTGAACATCTCTGGGATATGTTTTTTGAGCCGATAAAACAGCGGGCACGTTAACATAGCCGGGGCGTTATTCCATGGTTCGTAACGCTCCTTTGAGCATTTGCTGTTTAAAAATGACCATTTTTTAATGATTATCTTCAAGAGCATAAATCCATTCATCACATTGCGGGCATATTTTGTCACCATGCCAGCAGGTATCGCACCAGCAACATCTCCATTGCCGTATAGTCGTGTTAACAGGTCGAAGGCGCTTTTCTGTAGGTAGTATGGTTTGTGATGAGGTTTGCTCTGTTACTGTTTGGAGTTTGCTAAATCGACATGTTTTAAGCCGAGGGATATTGTTGATATTCCCCGGCAGGTGCATAAACATTTTTGTAGCTGTCAGAGGGTCAAACCGCACACCGATCTGTAGTTTGCAGTAAATACAATGCAGTGAACCAAAATCAACAGGTTGAACAACTTCTGGCGTAACCCATTCACCATCTACGGTGACGGCGTGAGTGGCTAAAACGAAGTAATTCATAATGAACTCCAGTATAAATAAAAAAAGCCAGCATGGTCAGCTGGCTTTGTAGATTGAAGGGGGTGATGTGGTGTACTGGTTTAATGGGGAAATTATATTACCGGTCCCTCTTTGCTCGTTTCCTGTTTTTCAGGGAACGTACTTCGCCGCGCCCAAAGGTTCTGGCATTACCGGGAAGAACCAGGCGGGCACAGGCATCGATTTTGGTGATGTAGCTCAACGCCTGAAGCAACCCCTTATCCTTGCTATTGTCATCGCGTTCCAGCTTGCCGAGACAGCAATCCTCATAACGCGCTTTGTTAGCGTTGCAATTGTAGTAGATGCCTTTACCTTTAGTGATGATGTTTTTCCAGTACTCACCGAAAGCATGAGCAATTGTGCCATCCTGCTGTACCTTGTTGCCATTTAAGAGAAAAAGCATGTGGTAATGAAATTTACGGTGCGGCGCGTATTCCAGCTTCCACACTGTTCCGAGAACATGGCGAAACAATGGATTCTTTTGCATGTTGCGAAGCAACTGCTGACGGTACTTACGGGCATCATCAGCAGTGATGTCATCTTTATGCTCATTTGCCCACGACAAATCAACTCGCAGGACCAGCAAGCGGGAATGACGCTCCTGCATGTGTCTGATGTAATTCATTACCCCCTTCAGGTTTTTCACCGAAGCCCGCTGGTATTTTCTGCTCGCCTGTTTAAAGCCCGACTGGCTGACAGCAAGCCGGTAATCCTGAGCCAGCTTGTTCAGTATCTCCGCAGTGGTTACTGCATCCGCTCCCACTATTTTCCCGTTATTGATACGGGTATATAAATGAGCGTTATTAAACAGACGCTTGAAGGTAGTAATACGTGGATTAGCGATTCGCACTTTCATGGTATCTTGCGGCAACATATTTAGGTAGCGAATAGCATCAAGAATGATGGCTGAATCCGCACTCTCCTTATATCCTGACCTATCGTAGAGAATCGTGAAAGGTAATTGACGTCCTCTGCTAATAGCCTTAAGGCAGCTATCAAGTTGTTCTATTTTAAATCTGAACTCATTATCATCGGATATGATGAGATGGGGAGTGTGAATCGCCACGGGTTTAACAGACACCTCAGAGTCATTTAAGATGGCTTAAAGAGAGGTGCCCATGAGCGGTAAGCGTTATCCCGAAGAGTTTAAAACTGAAGCAGTCAAACAGGTTGT
>NZ_JAENHT010000006.1:0-286340 GCF_016620385.1 Kosakonia sp. LAM2021
AACTGCCATGATAATGCGGTTGCAGAAAGTTTTTTCCAGTTGTTGAAACGTGAACGGATAAAGAAAAAGATCTACGGAACGCGGGAAGAAGCCCGCAGTGATATTTTTGATTACATCGAGATGTTTTATAACAGTAAGCGTCGGCATGGTTCTAGCGAACAGATGTCACCGACAGAATATGAAAACCAGTATTATCAACGGCTCGGAAGTGTCTAGATTATCCGTGGCGATTCAAATCTGCATATTTTTCTGACGCGTAACCATTGTGCAGCTCCCCTCTGCCAGAGTCATACTGACATACAGAGGCGCATTGCTGGTATAGAGTTCAGAAAGCCCGGAGATGGAAGCACTGTCATCTGCAAGCACCTTGTCATAAAACTTCGTCTGCGGTGGCAGATAAAAATGGATATCGCCGTAAACCGCATCGGTGCGGCCATTTTTCGAAATATCCAGCTCTCCTGTTTTTCTGCCCGTCAGCTTGCTGATGTTGTTGTCATCACAGAAAATCTGGAAATGGAAAGCATTTACTCCATCCACCATACCCGGAAGGCCTACAGGATCCTTACGGTAAACTTTCTCACCGGTTTTAACGGTTTCAGCGAGCGACTTCAGGTGCATGTAAAGGGAGTAGAAAACCACTTTTGCTTCATCACCGCTGCCGATCTCGGTTTCATGCTTTATCAGTACATAACCATCATCGCTGCCTTTGGCATCGGATTTACCGGCGTTGATGTTCAGCGGTGCCAGGTCGCGTCTGTCGGAGCTGTTGCGCAGTGAAACGACGGTACCATCCGCGATCGCCCGCACGCTTTCAGCAGGTCTTCCTTCGTCAGTCTGACGGATGTGGATCCCGCCATGCCACGATCCATAGCCGTTCACCGGGAAATCACGATGTTCAACCACGGCCATGACTCTTTCAATCCAGGCAGCATCAGTTTCATGGGCTTTTTTCGCTTTCAGAAGCGGTGGACTGATAATCATAAACTGACTCCTTGTCAGGAAAAGCTGAATTTACTGGAAGGTTCTGTGGTTTCAGGCGCCACATTCGGGAATTCCTCTGGCTTGCTGGCCTTTTCTTTTCGTCCGTAGTGTCCGGCTTTAGTCCGGTACTCACCCTGGGTGGCAGATTCAATGCCATTGGCATCAAGGGTGATATAGCTTCCCCCGCCGTTAATCGTGACCTGTTTTCTGGCAAGGATTTCAATACGATCTTCGGTGCTGACGACGCTGATTTCTCCACGAGCGATCAGCTCCATCAAATCATTCTGTGCCTGGATCCTCACCGGCCCCTGGTTCGCGATGAGCTTCATCCCCAGCTTACGGACGAACACGTTCAGGGCACTGCCAACGCCGATGAACAGATTTTTCACCACGCTGATGTCTGCATTTTTACCAGCCGTGGCAATCAGGTTCTGGCTGGCCGACACCTGCAAGTGCTGTCCACTGGTCAAAGCAATACCATCCGGCGCACTGAGCAGCAGCACCGATTTTTTGAGATCCGTCAGTTGCTGTTCCAGCAGTTTGATTTGCGCCTGGAGATCGGCCGGATTCGCTGTCGCCTTCTGCGCGTCATCGGAGATGGATGTCATTTGCTCCCGGGCATCGCCCAGATTGCTGACCGCCGACTGCATCTCCAGTTGCTGGCCCTGTGCTTTTGTCTGGCCATCAGCGCTGATAAACATCCCTTTCTGTGCGCGGATGGCTCCCCAGCTGTCGGTTCTGAGTTCAAAACCCTCTCCGCGTTTCTGTTTCTCGCTATCAACAAGGTGACCGAGATTCAGTTGACTCTTACCGCCGAACTCCGTGCTGACCTTGATGTGCTCTTTCCCGCGCTCATCATCAAGGCGAATTTTGTTATTTGCCGGTGTGCGCAGGACATTGCGTTTGTAATTGCGGATAGTGACGTGGTCCGGATGTGCGGAGTCGTGCAGCGCACCTGCAATGTACGGTCTGTCCGGGTTACCGCCCTCAAAACCAATTGCGACTTCGGTGCCAGCCAGTAGGGGCAGGTGTAGACCATAGTTATCCCCGGCATACGGACGGGCCTGACGTACCCATAAGCTCTCGAACCCAGTTTCCCAGTTGTCACGGTCAAACAGCATGTTGACACGGTAGCGACCATCTTTATCGATATGGCTGTAAGTATCATTTTCAGTGGTACTGGTAATGCGTGCCGGCAACGTGCCGGCCATTAACGGACGATCACCGGGCTCAGGGCGGAAGCCAAAATCGGTGTTAGCCGGGATGCCGCTGAAGTGGATACAAAAATCTTTATCACGACGGGCATGGCTGTGCATTGCCGTCACGACCACGCCCAGGCTGAATACCTCTGCCACTTCATAGCCCCCGGTGACTTTCAGCACCTGCCCCGGAGAAAGCGTCGGACAACTGGTGATAGCATGGGTCTGTGTCTGGCCATTCAGGTAGCGCTCATGGCGCAGATGGGCATAGAAGGTGCCGGACTCCGGTGCCGGGTTGCGGTCATAATTATCGCCGGGCGTCAGATAGTTATCGGCATAATGGTAAGCATCGCCGTAGGTAGTGGAATCCCCGCGGGTCGCATCGACTTGTGTGTTCATCTCCTGCGTAGCCTGACGGTAGTTGTAGTCATGGGTACTGACCTGCTTTTGCACTACGTTGTGATGACTCTCCATCCCCCAGATCGAGTCCACGCCTTTCGAATGCTGCCCTGACGGCGGAACCGATGGCAGAGACAGGCCTTTTTCATACCCCTGCTGGCTGTCGTAAAACTCCACCACATCAATATTTAGGCGGGTGTCGGTGGTGAAACGAAACCAGATGCCAACCTCGCCCAGCAGGCGGCTGATAAAATGCAGATCATCCTCACCGTACTGCATCACCTGCTCACGACGTGGGTACTCCTGGCTCAGTGAGAACAGAAAATCCTGCCCACGCATGTTGTGGCGCTCTCGCAGAATTCTCTCGACGATTTGCGGAACGGACATGTCCTGATAGATGGCATTCTGGTGTGAGCGATCAAGCAGCGCCAGGCGCGGCCGGAGTGTCACGGCATAGTGGGTTTCATCTTTAGAGGAGCTGAGGCGTTCAAAGCCACTGATCACCCCCTGAATCACCCGCACCGGCTGCTGCATTTTAATACCATAGCCCTGGTCAACCGGCGCCTGCAGCGTCAAAGAACTGGCTTTCATCAGCATTGTCTCTTTGCTGATGGCGTGGTCAGTGCAGGTGAACTCAATGCGGTAACTGAACGGTTTGCTCAAGGCTTCGTCGCCCTCAAAAGCCAGTACGTCGAGCTCAGATTCACATCCTTTCACCACCAACAGGTGGTGGTTATGACTGAATCTTAACGGGAAGTTAGCACTCATACGTTCACTCCTTGTGGTCGGTCAAATTCCAGTCCAACCCCCTCTTCTTCACTCCAGCTAAGGCGTAACGACTGCGGCTTCTGCTTCGCGGCTATATGAATAAGTAACTGTTGACTCAGCACCGGCAGAATTTGTTGGTTGAGTAAGCTGTCGACGTTTCGTGCGCCGGTATCCGGCAACAAGCAGGCGGAGGTCAGAGCGTCATAAAGGCTCTCGTCGATATGTGTGGTCAGGCCGTAATGGCGGTGCAGGCGTTTGCTCACCTGGATGAGTTTCATTTCGACAATGGTGCGCATCGCGGCTGGCGCCAGAGGACGGTAAATCACCGTCTGGAAGCGAGCGAGCAGCGCAGGCTGGAAATGGTCGCGTAGGGTCGGGCGCAACAACTCATGCAGATCGCCTTCGCTGGCCTCCGGCTGTTCATCAAGCCGTTGCATCAGGTTGTCGCTGCCGAGGTTCGAGGTCATCAGAATGACGGTGTTGCGAAAGTCGATTTCGCGACCTTCGCCGTCGCGCATAAACCCGCGGTCGAAAACCTGATAGAACAGGTTCATCACGTCTCGGTGAGCTTTCTCCACTTCATCCAGCAGCACCACGCTATATGGGCGCTTACGCACCGCTTCGGTCAGAATGCCGCCCTGACCGTAACCGACGTAGCCCGGAGGCGAGCCTTTCAGTTGGGAGACCGTGTGTGGCTCCTGATATTCGGACAGGTTAATGGTAATCAGCGATTTTTCGCCGCCGTAAAGTACATCGGCGAGCGCCAGCGCCGTTTCAGTTTTCCCCACGCCGCTCGGACCAACCAGCAGGAACACGCCCTGCGGACCGTTTTCGGAAGTGAGACCTGTTTTCGCCGCGCGCAGGCGTTGCGCGATGGCGGTAAGCGCGACATCCTGCCCGACCACTCTTTTGCCGATTTCATCTTCCAGGTTCAGCAGTTCGGTCTGCTCGTCTTTCATCAGCGAAGAGAGCGGCACACCTGTCCAGTCGGCAATCACGTTAGCGACGGTGCGCACATCCACATCAACCGAGAGCAGCGGGTTGCTGTACTGCATGCAGTTCAGTTCCTGTTGCAGCATGTGAGTTTCACACTGGCGGGCGATGTCCTTGCGGCTCGCCAGCAGTTGTTCGGTGAGTTTCAGCGCCTTACCGTACCGGGCTTCCAGTTCGTCGAGTTCAGCAGTCAGATGTACGTCTTCCTGCTCAATCGCCGTCAGGCGCTCACCGAGGTTCTGATTCCCGATGGCAATGTCTTCCAGCAGCGCCTGCTTCTCCATTTCCAGCGCTGTAATTTGCGAGCGGAGGTGAGTCAGTTGTTCCGGCACAGTGTCGAGGCTCATGCGTACGCGGGCGCTAGCGGTATCGAGCAGATCAACGGCTTTGTCCGGCAGTTGACGGCCCGTCAAATAGCGACGCGACAGCGTGACGGCGGCACGCACGGCATCGTCAGTGATATGCACGTTATGGTGTTCGGCGTAGCGGGATTTCAGGCCGCGCAACATCAGACAGGCGGTATCGTCGTCCGGTTCGTCCACTTTCACCATCTGGAAACGGCGTTCCAGCGCGGCATCGCGCTCGAAGTATTGTTTGTATTCAGACCAGGTAGTGGCGGCGATGGTACGCAATTCGCCACGCGCCAGTGCCGGTTTCAACAGATTTGCCGCATCCGCGCCACCCGCCTGGTTGCCTGCGCCAATGATGGTGTGTGCTTCGTCGATAAACAGCAGAATCGGCACCGTCGACTGCTGCACGGCGTCGATAACATTTTTCAGGCGCTGTTCAAATTCACCCTTCACGCCTGCGCCCGCCTGCAACAATCCAAGATCGAGGGTACGCAGAACAACAGGTCTGAGCGATTCAGGCACGTTGCCTTCGGCAATGCGCAGCGCAAGGCCTTCGACCAGTGCGGTTTTTCCGACACCCGGCTCACCGACCAGAATCGGGTTGTTTTTACGGCGACGGGAGAGAATGTCCACCATCTGGCGGATTTCAGTATCGCGACCAAACACCGGGTCGATTTTGCCCGCTTTCGCTTTGGCGGTGACGTCGAGGGTGAATTTATCCAGCGCGTTCTGCAACGTCGCGCTCAGTTCACCCTCTTTTGCCTCTGCGCCGACAGGACGCCCGACAAACTCCACATCGCCGCCATGGCGCTGGGCCAGCGCTGCTTCCTGCTGTACTTCCGGGCGCTCGTCAGACTGCGCATCCAGCAGCGGGCGAAGGCGATGCAGTTGGCTCTGACCCAGCGTTAGCATCGGCCACAGGCTATCGCAATGAATCAGCGTCGGGCTTTCAACCAACGCAATCAGCAGGTGCAAGCTGCGGATTTTTTCTTCGCCCTGCAACGACGCTATCAACCATGCCTGTTTCAGCAACGCGTTGAGAGAGTTCGCCAGTTGCGGCCGGCTGCGTATCGAGCGCGGAAGCCTGTCCAGCCAGCCCAACAGCGCCTGCCACATGCTGTCCATATCCCACTCGTAGCGACGCGCCAGTACTGTGAGATCACCTTCGCCCTGCTCCAGCAGTTTCAGCAACCAGTGTTCCGGCAAAATTTCCGCATGGGCACGGGTCTGACACAGGGAGGCAGCCCCTTCCAGCGCACGGGCGCAGTAAGGATTAAGGCGACGTAACAGGGCGGCTGAGTTTTCCATTTTTTCTCTCTTAGGTTGTGCCGGGTACGCTACCGCCCATCGCTTTCCCTTTTGACAAGGAACCCAAAGCGCATCAGGTCAGGCAGGCAAATTGTGTGATTCTTTGATGAAAGCCCGAGGCGGCAGACATTCAGCAAAAAAGAAAAAGCGGACAGGGGGGAACTGTCCGCTTGCGACTTACGCGGTGGCGCGTTCGTTCCAGGAATCGGAATGAATGATGTTGCCGTCTTTGTAGGTCCAGGTGATTTTTTCGTAGCGCAGTTCGATCTGCTCGAGGTGGTTGTGCTTCTCGTAAGAAGGGTCTTTGATGTCGTGCATTACCGGATTCACTTTCACCACTTTCACGTTTTCCAGTTTGGTGTTGAAGTACTCCACTTCCTGGCCCGCGTCGTTGATTTTGTACCACTTGAATTCCGCAGACTTCAGGGTCTGGCCGGTCGTCACCGCCTTGTACAGGTACGGGCTGGAAGAATCGATTTCCTTAGTGAACAGAAATGGGGTGTGGATACGGGTACCGGTCAGCTTGCCGGTGTTGTTGTCAGTCGGGATGTACAGGTTGTGCTGCTGTGCAACGACTTCGATGCTGCCTTCGCGATCCTGAACGTCCACAGACCCTTTGATGTCCGCACCGCCGTCGTCTTTCAGCCAAAGATAAACAGGAATTGCCATGGAATTACTCTCCATTGTGTTGTGATGCGCCATCATCCTGTGATGACGCTGAGGGTTTGCCCGGTAACTGGCAGGCATCGACCTGCGGTACCAGACTGATTTCGACACGGCGGTTGAGCGCGCGGCCTTCCGGGGTGTCGTTGGTTGCGATCGGGCGACTTGCGCCATAACCCTGCACCGCAAAACAGCTTTCCGGTACGTCACCGGTGTCACGCATCCAGTCACGTACTGCTTCGGCACGTTTCATCGAGAGCGTTTGGTTAAGCCCAGAATCGCCGGTGTTATCGGTATGCCCTGCCACGACAATCAGCCAGCCCGGTTTGGCCTTGATTCCGACCAGGGAGTTGACCAGCAGTTTGGTAGAGCCAGGCTTGAGGTCAGACTGACCCGAGTCGAATAGCGACATGCTGTCGAGGCGGATAATTTTCGGTACCGGTTCTGCTTTCGGTTGAGATTCAGGGGGTGATGGCGGCGGGACATACGAACGAATTGCTTCCAGCACCGTAATGCGCAGTCGCTCTCCCTGATACAAACCAAGGCTCATTCGGGCTGGTACGCCATTACGCGCCCAGCCATCCAGTTGGGCCGCGTCGTCACGCAGGACCGCAACGGCATCCGCTTTCGGGCCGTAATCAACCATGGAGAGTTGGTTGTAATGGGCTATATCGAAGCTCACACGGTGGAGCAACTGGCAATTATTCCAGCCGCTGCTGAGCAGGGCGGCAATAGCCGCAAGAGTGAAAAGGTTCAGCGCGCACCGCAAGGCCTTATCCCGCGGGGTTAATCCCTTCCCTTCCGGCAACAGCGGCAGAACGAAATCCGGCAATGGCGATGCCACCGTACTGTCAGCATCCACCGGCTGCCAGCCAGTCACTTGCTGCATGGCGGTGTGACGAGATAACCACACGGTCCAGGCTGAAGAGGCCAGGTTCCCGGTAAGAATGGGCCCCATGCCCCATAAAACAGCAGTGGGCGAAATGGGCGAGACATCAGGGTTCTCATCCATAAATACTGCAGTAACGTGCTGATGAAACCAGCTCATCAGGCTGTTCACCAGCACCTGCTGCTGCATTGCAGGCGCGCCGCAGGTGCTGACCCATGCGGCAATCGAACGGGGCCCGGAGGACTCGTGCCAGACTCTCACCTCTTCCCCCGCAATCGCCATCTGCCACAGCGTGTCACTCATCATCGCGCTACCAATCTGACCATTCAGCACCAGCGGCACGGAATGCCCGGTCTCCTTACGCAATTGGCTGATTTGCAAGCGTAAGGCAAGCAGACGACTGGTCAGCGCTTCGCTGTCAGCGTGTTTCTGCGGGCAGACACAGACCATCACCGACAGTTGACGCCCCCAGGTCGGGCGCAGCAATAGTACCTGGCGGGCCATCTGTCCCAGTTCCTGATCATCCTCCACGCGGATCCAGCAGCCCTGCGTTACGGTTAGTACCTGTGACTGCTGTGGCCAGGCCAGCGGTAGATCGCCACAAACCAGTACCACAGGCTGGCGGTATGTAACGTCCGGCAGGTTATCCAGATACGAGGTGACGTCATATTCAGCACGACGACTGGCGACGCACCAGAACGCCGCGATACCCCCCAGAATCGCCAGCAGAGCGAGTACAGCAACCATCCTGGACATCGGTAAAAAAACCAGGCAGACCACGGCGCTTAGCAGGGCGGCCCACAGTACGAGCCCGCACCGTTGAGCAGGACTCATTTATCGCCCCCCGGCAACAGGGAGATCAGCAGTTGATCGAGCCAGTGGTTCAGCCCCCACCACATGGCCACGACCACAATCACACTCAGGCAAATGTACACAGGCCACGAAGCCAGCCAGCCGCCCCTCCTCCAGCCAGCAAAACTTTCCGCCAATACAGGATGGGTTTGTGGATTGCTGAAGGGCGTGACAAGTTTGCTGAGTGCGCTGACGAGCTTCTGACGCTCCGGATCGTTTAGTGAGCGAAAACTGCCGAGGAATCCCAGCATCATTACCCGCTGGAAGCAGGTTACGACGGCACTGTTGGGTGTCTGTTCACGCAGCACATCGCGCATCCGGTCACACAGCGTGTCGCCAGCGTCCATGGTGCCGAGAAAATACCCCTGCAGAGGAATGTCATACCACTGCACGCAAGCGTCATCGTCCACACCGCGGCTTTTGACTGCCTCATCAAGCAGCGCACATTGCGCGGTGAGAATATGCAGACAGTTGGCCTCATCGAGTTCGCTCGCTTTAAGCTGACGCTGTACGCGCTCCACATCAGCGATACAGCGCTCCCACAGCATCCGGCCTTCGCCTTCCTGAAACTGCGGGCCGTGACGCAGGCTAATGACTTGCAGCCAGGTGTCCTGAAATAAGGCGTCAATATCAATGGACGCGGCGCTACCGCGTTTACGCTCATTCATGTTCTCAGTACCGCAAAGAGTTCAAGTTCAGGTTCGCCAAGCATTCCCGGGACGTAAAACATGCAGCAGCCACTCTGGAGCATTTCCACAGCCAGAGGATGAGAGATATCAAGGCTGAAATATTGATTTTCCAGGCGCAACGGAATGGCAGCAGGAACATGACGCAAAGGTGTCAGAGGAACCCCTATCCGGGATGAATTAACGATACCCCGGACATGATCCGGGCTGCCCACTTTGCACTGGCGCGGGAACTGCTCCTGCAATTGCGCCACCGGCATCGGTGAACGCACAGAGAGGTAGTAATCAGCACCTTCGCGCAGACGTGGATCATGCAGACGAGCCTGCCAGACGCGCAGACGCGCGTCATACTCAAGCTTAAGAGAGACCACCCGCGAGGGCAGACTGGCTTCCAGCAGATCACTTAGTAAGTCAAACAGCGGCGGGAAAACAGCATTCAATTGCTCGTGCTGCCAGACAGGAATAGCACTCGCCTGATGCTCCAGGGAGAACGTCAACAGGCTTCCGGCTAGGCGGGCAAGCTCCGGATACAGACGCTCAGGTGGGCTTTGCGGGTTGCTCTGAAACTGTCCCAGCACGGGCTCGGCACTGTTCAGTGCATTGAGTAACCAGAATAGAGATACGTCGGCCACCGCGAAATCAGCCATCCGTTCATTACTTTCACGACGCATGGCCATCAGACGGCTCAGACGAGCACGCAACTGGGTTATCAACTGTTCCAGTTGTTTCACCAGCCAGCGGCTGCCCTGAATGGTCAGGAGTGGAGGGAGAAAGGTTTCGTCCAGTACCCAGACGCCCTGTGAATCCAGCCGAAGACGCGCAACCGGGCAGGTTAGGTAATCGCTATTGTTCTGATGGTCAAAACGCAGCGTCAGTTCTGGTTGCATCACCGCAATCTGACGCGTGTCGTCCCCGAAGGTATTGCGGACATCTCGCCAACGCTGGCGATAGCGCACCGGGCGCTCTGCCACACCATCAGGTTTCAGGCAATTGCCGCCATTGGCCCGCAACAACGGGAGTGCCAGCACCACCACCACCTCATGTGGTTCGCCCTCAAGCGACAGCGCAGGTGGCAGAGCGTCAGCATTGTCTGTATCAATCAGCGTACCGTCCTGAAAGCGGACATGCAGGTGGCGGCTCTGCAGCCGACCCAGCTTTAGTGCTTCCAGTTCAAAAGTGGCATCAATCACCCCCCAGGGGTGAGCGAGGCCGAGTTGGGCGATACATTCCGCAGCCCAGGCCGTATACGCGGCCTGTTGCTGGAAGTGCTGGGGCGAAACCATAATGCCCCTGCCCCATAACGGTTGTTCCGTTTTCATCAGCTTCCTGGCTTACCTTATGATTTCGCTTTCGGCATCTGGGAAACCAGTGACAGGTTGACGTCCATGCCTTCGACCTGGAAATGAGGGATGGCATAGAGTTTGACGCGGAAGAATCCCGGGTTGTCGTCAATATCTTCCACCACGACTTTGGCATCACGCAGCGGGTGGGAAGCCTGTAACTCGTCGCCCGGATCGGTCATTTCGGTGACCAGGCTACGCACCCAGGTGTTCAACTCAAGTTCGAGTAATCGGCGATCTTTAGTGGTGCCGATGTTTTCGCGCTGAATAAGCTTCAGGTAATGCGCAATACGCGAGAGCAGGAAGATATACGGCAGGCGCGCATTGATACGGCTATTGGCGGTTGCGTCAGCGGTATCGTACAGCGCCGGTTTCTGCGTGGAGTTTGCGGAGAAGAAACAGGCGTAATCGCGGTTTTTGTAATACGACAGCGGAATAAAGCCGAGATTTGCGAACTCAAATTCACGCGTTTCCGGGATCATCACTTCAGAGGGGATTTTTACCTGGTTGCCCGTGCCGAGATCATAAAGGTGAATAGGCAGATCCTGAACCGCACCGCCCGCCTGCGGACCGCGAATTTGTACGCACCAACCGTTATTGATAAAGCTGCGTACCATATTGGCGGCAAAAGCAAACGAGGCGTTGGTCCACAGGTATTTATCGTGATCCGGCCCTTTCACTTCTTCCACATAGTTGAAGCTTCGTACCGGCACGGTGTCCGGGCCATATGGCAGGCGCCCAAGTACGCGTGGCATCACCAGACCGATATAGCGGGCGTCGTCCGTCTCGCGAAAGGATTTCCACTTGATATATTCCGCGCGGTCAAAGTAGTTGCCAATATCTTTAATCGCCGCCACGTCCTCCATCGCATCCTTGAGGAAAAACTTCGGACCCGCAGAGCCGATAAACGGCATATGGGCTGCGGCAGACACTTTCGAAATGTTGCGCAGCAAAGCAACATCCTGCGCCGAAGCATCAAACTCGTAAGCGGAAATCAGCGCGGCGATGGGCTCACCACCCGGCGTGTCATATTCATCGATATAAGTATGTTTGTATAAACCGCTCTGGATAATTTCGGGGCTGTCTTCAAAATCCTGGCGCAGATGGTCTTTGGAGAGATCGAGCAGTTCGATTTTGACGTTCTGGCGAAAATCGGTTTTATCCACCAGTGATTTCAGCCCACACCACAGACTTTCTACTGCCTGAAACGCCTCATGATGCATCACCGCATCCAGTTGACGGCTAATCTGGTAATCCAGCTCCGCGATATGGTGGTCAATCAAATTGCGGTCAAGTTTTTCGACTTTCGAACCGGACTTTGTCAAACACTCCAGGAATACCTGCATCCCTGCGGTCAGGCGCTCATCGGCAGTTGCATCGGACATCGCCTGCGCATCCTGCCAGATATCAAGCGCGCTTAACGCCGTTACCGGGTTCAAATTGATTTTTTCAAATAAAGAGGCATAAACACCTCCCGTTTGCGTGCCTTGTAAAACCACGCTTTCGCCTGTGGCGACACTTTCATTTTGTACAGACATCAACATTCCTTATTTATCTGTTAAAACTTCGCCAGCATTTATGGCTGTTTGGGCGCAAGGGAGGAGAGCTCATCACGCAGTTCTGCGCTGAGAGAGGGGTTAAGAAGAATTTTTTCTAATTCCTTCCGGAAAGTCTGATTATCGAGTAAGTTCGCCTTCAGATCGCGAAGCAAATTGCGCATTGCCAGCATGGCTTTGAGCTGTGGAATTTGGCGGGCGACCTCTTCTGGCGTGAAATCTTTCATATCGCGGAACGTCAAGCTGATATTCTCTTCGCTACCATTACCCACAAGTGTATTTTCGACCACAAGGTTAACTTTTGGGGAATAATCAGAAAGAACACTATTAAAGTTATTCTTATTAATATTGACCTTAACGCGTTCGCTTAAAGATGCAGTTTCCTTCCCGTTACTGAAATCACCCGTAACCAGTAATTTCAAAGGTAATTCTGTTTTTTTCTGTGCTCCGCCCGTATGCAGGTCGAGTTTCAGGTTGATACGCGCTTTCGGTATCTCCCGCTGGAAGCTATCGCTCATCGTTCCCTCTCTGTTTATTGCTCTGTGATATTTGCGCGTAATTTTCCCTGCGCATAACACGGAAACAATAAACCAAAACGTTTCACTTTTTACATCAAATATTAAAGATTAGGAATAAATAAAGGATTTTGATTAATCATTAATACGCAAAGTTATTAATTGATGAGCTAATTAGCGCATAACACTTTCCAGATAATATTATTACCGATAATAAAGACGCGTAATATTTTCAGAAAGCATTCCTGAATGTATTTTAATTTATCGCTAAAGTTTCTTTAACGCCGTTCAAGTTGATAGTACGGTACCCGCCGCGCTGTGCCCGTCAGGCTATCGAATGCATCCGTTTCTGCGGTGCTGATCCTCATCCCTTTCTTTCTGAGTCTCGCCACATCGGCGGCCAGCCGCTGAATGCCAAACCAGAATAACGCATCAAGCGCCGTGACCTGGAGACCCGTCTCCAGCGCCAGCTTCAGGCGTTCGCGCGGGGCTTTAACCTCTTTGGCAATTTGCTGGTACGGCGCAGCCGTAACGTTGGTGGGATCAAGGCGACGAATACGATTGGAAAAGCGGTAGCTAAAGGCATCCGGGATAGCGCTTAAATCGCTTTTCAGACTGTAAGTACATCCCCAGCGGCTGCCGCTGATAACGGCGGGTTTGCGGCTGATTTGCAGCTCGTCGCGCAGGCTGTCGATTAGCTGCGGCGCGCGAACCAGCAATAAACGAAAGGGCAACTCCAGGCTGGTAACGTAATCCACATTCAACAATGCAATGCGTAAACGCTCCTGCGCCCCGGCCTGAGTCTGGCGGCACTCTTCCATGACATCGGCCCACTGGCGCGCCAGACGCGGCGTTTCATCAACCGCGGTGAAACTATATTTTTCAATGTGATAGTCGATGCGCCCACTCATCTTCGTCTGCCTCTGTTCCCTCGCCTTTACCCGCGAATCACTTTACCAGCGAGCCAATATAACCGGAAGCAGGAGGCAGCCCCGATCTGTGCTTTTATACACACAAAAAAAACCACCTCATCAGAGGTGGTTCAGGTGTGTTATGAGAAACGGACTCGGCTAAGGCTGACTCATCACGGTCGTAATATGACTGGCAAGCGCGCCCACATGGGGTATGGTCAGCATAGTCATATGATTTCCCGGGCTCAGCAGGGTGGTGAATTGTGTCGCGTATTCACGCCAAACTGCTTCGCGCTGTTCCCGCTCTTCGCCATTAGCCTCTTGTGCATTAATGCTATGCAACACGCCCAGGTAACGCTCACGGGGAATATAGGAGGTATTGAGGTTTGCGTACAACACATGGAAAACCCCGGCCAGCAACGAAAGCGGCGTGTTACGGGTGTAAACCCCCGCCTCAATCAAAAGTTGGTGCAAACAGATAAGCCGCTGGTGTGGCTCCATTCCCAATAGCGCGTCCTCCGTAATGGGCAGTTCCCGGTTCAGCATCAAATTATAAATGCTGATTAATTTCATCACTGCCTCGAGATGGCTGACCGGCGGTTTAACCCCGGGTGAGCGGCTATCAATGATAATCAGCCTGGCAACCGTCTCCCCTTGCGCCTGTAATTGCAGCGCAATTTCAAAGGCTACCCAGCCGCCAAAGGAGTGCCCAATCAGATGATAGGGCCCAAAAGGCTGACGTTCACGCATTGCGCAGATGTAATCACGGGCCGTTTCTTCAATTGTCAGATGCGGCATTGTTTTCACATCGGTGAGCCCGCGTGCCTGTAGTGCATAAACAGGAAGTTTCGCAGGTAAAAGCCCCACAAGTTCGAG
Organism: Kosakonia sp. LAM2021; assembly: GCF_016620385.1. NCBI lineage: Bacteria > Pseudomonadati > Pseudomonadota > Gammaproteobacteria > Enterobacterales > Enterobacteriaceae > Kosakonia > Kosakonia sp. LAM2021. The sequence goes on from NZ_JAENHT010000006.1 coordinate 14,287, forward strand.
AAAACTGAATGCGGATGCACCAGCGCCAGGGATGCAAAAGAGTGGCGTTTCGCAATCTGCCCCCTCCTGCATAACAACCACCGGGTGATAAGAAGATCGAGGAAGCAGATCTGCCGTCATTTGCCTCCCCAGTTGCGCCAGGAACGGCGGTTGCATAATCGATAAATGCGTCCCACCAATAACATGCAGCGACGAATCACTGCTTACAGTGCCGTGCCAGCCGCGCCAGATGTCGTCGCTTTCATCCGGCTTTGCCGTATAAAGATTAATGGTGAGATCAGCAGGTGTCGGCTGATACCGAAGCCCCAGCGGCCTGATATACAACACCGTTTCCAGACGTAGCAACAGATCCTCATAGCCAATATCCTTCGGCAACCAGTTATGTTCGCGACAAAGATCAAAAACGGCTTGTATATCAATGGGGCTTTGCAGTTGTGCCAGCATCTTTCTTTCGCTCTCCGGCACATGCAGGGATAAGAAATTTACGATCATTTCGTCACGCAGTGCCCGTTCGCTGCTCGCGCTGAAATCACGCTTTTGATGCGCAGCCGGATGATAACTATCAATCATGCCGATAAAGGCGATCTCTTCCCCGCTTTGTTGCAACTGCAACGCAATTTCGTAACTGATAACGCCACCCAAAGACCAGCCAGCAAGATGGTAAGGCCCATGCGGCTGTACGCGACGGATGGCTTCAACATGACGGGCGGCCAGCTCTTCCAGCGATGTCGGCGGATTGCCGGTGGTATGCAGACCAAGTGCTGAAAGTGCATAGACGGGGCGATCAACCCGCAACATCGTAGCCAGAGGCGAATAAACCAGCGGATCGCCGGAAGGCTCGTGCACCAGAAAGAGTGGCGGCTGCTCACCTTCGCCCCGCAGCACAACGGGATTATCGGCAAAAGGTGAAGCGAGTGATTTTTCCCTGTCCTGAATGACGCCAGCAAGCTGCGCCAGGGATGGATTAGCAAAGAGTGTCGCCAGCGAGATAGCGAATCCTGTTTTTGCCATGCGGTTTAACAGCTGAACCGCCAGTAAGGAGTGGCCGCCGAGCTCAAAAAAGTTGTCATGCCGCCCGACCTGCGACAGCCCCAGCAGCTCACACCAGATAGCAGCAAGCGTTTTTTCCACCTCACCAGCCGGGGCGTCATCCCCACGGGTGACCAGCGCAGCGCGACCCGGTGCAGGCAGCGCCCGCCTGTCCAGCTTGCCGTTCGGCGTAAGCGGAAAGCTTTCCAGCGTGACGAAGGCGGCGGGCAGCATGTACTCCGCCATTGACTGCGCCAGTTGCTGGCGTAGCCGTGCAGGCTCCGGCGTGTGACCGGCTTCTGCCAGCAGGTAGGCAACCAGCCGTTTGTCGCCCGGCGTCTCTTCCCGCGCAATCACCACCGCGTCGCGCACACCAGTGCACGCCGTCAGGCAGGCCTCGATTTCCCCGAGTTCGATGCGGAAGCCGCGCAGTTTGACCTGAAAATCATTGCGCCCGAGGAACTCAATGTTGCCGTCCGGCAGCCAGCGGCCGAGGTCACCGGTTCTGTACATCCGTTGGCCGGGCGTGAAAGGATCCGGCAGAAAACGCTCTGCCGTCAGTTCCGGGCGGTTCAGGTAACCGCGCGCTACGCCGTTGCCAGCGATATAAAGCTCGCCGCAGATCCCCAGCGGTACTGGCTGACCATGATTATCCAGCAGATAAATCTGCGTGTTGGCGATCGGTTTGCCAATGCCCGGCATCGCCAGCGTTTTATCAATCACGCACATACTGGCATCTACGGTACACTCCGTCGGCCCATAGGCATTAACAAAACGTATCTGCTCAATGTTTTGCATGGTCGACCATGCCGATAAAGGGATCGCATCGCCACCGATAATGACAGTACAGGGATACCCCTCATACGCTTTCTGTAACCCTGCGGCAATCAGCCCCTGCAACTGAAGGGGCGTGCAGTCAATCACATCAACGCGTTGACGGCGTAAGAATGCTAACAGCGCTCCCCCCTCTTTACGGACCTCTTCCGGGACGATGACCAGCGTATGCCCCAGCAGTAAGTGCGCCCAGCTCTGCACCGACGCATCGAACACGATGCTGGCATTCATGCTCACGCGCGAGGGCTGTTGTATATCTAGCTTCGCCTGTATGGCTCTCTGCATGTTGACAACATTGCGGTGCTCAACCATCACCCCCTTGGGTTTCCCGGTGGAGCCCGAGGTGTAAATCAAATACGCCAGATGCTGCGGCGTCAGCCCCTGCGGCTCCGGGTTGTGCTCTGCCGCACCGGCCTCCGGCTCCGCATCCGTCAGCACCACCGGCAGTGTGGCATTCAGCGTCTGCGCCAGCGCACGCTGCGTCACCAGCGCCACCGGGGCGGCATCCCCCAGCATATAGCTCAGCCGTTCCGCCGGGTACGCCGGGTCCAGCGGCATATACGCGCCACCCGCTTTCAGAATACCCAGTATCGCCACTATTGCATCGACGCTGCGCGCCAGGCACACCGCCACCCGGTCGTCCGGGCGCACGCCCAGCGCCATCAGCCGGTGCGCCAGCCGGTTGGCCCGGCGGTTCAGCGCATCGTAGCTCAGCGTGCTATCCCCGCAGACCACCGCCTCCGCCTCCGGGGTGCGCGCCACCTGCGCCTCAAACAGGCGGTGTATCAGCCCCTCAGCCGGGACGTCCGCCCGCGTGGCGTTAAACGCCACCAGCAGCTGGTGCCGCTCCCCTTCAGGCAGCACGGGGAGGCTCAGCACCGGGCGCTGCGGCTCATGCGCCAGCGCCGTGCCCAGTGCCGCCAGCGTGGTCTGCAGGTAACCGAGCTGGCGCTGCGGGTCGATGCCCGCCGCCGTCTGCGCCGTCAGGATGAACCCCTCCCCGGTGTCATCCACCGAGAACGCTATCGGGTAGTTGGTCCGCTCTTCCGCGTCCAGCAGCCGGATACCTTCACGCACAAGATTGCTGCGCGCCGGGCTGTGGCGGTAATTCAGCAGCGTGCTGAACAGCGGCTGCGGCTGCGGCACCCCGCTGCAGCGCAGCGCCAGCGCCAGCGGCGCCTGTTCATGCTCAATGCGACAGGCTGACCAGCGGCAGCATGCCGGGCGTGATGGCCTGACAGTGCGCCGGGATACGCGGCGGCGGAACCGGCGTATCCCCACCTGCATCGCGGACGGTAATACGCTGCGCCATTTCAGCCAGCACCGGGGCGGAGAACGCCCCGCGGATATCCAGCGTCATCCCCTGCCCGCGCAGCCGCTCCAGCAGGCTGACCACCATCAGCGAATGGCCGCCAAGCTCGAAAAAGTTGTCCTGCCGCCCGACCTGCGACAGCCCCAGCAGCTCACACCAGATGGCGGCCAGCGCGGTTTCCACTTCACCGGCCGGGGGCTCATCCCCGCGGGTGACCGCTGCCGCGCGATCCGGGGCGGGCAGCGCCTGCCTGTCCAGCTTGCCGTTCGGCGTGAGCGGAAAGCTCTCCAGCGTGACGAACGCGGCGGGCAGCATGTACTCCGCCAGCGACTGCGACAGTTGCTGACGCAGCCGGGCAGGCTCCGGCGTGTGACCGGGCTGCGCCAGCAGGTAAGCGACAAGCCGTTTGTCGCCCGGCGAGTCTTCCCGCGCCATCACCACCGCGTCGCGCACACCGTCGCACTCTGTCAGGCAGGCCGCTATTTCCCCCAGCTCAATGCGGAAGCCGCGCAGTTTGACCTGGAAATCGTTGCGCCCGAGGAACGCAATGTTGCCGTCCGGCAGCCAGCGACCGAGATCACCTGTTCGGTACATCCGCTGGCCGGGCGTGAAGGGATCCGGCAGAAAACGCTCTGCCGTCAGTTCCGGGCGGTTCAGGTAACCGCGCGCCACGCCATTGCCAGCGACATAGAGTTCTCCGGTCACGCCAAACGGTACCAACTGGCGGTTACTGTCCAGAATGTAGATCCGCAGATCGGAGAGCGGACCGCCAATTAAACTGGCGCCATGTGAGGTGATATCTGAAGGCGCTATTTCATACCAGCTGGCATGCACGGTGATTTCCGTGATGCCATACATATTGATAAGACGCGTATTACGGTTTGAGGCGTTGTTAATCCACGGCACCAGAGAGCGCATTTCAAGCGCTTCGCCGCCAAAGATAATGCAACGCAGGGTGTGTGGAGTTGAGTTCTGGGCAGCAATTAACTGGCGGAATGCGCTGGGGGTTTGATTGAGTACCGTAACCTGCTCACGACATAGCAGCGCATAAAGCGTCTGGGGTGAGCGAGCGCATGCGGTTGATACCACAATCAACCGCCCGCCTGAGCATAACGCGCCGAATAACTCCCAGACGGAAAAATCAAAAGAGAAAGAGTGGCATAGCGACCAGGTATCTTTACTACTAAAGCTAAAAACAGGCTGGCAGACGGTTAAAAGGCGGGTGATATTGCGGTGTTCAACCATCACGCCTTTCGGCTGACCAGTGGAACCGGACGTATAAATAACGTAGGCCAGATGGTGCGCCGCCAGGCCGAGTGATAATGGCACAGGGTTGTTCTCATCATCTCCGTCCGCGACGGCTGGTAACGACGCATCCATTAACACGGCAGGAGTAGCGCTATTCAGCGTCTGCGCAAGAGCAGAATAGGTTACCAGTGCGGTGGGGGCGGAATCTTCCAGCATGTAATTCAGTCGTTCGCCCGGATAGACCGGATCCAGAGGAACATAGGCTCCGCCCGCCTTCAGAATTCCGAGGATGCCGATCACCATGTCGAGGCCGCGTTCCAGGCAAATAGCCACGCGATCATTCGGATGAACATCCATTCTGATGAGCTGATGAGCCAGCGTGTTTGCCCTGCGGTTCAGCGCGTCATAGGTTAATGAACTCCCCTCGAAAACGGCAGCGACAGCCTGTGGCGAGCGACGGACCTGGGCTTCAAACATTTCGTGGATTAATAGGTTAGAAACGTCACTTTCTGTAGCGTAAACAGGCTGGAGCAGTTGCTGGCATTCATGTGGCGATAAAATCGGTAACTGAGACACTGGGGTATCAATATTCTGCAACGCACCTTCCAGTAACACAGCAAGGCGAGATTGCATAACCTGAATACCTTCAGGAGTGAAATAGTCGAGGGAATAATTAAATTCAACGCAGACCGATTGGCTCTGTTTATTATTGCTGGTGATGGCGTACTGATTAATCGTTATCGCTAAAGGATATTGCGCCCGGTGATGAGGTTCGATGGTATGAATTGCCGCCCCTTCCAGATGAATGTTAACGTCGTAAGGTTCATAGGATAGCGACATATCAAATAAATTGGCTCTGTTGGTATTTTGCTGTTTTTTTATTCTCCGGTTGATTTCCGTAATGGGTAACCGCTGGTGTTTGTAGCAAATACGTAATTCATCGGCGGCTTTTTGCATCACATCAGAAAAGGAATCTTCATCCGTTAATATAATGCGAACCGGGATAACCGAAGCATACATTCCCACCGCCGCTTTTTGTTGTGCATTTCTTCGATTATGGAGTGGTATACCGAAACAAATATCATCAACGTTTTTTATTCTTTTAAAATAAGAGGCGAAAAGGGCATACATAAAATGCAATACAGACAACCCATATAAAGAAGCCGTCTGTTCAATACGCTGAAAAAGGGTTTCCGCAAGCATCCAGGTAACAGGCTCAGGTAGAGATGATGCTGGCGCAGAGGTTGTCACCAAAGGAAGAAATAATTGCGGCGGTAATGTCGTATATCGCGCAAGCCAAAAAGCCTGATCTTTGGTGCACTGCTTCGCACTCAGATAAGCCGCATCACTGGCAACAAAATCGGCATAGGATAGCGATGCGCCTGCAGATAAATTCTCTCCGCGGATAAGATGACTGTAATTTTCGCTCAACTCAGCATTAAGCAGGCTCAGACTCGTTCCGTCGGCGATAATATGATGGCAGCACAGTTGCCAATACCAGCGATGATTACCTGCATAGATTAACGCGCTGCGCCATAACCTTTCAGCCAAATTAAATGGCTGTGTAAAGTTTAACTTCACATACTGTTCAGCTTCATTTATTGGATTATCCGTGGCTGAAAAATCCTTAAATTCCATTAATGGCAACGTGGAAGGTTCAAAATATTGTGCTGGCGACGTACCAGCAACCATTCGCAAACGAAATGCATCATGCCGCTTAATGACGAAATCAAACGCTTTAACCATGATATCGGGAACGATATCCCCATCAATGATCATAACGCTTCCAATATTGTAGTTTGTTAATTCCGGATTGAGCGTCTGAGCGAACCAAATCGCCTGCTGATCTGAACTCAATGGAAACCGGGACGTTGAAAGCGTTGTATATTCTTTCGTCACTAATGCACTGTCTAAAAATCGATTATTGGGAGATATGTCCATATATTCCAACCTAATTAATGAAAACCAAATCGTTGTAATTAATTGAGTGCACGCTTATTTCCAGAAAGCATGGCACCATCAAATAATATTCTTGATGAATGTTTTTATCCTTTAAATGAACGACTAATTATCCTCTACACTTTCTGGATGCTTTGTTGTCAACCATATGAGGTAAAACTGAACATGTATTAACGATAAATCTATCAATTAGCGCAACCGACCTCTCTCTACACTGGATATATCCATTTTAAAAAAACACGTAATAATACCGGGAGAAATCATTACGTAAGTTTCACATCATATAAAGCACAGCGCAAATCAGTTCATCTGGTCACTCATGGAGTTATTCAATGAAAATTAAACGGTCTGTAGTAAGTAATAACCCTTACAAGTTAACAATAATAAATACTTTTTGCGTCTTTATAGCAAGAAAATATATTACCCCGACAACATTTCAGTGATATATGAAGCACCATGCGCTTGATAATAAAGATGTTATTATTTTTAATTTGACAAAAAAAGATCCTTACATTTATCGCTGCAACGAAAAACTCCGATAGGCGTTTATTTTATTATTCTGCGAAATTATTCATGCAATGGATAGATATACGACAACATAAAAGAAAAACTTCGCATTGATGGATGACAACAGCGTGATTTCCACAAGATGATTCACCACCGCACTCGGATTGAGAAAGAAATGCGTGATGACGACACCGCCTGCGGTACACTGATTGCATTTGCTGATTTCACGTTTACCGATGCATTTACCCATTAACTTGATGATAGATAAACATGTTTACGTCACAACTAAGCCATTCCTCCTCTGACTTCGTGGTGCGGTCGGAAACGGGATTCATCACGCCATTCCCTGCAATAGCCTATTGCCAGCTCGCATTCAACACAGCCTCTTACCGGGATGCACTTTTTAGCGAATATGCCATCCCTTTTCCCTCCGCACTCGATAAAGCAGTAGTAAAACGGCGTGCGGAGTACCTGGCGGCTCGCTATGCCGCCAGACAATTATTACAAAACGCGGGGTGCGATGGTCACGTGGGTACGTCTCCCGGCCGGGAACCCGTCTGGCCTGCGGGCTGGTGCGGCAGCCTTTCTCATACCAGTGGACACGCTATTGCGATTATTGCGCCGTGTAACGCAAGGTTAACGCCAGGCATTGATATTGAAATGTTCGACGCCAGTGCCATGAGAGAGACAGCGGAGATGTTCACCAGCCCTGAGGAGCGGCGATTACTTGCCGCCTGCGGCTTAGCGTATGAAACGGCGTTATTGATAGTATTTTCCGCCAAAGAGAGTCTGTTCAAAGCGCTCTATCCCGAGGTGAAATGTTTTTTCGGTTTTGAAGCGGCGCGGATTTGTAGCATCGATACTTCGGCACATAGCATTACTCTTGAGCTAACGCAGTTACTGACGCCTGAGCGCAAACAAGGATGCCAGTTCACTGGTCTGTATCTTATCGGGGAAAATCGTGTGATTACGCTGATCGCGTAAGGCAGTGGGCGGGTATCAAATCAGGAAAGGCAGCAGCGATTGCCGCTGCCTTTTATTGCGATTTACAGACCTACAATGGTGCCGGTATTTGTGATCGCATTTGATTCAAGGTCAAGGCCGTAAAAACCGCCCAAAACCGCGTCCTTGCCGCTATTTGTGACTTTATTCGCGGTTACTTTTGCGGTGCCATAACTCAGCATATTGAGGTAGTTATACACGTTACCGTCTGTTTTCACGGTTAATGCATAATCGCTGACAATATTGCCTCGGTTATTAATATCGTTTACCGCATTAATTCCAATGCTTTGCCCAAGCATATTACTGTTGCTGTTGTTGGTAACGTGCCGTTGGGTAGTAAGGGTAAGGCTGGTTCCCGCCAGGATATCTTTAAAGTTCTCGATACCGTTCAGGGCATTAATCGCCAGCGCGTTATTAGCGGCGATGGTGTTGCGGTTATACAGCACACCTTTTAACACGCTGAAATTCACATCGCCCTTACCGCTGATCCAGCCGTAGTTGGTGGTGCTGTTATCTACAGTCAGGTTCAGGTTCTTATCCGAAGCGATAACGCCTGTTGCTGTTCCATCTTCCAGCTTACCGTTGCTGTAGTTCTCAAGGTAAGCAGAAGTGATGTCGAGGTTACCTGCGCTATATGTCATCGCATAGTTATTATAGAAAACACCGGCCGCTTTAATAATGGCGTTGGCACCGCTCATCAGCATGCTGCGGGTGTTATCGAATACGCCCCGAGACAGCACGTTAAGTGGGCCGTTTTCTGCCAGAATACGGCTGTTTGTGCTGTAGATATTCTGTGCGGAAAGCGAGACGCCCGCTTTACCCACCATACCACCGACATCGCCTTCGACACCAAAATACTCGCCATTGTAATAACTGAAGTTATTACCGTCTCTGTTCTCAATATTGCCGACAGCATTTACGGTAAGTGTTTTATTCGCGGCAATCAGCGCCGTGTTGTTATAGACACCTGATTTGGAATCAATAGAGATGTTTTCACCTGCGATTAACCCGTTGTTATTGTCCACCGAGTTAGCGACCAGCTTAATATCGCCCATTTGAGAGGTCACAGAACCTTTGTAACTGTCGAAGTTGCCCGCCATGATAAGGTCAATATCTGTACCGCCAGCAATCTGTCCATAATCATTACGTAACCAGTTTCCGCTAATTCCGATATCGCCAGCAGAGGTGATCTTACCGTTATAGTTATCAACCGTTCCCTTTGCCGCCACATTTACATCGCCCGTCAGGGAGCGCAGCGTGCCACGGTTATTACCGACATTGCCAGTAGAGGTAATTGTCAGATCACCACCTGCCTCAATAAGTGAATTATTGTTGGTGACGTTGTTTGCGGTAATAGCGACATCCCCAGCGCCCAGCATATAGAGGTAGTTATACAGATTACCTTTGGTCACAACACTCATATCGCCATCACTGACAAGATTGCCGCGGTTATTAATGTCGTTTACCGCGTTAATAGTAATCCCGTTACCGACCATATTGCTGTTGCCGTTGTTAGTCACATGACGTTGCGTATCCAGCGTCAGGCTGCCGCCTGCAGAGATATCTTTAAAGTTCTCGATACCGTTCAGGGCATTGATCGCAAGCGCCTTATCAGCTGCGATGGTATTACGGTTATAAAACGCCCCTTTCGCAACATTCAGCGCTACAGCGCCTTTACCACTGATCCAGCCGTAGTTCGTGAAATTGTTGTCCACATTCAGCGTTATATCTTTCTCTGAGTTGATGAAACCTGTGGCGTTATTGTCGATAAGCGTGCCGCTGCTGTAGTTTTGCAGGGAAACGGTATCGAGCGTGAGGTTGCCTCCGCTGGAAATCGTTGCGTAGTTATTGTAGAAAGCCCCGCCAGTTTTGATTGCGGTATCGGCCCCGCTGACCATCAGCGCACGCGTGTTATCAATGTTCCCTTTCGCTTGCAGGCTCATTGGCCCATTTTCTGCAATGATGCGGCTGTTGTTGTTGTAAATATTCTGCCCGGAAATCTCAACGCCACCTTTACCGATCAAGCCACCGGTCTGTTGCGGCATGCCGAAATAGAGGCCAAAGTCATTGCCAAAGCGGTTACCATCACGGTTATCAACATTTCCGCCTGCATGGATAGTCAGCTTTTCACTGGCTAATACCAGTGACCTGCTGGTATTTACTCCATCTTTCGCGTCTATGGTAATATTTTGCCCTATCATAAAACCGCCGTGAGTATCTACCGCATTCGCACTCAGTGAGATATCACCTTCTTCCGCACTCACAACGCCAATATAGTTGCTCAGGTTGCCGTTAACCGACACCTCTACGCCCTTCTTGCCGCCGATGCCGCCGGAGTCATTACGATAGGAGTCGCCCTTCACAATCACTTTGCTATTGGAAAGAAGATTGCCGGAATTGTTATTGACCAGGCCCTTACTGTTTAGCGACACATCGCCGTTCGATGCGATCTGACCACCGCTGTTATTGATGCTGTTTGCGTTGATTACTACACCGGTATCGGCTGCGATGCCTAAGGAGTCGGAACTGACGGTATCCGCTGTTTTGGTACTACCGTTGTTGATAGTCCCCCCGGAAAGAATGTCGATATGGCCGCTGGCAGATCGGATCAGGCCTTTGTTATTGTCGACATTGCCAAGGCTGACAATGTCCATGTCGCCTGACGTTTCCAGAATACCGCTGTTATTGTTAATCGCGCCGGATTCAAGCCCCAGATAGCCGCCGTGGATCTGGCCGTTACTATTATTTAGCGTACCGGTTTTTAAGGTGACAATACCCGCTTCGATACCGACATTGTTTCCTTTACCGGTGTTGGTAAAGGTATTGTTATTGGTATCGACGGCCAGCATACCGCTGGCGGCAATTTTGCCGTTGGTGTTATCAAATGCGCCGCTATTAACGTAGATATCTGCCGTCGTCGAAATCGTACCTGAACGGGCATTAACAATAGCGTTCTTATTGGTATCGAGATAAATAGCACCAGCAGAAGTAATAACGCCCGTAGTGTTATCCAACTTGCCATTGGTATTAATCTTTGTCGAACCGATCGATTGAATCTGTGCATTACTGTTCAGTAGCTGGCCATTGGCATCAATACTGATCCCGCCTGTACCACCGGCAATTACGCCCTGGTTACGCACGCCCACGCCGCTTTCGGTACTGATAAGATTAATTTTATTCGCGTACATGCCGCCAACTTGCGCAACGTCAACGCTATAGCTGTTACGCGAGCCTGACGCCGTGACAGTTCCGGTCACCTGGCCGTCTGTATTAACGTAGTTATTGCCCGCAACAATATTTAGTTCGTCAGCGGTAACTTTCCCGCTGAGCACTATATTGCGTGACAGAATTTCAGTTGGGCTGGCGTTATCCAGTTTGCTGATAGTAATTGTGCCGCCATTTACGGAATAACCAGCGAGTGTGTCGTTCTGAATATCCGGTGTGCCGGTGGTCAGAGTGAGTTTATCGGTATTAATCGTACCGCCACCATTTACCGTAATGCCGTTTGGGTTGGCGATAATCAACGCGGCTTTATCACCCGCAACTTCCATCATGCCGTTGATCGTCGACGCATTTTTAGAGGTAACTTCGTTGAGAATAACTTTTGCCGACCCGGATGTCAGATTGCTGTTACCCTGGATGGTGCCGCCCAATACCGTATCGGATGCTGAGCCGCTGTTATTAAAAATAACACCGTTTTTATCGACGTTCAGGTTGTCCCAGACGTTATGTGACAAGCCATTGCTGTTAGGTTTATTAATATCCACGACCGGCACGCCATTCGCATTATATAGCGTGCCATTTTTCATACTTAAACCAGCGGAATGCGCAACAGCAGGTAATGCGAATATCATTGCTACCGTCAACGGAGCCAGCTGAGTTCTCACAAGGCGTTGGACTTTCTTTTCCGAATTAATCACGCTTTTGCTTCCCTTTAATTAACCTTCAGAACCAATTTGAAATAAAACGTTCTCAGTCTTGTTTCCTGAGCCTGGAATCAATTTTGTTTATTCGCATGAATTTATCGGTAAACTTCACCAGGCATACCGGATCAGAATAAAAAATGAAACCTGGCACCTCGCGAGACGGCTGATTTTTTTACAAAGCCTGTGAAGAATTAACATCAGGATTGAATATCGCAGTATCCCGCGAGCGGGGAATAAATCAAGACCGGGCTAAAAAGTAACAGGGGTTCAGGAATAGAACAATATGCCATACTTCAAAATCAGATGATTCATTTGGCCTGGCGAGTGAAAAACAGGCAATTAAAGTGCATCATTTAAAATATAACTTAGAAGTATTAAGAAAATAAAAATATCGTTGCAGAATGATATTTCAAAGCAATATAACAAGCCTCAATGTTATTAATCTGGTAAATATGATTATTCACCACTCAACGTAATAAAATAAAAATACGTTGCGTAGGAAATTAGCTTTGGGCTAATAACAAAAAACCCGGTAGCGCACCGGGTTTATTTTTTAGAAAATAAGCGAGATTAGAACAGCGGCTTACCAGAAGCGTCCTGTACGTTGGCTTTCCATGCAGCGCGAACCTGAGCGGTAACGGAATCCGGCAGCGGCGCGTAATCCAGATCGCTGGCGATGGTGCTGCCATTTTTGTAAGACCAGTCGAAGAACTTAAGCACTTCGGCGCCTTTCGCCGCGTCATCCTGTTTTTTATACACCAGGATAAAGGTAGTGGACGAAATCGGCCATGCATCTTTGCCTTTCTGGAAAGTGAGATCCTGAGCGAAAGATTTGCTCCAGTCAGCCCCTTTAGCGCTGTTGCTGAAGCTCTGCTGTGACGGCTCAACCACTTTGCCATCGGCGTCAAACAGTTTTGTCCAGGTCAGGTTGTTCTGTTTAGCGTAGGCGTATTCAACATAGCCGATGGAGCCCGGCAGACGCTGTACAAACGCGGCAACGCCATCGTTGCCTTTACCGCCTAAGCCAACCGGCCAGTTCACCGTTGAGCCTTTACCCACTTTGCTTGCCCAGTCAGCATTCACTTTGGATAAGTAGCTGGTGAAAACAAAAGAGGTGCCGGAGCCATCTGCGCGACGCACCACGTTGATATTCGTGTCCGGAAGTTTGACTTTCGGGTTCAGTTTGGTGATTTCCGGATCGTTCCACTTTTTAACCGTGCCCAGATAGATATCACCCAGCGTTTTACCGTCCAGCGTCAGTTCGCCGGATTTTACGCCAGGGATATTAACCGCCAGCACCACACCGCCAATGACGGTAGGGAACTGAAACAGGCCGTTTTTCGCCAAATCATCATCACTCATCGGGGCATCGGATGCGCCGAAATCCACGGTTTTCGCAATAATCTGTTTGATGCCGCCAGAAGAACCAATTCCCTGGTAGTTCACCTGAGATCCCGTCTGTTTCTGGTATTCGGCCGCCCATTTTGCATACACAGGCGCCGGAAAAGTACCACCAGCACCCGTCACATTCGTTGCCGCGAAAACAGTAGTCGTCGAAAGTGCAAGAGCAGCAGCCATCAGGCGAACTGACGCATTAAGCATTGCCATAGTCTCTCCGAATCGAAATAGTGATTAAATTTTTGAATAATATTAAGAGCGAGGGCAGCATAGAGCGAATTTATGACAATTTTGTGTCAGTCGCGAAAAATAAAAACAAGGTGGCACGACAAGCAAAAAAAGACCTCCGGATCGCAATCGGGAGGTCTAAACAAGTCTTAAAAAAGATGAATTAACCTAACGGTTAAAATTTGCAACTCTGCACGCTTTGAAGGCGCGCACTGAGTTACAGTAGCCGCAGCTATTAAACACGAAAACCGCAGCCCTCACATGACAGATATGCAACATTATGTAAGTTATTTTTTCCGCCCACTAAAATCACCCGCACAAAGAATATTCCACTGATGCAACATGATATTGATTCATCAATGAATGCCCTTAAAAATAGCGGAACCCTTTTTTTAAAGATATCATCTAAATATATAGCGAGCGATTAATCCTATTTCGGCATATAACTTTTACTTAATCCGGTGGTTGATATCACTGCACCGTCTACCGTTGCATCAGACCAAAGCGTGTCGTAACGATAACCTGTCAAATCTTCGACAACTTTACGCGCTTCAGGCGTCACACTTTGTTTATTTCCGTTGGCTTTCAGACGGTCAAGTTCATCGACAAAAATACGGTGCGTGCGCTTATTGAGATGGAAAGTCAGCGCTTGCCACATTGCCACCAGCAAAAGCCCGGCGGTGCCGATAAATAGCAGCATCACAATGGTCGTGATCGCTTCCTGAGGCTGTTGCAGGCTGCCTTTTACAAAACCACCGCTCTGCAATAGCAAACCCACTGCAAAGGTCGCAATGGCTACCGTGGTCTTACGTGAAAATGTCATTACGGCGGCAAACAGCCCTTCGCGGCGCTGGCGCGTAACCATTTCGTCAATGTCCGGAATAAACGGAAACACGTTCCACGGCGTGAATTCCAGAACGCAGCGCCCAACCTGATAAAACCCGGCGAGGATCACCAGCAGCACCACTTTGTTTTCCGTGGGGAACTGGTACACCAGAAAGAAACCGCCCAGGCACAGCAGCATCATACTGTAGGCAAAAACATAAAGCCGGGACGGGCCATACTTGATAATGGCGAAGCCCGCAACAAGCGTTACCGGCAGCCCGACGATGCTCATCGACAGCAAAGTTCCTGCCAGCGAAGACGAGACATGCAAGCAATAAACACAGAAAAAGACAAACACCGTGTTATAAATATCTTTGGCCGTGAAAGAGAAAAGATAAATAGCCAGATGCTTGCGAAATGCACGAATTTTCAGCGTCGAGGCATAATCTTTAAATAACTTAATCACCCCGGTAAGTGTTTGCGCTGCATTGCCAGTTTGACGTTTTTTCTCCATCTCCTGCATCATTTCTGGTGTAATTTCACGCTCCCAGCTTACTTTCCAGGAAATAAATACACAGACCATAAACAACACGGCAAAAACAACGCCGTTAATCAAATAAGCATCGGCGTTTTTTTCACCCAGCCAGCCAATTAGCACACCGGGGATAAAGGTCGCTAGAAACGTACCGGAAGCAGAAAGAAACATGCGGCACGTGGAAAGCTTGGTGCGGTCGTTAAAATCTTTGGTCATTTCCGATGGCAATGTTTCCCACGGGATTAAGACCATGGCAGCAATAATTTCAAACGCCAGGTAAACGGCAAGGTAAAACCAAAAATTCATGCCATTCAGCCATAACAGAATATAAACCAGCATCAGCGGCGCGCCGATAAGTAAAAAGAAACGACGCCGACCAAATTTCTTGCCTAAAAAATTCTTATAAAAGTGATCGGTAAAACTGCCCATAAACAGGCTCACGATAGCATCAACAATCCTTGCGATCGCGACAATGGACGCGGCCTGAATCGGCGATAAACCGACAAACGTGGTGTAATAAAACAGTAGCCAGGCGCCAATTACCGTAAAAGCACCACCGCCCATTATGTCTGTCATGCCGTAACCAATGCTAACAGGAATCGTCACTTTTCGGTTTTTACGGGTCATAGCCAGCCCCCACAATTGTTCAGCTTCACAAATCGCTCAAGCTGTAACTGTTCTTTATTTATCATGGACATAAAAACTCCATAAGAGAATTATTTGTGCCAGAACGGCGCCGTTAATAACGAACGCCTGTTGCCACCGGAAAACATCACAGTCTTCACGTTATCTCCCTTCGGGATTTTATGTCTACTACCATACAAGTTAAGTTGTCGAAAATGTGACCTCAGGCATAAGCCAGAAAAAATCGCCTTCGTAAATTCAAAAAAAGTGAGAAATGGGATCGAAAGAACAGTTAAAAGGCGGCAGTTGTGAAGTAACGAAAACCCTGCGTAGCACAAACAAAAAAACCGCCTGATATCAGACGGGTTTTACTTTTCAGCGCACAGTTCATTCCAGTAGCTATAGCGCATCACCAGGTGAAAGCGCTCATTTTTCATCGTAAATCCATACAGAAGGATGATAATCAAGACCATAAAGCAGGCCGAACGGGATCAGCAGCGCAACATGGCGCCCCGAATCATATTCCCCCGCGTCCGTCTGTAATGGCAGCGTCGGGGTAAGGCGATTAAGCCACTGTTGCAGCAATGTCTTCATCAGCACGTTCTCCAGCAAAGGTTGACGCGCTCAGTTAAACGCAAAGCGCGCTATAACCAAAACGATCATTTTTGCACTGGTTTGCCGAAATAAGCATATGGCTTGCGCTGCCTATTATCATGTAATATTTTAAGTTACATGAATGACACCCATCCCGGAGATAACGTGGCACAGAATACGAACGATATTTTTAACAGCGAATTCTCCCGCCAGTACGATGCTTACAACGAACGGCTGGGCGAAATTGCCAATAATCTGCACCTGCTTATCTCTCTGTTGCTGAAAAAAATGCCGCAACAGGCGCGAATTCTCTGTGTTGGCGTCGGCACCGGCAGCGAAATCATTCGCCTTGCGCAGCACCATCTGCAATGGCATTTTACCGGCGTTGATCCCTCGCCAGATATGCTGGCAGTTTGCCAGCAAAAGCTCGACCAGGTGAGCATTGCCAACCGCTGCACATTGCATGAAGGCTATCTTAGTGAGCTTCCCGCCAGCGGCGATTTTGATGCGGTGCTCTGCCTGCTGGTAACTCACTTCATTCAGCATCCGCAGCGCGATGGCATCTATTCACAAATGGCGAGCCAGTTAAAATGCGGCGGACGTGTGATCACGGCGGAGATCGCCGGGGACATGCACAGCCCGGCGTTTGATGAACAGCTCGAAGTGTGGACAACCATGCATGAAACCGCCAGCCAGGCACCGCGCGATATGGCGGAAATCAAAGCGCAACTGTCGCAGCGCCTGCTGCTGTTGCCCGCAGAAACCACGGAAGAACTGATTGAACAGGCTGGTTTTACCCCGCCGCAGCGCTTTTTCCAGTCACTGCTGATTCACGGCTGGACAGCACGCAAAATCTGAGGTGTTACGCCTTGCGTGAACAGCAGGCAATGTAGTTTAACTGGCGGCGATTTGCGCGGAAAAAGCGGAACATGCCGAGAAAACGCGTCCGCTTATCACGGGTGCGCAAGCCATTAAAAACAATGCGCAGCGCACGCGCGAAACCTTCATCACGGATCAGCCCAACGGGCGACATCAGCGACATTGCCCCGTGGCGCGTTTCTACTTCGGCAAAGCCATTGTCGATAAACAATGTTCTCCACGCTGCTTCTGTCATCGGGCTGACATTTGATCTCACCACCTGCTCCAGTTTTGACTGGTTATCTGTCGCCAGCCCGCTGCGCATAAACATAATGTCGTGCGTCAGTAAACGACCGCCGGGTTTCAGCACGCGGTAATATTCGCTGATAAGCTTCGCTTTCGCTTTGTCCACATACATGGTCAGCATCGCTTCGTTAATCACCACATCAAAAGTGTTATCGTCGAACGGCAGCTTATTCGCATTGGCTTCGCTAAGATGAATGTGGCTGTCGAGACCGACAGAAATCACATTCTGTCGCGCCTGCGCGAGCGCATTTTTATCCATGTCGATGGCATCCACCGTACAGCCAAAACGCTGCACCAGTTCAATCGAGGTGGTGCCCATATTGCAGGCGACTTCCAGCACCCGGCTCTGCTCATTTAGCGGTACCTGGCTAAATAACCATTCGGTCGCTTCCACCCCGCCGGGGCGCAAACGCGTTTTCCCGAGGCTCGCCAAAAAGGTATGCCCTGCTTTATCACTGTCAGCCATCGGACTCTCCTTTCCATAACATGCATTCTATATGCAACTTAACACAACAGTGTGGAGATGAGAATGGCTTTCATCAACAAAAAAGCCCCTGCGTTTTCGCAAGGGCAAGGCTGTGTCCGAGCCATATAAATTAGTTAAAGACCATCCCACCATCGATCAGCAATGATTGGCCGGTCATATAGTCGGAATCCGGCCCTGCGAGGTAAGAGACGCAGGCAGCAACGTCTTCTGGTTCCGAAAGACGCCCGAGCGTAATGCGTTTAGCAAACTGCTCCGTGCCATACCCCAGCGGTTTACCGGCCGCTTCCGAGACCTGGCGGTCTATTTCTGCCCACATTGGTGTTTTCACAATCCCCGGGCAGTAGCCATTAACGGTAATGCCAAGCGGTGCGAGATCCCGCGCGGCTGTTTGCGTTAATCCCCGCACAGCGAACTTGCTGGAACTATACACGGCCAGTTCCGGGTTACCGACATGTCCGGCTTGTGAACAGGCGTTGATAATTTTTCCGCCGTGTTTTTCCGCTTTGAAGGCTTTTACCGCCGCCTGGATACCCCAAATAACGCCTTTTACGTTAATGTTATAAACCTTATCCACCACTTCCGGCGTGATGGACTCAATCGGCGTCGAAGGTGCAACACCGGCGTTATTCACAATCACGTCGAAACCGTTCAGTTTGGTTCTGGCCTCCTCTACCGCGGCAAACACCTTGTCGCGGTCAGAAACATCCACCGTCACCGCAATCGCGCTGCCATTGTTGTTATTAATTTCGTCAGCCACTGCTTTTGCCGTTGCGGCGTTGTAATCGGCAACAGCGACGGCAAAGCCATCTTTCGCCAGACGCAACGCAATGGCTTTACCAATGCCCTGACCCGCACCGGTCACGAATGCAACTTTTTTCATCATATCTCCTTGCTTTTCAAAGAATCTGGTTAAGGTTGAGCTGGCCCATCAGCAAAGGGTTATCGCTGTAATCGACCGGAATGGCGACTACCGCCGGACCGTCCGTGTCCATTGCTGCACGCAGCGTGGGCTCCAGTTCTGCCGTACTTTCAACAGCGAAACCTTTAGCCCCAAATGCCTCGGCATAAGCTTTAAAATCGACCGGGCCAAAATTGACGCCGGAAAGACGCTGGTATTTTTTCTCTTCCTGAATGGCCACCATGTTGTAGGCGTTGTCCACCCAGATGATATGCAACACATTTGCCCCGAGGCGCACGGCGGTTTCCAGTTCCATGCTCGATTGTAAAAAACCGCCATCGCCGGAAACCGACACTACTTTGCGGCCAGGGTTGACCAGCCAGGCACCAATCGCCCACGGCAACGCAACGCCCATGGTTTGCTGACCGTTGGAAATCATCACCTGGCGGGCGCGGAAGCTATAGAGATAGCGGGCAATCCAGATATGGAAACTGCCCATATCAACCGTCAGCGTGACATCGTTATTCACGATATCCTGCATCGCCCGCACGATGCGCAGCGGGTGAATGGCGAACTGACTGAGTTGCGCCCCTTTACGGCTGAGCAGTTCCCGCTGGTTGCGGCGTTCAATCAGGATCTCTGAGGCGCGCGGCGTGAGGATCAGTGGTTTTTCGATTTTCGCGGCCAGTTTGTCGAGCGTGCTGGCAATGTCGCCAACCAGTTCGCAATCCGGCACGTAATTGCGTTCTTCATAAGCGGGAAGCACGTCGATATGGACCAGTTTCGCGTCACCGGTGTTCCACATCGATGGTTCATATTCCACCGGGCTGTAACCAATACAGATAATCAAATCTGCCAGGTGCAACAGCCGATCCCCGGCCTGGTTATTAAATAACCCCACACGCCCGGCAAAGCGGGTGAAATGCTGCTGATTAACCGCGCCCGCCGCCTGATACGTGCTGGTGACCGGAATATGGCTTTTTTCCAGCAACTGATGCAGCGCCGAAATATTCTCCTCACGGCTTGCCATCAGCCCGAGTAAAAACACCGGGTTTTGCGCCTGCGCGATAAGTTTCGCCACCTCGTCAATCGCCGCATCCGGTGCGGCACCTAACTGCGGAACACCGCTGGCGGGCAAGATATTGCCGCTCGCGGGTTGATCGGCAATATCCTGCGGCAGGCTGACAAACGCGCTGCCCGGCCGACCCTGCTCGGCGGCGCGAAAAGCATTGGATACCACCTCGGCAATCGCGTCGGATGAGGTTATCTCTACTGCGTATTTCGTGACCGGGTTGAACATCGCCACCGTGTCCATGCTCTGGTGCACCAGCTTGGCTTTATCCGCCCGTTTCACCGCGCCGCCCAGCGCCACCACCGGGTCACCTTCGCTGTTGGCGGTCGCCATACCGGTAATCAAATTGGAACAGCCGGGACCGGACGTGACCAGCGCGACGCCAGCTTTACCGGTGATACGCCCGACTGCCGCCGCCATAAATGCCGCGTTCGCTTCGTGGCGCACCGGAATAGTTTGAATGGTTGAATCAATAAGCGAATCAAACACTTTGTCGATTTTGGCACCGGGAATGCCAAACACATGTTTCACGCCCTGCGCTTCCAGTTGTGCAACCACCATGTCGGCGCCATGCGCCCACTGGTGTGTACGGCTCTCTTTACTCATCATTTACTCCTTTAAATGTTTATCAGTTCTCGACGGAACGAATGGCGGCGTCCAGGTTGTCCGGGTGTAAATCGGCGTTGAGAAACGCCGCATCCGCAGGCAGGTCAATCAGCAAATGGTGGATTTCGCCAAACGTCAGCGTGCCGCTTTCAAGCTGGTAATCCAGCAAATGTCCGCCGCCATGACGGTCATCCGTAATAAAGTGCTCGTGGTAGCCCGCCACGTTAATCCCCTGCATATGCTGGGGTGTGCGGAACCCAACGAGCACGCCATCACGCCCGTTGAAACGAAACACGGGTTGATCGTCAAGCACGTCAGTCATGGCGCGATAAGGTGGCGTCTGGCGAGGTACGGTGCGGGTGTGTGCATGGCGAAAATGACCATCAATACGCAAGGCGCAAAAGACATTATCAGAGGGGATCGTCTTATCGATAATGTCGTGCAGTTGCTGGCGACTGGCCGGTTTATCCAGGTAAAATTCATGCTCTGGTTTAAACCAGGTCATTACCGCGAAAGGTGTTTTTTGCTGTCGGCTGGCTTCCCGTGCGCTACCGTCAGCACGCAACTGGTAAACCTCACTGTTGAACGCAATTAATTCGCCATCCAGTTCGTTAAATGTGCCGAGCCCAAAGTCGCCGTGATTGAGTAAATCCTCAATCGTGGTATTTCCTTCGTAAACACCGCTTAATAGCGCACTCATTAGCGATGTTTGATATATCACACATTCTGGACGCGTTTGTGAAAAAGCACGAAATGTTTCCCGTAGACTTTCCTCGCAAGAACAACCGGTTACATGACTCATTATCCTTTACCTCGCTGAGCAGTCGTTTAGAAAAGCTGATAAATTATTGACTCGTTTCAGCGAGAGATTCCAATATACAAAGCATCAGGGTTTGAGATGTTTTTAATATGGAACTCCGTTATCTACGCTATTTTGTCGCCGTTGCGCAGACGCAACATTTCACCCGTGCCGCAGAAATGCTGGGCATGTCGCAACCGCCGTTAAGCCAGCAAATTCGCCGTCTTGAGCAAGAAGTGGGTACGCCGCTTTTTTACCGGCAAACTCGCGGTGTTGAGCTCACCGAAGCGGGTGAAGCGTTTTATGAAGATGCGTGCCAAATCATCGCGTTGAGCGATGCGGCAATGGAAAAAGCGAAAGGGATTGCGCGAGGGATTAATGGAAAATTGTACCTTGGCGTGACCAGTTCCAATGCGTTTCACACGCAAATTTTTTCAGCGCTTCGCCAGTTTCAGCAAAGCTATCCGCAGGTGGCGCTGTATCAAAAAGAGGACAATATGGCGACACTGATGCAGGAACTGGAAGAGGGGCTGATTGACGTGGCCTTTGTGCGCCTGCCGTGTGAAAACAGCAAAATGTTCAACCTGAAATTGATCGACGAAGAGCCGATGGTACTGGCGTTACACCGCTCACATCCCCTTTCCGCGAAAACGGATATCTCGCTTAACGAATTGCAACAAACACCGCTGATTATCTTCCCTCAGCAGGTCGCGCCGGGGCTGTATGAACTGGTTTACAACGCTTGCCTGCGCGCGGGTATTGATATGGAAAACCAGCAACAAGCGTCGCAGTTTTCCTCTTCGCTGAGTATGGTGGCCGCCGGTTTCGGCTTCGCCATCGTTCCGCAATCCATGGCCTGTTTCAGCCACCCGCAAGTGACATTTCACCGGATGCCGGAACAGACATTAAAAACGGATGTAGCGCTGGCGTGGCGCAAGTTCGAGCGTTCGCCCGCCGTAAAACGGTTTATTGAGAACTTTTAAAAACGCCCGCTGCGAAGCGGGCGTGAAGTGTTTAGCTACGGTGGGTATTCACAACCTGACCAATTCCCTTCCCTTCCAGCGCTTCATTGGGGTCGGCAAAGAAATCGATATTGAAGTAGGTGTCATCGGTTAACAGTTCAATATGGTGCCAGTATTGCGGCGGGCTAATGCCAAAATGCCCGGCTTCAATCACCACTTCCACTTCCGGCGTGGTGTCGTGCTCACTGGCAAAACCAATGTATTTCACCGCCCCCTGCATCACCGACAAACGGCCATAGACACCTTTTTTGGTGTTGTGATGGGTGAGCAGCGCCTGTGGAACCGTCTCTTTCGTCCAGAAAGGCGTTGAGCGGGTATGACGGAAATGAACGGGAATTTGATGCGCCATAAAACCTCCTCCGACCGCTTCGATTACCAGCCGCACACGTTAGTTTCTTCGTCCGATTCATAGCCCCGGACGATATTAATCAACTCTTTCACCGCGTCTGCGGCATTAAGCGGATCTTTCAGTTCATTAAGAGTGGAAAACTCTTTATCCACGGAAACACCGTTATTATTGTTGGTCACCGTCAGGATAAACTCACTGGAATTATCTTTCGCGCCCGCAAGGCCAGCAATCAGTTCCGAAACCGCTTGTACGGCAACATCAGGGACATATAACGACATTGGCTTGAGATAGACCTTTTCCTGCGTTTCATTGTTCGCACGGTTAGAAACTGCTAAAGAATAACCTTTGTTTTCAGTTGTCATCAGAATTACCTCAGCCTTCAATCAAAATTTTCGGGTCAACATAGAAATCGACGCTAAATATCGTATCGTTGCTTAATGCCTCAATGTTGTGCCATTTTTCCGGCGGAAAAACGCCAAATTCACCGGCATTAATCGTTAAAGTCTCTACCGGTTGCGGGCTAGTTTCATCGGCGTAACCGTAATAGCGGATTGCCCCTTGCAGCACACTCAAACGGGGGTAAACACCCTGCCGTGTCCCGGCGTCAAGATGGCGCTTCCAGATGGACGCGGGGGCAGTTTCTTTGGTCCAGAACGGCGTTGAGCGGGTGTGGACATAGTTCGCGGGTATCGCAATACGTTGCATGTTTCATCCTCTTTGTGTCTCAGCAAAGCGGGTCTGCCGGGAGGGGGAAAAGCATTTGTTGCATATGATATACCTGTTTTATAATTTGTGGACTACTTTTTTTAGTGAATATTTCCCGGCGGTTTTTATTACTCAAAAAGAGTTATTGTAAAACGCATATCGAAGGGGGAAAAATGGGTAATAAATTACTTATAACTTAGGGTTAATGCGCAATGAAAAACAAATCCAAACTCAATTCTTTTTATTATGGCTTTCCTGTTTTTTTAGTCACCACGCAAGATAAAGACGGTAACACAAATATTTCAGCGGCATCCTCCTCTATTTCTCTGGGTGAGAAACTGATTATTGGCATCAGTAAAGGCGGTAAAACCTACAATAATTTATTGGCTGGTTCAGACGCCGTGATCAATATTCCCGATCACACGCTTTGGGAAAAAGTGGAGCAAATAGGCAAACTTACCGGCGGCAATAGCTTGTCGGAAAACCAGACCAAATGGGGCGTAGAAATCTGCCACGATAAATTCGCCAAAGCCGGGTTACACACTGAAGCCTCTGTCGATGTTGCACCGCCGCGTGTTGCAGAGTGCCCAATCCAGGCGGAATGCCGTTTAGTCTCTACCAGCGATAAAGGCCGTTTTATGCTGGCTGAGCTGGATATCGTGAACTTATGGGTTGAAAACGCGCTGTTAAATGAAAATGGCATTGTTGATTCAGGCAAATGGAAACCGCTGATTTTCAATTTCCGTGAATACACGACCGTTGGCGATACGCTCGGATTTAACGTGAAATACGGTAACTAATCCTCATAAATTGCCCCCGCTCACGGGGGCATAATCCTTTACTCCAGCAACGCTTTATCCCAGCCGCTGAAAATCGCCGCCGGATTGTATTGCGCGGCGTCCGCCTTGCTTAATTGATATTTTGCACCGCCTTGCCCTGCGCCCGGCCCACGGTTATCAAACTCATAAAAACGGCTGTCTTCCGGATAAAACCAGATTTTCTCCCCGGCTTTATCTTTGCCGGACATTTTATCCCAGCCGTAAATATGGTCGTCGATTTCACAATTAATAAACGCCGCAAGACCAATGGCGTTTGGATCGGCATAGCGCCCGTCGCTGAACTGTGTTGTCGGATGCCACGGGCGACCCAGCGCGAAACTTTTCGCCGGAACGCCCGCTTCTTTGCTGAGCTTGCTGTTGATGATCAACAAGCCAAACTTCTCATCCGCCTGCGTCGCCGGTGCGGTGATGTAGCCATACGGCGGGGCAATATCATTGCGGTTACGGGCGATAATCTCGCAGCGATCAAACACCGCAATGCCGGGGCCAAAAATAAAATCAACGTGCCCGCTCACTTCACAATCGGTGAAATAGCTGCGGCTCCCGCTCTTGCTGTAAAAGGTGTCCTGGTAACCTTCGAGCCGGACATGGCGGAAACGCGCTTTATCGACGTTTTCCGACACCATCAGCGCCACCGCCTGCGTGTCTTTCAGTTTCTTCGCATCGCCATCCGGTAGCGCGGCATTGGCCGGAAAGTCAAAGCTATTGCGAATGGTCAGATTCTCAATGGTCACGCCCGATGCGCGCACTTCCACCGTGCTGGTGCGCCCGGTGCCGAGCTTCTGTCCGTCGCTGCCTAATGCACCGGCAGGCGTATTTGCCTCAATCTGCGTTTGCTCTTTGGATTGCCCCACCAGCATGACCGGTTTTTCAATCACCAGCCGTTCGTTCCAGCGCCCCTCTTTGACCAGGATCCGCCACGGCGTGCCGCTGTCAGGAGCGGCGGCCAGCGCCTGGCTGATGGTGGCGAACTCACCGGCTTGCGGTGCGGTGGAGACAACGGCATTCCACTCGCTCGCCTGAGCGGAAACGCTGATACAAGCCAGCAACAGCGCGGAATAGCGCAGTGAATAGTGCAGTGTTTTCATCGGTCTCTCCTTAAGGTTTTAATGTGTCGGCAAGCGAGCTCAATTCAGGGGTGGTTCGGATGAGATCAGCCACCATCGATGCCACAGCTTCTGCACCTTGTTGCTGAAAATGGGTGGTATCAGGATTGCTGCGAATGCCGGAAGTTTGCGTTTTATACCAAGGGTAGCGCGGGTCGTTCACATCCACAGCCAGCCAGTAATCCATCCAGTCACTGGCGTGCGCATTAGCGAAATCAATAGTCGCTTTTTCCAGATCAATAAGCGGCACGTGGTTGCGTTGGGCGGTCTGTTTGATGGTGTCAATGTAATTCCCGGCAAAGCGGTAACCGGGCTTTTTCACCGTGTAATGACTGCTGACCACCACATCGTCGGCACCCTGCTGGAAGGCCGTTTTCCCGGCGCGGTTTTTTACCCGCGTGGTTGGTGTAAACAGCACCGGCGTCGCGCCCGCTGCACGCGCCAGCGTGATATAGCGCTCCAGCGAGTGCTGGAACGACAACAATGGTTCCCCTGGCGGAAACTGCGGATTGCCGCTGGCATCATTGGGATAGGTGCAGAGGTTTTTCACGTCAGCCGCGCCGCGCACTGCTTTATCGCTATCGCAGTTTTGATCGTTATGACCGTGGGCGATAAAGACATAGTCGCCGGGGCGCAAATCGCGCGCCATTTGCTGGTACCAGCCTTCGTTGTAGAAATCGCGGCTGGAGCGCCCGGAACGCGCACCGTTAAGCACCACAACGCCGCTGTCGGCGCGAAACGCGTGCTGGAAAACTTGCCCCCAGCCCATGCGCGGTAAACGGGCGACTTCATACGTGGCGGCGGTGGAGTCACTGACCAGCAAAATACGCGTTTTCGCGCTACTGATAGCCTGCCGGTCGCGTAGCGCACGCGGCAAATCTAACGGTTCCCACGGCCCGTTGTTCTGTAAACCGACAATCGGGCGAAAGGCGCTGTCGGTCAGCACTGCACCTCCCGCCTCGCCGCTGTTGTTGTCATAGTTGCGATTGTGGTTAATCACCGACAAAATCCGCGCCATACCGTTGCCGGTGCGAATCGGCGTCTGCACCGGATCGGCGGTTTGCGCATTCAGGCCAGATAAACGCAACGCGTCGGCCATACCTTGACGAAAGTTAGCCAGTGGTTCGGTCAGCAAACCGGCATTCAGCTTGCTGTTATCACCGCGCTCAACCCATTGCTGTGGGCCGATAAAGCCCAGCGCACCGGCCACTTCGGAAACCAGTCTGTCGGTAAAGGGCGTGATATTAGCGGTATTGCGGCGCTCTTTTTGCAGCGTAATCAGCAGCGAGGCCATACAGCGCGCACGCGGCTCATCGCTTCGCAAACACGACTGTGCGGTTCCCGTGCTTTGAATGGTGGAAAGGGTTAACGGCGGCGTGAGCGCATCAACGATTAGCGAATAGCGTCCGTCGCTGCGCGTTTTGGTGGTAAGGCGCTTGCCTGAACTGTCGGTCACCGTCACCGATGCCCCCGCCAGCGGCGCGTCGGCAAAAACCGCGCCTTCAAGTATCGTTGCCGCATTCGCCATCACTGGCAGGCAACAAAACAACACACTAAGTCCCAGAGGGTATTGCATGAGTCATTCTCCTGAAACAGGTTCTCCCGGCAGGCTGCACCGGTGTAATCGCGAGTTTCTGTTTCTGGAAAATGTGGCCAAGAGTGAATGCCAGCAGGCATTATGGGTAACAAAGGCTTTTATTTTTATGGTGATACAAAACGAAACGAAGTTTTACACATGTAAAAACATTGTTTTGAGATCGGACTCAAGAATATGACAATTGATAAACCGGCCCGGCGTTAACCGGGCATTGTATTCAGTGGGGAAATACGCGGGCGCTTCCGTTAACCTGCAGATTCACTTTCATGCCGGGTCGCCAGTCCGGGCGGGTGATGGCTTGTAATGTCAGGCGTTCGCCGGTTTGCGAAAACAGCAGCGTCAATGACGAAAGGTATCCGGCAAAATCCATATCGATAATGTGTGCCTGCGGGTAGGTTTGATGCTCATCGCACGGCACCACGCTCACCTGCTCCGGGCGCAACATAATGCGATGAGCGCCAGAAAGCGCCGGGTTATCCGCCGCCACATCGCCAAGCAGGCAGTGCGCACGCCCTTGCGCCACATCGGCAGATAAAATCAGCGCATCGCCCAAAAACAGCGCCGTCTCCTCATCAACCGGTTGCGAATAGACCGCGAACGGCGATCCCACCTGCGCAAAGCGACCGTGGCGGATCACCACAATCTGGCTGGCGAAGGAGAGCGCCTCTTTCTGATCGTGAGTAACCAGAATGGAGGCGACGCCCGCGTCGGTCAGCAAATCCGCCGTGGCTTTACGCGTGGCGGCGCGCAAGCCGGTGTCCAGCGCCGAAAACGGTTCGTCGAGTAACATCAGCGCCGGTTTCTGCGCCAACGCTCTGGCCAGCGCCACACGCTGTTGCTGCCCACCGGAGATCTCATGCGGCCAGCGCGCCGCCAGTTTGCTGTCCAGCGACACCATCGCCATTAACTCGGCAACACGGCGTTGCTTCTCATGGCGCGAACCTTTAAGCCCCCAGGCAATGTTTTCTCCCACGCGAAGATGCGGAAACAACGCGCCCTCTTGCGGCACAAAGCCAATGTTGCGTTGGTGAGCCGGGACAAACTGACCATCGCCAAACAAGGTTTTTCCCTGCAACTCAATGCGCCCGCTGTCCGGCATTTCAAACCCGGCGATCAAACGCAGCAACGTGGTTTTCCCCGACCCGGACGGGCCGACAATCGCCGTGCGGCTACCGGCAGGGATCACCAGATTCACATCATCCAGCACGCGCGCGGCGGCAAAGCTTTTCGAAATTGTTGCCAGTTCTAACATCTTAAAGACCCGAAAGTTTTTGTGATTGCTTATACAGCAGGCCGGTCAACGGCAAGGAAATCAAAATCATCAGCAACGCATAAGGCGCAGCCGCCACATAATCGATCTCGCTGGTCAGCGCCCAGAACCCCGTCGCCAGCGTGCGCGTGCCGAGCGGGGAAAGCAGCAGCGTGGCGGTCAGTTCGGTGCTCACGCCCAGAAAGACTAATGCCGCAGCGGTAGAGGCGCCCGGTGCAGCCAGCCGCAGCGTGACGCTCACCAGCGCTCTGCCAGGCGATGTGCCAAGGCTTTGCGCCACCTGCTCAAGCTCGACCGGCGCTTGCGCAATCCCGGCGCGTAAGTTGATTAACGCTCTGGGCATAAACATCAGCAACCAGGCGAGAAACAGCGTCACTTCAGTCTGGTAAATCGGGCGCGCGTAATGAATGGTCACGGTAACCAACGCCAGCGCCACCACAATACCCGGCAATGCGCTGGTGATGTAATTACAGCCTTCAAGCAAGCGGAATACGCGGCGCGGATGGCGCACCGAGAGCCACGCCGTCGGAATGGCGAACGCGGTGGTGATCAGCGCCCCGCAAACCGCCAGAAAAAGAGTCTGGCGCAGTGAAAGCCAGAGATCGGCGCGGTGCCAGTTATCGAACCCGCCAAGCCACAACCAGCGGCCAAGCACCGCAATCGGCGTACCGAATGACAGCGCCACCGTGCACGCCGCCAGCAATAACCCCAACCCGCAGCTCCAGCGACCAAGCGCGCGGCGCTGTTGCTTGCGCGCTGTACCTGAGCCCACTCGCGCATAGCGCGCTTTGCCGCGCGCCGCCGTCTCCAGCAGCAGCAACGCCAGGCAGCAGAGCGCCAGCACACCGGCGAGCATATTGGCGGCCGGGCCGCTGAACGTTGACTGAAACTGATCGTAAATCGCGGTGGTGAAGGTATCGAAGCGGATCATTACAAACAGGCCATATTCCGCCAGTAAGTGCAGCGCGACCAGCAGCGCACCGCCGCAAAGCGCCAGCCGAAGCTGGGGTAAGATCACGCGAAAGAAGATCCGCCACGGCGGAGTGCCAAGCGATGCCGCAACATCCTCAAGGCTGGGGTCGAGGCGGCGCAACACCGCAGCGACCGGCATATAAATAAACGGAAAATAGGCCAGCACAGCGATAAACACCGCTGCAGGTAATCCGTTAAACGCGGGCAAAACGCTCACCCAGGCATAGCTTTGCACAAATGCCGGGATCGCCAGCGGCGCAACCGCCAGCACGGCCCATATGCGCCGGCCGGGCAGCGACGTCCGTTCAGTGAGCCACGCCAGCGACGTGCCAAGCGCGACGCTTGCGGGTACAGCAAGTGCAATGAGCCAGAAGGTGTTGACGAGCAACTCACTCACACGCGGGCGAAAAATGAGCGCCTGCACCGTCGCCCAGCCGGTATCAATACCGACACCGATGACAAAACCAACGGGCAGTAAGGCCAGTGCCGCGACAAAAAGGGCAAATACCACCAGCACCCGCGAAGGGCGGTGCCGGGCGGCCTGGCTGGCCGCATTGCTAGCCGCCGGGAGACTTAAACTGGACATCAGGCACTCTTTCCTGCGTGATTACAAAAGACCGGCTTCGGTCATTAACTCGCTGACTTTTTTGCTGTTAAGCGCAGAGGGTTCCACTTTCGGTGCGTCTAATTGCGCCAGCGGAACCAGTTTTTCATTGGAAGCCGCGCCTTCTCCTACTGCGTATTCAAATGCGGTGTTGGTGCGCAGCATCTCCTGACCCTGCTTGCCGGTTACCCATTTGATAAACGCCTGCGCCTGTTTCTGGTGTTTGCTGGACGCTAAAACGCCGCCGCCAGAGATGCTGACGAACGCACCCGGATCCTGATGTTTAAAGTAGTGAAGCTGGGTATTTTTGCTGTTCTCGCCGGTTTTCGCCTGATCCACAAAGTAGTAGTAGTGATAAATCACGCCACCGTCGATTTGCCCGGCATTGACCGCTTTCATCACCGTGCTGTTGCCTTTGTAAGGCACAAAGTTAGTTTTCATCGCTTTCAGCCAGTCCAGCGTGGCTTTTTCGCCTTTCAGTGTCAGCATCGCGCTGACAATCGCCTGGAAATCAGCGCCTGAAGGCGACGCCGCCCAGCGGCCTTTCCATTCCGGTTTGGCTAAATCCATGATCGATGCAGGTAACTGCGAAGCAGAAATTTTCGTCGGGTTATAGACAAAAACGGTGCTGCGCGCGGCAATGCCAACCCAGCGGCCATGCGCCGGGCGGAACTGAGCCGGGACCTGTTTCAGCGTATCCGCATTGAGCGGCGCAAAAAGTCCGGCGTTATCAACCAGCGTCATTGCCGGGGAGTTTTCCGTCAGAAACACATCCGCTGGCGAAACGTTGCCTTCCTGCACCAGTTGGTTACCCAGCTCCGTGTCGCCGCCGTTACGCAGCGTGACTTTGATGCCGGTTTCTTTGGTGAATTCGTCGACCCAGGATTTTGTCAGGTTTTCGTGCTGCGCGTTATAGACGACGATACCGTCGTTGTTGTCGGCGGCGAACGCCACGGGAGCGGCAAAAACTGAAGAGATGACCAGTGCAAGTGAACAGAGCGGCAAAAAGCGATTATTCATCATCATTCCTTTTAAATTATGTGTAATAGTCAGCACATACGAGCCGGGCTGGATTTTAATCGTAGTGGAAATGAAATGAGAATCAAAATTATTATCAAAAGATTGAGTTTGAAATTAAATATCATCAAAAATTAAAAAATAAATTAATTCACCAGTCCACAATGGCGAGATACCCTAAAGATTAAGACAACCTTAACATGAGGTTAAATGTTTCATATATTATCAATCCAGCGAATCAGACAACCGTGGCTATCTTTTCCGTGAATAACAAATTAACATCAGATTGAGTGGGTTTAATACCAAACATCGCAAAACAACCTACACAGGTAAGACAAATAATTATGAAAAATAAAAAGATAGATACAATGGCAAAAGTGGCTATGCGCAGCAGGGGATTGTCTGTAAAAGAAAAGCGCGTGCGTTACCAGGGTAAAATATTTACCTTTAAATATGTTTCTGGCCACTATGAAGTCTTTTTCGAAGGCGAAAAAGTGGATGCTATCGAAACAGATAACATCAATCAGGCGATTGTGGATTTTAAAGAAAAACATAACAAAACGAAGCGCTAAACCACGCTAAAATACCTTTTCACTTACCGCTCACGCATCAACCAATAAATACCAGCAACCTTATTATACCGGGCGGTATTATTATCGAACCCGGTGCCCTCCCCGACCTTTGTCTGCCCCAGTACACACTCAAAAGCCCTAAAAACCTTATGGAAATCACACGCTTATTTCCACATTTTTTTACACAAAACGTTTACATGGTAACGATAATTCATATCATCTTGAGAATCGCTATCAACAAATGGCGATATCGCTTGCGGCTCGGGAGGATCAGCGCCGCCATACTTCTGTTAAATCAGGATCACCATAACAATGAAATCTCGTTATCTTTGGGCATTAAATCCTTGTTTATTGATGATGTTTTCCACTCACGCTTCGGCGGAAGGTCAAAAAGAAGAGACGCTGGTGGTGGCCGCCAGCCGCGCAAACCACAGCGTTACGGATATGGCGCAAACCACCTGGGTCATTGAACAGGCTGAAATTGAGCAGCAGGTTCAGGGCGGAAAAGAGTTAAAAGAGGTGCTGGCGCAGTTAATTCCCGGCATGGACGTCAGCAGCCAGGGACGCACTAATTACGGCATGAATTTGCGCGGTCGCTCAATGATGGTGATGGTGGACGGTGTACGTCTGAACTCGTCCCGCAGCGACAGCCGCCAGCTCGATGCTATCGATCCGTTTAACATTGAACGTATCGAAGTGATTTCCGGCGCAACATCGCTGTACGGCGGCGGCAGCACCGGCGGTTTAATCAATATCGTCACCAAAAAAGGCCATCCGGAAACCCAGGTTGAGTTCCAGACCGGCACGAAAAGCGGTTTTAACAGCCATAACGATCACGACGAGAACATCGCGGCTGCCGTCAGCGGCGGTAACGATAACGCTTCAGGGCGTCTTTCCGTGGCGTACCAGCGCTATGGCGGCTGGTATGACGGCAAAGGCAATGAAGTGAATATCGATAACACGCAAACCGGTTTGCAGTACTCAGACCGCCTGGATGTCATGGGCACCGGCACGCTGAATATCGACGATCATCAACAGTTGCAGCTCACTACGCAGTATTACAAAAGCCAGTCTGATGGTAAGCACGGCCTCTTCCTTGGCGAAAACTTCTCGGCGGTGCGCGGCGTCGGCAACGCTTACAACAAAAGCAATCTTGATTCCGATCGCATCCCCGGCACCGAACGCCACTTAATTAACCTGCAATACGCCAACAGCGATTTCTGGGGCCAGGATTTACTGGCGCAGATTTACTACCGTGACGAAAGCCTGACGTATTATCCCTTCCCGACGCTTTCCGGCGGCTCGGTGACCAGCATTGGCGCATCGCAGCAAAAAACTGATTTCTACGGCGGCAAACTCACCCTTAATAGCAAGCCGCTGGAAGATCTGACATTAACCTGGGGCGTGGACGCCGAACATGAAACGTTCGATGCCAACCAGCAGTTTTTCAATCTCAGCAAAGCTGCCGCCAGCGGCGGCATGAAACTGGATAACGCTTATAACGTCGGGCGCTATCCCGGCTACAGCATCACGAACCTCGCGCCGTTCCTGCAAAGCAGCTATGACATTGCGGCCATCACCCTGAGCGGCGGCGTGCGCTACCAGTACACGGAAAACAGAGTCGATGACTTTGTCGGCTACGCGCAGCAGCAAGCCATCGCCACCGGCAAAGCAACCTCGGCGGACGCCGTGCCAGGCGGCAAAACGGATTACAACAATCTGCTGTTCAACGCCGGCATCCTTGGTCACCTGAGCGAACGCCAGCAGTTGTGGTTTAACTTCTCTCAAGGCTTCGAAATCCCGGATCTAGCGAAATATTACGGTTCCGGCACCTACAAGCTGGAAAACGGTCACTACCGTCTGGTTAACAGCGTCAACGTGAACGATTCGAAACTGGACGGCATTAAAGTGAATGCCTACGAGCTGGGCTGGCGCTTCACCGGCGATAGCCTGCGTACGCAGATCGCCGCGTACTACTCGCTTTCGGATAAAACCATCAACATCAACAAAAGCGACATGACCATCAATATTGAAGATGACCAGCGTCGTATTTACGGTGTGGAAGGCCAGGTCGATTACTTCTTTAGCGACAGCGAATGGAGCACCGGCGCGAACTTTAACGCCATCAAGTCGCAAACCCGCGTTGATGGCAAATGGCAGAAACTGACCGTGGATAGCGCCAGCCCGTCGAAAATGAGCGCGTGGGTCAACTGGGCGCCAGGCGACTGGACATTACGCCTGCAAAGCACGCAGGCCTTTGATCTTTCTGACGCCGATGGGAAGCATATTGACGGGTACAACACTGTTGATCTGCTCGGCAGTTACCTTCTGCCTGTCGGTAAGCTGAGTTTCAGCGTTGAAAACCTGCTGGACGAAGATTACACCACCGCGTGGGGACAACGCGCGCCGGGTTTATACAGCCCAACTTATGGCGCAGCGGGTTTATATACCTATAAAGGCCGTGGTCGTACTTTTGGCCTGAATTATTCCGTTCTGTTCTGATGAGATCTGCCGCCTGTATTTCAGGCGGCATATTCCGTTTTATTCACGCCCAATAAAAACGCAGAAAAGCCGATATCCTCAGCCATTATTTTGCTGAAAATATATTGTGTTATTTTCGCCTTAAGCCAAATAGATGACTGTGGCGACTCTATTTCCCGGTCAGCGAATGCGTAATATAAGATATATTGAAACAACAACCGCTAAATATAAGATCCAGTTAGAGATACCGGATTAATACAGCTAACGTTAATAACCCTGAAATAAGACAGGATTTACTTAAGATCGTTATTGCATATCCGTCGGCTCAGATTCGCCCGCCGTTACCTGCTCTTGCTGCACGACCACTTTTGCGTCCAGTTTGTGTTGCTCAGCCACACGTTTCTCTTTCTGTAGCTGCGCCGTGGCTAACTCTTGTTGCGTCACTTTTTTACCGGAAAATGCATCAACCATTTCCGTTCTGCCGTCCGGATATTTAACGATGGTCACCAGCCGTCCGCCGAATTGCGGAATCCCGGTCATCGCCAGTGAATAATCAATTTCATGATTTTCCACCTTTTTCTTTTCCTGAACCTGCTGCCCGGCTTTTATCTCATTGCTGTGTTTGTGCTTTTCCGCGCGGCTGGAGAGCGTCACTTTGGTGCTCTCATCATGCGAAGCGCTATTTGCCGCGCCATTGTCCGTATGAGCCGCCGATTTAGGATTTGTGTTTTCTTTTGTTGTGGCAAGGTGCGGGCTTGCCTGAATCGCCTGAATCTCCTGCATCATTATCTCCGCTATCAATGACCAGATATTCCGCCAAATGACTCTGCCTGAGCCGAAAAAAAGATCCTCATAACGATTATCGACAGGCAAAAGAAACAGATTAATAACAAATAGCGCTGAATCAGGATGCTTTACATACAGAAATTAAATAAGCACGCGATATTTAATAAAACAATAATTTTACTTAAATCAGCTGGATATTAAAAAATATACGTTAAGTCAGGGCATATAATTAAAAGCAGAAGTGCCACCCATTTTTATCACTAAATTTTAACAAACGAATTTCCATGCCAGCGCGCAACGTTTTTACACCCGCATCGGCAAAATAACGCAACCGCTTTACTGCTTAACCGCATCGGCGGCAAAGCGCCTTTTCCCTGCCTGCGGCATGCTGCTACTCTTTGAAACGCGAAAAAATATTAAATATCAGGAGTGAAAATGAGCCAACAACCGCTACATGCCGCCCCGCTCAGTTGGGGTCACGGCCCACGTACGTTCGAGGTATTTATCGAACCTACTTGCCCTTTTTCTGTACGCGCGTTTAACAAACTGGACGCGCTGCTAAAACAGGTCGGCGAGGATAACGTTACGGTGAAAATCCGTCTGCAATCACAGCCGTGGCATCTGTTTTCCGGTGTGATTATCCGCTGCATCCTCGCGGCCTCGACGCTGGCAGACGGCAAAAACGCCGCGCATAAAGTACTGCAAGCGGTTGCCGATCATCGAGAAGAGTTTGAATTTACCGACCATTGCAGCGGCCCGAATATGCATGCCACGCCGCAGCAAATCATTGAACGCATCGAACAGTACAGTGGGGTGCAACTGGCAGAAGCTTTTGCCCACCCGGCGCTGCAAACCGAGATCAAATGGCACAGCAAATACGCACGACAGAATGGCATCCATGTTTCGCCAACCTTTATGGTTAACGGGCTGGTGCAGGCCGATCTCGGTAGCGGCGACGACATCGAGGTCTGGGCGCAACGTATTCTTGCCTGAGACGACTGCTACACTGCTTTGCAGATGCTTAACTTCTTTAACACATCAACGAAAAGGCAGGCCAAAATGTCAGACAACTATCAGCCCCCCAAAGTCTGGACGTGGGATAAATCCGGCGGCGGCGCGTT
The DNA here is from genome assembly GCF_016620385.1 of Kosakonia sp. LAM2021. NCBI lineage: Bacteria > Pseudomonadati > Pseudomonadota > Gammaproteobacteria > Enterobacterales > Enterobacteriaceae > Kosakonia > Kosakonia sp. LAM2021. The sequence continues at coordinate 49,775 of NZ_JAENHT010000006.1, forward strand.
TGCCAATATCAACCGCCCGGTTTCCGGCCCAACGCATGACAAAGCATTGCCGGTCGGCAAACACCCGCTACAGCTCTATTCGCTCGGTACGCCGAACGGCCAGAAAGTCACCATTATGCTGGAAGAGTTACTGGCGAAAGGCGTTAGCGCCGCAGAGTACGACGCGTGGTTGATTCGCATCGGCGAAGGCGATCAGTTCTCCAGCGGTTTTGTCGACGTTAACCCGAACTCCAAAATCCCGGCGCTGCGCGACCACAGCACCACACCGCCGACGCGGGTGTTCGAATCCGGTGCGATCCTGCTCTATCTGGCGGAAAAATTCGGTCATTTCTTGCCAAAAGACCCGGCTAAACGTACCGAAACGCTGAACTGGCTGTTCTGGCTGCAAGGTTCCGCGCCTTTCCTCGGCGGCGGTTTTGGTCACTTCTATAACTATGCACCGGTGAAGATCGAGTACGCGATCAACCGCTTTACCATGGAAGCCAAACGTCAACTGGACGTGCTGGATAAGCAACTGGCGCAGCACACGTTTGTTGCCGGGGATGAGTACACCATTGCCGATATGGCGATCTGGCCGTGGTACGGCAATGTGGTGCTGGGCAATGTCTATAACGCGGCGGAATTCCTCGACGCGAGCAGTTACCAACATGTCCAGCGCTGGGCGAAAGCCATTGCAGAGCGCCCGGCGGTGAAACGTGGGCGCATGGTTAACCGCACGTTCGGCGAGCCGAGTGAGCAACTGCACGAGCGCCACAACGCCAGCGACTTCGACACGCAAACCGAAGATAAACGCAACGCCTGATCTTGCCCACCGGGCGGCATTCCGCCCGGTTTTTCCCGCCATTCTCCACACCTTCAGCTCTTTTTTTCACACCATATTTACATAACTGAAATAACTCGTAAGAATGCCTTTTATTTACCCGTAGCCCGCCAAATGTCTGAAACCGCGTTAAAACAACAGATCCAGAATCTGAAGAAGCACAACGCCAGGCTGGTGCGGATTGCGCGCGATGCACGCAATAAACTCAGCGCCGCGCTCGACGGCACCGGGCTGTGTTTGTGGCAACTGGATGTGCCAAGCGGCAAGCTCATTATCTTTAACCGCCGCTGGGGTTCGATGCTTGGCTATCAACCCAAAGCGCTGAGCGCCCACTTTGATGTCTGGCGCGAACACCTGCATGAAGATGACCGCCAACAGGTACTGGATGCGTTTTATGATCATTTGCATGGCAAAACGCCGTTTTACGAAGCGTTGCACCGCATGCGGCATAAAAACGGCACCGTGACTTGGGTGCTCGATCGCGGTCGCGTCACCGACCGGGACGCCAGCGGCGCGCCGTTGAAGGTGACCGGCACGCACATTGATATGACCAAAGAGAAGCAGTACGAAGAGCAACTGGCTCTGCTTGCCAACCACGATCCGCTGACCGGGCTCGCGAACCGTCATGCGCTACTGCAACACTTTGCTGAACTCAATCTCGCCGGGCCGCTGTGTGTGGCATTTATTGATCTGGATGATTTCAAAGCGGTAAACGATACGTTTGGCCACCGCAGCGGCGATGAATTGCTGATCCAGCTCAGCCAGCGCCTGCGCGCTGCCTGCCCGGAGGGAACCGTCATCGGGCGGCTTGGCGGCGATGAGTTTGTTCTGTTATTACCCTTTGCGCTCAGCAGTCTGCTGATTAATAGCACCGCACATAGCTGTTTACGCGCCATCCTCAGCCCCTTCGAGCTGGATAATGGCGAGGCGTCGGTGGGCGCATCGATAGGCATTGATGAAGTGCAAGCCGGGGATGATTTCGTTAATGCGCTGATGCGCGCCGATCGCGCGATGTATCACATTAAGCACACCGGGAAAAACGGCGCGGCTATCGGCAAGATCCTGATTTCGCTCTCGCCGCGGCATGAGGAAACGCCATGAAGCACGCGCGCCAGCAAGCGATTCTGCAGCTTCTCACCAGCCAGCACAGCATCACAACCCAGGCGCTGGCGGCGCAGTTGAAGGTCAGTATTGAAACCATTCGCCGCGATCTGAACGCGCTGCAAACGGCGGGGAAAATTATGCGTCGCCACGGTCTGGCGCGCACGCTGCATGATGGCGGGGAACCATTTCGCACTCGCCTGAAAAGCCATTACGCGGATAAAGCCGACATCGCCCGCCACGCACTGAACTGGATAGAAGCCGGGATGACGCTGGCGCTGGATGCCAGCTCTACCTGTTTTCATCTGGCGCGGCAGTTACCGGATATCCCATTGACGGTGCTGACTAACAGTTTGCCGGTGTGCCAGGAGATGGCGCGGCGCGAACAGATTGAGCTTATCTGCTCGGGCGGCCGACTGGCGCGCACGGAGCGTTGCTACGTGAACCCGGCTCTCGCCAGTCTTCTGAAATCGCTGGAGATTGATCTGTTTATCTTCTCCTGCGAAGGCGTGGATGCGTGCGGCGATATGTGGGATTCCACCCGCCACAACGCGGCGTTCAAAGCCCAGCTGTTACGCCGGGCGCAGCAATCATTGCTGTTAATTGATAAGAGCAAATTCTATCGCGCCAGCGAAGCGAAAATCGGCAATTTGTCGCAGGTCACGCAGATGGTGACCGACGCCAACATCGACGCACCTCAGCGCTGAGGGGCAAACGCTTCGATCTCCATGTTGCGCAGCGCTTCCAGCGTCGCCAGCGCTTCGTGTTCATCAATCACGCTCATGGCGAAACCGACATGCACCAGCACCCATTGTCCCAGCAATTCACGCGGTGAATCCTCGCACACCAGCGCGATATTGACGTCGCGGCGCACGCCGCACACATCCACCTGCGCCAGTTGATGAAAATCATCGCCAACGACCACCACCTGACCCGGTACGCCTATACACATCGTTGCTTTACTCCACTTCGATACTTTTGATCTGCACGCCGTCGCTGCGCTCAATATGCAGCGTCGGGCAGTGGCAGAGCGGGCACTCATCATGCCGTTCGGTTTCCACCGTCTGGCTACAGTTCCAGCACCAGGCTTGCGCCGGCTTATGCAGGATATGCAGTGTGCAACCCTGCGCCAGCGTCTCGCGGCAGGCGATATCAAAACCAAACCGCAACGCGCTCTCTTCCACACAAGCCAGCGCGCCCACTTCCAGCCATACGCCCGTCACGCGCCGCGCGCCATTTTGCCGCGCCTGCTGTTCAATGATCTCCACCGCGTTCTGGCACAGGGATAACTCATGCATGCGCTTTGTCCCGCAGTCCTTGCAGCAACGCGCGACGGCTTAGCGCGGCATCGGTGACCGGCAACGAGAGCGCCATTTTCAGGCAGTTATCCGCAAGCGCAATGCCAGCATCAACAGACAATCCCCGATCAAGCGGCGACATCAGCGAGCAGCTCAGGTATTGTCCCAAGGCGGGTAATTCGCCGACGGTAAAAGTCATTTCGCCATAAGGCAATCGCAGCCCCAGCCGCTGGCTCACCAGGCGGCGAGGCCAACACTGCTGCGGGCCGGGGTAGATTTGCACGCTCAGCATCCACGGCGTCAGCACACAGCCCAGCCACTGTTCTTCAAAGCGGGTGAATGGCGTGACATACACCGGCATCGTTGCATGGACAAACGGCAGACCGTGCATCTCCTGCTCTGCAATCGCCATAAAGGCCGCCTGCACTTCGCAGTGCGGCGAAACGTAGAACCCCATCACCTCATCCTGCATGTTCGGTCTCCCGTAAAACAGGCTCCACGCCGGATTCACGCAGCGCCGCCAGCACCGCCTGTAGCGCGGTGTCCAGGCTCGCCGCCACCAGCGGCGTCATGCCGATATGCGGCTCCAGCGAGGACGGAATAATACCAATCAGCGTCAGTTTTTTCGGAAACTCCCCGGTAAAGCGCAACGCCGACAACACATCCGATAGCCCCAACTGGTGCGGCGAAATTTTATTGCTGAACAGCGTTGGCACGTCGTCATCACGCAGGCAGATAACGGCACCCGGCTCGCTTTTGCGGCTGACCACCGCATCGGCGATGATCAGATGATCGCGGTTAGCCATCGCCTCAAGCAGCTCCATGCCCGCCGTGCCGCCGTCCAGCACCTCGACATGTGCAGGCAGGCGGTAACGTTGCTCAAGCGCTTCCACCACCCGCACGCCTATCGCTTCATCGGTGAGCAAAATGTTGCCTACGCCTAACACTAAAATCGACATCACAGCACCTTCACCGCAACAACATCGTTGCCGTCGGCATCCACCACGTGTACCGCGCACGACATACAGGGGTCGAACGAGTGAACGGTGCGCACCACTTCCAGCGGTTTTTGCGGATCGGCAATTGGTGTACCCACCAGTGACAGCTCGTACGGCCCGGCGGCGTCGTTGAAGTTACGCGGCCCGGCGTTCCAGGTTGACGGCACTACGGCCTGGTAGTTATCGATTTTGCCGTCTTTGATAACGATCCAGTGGGAGAGCATGCCGCGCGGCGCTTCAAGGAAGCTAACGCCTTTAAATTCACCGCTGGCGGGGATCTCCGTATGGGCAATGGTTTGCACATCGCCTTTGCCAATATTGTCTATCAGTGCCTGATACTGTTGTTGCAAGACCTGGTGTAACTCGCAGGCATGAACCGTGCGGCCGATAATGCGCCCCAGCGTAGAGTGCAGTTGCTCCACCGCCACCGTTTTGCCGGTGAGTTTCTGGTAAATGGCGGTGATGTCATGCAATTTTTCCGTCGTTGCCGGGTGTTTTGCCGCCAGCTTGCAGAGCATATTGGCGAGCGGCCCCACTTCGACCGTTTTGCCGTAAAAAGTGGGCGATTTAACCCAGGAATATTTGCCCTCTTCCTGCCAGCCGGTGTACTGCGGCAGCGTGGTGCCCTGCCACGGCTCCTGCGGCGCTTCATCTTTATACCAGGCGTGTTTCGCGCTCTCCTGAATGCCTTTGATCAGGAAAGGATCGGTGTGGGTGTTGATTTCACGGTAGGTCGCAAGATCGGCATTTTCGATGTAGCCACCAGAAAAGAGGAAACTGCCGTTGTTGGCGTCGGTGGGAAATTCCGGCGCGCTCAGGTAGTTCACCGCGCCTTTACCGAGCGTGAGCCATTCCGGGTAAAACGCCGCAATCACCGCCGTGTCGACTTTATAAACCTGCTCGATAAATCCTTCGAGCTTGTCGATAAACGACTTGAGATACATCAGGCGTTCAAGGTTCAGCACTTCAATGCCATCAAGGTTGATCGGGTTGGCAACCCCGCCCACCGCCAGGTTCTGAATGTGCGGCGATTTACCGCCAAGCAGCGCGACAATGCGGTTAGCGTCGCGCTGACACTCCAGCGCTTGCAGGTAGTGCGCCACGGCAATCAGGTTTACTTCCGGCGGCAACTTCATTGCCGGGTGGCCCCAGTAGCCGTTGGCAAAAATGCCCAGTTGGCCGCTGGCGACCAGCGCTTTGATCTTCTCCTGCACCGCTTTGAAGTCGTTTTCGCTGTTAAGCGGCCAGTCGGAAAGCCCCTGTAACAGCGCAGCGGCTTTCGCCGGATCGGCATTCAACGCGCTGGTGATATCGACCCAATCGAGCGCCGAAAGCTGATAGAAATGGACGATATGATCGTGAATCGAGTGGGCGGCCAGAATGATGTTGCGGATGTACTGGGCGTTACGCGGCACCTTCACCTCCAGCGCGCTCTCTACCGCCCGCACCGAGGCAATGGCGTGGATTGTTGTACAAACGCCGCAAATGCGCTGCATGATTATCCATGCGTCGCGCGGGTCGCGGTTTTTGACAATCTCTTCCATCCCGCGCCACATGGTTCCTGACGACCAGGCCTTTGATACAACGCCGTTTTCAATTTCGCAATCAATGCGTAAATGACCCTCAATACGGGTGACCGGATCAATGGTGATACGTTGACTCATGCTTTGCTCGCCTCATGTCGCGCAGATGTTTTTAACGGAGGAATAATCGGCAACAGACGTATCAGTAAGATGTACGCACAGACTTCAATTGCCACAAAACCGATGGAAATCAATAACTCTTCCGCTGTCGGGAAGTAGTGGTAGCCGTTGCCGGGATTAAAGGCCAACAGCGAATAAGAGAGCCGCCACAGCGCACAGCCGAGCAGCATGCTCAACGCGCCAAGGAACAAAAAGCGAGAATCACGGCGCAGACTCGGCGCGCGCAAGATCAGCAATGGCAAGGCCAACAGCGCTATTTCCAGCCAGAACATCAGGCTGTAAAAATCACCGGCGAAGGCGTAATGCCATTTGTCACGCCACGTGATCTCTCCCAAACGCAGCACCAGGAACAGCGCTAACAGTACGCTCAGGATGTTGATGAGTTTACTAAACAGACGTTTTTCATCCGGCCCGTTGCCGCGCAGGCTGGCCTGCATTAATGAGCCTTCGAAAATGACAATCGAGAAACCCATAATAAACGCGGTCAGCAGCGAGAAAACCGGCAGCATTTCATAGCTCTGCCACAGCGGGTAAACCTTATACCCGGCGGCAATCATCAACGAGCCCATCGACGACTGGTGCATGGTCGGCAGTAGTGCGCCAAGCGCGATAATGAAAAACATCACTTTATTGAGACGGCGCAGCGAAACCTTCCAGCCGAGCCTTTCCAGCAGCGCCGGTGCGAACTCAAGCGCCATCACGCCGATGTAAATCGTCATACAGACCGCGGTTTCAAACAGTACTGAATTGACGTTGAAATGGCCGGGAATATAGAAATAAGGCAGGTTCCAGTAACGACCAACGTCGATGGTGATGGACAAGCCGCCCAGCGAATAACCGAACAGGCTGCACAGCAGCGCCGGGCGCACCAGCGGGTGATAGTCGCCCCGATTAAAGACATACACTGCCCACGCCAGCGCCCAACCACCACAGGCAAAACCGGTGCCGATCAGCAAATCAAACGCGATCCAGATCCCCCACGGATAACCGCCGTTCAGATCCGAGACCGATCCGAGCCCGAAGATCAAACGCTTGAGGATAAAGATCGCGCACAGCACGATCAGCGGGGCGAACAGCAGCACCGGTTTACTCAGCAGTTTGCCGCCCATCGCTTGTGGATCATGACTCATGATCGCCTCCGTCATGGTTGTCGCGCGTATTGCGGCGTACCAGTGCGGTCAGCCCAACCAGCACGGCAAGCGGTAACATCATGCCTTTGTAGACCGTATGTTGAACATGCTCAGAGCGTGCGCCGGTTGCCAGGTCGTCCAGCTCCGGCAACCCCAGTTCCTGATAAGGAACCCCGGTCAGCACCAGCACCTGCGTGCCGCCGCCCTCTTTCTCGCCGTACAGATGCGGATAGTAGCTGGGCACGTTATGCAGATAGGTATCGTTGGTGTTCAATGTCTGGCGCGGATAGCGGTATTCAGAGCCAGGTTTCATCGCGAGACGTTTTTTGGCTTCGGCGAGCAGTTCTTCGCGCGTGCCGAAAATCACTGCGCCCGCCGGGCACACTTCCACACAACCGGGCAGCTCGCCGTTATCCAGGCGCGCCACGTCTTTCTGGTTGCAGAGCTCGCACTTATGCAGCGCGCCGAAGGGGTTGTTGTAATCATACTTCGGCACATCGAACGGACAGGCAACCATGCAGTAGCGGCAGCCGGTACAGACGCTGGCGTCGTAGTGAACAATGCCGGTTTTGGCGTCTTTTTTCAGTGCCTGCACCGGGCAGACGGAAACACAGTTGGCATCCACGCAGTGCATACACTGCTTTTTGATATAGGCGTAGCCGTCGCGCAGCTGGTCTTTGTTTTCCCCGCTGCCACTGTGCCAGACCTGAATAATGTTGTTGGTATAGGGCGAAAGTTTGTCGTTATTCGACCAGGTTTGCTCGCCCTGTGGGTTGCGCTGCGGCGTGTTAATTTGCTGGCAACGCGTCACACAGGCCTGACAACCGACACAGAGCGTGGAGTCGTACAACATCCCCAGCGCACCGGGGATCGGCGGGCGGTTTTGCGCGGCGGCAAAACTCGCGGACGATCCCCCCACCAGCAGCGCCCCGCCGGACGCCACCTTGAGAAAATCACGTCTGTTCACGGCTAGTCTCCCTGTGAATCCGTGTCGTTTTTCTTCTGCTGGCGACCCAGTTCACGCACGGTCATCACGCCGACACCCGCCACCAGGCCTACAACGCCACCCAGCAAACCGACAGCGCTTGCCGACACGGTGCCGCCCTCTTTCAGGTTGACGTCTGGTTTCTCGGCGCGCGGCGTAGGGTTATCCACATGTGCAAGCTGGGAGATGCCTTTGTGAAAGCCAACACCTTCTTCGTTGCAGCCGTAGCACGGGTGACCAATGGCAACGGGCCAGACACCGCCCACATCGCAAAACTGCAACGTTGAGCAGTTGCCCCAGGTTTCCGGGCCTTTGCACCCTAAGTGATACAAGCACCAGCCTTCGCGATGCCCCTGATCGCCATACGCTTTCGCAAAACGTCCGGCATCAAAATGCGGCCGACGTTCGCAGTGCTCGTGAATTAAGCGCCCGTAGGCAAAGCGGGGACGGTTTTTGGCGTCAAGCGCCGGAGGTTTGCCGAAGGTGATGATATGCGCCACCGTGGCAAGGAAGTTTTGTGGGTTCGGCGGGCAGCCGGGAATGTTGATCACCGTTTTGCCAGGCAGCACCTCTTGCAGGCTGACTGCGCCAGTCGGGTTAACGCCCGCCGCCGCCACGCCGCCCCAGGCAGCGCAGGAGCCAATGGCGATAATCGCCGCCGCGTTTTCCGCCGCTTTACGAATATGGTCGACAATCGGTTCGCCGGCCACCATGCAGTAAACCCCGCCGTCTTTCATCGGAATCGAGCCATCGACCACCAACACGTACTGGCCTTTATACTGTTCCAGCGCCCGGTGTTTATTCTCTTCAACCTGGTGACCAAACGCGGCAGAAAGCACTTCGTGGTATTCCAGCGAAATGGTTTCCAGCACAAGGTTTTCTACGGTGGGGTGCGTCGCGCGAAGCAGTGATTCAGTACAGCCTGTGCACTCCTGCGCGCCAATCCAGATAACGGGTGGACGCTGAGGGTGACTGACAGCTTCGGCCATTTCGGCAGCGGCTTTACCGCTTAACCCCATGGTCGCCGCCAATGCAGCACACAGTTTCATAAAATCACGACGGCTCACGCCATGAGACGCAAATTGTTGGTTCTCTCCTGCCATTTATTGTTATCCCTTAGCCTGGACTAGGATTATTCTCCACCTGATTGGCAGATGAATGCTGCGATCGCCCCGACAAATAATCACATAAAAAACAAGGGTATTATGCAAAAAGCCGGAGAGTGTTGCAGTAGTCACAGAAAAATGAGGGGCTTAGGGGCACAAAACGGCAAAAAAAATGAAAGTCACCCTCGACAAAAGTGACCTTCACAAAAGAGAACGACATATTGAGCAAAGCTTATTTTTAGATTTCGAGACGGTAACCCGCCATAAAAAATCGGATCACAGTGCTGGAGTGGCTCTCGCGAAAGAAATCCATCACCATGTCCTTATCCAGCCCGTAGCGACGCGTAAGAATGCCTGCTTCCCACGCGCTGAGTTGACGATCGCCCGTTTTTTCAAACATCCGATGCGAAAACCCGAGTACAAAACCACGCTTATAGTCCGGGCAGAAATGCGCCACGTTACTGGCGCTGTCCGCCTGCGCCGCATTCAGCCCGGCCATCAAGCCCTTACCAAAATGGTTGTCCATCGTTATCACCCCCACAATCGTTATATAGAAAATTATATAACGATCTTTCGTGGCGGCGATAGCGCTGATTAAAACGCGACCCACTCATCCGAAGACGTTGCTGCTTTACGCGGTGCGCCGCGTGATAAATCCGGTTTTACCAGCGCGGTGGCCGCAGGTTTCTGCTGCTCGTCACTGGAAAGGCGGAACTGCTGCACGGAACGCTGCAACTCTTCGGTCTGGCGCTCCAGCGCGGCTGCGGCGGCGGAAATCTCTTCCACCAGCGCGGCGTTCTGCTGCGTTACGCTGTCCATCTGGGTAATTGCCACGCCCACCTGAGAGATGCCTTTGCTCTGTTCATCCGTCGCAGAAGCAATCTCTTTCATAATGGTGGTCACTTCTCTCACCGCACGCAGAATGCTTTCCATGGTGGTGCCAGTGTCATTAACCAGTTTCGCGCCTTTCTCCACGCGGGAAACGGAATCCGCGATCAGCGTTTCGATCTCTTTCGCCGCGCCGGCACTGCGGCTGGCGAGGTTACGCACTTCACCCGCGACCACCGCGAAACCACGACCTTGCTCACCCGCACGCGCGGCTTCCACGGCGGCGTTCAGCGCAAGGATGTTGGTCTGGAAGGCGATGCTGTTAATCACGTTGGTGATTTCGGCGATTTTCTTCGAGCTGTCAGAGATGCCATCCATCGTGCTGATGACTTCTTTTACCAGCGCGCCGCCTTTGCTGGCGGTGGTCGACGCCACTTGTGCCAGTTCGCTAGCCTGGTTGGCGTTATCCGCGTTCAGTTTTACCGTTGAGGTCAGCTCTTCCATGCTGGCAGCGGTTTGTTCCAGCGCCGCAGCCTGCTCTTCCGTACGGGAAGAGAGATCGTTATTGCCGGTAGAGATTTCGGACGCGCCGCGCCAGATATTCTCGCTGCCGTGGCGAATGCTGCTCACCGCTTCACGCAGGCTATCCTGCATTGCTAACAGCAGCGGGATCACCTGACCCACGCAGTTACGTCCCATATCTTCCAGCGGCTGGCTGAGATCGCCCTGCGCCATCAAACGGAAGTGCGCGCGAATACGATTCAGCGGTTTCACCAGCATGGCGACCAGATAGCGGTCGGTGAACAGCAGAATTAACAAGCCAATCACCATCGCCGTAATAATCGCGACACGCGTGGTGCTGGTGCGCGCATCAACCATCACACGCGTTTCATCCAGGCTGTTGCTGGCCGCTTTATTAAAGCTTTCCGTCGCCGTACCGAAGTTGCGGCTCAAACCCGGCGTAACATTATTGGCCTGCTGGCGGTACGCGTCTGGAGTACCTTGCTGCGCCAGCTGCATCTGCGGAGTTACCCCTTGATCCAGCAGCGCCTGCCAGGCGGCAATCACTTGTTCGGATACTTTAGGATCCATCGGGCCTGGCGATACGGCTTTAAACTCCACCAATTTACGCGACATGGTATCCAGCGCCTGTTGCACCGGTGCCATATCTGGCGTGCCACCCGCAGCTTTGGCTTCCATCACACGGCTAAGACGGGTAACGAATCGGAAGTACTGATCATTACCCTGGCTAAGAAGGGTCATTTGCGTCACAAGCTGGCGATCAACTTCATTGCCATCAGCGACTTTTGACAGAGAAAAAACACTATACAAGCCGACGCCAGACCACAGCACGCCGAAGATCCCGAGGATCACCAGCATCACGGCTCGTATAGTAAAGTTACGAAGCATATTCATAATATTGTCCTTGCGGTAATGGTGCTTTCTCGCCTGCGGGCGAGAGTTATCTCCATTTATCGGCAAGGTGCGGAAAATATTAAATGTCTGGCTAAAAAATTTTGTATGAAAACAGCGTTGACCTTTTGTCTTTCTTCTGCCACTTGAGTCGCCGCTAAAACGATTATTCTGCTAACTTTATTTCACCGTAAAAGCGGTTAACGTCAACGCAATCCGCCAACAAACAACAACATAACATGCTAATAATAAAAGATATTTTAATTTAATACTTTATTATAAAAACGACCATAAATATGGCAAAAGGAAAGAACGCCCATTATTAAAACGTTGTACTATAAAATTAAAACCATAATTAACAAATAAACATAGCATCATGTAACGATATAAAAAGCACGCTTTAACATAGCGATAATGGTTATTATCGCCATTTGAAAAACACCGATAAACATCACTAATCATTCGCTAAAAAATTTAAAAAAAATAACAGTTAAGCAAGCTTTAAATGCTTGTGAAGTCATGTTAAAAAAGATGTTTTTTTATGCAACACAACCCGATAGTGAGGCAGACAATGATACCGGGTATCATGTTAAAACCCAATCATATCGCGGTCTGTAGAGGTGCTGCGGCTCGCGCACGTTGCCAGGTCATGCAATGAGCGCGGAGACAAAACCTCTACAAACGATTATTTTTGTATACATTGATAAATATTATGAATAGCCCTCGACGATTTAGGCCGCGCCGTTTTTTTAGCCGCTTTCCCAGGAATTTTCGCAGAAAGAACGGGTGCCTAAAGTAAATTAAAGACGCTTTTTTGCCTGCCAGGAAAAGCCAGAAAATCAAAGTTATTACGTTAATTATCTATTCCTCTGCATTTCTGACTTAAAAAGCTGGCAATCATTGCTTATGTCGTTAATTTACGTCGATAAATAAAGAAAATTCGAGATATTAAACTTTTTTATATTTTCGGCATCCCTGCCAACATTACAGCCACTAGGCGAGATACTTTTTGAACCACTCCAGGGTGCGTTGCCAGGCCAATTCGGCCGCCGCCTTATCGTATCGCGGCGTTGAATCGTTGTGAAAACCGTGGTTAACGCCGGGATAAACCCACGCTTCAAAAACTTTTTGATGGGCCTTTAACGCCTGTTCATAAGCAGGCCAGCCTTCATTGATGTTTTTGTCCAGCGCAGCGTAATGCAGCAACAGCGGCGCGTTGATTTTCGCAACATCCGCCACCGGAGGTTGCCGACCATAAAAAGGCACCGCGCACGCCAGCTCAGGGTAAGCCACCGCTGCGGCATTTGACACGCCGCCGCCATAGCAAAAACCGGTGATCCCCACTTTGCCGCTCGCCTGCGGATGCTTTTGCATAAACTCGATGGCGGCAAAAAAATCATTCATCAGCTTTGTCGGGTCAACTTTCTGCTGCAATGCGCGGCCTTCATCATCGTTACCCGGGTAACCGCCCACGGAGCTTAAACCATCCGGTGCCAGCGCAATGTAACCTGCTTTGGCGACGCGGCGAGCCACATCTTCTATATACGGGTTTAACCCACGGTTTTCATGTACCACCACCACTGCCGACACTTTGCCCTGCGCTTTTGTCGGTTTGACCAGGTAACCACGCACATCGCCATGCCCGTTCGGCGACGGATAAGTGATGTATTCGGGATGAATGTCCGGATCGGTGAATTCCACCTGCGTTGCCAGCGCGTAGTTCGGTTTCAATAAGTTGAACAGCGTCAGCGCCGTCATGCCGCCCACCGCATATTTGCCCGCCAGCTGTAAAAACTCTCGCTTATTGATCTTGCCGTGTGCGTAGTAGTCGTAGTAATCGAGCAACTCCTGCGGGAAATCTTTCGCCGTTAACCGCGTCATCGTTTATCTCCGTCGTTGTACGCCTCTCTAAGCAAAGCATAGCGCTCCGCTTTTCGCTCAAAAAACATCCAGAAACAACCTCATCTTTTGATGTGCAGAAAACAGACGTAAGATAGAAACGTTGTTTCGAATTTTCATCGATAAGATTAAAAAGATAGGAGACATCATGCCTGGCTTCGCCAACCCGAATCGCTACGAACAGATGCAGTACCGTTACTGCGGCAAGAGCGGCTTGCAACTGCCCGCACTTTCGCTCGGTCTGTGGCACAGTTTTGGTCACGGGCACGCCCTGGACTCACAGCGCGCCTTGCTGCGCAAAGCATTTTCCCTCGGCATTACCCACTTTGATTTAGCCAATAACTACGGGCCGCCAGCGGGCAGCGCGGAAGAGAACTTTGGCCGCTTGCTGCGTGAGGATTTTGCCGCATACCGCGACGAGATCATTATCTCCACCAAAGCCGGTTACGATATGTGGCCAGGTCCGTACGGTTCTGGCGGTTCACGCAAATACCTGCTCGCCAGCCTCGATCAAAGCCTGAAGCGGATGGGCGTCGAATACGTGGATATCTTTTACTCACACCGGGTTGATGAAAAAACGCCAATGGAAGAGACGGCATCCGCGCTGGCGCAGGCGGTGCAGAGCGGTAAAGCGCTGTATGTCGGCATCTCTTCCTATTCCACCGAGCGCACGCAGCAAATGGCGGCGCTGTTGCGTGAGTGGAAAATACCGCTGCTTATCCACCAGCCCTCTTACAACCTGCTCAATCGCTGGGTAGATAAAACCGGCCTGCTGGATACGCTGGAAGATAACGGCGTGGGTTGCATCGCCTTTACTCCGCTGGCGCAAGGGCTACTAACCGGCAAATACCTGAACGGTATTCCGGAAGGCTCGCGCATGCAGCGTGAAGGCAAAAAAGTGCGCGGTCTGACGGAGAAAATGCTGACAGAGAGCAACCTCAACAGCTTGCGCTTGCTCAATGACATGGCACAGCGCCGCGGTCAGTCGATGGCGCAAATGGCGCTGAGCTGGCTGTTAAAAGATGCGCGAGTCACGTCGGTGCTGATTGGCGCGAGCCGTCCGGAACAGCTTGAAGAGAACGTTCAGGCGTTGAACAACCTCAGTTTTAGTAGCGAGGAACTGGCGCAGATCGACAAGCACGTTGCCGATGGCGAGCTGAATTTGTGGCAGGCTTCTTCAGATAAGTAAAACGATAATGCCGGGCGGCAGGATGCGGCCCGGCAATGAACTCAGTGTTGGTGGCGGGTTAATCGGTCCAGGTAGCCCATCACAAAAGCAGAAAGCACAAACGTCAGATGGATAATCACATACCACATCAGTTTGTTATCCGGGACGTTTTTGGCATCCATAAACACGCGCAGCAGATGAATCGACGAAATGGCGACAATCGACGCCGCCACTTTGTTTTTCAGCGATGTGGCGTCCATTTTGCCAAGCCAGTTCAACTTCTCTTTATGCTCGGCGATATCGAGCTGTGAGACGAAATTTTCATAGCCGGAAAACATCACCATCACCAGCAAACCACCCACCAGCGTCATATCCACCAGCGACAACAGCGTCAGGATTAGATCCGCTTCCGCCAGGTTGAAGATATTGGGCAGGACGTGAAAAATCTCCTGGAAGAATTTTACCGTCAGCGCAAGCAGGGCAAGGGAGAGGCCGAAGTAAACCGGGGCGAGCAACCAGCGCGAAGCGTACATTGCGTTTTCCAGAAAGCGTTCCATGTTGCGTAAAGTCTCTTCAGATTGCTAAACCGGCGCTCAGTATATCCCAGCCAGGCAAACAATTTGCAACACTAAAGCAACACGGCACTACACCTCTTCGGGGTTGACCCACGGTCGTTGGTTCTCTGGCCATACCAGCACGACCAGCGCCGGATATGCTTCCATACTGAATTCACGAAAACACTGACGCAGGTTGAGCACATCCAGATCCGAATGCGGTACTTTTTCACCATTTACGCAGCGCTTCTTTATATTGTCGTAATACTTATACACCGCAGAATTCAGATCGCTACAGCGACGCTGCGCTTCAAATAACCCAGGCGTACTATTTAATTCCGCCATATTCATGCGCTTAATTGTCGCATGAAGAAAATCTATATATTCATGATTAACACGCCAGTACCACACTGGCGTAATCGCATTCATTAACGCGGAGAAATGATCTTCCCCCTCCTCTTTTGATAACGGTTGCGGTGGTAAAGGCGGATTATCAATTTCACTAAGGGGAGCTTTTTTATTGTACTCACGCATCAATAAAAGAACGCCGCCCGTCAGCAGCAATAAAGCAATAACAGAATAAAAAATACTGTTCATGAGCAGGCTCCTTTTTTTTGATTTTAAAAGTGCGCCATGATATTGTCAACGAACCTCACGCCTGAACACCCTCTTCCCTGTTGATATTAAAGGACATTGGAAATGCTTCCCGAGAATCTTGTCCCGGCACGATTTCACATTTCTGCCGTTGAAACCAAGCCTGGAGAAGAAGGAAAAGAGCCTAATTTAACTCAGGGTAAAAGAACACTCGCTGAACATGCTAACGATATATTAGCGAATGCCAGCCGTACCGGGCAGTCGAGAAATATGCTACTGGAAGAACGCGACCGCCATATAAAAGAGCGGCTATTGTGTGTGGTAAAAATCGAGACTTTCGCGCGTTTACTTAATGATTTACAAGCAGAAGGCGAGATAGATGCCCAAACATTAAGCCAAATAATTGCGGATAAAACTCAGCAAATAAATGAAGCAGGTAATGAGATTTGGCTTAACCTCATTACCCGAGAAAAAGATACGCCAATGTTTTATAAGTTCGGGGATGAATAACGTGAAAGAGGCCGATAATAATAACGTTTATTTAGCTTTAGAAGAGAAAAAAAGTGATGAATTTATCTTAAAGCAAAATAAAGAAGCCCTGATATTAAGCAAAAACGAAACTATTCAGCGAATCGCGCGTGAACTGATTTCTATTCCTGCGGCACTGGTGCGCCTGAAATGGCAGAACCGTCGCGAAATCTATCCCCTGCAGGTGAAAGAAGAGATTTATGGCGCTGTCATCGACGCCATCATCGCGCAAAAACCAGAGTTGCGGGACAAAATCATGGGGCGCCTGGAAGCGAACTATCAGTACATTCTGAGCCGCGAAACCGCGACGTTACGCCTGAGCCGCAAACTAAGCGATGGCGAATATCGCACCTCAAATGTAACGACCGTGGCACTGGAAGAAGAAGCGGCGGCGAAGCGAGCCGCAAACACTAAATAGCCCTTTACCTCTCCCACGCTTGTACTCCTTCGCCTCAAGATAATCCTGAATTAGTCTGCATTTTCAGCTCAGGCTTCTACCCTTAAGTACTCAACAACCGATATGGAGGGTACGTAATGGCGAATAACCAGACGAAAATGCAGGATCCCACCACGCAGTATTACACTGGCGAATACCCGAAACAGCGGCAACCAACGCCAGGCGTACAGTCGAAGATGGATCCCGTTCCCGACTGCGGCGAGAACAGCTACGTCGGTAGCGGGCGGCTAAAAGATCGCAAAGCGCTGGTGACTGGCGGCGATTCAGGCATTGGCCGCGCGGCGGCTATTGCCTATGCGCGAGAAGGCGCAGATGTCGCCATCAACTATTTGCCTGCGGAAGAGGAAGACGCGCAGCAGGTGAAGGCGCAAATCGAAGCCGCCGGGCGCAAAGCGGTGTTAATTCCCGGTGACCTGACCGATGAGTCTTTTGCCCGCTCTTTGCCGCACAAGGCAAAAGAGCAGCTTGGCGGGCTGGATATTCTGGCGCTGGTGGCGGGTAAACAGACTGCGGTGGAAGAGATTGCCAACCTGACGACAGAGCAATTTACCCAAACCTACACCGTTAACGTTTTTGCGCTGTTCTGGATAACCCAGGAAGCCGTGCCGTTGCTGCCACCGGGCGGGAGCATCATCACCACCTCGTCTATTCAGGCGTATCAACCGAGTACTCATCTGCTGGACTACGCCTCAACCAAGGCGGCAATCCTCAATTACAGCCGGGGACTGGCGAAGCAGGTCGCGGAAAAAGGGATTCGGGTTAACATCGTAGCCCCGGGACCAATCTGGACAGCGCTGCAAATTGCCGGGGGTCAGCCGCAGGAGAAACTGCCGCAGTTTGGCCAGCAAACGCCAATGAAGCGTGCCGGGCAGCCTGCAGAACTGGCACCGATTTATGTTTATCTGGCGAGCCAGGAATCAAGCTACGTTACCGCCGAAGTGCATGGCGTGACGGGCGGCGAGCACCTTGGATAACAGGCATAAAAAAGCTGGCATTCGCCAGCTTTTTAATTGATTCAGTATTACTTCGCTTTCGCGACTTCTTCGCCCACCAGACCGATCTTCAGATATCCCGCCTGATGCAGCGTATCCATCACCTTCATCATCGTTTCGTAATCAACGGTTTTATCCGCGCGAAAGAAGATAGTCGTGTCTTTTTTACCTTCGGTTAGCGTATTCAGCGCGTTAACCATCGTTTCATCGGTAACCTGATCGTTACCAATAAACATGGTGTTATCGGCTTTTACCGACAGGTAAACCGGTTTTTCCGGGCGCGGCTGCGGCTGGCTGGTCGATGCCGGCAGGTTAACTTTCACATCAACCGTGGCAAGCGGCGCGGCCACCATAAAGATAATCAGCAGCACTAACATCACGTCGATAAACGGCGTGACGTTGATTTCATGCATTTCGCCGTTATCGTCCAGGTTTTCATTAAGACGCATTGCCATGACGAATCAACCTACTCGTAATTTTTGCGCGGTGCGAACCGGCTGAGCGTTGCTGGCAGCCAGATCCAGATCGCGGCTTTGCAGCAGCAGAACTTGCGCGGCAACATCGCCGAGGGTCGCTTTATAGCTGCCGATCATACGGGCGAAGATGTTGTAAATCACCACCGCCGGGATAGCAGCAACCAGGCCGATAGCCGTTGCCAGCAGCGCTTCCGCGATGCCCGGCGCGACAACCGCGAGGTTGGTGGTTTGCGTCTGCGCAATACCGATGAAGCTGTTCATGATGCCCCAAACGGTACCAAACAGACCAATAAACGGCGAGATTGCGCCAATCGTTGCCAGATAGCCATTCCCACGCCCCATATGGCGACCGGTGGCAGCAACGCGGCGTTCGAGACGAAAACCGGTGCGCTCTTTAATGCCTTCGTTATCTTCGCTGCCTGCGGATAACGCCAGTTCGTTCTGGGCTTCGTTGATCAACATTGTGCTCAGGCTGCGCGCGTGGAAAGCGGAAGCAATTTCACTCGCCTGATCCAGAGAGCGGGCTTCAGCTAACTGCTGCTGCTCACGCTTGAGGCGGCGCTTGTGTGAAATCATCTCAACGCTTTTGCTGAAGAAAAGCGCCCACGTGACGATAGACGCCAGAATCAGGCCGATCATCACCACCTTCACAACGATGTCGGCATGCTGGTACATGCCCCACACGGATAGATCCGTCTGCATCAAATTATTACCCACAGTGTATCTCCGAGACGCAAATCACAAAATCTGTGCGCCATGATATCAAAAAGTCGTCGAATTGATAGTAGTTCTCATTAGTATTTGCAGAGTGCCTGAATTAAAAGTCATTTTCTTTGCGCTTACGCAGTAAACAGACTCCATTGAACATTTTCTGGAAAAAATTCACTCACCGGCACAACACTGCGAGGCATCCGTCAACAATCATGGTAGTCTGGACATCCAGACGTATAAAAACAGGTTGAGCGAGAATGACGGCAAAGCATCTTGATACCGCTCTGGTTAACGCAGGGCGCAGCAAAAAATACACGCAAGGGTCAGTGAACAGCGTTATCCAACGCGCCTCTTCACTGGTATTCGACACTGTTGAAGCCAAAAAACACGCGACACGTAACCGCGCCAACGGCGAACTGTTTTACGGTCGTCGCGGCACGCTCACGCACTTTTCGCTGCAAGACGCGATGTGTGAACTGGAAGGCGGTGCGGGCTGTGCGCTCTTCCCCTGCGGCGCTGCGGCGGTGGCAAATACCATTCTGGCGTTTGTTGAACAAGGCGATCATGTGTTGATGACCAACACCGCCTATGAACCCAGCCAGGATTTCAGCACCAAAATTCTCGCCAAACTCGGCGTCACCACCAGTTGGTTCGACCCGATGATAGGTTCCAGCATCGTGCGGCTGATTCAGCCAAACACCAAAGTAGTGTTCCTGGAGTCTCCCGGCTCAATCACCATGGAAGTCCACGATGTTCCGGCGATTGTGCAGGCGGTGCGAAGCGTTGCGCCAGACGCCATTATCATGATCGATAACACCTGGGCGGCGGGCGTTCTGTTTAAGGCGCTGGAATTCGATATTGATATCTCGATTCAGGCGGCAACCAAATACCTGATTGGCCACTCCGACGGCATGATCGGTACGGCGGTATCCAACGCCCGCTGTTGGGAACAACTGCGTGAAAACGCTTATTTGATGGGGCAAATGGTGGATGCCGACACGGCGTATATGACCAGCCGTGGTCTGCGTACGCTGGGCGTTCGTCTGCGTCAGCACCACGAAAGCAGCCTGAAAATTGCCGAATGGCTGGCGGCACATCCGCAGGTGGCGCGCGTTAATCACCCGGCGCTTCCCGGCAGTAAAGGCCACGAGTTCTGGCAGCGGGATTTTAGCGGTAGCAGCGGCTTGTTCTCGTTTGTGCTGAATAAGCGCTTAAGTAATGAAGAATTAGCCAACTACCTCGACCATTTCTCGCTGTTCAGCATGGCGTATTCGTGGGGCGGTTACGAGTCGTTGATACTCGCCAACCAGCCAGAACAGCTGGCGGCGATTCGCCCGGACGGTGACGTGGATTTCACCGGCACATTAATCCGAGTGCACATTGGTTTAGAGAATGTTGACGATCTGATTGAGGATTTAGTGGCGGGCTTTCAGCGCATTGTGTAAACCAGGCTTACGGGCGTAAGTATTCAGAAAATTCTCTGTTTCTTGCGCCCCCGATCAAGGTGTTTCAGGCGAACTGGAGTACAATAGCCTCCTCTACGCGGTTCCACGGGAAAGTCCATGGCTGTTATTCAAGATATTATTGCTGCGCTCTGGCATCACGACTTTGCTGCGCTGGCAAATCCACATGTTGTGGGTGTTGTTTATTTAGTAATGTTTGCCACCCTCTTTTTAGAAAACGGCCTGCTTCCTGCTTCGTTTTTACCCGGTGACAGTTTGCTGCTGCTTGCTGGTGCGTTGATTGCGCGCGGCTGCATGGATTTCGTCGCGACGTTAGCCATCCTAACTTCCGCCGCCAGTCTCGGTTGCTGGCTGAGCTATATCCAGGGCAAGTGGCTTGGGAATACGCGCGTGGTGAAAAGCTGGCTCTCGCAGTTGCCGGTTAAATATCACGAGCGGGCGACCTATATGTTTGACCGTCACGGTCTGCTGGCACTGCTGGCGGGGCGTTTCCTGGCCTTTATCCGCACCCTGCTGCCGACGATGGCGGGCATTTCCGGCCTCTCTAACCGCCGTTTCCAGTTATTTAACTGGCTGAGCGGGCTGCTGTGGGTCGGCGCGGTGACCTCGCTGGGCTACGCCATCAGCATGATCCCATTTGTGAAACGCCATGAAGATCAGGTAATGACCTTCCTGATGCTGCTGCCGGTGTTCCTGCTGGTTGTCGGCCTGGTTGGCGCTGTCACTGTGGTGCTGAAGAAAAAATACTGCAACGCGTAACGCGTTTCCCCTCTTCGCCATGAAGAGGGGAAGTCTTACATTCCCTGCATCATGCGAATTCTCGCCACATCTTCTCCCGGCGTCAGGCCAAAATAGCGCTTAAACTCACGGCTAAATTGCGACGGGCTTTCATAGCCAACGCGCATGGCCGCCGCCCCGGCTTTCATACCATCGTGCACCATCAACATGCGCGCTTTGTGCAGACGGTAAGTTTTCAGGTATTGCAGCGGCGAGGTGCTGGTCACCGATTTAAAGTTATGGTGAAACGCCGAGACGCTCATATTGGCTTCCGCCGCCAGTTGGTCAACGCTGAGGTTTTCCGTGTACTGGCTTTCAATGCGTTTTAGCACGCGGCTTATCAGGCTGAAGTGGGTCTGGCGGCTAACTAACGCCAGCAGCGCCCCGCCGCGCGGCCCGGTTAGCACGTGGTAAAGCATTTCGCGGATAATCTGTTTGCCGAGAATACGCGCATCCAGCGGACGTTCCATCACATCCAGCAAACGCTCAGCGGCACAGAGGATCTCCTCCGATAACACCGCTGAGTTAATGCCGCTTGCCGCCACATCCGGGCGAAAATGTTCGTCTTCGCCGATATCCATTAGCAGCTCCTGCAATTGCAGAATATCGACATTCAAACGGATCCCCGCCAGCGGTACTTCCGGCGTGGCGAAGGTTTCACACTCAAACGGTAGCGGTACGGTCAGCAGTAAATATTCATTGGTGTCATAACGAAAAACTCTTTCATTGATATAACCAATTTTGTGACCGGAAAAGAGAAAAACGATGCCCGGCTGATACATCACCGGCGTACGGGTTCCCGGCTGAGTACCGTACAGCAAGCGAATATCCGGCAGCAGTGCATTGAGCCTATTTTCATTCACTTTCAATCGCTTAATCTTTTCAGTGAGCTGCAGGCAAATCTCTTCACGCTTCATTTCTCGCCACTCCGGCAGGCTATTTCGACCCGTACAGTGTGCAAACTTTTGTGCTTTTTCTCCAGTCACAAGGAGAAACAGGCAAGACATCGGCAGGAATGTGCATTGAGAGCGCGCCAGCCCGCGCCCACAATAATCGCCATTGGGCAAATCACCGCCACACTCTTTTTTCACCTCAATAAGAAGGGAACGAGCAATGAACAATTTTAATCTGCATACCCCGACCCGCATCCTGTTCGGCAAAGGTGCCATTGCCAATCTGCGTGAGCAAATCCCGACTGGCGCACGCGTACTGATCACCTACGGTGGCGGCAGCGTGAAGAAAAACGGCGTGCTCGACCAGGTTTACAGCGCGCTGCAAGGGCTGGATGTGCGTGAATTCAGCGGCATCGAACCGAACCCGACCTACGAAACGCTGATGAAAGCGGTACAGGTTGTTAAAGATGAAAACATCACCTTCCTGCTGGCAGTCGGCGGCGGTTCCGTGCTGGACGGCACCAAATTTATCGCCGCGGCGGCTCACTATGCTGATGGCATTGATCCGTGGCACATCCTGCAAACGCGCGGCGGCGAAATTAAAAGCGCGATCCCGATGGGTTCTGTGCTGACGCTGCCGGCGACCGGTTCCGAGTCCAACGCAGGCGCAGTGGTATCGCGTAAAGCGACCGGCGACAAACAGGCGTTCCACTCCCCGTTCGTTCAGCCGGTCTTCGCGGTGCTGGATCCGGTCTACACCTATACCCTGCCGCCACGCCAGGTGGCGAACGGCGTGGTTGACGCCTTTGTTCACACCGTTGAGCAGTACGTCACTTATCCGGTTGATGGCAAAATCCAGGATCGCTTTGCCGAAGGCATTCTGCTGACGCTAATTGAAGAAGGCCCGAAAGCCTTGCAGGAGCCGGAAAACTACGACGTGCGCGCCAACGTGATGTGGGCGGCGACACAAGCGCTGAACGGCCTGATTGGCGCGGGCGTGCCGCAGGATTGGGCCACGCACATGCTGGGCCACGAACTGACAGCGATGCATGGACTTGACCATGCCCAGACGCTGGCGGTGGTTCTGCCTGCACTGTGGAATGAGAAACGCGACACCAAACGCGAAAAACTGCTGCAATACGCAGAGCGCGTCTGGAACATCAAAGACGGTTCTGAGAACGAGCGTATCGACGCGGCGATTGAAGCCACGCGCAACTTCTTCGAGCAGATGGGCGTTCCGACCCGCCTTTCCGGTTATGGCCTGGACGGCAGTTCCATTCCGGCGCTGCTGGCGAAACTGGAAGAACACGGCATGACAAAACTGGGCGAACGCCAGGATATCACGCTGGATGTGAGCCGTCGTATTTACGAAGCGGCACGTTAAGGTCTCATTGCCCCGCCTTCCGTTTTTGGTTTTTTCGACCACACTTAATGCACATCACCTTACCGGGCTCGTCCCGGTAAGCTTATTCAAAGGAGAAATGCATGACACATCCAACCGTGATTAAGCTTTCTGACGGCAACCTGATGCCGCAACTGGGTCTTGGCGTGTGGAAAGCGAGCAACGAGGAAGTGATAACCGCCATCCAAAAGGCGCTGGAGGTGGGATATCGCTCCATTGATACCGCCGCCGCCTATAAGAACGAAGAGGGCGTTGGCAAAGCGTTAGCCAGCGCAGGGGTGCCGCGTGAGGAGTTATTTATCACCACCAAGCTGTGGAATGACGATCAAAAACATCCCGCCGAAGCGCTGAAAACCAGCCTGAAAAAGCTGCAACTGGATTACGTCGATCTCTATCTGATGCACTGGCCTGTTCCGGCTATCGATCATTACGTTGAGGCCTGGCAAGGCATGATCGAGCTGCAAAAACAGGGGCTGGTAAAAAGTATCGGCGTGTGTAATTTCGAGATCCACCACCTGCAAAAAATCATTGATGAAACCAGCGTGATCCCGGTTATTAACCAGATCGAATTGCACCCGTTGATGCAACAGCGGCAACTGCATGCCTGGAACGCGACGCATAAAATCCAGACCGAGTCCTGGAGCCCGCTGGCACAGGGCGGCGAAGGGGTGTTTGATCAAAAAATTATCCGCGATCTGGCGGATAAATACGGCAAAACCCCTGCTCAGGTGGTGATCCGCTGGCATCTTGATAGCGGCCTGGTAGTGATCCCGAAATCGGTCACGCCGACGCGTATTGCCGAGAACTTTAACGTCTGGGATTTCCGCCTGGATAAAGACGAGCTGGCGGAGATCGCCAAACTGGATGCCGGTAAACGGCTGGGCCCGGACCCGGATCAGTTCGGGGGTTAAGTTTTTCCAGCAGGCCACAACGCTGTCATTGTGGCTTTTTGTCTACAGAAAATAAAAATCCCGGCATCTCGCCGGGATTTTTATGTGCTTAACGCACGCGTGAGGCTTTTTTCTTCGCTGGCGCTGCGGCGGTGTTTTTGCCGTTGCTGCGCTGATGCACAATCGGCGTGTGCTTGGTTAGTGCCGGGCGCGACTGGCGATTCTGGCGTCGCGCTTCACGCATTTCATCAAGCGTCGGCGCTGGCACCAGGCATTCACGGCGTGAACCAATCAGGTGCTTTTTACCCATCGCTTCCAGCGCCTGGCGCAGCAGCGGCCAGTTAGCCGGATCGTGATAACGCAGCAGCGCTTTATGCAGGCGGCGCTGTTTATCCCCTTTCGGCACTACCACTTCTTCGCTCTTGTAATCGATCTTCGACAGCGGGTTTTTCCCGGTGTAATACATGGTCGTCGAGTTAGCCAGCGGTGACGGATAGAAGTTCTGCACCTGATCTAAGCGGAAACGGTGACGCTTGAGCCACAGCGCCAGGTTCACCATATCTTCATCGCGCGTGCCGGGGTGCGCAGAGATAAAGTACGGGATCAGATACTGCTCTTTACCCGCCTCTTTAGAATAGGTGTCGAACAGCTGTTTAAAGCGGTCGTAGCTGCCCATTCCCGGTTTCATCATCTTCGACAGCGGTCCCTCTTCGGTATGCTCCGGGGCAATCTTCAGATAACCGCCGACGTGGTGCGTCGCCAGCTCTTTCACATAGCGCGGATCCTCCACCGCCAGATCGTAACGCACGCCGGAAGCGATCAGGATCTTCTTGATACCTTTCAGATCGCGGGCGCGGCGATAGAGATCGATCGTCGGCTGATGGTTAGTGTCCATGTGCGGACAGATGTCCGGGTAAACGCAGGAGAGACGGCGACATGTCTGTTCAGCGCGCGGCGATTTACAGCGCAGCATATACATGTTGGCGGTTGGACCGCCAAGATCGGAGATTACGCCGGTAAAACCGGGCACCGTGTCACGAATCGCTTCGATCTCATTGATGATCGAATCTTCGGAGCGGCTCTGAATAATGCGTCCTTCGTGCTCGGTGATCGAGCAGAAAGAACAGCCCCCAAAGCAGCCGCGCATGATGTTAATCGAGAAGCGAATCATCTCGTAGGCCGGAATACGGCTGTTACCGTATGCCGGGTGCGGCACGCGCTTGTAAGGCAGCGCAAAAACGCTGTCCATCTCTTCAGTCGACAGCGGGATCGCCGGAGGGTTGATCCAGATATAACGATCGCCATGCTTTTGCAGCAGCGCACGGGCGCAGCCGGGGTTCGTTTCGTGGTGCAGAATGCGCGACGCGTGCGCGTAGAGCACTTTGTCAGCTTTCACCTTCTCAAAGGAAGGCAGCAGCACGTAGGTTTTCTCCCACGGTTTCGGGCGCGGCGGCTGGACGGTAACGCGTTTTGCTTCCTGCGCTTTCGGCTCAACCGGTTTGTTATCAGCGCACGGCAGATCGTCGCCGTAAGGATGCGGAATTGGATCGATTTTTCCCGGCGTATCAAGGCGCGTGGAATCAACGCCGCTCCAGCCCGGCAACGCTTCTTTGACGATGATCGCGGTATTACGCACATCACGAATTTCACCGATTGGCTCACCGGCCGCCAGGCGGTGCGCCACTTCCACCAGCGGGCGCTCGCCGTTGCCGAACATCAGCATGTCGGCTTTGGCATCAATTAGCACCGATCGGCGCACCGTATCAGACCAGTAATCATAATGCGCGGTACGGCGCAGGCTGGCTTCGATACCGCCGAGGATCACCGGCACATCTTTCCACGCCTCTTTACAGCGCTGGGTATAAACCAGCGTCGCGCGATCCGGGCGTTTACCGGCGACGTTATCCGGCGTGTAAGCATCGTCATGGCGCAGCTTACGATCGGCGGTGTAGCGGTTGATCATTGAGTCCATGTTACCGGCGGTCACGCCGAAGAACAGGTTTGGTTTACCGAGACGCATAAAGTCGTCTTTGCTGTTCCAGTCCGGCTGGGCGATGATGCCAACGCGAAAGCCCTGCGCTTCGAGCATACGGCCGCAAATGGCCATGCCGAAACTCGGGTGGTCGACATAGGCATCACCCGTCACCAGAATGATGTCGCAGCTATCCCAGCCAAGTTGATCCATCTCTTCGCGCGACATCGGCAAAAACGGCGCGGGGCCGAAGCAGGCCGCCCAGTACTGGGGCCATGAGAAAAGGTCACGATCCGGTTGGATCAGGGATATTGCGCTCATCTTGCTTCCAAAAGTGGTAAAAAAATCATCAAAGGGCGGCGATTATACGCCGTAAACTTGCACGAAATGAAGGAGGATTTTGTCAAGGCCTGATAAGCGTGCAGCCACCAGGCCAGGTCAGTTATGGCGCGGGGTTCACCAGCAGTTGCCCCACGGAACCACGATCGGCCATTTCCAGCGTCTGGCTTTGATACAGGAACGGGAAGTGCGGCCATGAAGGCTGACCAAACCACACCAGCAGCTCCACTTGACCGTCAATCCAGACCGTATCTTTCCAGCCCCGGTCTTCCGGGAAAGGCATCGCGCCATTCACATTGCGCACCTGGAACATCACGCCTTCCATATGGAACGATTGCGGCATCTCCGCACGCACCGTCCAGCGCTCCCAGGTGCCCTGCTGGGCGGTAATATCGATACGCTGCGTATCCCACAGCTGGCTGTTAATGCCCGGATCGCTACCCAGGGTAATGTCGCGGTTGCGGGTTGGCGTACCGGCCTGAATATCGGTCGGCAACAGGCGCATCGGCAGCGTGTCGGTGACCAGCGGCAGCAGGCCGGTTGGTCGCAGCGTCAACACCAGCGTGGAGATCAAAATACTCGACGGTTCAAAGAAGCCGCGCAGGCGATCCATAATGCTCGCCGCTTCACCGCAGGTGATCGACACTTCATCACCGTTGGTCATATCCACCAGCACTTCGCGCCGCTCGCCCGGTGCCAGAGAAAGCTGCTTAACCGAGACTGGCGCTGGCAAAAAACCCTGATCGCCGGCAATGACATGCAGTGCGCGACCATCGCTCATTTGCAATTGATAACGGCGGGAGTTTGAAGCATTTAACAGACGCAGACGCACCCAGCCGCGAGAGACTTCGACATAAGGACTTTGCGCACCGTTGACCATCAGCGTATCACCGACAAATCCCCCGCTGCCCGGCTCGCTGTATTCCGGCGTGCCGAAATTATCCAGCCGTTTATCCTGAATAATGACCGGGAAATCATCTACGCCGTAGTGCTTAGGGATCGGCAGCGTTTTGCTGATCTCATCCTCGACCAACCACATCCCGGCGAGGCCGTTATACACCTGCTGCGCGGTACGGTTCGGCGTATTGGCGTGATACCACAACGTCCCCGCGCTCTGGCGGATCGGCAGTACCGGTGCCCAGTCGTTATTGGCGGTCATCATGCGCGCCGCGCCGCCGATAAGCGGGCCAGGCACCTGCAAACCGCTCACGGTCATCGCCACGTTTTCCGCCAGCCGATTGCTGTAAATCAGCTTAACGTCATCGCCATTCCAGACGCGGATTGTCGGCCCAAGATAACGCCCGTTAATGCCGGAAACCTGCGCCCGAGTGCCGGTGGCAAACGACCAGTGCGCGCGTTGTAAGGTCATAAACAGCGGCTGACCGCGCCGGGATTCCAGCAGCGGAGGAATGGGCAGCGGCGGTTGCGGCCCGGCAGCATTTGCCCTCAGCGGCACCGCGCCTGCACAAAGCGCAACCCCGGATGCCTGAAGAAACTGACGCCGACTGAGTGACATATTTGCTCCGTGTAAAACTGACTCAATGCGCCGGAGGTTTTCTCTCCTGCGGTGTTGCGAAATAAAACAGATTAAACCCGGCCGGTTGCTTCGCGTTCTGCAACTTCTTTATCGAGCTCTGCAATTTTGGCCGCCATCAGTTCACGACAGTGCGTCGCCAGCTGGCGTACCTGATCTTTACCAAATTGCGAAACATCCACCGGCGGCAGCATCTCGACAATCACCAGCCCGTTGCGCAGACGGTTGAGGTTAACTTTGTTCGCGTTGTTGGAAACACAAACAGGAATGATCGGAACACCAGCGGCAATCGCCGCATGAAACGCGCCGGTTTTGAACGGCAGCAAACCGCGACCGCGGCTGCGGGTGCCTTCCGGGAACATCCAGATAGAAATATTGCGTTTCTGGATCTGTTTCACCACTTCGGCAATGGTGCCGTGCGCTTTTGCACGATTGTTGCGATCGATAAGCAGATTACCGGTCAGCCAGTAAAGCTGGCCGAAGAACGGCACCCATAGCAGGCTTTTCTTACCGACGGTGACCGTTGGCGGCAGCACAATGCTGGAGGCGGTCACCATATCGTAGTTGCTCTGGTGGTTCGCAATATAGATAGCGTTACCGAACTTTTCCGCGCCTGGAGGCAGACGGGTTTCGACTTTCAAACCAAAGACCGGCGCAAGGCGACCGAACATATGGCCGAAGGTGGCAACGTGTTTAGGATTACGCGGACTGAGTAAACAATAGAGAGAGCCGAATACGCACACCAGAATGGAGTAGATGACGACAATAATGACGCGAAAAATGAATAGCATAACAAACCTCTGAAGCCCATACCTTTGAGCATTATATACACGCCAGCGCCATCACGCTGAAACTGGCTGTGTCGCCGTCGACCCGCAGCGGGCCTGGGCTATTTTTTTAAAGGCCGCAGTAGGGTGTGCGGCCTTTAAAAAAACGTATTGTTAATCGCAATGCACGAATTAACAACGCTTTTACGGGAAATTTTCTCAGAAAGATCTCCCCACCGGGAAGGTGGGGAGCCTGGCGGCGAAGATTACTCTTCGCTGTCGCCCGCACCTGGGCGGGAAGGCGCGTCAATCTCGACACGGTCAATTTTTTGCAGGCCGCGCATCAGCGTACCGCGACGCCCGCGCTCGCCCTGCACTTTTTGCAGCTCTTCCGGGCGCAGTTTGATTTTGCGTTTGCCAACATGAATGGTCAGCGTGCTTTGTGGCGGCAGCAAATAGAGATGCGCAAGGCTATCTGCGCCTGACGCCGCATCAGCGGAAGGGATACCGATAATCTTGTTGCCTTTACCTTTCGACAATTGCGGCAGCTCGCTGACCGGGAACATCAACATACGGCCTGCGGCGGTGATCGCCAGCAGCATGTCGCTGTCGTTCTCGATCTCCAGCGGCGGCATCACTTTGGCGTTTTCTGGCAGGCTGATCAGCGTCTTACCAGCCCGGTTACGCGCCACTAAGTCATTGAAGGTACAAACGAAGCCATAACCCGCATCGGACGCCATCAGCAGTTTTTGATCCTCGTTGCTCATCATCATATGCTCAACGGTCGCCCCCGGCGGCAGCGTCAGCTTACCGGTTAACGGCTCGCCCTGACCGCGTGCGGAAGGCAGCGTAATCGGATCGATGGCGTAGCTACGACCGGTGGTATCAATAAACACCACCGGCTGGTTGCTCTTGCCTTTTACGGAAGACTTCCAGCTATCGCCCGCTTTGTAGCTCAGCCCCTGCGCGTCGATGTCGTGGCCTTTGGCGCTGCGCACCCAGCCCATTTGTGACAACACAATGGTCACCGGCTCAGAAGGCTGCATATCGTGCTCGTTCATCGCTTTCGCTTCTTCACGCTCGTGCAGCGGTGAACGGCGATCGTCGCCAAACGCGGCGGCATCAGCTTGCAGCTCTTTCTTCAGCAGGTTGTTCATCTTGCGCTCAGAGGCCAGGATCGCCTGCAGCTGATCGCGCTCTTTTGCAAGATCGTCCTGCTCGCCGCGGATCTTCATCTCTTCCAGTTTGGCGAGATGGCGCAGTTTTAACTCAAGGATCGCTTCCGCCTGCGTTTCGCTGATACCGAAGCGCGACATCAACGCCGGTTTCGGCTCATCTTCCGTCCGGATAATTTCGATCACTTCGTCGATATTAAGAAACGCCACCAGCAAACCTTCAAGGATATGCAGGCGTTTGAGCACTTTATCCAGCCGGTGGTTCAGGCGACGACGCACGGTATCGCGACGAAACGCCAGCCACTCGGTGAGGATCTCCAGCAGGTTTTTCACCGCCGGGCGGCCATCCAGGCCGATCATGTTCAGGTTGATACGGTAGCTTTTTTCCAGATCGGTAGTGGCGAACAGGTGGTTCATCACCTGCTCCATATCCACGCGGTTGGAGCGCGGCACGATCACCAGACGCGTCGGGTTTTCATGATCCGACTCGTCACGCAAATCATCGACCATCGGCAGCTTTTTATTGCGCATCTGGCTGGCGATTTGCTCCAGCACGCGCGCGCCGGAAACCTGGTGCGGCAGCGCGGTAATGACGACTGCGCCATCCTCTTTTTTCCACACCGCGCGCATACGCACCGAACCGCGTCCGTTCTGGTAGATTTTGCGGATTTCAGCGCGGGAGGTGATGATTTCCGCTTCGGTTGGGTAGTCTGGCCCCTGCACGATATCCAGCAGTTCATCGAGCGTGGTTTTCGGTTGTTCGATCAGGGTGATCGCCGCGTTAGCCACTTCGCGCAGGTTATGCGGCGGAATATCTGTCGCCATCCCCACGGCAATACCGGTCGTACCGTTGAGCAGGATATTCGGCAGGCGCGCAGGCAGCATTTTCGGCTCCTGCATCGTGCCGTCGAAGTTCGGCACCCAGTCAACGGTGCCTTGGCCCAGTTCGCTCAGCAGCAGTTCGGCGTATTTGGACAGACGGGATTCGGTGTAACGCATCGCCGCGAAGGACTTCGGATCGTCCGGCGCCCCCCAGTTGCCCTGGCCATCGACCAGCGGGTAACGGTAGGAGAACGGCTGCGCCATCAGCACCATCGCTTCATAGCAGGCGCTGTCGCCGTGCGGATGGTATTTACCCAGCACGTCGCCCACGGTACGGGCGGATTTTTTGAACTTCGCGCTGGCGTTCAGCCCCAGTTCTGACATTGCGTAAACGATGCGACGCTGAACGGGTTTCAGGCCATCACCGATAAACGGCAACGCACGATCCATGATGACGTACATGGAGTAGTTCAGGTATGCGTTTTCCGTAAATTCATGCAGCGCAAGGCGCTCTGCCATATCGCTCATTAATCGTGATTCCTCAACGTATGCGCCCGCCTGTGCGGCGGCAATATTGCCGCAGATACTACCTTATCTGCGGCGAGGAGTCATAGCGATGAGCGATTTTTTCACGCGCGTTTAGCGCTTACTGAGTGACTTTGCGGATCTCTTTGACGTCGATTTCAACTGAATTCCAGTCCTTATCGACTTCGCCCTGGATCTCCACCGTATCTTGTGGCCCAACGGTCACGCCGTTCCAGCGCTTGTGGTTGATATCGACATTGATGGTGCCGGTCGAATCTTTGAACAGGTAGGTATCATCAGAGATGCGCTCGACAATATTACCGCGCAGCGTCACCCAGGCGTCGTCGCGCAGTGATTTCGCGCTTTCAACGGTGGCTTTGCTGCCGTTCGGCCCGGTAAAACCGCCGCTCTGCGAGGTTGCACCCGGTCCGGTAAAGCCGCCAGGATTCGCCGCGAAAACGGGTGCGGAACAGAGTGTGAGAACAGCGACAAGTGCAGCAATCTTTTTCATGTTTTATCTCCCTTACGATGGTTAACGTCCATTTAACCCGTCACTCCTTAACGACTTCTTAACGGGAAAAAAGATTTATTTCCGCTGTACATTGTCGACCAGCAGCGGTTTTACTGCCAATAAAACGGAGTAAAAGGAGGCAAAATGCGCATTTTACTGGTGGAAGATGACACGCTCATCGGCGACGGTTTAAAAGCCGGGCTCGGCAAAAAAGGCTTCAGCGTCGATTGGTTTACCGATGGCAAACAAGGCAAGGCAGCCCTGTTTAGCGCGCCGTATGATGCGGTGATCCTCGACTTAACGCTGCCCGGCATCGACGGGCTGGATATTCTGCGCGACTGGCGCGAACAAAAGCGCGCGGAACCGGTATTGATCCTCACCGCGCGCGATGCCATCGACCAGCGCGTTGAGGGGTTGCGGCTGGGCGCAGATGATTATCTGTGCAAACCGTTCGCTCTGGTTGAAGTGGCGGCAAGGCTCGAAGTGCTTATTCGCCGCCGCCACGGGCAGACACAAAGCGTGCTGCGCCACGGCAACGTCACGCTCGATCCCGGTAATCTGGTCGCCACGCTTGACGGCGAAACGCTGGCGCTAAAACCGAAAGAGTTCGCTCTGCTGGAGCTGCTGCTGCGCAATGCCGGGCGCGTTCTGCCGCGTAAATTAATCGAAGAGAAACTTTATACCTGGGATGACGAGGTCACCAGCAACGCGGTGGAAGTGCATGTACACCATTTACGCCGCAAGCTCGGTACGGCGTTTATCCGCACCGTTCATGGCATCGGTTATACCCTGGGAGACGCATGAAACTGACCCGTCCGCTGAGTTTACGCCTGCGCCTGACGATGCTGTTTTTGCTGCTGTCGATGGTCGCCTGGCTCAGCGCCAGTCTCGTTGCCTGGCAGCAAACCCGCGATAAACTCGACAAACTGTTTGATACCCAGCAAATGCTGTTCGCCAAACGGCTCAGCGTGATGGAGTTTGAGCCGCTGAAAAACGCCGCGCCGGCGCTCGGTAAAAAGAAGATCAAACACGGCCACCTGGATGATGATGCGCTGGCTTTCGCTATCTACTCAACCGACGGCAACATGCTGCTGAACGACGGCGAAAACGGCAAAGCGATCCCCTACAACTACCGGCGGGAAGGGTTTGATAACGGGCAGCTACGTGATGATGACGATCAATGGCGTTTTCTGTGGCTCACTGCGCCGAACGGGAAATTCCGTGTGGTAGTCGGCCAGGAGTGGGATTATCGCCACGAGATGGCGCTGGAGATTATCACCTCGCAGCTCACTCCGTGGCTTATCGCCCTGCCGCTGATGCTGGCGCTATTGATCGTATTGCTGAGCCTTGAATTGCGACCGCTGAAAAAACTGGCGCAGGCGCTGCGCTCACGGGCGCCGGATCGTGCCGATCCACTCAGTAGCGAAGGCGTTCCCAATGAAGTGCGCCCGTTAGTAGACGCGCTGAACCAACTCTTTGATCGTACGCAGAGCATGATGCAGCGTGAACGGCGCTTTACTTCCGATGCCGCCCATGAGTTACGCAGCCCGCTGGCGGCGCTGAAAGTGCAAACCGAGGTCGCGCAGCTTTCCGATGACGATCCCGCCGCACAGCAAAAAGCCCTTGCCCAGTTGCACGTGGGTATCGATCGCGCCACGCGTCTGGTGGATCAATTACTGACGCTCTCCCGGCTCGACTCCCTGAGCAACCTTGCTGACGTCGAAGAGGTTTCGCTGGCTTCCCTGCTGCAATCGGCGGTAATGGAGATTTACCCCACGGCGCAGCAAGCAGGTATCGATATACGCCTGCATCTCAATGCTCCTGCGGCCAGCCGCCAGGCGCAACCGCTTTTGCTGAGTTTGCTGGTGCGTAACCTGCTGGATAATGCCATTCGCTACAGCCCGCCAGGCAGCGTGGTCGATGTGACGCTGGACGCTACTGAGTTTAGCGTTCGCGATAATGGCCCCGGTATTGACGATGACGCGCTGGCGCGCATTGGCGAGCGTTTTTACCGCCCGCCGGGACAAACGCAAACCGGCAGTGGGCTGGGGTTATCGATTGTGCAACGCATTGCCGGCCTGCATCACATGCGCGTCGCGTTTGGCAATCATCCGCAAGGCGGGTTTATCGCGCAGGTGAGCTGGTAGCGGCGTTTATTGCGGCTCAAGCAAAAGTCTTTGCACGTTTTGCCAATTTTTCCGCACCGTTGATGCGGTTAAAATCGCCGTCAAACGCATTTAACCAAGGATTTCTCATGAGCAATATCTTAATTATCAATGGTGCGAAAAAATTCGCGCACTCTAACGGCCAACTGAATGACACCCTGACCGAGGTCGCGGAAAGCTTTCTGCGCGACGCCGGGCATGATGTTAAAACCGTACGTACCGACGGCGATTACGACATCAAAGCGGAAGTAGAGAACTTCTTGTGGGCTGACACCATTATCTGGCAGATGCCAGGCTGGTGGATGGGCGCACCGTGGACCGTTAAAAAATATATGGACGACGTGTTCACCGAAGGCCACGGTTCGCTGTACGCCAGCGACGGTCGCACGCGTTCTGACGCTTCGAAAAAATACGGTTCTGGCGGCCTGATTCAGGGTAAAACCTATATGCTGTCGCTGACCTGGAACGCGCCGATGGACGCGTTTACGGATAAAGAACAGTTCTTCCACGGCGTGGGCGTTGACGGGGTTTACCTGCCATTCCACAAAGCGAACCAGTTCCTGGGTATGGACGCACTGCCAACCTTTATCGTGAATGACGTGATTAAAATGCCGGACGTGCCACGCTATATCGCAGAATATCGCAAGCATCTGAGTGAGATTTTTGCTTAACTGTGAAGCTGGACTTATAGGGAGTAGGTTAATCATGTTGACAGTAATTGCAGAAATCCGTACCCGTCCAGGACAGCATCACCGCCAGGCGGTACTTGATGAATTCGCCAAGATTGTACCGGTCGTGTTGCAGGAAGCGGGTTGCCACGGCTACGCGCCGCTGGTCGATCATGCGGCTAACGTAAGTTTTCAGGCGACCGCGCCGGACTCCATCATGATGGTGGAACTGTGGGAAAGCGTCGCGCACCTTGAAGCGCACCTGCAGACACCGCATATGAAAGCGTGGAGCGAAGCGGTAAAAGGCGACGTGCTTGAGACGCATATCCGCATCCTGGAAGCGGGTCTCTAAGCGTTTGTCCCTCTCCGTTTACAGAGAGGGACACTGCTTTTACCAGTAGAGTTTCCAGCTCTGCGAAAAGCGCATCAGCGCTTCCACATAGAAGTAATCCCCCCAGCTACTACACTCATCAACGCCCTTATTGCTCGCCAGGTGATACACGGAATGTTTCAGCAACCCGGTGGTCGCTTCGTTTTTTCCCGCCAGATAGTGCTTATTAAGCGATGACATAATACGCATTGCCCACTGCTGGTAGCGTTCTCTGTCCGGATCGGTAACGGGCAGATGCTTAACCAGCTCCAGTAACCCACATACGGCAATCGCCGCCGATGACGAATCGCGCAGCGCATCGGTGCCGACCAGCGCCAGATCCCAGTGGCACACCGCATCTTCCGGCAAGCGGTTGAGAAAGTAGTTCGCCAGCCGTTTCGACAGCATCACCATCTCTTGATCGCCGGTGTAGATAAAGCTCAGCAGAAAACCGTAAATCCCCCACGCCTGCCCGCGCGACCAGCAGGAATCATCCGCGTAGCCCTGCTGCGTATTGCCGTAACGCGGCGCACCGGTGTTGATATCCATATAGTACGTGTGAAACGTGGAGGCATCTTCGCGAATCAGGTATTTCGCCGCCTGCCGCACATGGGCTTGCGCCGCATCGGCAAAGCGCCGGTCCCCGGTCTGTTCTGTCGCCCAGTAGAGCAGCGGCAGGTTCATATTGCAGTCGATGATCATCCGCCCGGCTTGTTCAGGATCGCGCAGATCGCCCCACGCCTGGATAATCTGCGCCTTGTGGTGGAAGCGCTCCAGCAGCGCTTCTGCCGCCAGCAGGGCGAAACCGCGCGCATCGCGATTGCCGGTCAGCCGCCAGCTTGCCACGCACGAAAGCGTATATAAGAAGCCGAGATCGTGGGTATTGGTGTCGCTGCGCCTGGCAATGCGCAGGCCGAATGAGCGCACATGGCGCTCTGCCAGCGCGCGGAACTGCTCATCACAGCTCATTTCCCACGCCAGCCAAAGCTGCCCGGTCCAGAAACTGGTGGTCCACTCAACATTGTCGGTTAACGGGTAATAACCCTGCACACAGGTTTCGGCAGGAAAGTGTTCTCCGAATTCCGTTAAATGACGGCGAATCAGTTCAAGGGTATGGCTACGCGCAGAATCAAGTTCATCTTTAAATACCTGCGCATCCACAGGTGCGCCGGGATAATCGCGTAACGTTTCCTCAACGATTTTACTTAACATATTTCGGTTCCTTGTTGGTGCGTAATTTAAAATAGCCGTTAACGCGCTAGTTATTTCCCGCGATATCCAGTGCGCTATGCTGACGCCATTTACTTTGGCAGGCCGATAACGTAAACAGGGAAATTAATGTGAAGGTCAGTGCCACGCAGCCCATAATAATATAGGTATTTTCAAAACCGATACGGTCATACAAAATACCAGCCGGGGAAGAGACCACGACGTTACCGACATATAACATTGCCTGGTAGCCCAATAAATACATGGTGGCATTCACGCGTTTATCGAAATGTTCAGCAATGTATTTAAATACCGATACCAGCAGCAGACAAATCTCAAGACCGTATAATGGTTTTAATACTGAAATAAGCAGATGCGATTCGCACAGTCCGGAAATAATCAACCGCGCGCCCACCACCAGCCCGACAATCAATAACCCGCGTTTCGCGCCGATGAAATTCACAAATAGCGGGATCACCATATACATGACGAATTCCATACCGGATTGCACCGTGCCCAGGTAACCAAACACGGCATTACCCTGATGAACGTCATCAAAGAAGGTGACGAAATAACGAGAGAACTGTTGCTCGGCGATAAACATCATCCACGCCACACCGGCAACGTACAGACAAAATGCCCAGAATTTGCGGTTACGCAGCAGGGCGTAGACATCCGCCGGAGCGATTTTCTCCTTGGTCAGCACCTCGCTGGCGTTGGCGGCGTTAACGTTGACTTTCAGGCTCAGCAGCACCGCCAGCATGATAAGCGACGCGACCGATCCCATGATGAAGTTATACGCCGGTGAGAGGTTAAACAGCAGGCCGGAGAACGAGGACGCCACCGCCCAACCGAGCGAGCCCCACATCCTGATTTGGCCAAACTCCATGCCGTTTAAACGGCTGTAGCGGTCGGTATAAGATTCACAGGCGGCGACGCCCGCATACCAGGCAAAACTTAAATAGATAGCGCCAACAATAATGCCCAGCAAGGTATTTGAAATTAATAACGGTTGATAAACGTAGATAAAAAACGGTGCCATTAGCGCTGACATCAGCACCACAAAATAGAGCAAGTATTTGCTCATGCCGATTTTATCCAGAATATAACCGTAGATCGGTTTCAAAATAACGGAAAAGATCCCGTTAATAGCGAATACTGTGCCAATAACCGTACCGCTAAGATTGGCTTTTTGTCCTAACCAGATAGCCAGCAGGCCGATACTTGCAGACCAGGTAAAAAAATAGAGAAAGATAAAGCTACTGATTTTGTAATATTCGGCTTTATTATTTATCGCGATCTTTTCCATACTATCCTCGATGAAAGCATGTAGGGTTCAGAGTTCATAGCCCGGCCGTAGCCGGGAATTAAAAGGCAATAACAATATTATTTTTCTGCCCCGGTTTTTTAATCACCAGCGCCTGTTCTTCGATGTGCAACTGCGGTAAGACGAAATCAAAAGCCTGCTCCGTAATAGCCGCCTGAACGGCACAGGCCAGCCACTGCCTGCCCGGCGCAATGTCTCCACGCAGCACCGGAATTGAGGCGCAAGGGGAAAACATAATGCTGCTGTTAGGCGGTGTGACCACGCTGTCTGCTTCCCGCGGCGCGGTGGCAAGTAATTCAAAGATGCCGCTGACGCCATTTTCCGCGCTCACC
This sequence comes from Kosakonia sp. LAM2021, assembly GCF_016620385.1. NCBI lineage: Bacteria > Pseudomonadati > Pseudomonadota > Gammaproteobacteria > Enterobacterales > Enterobacteriaceae > Kosakonia > Kosakonia sp. LAM2021. The sequence goes on from NZ_JAENHT010000006.1 coordinate 87,677, forward strand.
AGGCTACCGCCCTGCACGTTGCGGTGCGGCGCTTTCAGCACGGCGAACCCACCCTCCACGCTTTGCAAATGACGCGAGGAATCAAGACGATGCACGCGCAGATGCCAGTCGCCGCACGGAATAAGCCAGCTTGCGATATGCACGTCTGACCATGGCGACCAGCGCGAGAAAATCGCCTGTTCTGTCACAATCACCTCGTCGCACTCCCGGCGGCCGCGAAAGTAATTATCCCCTTCGCTGAGCAAGAGCATCGAGTCGCAAGCGGCATGTTTAATTCCATAACGCCCGCGTTCAATGGTGAAACCAAAACGGCTTGAGTAAGCAAACTTTGTGTATTTCGCCTCGGTATTGACGTAATTGTTCAGTTCCAGTTGTCCGGCGGTGAGCATCCAGACATGCCGCGAGCGATCGCTATGGACAATAATCTGCCCGGCAGGCGCAATCGTACGCTGCGTGTTTAGCGCAGGCAGCGGCAGCTCTGGCGCTTGCCAGAAATCGTCTGATTGCGGCAGCGCCAGAATCAGGAAAACTTTCAGCGCCCAGTATGGTGAGCCCGGCGAGTTGTAGTCTTCACACATCGCAAGGTTCGGGTAGGCGAAACCAAGCGTTAAAATGCCGTCGCGATCGAAAATCGGCTGCTGTAACCACCAGCGCAAATGGCGCAGAACAACCCCTTTCACCACGCCAGGAGAAAACACCGTCAGCCCGGAAAAGGCAACTGCACTCCAGAATGCCACCATCGCAAAGCGGTAAGTCAGACTGCGGCCAAACGGAACAGATTCGCCCTCCGCCGCTGACATATAGATAAAATCTTCGGCAAAAAGCGTTGCCCGCTCACGGAGAATCGCCGCGCGCGCTGCATCGTCTTCCCCATTCAGCGTGGCGTAAATCAGCCCGTAAAAATGAAATGCCATTGAGATGTAGTAATCTTTTGGCCGGCCAGGACCATCGGAATACCAGCCGTCGCCAAGATAATAGGCATCCATCATGCGAAAGCGTCGTTCAATGGCTGCGGCATCCCAGGGTAATCCGGCGCGTTTAAAACCGAGCTGCACCATGATGGCGAAAAAATTCCAGTTGCTGTCAGGCATCTGCGCCTCGGTGATCTGGTTCAGCCACTGGTGCAGATTGCGAACATCAGCTTCGCCCAGCAAAGCGGTAAATTTATCGCCCAACAGCGCCAGCCCCAGACCGTAAGCCGCCATCTCCACCAGCCGTTGATCGTAGGGTTCCGTTTCGCCCCAGTAGCCCGCGCTTTGCGGATCGACACCGCGTTTGATCGCAGCCAGATACTTGTGACTGAAGGGTTCGGCGTCGCCGCCTGCCATTAATGGAAACAACCCCCACAACGCGCGGGACAGCCCTTCCATTTCGGCAATCGTATCGCTGTAATGCGCGCTGGTGGCTCCCAGCGGAAAATGCGACGCCCCTTCCGGAAACTGTTTATCCAGCGCCGCCAGCATCTGCTTCAACGCGCCGACCACATCGTCACGGGATGACAATGGATTTGATGTTTTCACTTCCGCCGCCTGCATAGCGTTCTCTCCTTCATGGTGTGGCTGAAGGATAGTTAATGAACAACCACCGGAAATGTTAGCTTTGTCACATCGGCACGCTTTGCCTGAACCCTCTGTTGAGAAAATTTAAAACCGTGGTTTATAAATGTATCTTGCGGGGTAAAAATTGAGATGGGTTGCACTATGACGACGCCATTACAGAACGAACGACTTGAGTTGATCACCTTAAACGATGCGGTGGTGTCGTTTAGCCGACTTTTCGCCAACACCGTGCGTTATCACCACTGGCACCAGTGTCTGGAGGTGCTGTACGTTGAAGAGGGTTTTGGCGTGGTGATGGTTGATAACCGCCAGTACACCATGCGGCCTGGGCGACTCTTTTTCTTTCCGCCTTTCACCATCCATAAAGTGATGGTTGATGAGCAAGCGCAGGCCATTTATCGACGCACCATTATTCATGTTGATCACCACGCCGTGCTGCAAAACCTGCGCGCGTTCCCGCACAATCACCAGCGTTTGCAGCATCTCGCGTTACGCGGTGGCGCGGCGGTGGTGATGGATGTCGCAGCGATTCACTCGCATATCGACCACCTGTTTAGCAGCTACGCGAGACTTGCAGAGAACCACAGTCTGAATGGCGAACAGGTTGCCTGTTTGTTGCTCAATCTGTTGAGTATGTTGCCAGAAGATAAGCAGAAATTGCCGGATGAACATAATGGCATTGCCACACCGGTAATGTTCTGGCTGGAGGAGAATTACCGGCAGAAATTCAGTCTTGCGCGGCTGGCGCAGGAGTTGGGAAAATCCCGCAGCTATGTCTCGCGCCGTTTCCATTTTGAGACCGGCGAACCTATTCACCAGTATCTGAACACTTTGCGCTTGCGCAAAGCGTGCGACTTGCTATTGCATAGCGCGCTGGCCATTCATCATATCGCCAGCGAAGTGGGCTTTTCAGATGTGACTTACTTTATCAGTGCGTTTAAGAAAGGCATTGGCGAAACGCCGCTGCAATACCGGAAAAATCGCGCTACTTCTGTTGAGGCATAGGTGCCCATGCTTAGTGCCCACCTGCATTTTCCATCGGCGACATGAAGCTATTAATCAATTTCCTGGCCGCTTTTTTCCCCTGCTGAAAACGGTTTGCAGAAACCGGTTCGTCATACCACGCATCGATTTGCTGCAGGCATTTATCATCGGTGATTTTTACTGCCCCCCACGCCTTCTCATAGTGGTAATGCATACCCCATAACAACTCTTCGAGCTTTTTCAGTTTATTATCCAGCGTGACATGGGAAAGATAGTGCCGCAGTAAGTGGCCATCAAAAAGATCGAGCGCGGCCTGAATATTGCCCACGACATCCTCTTTATTGTTATGTGGCAGGATTTTCGCCGGGTTTCCACAGCCATACATTGAAGCAGTAAACGTATTTAGCTGAGGCAAAAATTTATTTATAAATATCGACAATTCAAGATCGATATTTATTTTATCAGGCGAAATATCAGCATGTGTAAGCTGAGAAAAATCATCGCCACAGGATATTTTCAGCTGCGAAAAGAGGGTAATAATTCCCGGAAGAGAGGGAACAAAATCTTCACAGAAAAAATACCCCCAGCATTTAAAATCGGGCGATACTGCATTAATTTTTTCAAGTACAGCGGCATATTTTTGCTCAATAGCTTTAACCTTAGGATCATCAATAATATGAGCGCCGTTGAGAATTGATAATAAATCAGATTTCCTTTGCGCTTCGCTTATTTTGCATCGTTGTAATTCAGTATCGATAGCCGTTCTTACGGTATACAACGCGCGGAAGAACTCATGGTTTGCCAAAAGATAGGCATAATAATTCACATAAACGGATAAGGCGCTTTTTACTCTGGTGTGCGGATCGACATTATCCTGTGACTCAATCTTTGGCTGTTCAGAAGTTGAAAATGCCTCACGCGCTTTATCATCTTTATTGATTTCATAGAACTGAGAAATAACGTTTTTTATCTCATCAATCTTCTCTTGTGCGCGAGTTATAAAGCGCGTATCGGCAAACCCCACTTCGGTTTCATAAGGGTACTTATCACATAATTGCTTAAAAAACTGCTGCTTGCCAATGCCGGGAGTTTTCCGTTGGCTCTCAAAAGCAAATGTCGCGAGGATACCAGCGCAACTTTTAAGAGTTAACGCGGTTTTTGCTTCACTCAGCGTTGCCAGACCATCTTGCTTGCCGACAACCGCCACAGCCCATTTCAACGCCTGGCGGAAAGAGGTCTTTTTGTCATCGTAATAAACAGAAATATAACCGCTCTGTTTTTCTATTTGACACGAGATACGATTGCAGAACAGCAGATTATCCTTACGAATTAACTCCAGCGGACGCAGCTTTTGCAATATGTCTGCGAGTGCTTGCTCATCAAAAACCGTAAAGCCTTTTGTCAGGTGGTGCACGGAAAAATAGTTTTCCAGCAGTAACTCGGCACTTAATTTATTTCTGAACGCTTCGGATAAAATATCTAATGACAGGATGAGACTCCTATCCTGTTTCATCATCCTGACATAACGCGGAATATCCGTATGCGCGGCTTTTCCTGCAAGGACAAAATAGATTTGTTGCGCCTTATACGGATGATGCTCAGTCAAATATAAATTGATCGCATTCCATAAATCCGTCTTTGCGGGAATGGAACTTTGCACAACCATTTTTTCCAGGTAATCAATACCCTCAACCTGGCTTTTATATTTTTGCAGCGCCGCGTGGTAATAGATGCCGGTTTCGAAGATTTTCGTAATTCTGTCCTGAATGTCGATTACCACGTCATAAGCCTCCGTAAAAGTTGCGCCGGGATCGGTCAGCCAATCACCGCGCCTATAACACACTTAAAAATAAATAACAATACTGAAAAAATAATTTCCTGTGGCATACCAACCCCTTTTTCAGCGGGCTACATTGGCGGCGCTGACTGATTGTACCGTCAGCGCAATCAATCATATACATGAAAAGGGGGGACTTATGTCCGATAAAGCAAAAAGCAATCTGCCGCAGGTGGCAGCGCAGGAAGGCGAGTGGCTGTCAGGCTCGCAAAGCGCTGGAGGTGGCGGTGGAGGTTCGTATCTGGACGGGTTTAAAGACGGTTTAGCCGTTGGGGTTCAGAGCGGATTTAACGAAGCGGTGAATCAGTTCAACGACATCTTGCCGCAACTTATTCAGCAAGAGTTGATGAAACTGCCACATTTGAAAAGCGCCCTGTCAGACGGGTTGCGCCACGGCAGCCCGAACTGCGGCCGCGCACTGGTCAATATCTATCGCTACGAGAAGAGCAACTATCCCAAACTGAACTGATGGTGAAAGCGGCTCCGTTGCGCACTTTGCTTACTTACCCGGCCCGCGCATTCGCTAGCCGGGTAAGCCTTTCAGACGGGATCAGGCTTCAATATCCGCCATATCGCCTTTTTCTTGTAGCCAGTTGCGGCGATCTTCTGAACGCTTCTTCGCCAGCAACATATCCATCATTGCGTTGGTCTGCTGTTCGTCTTCGTCGCTGATCACCAGTTGCACAAGGCGACGGGTATTCGGATCAAGCGTGGTTTCACGCAACTGCATCGGATTCATTTCGCCCAGCCCTTTAAAGCGCTGCACGTTCGGTTTGCCCTTTTTGCGTTTTAACTGCTCCAGCACACCGGTTTTTTCTTCTTCCGTGAGCGCGTAATAAACCTCTTTACCGAGGTCGATACGGTACAGCGGCGGCAGCGCCACATGAACGTGGCCGTTTTTCACCAGCGCGCGGAAGTGCTTTACAAACAATGCGCACAGCAAAGTTGCAATGTGCAAGCCATCGGAATCCGCATCCGCAAGAATACAGATCTTGCCGTAACGCAACTGGCTCAGATCGTCACTGTCTGGATCGATCCCGATCGCCACCGAAATGTCGTGTACTTCTTGCGAGGCCAGCACTTCATCGGAAGAGACTTCCCAGGTGTTCAGGATCTTGCCTTTTAGCGGCATGATCGCCTGGTATTCACGATCGCGCGCCTGTTTCGCGGAGCCGCCCGCCGAGTCACCTTCCACGAGGAACAGTTCGGTGCGGCTCAGATCCTGCGCGGTACAATCCGCCAGTTTGCCAGGCAGCGCCGGGCCGCTGGTCAACTTTTTGCGCACCACTTTTTTGGCGGCCCGCATACGGCGCTGGGCGCTGGAGATGGCCATCTCCGCCAGCAGTTCCGCCGTTTGAATATTCTGGTTCAGCCACAGGCTGAATGCGTCTTTCACCACGCCAGAAACAAACGCGGCGCACTGACGAGAAGATAATCGCTCTTTGGTCTGCCCGGCGAACTGCGGATCCTGCATCTTCACCGACAGCACATAAGCGCAGCGATCCCAGATATCTTCCGCTGACAGCTTCACGCCGCGCGGCAAGATATTGCGGTATTCGCAGAATTCGCGCATCGCGTCCAGCAACCCCTGACGCAGGCCGTTAACGTGCGTGCCGCCCTGCATGGTGGGGATCAGGTTGACATAGCTTTCCGTCAGCAGCTCGCCGCCTTCCGGCAGCCACAGCAGGGCCCAATCCACCGCTTCCGTCTCAGCAGAGAAATTGCCGATAAACGGTTTCTCCGGTAGCGTCGGCAGGCCATTAACCGCTTCGCACAAATAATCGTTCAGGCCATCCTGGTAGCACCAGCGCTGCTCGGCGTTGTTCACCTCATCTTTAAAGGTGATCTCAACCCCCGGGCAAAGAACGGCTTTGGCTTTCAGCAGATGCGTCAAACGGGAAACGGAAAAACGCGGGCTATCAAAGAAGGATTCATCCGGCCAGAAATGCACGCTGGTGCCGGTATTGCGTTTACCACAGGTGCCGATCACTTGCAGATCCTGCACTTTTTCACCGTTTTCAAACGCGATGCTATAGACCTGGCCGTCACGTTTGACAGTCACTTCCACGCGGCGGGACAAGGCGTTAACCACCGAGATGCCAACGCCATGCAAACCACCAGAGAACTGGTAGTTTTTATTGGAGAATTTACCGCCGGCGTGCAGACGACAGAGGATCAGCTCAACGGCCGGAACGCCCTCTTCCGGGTGGATATCCACCGGCATACCGCGCCCGTCATCGATAACTTCCAGCGACTGATCGGCGTGCAGGATCACGTCCACGCGCTTAGCGTGGCCCGCCAGCGCTTCATCGACGCTGTTATCAATAACTTCCTGGCCCAGGTGGTTAGGGCGCGTGGTATCGGTGTACATCCCCGGACGGCGGCGAACCGGCTCAAGCCCGGTGAGTACCTCTATGGCATCAGCGTTATAGGATTGCGTCATGGTTTGTTCGTAGATAGTGACCGCATCGTTTCCCTGATAGCTCAATGCAGCCCAAGGAAATCGATAATCTGTGTGAAATGATTCTCAAAGCCCACAAAGGCATGGTTTCCGCCCTCTTCCACTGTCTGACGGCAGGCATCGTAATATGCCACCGCCTGGCGGTAATCCAGCACTTCGTCCCCGGTTTGTTGTAGCAACCAGATTAAATCCGGCGCTTCGAGCGGGTCAACTTGCATCACTTTGAGCTCGTAAATATGGCGAGACTCTAGCACATATTGCTGCCCTGTGTAGGGGTTCTCGTTATTGCCAAGATAATCTGCCAGCAATTCAAATGGCCGTACCGCAGGATTCACCACCACCGCAGGTAACATGAAACATTGCGAAAGCCAGGTGGCGTAATAACCCCCGAGCGAAGAGCCGACGATACCAAGCTGTTTTCCGCCCTGCGCCAGCACCAGTGACTCCAGCAATTCTGCCGCCGCAGCAGGGTAAGGCGGCAGTTGCGGCACAATCACGTTGATCTCCGGGTGATGCTGCGCCAGCCATTGCGAAAGCAGCGTCGCCTTAGCGGAACGCGGCGAACTATTAAACCCGTGCAGATAAAGAAGCGTGGACATCAGTAACCTTCTGAAGCGGTATCCGGCCTGAACCGGGTGCTTTCCAGACGGCAAACTTCTGTGTGCAACGTTCCGTCCGGGTAGAGATCCAGCCAGCGCCAGCCGGGCGCGATGGTATCAAGCGTGAAGTTAGCGCAGTGCGGTTTAAACTGAACACAGGTCGATGGCGTCGCCAGCAGACGGCGGCCGTTCCAGTCGAGATCCAGCTCCTGGTGAATATGCCCGCACAACAGATACCGCACCTGCGGAAAACGCTGTAACACGTTATCCAGCTCACCCGCGTTACGCAGGCTGTGTTGATCGAGCCAACTGCAGCCGGAAGGGAGTGGATGGTGATGGAGCAGCAATAAGGTGTGGCGCTGCGGGCTGTCGGTGAGTTTCTTCTCCAGCCAGTCGAGTTGGAACTCACTCAATTCACCGTGCGGTACGCCAAAGACCTGGCTGTCCAGCAGCAGAATTTGCCAGTGATCGCCGATAAAAACGCGTTTCGCCGGCGAGATCCCCGCATCCTGCAACGCGCTGTACATGGCGGGCTGGAAATCGTGGTTACCGGGCAGCCAAACGCAGGGCGCGTCAAAGCTTGCGATACCATCAGCGAAAAGCTGATAAGCCGCAGCGGTATGGTCCTGTGCCAGGTCGCCGGTGGCGACAATAAGATCGCATTCACGCTGCTGAGAGCGGATAGCCTCCAGTACCGCCTGATAGCTTTCCCAGGTATTCACCCCTAACAACGTTTCATGCTTTTCGGCAAACAGGTGAGAATCAGTTATTTGTAATACCCTCACTCTGGGCTCACCCGCCAGAGAGAGGTTTAACAGGCTTTCCAAATGGTGTCCTTAGGTTTCACGACGCTAACAAACCGGAATCGCCATTGCTCCATGTGCTAAACAGTAACGCAGCCAATCGGCCAGAAACTGGTTAATTTGATGCTTTTCGTCGCGTTGATGCAACTTTTTATTCGGATAATCATAACGCGCTTTGAAACGGAAGATCTGCTGGCTCGAACACACTTCAGCCACCATCGCATCGTGATAAAGGCGCACCGTCATTGACGGCAAGCTCCAGTAACTAATCGATGGTGCGGTCTGCTCAATTTCCACAAGCGTAGTGTAGCGGGTGGACTCGACTATCGTTAACCGGTACTGCGCGTTGGTCACCTGATAGCTCACCGTTTCGCCCGCTACGTCATTACGCGGCAGCAAGCGGCGCAACTGGGCGAAATTGGTTTCGCACAGGCGCATCATTTCTGGGAAGTCAGGTGTATAACGCTTCATTTTTTCCACTCGTTTCGTAAGCTCTCATGATGCAGTTGCAGCCATTGCAGGGCAATGACAGACGCTGCGTTGTCGATTTTCCCCTCTTCTACCCACTGGTAAGCCTGTTCCCGGCTCACCACATGAACACGAATATCTTCGTTTTCATCCACCAGACCATGTATACCCGAGGCCTGCGTGGCATCCACTTCGCCCACCAACACGGCGGAACGCTCGCTGGTGCCGCCGGGGCTGGCCAAATAACTCAACATTCTTTTCACACGACCAACGTGCAGACCGGCCTCTTCGATGGCTTCGCGACGCACAACATCTTCATCGCTTTCGCCCTCTTCAATCATGCCGGCCACCATTTCGAGTAACCATGGGGTTTCGCTGGTATCAAACGCCGCAATGCGGATCTGTTCGATCAGCACAACTTCGTCGCGCACTGGGTCAAAGGGTAGCAAGACTGCGGCATGACCGCGTTCAAAAATTTCACGGCGAACTTCACCGCTCATTTCGCCATTGAATAATCGGTGGCGAAAGCGGTATAGATCGAGCGAAAAAAAACCGCTATAGAGTGTTTCCCGTGCAATAATTTCTACATCGTTTTTTGTGAAAGTCACTGCGGATGTTACTGGCTTACTCATGGGCGGCATCTCTTTTGAAATAATGACAAAACAGTAGATTTCAAGCCTGTATAGCTATCGTTTCAAGTGCTATGTGATAGATTGATGCATATTTACGCCGATGGCACGTTACGCCAAGCTTAAGCGGTGCCACTATCTGGTAGAATCGGCGATTATTTTTTCTAATTTAGACCAGCGCTAATACTGCTTCACAACAAGGAATGCAAATGAAGAAATTGCTCCCCCTCCTTATCGGCCTGAGCCTGACCGGCTTCAGCGCCATGAGCCAGGCAGAAAACCTGTTACAGGTTTATCAGCAGGCGCGTTTGAGCAACCCGGATCTGCGTAAATCCGCCGCTGACCGCGATGCTGCTTTTGAAAAGATTAACGAAGCGCGTAGCCCGTTACTGCCTCAGCTCGGTTTGGGTGCAGATTATGACTATTCCAATGGCTACCGTGACAGCAAAGGCGTCAATTCGAATGTCACCAGTGCGTCCTTGCAGTTAACGCAAACCATTTTTGATATGTCGAAATGGCGCGCCCTGACGTTGCAGGAAAAAACCGCAGGTATTCAGGACGTCACCTGGCAAACCGACCAGCAAACGTTGATTTTGAATACGGCTACCGCCTATTTCAACGTACTGAGCGCCATTGATACGCTTTCCTACATCGAAGCACAGAAACAGTCGATCTACCGCCAGTTGGATCAAACGACCCAACGCTTTAACGTTGGCCTGGTCGCCATCACCGATGTGCAAAACGCCCGCTCGCAGTACGACACCGTACTGGCGAACGAAGTGACCGCGCGCAACAACCTCGACAACATGGTAGAAGCGCTGCGTCAGGTCACCGGTAATTACTACCCGCAACTTGCCTCGCTGAACGTCGACAACTTCAAGACTGATAAACCGCAAGCCGTTAATGCGCTGCTGAAGGAAGCGGAAAACCGAAACCTGACGCTGCTGCAGGCGCGTCTGAGCCAGGATCTGGCGCGCGAGCAAATTCGCCAGGCGCAAGATGGTCATTTGCCAACGCTGAATTTAACCGCCTCAACAGGTGTCTCTAACACCTCTTACAGCGGTTCAAAAAGCGCGCAAAACCCGGATGTTGACGCCGGCCAGAATAAAGTGGGTCTGAGCTTCTCCCTGCCACTGTATCAGGGTGGCCAGGTAAGTTCGCAGGTGAAACAGGCGCAGTACAACTTTGTTGGCGCGAGCGAGCAACTGGAAAGCGCGCACCGCAACGTGGTGCAGACCGTGCGTTCCTCCTTTAACAACGTGAACGCCTCTATCAGCAGCATCAACGCCTACAAACAGGCGGTGGTTTCTGCCCAGAGTTCTCTGGATGCGATGGAAGCGGGTTACTCTGTGGGTACGCGTACTATCGTCGATGTGCTGGACGCGACCACCACGCTGTATAACGCCAAGCAGCAGCTCTCCAGCGCGCGTTACAATTACCTGATCAACCAGTTGAATATCAAATCCGCGCTGGGTTCGTTGAACGAGCAGGATCTGCTGGCGCTGAACAGTACGCTGGGTAAACCGGTTGATACCGCGCCGGAAAGCGTCGCGCCTGAAAATGCACAGCAAGCAGCAAGTGTTGATAACTTCAACGGCAACGCACAACCTGCCGCAGTACGCACCAGCGTGAAACGTTAAGCAGTACTTTTCGACAACGGGGGCATCAAGCCCCCGTTTTTACGTAAGGCAACGTAAAGGCCTCCCCTCCTTGCTTTAACTTCCCCCCCGCATCCTCTATCCTGACCGTTTACTTATACCTTTGGGGCCCAGGAATATTACAATGAAACGGACAAAAAACATCCAACACGCGACGTTCCGTAAAAGCTGGAGCGCGCGCCATCTGACGCCTGTCGCGCTGGCGGTTACCGCCGTTTTTATGCTGGCGGGTTGTGAAAAAAGTGACGAGACAGTTTCCCTGTATCAAAACGCGGATGATTGCTCATCGGCAAACCCGGGGAAAAGCGCGGAATGTACCACCGCGTATAACAACGCGCTGAAAGAAGCCGAGCGTACCGCACCGAAATATGCCACGCGTGAAGATTGCGTCGCCGAGTTCGGTGAAGGTCAGTGCCAGGCAGCACCGGTGCAGGCGGGCGTAGCGCCGGAAAACCAGGCTCAGGCGCAGTCCAGCGGCAGCTTCTGGATGCCGCTAATGGCCGGTTACATGATGGGTCGTATGATGGGCGGCGGCGCGGGCTTTGCGCAGCAGCCACTGTTCAGCTCGCGTAACCCGGCAAGTCCGGCTTATGGTCAGTACACCGATGCTTCCGGTAAAGGTTACGGCGCAGCGCAGCCTGGCCGTACCATGAACGTACCGAAAACAGCGATGGCGCCGAAACCGGCGACCACCACCACGGTAACGCGCGGCGGCTTTGGTGAGTCTGTGGCGAAGCAAAGCACCATGCAGCGTAGCGCCAGCGGTACAACCACCCGTTCAATGGGCGGCTAAGCGCCATGGAAAGAATCAGTATTACCGAGCGTCCGGACTGGCGCGAAAAAGCCACCGAGTACGGCTTCAATTTTCACACCATGTACGGCGAGCCCTACTGGTGTGAGGATGCCTATTACAAGCTGACGCTCGCGCAGGTCGAGAAGCTCGAAGACGTGACCGCAGAATTGCATCAGATGTGCCTGAAGGTGGTGGAGAAAGTTGTTGCCAGCGATGAGCTGATGGCGAAGTTTCGCATTCCTAAGCACACCTGGAGTTTTGTGCGCCAGTCATGGGCCACGCATCAGCCCTCTTTGTATTCGCGCCTCGATCTCGCCTGGGATGGCGTGGGCGAACCTAAGCTGCTGGAAAATAATGCTGATACGCCGACTTCGCTGTATGAAGCAGCGTTCTTCCAGTGGATTTGGCTGGAAGATCAGCTCAATGCCGGCAACCTGCCGCAAGGCAGCGATCAGTTTAATAGCCTGCAAGAGAAGCTGATTGAGCGTTTTGCCGAGTTGCGTGAGCAGCACGGTTTTCAGTTGCTGCATTTCACCTGCTGCCGCGATACGGTCGAAGATCGCGGTACGGTGCAGTATTTGCAGGATTGTGCGGCAGAAGCAGAGCTGGCGTCAGAATTCCTTTATATCGAAGATATCGGTCTCGGGGAAAAAGGCCAGTTCACGGATTTGCAAGACCAGGTGATTGGTAACCTGTTTAAGCTCTATCCGTGGGAATATATGCTGCGCGAAATGTTCTCTACCAAGCTGGAAGACGCAGGCGTACGCTGGCTGGAACCCGCCTGGAAAAGCATTATTTCCAACAAAGCACTGTTGCCGATGTTGTGGGAAATGTTCCCGGACCATCCGAACCTGCTGCCGGCTTATTTTGCCGAAGACGCGTACCCGGAGATGGAAAAATATGTTGTTAAACCCATTTTCTCCCGTGAAGGCGCCAATGTGTCGATTATTGAAAACGGCAAAACGGTCGAAGCGGTTGAAGGGCCGTACGGCGAAGAAGGCATGATCGTGCAGCAATTCTGCCCGCTACCCAAATTCGGCGACAGCTATACGCTGATTGGCAGCTGGCTTATCAACGATCAACCCGCCGGGATCGGCATTCGCGAAGATCGCGCATTGATAACGCAGGATCTCTCCCGTTTCTATCCGCACGTCTTTGTGGAATAAGAGAAAACCCGGCCCGTTGCGCCGGGTTTTTTATTGTTTACAACACGCCAAACAGTTTCGGCAGGAACAGCGAGATCGCCGGAATATAGGTCACCAATATCAACACTAAAAACAATACGGCATAAAAGGGCAGCATCGCTTTTACCACCTGTTCGATCTTCTGCTTACTGACCGCACTGGCGACAAACAGCACCGATCCGACAGGCGGGGTGATCAATCCAATTCCCAGGTTCACCAGCATGATCATGCCGAAATGTACCGGATCGATCCCAAGCGCATTGGTCACCGGCAGCAGCACCGGCGTCAGGATCAAAATCAGCGGCGCCATATCCATCAGCGTGCCGAGCAACAGCAGCATGATGTTAATACACATCAAAATAACGTATTTGTTATCCGAGATTTGGGTGAAGGCTTCCGTAATGCGGGCGGGCAATTGCATATAGGTCATTACCGCCCCGAACGCGGCGGCAAAGCCAATCAGGATCATCACAATCGTCACCGTTTTCACCGTGCGGTACATCAGCTTCGGCAGTTCCGACCATTTGTAATCGCGGTAAATAAACATGGTGACGAAAAAGGCCCACAAGCAGGCGATTGCCGCCGATTCCGTCGCAGTGAAGATCCCGGACAGGATGCCGCCCATGATGATCACCACGGTCATCAACCCCCACAGCGTATCCACAAAGATCTTCAACGCCTGGCGAAACGGCACGCGCTCCCCTTTTGGATAACCGCGTTTATGGGCGAATGCCACGCACATTACCATCAGTGTAAAACTGAGCAACAAACCCGGCAGGATCCCCGCAATAAACAGTGCGGCAATAGAAACTGTACCGCCCGTCGCCAGCGAGTAGATCACCGAGTTGTGACTTGGCGGCGTTAAGATCGCCTGCACCGATCCGCTGGCGGTGACCGCAGCAGCAAAATCACGCGGGTACCCTTTTTTGTCCATTTCCGGGATCATCACCGAACCGATCGAGGCGGTATCTGCCACGGACGATCCAGAAATCGCACCGAAAAACGTGGAAGCGACAATATTTACTAACGACAGTCCGCCGCGAATAAAGCCGACAAAGATATAGGCGAAATTCACTAACCGCCGGGCAATTCCCCCTTCCGCCATGATCGCGCCTGCGAGAATAAAAAACGGGATTGCCAGCAGCGAGAACTTATTCACGCCGTTCGTCAGCTGGATCATCACCGCTTCCAGCGGAATATCGATATACCACGCACCCAGCACGGCGCTAATGCCCACAGCGTAAGCCACCGGTACACCCACCGCCAGCATAATGGCCAGCGTAAAGATCAGAATAAATGCATCCATAAACGTTCCTTACGGGATGTGATCGGAGGATTAGCTCGACGAACCCAGCATCACCACCGGGCGGTGATATTGCGCGCCAAAAAGCATTTTTTCGATAATGAACAAAATGGTAATGGCAGAACCGACAGGCAGCGGTAGATAGCTTTCGCCTGCGGTAAAGAGCGGGAATTCGGCGACCGGCTGTTCCCACAACTCCGCGCACAGCGCAGTGCTATACCAGAGAATAAAAACGCTGATCGCCAGCAGCATTAAGTCCGCGAATACAAAGCAGACTTTGCGCAGCGGTTCGCTTAAACGATCGGTAACCATACTGACCGCAATATGCGACCCCGCGCGGTAACTCACGGCGGCGCCAATAAAGGTAAAGGTCATCATGCAAATAATGGCGACCGGCTCCGGCCACGATAACGCGCTGTTCATGACATAGCGGGCGAAAATGCCCACCGGAATAATCGCCACCATAATTAACAGCGCCAGACCTGCAATCCACATCGATATCCGGTAAAGAATATCCATCAACAACGAATAGCGTTCAGCCATAGCAGTTTTCCCGGTGAAAGTTGCAAATGGGCAGGGAGCAGAACGCGCCTGCCCGGCAGAGGTTATTGCACTTGCTGAATACGGGTAATCAGTTCCTGATGCTCTTTACCGTATTTATCGCGAACCGGTTGTGTGGCTTCATAAAACGCTTTGGTATCGATGTCGTGAAATTGCACACCGCCCGTTTTCATCGCTTCCAGCGATTTTTCGTTATAGGTTTTCCACAATTCTCGCTGTTCGGCTTGTGCCTCTTTAGCCAGTTTCAGAATTAATTCCTGATCCTCTTTTTTCAGCTTGTCCCATTTGGCTTTTGAGAACAAAAACAGCTCGGGAATAATAAAGTGCTTACTCCAGGTATAATTTTTGACGACCGGTAAATAGTTGTGCGCGACAAAAGTTGGCGGGTTATTTTCCGTGCCATCAATCACCCCGGTTTGCATTCCGCTGAATACTTCGCTGACCCCCATCGCCACCGAGTTAGCGCCCATCGCTTTCAGGGTATCGAGTGCAATTGGGCTGCCCTGCACGCGGATCTTCATGCCCTTAAGATCTTCCGGCTTAGTGACAGGCGCTTTGGTGATCAGATTACGCGTACCGGCGTCCATCCAGCCCAGGAAGATCAGGCGCGATTTGCTGCTTTCTGACAGGCGGTTACCAATTTCCTGGCCAATCATGCCATCAAGCACTTTATGCATATGGTCTTCATCGCGGAAAATATAAGGCAGTGTAAAAACGTTTATCTCCGGTAATATCGCCGCCACTGGTGTCATAGAGACACGAATAATATCAATAGCGCCAATTTGCGCCTGCTCAATAACTTGTTTCTCGTCACCTAATACGCCGCCTGGAAAGGTCTTTATATCCAGTCGACCGTCAGTTGCCTTACTGAGCTTTTCCCCCATATGTTTTACTGCCACCACGTTCGGGTAGTCGGCAGGGTGAACATCGGCAGCGCGAAAGGTTTGGGCGACAGAGGCGTGGGAGATAAACAGCAGAGCGGAACTAATACAGACTTTCAGTAAGGTTTTCGCTGAGTTCATATTTCCGTGTCTCCAGAGGGTTTAATTTTTAGGCACAAAAGACCGGCCGCGAACAGAATGTTCGTGGCATTACACCGGATTGTTTTTATGGGTATGTCTAAAAAGTAGACACTCTGAAGCGTAGACACTCAGGTGGGTTATTGCGACGATGGTGTTCACAAAAAGAGCAAAAATTCAGCACAGCGTTTCATTTTTGTAGCGAAGCTCTTTTTATTTTCAAAAAAACCCTATTTCAGATGCGTTTTTTTGCGACTCTGCTCGAAATTTTCCATTTTCAGGTAAAAAAAATGGCGCATACGCGCCATTCATTTAGCCAACCTGGACCGAGAGCATACTGAGCGATCCCATCTCGATACCATCAACCGGTATCGACACAGGTTCCTTGCCATCCCATGCGCCAAGCACATACAGCAGAGGCAGGAAGTGATCCGGCGTCGGGTTAGAGAGCGAACCACCTTCATGGTCAAGATAATTGACCAACGGATGCTGCTCGCCGGGCCCCTGCCAGGTCAGGTTCTCTTTCACATAATCATTGAACGCAATGGCCCACGGATACGGCGTATTTTCGCCGTGCCAGCGCGCAGTACGCAGGTTATGCACCACATTACCGCTGGCCACCAGCATGATGCCTTCATCGCGAAGCGACACCAGCTTACGGCCCATTTCGAAGTGCCATGCCGCCGGTTTGGTGCTGTCGATACTGAGCTGCACCATCGGAATATCCGCGTTCGGGTACATTTTGATCAACACGCCCCATGAACCGTGATCAAACCCCCAGGCTTCTTTATCCAGCGTTACCGGCACAGGTGAGAGCAATTCAACTAAGCGTTGCGCCAGTTCCGGCGAGCCAGGAGCCGGATAATGCGTATCGTATAACGCCTGCGGGAAACCACCGAAATCATGGATAGTTTTCGGCGCTTCCATGGCGGTGACGCCGGTTCCGCGAGTAAACCAGTGCGCGGATACCACCACAATCGCTTTCGGGCGTGGCAGCGTCTCGCCCAGAGCGCTCCAGGCGCGAGTATAAACGTTATCTTCCAGCACATTCATTGGGCTGCCATGGCCCAAAAACAGTGCAGGCATGCGAGGTGCTGACATGGTGATATCCTTACTGAGTGTGTCTATTTGTTAAACGTAGATTACGCTTTTTCGGCGGGTGAAGAACTCAGATAACCATGATGAAGATCATCAGTAATTTTGAATGTAAGGAATGCGTAAAGATAGCCAACCCGTCTCGCTTTTCCTGCAACAAAAACTTAGATTAATGAGAATGATTATCATAAAGGAGTAAGCTATGTCAGTACCTTTGATTCTGACCATCCTGGCAGGCGCGGCGACATTTATTGGCGCGCTTCTTGGTGTTATCGGCCAGAAGCCCTCAAACCGCGTACTGGCGTTTTCGCTCGGTTTTGCCGCCGGGATCATGCTGCTTATCTCGCTGATGGAGATGTTGCCCGCCGCGCTGGCAACGGAAAATATGTCGCCCATGCTCGGCTACGGCATGTTTGTGGTCGGCTTGCTGGGCTATTTCGCGCTGGATCGCATGCTACCTCACGCGCATCCGCAAGATTTAATGCAGGGTACACAGCAAACTTTTCCGCGCGGCATTCGCCGTACCGCTATTTTGCTGACGCTCGGTATCAGCCTGCATAACTTCCCGGAAGGGATCGCCACTTACGTTACCGCCAGTAACGACCTGGAACTCGGCTTTGGCATCGCTTTTGCGGTCGCGTTACACAATATTCCTGAAGGACTGGCGGTTGCAGGGCCGGTCTATGCGGCGACCGGGTCAAAACGCAGTGCGGTATTCTGGGCGGGTATTTCAGGTATGGCAGAAATCCTTGGCGGCGTGCTGGCGTGGCTGATTCTGGGAAGCCTGGTCTCGCCGGTAGTGATGGCAGCGATTATGGCGGCGGTCGCCGGGATCATGGTGGCGCTGTCGGTCGATGAGCTGATGCCGCTGGCAAAAGAGATCGATCCCAATAACAACCCCAGCTACGGCGTGCTGTGCGGCATGTCGGTGATGGGATTAAGCCTGGTAGCGTTACAGGCGATGGGGTTTGGCGGGTAAGTCAGAGTGATGACGGGCAGCGGTGTATTAATCGCCCTGCCCAACGCGCCGGTGTTTTTTCAACTCCTCCACCACGCGTAAATAACCTTTATATATCGCTTCCCGATCATGGCGGCAGGCTTTGCAATTACGTTTAAGCACGTGGATATAACCAAGGACAATCAAAACAACAGCCACAATCCAATACCAGGAAATGAACACATTGCCTCCGTCATATATTCGGCAAAAATTGCTTCACAAATTAATTACAAAGCCACTTAAATTGAACGAGTTAGAAAAATCTCAAATCCCTTTTAATACTCGCCGCAGCGCTTACCACTTTATAAGTAGAGCACTTGATTTTCAATGCGTGACGATGAGAAGCGCGCCAAACTTTGATGCAGAACAGGCAAAAAAAATCCGCAGCTAAAAGCTGCGGATTTTTATGGGTAAAGCTAATTCTTAGCTGGCTTTACGCTCATGCTCCTGGCGATAAGCCACCAGGTCTTCAATGGTCACTACCGCCATATTGTGCTGTTTCGCAAACGCGATGCATTCCGGGGCGCGCGCCATTGAGCCATCGTCATTGGTTAATTCACATAGCACACCCGCTGGTTTGAAGCCCGCCAGCGTCACTAAATCGATAGTCGCTTCTGTGTGACCACCACGGGTCAGCACGCCACCCGGCTGCGCGCGCAGCGGGAACACGTGGCCAGGGCGGTTCAGATCGGACGGTTTCGCGCCATCGGCAATTGCCGCACGAACGGTGGTAAGACGATCAGCCGCCGAAACGCCGGTGGTTACGCCGTGCGCCGCTTCAATGGTCACAGTAAAACCGGTGCCAAATGCGCTGGTGTTGTTCTCTACCATCATTGGCAGATCGAGTTGTTTACGACGTTCGTCGGTCAGGCACAGGCAAACAATACCGCTACCGTGGCGAATGGTCAGCGCCATCTGCTCAACGGTCATGGTTTCGGCGGCGAAAATCATGTCGCCTTCGTTTTCGCGGTTCTCGTCATCGAGCACCATCACACCACGGCCTTCGCGCAGCGCGGCAAGAGCGTGTTCAATACGTTGGAAAGGCGTGCCAAAAGAAGAAAGCAGCGTCTGATTCATGGTAAAAGACCTCAATAAAGTTATGGTTACCAGAATCAGGGCAGTCTTAGGAGTGTCGCAATGCGGCAAAAAAATAACGCGAGCGGGCGTCATTGCCCGACAGATTCGTTACTCTCTCCCATCCGGACTTTAACCGTCGGCCCCGGAATTACACCGGATCTGCTGACCTTCAGACGTTAACCTGAAGCGCTCGCGGGCTTTCAGCATGCGCTGATTTACCGCCGGTGGGGAATTTCGCCCCGCCCTGAGAATAAGCGCGATAACTATAACGCCATTGATAATCTTCGGCAATGCATAAGCTTCAAACAATTCTGGTTTATCACCTGGGGTTATCACACTACAATAACTGAATGAGCCTACCGAACAGGGACCCCAACATGATTGATCCGAAGAAAATTGAACAGATTGCGCGACAGGTTCACGAATCCATGCCAAAAGGGATCCGTGAGTTTGGGGAAGACGTTGAAAAGAAAATCCGCCAGACGCTGCAATCGCAGTTAACCCGCCTCGATCTGGTCAGCCGCGAAGAATTTGACGTGCAGACGCAGGTTCTGCTGCGCACCCGCGAAAAACTGGCGTTGCTGGAACAGCGCCTCAGCGAGCTGGAAAGCCGCAGCAGCGGCAACGTCACCGAAGTGAAACCGGCCCCCGCCATTCCACCGGTTGATGAACAATAGTAAAAAGCCCTCATAAAAGAGGGCTTTTTCTTTTTCACTATTCACCAGCAGCGCCGTTATTGGCTGTCTTTCTGGATCTTTTTGATGATGTTGGTGGTGGAGCAACCGTCTTCAAAGTTGAGCACCAGCACTTCGCCGCCGTTGGCCCACACCTCTTCGCTGCCCGCGATCTGTTCGGGTTTGTAATCCCCGCCTTTCACCAGCAGATCCGGCAGGATCCCGGCAATCAGGCGCTGCGGCGTATCCTCTTCAAACGACACTACCCAGTCCACCGCTTCCAGCGCACTCAGCACAATCATGCGCTGCTCAAGCGGGTTCACCGGACGAGTTTCCCCTTTCAAGCGTTTGGTGGACGCGTCGCTGTTAACCGCAACAATCAGGCGATCGCCCAGTTTGCGCGCATTCGCCAGATAAGAGACATGCCCGGCATGCAGAATGTCGAACACGCCGTTGGTCATCACCACTTTCTCGCCGCGCTTACGCGCCGCCGCGACAGCGACTTTCAGTTCATCTTCCGTCATCACACCGAAGCCGGTTTCCGCACGGCCACGCACCGCGTTTTCAAGCTCGATTGGCGACACGGTTGAGGTACCGAGTTTACCGACCACTACGCCCGCAGCCGCGTTGGCAAAATAGCACGCCTCTTCCAGCGAATTCCCGGCCGCCAGCGTCGCCGCCAGCACGCCAATCACCGTATCGCCCGCACCGGTGACGTCATACACTTCCTGCGCCTGAGTCGGCATATGCAGCGGCGCTTTGCCCGGCTGCAGCAGCGTCATCCCCTGCTCGGAACGGGTAACCAGCAGCGCAGAGAGTTCGTAATCGGCAATCACTTTCATGCCGCGTTCAACGATCTCGTCTTCGCTTTTGCACTTCCCGGCCACCGCTTCAAATTCAGACAGATTCGGGGTCAACAATGTGGCACCGCGATAGCGTTCAAAATCCGTGCCTTTCGGATCGATAAGCACCGGCACACCGGCTTTGCGCGCCAGTGCGATCATCTGCTGAACACTTGCCAGCGCCCCTTTGGCGTAATCCGACAGCACCAGCGCGCCAATATTGCCAAGCGCCTGGCTGATGCGTTCATACATTGGTTGCGGATCGACTCCTTCAAAGCCTTCTTCGAAGTCCAGGCGAATCAGTTGCTGGTTACGCGACAGCACGCGCAGCTTAGTGATGGTGGGATGCGTCGGAACAGAAACGAAGTCACATTTAACGTTAACATCGGCCAGCGCTTTGCTCAGCGCGCGCGCCGCATCGTCAATGCCAGTCAGGCCAACCAGACGCGCCGTTGCGCCCAGTGAGGCGATATTCATCGCCACGTTTGCCGCGCCGCCAGGACGCTCTTCAATGGTATCGACTTTAACAACCGGGACTGGCGCTTCCGGAGAGATACGGCTGGTTGGGCCATACCAGTAACGATCCAGCATCACATCACCCACCACCATTACACCGGCTTGCTTAAATTCTGGCAGCGTCACTTTCATTCCTGTCTCCTGAGAGATACAAAATTTGCGCGCGATGATACCACACTTACGCCGGGGCGCACGGTTCCACCAGCCACTTGTCCCAGCTGGTTTTGATAAGCGCACGCTCGGCGACAAAACAGGAGAGCGCCACATGTCCCGGCAACTCTTGCAGCGCCAGGTGGTGCAGCTCATCACGCAATGTGGTGTACGCCAACGTCAATGCCTGCGCTTCCTGCTCCTCCATGATGCCGTTTTGCGCCAGCCCTTCGAGAATGCGCACATTATCCGACCAGCGCGTCAGTTTCGGTTTGTCATGGGCAAAGCGCAGCACCAGATATTGGGCGATAAACTCGATGTCGGTGATACCGCCTTCATCGGCTTTCAGATCGAAGCGGTCTTTATGCTTGTTGCCAAGATGGGCGCGCATCTTCTCGCGCATTTCGCGCACGTCGGTTTGCAGCGTTGCGCCGTCGCGAGGCGTCATCAGAATATCGCGGCGAATGGCATCAAATTCGGCGGTCAGTTGCGGATCGCCGTACACCACGCGCGCGCGCGCCAGCGCCTGATGTTCCCACGTCCAGGCTTCGTTTTGCTGGTAATCGGCGAACGATTCCGCAGTGGTAACCAGCATTCCCGCTGCGCCAGATGGACGCAGACGCGCATCAACTTCATAAAGGATGCCGGACGACGTGCGCGTGCTAAACAGGTGCATCACGCGCTGCGCGAGACGCAAATAGAACTGGCGACCATCGATTTCACGCTCGCCATCGGTCATCACATCCATCGGGCAGTCGTGCAGGAATACCAGATCCAGATCGGAGCTGTAACCCAGCTCCCAGCCGCCCAGCTTGCCATAACCGACTACCGCAAAACCGCGCCCTTCGCGATCGTGCAGATGCGTTGGCTGGCCGTAACGCGCCACCATCTGCCCCCAGGCTTGCTGCACCACCGCATCAATAATCGCTTCCGCCAGCCAGGTTAAGTGATCGCTCACTTTCATTACTGGCAACGTACCGGCAATATCCGCCGCCGCCACGCGCAGCAACTGCGCCTGCTTAAACTGCCGCAGCGCCTCAAGCTGTTGCTCTTCATCATCTTCTGGCACGCGCAGCAGGTATTGTCGCAGCTCATCGCGATAGGCGTTCATCGCCGTCGGTTGATAGAGCGTGTTCGGATCGAGCAGTTCATCGAGCAGGAGCGGGTAGCGCGCCAGCTGGCTGGCAACCATCGGCGACGCGGCGCACAGGGAAATGAGGTGTTTCAGTGCGCCGGGGAATTCACTCAGCAGCTCAAGGTAAGTGGTGCGGGTAATAATCCCGGTAAGCAGCGGCGTCAGGCGCGACAGCGGCACTGGCGCATCGTCGCGCGAGCATACATCGCTGAGCAGATGCGGCATTAAGTGATCGAGCACTTGCCGCCCGCGCGGGCCAATGGTGCGTTTATCCAGCTCTTTGCGAAAATCGGCAATCAGCGCCACCACGCGGCGGCGATCGTCCTCTGAGAGATGCCCCAGCACGGGCGTGGAATCCTCCTCCTGCAACGCATCCTGCCACAGTTCGCGCCAGCTCTCAGAAAGGGCATCTTCCGGCGAATCCGTTTCATCATCGCCAATCAGATCGTTAAATATCTGACGCACCGCCGACATATGCGCATCCAGCGTTTCGCAGAGCGCTTGCCAGCTCTCTTTGCCCATTCCCCAGGCGAGACGCGCGCGATTCAGTTCATCGCCCGGCAGCGTCTGTGTCTGTTCGTCATTGATGCTTTGCAGCAGGTTCTCCAGCCGTCGCAGCCACAAATACGCCTCGCGCAGCCGTGTCGCGTCGCCATCCGGCAGCAGATGCAGTTGATCTATGGCAGCAAGCGTCGGCAACAGCGAACGCGATTGCAGCGCAGGCTCGCGACCGCCGCGAATCAGCTGGAAAACCTGGACGATAAATTCAATTTCGCGGATCCCGCCCGCGCCGAGCTTAATGTTGTCCTTCAGGCCACGGCGACGCACTTCGCGAGCAATCATGCCTTTCATGTTACGCAGGGACTGGATCACGCTGAAGTCGATATAACGGCGGAAAACAAACGGGCGCAGCATTGCGCGCAACTCCCGCGCATGGTCGCCGTCGTTATCGCCCATAATGCGCGCTTTCACCATCGCGTAGCGTTCCCAGTCGCGCCCCTGCTCCTGGTAGTAATCTTCCAGCGCGGCAAAACTCAGCACCAGCGGGCCGCTGTCGCCAAACGGGCGCAAGCGCATATCGACGCGGTAGACAAAGCCATCCTGCGTTGGCTGGTCGAGGACTTTAATCAGCCGTTGACCAAGGCGAGTGAAAAATTGCGCGTTATCCAGTTCACGGCGTCCGCCGCGCGTTGCGCCATTTTCCGGCCAGGCGAAAATCAAATCGATATCGGATGAGAAATTGAGTTCGCCGCCCCCCAGTTTGCCCATGCCGAGTACCAGCATCGGCTGCGCCACGCCTTGTGGATTGCTCGGCGTTCCCCACTCACGGCAGCAGGCGTCATAAAGCCAGTCGCGCGCGGCGACGATCAGCGTTTCCGCCAGCACGCTAAGCTGTTGCAGGATATCCTCTTCCGCCACCAACTGGAGCGCCTGGCTCCAGGCGATGCGCACCATGATGCGACGGCGAAACAGCCGCAGCGCGCGCATCAGCGAGGCTTCATCGGTGACGCCATCCAGCGCCGCTTGCAGCCATTGCGCATAGTGTTGCCATTCGTTCGCCGGCGGTGGCGCGCTTTCAAGCTCTGCCAGCCACTCAGGATGCGCGATGATGCTGTCCTGAACAAAATCACTAAAAGTGAGCACTGACTGCGCCTGCGCGCTTAATGGCTGCGCGGTGAGCGCTTCCGGCAGACGAGAAAATACTGTTTGCCAGTGCTGCGACAATCCTGCGTGGTGCGGCATGCGAAATATCCTTTCGTTAACGTTTTCCGCTGTGCAACCAGAACGGCTCCTGGGTAATCGCGGTATTACGGAAATGTTCGATTTCGACTCTCTGGCGCGTTTCAATGGCGTGCTGAAGCCCCTGCCAGTTTTCCAGCCACTCTACGGCGCGTGCGCGATCGTAATGCCCGGCCAGCAGTAACACGCTGTCGATATCACGCGCCAGGCGCGGCAACTGGTCGCGATAGCTGTCGCCCAGCGGCTGGGCAAAGGCTTTTTTCAGCTCGGCGGCGCAGCGTGACAGATGGACGTCAGCAAAGCGTTTAAAGGAGTCGGCGAATTTGGCCTGCGCTTTTTCATCAAGGAAGGTTCGCCAGCCCTGCGTCACTAACCACTCGGTGAGCACCAGTTTTGCCAGGGCCGATTGCGCGCTCCACACCGCCGTATTTGCTGAAACGGCAGACGTAATGGTCGCTTCAGACTGTGTTAGCAGATCACGTAAGTGAGCGCTCGCTTTACGCGGGACAATACCGCCAAACAGCGCCAGTGTGTGGCGCAGCAAGGCAATGGCGCTCAGAACATCGGCTTTCGCTTTCTCATTCCCACGCACCCACAGCTCTTCATGGTATTGCCATTGCGACAACGCCAGTTCCAGCGCGGCGGCAAAAGCCTGTTCAATGCTGGCCTTGGCGGGGGTTTGCAAAATCGCCGTTGGGCGGCGTTCGCGCACAGCATTGCCCTGTGCCAGGTGATAACCGCGCGCCGCTTTGCTCAGGCTGCCCTGACGCAACCCGGAGACATTTACCAGTTGGCGCGCCAGCTTGAGGATATCCGCCGGAGAACCGCTCAGCAGTTCCAGCTCCAGTTCACAAATCGGTTCGGCAAACTCACCCGCTTTGACTTCGCCTAAATCAAGGCCAATTTCAATGCGGCTCTCGCCAACGTTAACCAGCCATTTTTCACGGTAGAAATCCGTGCTAAACAGCGGCTGCACTCGCGCTTGTAAATCTGCAGGTAGCACGCCATCAGGCCACACTTCCGCCGGGAAGCGCGCCAGATCAAGTTCCGGCTGGGTAAGCGGAATATTGTATTCAGGCCGCTGATGCAAACCGCCAATTACCCGCCCGGCGATTTTCATCGTCATTTCGTACTGGCCGTCAAAACCTCGGATACGCAGCCCCATATCGTGGCTGCGCAGCCAGTTATCCGGCGTCTCGTAATAGATGTTGAGTAACTGGCTGGACGCGATATGTTCTTCGGTCAGCGTATGCAGATGTTGACGAAGCGTTTCCACGCTGTCGCTCTTCACGATAAACTTTAATTCGATTTCCTGAGCCATGGCCTTGCACTTATGGTTATGTCACATCAGTGAAAATTTCGGCGAACTAACGCGCCCGATGTTTGTCAGTAGATAGTATTTTGCGTCAAATTGCCATGCAATGCGCAATCTGACGGGTGCAAAAGTTCGCGTAAGTGCGCAGTTTGACCTGGAAGATTCCGATTGATGCCAGCAGCCAGGTATCGTCAGACTGTTGCCACTGTTTATCACTCACGTTTAATGAAAATAATGACTGCCTGATGCCAAAATTACGCCTGATTGGATTGACCCTTTTTGCACTTAGCGTGTCCGTTGGTACCCACGCCGAAGAAAAACGTTACGTTTCCGATGAACTGAATACCTGGGTTCGTAGCGGCCCGGGCGATAATTATCGCCTTGTCGGCACGGTGAATGCCGGTGAGGAAGTCACGCTGTTGCAGGAAAACAGTGATTACGGCCAGGTGCGCGACAGCACCGGACGTACCGCGTGGATCCCCCTGAAAGAGCTGAACAGCCAGCCAAGCCTGCGCACCCGCGTGCCAGAACTGGAAAACCAGGTGAAAACGCTGACCGATAAACTGAACAATATCGACAATACCTGGAACCAGAAAACCGCCGAAATGCAGCAGAAAGTCGCCCAGAGCGATAGCGTGATTAGCGGTCTGAAAGATGAAAATCAAAAGCTCAAAAATGAGTTAATCGTGGCGCAGAAGAAGGTGAGCGCCGCGAACCTGCAACTGGATGACAAACAGCGCACCATCATTATGCAGTGGTTTATGTATGGCGGCGGCGTGCTGGGCGCGGGCCTGATCCTCGGTCTGCTGTTACCGCATATGATCCCTACCCGTAAACGCAAAGATCGCTGGATGAACTAAGCAGATTCGCCATCTTCTCTACACTTACGTATTATCTGTCGGCAAATGTGTAGAGGAGAGTGGCGGCGTGAAGAGTTATCTGGTCGGTGGTGCAGTACGTGATACGTTGTTGGGCCTGCCGGTCAAAGACAAAGATTGGGTTGTTGTCGGCGCGACGCCGCAAGAGATGCTCGACGCGGGTTACCAGCAGGTAGGCCGCGACTTTCCTGTGTTCCTCCACCCGCAAAGCCATGAAGAGTATGCGCTGGCGCGTACCGAGCGCAAATCTGGCTCCGGCTATACCGGTTTCACCTGTTACGCCGCGCCAGATGTAACGCTGGAGCAGGATCTGCTGCGCCGCGATTTAACCGTGAATGCGCTGGCGCAAGATAGCCAGGGCGAGATTATCGATCCCTATGGCGGCCAGCAGGATTTGCGTAACCGCATTTTGCGCCACGTCTCCCCGGCTTTTGGCGAAGATCCGCTACGCGTGTTACGCGTTGCGCGCTTTGCCGCCCGTTACGCACACCTTAGCTTCCGTATCGCCGATGAAACGCTGGCTCTGATGCGCGCGATGACCGATGCGGGCGAACTTGAGCACCTGACACCCGAACGGGTGTGGAAAGAGACCGAGAGCGCGCTGCAAACCCGTAATCCCCAGGTTTATTTCCAGGTGCTACGCGATTGCGGTGCGCTGAAAGTGCTGTTCCCGGAGATCGACGCGCTGTTTGGCGTACCGGCACCGGCGAAATGGCATCCGGAAATCGATACAGGTGTGCACACGTTAATGACGCTCTCGATGGCGGCGATGCTCAGCCCGCAGGTGGATGTGCGTTTCGCCACGTTGTGCCACGATTTAGGCAAAGCGCTAACGCCAAAAGCGCTCTGGCCGCGCCACCACGGGCACGGCCCGGCGGGCGTCAAACTGGTCGAGGGCTTGTGCCAGCGGCTACGCGTACCAAACGAGCTCCGCGATTTAGCCAAACTGGTGGCGGAGTTCCACGACCTGATCCACACCTTCCCTATTTTGCAGCCGAAAACCATCGTCAAATTGTTCGATTCCATCGACGCCTGGCGTAAACCGCAGCGTGTTGAGCAAATCGCGCTAACCAGCGAAGCGGACGTGCGTGGGCGTACCGGTTTTGAAGCCTGCGACTATTCGCAGGGGCGTTTACTGCGTGAAGCCTGGGAAGTGGCGCGCGCCGTGCCGACGAAAGCCGTCATAGAGGCTGGGTTTAAGGGAGCGGAAGTGCGTGAAGAGCTGACGCGTCGACGGATTGCAGCTCTGGCGGTCTGGAAGGAACACCGTTGCCCTCAGCCAAAAGACTGAGGGCGCAAGTCTTAGAAGAAGACCAGATAAACCGCTGCCGCGACCACAAAACGGTAAATCGCGAACGGAATAAAGGAGATGTGTTTAATCAGCTCCAGGAAGGTTTTGATGGCAATCAGCGCAACGATAAATGCGGTGATAAAACCGACGGCGAACATTGGGATATCACCCACGGTTAGAAAGCCCATGCTCTTGTAGAGATCCAGTACCGTCGCACCCATCATCATCGGCACCGCCAGCAGGAAAGAGAACTCGGACGCCGCATAGCGGCTAACACCCATCAGCATACCGCCGGAGATCGTCGCCCCGGAACGGGAAAAACCCGGCCACAGCGCCAGGCACTGGAAGCAACCAATCATAAACGCCTGGCGATATGTCATATCATCCACGCCCTGTGCGCGCGGGACTTTCGGCTTCAGCACTTCAGCGGCAATCAGCAAGAAACCACCGACTACCAGCGCATAGGTCACGTTTAACGGGTTAAACAGCGATTTGATGGTATCGTGGAATACCAACCCCAGCACTACCGCCGGGATCATACCTAACAGGATATGAATCAGCGTCAGGCGGCCGGTGCCAGTGCCTTCATGCGGCTGCTTGCCGAAATGAATGCCGATCAGGCCAAACAAACGCCGCCAGAACATCACCACCACCGCGAGGATCGAACCTAACTGGATCACCACTTCGAACGTTTTTGCCGTATCACCTTCAAAGCCTAATAAATGCCCCACGATGATCATGTGACCGGTACTGGATACGGGCAGAAATTCTGTGAGACCTTCAACGACACCCAGAATGGCTGCTACCACCAATGAATGCATATCGCCCATCAAATAAACCCCTAAAAAGATATAAAAAACGGCTTATCCCGCGGAGAAGCCGTGAAAGACCGAGATCTATGACCTGAATACTAGCGCTTGGTTTAACTATTATGAATTTAAATACTTTCTTTCGGATTTAAGCCACGCTCAATGATTACGCCCACATTCAGCGCCCGCGCAACCGCACCTGGTTTGCTCAATTTGATACGCACCCAGGGCGAGTTAAAGCGCGCCAGCAACAGCTCAGCCACCTCCTCCGCAACGCGTTCAACCAGCGCAAAACGCCCGCCTTCGACATGGCCGATAATCACATCCGCGATATCCGCATAGCTCAGACAATCGTTCACATTGTCGCTTTTCGCCGCAACGCGGTTATCCCAGGCCATTTCGATATCGAACACCAGCTTCTGCTCAATGGTCTGTTCCCAGTCGTAAACACCAATAGTGGTGATAACCGAAAGCTGCTCTATAAATACAATATCCATTTCACCTCGCCTGCTATTTGCCCCGCCATTGCCACTGTCAGGCCGCATCTTTATTGGCTGCCTGTCAGATTTTGCGCAAAACCTGGATACCACTTTCCATCATTTATGCGTATTATCCATGGATGCAGAGAATAAAACGACATTTTCACAACGGAACAGCGTTATGAGTGCAATCGCGCCTGGGATGATTCTCCTTGCATACCTTTGTGGCTCTATTTCCAGCGCCATTCTGGTCTGCCGCATCGCCGGTCTGCCCGATCCGCGCGAGAGTGGCTCCGGCAACCCCGGAGCGACCAACGTATTACGCATTGGCGGCAAAGGTGCAGCGCTAACGGTACTGATTTTTGACGTCTTAAAAGGCATGCTGCCGGTGTGGGGCGCGTACGCACTTGGCGTCACGCCGTTCTGGCTCGGCCTTATTGCGATTGCCGCCTGTCTTGGCCATATCTGGCCGGTTTTCTTTAAGTTTCAAGGCGGTAAAGGTGTGGCGACGGCATTTGGCGCTATCGCACCTATCGGCTGGGATTTAACGGGCGTGATGGCGGGAACCTGGCTGTTAACAGTACTGCTGAGCGGCTATTCATCGTTGGGGGCGATTGTCAGCGCGTTGATCGCGCCATTTTACGTCTGGTGGTTCAAACCGCAGTTCACTTTCCCGGTGGCGATGCTGTCCTGCCTGATCCTGCTACGCCATCACGACAATATTCAGCGCCTGTGGCGACACCAGGAAGGCAAAATCTGGTCGAAGCTGAAGAAGAAAAAAGAAGAGAAAAAAAAAGCGTCATAGTATTGCCCGGCGCACAATGTGCTACCGGGCCATCACAGTTTACGCCGCAGGCAACTCCGCCAGTGGCCAGCGCGGACGCACCGTCACACCCAGCCCTGCATCATTACCCGCTTTCAGACGCACCATTCCCGCATAGGCGATCATCGCGCCGTTATCGGTGCAAAACTCCGGGCGCGCATAGAACACTTCGCCACGACGTTTGTGCATCATTTCCGCCAGTTTCGCGCGCAGCGTACGGTTGGCGCTCACACCGCCCGCCATCACCAGACGCGTAAAACCGGTTTGATCCAGCGCACGCTTGCATTTGATCATCAGCGTATCGACAACAGCGTCTTCAAACGCACGCGCAATATCGGCGCGGGTTTGATCGTCAGAACCGTTGTTACGAATGGTATTCGCCGCGAAAGTTTTCAGACCGGAGAAGCTAAAATCCAGCCCCGGACGATCGGTCATCGGACGCGGGAAAACAAAACGGCCTTCGGTGCCCTGAGCCGCCAGTTTTGACAGCATCGGCCCGCCAGGATAATCCAACCCCAGCAGCTTAGCCGTTTTATCAAAAGCTTCCCCGGCGGCATCATCAATCGACTCACCAAGCAGCTCATAATGTCCGATGCCGGTTACGCTGATAAGCTGCGTGTGGCCGCCGGAAACCAGCAGCGCAACGAATGGAAACGCCGGTGGATTTTCTTCCAGCATTGGCGCCAGCAAGTGCCCTTCCATATGGTGAACCGGAATAGCGGGAACGTCCCAGGCGAAAGCGAGCGAACGGCCAACCGTCGCGCCAACCAGCAGCGCGCCGACGAGGCCAGGCCCTGCGGTGTAAGCCACTGCATTGATATCTTTCGCAGTTAATCCGGACTCTTTCAACGCGGCCTGAATCAGCGGCACGGTTTTACGCACGTGATCACGCGAAGCCAGCTCTGGCACGACACCGCCGTAATCGGCGTGAAGTTTTACCTGACTATACAGTTGGTTGGCTAACAGCCCTTGTTGATCGTCATAAATTGCGATGCCGGTTTCATCGCAGGATGTTTCAATGCCCAGTATGCGCATGACTCTGTTTACCTCTTTGCAATAGCGCGCAGTGTAGGGCGAATGCGGGTCGAAGTAAAACTTTGCTCACTCATGCAGCGGAGTTCGTGTATACTCCTCACCCTTACAAAAGTCCCCTTTCAAAAAGGGCGGCGGTGCTTTACAAAGCAGCAGCACTTGCAGTAAAATTCCGCACCATTTTGAAATAAGCTGGCGTGAACGTCAGCGGCAAACCGAATTAATCAAAGGTGAGAGGCACATGCCGGTAATTAAAGTACGTGAAAACGAGCCGTTCGACGTAGCTCTGCGTCGCTTCAAACGTTCCTGTGAGAAAGCAGGTGTTCTGGCGGAAGTTCGTCGTCGTGAGTTCTATGAAAAACCGACTACCGAACGTAAACGCGCTAAAGCATCCGCAGTGAAACGTCACGCGAAGAAACTGGCTCGCGAAAACGCACGCCGTACTCGTCTGTACTAATCTGTCAGGGCAAGCGCCCTTTCGTTTAGACCGAGTTGTAGTTGTAAGGCCGTGCTTCCGAAAGGAATGCGCGGCTTATTTTCGTTTATAACCTGATATAACCTGCGGATTTCGGTCGCATTATGTTGGCCCGGAAAACAACGGCTATAAAAGATCAAAACGGGGCTTATGGCTGGACGAATCCCACGTGTCTTCATTAATGACCTGCTGGCGCGCACCGACATCGTCGATCTCATCGACGCACGTGTAAAGCTGAAAAAGCAGGGCAAGAATTATCACGCGTGTTGTCCTTTCCATAACGAAAAAACGCCCTCTTTCACCGTGAACGGTGAAAAACAGTTTTACCACTGCTTTGGCTGTGGCGCGCATGGCAACGCCCTCGACTTCCTGATGAACTACGACAAGCTCGAGTTTGTCGAAAGCGTCGAAGAACTGGCGGCAATGCACAACCTTGAAGTGCCGTTTGAAGCAGGCAGTGGACCCAGCCTGATAGAGCGCCATCAACGGCAAACGCTCTATCAATTAATGGATGGGCTAAACGCGTTTTATCAGCAATCGTTGACACAATCTGCCGCAGAGCCTGCACGCCAGTATCTGTCCAGACGCGGTTTGAGCAGCGAAATCATTGAGCGGTTCGCTATTGGTTACGCGCCTCCCGGCTGGGACAACGTATTAAAGCGTTTTGGCGGCAACAGCGAAAACCGTAAATCACTGATTGATGCAGGTATGCTGGTCACAAACGATCAGGGACGCAGTTACGATCGTTTCCGCGAACGGGTCATGTTTCCCATTCGTGACAAACGTGGACGGGTGATTGGTTTTGGTGGGCGCGTTCTGGGTAACGATACGCCTAAGTACCTGAACTCCCCGGAAACGGATATTTTCCATAAGGGCCGCCAGCTGTATGGCCTTTATGAAGCGCAGCAGGATAATGACGAGCCCCAGCGACTGTTGGTCGTTGAAGGTTATATGGACGTGGTGGCGCTGGCGCAATACGGCATCAACTACGCGGTGGCTTCGCTCGGAACGTCAACGACGGCGGATCATATTCAGTTACTTTTTCGCGTAACTAAAAATGTTATCTGTTGTTACGACGGCGACCGTGCTGGCCGTGATGCCGCATGGCGAGCGCTGGAAACCGCGCTGCCTTATATGAGCGATGGCCGCCAGTTGCGTTTTATGTTTTTACCGGATGGCGAAGATCCGGACACGCTGGTGCGTAAAGAGGGCAAAGAGGCGTTTGAAGCGCGGATGGAGCAGGCACTGCCGCTCTCCACGTTTCTGTTTAACAGCCTGTTGCCACAGGCGGATTTAACCACGCCGGATGGTACAACGCAGCTTGCCGCATTAGCGCTGCCGTTAATCAACCAGGTGCCGGGTGAAACGCTACGCATCCAGCTGCGCCAGCTGTTGGGGAATAAAATTGGCATATTCGATGATGCGCAACTTGATCGATTAATGCCAAAACAGGTGGAAAGCGCAACGACGCGCCCCGCTCCCCAGCTAAAACGCACAACCATGCGTATACTGATAGGGTTATTGATCCAGAACCCGGAACTGGCTCCAAAGGTTCCGCCGTTAGAGGGTTTGGATCAATCAAGGCTTGCCGGGCTTGGCTTATTTACAGAACTGGTCAACACTTGTTTGTCACAGCCAGGCCTGACTACTGGCCAGTTGCTTGAGCACTATCGCGGCACAAAAGAAGCCGCAACCCTTGAAAAACTGTCGATGTGGGACGATATAGCAGATAAAGACATCGCTGAAAAAACGTTCACCGACGCGCTCAATCATATGTTTGATTCGATGCTTGAACGGCGGCAAGAAGAGCTAATAGCTCGTGACCGCACCCATGGTTTAAGCAGCGAAGAACGCCGGGAACTCTGGCAATTGAACCAGGAACTGGCAAAAAAGTGAATTCAACGGCTTAAGTGCCGATAACCGATCGGGAAGATCCCGACAGCCGCGATGAGGGCCAGCGGCAAAAATATAAATATACCCTCGCGTTAAATGTTGGCGGTTTATTTCGCCGACCGACACCAACCCTCATGAATTAAGTGTGGATACCGTCTTATGGAGCAAAACCCGCAGTCACAGCTGAAGCTTCTTGTCACCCGTGGTAAGGAGCAAGGCTATCTGACCTATGCCGAGGTCAATGACCATCTGCCGGAAGATATCGTCGACTCCGATCAGATCGAAGACATCATCCAAATGATCAACGACATGGGCATCCAGGTGATGGAAGAAGCACCGGACGCCGATGATCTGTTGCTGGCCGAAAACTCCAACAACACTGACGAAGATGCGGAAGAAGCCGCCGCACAAGTGCTTTCCAGCGTTGAATCTGAAATCGGGCGAACCACTGACCCGGTGCGCATGTACATGCGCGAAATGGGCACCGTTGAGCTGCTGACCCGCGAAGGCGAAATCGACATCGCTAAACGCATCGAAGACGGCATTAACCAGGTTCAGTGCTCCGTTGCCGAATACCCGGAAGCGATCACCTATCTGCTGGAGCAGTATGATCGCGTTGAAGCTGAGCAGGCTCGCCTCTCTGATTTGATCACCGGCTTTGTCGATCCAAACGCTGAAGAAGACATGGCGCCAACCGCGACCCACGTCGGTTCTGAACTCTCCAGCGAAGAGATGGATGATGATGAAGACGAAGAAGATGAAGAAGACGACGACAGCGATGATGACAACAGCATCGATCCTGAACTGGCGCGTGAAAAATTCGCTGAGCTACGTACCCAGTACGAACTGACTCGCGACACCATCAAAGCCAAAGGACGCAGCCACGTTGCCGCGCAGGAAGAGATCCTGAAGCTGTCTGAAGTGTTCAAACAGTTCCGTCTGGTGCCAAAACAGTTCGATTACCTGGTTAACAGCATGCGAGTCATGATGGATCGTGTACGTACCCAGGAACGCATCATCATGAAACTGTGCGTTGAACAGTGCAAAATGCCGAAGAAAAACTTCATCACGCTGTTCACCGGCAACGAAACCAACGAAACCTGGTTCAACGCTGCGCTGGCCATGAACAAACCCTGGTCGGAAAAACTGCATGAAGTGGCAGAAGAAGTTCAGCGCGGCCTGATGAAGCTGCAACAGATTGAAGAAGAAACCGGCCTGACCATTGAGCAGGTAAAAGACATCAACCGTCGTATGTCTATCGGCGAAGCGAAAGCGCGTCGTGCGAAGAAAGAGATGGTGGAAGCGAACTTGCGTCTGGTTATTTCAATCGCCAAGAAATACACCAACCGCGGTCTGCAGTTCCTCGATCTGATTCAGGAAGGCAACATCGGTCTGATGAAAGCGGTTGATAAGTTCGAATACCGCCGTGGTTACAAATTCTCCACCTACGCAACCTGGTGGATCCGTCAGGCGATCACCCGTTCCATCGCGGATCAGGCGCGCACCATCCGTATTCCGGTGCATATGATTGAGACGATCAACAAGCTCAACCGTATCTCCCGCCAGATGCTGCAGGAAATGGGCCGTGAACCTACGCCGGAAGAACTGGCTGAGCGTATGCTGATGCCGGAAGATAAGATCCGTAAGGTGCTGAAAATCGCGAAAGAGCCTATCTCCATGGAAACACCAATCGGTGATGATGAAGATTCGCATCTGGGTGATTTTATCGAGGATACCACCCTCGAATTGCCGCTGGACTCTGCAACCACTGAAAGTCTGCGCGCCGCAACGCACGACGTTCTGGCTGGCCTGACCGCACGCGAAGCGAAAGTCCTGCGTATGCGTTTCGGTATCGATATGAATACAGATCACACGCTGGAAGAAGTGGGTAAACAGTTTGATGTGACCCGCGAACGTATCCGTCAGATCGAAGCGAAGGCGCTGCGTAAACTGCGCCATCCGAGCCGTTCTGAAGTGCTGCGTAGCTTCCTCGACGATTAATTCGTCAGGCGATAAAAAAGCTCCCATACGGGAGCTTTTTTTTGCCCGCTGGTTGCCGTTACAGGCCGCGTGTTACCAGTGCCTCGTCCAGTTCACGATACGCTTCCACCAGTTTATCCAGCGTTGCGCGATTAAGCCCGCTGGGGTTTGGCAGCACCCAGACCTGCGTCACGCCGATCGTCATATTTTGCTTACCCCAGTTCACACCGCGTACGCTAAACGCCTGCTCAAAGGCTTGCTTCCCTAAAACCGCCAGCGCAGCAGGCTGATAATCCTCAATTTTCTTGACCAGTTCCCTGCCCCCGCTACGCAGCTCATGTAACCCGACTTCCGTGGCCTGCACCGTTGGGCGCTCAACCAGCATGGTGATACCACAGCGGGTATCCAGTAGATGCCGCTCATCTTCCGGGCGCAGTTGCTGGTCGGTAAAACCGGCCTGATGGATAACTTTCCAGAAACGATTACCCGGATGCGCAAAGTGGAAACCGGTATGGGCAGATGACTTGCCCGGATTGATGCCACAAAACACCACCCGCAGCCCCGGTGCCAGAATATCGTGGATCATGCTTAACTCCCGATCAAAAGCGATAAACTCCAGTATAAGAGATTGAAAATGCGTTGTTTATAAAAACATCAGCCAGGTGATTCATGCTGGATTGCAGGGGTAAGTTACTTTATAATTCCCCGCCACGGCCCCTTAGCTCAGTGGTTAGAGCAGGCGACTCATAATCGCTTGGTCGTTGGTTCAAACCCAACAGGGGCCACCAAATTTTAGCTTTAGAATCATATAATTAAGCCACTTCCTTGAAGTGGCTTTTTTGTTTCTGCCTACTTGCGAGTCGCAAAAATGGCGGCTGATTTTAAATAGATGCCAAAAAAGCATAGGGTAATCATACCGATGGGTTCTCTCATGCGGCTGTTTATTCTGCGGAGTGCGTTACAGGGTTTTCTCGCCG
Source organism: Kosakonia sp. LAM2021 (assembly GCF_016620385.1). Classification (NCBI taxonomy): domain Bacteria; kingdom Pseudomonadati; phylum Pseudomonadota; class Gammaproteobacteria; order Enterobacterales; family Enterobacteriaceae; genus Kosakonia; species Kosakonia sp. LAM2021. The sequence goes on from NZ_JAENHT010000006.1 coordinate 123,713, forward strand.
AATTTTATCCTTTGGTAAAAAGTGACTGCACCTCATTTTGTCAGCAAACGCATGATTCGTGTTCATCAGGCACCACACACGGAAAACAGCGGGGATAATTATTATGTTGTGGAGTAAACGTGCTCTTTTCACTTTCGCTATGTTGTCGTTCGCCACAATTGCGCAGGCAGACAATATACAGTGTCCGCAATTCCCGTCCCCGACGATGAAGCAGCATGCCCTTACGGATGCCAGCGTGTTTGTCGGTTCGCCAAAAGAGCGGGTTGAACTGATGCCAGATACGGATAAAGACACGGTCTGGACACTGGCAGATTATCAGGACGAAGCCAGGGAGCATAAAACATCGCTCTACCTTGTATGCCGGTATAAAAATACGCTGCAAACTGCCGAATTGATGGTTCCAGCAACGGCGCAGAAATGCTCAGTTTCGTATAACCAGCACAATAATCTGATCGCCCATTGCCAGTAATCCCGCCACAGTAACGGGGGAGTGAAATAGTGACGATCAGAATGAGCTAATGGATTATTGCTTAATAAGGATTGGCTCACGTTGTTGGCGGCCCCGGACGATGAAAATGGTGCTGAGTTCTATCGCAATCAATGTCAGCATCGCCAATGCACAGGCTGAGAGAACGTTTACTATTGGCAGAGCCAATGACCCGATGCTTACCCTGCTCATCCGGGAGATGGCGGAAGCCGGCACGAGACTCTCCAGCGTGATTATTTCTTTAAATGATTGTTCCCGCGCACCACAGCATATCGACGTGACTTATTGCCCCGAATAACCTCATCAACAAGTTCTTTATCTCTTCGGCATGCTGCTTCTGGGTTTCAAGAAAGTTAATCCTTAAGCCGTTTCTGAACCAGTTGAAATACGCAGAATTTACCGTGCCGATGCAAAAAGAAAAAAGAAGTAAAAAGCCTGTCAAATTATCAACCTGCCGATTTGATATTTATTCACCCACCTCCTAATCTTCCTTCATCAGACCAATGAGCAATGCATTGGGCCATGCTACCGCAGAGGCGAAAACCGCTGCACAGAGTGGGAGAATTTGCCGTGAGTTTCCAGCCCAGATATGCCAGTAGTGAATCTCCTGACCCGGTCGAAGCAGTTGCCCAGTTTGCCGCCCAAATTGGTCATGACGATGTTGAAACCATCCTTTTCTTTTGCTCTCCGGATTACGATCTGGAAGTGTTAGGCCGCGAATTAAAAAACACCTTCTCCTGCCCCTGCATCGGCTGTACCTCTTCCGGCCATATTGGCACTGAAGGTTTTCAGCATTCGGGGCTGCTGGGTCTTGGGCTCAGCAGTGGTTTTCACGCCCGCGCGTTTATCATTCATCCTCTTCTTGAATACACCTCGGTCATTACGGATATCGCGGAAACCATTCGCCGCGACACTGAAGAGAGACCAAACCTGCATCGTTTTGGTCTGCTGCTGGTGGATGGTCTGTCGATGGCCGAAGAGCGACTAGTGGCCAATCTTTACCAACAGATTGGTAATGTGCCCCTCATTGGCGGTTCTGCCGGTGACGATCTGCGTTTCGAAAAAAGCTTTATTTATGATGGCGATGGTCATTTTATCTCTGACGCCGCCGTTTTCGCGGTGATCGAAACCAGTTCACCGGTCGCCACGTTTAAGATCCAGCATTTTGTACCCAGCGATGTCGAGCTGGTTATCACCGAGGCGGACGCGGAAAAACGGCTCATTATGGAGATCAACGGTGAACCTGCCGCTCAGATCTATGCCGAATCCCTTGGTCTTACCGTCGACGAATTGACGCCAACTGTCTTTTCCCGCAACCCGCTGGTGCTCTCTTTCGGGGATGAGCCCTACGTCCGTTCCATCCAGAAAATGAACGACGATCTCTCTCTTACCTGCTATTGCGCTATCGAAGAGGGGCTGATCGTTTCGATCGGCAAAGCGGAAGATCCGATCCAGACGTTTAGCCAGGCATTTGAAAAAGTGCACGAGACAATCCCAAACCCTGCGGTCATCATCGGCTGCGATTGTATCCTGCGCCGTCTCCAGTTCGAAAAAGAGGGGCTGGAGCAGCAGATCGGTGAAATCATGGTGCAGAACCGGGTAGTGGGTTTTTCAACCTACGGTGAGCAGTACAACGGGTTGCATGTCAACCAGACATTTACCGGCGTCGCCATTGGAGGGTAAATATCATGTCGCTCTATTCCGAAGCCTCTACCCCACCCCTTTCCCCTGCTGACTACGAGCGCAAACTCGCTGCCCGGGATAAAACCATTGATGTGCTGAAGCGTCGAATCGCCCAGGAAGCCAGGCACAGTCACGCCACACCGTTTGCCATTCTCGAACAAAATGTCGGGCTGGAGAAAGTGGTCGCACGTAAAACAAGAGAATTAGAAAACGAACGGCATGAGCTGGAAAAAGCGCTGGCCGAACTGCGTCTGGCGCAGACTCAACTACTTCAGGCGCAAAAAATGGAGTCTATCGGTCAACTCGCCGCCGGTATCGCCCACGAAATCAACACCCCGACACAATATGTTGCCGATAATGTCGGCTTTATAAAAGGCGCCACGGACTCGCTGCTAAAACTGCTGAATGCCGCCCTCGCGCTCGCTGACGTTGCACGCGAAAGAATGGCCGATGATCCGGTAATGGCAGAGTTCGATACGACGCTAAAACGCACAAAAATTGATTTTTTGCGTCGGCAAATTCCAGGCGCGCTGGACGAGTCTCTGGAAGGGCTTGAGCATATTGCGCGGATTGTCGCCGCCATGAAGGAATTTTCCCACCCTTCGAAGAATGTGAAAGAGCGGATAGATGTGCGCGATGTAATTAATACCACGGTCACGGTGGCCCGCAACGAATGGAAATATGTGGCGGAACTCGAAACTAACATCGCCGACAACTTACCGCAGCTTCCTTGCCTGCGAGACATGGTCGGCCAGGCCATTCTCAACCTGGTGGTCAATGCTGCCCACGCCATTGCGGATACTCTGCAGGCAGGAGTGAAAGAGAAAGGCCGCATCGTTATCTCCGCATTACAGAACGGCGACTATTTAGAAATCCGCGTCGAGGATGATGGCAGTGGCATACCTGCCGCCATTCGCGAGCGCATTTTCGATCCTTTCTTCACCACCAAAGCGGTGGGTAAAGGGACAGGACAAGGCTTAGCGATCGTCTATTCCACCGTGGTGGACAAACATAATGGAAAGATTCGCTGCGAGTCAGCAGAAGGCGTAGGCTCCACGTTTATCCTGCAATTCCCGCTCAACTGCCGAAACGAGGATGAGCCTGCATGCAAGTGATGTTCGTTGATGATGAAAGCCGGGTGCTTTCAGGCATTGAGCGCGCCATCATGATGCAAGACACCGAATGGGAGTGCCGCTTCGCCACCAGCGGTCCTGAAGCGCTGACCATGCTGGAAGAGACGCAGGCGGATGTCGTAGTCTCCGATATGCGCATGCCCTTTATGGATGGCGCAGAGTTACTGGCGCAGGTGCGCAACCGCTGGCCAGGTACGATACGTATCATTTTATCCGGCTACTCGGAGCCAGGCGCCACCCAGCGTATGCTGGAGGTTGCGCATCGATTTGTCTCTAAACCCTGCGACAGCGCGACGTTAATAGCGATAATTGAAAGCGCGCTTTCTCTGCGCACGATGTTCAACGATCCAGCGGTGCTTGACGTGGTCGGTCGGATCAACCAATTACCCGCCGCACCGAAGGTGTTCACTGCAGTTCAGCACCTTCTCAATAACCCCGATAGCGATACCCGACAGATTGCCGAATTGCTGGGCAGCGACCCGGCGCTGAGCGCCAAAATTATGCAACTTGCGAATTCCGCCTGGTTCAACAGAGGTTCGTCGATCCACGATATCGGTAGCGCTATTACGCTTCTCGGCATGGATCAGGTGAAATTGCTGGTGCTGGCGTCACACTGTTTTACCGATGCGAAAAGGGACCCTTTGGTCAGCGAGTTACGTCGGGTCTCTCTTCTTGCCTCCTCACTCGCCGCCCGGATTACAGGCCATCAGGGGCTGGAGCCCTCCGCCGCACTGCTCGCGAATATTGCGAAGCTGATCCCCGAAATGAGCGAGATCGGTAGCGAAACAACCACATGTAATGCTATTCCCATGCATTCAGCAGTGGGCGCTTACCTGCTGGCGGTATGGGGATTACCGCTGGATATCGTCGAAATAGTGGCGGGGCAGGCTCAGCCCTCACGTTTCGCACATGATGCATTCGGTGCGCTTGGTGTGGTGCATGTCGCTGTGGCGCTGGCCAACAACAGCACCCCCGATCGCGATTACCTTGAAAAAGCAGGCGTGCTTGACCAGCTCCCCTTATGGCAACAGATGCTCGCTAACCTACAGGACACTCTTCATGACTGATACCGCCTTACCCAGGGTGCTGTGCGTAGATGATGAACCTAACGTACTCGCTGCGATGGAACGAAACCTGTTTGGTGAATTTGATGTGGTGGTAGCTCCGGGTGGAGAAGCCGCTCTGGACGCGGTTCGTTGGGGAGAACGCTTTGCGGTGATCATGTCCGATATGCGCATGCCCGGCATGGATGGTGCCACTTTTCTGGCGAAAGCGCGGGAGCTCTCACCCGATAGCGTGCGGATCCTGCTTACCGGCCAGGCTGATGTGGAGTCCTCTATCGCCGCCATCAATAAAGGCGCCATTTTCCGCTATCTCTGCAAACCGTGTCCGAAAGAAGAACTGGTCGCGGCGCTTAACGACGCCGTGCGGCAGTATCGTCTTGTCTGCGCTGAAAAAGAGCTGCTGGCAACCACCCTTACCGCCTCGGTCAAAACGCTGACGGAAGTGCTTGCCATGGTCGCACCGTGGGCCTTTCAGCGTGCGGCGTTCGCCCAATCTTGCGTCCGCCACGCACTGCCGAAGCTGGAGTGGCCAGATGAATGGATCTACACCATTGCCGCGTCATTAAGCCAAATTGGATGTGTTGGTATCCCCGCCGATATCGTTCAGGCCGATGCCGCTCAGCGCAAACTCTCAGAGGAAGAGAAAAAGCTGCTGCTGGGGCATCCCGACGTCGCGGGAAAGCTGGTGGAAAATATTCCCCGTCTTGAACTGGTCGCCGGGATCATTCGCCACCAGGCAAAAGAACCGGCGCCGAATGTGCCGCTTGAAGTTTTACGCGGTGCGCATCTGCTGCGCGCAGCCCTTGAGCTTGAGCGACATGCGGCGCGGGGATGGAGCCTGGAGCGGCCATGGGAAATTCTGCGGGCGGCTCACCCACCGTTACCCGAATACATCATTAAATCTCTGTCGGATTTCCGCTCAAATGTCGCCGGCGTGCGCTCTGCGCGTATTCGCGAACTGATGCCGGGTTGGGTAGTAGACGAAGATATTCGCACCACCAATGGCTTGATGGTGCTGACCAAAGGACACGAGTTGACCGATACCGCGATCTCGGCGTTACAACGTTTGCTCGCCGCCAACGCCATTGAGGAGCCCATCCGGGTTCGCGGGCTGCCAGACAGCACCGCATCGGCATAATCGTTACGTGATCGGGTGGGTAATCGCGTCGCTATGCTGCAAATAGATAAACCGTTGCAGGCGGGGCAAACACCCCGCCATAAAGCAACTTTTCGCTCGTTTCGCGGCAAAAAGACGCCATAAACGCAATTTTCACAGAAAGACTAACGCATTGAAATATGTCCCATGTAATATGGCTCCGGGCTATTGCGAGATTTGCAACCATGGTCCAGATTTGATGAATTAACAACTCCCTTTAACACACTCAACGCGCTTTGACGAAACGCCATGAACAAACCTATAAAACGGCTTGAAATCATCAAATACGCCATTGAACTGGAGGATGACGGCATCATCCTCAGCCAGCTTCCTTTACTTAAAAATGAAGTTACGGACCCGGAGTTAGCGTTTATCGTTCACGCGCTTGAAGAGAAAAATTACAGCGAAGCGATGCGCGCCATCACCGTCTGGCTGCAAAACCAGCGCTCAGTGGTCAACTGGCAGGATCCGCAAGTGGCCGCCAGCAAACTGGAGCTGAAAGCGCTGGAAGAGCAGATGCGCGAGCTCATTGATAAACGCAATGCGCGTATCCAGTTGCTCGATGAATTCAACGATCTCTACTTAACCCGCCTTGGGCCGCTGATGTCGCAGATCCTGCGGCTGCGTAAAACGCTGGCCGAAGCCGCGGTGCGCCGCCAGGAGGCGGAAGCGCGCCGTCGCGAGGCGGATTATCTGCGCTGCCAGAAATATCTGTCGCAAGCTGTTGAAGTCTTAGTAACCTTGACGCAACGCTGGCAAAGCATGCCACCGCACTCATTACAGGCGGCGGAAGCACGCAAGCATCTGCAACAACAAAGCGAGCTGATTGCCTCGCTGCTCGCCGAAGCGCAGGAACTGGAGCGCGGCCTCACGCGGGAAGAAGAGCCCACGCGCCAGGCGCGTGACGAAGCGCGTCAGGAGTATGAAAGCTACCAGGAACAGCAACACGACGCGGAAAAACGCTTTAGCTTCGAGCAGAAGATGAGCGAAGACGAGCGTCATGAGCTGAAACGTCTGTGGCGCCAGGCCAGCAAGCTCTGTCATCCGGACCTGGTGGATAACGAACTGAAAAACGACGCTCACAGCATGATGGTTCAGCTTAACCAGGCGCGCCAGCGCGGCGATCTTAGCGCCATTCGCTCGATTTTGACCCGCCTGCAAAAAGGGCTGGAGCCATTAATGGCAAGCGATCGGCTCAACGATCTGCAGCGCCTGCGTCAGCGCATTGTTGAGGTCAAACAGCATATCGCCAGCCTGATTGAAGAGCTGGCGACGCTGGAAAAAGAGGAGTCCTGGCAGTTGGTCTCGACGCTTGGCGACAGGGAAACCTACTTCCGCCAGCAGGAGAAAGCGCTGGCGGAGATCCGCCAGACGCTGGAACAGCAGGTCAGCGAAGCCGAGTACGACGAAGTGGCCTGAACGCAACGAGCCCGGTAATCGCACCGGGCTTACCGCTTATTTCTTGTGCCAGTAGGCTTGCGCGCGCACCAGTTGTTGATCGATGTCGGCAGATTCAAAGCGATTCATTAGCGATTTCACTACCTCCCCTTCCCCGGTCAGCCAGATAAAATAGTCGTTTTCCGGCACGCTTATCGCCGCCAGTTTGTCGGCAACTGCCTGCGAGTTATGCCCCTGCACCCACTGAATATCAAAGCCGTTTATATCCGCGAAATAATCTTTATAAGCAACATCCGCAATGCTCACCACCGCTGTGACCTGCGGGCGTACAGCAAGCTGGCTGAGGGCTTCAAGGCGGCGGCGCAGCGCCGGCATACCGGATTCATCGCACACATATAACTGCCAGGCGTAATCTTCCGGCACCACCAGCGAACCGCGCGGCCCGCCGATAGTCAATTTATCGCCCACCTGCGCCTGCATCGCCCAGCTACTCGCTACGCCGCCGTCGTGAATGTAGAAATCCAGCGTCAGCTCGTGGCGGCTGGCATCGTACAGCGGCGTATAGTCGCGGGAAGCCGGGCGCGGGCCATCGCCCCAGACGATACCTTCATCAGTCACCACCGGCGGTACAAAGTGCGTACCCGGCTGCGGGAAGAACACTTTGCTGTGATCGTCAAAGCCACGGGAGGTGAAGCCATCCAGTTGCTCGCCGCCGAGCACAATGCGCTGGAAGCCCGAACCTGCGCGTTCGACGCGCAAAACAGTTAACTCGCGAAAGCGCAGCTCATTGCGCACGCGCTGGGGATAGCGTTGAGGGTTGGTTGTCATAATCGGCCTTCGAGAACGTGAATACGATATATCTAAAAGTTGTGCAAATGATAATGATTGTTGATTAGGCAGAAGGCAAGATCTTTTTAAGATATAGTCTGTAGAAAACGCACTGGTTGCCAAAGATGAAATCTAAGTTCTTTGAAATCATATTATTAACACAAAAAAGACCGTCACCATTGTTAAACCAATCTATTTTAGATATAAATTAGATATATCAAATTACATGAGAAAGCAGATATGGGTCATCATCACGGCAATGCCGACAGCGAGCACCACCACGGGCATGGCGGCGGTCGACGTCAGCGCTTTTTCGGTCACGGCGAATTACGTCTGGTGATCCTGCATTTACTCAGCCAAAACGCCAGCCACGGTTATGAGCTGATCAAAGCCATTGAAGCTCTGACGCAGGGCAACTACATACCCAGCCCTGGCGTGATTTACCCGACGCTGGATTTCCTGCAAGCGCAGCAGTTAATTACGGTTGGCAATGAAGAAAACGGGCGCAGAATGATCGCCATCACGCAGCAGGGCACGCAGTGGCTGGCGGAAAATACGCAATCGCTGACACAGATTGAAGAGCGGATTAAAGCGCGCAATGTTGGCTATCAATTGCGTAAACACCCGCAGATGAAACGGGCGCTGGAGAACTTTAAAGCCGTGCTGGATTTACGGGTGAACCAGGGGGAAGTCAGCGCCACGCAGCTTAAACAGATAATCGGCATTATCGACCGCGCAGCGCTGGAGATTTCACAACTCGATTAAACTGCCTGTCGCGCGTCGCGCAGGCGGAACACCTGCACCAACTCACGCAGATGCAACGCCTGGTCATTCAGCGCTGCTGCCGCCGCCACAGACTCTTCCACCAGGCTGGAGTTCTGCTGGGTGGTGGAGTCAATCAGGCCAATCGCGCTGTTAATCTGCGAAATACCATCGGTCTGCTCGCGGCTCGCCTGGCCAATTTCGCGCAGGATAACATCCATCTCTTCAACGTTACTGACCATACCGTTAATCAGCGCGCTGGCTTCTTCGACCAGCGCCATGCCTTCACGAGTCTGGCTGGTAGAGCTTTCAATCAGATGGCGGATATCGTTGGCAGAGGAAGCGCTCTTTTGCGCCAGTTGACGTACTTCACCGGCCACGACGGCAAAACCACGGCCGTGTTCACCAGCGCGAGCCGCTTCGACCGCCGCGTTCAGCGCCAGAATATTAGTCTGGAAGGCAATTGCGTCAATCAGGTTGATGATGTCCGACATACGATTAGACGTGTCGTTAATCACGCGCATCTTCTCGGTGACCTGCTTCATCATCTCGCCATTATTCTTCACGACTGTCGCCGCATCGGCAGAAAGATGCGTGGCTTCGGAGGTGTGATCTGCAGTGTTTTTCACCGTCGCGGTGATCTGCTCCATAGACGCCGCCGTCTGCTCGACGGAGCTGGCCTGCTCTTCGGTACGCGCCGCCAGATCCTGGTTACCGGCCACAATCTGCGCCGCCGCGCTGGAGATACTCTCAGATCCGTTTTGCACCTGATGAACAATCTCGACAAGACGGTTTTTCATCTCCATCAGCGCACGCAGCAGCACGCCGGTTTCATCGCGGTGGCGGGAATCGATGGTACGCGTCAAATCGCCGTCGGCAATCGCTTCGGCAAAGGCAACCGCTTCTCTCAGCGGGCGAGTGATCATCCGCACGATATACCAGCCAATCAGGCTACCCAAACCGATACTCACAATAGCAAGCACAATCAGCATCAGGCGGTTAGAACTGAAATCGTTCTGCACCTGGTCGCCCGCCGTGCGCATTTGTCCATCCTGAATGGCGATCAGCGCCAATACGCGCTCTTTGTAAGCATTCTGAATGTTAATGGTTTTGGTCATCATCTCCTGAATCGCACCCGCGCGGTCGTTATTTTTAACGGCATCAAGGATGCGGAAACGTGAGTCGAGGTACTGCTGGCGCACGGTGCGGATATCTGCAAGGATTTTCTGTGATTTATCATCACGCAGGTTTTTAGATAAATCTTCCAGCAGAGCGGTAATGTGGGAGCTTATCTCACTAAGCTGCTTTTGCGACTCACCGGTCCATTTGCCGTCGCTATCCAGCAGCATCAGTTGCTGAGTGCTGACAAAGGTCTGGAAATTATCAATAAGTTGATTGGCTTTCACCGTGGTTGGGTAATCTTCGTGTACGATCTCTTGCATTCCGTTATTCGCGCGGTTCAGGCTGAAGAGTGACAGACAGGAACTCACTACCATTAACGCAATAAAAAAGCCGAACGCCACAAATAATTTCGTGCCGATTTTTACATCATGTAAAAACATATATTCTCCATGGGTTTGATTATTTTATTGACGAAAGCTCCGCGCCGTCACCCAAATGGCACGCTTAAGTCCCTGGCGCAAATTAAAAAGAGTGCAGCCACTAGCCGTTATCGGTAACGTTAGCGCTAACTTTATGAGTTTGATCGTTTTTTTAATTACTTAATGAATCTTCTGATAGCCAACAACGATTAATTGGCTATTTATCGATCGTTATATGCGTTCAGCTATATATATTCACAAACTATATTAATGTCACTTCATTAAAGTTAATTAAAAATTAAATAACCGAGATGAGAATATATTAATACTTCACAATGCAAACTGTATTTAATAATTAATTAACAAAATAGAAATAACATCATTACATGAAAAGGGAAATACAGTGAAATAAGAGATAAAAAAACCGCCAGTAATGTTACGGGCGGTTTTTAATCCTGCTATAAGCGATCAGTGCAATACGGCAACCGCATCCTGCAGGCGGTCTGCGCGATGCTTCACCATTGCCGAAACCGCAGCGCTCTCCTCGACCAGACCGGCGTTTTTCTGCGTGATGGCATCCAGTTCCGCCACCGCACGCGTCAGTTCGGAAAGCCCCGTCGCTTGCTCAGATGTCGACTGGCTAATCTGGCCTATCAGTGCAGTGACGTTTTGCACCTGATTAACAATGTCTTCCATCGTCCGGCCTGCGGCATGCACCTGGTCGTAACCAGACTGCACTTTACTGGCACTGGCGTCGATCAGCTTACGAATATCATTCGCCGCGCTGGCGCTACGGCTCGCCAGGTGACGAACTTCACCCGCCACCACCGCAAACCCTTTGCCCTGCTCGCCGGCTCTGGCCGCTTCAACCGCGGCGTTCAGCGCCAGAATATTGGTCTGAAAAGCGATGTCATTAATCAGCTTGGTGATAGAGCCAATGCGCCCGGTGCTGTCGGCAATCTCATCCATGGTTTTCACCACCGTCTCCATCGCCTTGCCGCCGTGTGTGGCAGCGCTACTGGCGGAGCTGGAGAGCTCGTCTGCCGCCGATGCCGTTTGCGAGTTGTTTTGTACCGATGCCGCCATCTGGCTCATAGTGGCAACCGTCTGCTGCACATTCACTACCGTCTGGCGCGTGCGTTCATTAAGATCTTCATTACCTTTCGCCAGCGTTTCACTGCCGCTACGCACACTGTGAACCTGGGTTGAAACATCATTGATCAACCAACGGCACATCAGCCCCAGTTGCCCGATCGCCCGCAATGTCAGCCCCAGCTCATCGCTGCGGTTCAATGGTTGCACGCTATTGCGCTCCCCGGTGGCCACACTCAGCGCCTGACGCGCCACGTTTTCCGCCGGGCGAACAATTTGCCACTCAAATGCCAGGCAGCCCAGCAGCATCGCCAGAGTGCTCACTGCCAGCGCCAGGGCGCCTGCGCCGGTAAACCACAACCCGAGAAATTGCGCAGCCCACAACAACGTCATGACGCTACGCGCACGCCAGCGGAGCGGCATGCCTGCCAGTTTTCCCCACCAGTGCTTGCTAATGACCAGGCCTTTATAGACGCGTTTGTTGCAGTGCCCTTCGTTTAACGCTTTGTACAGCGGTTCAACGGCGGCGATCTCTTCATCTTTCGCCTCGGTGCGAATCGACATGTAGCCGGTAACTTTGCCATTGCGCACCATGGGAACAGCATTGGCTCGCACCCAGTAATGGTCGCCATTTTTACGCCGGTTTTTGACGATGCCGCTCCACGGCTCGCCCTGTTTCAGGGTGAACCACATATCGGCAAAGGCCGCTTTGGGCATATCCGGGTGGCGGACGAGGTTGTGGGGCTGGCCAAGCAGCTCATTCTGGGTATAACCACTGGCATGGATAAATGCGTCGTTGGCGTGGGTGATGTAACTTTGCTGGTCAGTGGTCGACATCAGCGTGGTGTCATCCTCCAGCATAAAGCGCTGTTGGCTGACATAAGGAGGAGAAGACATGGTTGCGTCCTATGCAGGTTATATTGCTGTTAAAAATTACTGCGAATGTTATTTCGGCGATAATGGGTTTATCTTTAGTTGTTAAATTTGATTTAGATCGCAATTTGCAATAAAACCCTGTTTTTCGTGGGTTCGTTAACTCAATGATTTTAATAATTTCGCTATGTTATCACTGGGTTTCCGTAACACAAACGCCCTATAATCGTGCATTTATTGCACCATATGGGCGCAATGCGCTCAGCACCTCTCCTGAAGAGAACAATTTTTAATCACAAAAGATACAAATTATTAACGTAACGGCATGATTAAATTTTGCGCACTTTCATTTTTCCCTGGCATTTATCCCGATTTATGCTCCCTGCACCGAAGTGGCGTAATCCCTGCAATACTTAAATCGGTATCATGTGATACGCGAGCCCCCGGAGCCCATTTTGAACAGGTTACCTTCCAGCGCATCGGCATTAGCGTGCAGCGCTCACGCACTGAATCTCATTGAAAAGCGAACGCTCGACCATGAGGAGATGAAAGCATTAAACCGAGAGGTGGTGGATTACTTTAAAGAGCATGTGAATCCGGGGTTTCTAGAGTATCGAAAATCTGTTACCGCCGGCGGGGATTACGGAGCCGTAGAGTGGCAAGCTGGCAGTTTGAACACGCTTGTCGACACCCAGGGGCAGGAGTTTTTAGATTGCCTGGGTGGATTTGGAATTTTCAATGTGGGGCACCGTAATCCAGTTGTGGTTTCCGCCGTACAGAATCAACTCGCAAAACAACCTCTGCATAGCCAGGAACTGCTCGATCCATTACGCGCAATGCTGGCCAAAACGCTGGCGGCATTGACGCCCGGCAAACTGAAATACAGCTTCTTTAGCAACAGCGGAACTGAATCCGTCGAGGCAGCGCTAAAACTGGCGAAAGCCTACCAGTCACCGCGCGGTAAATTCACCTTTGTCGCCACCAGCGGTGCGTTCCACGGTAAATCGCTGGGCGCGTTGTCGGCAACGGCAAAATCGACTTTCCGCAAACCCTTTATGCCCCTGCTGCCAGGCTTTCGTCATGTGCCGTTTGGCGATATAGACGCGATGCGTACGCTGCTTAGCGAATGCCAGAAAACCGGTGATGATGTCGCCGCCGTGATCCTGGAGCCGATCCAGGGTGAAGGTGGCGTGATCTTACCGCCGGCCGGTTATCTGCCAGCGGTACGCAAGCTGTGCGATGAGTTTGGCGCGCTGCTGATTTTTGACGAAGTGCAAACCGGCATGGGTCGTACGGGGAAAATGTTCGCCTGCGAACATGAAAACGTGCAGCCAGACATCTTGTGCCTGGCGAAAGCGCTGGGCGGCGGCGTGATGCCGATTGGCGCGACTGTCGCCACCGAAGAAGTGTTCTCGGTGCTGTTTGATAACCCATTCCTGCATACCACCACCTTTGGCGGTAACCCGCTGGCCTGTGCGGCAGCGCTGGCGACCATCAATGTGCTGCTGGAAGAGAACCTGCCCGCTCAGGCGGAACAGAAAGGCGACATGTTGCTGGACGGTTTCCGCGCGCTGGTGCGTCAATATCCGGATCTGGTGCAGGACGCGCGTGGTCGCGGGATGCTGATGGCGATTGAGTTTGTCGATAACGAAACGGGCTACAACTTTGCTAGTGAGATGTTCCGCCAGCGGGTGCTGGTTGCCGGAACGCTGAATAATGCGAAAACCATTCGTATCGAACCGCCGCTGACGCTGACAATTGAGCAGTGTGAGGAAGTACTGAAAGCGGCAGCCAACGCGCTGGCAGCACTGCGGGTTACCGAAGAACTGGCGTAAATGTCTGCATAAAACCCTCTCCCCGCGGGAGAGGGTTTTTTATTGCTTATGGAAAATTAGTGGTCATCAGCCGTTCAGGTTTTCTGCCCTATTACCCTGAGATTTCAATCTCACGCAGAAACGGCTTTTACAGGTGCGGTACGCGCTTTCAGGCGCAAACAATGCACCATGAAAGCGGATGTTTACTTCGGCAGTAAACCAATAAAGCTGCGTTTTTTGCGCGGCTCCGACATCAGTTCTTCCAGTTTCTCCACGCACGCCAGGTAGTGCGGTGTCTCCTTATGCGCCTGGACAGCGGCGTCATCCTGATATGCTTCATAAATAAAAAAGCGGGTTTTCACTTTCGGATCCTGTAATACATCAAAACGCAGATTCCCCGGCTCGCGGATAGCGCCTTCGTGATTGGCGCGAAAGACCTGTAAAAACTCATCTACTCTGTCCGGTTTGATATTGATTTCCACCAGCGTCACATTCATGGTTGCTCTCCTTGTTTTTCCTCCAGCCAGAACTGGTACGCCTCACGGGCGTGCATGTGCTCGTGTACCACTTTTTTCACCGCCTTGAGCATGGCGAGCGGCGCGCTGGACTGGAAAATGTTGCGCCCCATATCCACACCTGACGCGCCCTGATCAATGGCGCGGAAACACATCTCCAGCGCCTCCTGCTCGGGTAACTTTTTCCCGCCTGCAATCACGATCGGCACCGGGCAACTGGCGGTGACTTTTTCGAACCCTTCTTCAACAAAGTAGGTTTTCACAAACTGCGCGCCCATTTCGGCGGCGATACGGCTGGCCAGCGAAAAGTAACGCGCGTCGCGCGTCATCTCTTTACCCACACCGGTTACCGCCATCGTTGGCACACCGTAGCGGTTGCCCGCGTCCACCAGCTTAATGATGTTGTTAATCGACTGGTGCTCATATTCACTGCCGATGTAGATTTGCGCCGCCACCGCGCAGACGTTGAGCCGCAGCGCATCTTCCATCGCCACTGCCACGCATTCGTTAGAGAGTTCGGCAAGGATTGAATTGCCGCCAGAGGCACGCAGCACCACCGGTTTATTAGTGGCGGGCGGCACCACACTGCGCAAAATGCCGCGCGTACACATCAGCACATCGGTTTGCGCGAACAGCGGCGCAATCGATAGATCAATACGCTCAAGCCCGGTCGTCGGCCCCTGGAAATAGCCGTGATCGAAGGCCAGCATCACTGTACGGTTACTCTGGGGGTTAAAGATCCTTGCCAGCCGCGATTGCATACCCCAGTCCAGCGCACCGCAGCCCTTCAGGGTGAAAGGCACATTTTGCTGCGCGGTGCCCAGTCCAAAGTCTTTGCCATCTTTGATGTCATCGAGATCTGCCATCCTGCCTCCCGCAAAAAGCTGTGATAGAACAAGTGATTTTGTGACTGAAGAATGTTCAAAAGCGTAGGCGCTGAACTATATTTACGACCGTACGAGGATCACAGTTTTATCTATGATGCTTGCGAGGGGGCAAAACCCATGAGTTACCTTTTAGCGTTAGATGCAGGAACTGGCAGCATTCGGGCAGTGATCTTCGACTTGAGCGGGCGACAAATTGCCGTCGGCCAGGCCGAGTGGAAACACCTGAGCGTGGAAAACGTCCCCGGCTCTATGGAGTTCGACCTCAACACCAACTGGCAACTTGCCTGCCAGTGCATCCGCCAGGCGCTGAAAAACGCCGGTCTGAGCGGCGCGGATATCCAGTCAGTCGCCTGCTGCTCTATGCGCGAAGGTATTGTGCTGTATAACAACAATGGCGACGCCATCTGGGCATGCGCCAACGTGGATTCCCGCGCCAGCCATGAAGTTGCCGAATTAAAAGAGATCCATGACTGGCAGTTTGAAGCTGAAGTCTACAGCGTTTCCGGGCAGACCCTGGCGCTCAGCGCCATGCCGCGTCTGTTGTGGCTGGCGCACCACCGCCCTGATATTTACCGCGATACCGCCACTATCACCATGATCAGCGACTGGCTGGCCTCGCGCCTCTCCGGCTGGTTAGCGGTGGATCCTTCCAATGCCGGCACCACCGGTATGCTCGATCTCTTTACCCGCGACTGGCGCCCCGACTTGCTGGATATGGCCGGGTTACGCCCGGATCTGTTATCACCGGTGAAAGAGACCGGCAGCCTGTTGGGCGAAGTGACTCACCAGGCAGCACAAGAGTGCGGACTGCGGGAAGGCACGCCGGTGGTGATGGGCGGCGGTGATGTGCAGCTCGGCAGCCTTGGGCTTGGCGTGGTTCGCGCCGGGCAAACCGCCGTGCTCGGCGGCACGTTCTGGCAGCAAGTGGTGAACTTGCCGCAAGTGCGCACCGACCCGGAAATGAATATCCGCGTCAATCCGCATGTCATTCCAGGCATGGTACAAGCGGAGTCGATTAGCTTTTTCACCGGCCTGACCATGCGCTGGTTCCGCGACGCGTTTTGCGCCGAAGAAAAATTGATTGCCGAGCGGATGGGCATTGACGCCTACACCTTACTGGAAGAGATGGCGGGTCGGGTTCCAGCCGGTTCATGGGGCGTGATGCCCATTTTCTCCGATGCCATGCACTTCAAGCAGTGGTATCACGCCGCACCGTCGTTTATTAACCTCTCCATCGACCCGGAAAAATGCAACAAAGCCACGCTGTTCCGCGCGCTGGAAGAGAATGCGGCCATCGTTTCCGCCTGCAATCTGGCGCAGATTTCACGCTTTTCCGGTGTACAATTCGACAGCCTGGTCTTCGCCGGTGGCGGTGCGAAAGGCGCTCTGTGGAGCCAGATTTTAAGCGATGTGACGGGCCTGCCGGTACGCGTGCCGGAAGTGAAAGAGGCCACCGCGCTGGGCTGCGCTATCGCCGCAGGTGTGGGTGCCGGGTTGTATGACGATATGGCAACCACCGGCGAACGGCTGGTGCGCTGGAGCCGGGAATTTACGCCAAACCCGGAACATCGCGAGCTGTACGACACCATGATGCTGAAGTGGCAGAAAATCTACGCCGAGCAGCTCGGCCTCGTCGACAGCGGTTTAACCACATCCCTGTGGCAGGCCCCCGGCCTGACAACCGGAGCCTGAAGCACTTTTCCCTCTCCTGTGCGGGAGAGGGATATTTGAATCCCATCACAATCATTCGCTCCGCCTTTTCCCTTTTCTGCCGCGACGGCTAAAGTAGAACTCATCCGACCACATAACAATAATTTTACACTGGAAGAGAGCATGAGCCACTACCCGTCGCTGTTCGCCCCGCTCGATCTGGGCTTTACCACGCTAAAAAACCGTGTGTTGATGGGTTCAATGCACACCGGGCTGGAGGAGCGCCCGGACGGCGCAGAGCGGCTGGCGGCATTTTATGCCGAACGCGCCCGTCACGGTGTCGGGCTGATTGTCACTGGCGGCGTTGCGCCTGCGCTTTCCGGCGTCACCATGGAAGGCGGCGCGGTGCTGCACGATGCCAGCCAGCTTCCCCATCACCAGCAAATCACCGAAGCGGTGCATCAGGAAGGCGGCAAGATCGCCCTGCAAATCCTGCACACCGGGCGCTACAGCTATCAACCGCAGCTGGTCGCGCCATCGGCGTTACAGGCGCCGATCAACCGCTTTACGCCGCATGCATTGAGCCATGATGAAATTCTCACGCTAGTTGATGATTTCGCTCGCTGCGCTGCGCTGGCGCAGCAGGCCGGTTATGACGGCGTTGAAGTGATGGGTTCTGAGGGCTATCTGATTAACGAATTTCTCGCCGCACGTACCAATCACCGTGAAGATGAATGGGGCGGCGATTATGCCCGGCGCATGCGCTTTGCTCTGGAAGTGGTGCGTGCCGTGCGCGAGCGTGTGGGAAGCAACTTTATTATTATCTATCGCCTGTCGATGCTGGATCTCGTCGAAGGCGGCGGCACGCTGGAGGAAACTATCGCGCTGGCGCAGGCGGTAGAAACCGCAGGCGCGACGCTGATTAACACCGGTATTGGCTGGCACGAAGCGCGTATCCCGACCATAGCCACGCCGGTGCCGCGCGGCGCATTCAGTTGGGTGACGCGCAAGCTGAAAGGCAAAGTGAAGGTGCCGCTTATCACCACCAACCGCATTAACGATCCGCAGATCGCGGATGAGATCCTCGCGCGTGGTGATGCCGATATGGTATCGATGGCGCGCCCGTTTCTGGCCGATGCCGAGTTTGTATCGAAAGCACAAAGTGGCCGCGCGGATGAGATCAATACCTGCATCGGTTGTAACCAGGCCTGCCTGGATCAGATCTTCGCCGGTAAGGTCACCTCCTGCCTTGTTAACCCCCGCGCCTGCCATGAAACGCTGATGCCGGTGCTTCCGGCTGTGCAAAAGAAAAACCTGGCGGTGGTCGGCGCAGGTCCCGCCGGGCTGGCGTTCGCCATTAATGCCGCCGCACGCGGGCACAACGTGACGCTGTTCGACGCCCAGGCGGAGATCGGCGGGCAGTTTAATGTCGCCAAACAGATCCCCGGTAAAGAGGAGTTCTACGAAACGCTGCGATACTACCGCCGGATGATCGATCTGACCGGTGTAACGTTATGCCTGAATCAACGCGTCGATCCGGCCAGGCTGCTGGAGTTTGACGAGGTAATCCTTGCCAGCGGCATTGAACCGCGAATGCCGCCGATCGACGGGATCGACCATCCAAAAGTGCTGAACTATCTCGATGTACTGCGCGATAAAGCGCCGGTGGGCGAAAGTGTGGCCATTATTGGCTGCGGCGGGATCGGCTTTGATGCCGCGATGTATTTAAGCCAGCCGGGCGAGCCAACCAGCCAGAATATCGCCGAGTTTTGTGTGGAATGGGGAATTGATACCAGCCTGAATGAAGTGGGCGGTCTGCGCCCGGAAGGACCACAGTTGCCGAAAAGCCCGCGCCGCATTGTGATGTTGCAGCGTAAAGCCAGCAAACCTGGTGAAGGTCTGGGGAAAACCACCGGCTGGATCCACCGCGCCACGTTATTGTCGCGCGGGGTAAAAATGATCCCGTCGGTAAGTTATCAAAAGATCGACGATGCCGGTTTGCACCTGTTGATCGACGGCGAACCTCAACTCTTAGCGGTTGATCATGTGGTGATCTGCGCAGGCCAGGAGCCGAAACGCGAGCTGGCGGAACCGCTGCGCGAAGCGGGTAAAACAGTGCATTTAATCGGTGGCTGCGATGTGGCGCTGGAGCTGGATGCCCGCCGGGCAATTGCGCAAGGGACAAAACTGGCGCTGACGATTTAAACAAAGTGGCCCGCCGAGCGGGCCACATTTCCGTTAACGTTTTTTACGCACTTTCACTGCTTTCAGCACCACGAACTTGTTGTTAGTGGCAAGGGTTTCGCAGTTGCCAAATACGCGTTTCAGCTTGCGGAAATAGTCGAGGTGGCGGTTGCCAACAATGCGCAGCTCACCGCCATATTTCAGGCAGAAACGCGCATCGTTAAACATCTGCCAGGCAATATGATCGGTGATCGCGCTCTGCTGATGGAACGGCGGGTTGCAGACTATTGCGTCAAACCTGTCCGGCTCCACGCCGGACAGCGAGTTGTTGATCATATACTCGCTGCGTTCAATCGCTTCCGGCAGGTTCGCTTCCACATTCAGCCGCGCGGAAGCCACCGCCATCGCCGACTCATCGGCGAACAGCACACGGCTGTTCGGGTTTTGCGCCAGCAGTTTTAAACCAATCACGCCGTTGCCACAGCCCAGATCAACCATCTCTCCTTCGACGTTTTCCGGCAGATGTTGCAGGAAAAATCGCGCGCCAATATCCAGCCCGCTGCGGGAAAAGACATTGGCATGGTTATGGATAGTCCAGTTCGTGCCGTCCAGCTTCCAGCTGGCGAGCATCGAATTCTCCTCAAGCGCAGGTGCGCTAAACGTGCAGTTGATGAGCCGCGCTTTTTTCCATGCCAGCGTGGTAGTTGTCGGCCCGAGGATTTTTTCAAACAGCGCTATCGTCGAGTTGTGGACATCGCGCGCTTTCGCCCCGGCGATAATCCGCGTTTGCGGCGTCACCACGTTGCGCAGCGCGCGCAGTTGCTGCTCCAGCAGCGCCAGTTGTTTTGGCACTTTGATAAGCACTAACGCCGGGTTTGCGGGCAGCGGGCTCAGGCTGTCTTGCAGCGTGACGGCGGTTTCGTCCAGATCGTTAATGCGCAAGTTATGCTGCGTCGCCAGCTCTGCTATATAGGAGTCGTTGACGGAAACCGGGCGATGCGACACCAGCGCACATGCCAGCGCGCCGAAGCTGTCGTTAAAAATAAGAACCGGGCCATCGACCTCATTCACCTGTTGCAGCAGATACTCGTCCGCCGCGTCCCACGCCTGTAGCGACGCCTCTTCCACGCCGACAGGGAATCTGTCTAAAGTGAATGATTGTCCGTTTAACTCAACCTGGCTCATCGCCCCTCCGCAATGCTAAAATTCGCGCGTTTTATCGCTTAATTATCCGGAGATGTAAACACATTTCGCCATGCACAAGCTGACCTACCTTCAGGGCTACCCTGAAACCCTGCTCACGCAGGTTACCGCCCTGATTGAACAGAACCGGCTGGGCGAGGTGCTGAAAAAGCGCTACCCGGAAAGCCACGACATCACCACCGACAAAGCGCTTTATCACTATACGCAAGAGCTGAAAAACCGGTATCTGCGTAACGCCGCGCCAGTGAATAAGGTGATGTATGACAGCAAAATCCATGTGTTAAACAACGCACTCGGTTTGCATACGGCGGTCTCGCGTGTGCAGGGTGGCAAGTTAAAAGCCAAAGCGGAAATCCGCGTCGCCACGGTGTTTCGCGATGCGCCAGAAGCCTTCTTGCGGATGATCGTGGTTCACGAGCTTGCGCATCTGAAAGAGAAAGATCACAACAAAGCGTTCTACCAGTTGTGCTGCTATATGGAGCCGCAGTACCACCAGCTCGAGTTTGATACACGGTTGTGGCTGACGCATCTCACGCTGGATCGTAACAGGTGAGGTTTTCGCCATCACCTTTTGTGCTTGTGCGGGGCAGTGCACTGGTTTTGTCATCTCGTCGTGCTAGAGTGATCAAAGACCCCCTTACGGAGAATTAGCGCCTGTATGATACGTTTCGCTGTCATAGGTACGAACTGGATCACCCGCCAGTTTGTCGATGCCGCCCATGAAACGGGCAAATATAAACTCACCGCCGTTTTTTCCCGCAGCCTTGAACAGGCGCAAACGTTCGCCAACGACTACCCGGTCGAGCATCTGTTTACCTCGCTTGAAGATATGGCGCAAAGCGATGCGATAGACGCGGTTTATATTGCCAGCCCGAACTCCCTGCACTTCCCGCAGACGCAGCTTTTCCTGCGTCACAAAAAGCATGTGATCTGCGAAAAACCGCTGGCCTCCAACCTGCGTGAAGTGGAAGCGGCCATCGCCTGCGCCCGGGAAAATCAGGTGGTGCTGTTTGAAGCGTTCAAAACCGCCAGCCTGCCGAATTTTATCTTGCTGAAACAAACGCTGGCCAAAGCGGGCAAGCTACGTAAAGCCTTTATCAACTACTGCCAGTATTCGTCGCGCTACCAGCGCTACCTGGACGGAGAAAACCCGAATACCTTTAATCCGGCGTTTTCTAACGGTTCGATTATGGACATTGGCTTCTACTGCCTGGCGTCCGCCGTGGCGCTGTGGGGCGAGCCGCACAGCGTTCAGGCCACCGCCAGCCTGCTGGAAAGCGGCGTGGATGCCCACGGCGTAGTGGTGATGGATTACGGTGATTTCAGCGTCACGCTGCAACACTCGAAAGTGAGTGATTCCGTGCTGCCGAGCGAAATTCAGGGCGAGGCGGGATCGCTGGTGATCGAGAAAATCTCCGAATGCCAGAAAATCTCGTTCGTGCCGCGCGGCGGCAAAGCGCAAGAACTGACCCAGCCGCAGCACATCAATACCATGCTGTATGAAGCGGAAACTTTTGCCCGCCTGGTGGAAGAGAACGAAGTCAATCACCCGGGGCTGGATGTCAGCCGGGTTACGGCCAAACTGCAAACGGAAATTCGCCGCCAGATTGGCGTCGTTTTCCCGGCGGATGACATCGGCGAACAGCTTCCGGCGTAAAAGTTCGTAAAGCATACCTGGCTTCACATTGACGGAATCAATGTGCTGACATATTTTGTTACCTGCAAAGGGGAGTAACTTCATTGTCGGTGGATCGTCATTACGATGCGTATATGCATCCGGTCGCCGGGCGTCTTCACAGACGTAAGTGAGACCTTGCCGGAAGGCGAGGATCCATTGCACCTAAAGCAAACGGCTAACCTCTTCCGACGTTAGCCGTTTTTGTTTTCAGGTAAGGATTCACGCAATGAATACTGTCGGCACACCGATGTTATGGGGCGGCTTCGCGATTGTGGTCGTGATTATGCTGGCCATCGACCTTCTGCTTCAGGGGCGTCGCGGCGTCCATACGATGACCATGAAGCAGGCGGCCGCCTGGTCTGTGGTTTGGGTCAGTCTCTCCCTGCTGTTCAACGCCGCCTTCTGGTGGTATCTCACGCAAACCGAAGGACGCGCCGTTGCCGACACTCAGGCGCTGGCGTTCCTCACCGGTTATCTGATTGAAAAAGCGCTGGCGGTTGATAACGTCTTCGTCTGGCTGATGCTGTTTAGCTACTTCTCCGTACCTGCCGCGTTGCAGCGCCGGGTGCTGGTTTACGGCGTGCTCGGCGCGATTGTGCTGCGCACGATTATGATTTTCGCTGGCAGCTGGCTCATCACCCAGTTCTCGTGGCTGCTGTATGTTTTTGGCGCGTTCCTGCTGTTTACCGGCGTGAAAATGGCGCTGGCAAAAGAAGACGAAACGGGAATTGGCGATAAACCGCTGGTGCGCTGGCTGCGCAGCCATCTACGCATGACCGACACCATCGAAAATGAGCACTTTTTCGTGCGCAAAAATGGTCTGCTGTTCGCCACACCGTTGCTGCTGGTGCTGATTCTGGTTGAGCTGAGCGATGTGATTTTCGCGGTCGATAGCATCCCGGCGATTTTTGCCGTGACCACCGATCCGTTTATCGTGCTGACTTCAAACCTGTTTGCGATTCTGGGCCTGCGTGCGATGTATTTCCTGCTGGCGGGCGTGGCGGAACGCTTCTCGATGTTGAAATATGGCTTGTCGGTCATTCTGGTGTTTATCGGCATTAAAATGCTGATTGTCGACTTCTTCCATATTCCCATCGCCATCTCGCTTGGCGTGGTGGGCGGGATCTTCGTGCTGACCATGCTGCTCAACGCGTGGGTTAACCACCAGAACGACAGGAAAAATAGGGCGTAAGCCGTAAACGGCCGCTCTGCCAGTGCGCGGAGCGGTCATTTCATCAGCCTTGTCGCCTTTATCACAAAACGTTAACACAAAAAATCAAAAAGCCGCGCCTGGCTGGAAAAGTTCTTCTTCTCCCCTTTCTTGTTGCCGCAGAGTCCATATACTGCTTTCTGCAAACAAAAGTTACATCCTGACAAATGTCACCCAAAAAGGCATGCGGGATGCAACTCCACAACACGAAAGGAACATGGCATGACAACGCACCGCTCCACCGGCTTACTGCAACGCTTGATTGATGGCAGCCTGGTGAAACAGATTCTTATTGGTTTAATTCTGGGTATTTTACTGGCGTGGATTTCGACGCCCGCCGCTATTGCGACCGGCATTCTGGGCACGCTTTTCGTTAGCGCGTTAAAAGCGGTAGCACCGGTACTGGTGCTGATGCTGGTGATGGCCTCTATCGCTGGTCATCAACAAGGACAAAAGACGCGTTTGCGCCCGGTGCTGGTGTTGTACCTGTTAGGTACGTTCACTGCCGCGCTGACCGCCGTGCTGGCCAGCTTTCTCTTCCCTTCCATGCTGCAGCTTGTGCCAGGAGCGAATGATGTCACACCACCATCCGGCATTGTGGAAGTGCTACGCGGTTTACTGACCAGCATGATCGCCAACCCGGTGACGGCGATCATGAACGCTAACTATATCGGCATTCTGGTGTGGGCTGTTGGACTGGGCTTTGCGCTGCGCCACAGTAATGAGAGCACTAAAAATCTGGTGCAGGATATGGCAAGCGCCGTCACCTTTATGGTGCGGATCGTTATCCGCTTCGCGCCGATTGGCATTTTTGGCCTCGTCTCTTCTACCCTTGCGACATCCGGTTTTGGCGCACTGTTAGGCTACGCGCAACTACTGGTGGTGCTGGTAGGCTGTATGGCGTTTGTCGCGCTGGTGGTTAACCCGCTGCTGGTGTACTGGAAGATCCGCCGCAACCCTTTCCCGCTGGTCTTTACCTGCCTGCGTGAAAGCGGCGTCACCGCCTTTTTCACCCGCAGTTCAGCGGCGAATATTCCCGTGAACATGGCGCTGTGCGAGAAGCTGAATCTCGATCGCGATACCTATTCGGTTTCTATCCCGCTGGGTGCCACTATTAACATGGCGGGCGCGGCAATCACCATTACCGTGCTGGCGCTGGCTGCAGTACATACGCTGGGCATTACGGTTGATGTGCCAACGGCGCTGCTGCTGAGCGTCGTGGCGTCGCTCTGTGCCTGTGGCGCGTCCGGCGTGGCGGGCGGTTCTCTGCTGCTGATCCCGCTGGCCTGTAACATGTTTGGTATTTCCAACGATGTGGCGATGCAGGTGGTAGCGGTCGGCTTTATTATCGGCGTATTGCAGGATTCCTGCGAAACCGCGCTCAACTCCTCCACCGATGTGCTGTTTACCGCAGCGGTGTGCCAGGCGGAAGATACGCGCCTGGTGAATAACGCCCTGCGTAACTAATCTTTTTGGCTGCCTTCACTGGGCAGCCGGTTTCTCTTGCTGCGCGGTTTCGACTTTAAACGGGTCGATGCCGCGTTTTTGCATCCGCCAGAAGCGAATAATGTTCAGGCCATTCATCACCAGAAAGCTGCCTTCGATCAGCGAACCGCCAATCGATCCGAGCCAGATATTGTGGATCACCCAGCAGCCGGTTGAGCACCAAATTACGCAGCGCATCGGCAAGCCTTTAAAACGAAACAGCGCCCAGGTGCTGACGATCGTCCCGGCAACCGGCAGCAACTCCATCGGATGGTGAAATTTCGCCAGCCCCAACCCACCGGTAAGCACAATAAACAGCGCCATGACCCACAGGCTACGGGTACGCAGAGTAATCAGGGTGCGGATGGCGTTAAGCATGGCGCTGGAGCCTGCAGGAAATGCGCCCATCAGAAAGAAGTGCACGCCGATAATGGCGCTGTAGACCGAGAGTTGTTTTTTGAAACGCCGTTCATCACGGTTGATAAAGGTTGTAATACCAATCAGAAAGGCAATCACACCAACGCCCTGGGCAAGCCAATACGTGGTCATGGAAATTCCTTGTAGGATTTGGGATAAAGCGACACATCACTTAATGCCTGCCAGGAGGCATTTACCAAAAGATTTCGCGCCAGGGCAAGGCGGCAAGCTCACGAAGCCCCGGAAGCTTACACAAGTAAGTGATCGGGGTGAATGAGCGTAGCCAACACAGACATGGCGCGAAAGATAAAGGTAAATTAAAGCGTTACACCGCTTTTGAAGATAGCCAGTTCGCGGAAATCGTTTTTCTCGTTGCAGGTCTTTTTGCCGTTAGCGATATCGACGATCACATCCACGAATTCGCTCAGCAGTTGCGGCATCGCTTTGCCGTGAATCAGCTGACCGGCATCATAGTCGATCCAGTGTTTCTTCTTCGCCGCCAGTTCGCTGTTGGTGGCGATTTTCACCGTCGGCACAAAACCACCGTAAGGCGTACCGCGACCGGTACTGAACAGCACCATATGGCAGCCCGCCCCGGCCAGCGCGCTGGTGGCAACCGCATCGTTACCCGGTGCGCTCAGCAGGTTCAGACCGTGAGTTTTGAGGCGCTCACCGTAACGCAGCACGTCCACCACCTGGCTGGCACCCGCTTTTTGCGTGCAGCCCAGTGATTTCTCTTCCAGCGTGGTGATCCCGCCCGCTTTGTTACCCGGCGATGGGTTTTCGTAAATCGGCTGATTATGCGCGATAAAGTACTGTTTGAAGTCGTTGACCATGGTCACGGTCTTTTCAAAGGTACTTTCGTCGCGGCAGTGGCTCATCAGGATACGTTCCGCGCCGAACATCTCCGGTACTTCGGTCAGCACGGTGGTGCCACCGTTGCCGATTACGTAGTCCGAGAAACGGCCCAGCATCGGGTTGGCGGTAATACCGGAAAGACCATCAGAGCCGCCGCACTCGAGGCCGAATTTCAGCTCGCTCAGTTTGCCCGGTTCACGCTTGTCGTTGCGCATCGCCTGATACAGCTCATGCAAATGCTCAAGACCGGCTTCCACCTCGTCATCCTGGTGTTGGCAGACCATAAAGTGGACGCGTTCCGGATCGAATTCACCGAGCGTCTGACGGAAGGCGTCGACCTGGTTGTTTTCACAGCCCAGACCAATCACCAGCACCGCGCCTGCGTTCGGGTGACGCACCATGTTTTGCAGCATGGTGCGGGTGTTAATGTGGTCGTCACCCAGTTGGGAACAACCGTAGGTGTGGCTGAACAGGTAAACGCCGTCGATATCTTCGGCGTCTTGCGTCTCTTTCAGGAAACGGCTCTGGATCTGACGGGCAATGCCGTTCACACAGCCGACCGTCGGCAGGATCCACAACTCGTTGCGGATCCCCACTTCGCCATTCGCGCGGCGGTAGATCTGAATGTCACGATCCGCCGCCTGTGCGCCTTCCGCCTGAAAATCAGGTTGATAGCTATACTCGTCCACATCGCTCAGATTGGTACGGGCATTATGGGAATGGATGTACTCGCCCGACGCGATATCTGCTGTCGCATGACCAATAGGCAGACCATACTTGACAACATTTTCACCTTTGGCGATGGGTTGCAGAGCAAACTTGTGCCCGCGAACCACCGCCTGGCGCAGCCGAACGGTCTGGTTGTCGATAACGACTTCCGCGCCTTCAGCGAGATCCGCCAGTGCTACCGCAACGTTATCCAGCGAATGGATCTTGATGTATTGCATATCAACCTCAAACGGCCTTAGTTCAGTTCAATCGCGAAGTAATCACGCGCATTGTTAAAGCAGATGTTTTTCACCATTTCACCCAGCAGCTGAATATCCGCCGGGGCTTCGCCCGCTTCGACCCAGCGGCCAATCATCTGGCACAGGATGCGACGGAAATATTCATGGCGGGTGTAAGACAGGAAGCTGCGGCTGTCGGTCAGCATGCCAACAAAGCGGCTCAGCAGACCCAGTTGCGCCAGCTGCGTCATCTGACGTTCCATGCCATCTTTCTGGTCGTTAAACCACCAGCCGGAACCGAACTGCATTTTGCCTGGCATACCTTCGCCCTGGAAGTTGCCGACCATGGTGCCCAGCACTTCGTTATCACGCGGGTTCAGGCAGTACAGAATGGTTTTCGGCAGCAGGTTCTCTTCATTCTGCTTGCTCAGCAGTTTGGAGAGCTCTTCCGCCAGCGGACGGTCGTTGATGGAGTCGAAACCAACGTCTGGCCCCAGCAGTTTGAACTGACGCAGGTTGTTGTTACGCAGCGCGCCGATGTGGTACTGCTGCACCCAACCGCGACGGGCGTATTCCGCACCCAGCCATACCAGTACCGCTGTTTTAAACTGCGCCACGTCTTTCTCACCGAGCGTTTCACCCGCCAGGCGACGCGCCAGGATGCTATCCAGTTCGGCTTCGCTGGCTTCAGCGAACAGCACCACGTCCAGCGCATGGTCAGAAACTTTACAGCCGTGCGCTGCGAAGTGATCCAGGCGTTTGCTCAACGCCGTTTGCAGATCGGCAAAACGACGGATGTCGGTATCAGAAACTTCGCCCAGCTTCGCCATGTAATCGTTGAAGGTGGCTTGTTCAATGTTAAACGCTTTATCCGGGCGCCAGCTCGGCAGCACTTTGATGTGGAAGGTGCCATCTTTGGCGATCGAGGCGTGGTGTTCCAGCGAGTCAATCGGATCGTCGGTGGTGCCGACCATTTTCACGTTCATCTGTTGCATGATGCCGCGCGCGGAGAATTTATCCTGCGCCAGCAGTTCATTGCCCCGGTTCCAGATTTCGTCGGCGGTAGACGGCGACAGCACCTTACCTGTAATACCAAATGGACGACGCAGTTCCAGATGCGTCCAGTGGTATAACGGGTTACCAATGGTGTGCGGCACGGTCGCCGCCCAGGCGTCAAACTTCTCACGATCGGAAGCGTCACCGGTACACAGGCGCTCAGGAACGCCGTTGGTGCGCATGGCGCGCCATTTGTAGTGATCACCTTTTAACCAGATGTCATACAAGTTTTTAAAGCGGTAGTTATCAGCGATCTGTTGCGGCGGCAAGTGGCAATGGTAGTCAAAAATCGGCTGGTCTTTTGCGTAGTCGTGGTACAGACGGCGAGCAAATTCGGTATCTAACAGAAAATCTTCGGTCATAAACGGGGTCATTATCGTCTTCCTCTAAACGAGTGCGTCTGATGCTTACCTTTAATGCTGACAAAGTTATCACACCAATTTCCATAGACCGAAGATATTTTCGTGAGTTGGATCAATAAAAGCAGACAAAAACTGACAATCTAAACGCCTGAATATCCCGCTAACCCGCGCCGTTTCTGGCTTATCCCGGCAAAATTAAAGACCACACAAAGAAAAACGCTTTTGTGATGGCACTCACCTTTTCAAGTTGTATGACAAGTTATCTTTCCTGCCGTCGAACACATAAGCCGACGGAATGCATTCCCGATAAAAAGTTAATCGGATTTTTTGGGTACGGATACCGACTTAAACACGCTTACTTATGGCAAGGTTTGGGCCGTACCGGGAGTTCTCCCGGGTACGTCCTCCCCGTTTCATCCTCCGAACGCGATCGAAGGATGGCCGCGCAGGCGGTAATAACATAACGATGAGGTTTACATGCGTAAAATCAAAGGATTACGTTGGTACATGATAGCACTGGTGACGGTCGGCACCGTGCTGGGCTACCTGACACGTAACACCGTAGCGGCTGCCGCTCCAACCTTGATGGAAGAGCTGCACATTTCTACTCAGCAATACTCTTACATCATTGCGGCTTATTCCGCGGCTTATACTGTTATGCAGCCTGTTGCAGGCTACGTACTGGACGTTCTGGGCACTAAAATTGGTTATGCCTTCTTTGCGATTACCTGGGCGGTATTCTGCGGCGCGACTGCGCTGGCAGGCAGCTGGGGTGGTCTGGCACTGGCGCGTGGCGCGGTGGGTGCTGCTGAAGCAGCGATGATCCCGGCGGGTCTGAAAGCGGCGTCCGAATGGTTCCCGGCGAAAGAACGTTCTATCGCGGTGGGCTACTTCAACGTCGGTTCTTCTATTGGTGCGATGATTGCGCCGCCGCTGGTGGTGTGGGCAATTGTTATGCACAGCTGGGAAATGGCGTTCATTATTTCTGGTGTGCTGAGCTTTGCCTGGGCGATGGCCTGGCTGATTTTCTACAAACACCCGCGCGATCAGAAAAAACTGAGCGAAGAAGAACGCGAGTACATCATTGGCGGTCAGGAAGCACAGCACCAGACCAACAACGGTAAGAAAATGTCCGTCTGGCAGATTCTGGGCACCCGTCAGTTCTGGGGTATCGCGCTGCCGCGTTTCCTGGCAGAACCAGCCTGGGGTACATTTAACGCCTGGATCCCGCTGTTCATGTTCAAGGTTTACGGTTTTAACCTGAAAGAAATCGCCATGTTCGCCTGGATGCCGATGCTGTTCGCCGACCTGGGTTGTATCGTGGGTGGTTACCTGCCGCCGCTGTTCCAGCGTATCTTCGGTGTAAACCTGATTGTTTCCCGCAAAATGGTTGTGACCATGGGCGCGGTACTGATGATTGGCCCTGGCATGATTGGCCTGTTCACCAGCCCGTATGTGGCAATCGGCCTGCTGTGTATCGGTGGTTTTGCTCACCAGTCTCTGTCCGGTGCGCTGATTACGCTCTCTTCTGACGTATTTGGTCGTAACGAAGTGGCAACGGCGAACGGCCTGACCGGTATGGCAGCGTGGACAGCAAGTACCATGTTTGCCCTGGTGGTTGGTGCGCTGGCAGATACCATCGGCTTTAGCCCGCTGTTTGCTGTGCTGGCGCTGTTTGACCTGCTGGGTGCTGTGGTTATCTGGACCGTGCTGAAAAACAAATCAGCCGAAGAGGTCGTGAAAGAACATTCGCTTGGTGGCCCTGCCGCACAAAGTTAAGTCTCGATTTTGATAGTTAAAAAAGCCGCCTGGTGCGGCTTTTTTACTATCTGCGATGGTGAGAAAGCACTAAAAGTGGTATAACAAATCTACTATTACCCTTCTTTTTCCTGGAGCTCACATATGGAAATCTCCGAGTCACGACGTTTGTACCAGCAGCTTGCCGCGGAGCTTAAAAGCCGTATTGAGCAAGGCGTCTATCTGGTGGGAGACAAACTACCCGCCGAGCGCTTCATCGCCGATGAAAAAAGCGTAAGCCGGACCGTGGTTCGTGAAGCCATTATTATGCTCGAAGTGGAAGGGTATGTTGAAGTTCGCAAAGGCTCCGGCATCCATGTTATTTCCAACGTAGCACGCCACACCCAGGCGCCGGATGAAAACCTTGAGTTCGCCAATTACGGCCCGTTTGAATTGCTGCAGGCACGTCAGCTTATCGAAAGTAATATTGCTGAATTCGCCGCCACTCAGGTGACGAAACAGGACATCATGAAGCTGATGGAAATTCAGGATAATGCGCGCAAAGAGAAGTGCTTCCGCGATTCTGAGTGGGATTTGCAGTTCCACGTACAGGTCGCGCTGGCGACACAAAACACGGCGCTTGCGGCCATCGTCGAGAAAATGTGGACACAGCGTGTTCACAACCCGTACTGGAAAAAACTGCACGATCACATCGATTTACGCACCGTGGATAACTGGTGTGATGATCATGACCAGATCCTGCGCGCGCTGATTCGCAAAGACCCGCACGCGGCGAAACTGGCGATGTGGCAACATCTGGAAAACACCAAACAGATGCTGTTTAACGAAACCAGCGATGATTTCGAGTTCAACGCCGATCGCTATTTGTTTGCGGAAAACCCGGTGGTGCATCTCGATACCGCCGCAACCGGCAGCAAATAAAAAATGTCCTACAAGGCGCACACTTACGCTGCGCCTGCCCTGGTTTAAGGTAAGTAAACCGTCTAGAGTGTCAGCCTTTGTAAATAGCCTCGCCTCCCCCTGCCGCGACAAGCAAAATCATCACCGAAACTCATTTTTCTGACTGACTCATAACGTCGGCATTTGTTACAATTGGATGCATTTGTCATCATGTAAGTTAGTGCTTGCTCACAACGTCCGTTATCAGAATATGCCGTATCGAGTGTGCCACGAGCGACCATAATGTATTAAAGATAATCGCCGTGCTGTGCTGGGCGTGACGTAAACCGATGTACCAGGAACACTGAATGGAACTTTTAAGCCAATTACTCCATGCCCTCTGGAGCCAGGATTTCGCGACACTCTCGCAGCCCGGTATGATCGGCATGCTTTATTTTGTTTTATTTGTCATTTTATTTCTTGAAAACGGCCTGCTTCCGGCAGCTTTTCTTCCGGGCGATAGCCTGCTGGTACTGATTGGCGTGCTGATTGCAAAAGGCGCGCTGGGATATCCGCAAACCATTTTATTGCTGACAGTGGCGGCAAGCCTGGGGTGCTGGCTCAGTTACATTCAGGGGCGCTGGCTGGGTAATACGCGCATCGTGCAAAACTGGTTATCACATCTGCCTGCGCATTATCATCAGCGCGCGCACCATCTTTTCCACAAACATGGCCTTTCCGCCCTGCTGATTGGTCGTTTTATTGCATTTGTTCGCACCCTGTTACCAACTATTGCCGGACTTTCTGGTCTGAGTAATGCCCGCTTCCAGTTCTTTAATTGGATGAGCGGTCTGCTGTGGGTGCTGATACTCACCACGCTGGGTTATCTGCTGGGCAAGACGCCGGTGTTTCGTAAATACGAAGATGCCCTGATGTCCTGCCTGATGTTGCTTCCGGTGGTATTACTGGTGATTGGCCTTGCTGGCTCACTGGTGGTGCTGTGGAAGAAAAAATATCGCAACCGGGGTTAAGACCATGGAATTGCAACGTCCCTTTTTACGCTGGTTACTGATGGGTGTCGCGGCGATGACCGTTTTCAGCGTGATGTTTTTCGCCTGGACGACGCTGCAAAACCGTGAATCAACGCTGGCGATTCGCCCGATCACGCAAAACGTCAGCGTGCCGGATGGTTTCTCTGTCTGGCATCATCTGGATGCCAACGGCATTCACTTTAAAAGTATTACGCCGCAGGACGACACGCTGTTAATCAAATTTGAATCCAGTGAGCAGAGCGCGGCGGCGAAAATCGTGCTCGATCGCACCTTACCTCATGGTTACATCATCGCCGCCCAGGACGATGATAACAGCCAAACTTCCGCGTGGCTGACCCGCCTGCGCAACAGCACACATCGATTCGGTTAACCTTTCCAGGATTCTGAATCTTTTCACTCACTTTGGTGTTTGTCCGTTTACTTACTATGCTTGAGTACACGGAACCAGAGTTCGCTTTATGTCACTGGATGCTGGCGTAACCATCGTTTCGCTGGCCAACAATGGAAGGTTCTCGATTATGAAAAACCGCATCGCACTGGCGTTGGCCCTTTTTTCGCTGAGCGCATTTTCCCAGGCGGCTTCGCCCTGCCAGGAAAAGGAGCATGAGATCCAGCGTGAAATCAGCTATGCCGAAAAGCATAACAATCAGAGCCGAATTGACGGTCTGAACAAGGCGCTGCGAGAAGTGCGCGCCAATTGCTCTGACAGCAAGCTGCGCGCCGCCCATCAGAAAAAAATCGCTGAGATGAAAGAAGAGGTTGCCGAGCGCCGCCACGATCTGAATGAGGCAAAGCAAAAAGGCAATGCGGAGAAAATAAGCAAACGCGAGCACAAGCTGAAAGAGGCGCAGGCGGAACTGAAAGCCCTGGAAGCGCGTGACTACTGATTTAATGGAAATAACCACTCACTCACCTGGAGAGAATTATGTCGAAAGATAATGCTGACCATTTGCGCGCTGAGTTGAAATCCCTGGCGGATACGCTGGAAGAAGTGCTGAGCAATTCCAGTGATAAGTCGAAAGAAGAGCTGAGTAAATTACGCACTAAAGCGGAACAGGCGCTGCGCGACAGCCGTCACCGTTTGGGCGAAACTGGCGATGCGCTCGCCCGCCAAACCCGTGAAGCGGCGGCGCGTACCGATGAGTATGTGCGTGACAACCCGTGGGCCAGCGTAGGTATCGGTGCCGCCGTCGGTGTGGTGCTGGGTGTATTGCTGTCGCGTCGCTAAGATGACGGATCTGC
This sequence comes from Kosakonia sp. LAM2021, assembly GCF_016620385.1. NCBI lineage: Bacteria > Pseudomonadati > Pseudomonadota > Gammaproteobacteria > Enterobacterales > Enterobacteriaceae > Kosakonia > Kosakonia sp. LAM2021. The sequence continues at coordinate 156,927 of NZ_JAENHT010000006.1, forward strand.
GAAACGCGCAAGGGCCGGGCAAAAGCGTACTGGGGATCGGTCAACGCATTGTGACCATTCTTGTTGAAATGGTTGAGACCCGCCTGCGGCTGGCGGTTGTCGAGCTGGAAGAAGAGAAAGCGAACTTATTCCAGCTGCTGCTTATGGTAGGGCTGACCATGCTTTTCGCCGCATTTGGCCTGATGAGCCTGATGGTGCTGATTATCTGGGCCATCGATCCGCAATATCGCCTGAACGCGATGATTGCAACCACCGTCGTGTTGCTGGTGCTGGCGTTGATAGGCGGCATCTGGACATTGCGTAAAGCGCGGGCCTCGACGCTGCTGCGTCATACTCGCCAGGAGCTGGCAAACGACCGTGCCTTGCTGGAGGAGGATAAGTGAGCAGCAAAGCGGAACGTCTGAAGCGCAAAGCACGTTTGCTCAGTGAAATCCAACAACAACGCCTGGATCTCACCGCCAGTCGCCGTGAGTGGCTGGAAGCAACCGGAGCCTACGATCGCGGCTGGAATACGCTGCTCAGCTTGCGCTCATGGGCGCTGGTGGGCAGCAGCGCGATGGCGATATGGTCCGTTCGCCACCCCAATATGCTTGTGCGCTGGGCCAAACGCGGTTTAGGCGCATGGAGCTTATGGCGGCTGGTCAAATCAACGCTCAACGCAACGCACTGAAACACAATCACAGCACGGCTTACGCGGGCGATGGTTATCCATCGCCCGTTTGCTTTGGTGCTTGCTCAGTTTTTTTGAAAAAATTCGACAGTTTTCCTTGCTAACAATCTTTTCCCGTCACGATTACTATCCTCTCCATCGACAGCAAGCACGCGGCACACGCCCGTAATTGCAGACCTTTTACTGAAAGCCGCTATTGTGATTCCCTGGAGAGAAAGATGAAAAAATTAGAAGATGTTGGTTTCCTGGTTGCTCGTATCCTGATGCCGATTTTGTTTATTACCGCAGGCTGGGGCAAAATCACCGGTTATGCAGGCACTCAGCAATATATGGAAGCGATGGGCGTGCCGGGGTTCTTCCTGCCGCTGACCATTCTTCTTGAGTTTGGCGGCGGTCTGGCGATCCTGTTCGGCTTCCTGACCCGTACCACAGCGCTGTTCACCGCAGGTTTTACGCTGCTGACCGCGTTCATCTTCCACAGCAACTTTGCAGAAGGCGTGAACTCGCTGATGTTCATGAAAAACCTGACCATCGCTGGCGGTTACCTGCTGCTGGGCATCACTGGTCCGGGCGCCATCAGTATCGACCGCGTCCTGAATAAAAAATGGTAAGCGCTCTATACTGAGTGAAGAGATCAAAGCGAGGAGACCACTCCTCGCTTTTGCTATTCAGAAGGAGGAGACAAAATGGGACAACTGATTGACGGCGTCTGGCACGACAACTGGTATGACACCAAATCCACCGGCGGACGTTTCCAGCGCTCGGTATCCGCATTTCGCAACTGGCTTACCGCAGATGGCGCACCAGGTCCTTCTGGCGAAGGTGGCTTTGCCGCCGAGAAAGACCGCTACCACTTATATGTTTCACTCGCCTGCCCGTGGGCGCATCGCACGCTGATCCTGCGTAAACTCAAAGGCCTTGAGCCGTTTATCTCTGTTTCCGTGGTCAACCCGTTGATGCTGGAGAACGGCTGGACTTTTGACGATGACTTTCCGGCGGCAACTGGCGATACGCTGTATCAACACGAATTCCTCTATCAGCTCTACCTGCATGCCGATCCGCAGTACACTGGCCGCGTCACGGTGCCTGTGCTGTGGGATAAAAAGAACCACACCATTGTCAGCAATGAATCGGCGGAAATCATCCGCATGTTCAATACCGCTTTTGACGGTCTGGGCGCGAAAGCGGGCGATTACTACCCGCCAGAATTACGCGACCAGATCGATGAACTGAACGGCTGGATCTACGACAACGTGAACAACGGTGTCTATAAAACCGGTTTCGCCACCAGTCAGCAAGCGTATGACGAAGCGGTAGTGAATGTTTTCAATTCGCTGGAGCGCCTTGAGCAGATCCTGGGGCAGCATCGTTATCTGACCGGCGACCGGCTAACGGAAGCGGATATCCGCCTGTGGACAACGCTGGTGCGTTTTGATCCGGTCTATGTTACTCACTTCAAGTGTGACAAGCACCGCATCAGCGACTATCTGAACCTACACGGCTTCCTGCGCGATATTTATCAGATGCCGGGCATTGCGGAAACGGTCGATTTCGCCCATATCCGCAACCACTATTACCGCAGCCACAAAACCATTAACCCGACCGGAATTATCTCTATCGGGCCGTGGCAGGATCTGGATGAGCCACACGGACGCGACCTGCGTTTCTCCTGATCTTCCGGGCGCGTTTCACCGCGCCCAAATTATTTCTCGCCGGGTTTTCGCTTTGTATTTTTGCCGTCTATTCTTACAGGGATCGTTGAGAAAACAACGGATTGACCGTTGATCGAGGTGGGAAATGGACTGGTATTTTAGGGTACTGAGCAACTACGCGACATTTCACGGACGCGCGCACCGCCGCGAATTCTGGATGTTCACACTGGTCAATACCATTCTCTTTGGCGTGCTGTATGTGGTCGACAGGATCATCGGCTGGCACCTGTTAAGCCAGATTTACGCCCTGCTGGTGCTGGTGCCAAACCTGGCGGTTCAGGTACGCCGCCTGCATGATACCAACCGGAGCTGGCGCTGGCTGTTGCTGCTGCTGTTTCCGGTAATTGGCTGGTTGATGCTGCTGGCGTTTTACAGCCAGCGCGGCACGCCGGTAGAAAACCCCTTTGGCCCCGTACCGAAAGCGTTCCCCTGAATGGCATTGCTCCACCAACGTGGAGCAATGACTTATTTACCGGCAAACAGCTTGGGAATTTCCCGCAGACACCAGGCTTTCGCTTCGCCCATACTGTCGCGACGCCAGGCCATAATAATATCTACCTGGCTGGTATATTCCGGGCTCACGACACGTAAGCGACCTTCGGCGATATCCTGCTCCACCAGTGGATAAGGCATCGTCGCCACGCCCAGGCCGGACAGCAGCGCCTGGCGTTTATCCTCGATGGTACTCACCGTCAGCCTTGGCTGCTTATCCAAAAGCTGTACCGTCAGCACCGGACGCTCGCGGGCGGTATCGGCAACGGCCACGCCGCGGTATTTCACGCGCGTTACTTCCGAGAGCGGTTCCGCTTCCTGGTGGATCGGATGATCCGGCGCAGCAACATAGACGTTCATTACCGAGTAAAGCTTGCGTGAGTTGATTTCCGACGAAGAGCGAAAATGCATATCCGGGGCGACAACGATATCGGCACGTCCCTGCTCCAGCCGCTCCCACGCCCCGGCCAGCACTTCAGTAATGATCGATAACTGCGTATTGGCTTTTGCGGCCAGCCGATCGACCAGCGGAAACAGATCCCCCGTTGGCACCAGCGCTTCAGTGACCAGCGTTAAGTGTGTTTCCCAACCGCGCGCCAGCGCTTCTGCATCGGTCGTCAGTTTATCGGCGGCTTCCAGCAGGATGCGACCCCGCTCCAGCAGCATTCGCCCTACATTGGTGAATTTCGTTCGGTGCCCGGAGCGGTCAAACAGCACGACATCCAGCTCTTCTTCAAGTTTTTGCATGGTATAGCTGAGCGCAGAAGGCACACGCCCCAACTCATCCGCCGCCGCGGCAAAGCTTCCGCGTCGGTCAATCGCATCCATCACACGTAACGCTTCCAGCGTCAGCGCCCTTTCTTTGGCCATGAGTGTTCTCATTCAGGAAATTTGAACATACCGGGCAGAATATCTGGCTAACAATGCAGCGTCCATACCTTTAACATTGTTTTAAGTAAAGAGAGGTCAACAATTATGATTACTACACGTACTGCAAAACAATGCGGACAAGCTGACTTCGGCTGGCTTCAGGCCCGCTACACCTTTTCATTTGGACATTACTTCGACCCGAAATTGCTGGGCTATGCCTCCCTGCGTGTGTTGAACCAGGAAGTGCTCGCCCCGGGCGCATCGTTCCAGCCACGCACCTACCCGAAAGTGGATATTTTAAACCTGATTCTGGAAGGTGAAGCGGAATACCGCGATAGCGAGGGAAATCATGTTCAGGCGAAAGCTGGTGAAGCGTTGTTAATTGCCACCCAGCCCGGCATCAGTTATAGCGAGCATAACCTGAGCAAAGACAAATCATTAACGCGCATGCAGTTATGGCTGGACGCCTGTCCCGAGCGTGAAAACCCGCCGGTTCAAAAAATGACCGTTGCCGATGTGGCGCAGCAACTGCTGGCTTCCCCTGACGGCAGCCAGGGAAGTTTGCAGCTCCGCCAGCAAGTGTGGCTGCACCATATTGAGCTTGCCAAAGGCGAAGCGTTGCAGATTCAACTGCATGGCCCGCGCGCCTATTTGCAATCGATTCACGGTACGGTACACGCCGTAACGCATTGCGAAGCAAAAGAAGCACTGACCTGCGGTGACGGTGCGTTTATTCGTGACGAGGCTAACATAACCCTAGTTGCGGATACGCCGTTGCGCGCTTTGCTGATAGATTTACCGGTGTGATAGTTGCGTTACGTAAGTGAGTAAATGAAATGAGCAGCACAATGAATTTTATGACAGACCCTACACAGCAAAACCCACTCCCCGCCATGGCTGGATTCGGTTATGAAGAGATGCTGACAGAGCTGGAAGCCATTGTCGCAGAAGCCGTTGTCCGACTGGCGGAAGAAGAAGCCACCGCCTGACCCAAAAACCCCGGCACTTATGACCGGGGCGAATCCTGCACAGCATATCAGCGCTTTTCGGCACTTCGTTATATACAAAAAGATATAGCGATGGTGAAATAGCCCCCGCTTAAAAGGACTAACAAGGAGAAGCGCGATGTTTTTATATCTGTTTTATCTTGGCGGCAACGCAGGTAAATCTAATATCGAAGTCCATGATGTTCAGTTTGTGGCAGCCCGCGAACCGCAAGACGCCTGGCCCGCATTAAGGGAAGCCTGGTACGGTGATAAAGACAAAGTACATATTGACGGTTACGCTCGCATCAACTGGGCCGATGGCTACCGCATCACGTTGTCGTCAGAAAAACCTTCATCTACAGCGCAGCACCTCTTTTTCGTCAATGCAGGCGCCTACCATCCTGACACGCTTGCAGAGTTGCACGCTTTTGATCTGTTCGTGGCAAAAGACGCGGCCCAAGCAAAGAGCAAAGCACTCTCCAGCCTGCTAACCGGCGCATTGCAGCAGCATAAAGACAACCTGAAAGAGGTCGATGATTGCTTACTTCTGCAAAAAATCGGCGATCTCTACATCCACCTGACGCCGGATGAAAACGGCACACATTTCAAACCCGAGTGGCAAGGTTATCAGCCGATTGGCGCGTAACTCGTAACTCCCTTGCGCTCTCCACCGGAGAGAGCTTAGCGCAGCTGTTGTCGCGCCTGAAACTGCCCCGGCGTGCTGCCAAAGCGCAGTTTAAATGCGGCGATAAAAGCACTGACGTTATCGTACCCGCAACGTTCTGCCGTCTCACTCACCGACGCCCCACGCAGCAGATGCGCCATTGATGCCAGTACTTTTGCCTGCTGCCGCCACTGACTAAAACTCAGCCCGGTTTGTTCGCTGAACAAGCGGCTTAATGTTCTGACACTTAAGCCATAGCAACACGCCAGCTGCGCCTGATTTGCAGGATTTTGAGGCTCCGACAGCAGCAGTTCAGCCACCCGCTTCGCCCGACGATCCTGCGGCAGGGTTAACTGCAACGGCGCGTCTGGCGCCACGCGAATCTCCTCCATCATCAACGCCAGAAGCGATGCCTCGCGAGCCGGACCGCACTGCGTTATGCGTTCCATTAACAGCATCATAAACGGATCGGCAGGCCACACTCCCGCGAAAGCGGGTGCATCATCATGGTTGAGTTGCAGGCTATGTCCTTCCACGTCGCCCACGCTCCAGGCGCAGTGGCGCATCTGCGCAGGAAACCAGCCGACAGTCGCGGGCGTTAGCGCCCATTGCGCCTGTTCCGTTTTCACAACCATCATCCCCCGCTGAATGCAAAACAGCTGCCCGGTAGCGTGCTGGTGCCACTCGGTGGCGTGCTTGTTTTGATGCGTGAGCCGCTGATTTTGTACGATCAACATGGCTGATAAACCGTATTTGATGTCCTGATGCGGTTAATGTACCAACGCGGTGGGGCGATATCCTCTTTATAAACACAAATGAGGACAACAATGATGGATATCACCCAACGTATCGCCCTGGCTTTGCAAAGCGTCGTTTGCCACCCGGAACATAACGAAGCGAAAATCCGCGAATTCTTCTCGCCGGATTATCAACAAGTTGTCGACGGGCAGTCGCTGGATTTCACGGGATTTGTTGAGCATATGGCAAAGCTCAAACATCTGACGCACGCCATTAACCTAACGGTGGTCGCCATTGCCGGGCAAAACAATGACGTATTGACGCACCATTTTGTAGCAGTGAGTAAGAAAGATGGCGCTCAGGCACACATTGACGTGTTTGCGCATTTCACGCTGGAGAACGGGCTAATCACCCGCTGCGAGGAGTTAACCCGGCTGGTGCAGGGTACGGCGCAAGACCGTTCACTGGGCAGCATTCGGTAACAGCGTGTTGTTGCGCTCGGTCACGTCCTGCACGAAACGCCGCAGGATCTCCGCCGCTCCCGGCGCGGGCAGCACACCGGCGACTAAGCTGTCGGCATCAGTACCCTCTTTTTCGATATGCGCGCGGTTCAAACGCAGCAGATCGGTCGCGATTTCCGGCGTCATTTCCGGGTGAAACTGCACCGAAATGGCCCGCGGCCCGTAGCGAACGATCTGATGATTATCATGCGCGGAAGAGGCCAGTACCGATGCGCCTTCAGGCAGTCGCGTCACGGTTTGTCGGTGCGTCAGGTGAGCAGGGAAACTTTCAGAAAGGTGGCTGAGTAACGGATCGTTTAGCGCCGAGGCGTGCAAATAAACGGTTTTCGTCCCCGCCTCGCGCCCCTGCGGATGGTATTCAACATTCCCGCCTAAGGCCCAGGACATCAGTTGATGGCCATAGCACACGCCAAACAGCGGCATCTCAACCGCAATGGCTTCACGGATCCATTCTGCGGTTTTCTCGCTCCACGGCAACCTGTCGGAAACCATCGCCCATGAACCGGTAATGATCGCCGCCCGGCGCGCATCCGGGGCTGGCAGCGTTTCGCCTTCAAAGACGCGAACCACATCCACCTCTTCAGGAGCACAACCAAGAGCCCGGCAAAACCAATGCGGAACATCCCCGTGGGCGTCACGTAAAGGCTTCGGGGCATCCCCCATCTGAATAATGATCAATGATTTTTGTTCCATGACGCCAGCGACTCCCGCGATGTTAGTTTCAAAACCGTTTAAGAACATGTTAGCGCTTTTCACCAGACTTCCGACGGGATATTTATTTATAAGGTTAGCAGTACCGGTGCTTAACGGTACGACGCGCGCAACAGCAAAATGCCTGCAAGTTGCCAACTTCCGCACGCAAAAACCCCGCAAGATTGCTCCTGCGGGGGTCTTTAAGAGTCGAAACTGACCGATAAGCCGCGTTCTTTCATAGAAAGTGGAGTGGACAGTCATTCATCTTGCCTGTATCAGAAAGCAAAACCCCCGCAAGATTGCTCCTGCGGGGGTCTTTAAGAGTCGAAACTGACCGATAAGCCGCATTCTTTCATCGAAAGCGGAGTGGACAGTCATTTATCGTCCAGCACCAAAAGCAAAACCCCCGCAAGATTGCTCCTGCGGGGGTCTTTAAGAGTCGAAACTGACCGATAAGCCGGGTTCTGTCGTGGACAGTCATTCATCTAGGCCAGCAATCGCTCACTGGCTCAAGCAGCCTACCCGGGTTCAGTACGGGCCGTACCTTGTGAACCCCTATTTGGCCTTGCTCCGGGTGGAGTTTACCGTGCCGCGAACTGTTGCCAGACGCGCGGTGCGCTCTTACCGCACCCTTTCACCCTTACCTGATCCCACTTGCGTGGGCCATCGGCGGTTTGCTCTCTGTTGCACTGGTCGTAGGCTTGCGCCTCCCAGGCGTTACCTGGCACCCTGCCCTATGGAGCCCGGACTTTCCTCCCCTCCGCCCGTCTCCCCCGAAGAGGACGACGACGAAGCGGCGACTGTCTGGTCAGCTTCGGCGCGCAGTATAGAGGGTTTGCTTGCGCCTGTCACCCTTCCGTCAACATTCCCACCTGCAAGGTGGCGGCAATATTGCGCGATGCGCGATAAATATTGTCAAACGCGCCACGAAACGCCTCTTCCAGCGTGCCGATGCTGGTCAGTACGCTAAATACCGCGTCAATGCCGTACTGGTGAACCACGCCCACATCGCTGGTCAAACTCCCGGCGATACCGATCACCGGCTTGTGGTATTTTTTGGCGACATGCGCCACGCCCACCGGCACTTTGCCGTGAATACTCTGGCTGTCGATGCGCCCTTCGCCCGTCACGACCAGTGTGCAATCGTGAATATGCTCTTCAAGATTGAGTGCCTGCGTCACGATCTCAATGCCGCTGCGCAATTCCGCGCCGAGAAAAGCCATCAGCGCCGCGCCCATGCCGCCCGCTGCGCCGGAGCCAGGCACGTTTTTCACATCAACGCGCAATGATTTTTTAATGACATCCGCAAAATGACTCAGGTTACGATCCAGCTCGACAATCAACGCCTCCGTCGCCCCTTTTTGCGGACCAAAAATGCGTGATGCGCCCTGTTCGCCGATCAGCGGGTTAGTAACATCGCAGGCGACACGCAGTGTGCAGTGCTGCAAACGCGGATCGAGCCCGGAAATATCAATGGCGTTCAGGCTTATCAGACTACCGCCGCCGTAGCCGATTTCCGTCCCGTTGGCATCGGTTAGTTTCGCCCCCAGCGCCTGCACCATACCCGCGCCGCCATCGTTAGTCGCGCTACCGCCAATGCCGATAATAATTGTGGTCGCCCCCTGTTCCAGCGCGTGCAAAATAAGTTCCCCGGTGCCGCGCGAAGTGGTAATCAAAGGGTTACGTAATTCAGGTGGAACAAGCGCCAGCCCGCTCGCCGCTGCCATTTCAATAAACGCGGTTTTTCCGTCGCCAGACATCCCCCAGCAGGCTTCAACATGTTTACCCAGTGGTCCAGTGACGCGCGCGGTGTGCACCGTGCCATTTGTGGCGGCAATCATGGCTTCAACCGTACCTTCGCCACCATCCGCAACCGGAACAGAAACGTATTGAGCATCCGGGAAAATTTCCCGAAATCCTTTTTCTATCGCCTGCGCTACTTCAGTAGCTGAAAGGCTTTCTTTGTAAGAGTCTGGGGCGATTACGATTTTCATAGTTGTGAGCCTGATAGTGCCGCGCACTTCACCCTTCAGGCCAATAGCGGCCTGAAGAAGTGGATAAATAAGGAGTCAAGGGCGCAGCGCCGCGCCCTTCTTATTAACGAGTAACTTCGATCTTCGCCAGTTTCTCGTAGTAGCATGCCAGCGCGCTATGGTCGGCATTGCCCAGACCGTCAGCACGCAGCGCCTGCATCATCTCCATCACCGCAGCAGTCAGCGGCAGCTGCGCGCCCACGCCGTGCGAGGTATCCAGCGCATTGGAGAGATCTTTAATGTGCAGATCAATACGGAAACCCGGTTTGAAGTTGCGATCCATCACCATCGGCGCTTTCGCGTCCAGCACGGTGCTGCCCGCCAGACCACCACGAATTGCCTGGTAGACCAGGTCCGGGTTAACGCCCGCTTTGGTTGCCAGCGTCAGCGCTTCGGACATCGCGGCAATGTTCAGCGCCACGATCACCTGGTTTGCCAGTTTGGTGACGTTGCCCGCGCCGATATCACCGGTATGCACCACAGAACCCGCCATCGCTTTCAGCAGATCGTAATATTTGTCGAAAATCGCTTTGTCACCGCCCACCATCACGGAAAGCGTGCCGTCGATGGCTTTCGGTTCGCCGCCGCTGACCGGCGCGTCCAGCATGTCAACGCCTTTCGCTTTCAGCGCTTCGCTGATTTCACGGCTGGCCAGCGGTGCAATGGAGCTCATGTCGATAAGCACAGTACCAGGCTTCGCGCCTTCGATGATGCCGCCTTCGCCCAGCGCCACTTCTTTCACATGCGGGGAGTTCGGCAGCATGGTGATAATCACATCGCACTGCTCTGCAACGGCTTTCGCGCTGGTTACGGCTTCGGCGCCTGCGGCAATCACTTCAGCAACGGCGTCCTGGTTACGGTCCACGACCACCAGTGAGTAACCGGCTTTAATGAGGTTTTTACTCATTGGTTTACCCATGATACCCAGGCCAATGAAACCAACTTTCATCGTCATAATTGCGTCTCTCTCTTTAATGGTGGTTTGATTATTTCTTAAAGGTGTCGGCCAGCTTCTGCGTGGCTGAGCGGAACACGCCAAGGTCGCTACCAACGGCCACCACGGTCGCGCCCCATTCAAGGTAGCGGCGTGCGTCGGCTTCAACCGGCGCCAGAATGCCGCTCGGTTTGTTGTGCGCTTTGGCGCGCGCAAAAATGTGTTGAATGGTGCGCTGCACTTCCGGGTGCGCGGCGTTGCCGATGTAACCCAGCGTGGCCGCCAGATCGCTCGGGCCAACAAACACCCCGTCTACGCCGTCGGTCGCAAGGATTGCGTCGAGGTTATCCACACCCGCCTGGCTTTCGATCTGCACCAGAATCGTGATGTTGGCGTTGGACTGGCGGAAATAATCCGGCACGGTGCCGAACATGTTGGCGCGGTGCGAAACAGAGACGCCGCGAATGCCTTCCGGCGGATAACGGGTCGCCGCCACGGCGTTCACCGCTTCTTCTTCGGTTTCGACAAACGGGACCAGGAAGTTATAGAAACCGATGTCCAGCAAGCGCTTGATAACCACCGGATCGTTAGTCGGAACCCGCACCACCGGCGCGCTAACGCTGCCCTTTAATGCCATTAATTGCGGTACAAAAGTGAGCACGTCGTTTGGGGCGTGTTCGCCGTCCAGCAGCAGCCAGTCAAAGCCCGCCAGGCCCAGAACTTCAGTGCTGATATGACTACCCAGCGCAGACCAACAACCGATTTGAATCTGTTGGGCCGCCAGCGCGGCCTTGAATTTGTTTGGGAAGATATCGTTATTCATCTTTTGTACCTTAATGAGTTGTTGCTTATTTCTTCAGTTCCATACGTTTGATGTCGCCAACCACGAACAGATAGCAGACCATCATCATCAGCGCTGAACAGCCTACGAACACCAACGCACCGTTGAAAGAATGCAACTCTTTAACCATGTATCCGATAACCAGCGGCGTCACGATAGAAGCCACGTTACCGAACACGTTGAATACGCCACCGCACAGACCGACAATCTCTTTCGGCGCGACATCGGAAATAACCGGCCAGCCCAGCGCGCCAAAACCTTTACCAAAGAACGCCAGCGCCATCAGGGCGATAACCAGTACGGTGTTATCGGTGTAGTTACACAGAATGATGCTTGAAGCCAGTAACATCCCAACCACGATAGGGAATTTACGTGCCACGGTCAGCGAGGAACCGCGCTTAATCAGGTAATCCGAGAAAAATCCGCCCAGCACGCCACCAGCAAAACCGCACAGCGCCGGAATGGAGGCAACAAACCCGACCTTGAGGATCGACATGCCTTTTTCCTGTACCAGATAAATCGGGAACCAGGTCAGGAAAAACCAGGTAATGGTGTTCAGGAAGTACTGGCCAAAAAACACGCCAAGCATCATACGGTTGCACAGCAGTTGCTTGATGTAATCCATTTTAGGACCGGCGTTTTTACTGTCGTCCGTTTTTTTATGGTCCATATCCACGACCGCGCCATTTTGCTCGATGTACTCCAGCTCTTCGCGGGACATCCGAGGATGGTCAGTTGGGTTGTGGACAAATTTCACCCAAGCGAAGGTCAGCACAAAACCGATCACGCCCATCACGGTAAACACATGTTCCCAGCCCCAGGCGAAAGTCAGCCAGCCCAGCAGCGGCGAGAACAGCGCCAGAGAGAAGTACTGCGCGGAGTTAAAAATCGCAGAGGCCGTACCACGCTCTTTCGCCGGGAACCAGGCCGCAACAATGCGGGCGTTCGCAGGGAACGAAGGCGCTTCTGAGAAGCCGAGCATAAACCGCATGAAAAACATCGAAATCCCGGCCCATGCGATCGGGAAAACATCAACAAAACCCTGCAAGAAGGTGAAGAGTGACCAGAAAAACAGACTGTAGGTATAAACCTTTTTCGAGCCGAAGCGGTCAAGCAACCAGCCGCCTGGGATTTGCATCAGCAGGTAAGCCCAGCCGAATGCAGAAAAGATGTAGCCCATCGAGACAGAATCAAGTTGCAGCTCTTTCGCAACCTCTGTCCCGGCAATGGACAGCGTAGCGCGGTCTGCATAGTTCACAGCAGTAACAATAAATATAATCAGCAAAATTAAATAACGGGTGGGTAAGCCCCGTTTTGTTTCAACGGCATGTTCAACAGTCATTTTAATTTCCTCGGGCACCGCTAACTTTAAAATATAATTATTGTGATGTTTCTTATCTGATTTTATTTAAGCACTCGAAACTATTATCAGATAATTGGCACTTCGATTTTATTAGCCCTCAGTATAATCAGCGCCATGATGTCACACATTGGAGGGTTGCTCAATTTTAACCTTTTACGAAAAGAATAATTTGAGCATATGCACATACGCCTGGGCGCTAATGCACAGATCTTGCATTAGACAGCCCCGCCAGACGGGAGATCACAATAATAAGTGATGCAGATCACATTTTATTATTTAAACTCCTGACATTCTTATTTCAGCAAATGAGATTTTTATTTCTGATATTAATTACAGAATAAAGAATGGTTCCTCTTTTTATTGAGTAATGCATCGTACAGTTAGCTGGAGATTACTTAACAATGTCCGACATTGAAATTAGACAGCAACCGCCAGGGGCGTTTTATATTAAGGTACACGACACGGATAATGTCGCGATCATCGTTAATGACAATGGCTTAAAAGCGGGAACACGTTTTCCGGATGGACTTGAGCTTATTGAACATATCCCGCAAGGCCATAAAGTGGCGCTGGTCGATATTCCCCATCACGGTGAAATCGTACGTTACGGCGAAGTGATTGGTTACGCTGTACGCGACATTGCACGCGGTAGCTGGATTGATGAATCTACCGTTGAGCTGCCAAAAGCGCCGCCGCTGAACACGCTGCCGCTGGCGACCAAAGTCCCTGAACCGCTGCCGCCGCTGGAAGGTTACACCTTCGAAGGCTACCGCAATGCGGACGGCAGCGTCGGCACCAAAAACCTGCTGGGCATCACCACCAGCGTGCATTGCGTGGCGGGCGTTGTCGATTATGTCGTGAAGATTATCGAACGCGATCTGCTGCCAAAATACCCGAATGTGGACGGCGTCGTCGGTCTGAACCATCTCTATGGCTGCGGCGTGGCGATTAACGCGCCGGCTGCGGTGATCCCGATTCGTACTATCCACAACCTTGCGCTGAACCCGAACTTTGGCGGTGAAGTCATGGTGATTGGTCTCGGTTGTGAAAAATTACAGCCGGAACGTCTGCTGCAAGGCACCGAAGATGTGCAGGCCATTCCGGTCGACAGCGCCAGCATTGTGCGTTTGCAGGATGAACACCATGTAGGTTTTCGCTCAATGGTGGACGACATTCTGCAAGTGGCTGAACGCCACCTGGTGAAGCTCAATCAGCGCAAACGTGAAACCTGCCCGGCCTCCGAACTGGTTGTCGGCATGCAGTGCGGCGGCAGCGATGCGTTCTCCGGCGTTACTGCTAACCCGGCGGTTGGTTTTGCATCGGACCTGATTATTCGCTGCGGCGGCACGGTGATGTTCTCGGAAGTGACCGAAGTGCGCGATGCGATCCACTTACTGACGCCGCGCGCCATTAACGAAGAAGTGGGCAAACGCCTGCTGGAAGAGATGGCCTGGTACGATAACTATCTTGATATGGGCAAAACCGACCGCAGCGCCAACCCCTCTCCGGGGAACAAAAAAGGCGGTCTGGCGAACGTGGTCGAGAAAGCGCTGGGGTCCATCGCGAAATCCGGTAAAAGCGCCATTTCTGAAGTGCTCTCTCCCGGCCAGCGCCCGACCAAACGCGGCCTGATTTACGCGGCAACGCCGGCGAGTGACTTCGTGTGTGGTACTCAACAGGTCTCTTCCGGGATTACGTTGCAGGTCTTCACCACTGGTCGCGGTACGCCTTACGGCCTGGTTGCGGTACCGGTGATTAAGATGGCAACGCGTACCGAACTGGCGAACCGCTGGTATGACTTAATGGATATCAACGCCGGGACGATCGCCACGGGCGAAGAGACGATTGAGGATGTGGGCTGGAAACTGTTCCACTTCATCCTGGATGTCGCCAGCGGACGTAAGAAAACCTTCTCGGATCAGTGGGGCCTGCACAACCAACTGGCAGTGTTTAACCCGGCTCCGGTGACCTGATTTTTATAAGAAAAGTAAACCTCACTTTTTAAGCATGGCTGCGGCCATGCTTTTTTTTCGTTCAGTTTGGCGCTCAGCCGTTCTGCTGTTCCAGCGCGTATTTATACAACGCGTTTTTCTTCACGCCGTGGATTTCCGCCGCCAGCGCGGCCGCTTTTTTCAGCGGCAGCTCGGTTTGCAGTAACGCCAGCGTGCGTAACGCATCGGCGGGTAACTCATCTTCCTGCGCCTTGTGCCCTTCGACGATCAGTACCATCTCGCCTTTACGGCGGTTTTCATCCTCTTTAACCCATGCCAGCAGCTCGCCCACCGGCGCACCCTGGATGGTTTCCCAGGTTTTGGTCAGCTCGCGGGCCAGTACCACGTAACGGGATCCGCCCCACACGGCGACCATATCTTCCAGGCTTTCCAGCAAGCGGTGCGTGGATTCATAGAAAATCAGCGTACGGCTTTCGGTTTCCAGCGCTTTGAGCGTATCGCGACGTCCTTTCGATTTGGCGGGCAGAAAACCTTCATAACAGAAACGATCCGATGGCAGCCCGGCGGCGCTTAACGCAGCAATGGCCGCGCAAGGCCCCGGCAGCGGCACCACGCGGATACCCGCCTCGCGGCAGGTACGCACCAGATGGTAGCCTGGATCGTTAATCAATGGCGTTCCGGCGTCGGAGACCAGCGCAATGTTCTGCCCTTCTTTTAACTTCGCCACCAGCGTTTCGGCTTTTTGCTGTTCATTATGGTCATGCAGCGCAAACAAACGGGCATTAATGGCGAAGTGCTGGAGCAATAAACCCGTGTGGCGGGTGTCTTCAGCGGCAATTAAATCAACGGCTTGTAACACGTTAAGCGCGCGCTGCGTAATATCAGCCAAATTCCCGATAGGAGTAGGTACAATATAGAGCTGACCTTGAGAATTCTCCGCCGATTCGTGTTGTTTCATTGTTTCATCCGTATTGCCGATTTAATATTGAGCATTGCGTAAAAATTATCACTGGATACAGTATGCTACCGTCAAGATTTCTACGTT
This sequence comes from Kosakonia sp. LAM2021, assembly GCF_016620385.1. Taxonomy (NCBI): domain Bacteria; kingdom Pseudomonadati; phylum Pseudomonadota; class Gammaproteobacteria; order Enterobacterales; family Enterobacteriaceae; genus Kosakonia; species Kosakonia sp. LAM2021. Next base: position 172,441 of record NZ_JAENHT010000006.1, read on the forward strand.
CGAAAGCCACGCGCTGCCTGCCTGTGGTGCTCGCCGCCCTGCTGTTTGCAGGCTGCGGCACGCAATCGACAGACCAGAGCGCCTCGCATATGCAGGGCGAAGCCCAGGCCGATTCTGGCTATTACCTGCAGCAGATGCAGCAAAGCACAGATGATAGCAAGACCAACTGGCAATTACTCGCCATTCGTGCACTGCTGAAAGAGGGAAAAACCCAGCAGGCCAGCGAACTGTTTGCCAAGTTGCCGCAGGATCTGAGCGATAACCAGCGCAAAGAACGCACATTGCTCGCTGCCGAAATGAAACTGGCGCAGAAGGATTTTGCCGGTGCGAAGGCGCAACTCAACGAACTCGATCCCACCGATCTTGAGCAAAACCAGCAAGCGCGTTACTGGCAAATTGGCATTTCCGCCTCGCAAGGCAAACCTTCTCTGACGCTGCTGCGCGCGCTCATTGCCCAGCAACCGCTGTTGAGTAAACAAGAAGAGAAGCAGAAAAACATCGACGCCACCTGGCAAGCTCTGGCCTCCATGACGCAAGATCAAGCCAGAGCGCTGGTGATTAACGCCGATGAAGTGACGCTGCAAGGCTGGCTCGACCTGCAACGCATGTGGTTCGACAACCGCAACGACCCCAATATGTTAAAAGCGGGCATTACCGACTGGCAAACGCGCTACCCGCAAAACCCGGCGGCGAAAATGCTGCCTACGCAGTTGTCGAACCTGCAAAACTTTAAACCGGCAGCAACCAACAAAATCGCGCTGCTGTTACCGCTAAATGGTCAGGCATCGGTATTTAGCCGCGCTATCCAGCAAGGTTTTGAAGCGGCGAAAAACGGCATCGCCCCGGTTTCCGGCCCGGCGGTTCCGCAGCAAGTTGCGCAGGCCGCCAGCGCAGCCGTTGTCAGCCCATCAGACGCTAACGTGAATGATCTGACTAACGCCCCGGCGCAGCAAAATGCGGCTGCACCGGATGCACAACAAGCGCAAGCGCCGGATAGCGCAGCGCAAAGTGATGCAGCAACAAATTCTGCCGCCGCTGCCCAGCCGGATCCAGCAGCCACAACGCCTACTCAGCCGACCGACGCCAATGCGACGCAACCGGTCGCCGCACCTGCGGTGGCAGGCACGCCAGCGAACCCCGGTGCTGAGCTGAAAGTTTACGATACCAGCGCGCAGCCGATGGATCAGATCCTCAACCAGGTTCAGCAAGACGGCGCCAGTATCGTGGTTGGCCCGCTTCTCAAAAACAACGTTGAAGAGCTGATGCGCAGCAACACGTCGCTGAACGTTCTGGCGCTCAACCAGCCGGAACATGTCGAAAACCGTGCCAACATTTGTTACTTCGCCCTCTCGCCAGAGGATGAAGCTCACGATGCCGCGCGCCATATCTTTGAGCAGGGCCGTCATGCGCCGCTGCTGTTGGTGCCACGCAGCGCGTTGGGTGAACGCGTTAGTACTGCGTTTGCCGATGAGTGGAAAAAACTGGGCGGCGGCGTGGTGCTGGCGCAGAAATTTGGATCCACCGCTGAATTGCGTATGGGGCTGAACGGTCGCTCTGGTATCGCCCTGACCGGTAGCCCGGTTGCCTCCAGCCTGCCACAGCAGCCAGGCGTGACGGTTGGCGGTCTGAATATTCCGGCTCCGCCGACGGATGCGCAAATTAGCGGTAGCGGCAGCGTTGACGCGGTATATATCGTCGCCACACAGGATGAAATCGCGCTGATTAAACCGATGATCACCCTGCGTACCGGCAGCCAGAGCGGCGTGATGCTGTACGCCAGTTCACGCAGCGCGCAGGGCGGCGCAGGTCCGGATTTCCGCCTTGAAATGGAAGGCTTGCAATTCAACGAAATTCCGATGCTTGCCGGGGCAAACCCGTCGCTGATGCAGCAAGCGCTGAAGAGCGTGAATAACGACTACTCGCTGGCGCGTCTGTACGCAATGGGCGCGGATGCCTGGTCGCTGGCGAATAACTTCTCGCAAATGCGTCAGGTGCCGGGTTTCGAGCTGAATGGCAATACCGGCGATTTAACGGCTACACAGGATTGCGTGATCAACAGGAAGTTGTCATGGCTCAAATACCAACAGGGGCAAATCGTCCCGGCGAATTAAGCCGTAAGCAGACCGGCGACGTGTGGGAAGGGAAAGCGCGTCACCTGCTGGAAAGCAAAGGACTGCACTTTATCGCCGCCAATGTGCGCGAGCGCGGCGGCGAAATCGATCTGATAATGCGACACGGCAAGACGACCGTGTTTATTGAAGTGCGCTATCGAAAGTCGGCGCGTTTTGGCGGTGCGGCAAGCAGCGTCACTCGTGCCAAGCAAGCCAAACTGCTACATACCGCGCGTTTATGGCTGGCCCGGCACAATGGGAGTTTTGACACTGTGGATTGCCGGTTTGATGTGGTAGCCTTCACCGAAAATGATGTTGAGTGGATACCCAACGCCTTTAACGACCACTCATGATTGCTCAATGATAGGGATTACCGTGCTCGAACGAATTAAAGTCTGCTTTACGGAAAGCATTCAAACCCAAATTGCGGCGGCGGAAGCGCTACCTGATGCCATTTCCCGAGCAGCCATGACGATGGTTCACTCCCTGCTGAATGGCAACAAAATCCTCTGTTGTGGCAACGGTACATCTGCCGCCAACGCACAGCATTTTGCTGCCAGCATGATCAACCGTTTTGAAACAGAACGACCTAGTTTACCTGCCATTGCACTTAATACCGATAATGTGGTCTTAACCGCGATAGCAAATGACCGTCTGCATGATGAAATTTATGCCAAGCAGGTTCGGGCGCTCGGCCATACCGGCGATATTTTGTTGGCCATCTCAACGCGTGGTAACAGTCGCGATATCGTTAAAGCCGTCGAAGCGGCGGTGACGCGCGATATGTCGATCATTGCGTTGACGGGCTACGATGGTGGCGAGCTGGCGGGTCTGCTGGGGCCGCAGGATGTGGAAATTCGTATTCCTTCCCACCGCAGCGCGCGCATCCAGGAAATGCATATGCTGACGGTAAATTGCTTATGCGATCTAATTGATAATACGCTTTTTCCTCACCAGGATGATTAAGGAGTACACATGAAGGCATTTACGCCCCTCGCAGTCCTTATTTCCGCGCTGCTATTACAGGGTTGTGTTGGCGCAGTGGTGGTAGGTTCCGCAGCCGTGGGCACAAAAGCCGCGACGGATCCGCGAACCGTTGGCACCCAGGTGGATGACAGCACGCTGGAGCTGCGCGTGAATAGCGCGCTGTCGAAAGACGAACAAATTAAGAAAGAAGCGCGTGTTAACGTCACCGCCTACCAGGGGAAAGTGCTGCTGACCGGCCAGGCGCCGAATACCGATCTCTCTTCGCGGGCAAAACAGATTGCCGTTGGTGTGGAAGGGACAACCGAAGTCTTTAACGAGATCCGCCAGGGTCAGCCGATTGGTCTGGGTACGGCCTCTTCCGATACCTGGATCACCACCAAAGTGCGCTCGCAGTTGCTGAGCAGCGACCAGGTGAAATCGTCAAACGTGAAAGTGACGACGGAAAATGGTGAAGTGTTCCTGATGGGGCTGGTCACCGAGCGTGAAGGCCGTGCCGCCGCGGATATCGCCAGTCGCGTGAGCGGGGTGAAACACGTAACAACCGCCTTTACCCTGCTTAAATAAACCCGCAGTCATGAAAAAGCCCGGTAAAACCGGGCTTTTTTTTCGCGCATAAACTGGCTTACAGCAGCGCAATAATACCGGTAATCACTCCGCACAACGCCACGAGGCCGCCGGTCAGCCACAGGGCTTTCGCCGGGAAAGATTTACGCAGCATAACGAGCGATGGCAGGCTAACCGCCGGCAGCGTAATCAGCAGCGCCAGGGCAGGCGCCATGCCCATCCCCGCCAGCATCATGGTTTGCACAATGGGAATTTCTGCCGCCGTTGGGATAACAAACAAGCAACCGACAATCGCCATCGCAATCACCCACAGCAATGTGTTATCCACCGCGCCATCCGCATGCGGGAACAGCCAGACGCGCGCCGCACCGAGAACCAGCACCGCGAGGATATAGACCGGAATGGTGCTCCAGAACAGTTGCCATAACGCCTTGCCCCAGCGCGCCATAAAGCTGCCCTGCGGCTCCGGTAAGGTGATTTCCACCGGCTCTGACTGTTGCGGGCTATCTTTCACCAGCATCTGTACCAGTGTTGCCACGCCGAGCACAGTGACCAGACCGGCAACCAGGCGGATTGCCGCGAAATGCCAGCCAAGCACAAACCCCATAAACACCAGCGTCGCCGGGTTCAGCAGCGGGTTGCCCATCCAGAACGCCAGCGCACCGCCCATGGATACGCGCTGACGCCGCATGCCTGCCGCCACCGGGGCCGCACAGCAAGAACACATCATGCCAGGCAGAGAAAATAACGTACCAAACAAGGTGCCGCTAAAGCGCTTTTGCCCCAGCGTGCGCAGCAACCAGTCGCGCGGGATAAGCACCTGAATCAGCGAACCGAGCAGCACGCCGAGTACGGCAGCTTTCCAGACTGCGAGAAAATAGACCATGGCATAATCAAGCGCCGCCTGAAACGGGCTGGAGTCGGCCTGGGAAAGAATGGATTTACCGATGCTGTGCGTCTCGGCGGCGGTGAATGCTTTGCCGTAATAAGGCTGCCATTTCACATACCAAAGACCAACGATAACAACAAGAAAGAACAGAGCGGGTTTCCACCATTGAACAGGTGTCGCCGCTTGAGGTGAAGACTGACCAGTCATAACATTCCCCGGGGATATATTTATAAGCCCGAGAATAGTACGCCGTGATAACTATTTTGCCAATGAGCTATCCGCTGCGATCGCCCGTAGCTGCGCGGATTTCACCACACGCGTGGGCTGGTTTGAAGGCAAAAATGCCAGCGCCAGCATTGCGCGGGCAACATCGTAGGCGGAAATCGACTTCCAGTTGCCCGGCAACAGACGAAAAAGCGGTGCCAGCAACGATTCATTGACCCGTTTTTTCTCCCGATCCCCCAGCAGCATTGACGGTCGGACGATGGTCAGCGACGGCCACTGTTGTGCCATCAACGCGTTTTCCATCTCACCTTTCACGTGATTGTAGAAAAACGGCGAGCGCGCGTTTGCCCCCATTGAACTGACCACCAGCATTTGCGTCGCGCCAAGGCGCAGTCCAGCGATCGCCGTGTCCACCACCAGCGTGTAATCGGCAAGCACAAATGCCTCTTTGCTGCCCGCCTCACGCCGCGTTGTGCCGAGGCAACAAAAAACCGTATCGACCGGTTCCGTCACCAGTGCCAGCGCATCACTGAGCTGGGGATCGTGCGGGTTCGCAACAACAGAGATGCCCTGTAGCGGGCGGCGAGTCGGCGCCGTGATCGCGTCAATGCGCGGGTCGCTGTTCATCAACCGCAACAGATGTCCGCCAACCAGACCGGTGGCACCGGTGATTAATACACGTTGCATCGTTCCCCCCTTTGCAGATGAATCTGTGTTGCAATGTCAGCCTGCTGAACCAGGCTTAATGTTCTGGTGAGTTATCAGTATGCATAACTCCCTTTCTGAAGCCAAAACAACGGAGGAAGTATGAGCAAGAAAATCGCTGTCTTGATCACCGACGAGTTTGAAGATTCAGAATTCACCTCTCCGGCGCATGAATTTCGCAAGGCCGGTCATGAAGTTATTACGATTGAGAAACAGGCCGGGAAAACCATTCACGGCAAAAAGGGCGAAGCGGAAGTGGTAATTGATAAAGCCATTGATGAAGTGCGCCCGGCAGACTTTGATGCGCTGCTGCTGCCGGGAGGACATTCGCCTGACTATCTGCGCGGCGACGATCGTTTTGTGACCTTCACGCGGGATTTCATCAGCGCCGGGAAACCGGTCTTCGCCATTTGCCACGGTCCACAATTGCTGATCAGCGCCGATGCGATACGCGGGCGTAAGCTCACGGCGGTGAAACCGATTGTGGTGGATGTGAAAAACGCCGGGGGTGAGTTCTACGACCAGGAAGTGGTGGTCGATAAAGATCAGCTGGTTACCAGCCGTACTCCCGATGATTTGCCCGCGTTTAACCGCGAAGCACTGCGTTTATTGGGTGCCTGAGTCGCGGATCCAGTGCAGTTTTTTACCAAAGCCCAGCGTGTTATCGGTGAACTTTAGTTCATGAAGGCGAATCTCCCACATCGGGGCAGATAACATGCGGGCGACCGGAAAGCGACGATTGTACTTCGCACGCAATGTCGCACTCTCCTCGCCGTCAAGGCGGCGGATCTCACCGGTGAACTGCACGCCGCGAATCAGCGCCACGGTTTTTGGCTGGCCGTTTACCGTGCCTGCCACCTGCGCGTTCAAACCCGTCATCTGTGCATGGCGGGTTTGATCTTCACTGAGAATATAAAACGCGACCGCTTGCGGATCGTAAAAATAGAACGCGTTCGCACACCACAACTCTCCCCGATTCGCCACACACCAGGTAACAACATGCTGCTTCGCCAGCCAGCGATTAATGGCTGCAAGAGTCTCCATTTTTTCCCTTCCCCATGTTATTTTTCTTTCACATTAACATACTGAACATCGTCATGACGCCCTGGTTTCTTTATCTTATTCGCACCGCTGACAACATGCTCTACACCGGCATTACCACCGATGTCGCACGGCGTTTTACCCAACATCAATCCGGGAAAGGCGCAAAAGCGCTGCGGGGAAAAGGCGCGCTGGCGTTGGCTTTTTCGGCCGAGGTGGGGGAAAGGTCGCTGGCGCTGCGGCTGGAGTACCGCATTAAGCAGTTAACCAAGCGCCAGAAAGAGCGCCTCGTCGCCGGGGATGGCTCGTTCGAGGCGCTGCGGGAAAGCCTGTTAACTGTGACCGTTAAAAACGATTGAAATGATCGCTGTATTCGACCAGACCACTGACGCCATTGAACGCGTCATCCGCCAGACGATGAACTAAAAACGCGTCATGGCTTTCTGACCAGCGGCAGTGCAAATTATACTGCGCCGCCTTCTCAAACCCGAGACGGCTATAAAACGCAGGATCACCTAAAGTTACCACCGCCGCATAACCAAACTCGTTGAGTGAATCCAGCCCTTCATACACTAACTGACGCGCAATACCCTGCCCTCGGTACTGCTCATCAACGGCCAGCGGCGCAAGCCCGACCCATTGCAGCTCTTCACCGGCAACCGAAACCGGGCTAAACGCCACGTAGCCAATGACCTGGCCTTCGTCATCGGTCGCAACAAATCCCAGCGTAATCAGCCCGTCTTCGCGTAGATCGTGCACCAGCGTCGCTTCCGCTTCGCCGCCAAAACTACGGCGCAGCAGCGCGTCGATACCGGGAGCATCAATGGGAATTTCAACTCTAATCAGCATGGCTCACCTACAGAAGGTTGTGTCGTTGCAGGCGGCGCTTGCAGGCCAGCCTCAACAAATTCCGCCAGCTGCAGCAGCATCACCCGCAAGGGTTTTGGCATCTGCTCCAGCTCAATGGCGTCCATCAGGTTTTTCACGTACAGCCCAAGTTCCGTATCGCCTTCAATCACCAGACGGCGCTGGAAAAACAACGTATCGGGATCCTGCTTACGCGCAGCAATCATCAGCAAATCGCTGGCGTCCGCGCTGAAGCTGACATCCGCATCGGCAGATTCACGCACAATCATCTGCCCATCTGCAACAGAGGTATACCACGTCAGGCCAATATCCCGAACCTGGATACTTAACCAGCGGCCTTCAAGAAACTCAAGTTCTCCGTCCACCAGCGCCTGTTGGAATTGCCAACGCAGCACCTGCTCCAGCACCTGACGTTTGATGGCGAAAGGCGTCAGTTTAACCGGCACGCTCAATAACGACGGGCCAACGTGAACAAGACGTGAGCGCAATTTATCCAACACGAGCTTTACTCCCTGAAATGATAATGACTGTTATTTTGCCACAATCGACAAATGGCATAGCGGCACAAATCAACAATTACGAATAAACAGCCGGGGATTATTGGCGCCATCAATACGCATTTAACTGCCTCAAATCAAAAATTGTCGCTGACAGGTTAACTAAAATCCCAGTTCATTAACAACTTAGCGACCCCACGGGGTACATCCGGGCCATAGCGCCCCTGATTGCAGGATACACTATGGAGTTGCTCTGCCCTGCCGGAAACCTTCCGGCGCTGAAGGCGGCCATCGAAAACGGTGCCGATGCTGTGTATATCGGCCTGAAAGATGACACCAACGCCCGCCATTTCGCCGGCCTCAATTTTACCGAGAAGAAACTGCAGGAAGCGGTCAGCTTTGTTCACCAGCACCGCCGTAAGCTGCATATCGCCATTAACACCTTTGCGCATCCTGATGGCTATCAACGCTGGGAGCGCGCCGTTGATATGGCGGCGCAGATTGGCGCTGACGCGCTGATCCTGGCGGATTTAGCGATGCTGGAATATGCAGCGGAGCGATATCCGCATATTGAGCGCCACGTCTCCGTCCAGGCTTCTGCGACCAACGAAGAGGCAATTCGTTTTTACCATCGTCACTTTGACGTGGCGCGCGTAGTGCTGCCGCGCGTGTTATCGATTCACCAGGTCAAACAGCTGGCGCGCGTCACGCCGGTGCCGCTGGAAGTGTTCGCTTTTGGCAGTCTGTGCATTATGGCGGAAGGCCGCTGCTACCTATCCTCTTACCTGACTGGTGAATCGCCCAATACCGTGGGCGCCTGTTCTCCGGCGCGTTTTGTGCGCTGGCAGCAAACGCCGCAGGGGCTGGAGTCCCGACTTAACGAAGTGCTGATTGATCGCTATCAGGATGGCGAAAACGCCGGTTACCCGACCTTATGCAAAGGCCGCTATCTGGTGGATGGCGAGCGCTATCACGCGCTGGAAGAACCCACCAGCCTCAACACGCTGGAACTGCTGCCGGAACTGCTGGCCGCCAATATTGCCTCGGTAAAAATCGAGGGGCGTCAGCGCAGCCCGGCCTATGTCAGCCAGGTGGCAAAAGTATGGCGTCAGGCAATCGACCGTTGTATGGCATCGCCGCAAGACTTTGTGCCGCAATCGGCCTGGATGGAAACGCTGGGTTCGATGTCGGAAGGCACCCAAACCACCCTCGGCGCGTATCACCGCAAATGGCAGTAGGAAAACCATGAAATATTCATTAGGGCCGGTGCTTTACTACTGGCCAAAAGAGACGCTGGAAGATTTTTACCGCCAGGCCGCCACCAGCCACGCCGATGTGATTTACCTTGGCGAAGCCGTTTGCAGCAAGCGCCGCGCCACCAAAGTGGGCGACTGGCTGGATATGGCCAAACAACTGGCGGGCAGCGGCAAGCAGGTTGTGCTTTCCACGCTGGCGCTGGTGCAGGCCTCTTCCGAATTAAACGAACTAAAACGTTACGTTGATAACGGTGAGTTTCTGCTCGAAGCCAGCGATCTGGGCGTGGTGAATATGTGCGCCGAGCGCAAGCTGCCGTTTGTCGCCGGGCATGCGCTTAACTGCTACAACGCGGTGACGCTGCGTTTACTGCTCAAGCAAGGCATGGTGCGCTGGTGCATGCCGGTTGAGCTTTCACGCGACTGGCTGAAAAACTTGCTCGATCAGTGTGATTCCCTGGGTATTCGCCAACAATTTGAAGTGGAAGTGCTGAGCTACGGTCATCTGCCGCTGGCTTACTCCGCGCGCTGCTTTACTGCCCGCTCCGAAGACAGGCCCAAAGATGAGTGCGAAACCTGCTGCATTAAATACCCGAACGGGCGCAGCATTCTTTCGCAAGAGAACCAGCAAGTCTTTGTGCTGAACGGCATCCAGACAATGAGCGGCTATGTTTACAATCTGGGTAATGAGCTGACTTCGATGAAGGGGCTTGTGGATATGGTGCGCCTGTCGCCGATGGGTAACGAGACATTTGCTATGCTCGACGCATTTCAGGCTAATGAAACGGGTAATGCGCCGCTGCCGCTGGCGTCTAATAGCGATTGCAACGGCTACTGGCGCAAGCTGCCGGGGCTGGTTCTTCAACAGTAAAAAGCTCACTTTGTTAACAAGAATTGTCGCAAGTTAATGCAGTATGAAAATCGCAGCTTTTCTGGCCGGGCGCGGCACATTGCGCCAGGCTGGAAGAAGACCTTCAATCTGATGACAATGCTGTAGCAAAGTGAGTGTGTATGTCTGATAAAACGATCCCTTTTTCGGTGCTTGATCTTGCGCCGATCCCTCAAAACGCCAGCGCCCGCGAGGCGTTCACTCATTCGCTGGATCTGGCGAAACTGGCCGAACGGCGCGGTTATCATCGCTACTGGCTGGCAGAACACCACAATATGACCGGTATCGCCAGCGCAGCGACTTCCGTTTTGATTGGCTATCTTGCGGCGAATACGCAAACTCTGCATTTGGGTTCCGGTGGTGTGATGCTGCCAAATCACTCGCCGCTGGTGATTGCCGAGCAGTTCGGCACATTGAATACGCTCTATCCCGGGCGCATCGATCTTGGGCTTGGCCGCGCGCCAGGTAGCGATCAGCGCACCATGATGGCGCTGCGCCGCCATATGAGCGGTGATATCGACAATTTCCCGCGTGATGTCGCCGAACTGGTGGACTGGTTTGATGCCCGCGATCCCAACCCGCATGTGCGACCGGTGCCAGGCTACGGTGAAAAAATCCCCGTCTGGCTGCTGGGCTCAAGCCTGTATAGCGCGCAACTGGCCGCACAGCTGGGCTTGCCGTTTGCCTTTGCTTCGCACTTCGCGCCGGATATGTTGTTCCAGGCGTTGCATCTTTATCGCGCCAACTTTACGCCTTCTGCGCGGCTGGAAAAACCGTACGCCATGGTGTGCATTAACATTGTCGCTGCCGACAGCAATCGCGATGCGGAATTCCTGTTTACGTCGATGCAGCAGGCGTTTGTGAAATTGCGCCGTGGTGAAAGCGCGCAGTTGCCGCCACCGATCCCCAATATGGATCAGTTCTGGTCTCCGTCGGAACAATACGGCGTGCAGCAGGCGCTGAGCATGTCGCTGGTGGGTGATAAAGCGAAAGTGCGCCACGGCCTGGAGTCAATTCTGCGGGAAACGGATGCCGACGAAATTATGGTCAACGGGCAAATTTTTGATCACCAGGCGCGGCTTTATTCGTTTGATCTGGCAATGCAGGTGAAAGAGGAACTGCTCGGTTAACGCAGAGATCCTCCTCTCCCGCAAGGGAGGGGAGAGAAAATGATTACTGATAGACAGGTAGCAAATTAAAGCTGGAAAGCAGATGCACCACTGCGTTGCCAATGCCAAACAGCAGGATCAACACGATCATCGGCTTGCCACCCCACACGCGAAATGCCGGGCTGCCAAAGCGCTTACGCGACGCATTTGCCAGCAGCGCGGGAACAATCGCCGCCCATACCGTTGCCGCTAAACCCGCATAACCAATCGCATACAAAAAGCCGTTCGGCCACAGTAAGCCACCAACAATCGGCGGCAAAAAGGTCAGCAGTGCGGTTTTAAAACGTCCCAGCGGGGAATCATCAAATTTGAACAAGTCTGCCAGGTAGTCAAACAGCCCCAGCGTCACGCCGAGGAAGGAACTGGCGACGGCAAAGTTTGAGAAAACAACCAGCAACAGATCCAGGCTGCGGCTATTCAGCACGCCGCTCAGCGCCTGCACAAGCACATCGATATTCCCGCCTTTTGCTGCGATCTCAATGAATGCGGGACGCGCGATGTTGCCCATCGTGACCAGCAACCAAATAACATACAGCCCCAGCGCCAGCAGCGTGCCGTAGACCAGGCAACGAATAATGGTACGCGGATCTTTGCCGTAATATTTCATCAGGCTTGGCACATTGCCGTGGTAGCCAAACGAGGCCAGACAGAATGGCAACGTCATCAACAGATAAGGCGTGTACGAAGCATCGCTCTGAGCAACATTAAATAAGGTTGCTGGCTCGACATGCCCCAACAGGCTGCCAAAGGTGAGAAAGAAAGTTATGACCTTCGCACCCAGCACAATGGCTGTCATTCGGCTGACAGCGTGCGTCGAGAGCCAGACGATAAACGCCACCAGCAGCGCAAAAGTAAGCCCGGCCAGACGCGGCGGGACATTCAGCGACATTTCGGCAAAAGTGTGGTGCAAAATAGAGCCGCTCGCCGAAATGTAGGCGTAGGTCAGGATATAGAGCACGAAAGCAATCGAGATACCGTTAACCAGATTCCAGCCTTTCCCCAGCAGATCTTTGGTGATGGTATCGAAACTCGCGCCGCTACGGTAATTCAGGTTGGCTTCAAGGATCATCAGCCCGGAGTGCAACATGCAAAACCAGGTAAAAACGAGTGCCAGCAATGACCAGAAAAACCACGCGCCAGACATCACCACCGGCAGTGAAAACATGCCTGCGCCAATGATCGTGCCGCCAATAATCACCACCCCGCCGAACAGCGAAGGGGAAGCTTGTGTGGTTGTCAGTGTCGACATCTGAATGATTCTCCTGTGATGATCAATGCCAGTAGTTCAGGCTGCTGCATTGTACCAGTACAGGAGTACATTGCGGATAAAAAAAGCCCCAATCTTTTTGATCGGGGCTGTATCTATTTCTTTACAGACTGTAACGCAGATTATGCGTCGTTACGGCGACGCGGAGCGCTGTCATCACGATCGCGGCGCGGTGCGCGACGTTCGCCACCGAAACTACGACCTTCCTGACGCTCACCGCTGAAACGACGGCCTTCACCACGACCACCTTCACGGCGTTCACCACCGAAACCGCCACGACGTTCACCGCCACCGCGACGTTCGCTGCGCTCACGCGGCTGTGCATCGCCCAGCAGCTGCATATTCATCGGCTTGTTCAGAATACGTGTGCGAGTGAAGTGCTGCAGAACTTCGCCCGGCATGCCTTTCGGCAGCTCAATGGTAGAGTGAGTACCAAACAGTTTGATGTTACCAATGTAACGGCTGCTGATATCACCTTCGTTCGCGATAGCGCCAACGATATGGCGTACTTCAACACCATCATCGCGGCCCACTTCGATACGATACAGTTCCATTTCGCCTACATCACGACGTTCACGACGCGGACGATCTTCACCACCACGTTCAGAACGTTCGCCACGCGGACCACGATCGTTACGATCGCCACGGCGTTCGAAACGGTCATCGCGCTCGCGGAATTCACGCTTAGGACGCATCGGCGCATCCGGCGGCAGGATCAGCGGACGTTCACCCTGCGCCATTTTCAGCAGTGCAGCGGCCAGCGTTTCAATATCCATCTCTTCTTCAGCAGAAGGCTGGATTTTTGCCAGCAGCGCGCGGTACTGATCCAGATCGCTGCTTTCCAGCTGCTGCTGAACTTTCGCGGCGAATTTTTCCAGACGGCGTTTGCCCAGCAGCTCTGCGTTCGGCAGTTCCACTTCCGGAATGGTCAGTTTCATCGTACGTTCGATGTTGCGCAGCAGACGACGCTCGCGGTTCTCAACGAACAGCAGCGCACGGCCCGCACGACCCGCACGACCGGTACGACCGATACGGTGAACGTAGGATTCAGAATCCATCGGGATGTCGTAGTTAACCACCAGGCTGATACGCTCAACGTCCAGACCACGTGCCGCAACATCAGTTGCGATCAGGATATCCAGACGACCGTCTTTCAGACGCTCCAGTGTCTGCTCACGCAGTGCCTGGTTCATGTCGCCGTTCAGCGCGGCGCTGTTATAGCCACTGCGTTCCAGCGCTTCCGCCACTTCCAGCGTTGCATTTTTGGTACGAACGAAGATGATCGCCGCATCAAAATCTTCTGCTTCCAGGAAGCGAACCAGTGCTTCGTTTTTACGCATACCGTATGCAGTCCAGTAGCTCTGACTGATATCCGGACGAGTCGTCACGCTGGATTGAATGCGCACTTCCTGCGGCTCTTTCATAAAGCGGCGAGTAATGCGACGAATTGCTTCCGGCATGGTTGCAGAGAACAGAGCGGTCTGATGACCTTCCGGGATCTGCGCCATGATGGTTTCTACGTCTTCGATAAAGCCCATGCGCAGCATTTCGTCGGCTTCATCCAGCACCAGACCACTCAGTTTAGAGAGATCCAGCGTGCCGCGTTTCAGGTGATCCAGCAGACGACCCGGCGTACCGACGACGATCTGTGGCCCCTGGCGCAGAGCGCGCAACTGCACGTCATAACGTTGGCCGCCGTACAGGGCTACCACGTTTACACCGCGCATATGTTTAGAAAAATCGGTCATTGCTTCAGCTACCTGAACCGCCAGTTCGCGGGTCGGAGCGAGCACAAGGATCTGCGGCGCACGCAGGTCCGGATCGATGTTGTTCAGCAGCGGCAGAGAAAACGCTGCGGTTTTACCGCTACCAGTCTGGGCCATGCCCAGCACGTCACGACCGTTCAGCAGGTGCGGAATGCACTCAGCCTGGATCGGAGATGGTTTTTCGTAACCGAGATCGTTAAGGGCTTCAAGGATGGGAGCCTTCAGGCCCAGATCTGCAAAAGTGGTTTCGAATTCAGCCATGTAGTACAAGTGCCTCTATGTCATTGGCGGCCAGTCTACATAACTCATCGTGAAAAAAATTAGCAATTTTCATTGAAAAGTGTGAACCGGCTCAAAGTAGGTTAATTAACGAACAATGAAGCCCTCACCCGCGAAGGTGATGGCAATCAAAAAAAGATTACGGGCTGATATGTTCGTCAGCTATTGCTGGTCCGATTCTGCCAGGTCGTCATGCTCCTGGCCCAAGAGCGCTAATTCCAACAATGCGTAACGGTGCTCAACAAAATTATGGACGTTGTTAGCAACCGCTAGTTTGAACAGTGCCGAAGCGCTGTCCTTATCCCCCAGACTTAGGTAGTACTTACCTAAATAGAAGTTGGTTTCACTGAGATGCTCAGCGAGCGAGGTGTTATCCGTTGCGTCTGCCTTCAGGCGATCCATTAGCGTTGCTTCGCTAATGTCGCCGAGGTAGAACTCGACAATGTTCCATCCCCACTGTTCCTTGTCCGATTTTTCGAAGCGTTGTTTCAGTGCTTCTTTAGCCTGCTTCTCATTAAGCTTACGCTCAACGATGTAAAGCCACAGACTCCGGAAAGGATCATTAGGATCGTCTTGATAAAACGCCAGCAGATCATCTTGCGCTAACTTGTCGCGACCGCCGTAATGCAGTGCGATCCCGCGATTCAAGTGCGCGTAGTTGTAAGTTGGATCAAGCTCAAGTACAGAATCAAACGCTTCATAGGCAGCATCAAAATTGCCTGCCTGCGTTAAATAAATGCCTAAGTAATTGAATACTTCAGGCATATCGGGTCGGATTGCCAGCGCTTGCGAGAAATCATTTCGCGCTAAGGCTCTCAAACCGAGGCTATCATACAACACTCCGCGCTCATATAAAAGCTGTGCGCGTTCGTCATCGGTCAAAGCCCGACTGGCAAGAATTTGTTCCATGCGTGCCAGAATCACTTCTTGCTGCAAAGTCGGTTGCAATGGCACCGCGAGGACTTCGCTCTTACGCCAGGCAGAGTTGCTGCATCCTGCCAGCGTTAAAGCTGTCGCAACGAAACACCAGCGCAAAAAAGGCTTCATTTCCCACTCCCGAAGACAACAATTGGATGAACGTCCTGTCCCCCGGCTGCAAACATGGCGTCCTGCCTGCTAATAAGCCCTCCGCTTTCGCGGAGGGCAAAGGCAACCTTACTCGCCCTGCTCTGCTTGCGGCGCTTCCGACGCTTCAGCAGGCTGAGTCTGCTCAGTTGCTTCTTTAATGCTCAGACGAATACGGCCCTGACGGTCAACTTCCAGAACTTTAACCGGCACTTCCTGGCCCATCTGCAGATAATCGGTCACTTTCTCAACGCGTTTGTCTGCGATCTGAGAAATATGTACCAGACCTTCTTTACCACCGCCGATGGCAACAAACGCGCCAAAGTCAACGATGCGGGTCACTTTACCGCTATAGACACGGCCCACTTCGATCTCAGCCGTGATCTCTTCAATGCGGCGAATAGCATGTTTCGCTTTGTCGCCATCAGTTGCTGCGATTTTCACGGTGCCATCATCTTCGATTTCGATGGTGGTGCCGGTTTCTTCGGTCAGCGCACGAATGACGGAACCGCCTTTACCGATCACGTCTTTGATCTTATCTGGATTAATTTTGATGGTATGGATACGCGGCGCAAATTCAGAGATATCACCACGCGGCGCGTTAATCGCCTGCTCCATTACACCCAGAATATGCAGACGAGCACCTTTCGCCTGGTTCAGCGCAACCTGCATGATCTCTTTGGTGATACCTTCAATTTTGATATCCATCTGCAGCGCAGAGATACCGTCGCGGGAGCCCGCAACTTTGAAGTCCATATCGCCCAGGTGGTCTTCGTCGCCCAGGATGTCAGACAGAACAACAAAGTTGTCGCCTTCTTTCACCAGACCCATTGCGATACCCGCAACGGCGGCTTTCACCGGTACGCCTGCGTCCATCAGCGCCAGAGATGCGCCGCAAACGGAAGCCATAGAAGAAGAACCGTTCGATTCGGTGATTTCAGAAACCACACGCACGGTGTACGGGAATTTATCAGCATCCGGCATTACTGCCAGCACGCCGCGTTTAGCCAGACGGCCGTGACCAATTTCACGACGTTTCGGCGAACCAACCATCCCAGTTTCCCCTACGGAGTACGGAGGGAAGTTGTAATGGAACAGGAAAGAGTCAGTGCGCTCGCCCATCAGTTCGTCGATGATCTGCGCGTCACGTGCGGTACCCAGCGTGGCAGTAACCAGCGCCTGAGTTTCGCCACGAGTGAACAGTGCGGAACCGTGGGTACGCGGCAGAACACCGGTACGAACGTCCAGACCACGGATCATATCTTTTTCGCGGCCATCAATACGCGGTTCGCCTGCCAGTACGCGACTACGAACAACGTTTTTCTCGATAGCGTGCAGGATTTCGCCCAGTTCGTTAGCATCCAGGGTTTCATCTTCTGCAACCAGCGCGGCGATGGTTTCGGATTTGATCACGTCAACCTGAGCATAACGCTCTTGTTTGTCAGTGATGCGGTACGCATCGCTCAAACGTGATTCTGCCAGCGCAGCAACGCGCGCGTTCAGCGCTTCGTTCACCGCTTCCGGCTGCCAGTCCCAACGCGGTTTGCCTGCTTCTTTTACCAAATCGTTGATGTTCTGGATAACAATCTGCTGCTGGTCGTGGCCGAATACCACAGCGCCCAGCATTTGATCTTCGCTCAGCAGTTCCGCTTCGGATTCCACCATCAGAACGGCGGCTTCAGTACCGGCAACGACCAGGTCCAGCTTACTTGCTTTCAGCTCTTCCTGAGTCGGGTTCAGAACGTACTGGTCATTGATATAACCAACACGCGCGGCGCCAATCGGGCCATTGAACGGAATACCAGACAGTGAAAGCGCAGCGGAAGCACCGATCATGGCCACGATGTCCGGGTTAACCTGCGGGTTAACGGAAACCACGGTAGCAATAACCTGCACTTCGTTCACGAAACCTTCCGGGAACAGCGGGCGAACCGGGCGGTCAATCAGACGCGCGATCAGCGTTTCGCCTTCGCTCGGACGGCCTTCACGACGGAAGAAACCGCCAGGAATTTTACCTGCAGCGTAAGTACGTTCTTGATAGTTTACGGTCAGCGGGAAGAAATCCTGACCTGGTTTTGCTTTTTTCTGGCCAACTACAGTCACGAATACTGCGGTGTCATCCATGCTTACCATAACGGCAGCAGTCGCCTGACGCGCCATCATGCCGGTTTCCAGCGTGACGGTATGTTGACCATACTGGAATTTACGAACGATCGGATTCAGCAAAGTTCTGTCCTTTCTTAATGAAAGTCAGCACACCTTTGGCGTGCCGACAATTTAACCGAATCTTCATGCATCCTCGCGACTAATGACAACCCTAACCCGCCCATTGCGGATAAAGCCTCTCATTAGCCGCGCGAACCTCTGCAGTGAAGATCATACCTGGCAACAATACATTAGTTTACTGCCAATTGCTGCCGCCTGGTTGAAAAAAGGGGCCTTGTAGGCCCCTTCTTGAAACTCGCCAGACTTAGCGACGCAGACCCAGACGCTCGATCAGCGCGGTGTAGCGTGCAACGTCTTTACGTTTCAGATAGTCGAGCAATTTACGACGCTGAGAAACCATACGCAGCAGACCACGACGGCTGTGGTGATCTTTTTTGTGTTCTGCAAAGTGACCCTGCAGGTGGTTGATCTGAGCAGTCAGCAGTGCAACCTGAACTTCGGTAGAACCGCTGTCGTTAGAACCACGACCAAACTCGGAAACGATTTTTGCTTTAGCTTCAACGCTTAGAGACATTTTGAACTCCAGTGATAAAAAAATGAAAAGGCGCCGATCTCTAATTCAGCGGCCTCAGGATTAACGCCGGGTGATGTTAAATACATAGCCCGGCGTTAAGCGGCAATATTCTACTCGTAGTCACGGTTTCCCGCAAGGTAAGCCCGTCATTGTGCAGGATACTCGACCACCAGACGACGCGGCGCAACACGGCCTTCGTCATCCATTTCGCCCATACCAATAAATTTCGCGTCATCACCTTCAGTGACACGTACCAGCCCCGCTTTTGGCGCTGCGGATGCCCGAACCGGCTGACCGTTTTTGAAGTATGCCGCGACCACTGACGGAATGTTAACCGCCGGGAAATCCGCCGCCGGACTGTCCATGGGCATCAAAAGCGGATCCAGTAGTTGTGCCGCCGGGATACCCTGCTGCTCGGCCTGCTCAACACGTTCACGCAACTGTTCGAGCGTCACCATACGTTCTACCGGGTACTTACTCACCGCCAGGCGACGCAGATAGATAACATGTGCGCCGCAGCCCAGTTTCTCACCCAAATCATCAATGATGGTGCGGATGTAAGTCCCTTTCGAACAATGAATTTCCAGCTCAAGTTCATTGCCTTCATGGCGGATAAATAACAGTTCGTAAACCGTAATTGGGCGTGCTTCACGCGGAACCTCAATGCCCTGGCGTGCATACTCGTAGAGCTTCTTTCCCTGATATTTCAGGGCAGAGTACATCGACGGGACTTGCTGCGTATTACCGCGAAAACTGTCCAGCGCATCAGCCAGTTGTTCGGCACTGAAAGTCAACGGACGCTCTTCGACGATTTGCCCATCCGCATCGGACGTATCGGTACGCTGCCCAAGGCGGGCAATCACCCGATAACGTTTGTCCGAATCCAGCAGATATTGGGAAAACTTTGTCGCTTCTCCCAGGCAAATCGGCAGCATGCCTGTCGCCAGAGGATCAAGCGCTCCGGTGTGCCCGGCGCGATTGGCGTTGTAAAGACGCTTTACTTTTTGCAGCACATCATTGCTGGAAGCGCCCTGCTGTTTATCAAGCAGCAGAACGCCATGCACGTCGCGACCGCGACGACGAGGACGACTCATCACTCCTCCTTGCTGTCGTCCGGGTTCACACGACGTTCGTCATCGTGTTTCACCACGCTGGTCACCAGGTTGGACATGCGCATCCCTTCGACCAACGAGTTGTCGTAGAAGAACGTTAGTTCCGGCACGATACGCAAACGCATCGCTTTACCCAACAGGGAACGAATAAAGCCAGAGGCATCCTGCAACGCTTTGATACCCGCTTTCACGGATGCTTCGTCTTTATCGTTGAGGAAGGTGACAAACACTTTGGCATAGGCCAGATCGCGGGAAACTTCAACACCAGAAACGGTAGTCATCATACCCAGGCGCGGATCTTTAATTTCGCGCTGCAGGATAATCGCAATCTCTTTTTGCAGTTCCTGAGCCACGCGCTGCGGGCGACCAAATTCTTTCGCCATAATAATTCTCCAGACTAAAAAGGGGCCGTAGCCCCTTTTAATATTTCTTGCCGGGAGGCGCTTCGCTTACCCGGCCAGCAATGTTCATCCACTGTCGATTTCGGCTGGCAACCAGCCGAAAAGCGAAGCGAATTACTCAATAGTACGTTGGATCTCAATGATCTCGAACACTTCGATCATGTCGCCGGTACGTACGTCATTGTAGTTCTTAACGCCGATACCACATTCCATACCGTTACGGACTTCGTTGACGTCATCTTTGAAGCGACGCAGGGATTCCAGTTCGCCTTCATAGATAACCACGTTGTCGCGCAGAACGCGGATCGGGTTGTGACGTTTAACCACACCTTCGGTAACCATACAGCCCGCGATCGCACCGAATTTCGGCGATTTGAATACATCGCGAACTTCCGCCAGACCGATGATCTGCTGTTTAAGTTCCGGAGAGAGCATACCGCTCATTGCCGCTTTCACTTCGTCGATCAGGTTATAGATGACAGAGTAGTAACGCAGATCCAGACCTTCCGCTTCGATCACGCGACGCGCAGATGCATCGGCACGAACGTTGAAGCCAACCAGAATCGCGTTGGAGGCAGCAGCCAGCGTTGCGTCGGTTTCGGTGATACCACCTACGCCGGAACCCACGATCTTCACTTTCACTTCGTCGGTAGACAGTTTCAGCAGAGAATCGGAGATGGCTTCGACAGAACCCTGAACGTCGGCCTTCAGAACGATGTTCACTTCGTGAACTTCGCCTTCGGTCATGTTGGCAAACATGTTTTCCAGTTTGGATTTCTGCTGACGCGCCAGTTTAACTTCGCGGAATTTGCCCTGACGGTACAGTGCCACTTCACGCGCTTTCTTCTCGTCACGCACAACAGTCGCTTCATCACCCGCAGCCGGAACACCGGACAGACCGAGGATTTCCACCGGAATGGACGGACCCGCTTCTGTGACTTCGCGACCCAGTTCATCGCGCATCGCACGCACGCGGCCATATTCGAAGCCACACAGCACGATATCGCCTTTATGCAGCGTGCCTTCACGCACCAGCACGGAAGCAACCGGACCACGACCTTTATCCAGGAAGGATTCGATAACCACGCCGCTGGCCATACCTTTACGTACAGCATTCAGTTCCAGAACTTCGGCTTGCAGCAGGATCGCATCCAGCAGCTCGTCGATACCGGTACCGGCTTTCGCGGAAACGTGAACGAACTGGCTTTCGCCGCCCCACTCTTCCGGAATGATGCCGTACTGAGAGAGTTCGTTTTTAACGCGATCCGGATCGGCTTCTGGCTTATCGATCTTGTTCACGGCAACGACTACCGGCACCTGCGCCGCTTTCGCGTGCTGGATAGCTTCGATAGTTTGCGGCATCACGCCGTCATCCGCCGCAACAACCAGAACCACGATATCCGTCGCCTGAGCACCACGGGCACGCATGGCGGTAAACGCGGCGTGGCCTGGGGTATCCAGGAAGGTGATCATGCCGTTGTCGGTTTCAACATGGTAAGCACCAATGTGCTGAGTAATACCGCCCGCTTCGCCAGAGGCGACTTTCGTTGAACGAATGTAATCCAGCAGAGAGGTTTTACCGTGGTCAACGTGACCCATAATGGTCACAACCGGTGCGCGCGGTTCTGCCGCAGCACCTGTGTCACGGTCGCTCATTACCGCTTCTTCCAGCTCGTTTTCACGACGCAGGATAACTTTATGGCCCATCTCTTCAGCAACCAGCTGCGCAGTTTCCTGGTCAATAACCTGGTTGATGGTTGCCATCGCGCCCAGCTTCATCATCGCTTTGATGACCTGAGAGCCTTTAACCGCCATCTTGTTAGCCAGTTCGCCAACTGTCAGGGTTTCGCCGATCACGACGTCACGGTTAACCGCTTGCGCTGGCTTCTGGAAGCCCTGCTGCAGAGCAGAACCTTTACGCTGACGGCCGCCTTTACCACCACGAACCGCAGCACGCGCTTCTTCGCGGTCAGCTTTGCTTTCAGCGTGTTTGTTGCCTTTCTTCGGACGAGCAGCTTTCGCTGTACGGCTGCGACCACGACCACCTTCAACTTCACGGTCGTTATCATCTTCCGCCTGGCGGGCATGCTGGGAAGTGGTTACATGGTAATCACCAGTAGTCTCTTCTTCTTCGCTTGCCGGAGCCGTCCAGTTCGCTTCATTTTGTTCAGCCATACGACGAGCTTCTTCCGCTACGCGACGCGCATTTTCTTCCAGTTTACGACGAGCCTCTTCTTCCGCTTTGCGCTTGAGTTCTTGCGCTTCGGATTCACGGCGGGCTTTTTCCGCCTGGGCTGTCCTGGTCATTTCGTCAGATTGTTGGTTGCTCACTTTGCTATTTTCCGCAGCTTCGCGTTTTGCATTTTCAGCATTTTCGCGTTTAGCCTTTTCATCAGCTTCACGTTTCGCACGGGCTTCGGCATCACGTTTGGCTTTGTCCTCGGCTTCGCGCTCAGCGGCTTCCTCTGCTTCACGACGGGCCTTCTCTTCCGCTTCACGCATCGCCTCTTCTTCCGCAGCGAGACGTTCAGCCTCTTGTGGATCGCGTTTTACAAAGGTGCGTTTTTTACGGACTTCGATCTGCACCGATTTACTTTTCCCACCGGTGCCCTGAATACTTAATGTACTGCGCGTCTTGCGCTGCAGAGTCAGCTTGTCAGGCGTAGAACCATGTTCACGGTTCAAATGCGCTAACAGCGTCTGCTTTTCTTGTGCCGTCACTGAGTCTTCAGCGGACTTGCGGATCCCTGCGTCAGCAAATTGCTGTACCAGGCGGTCCACAGAGGTTTGAATCTCAGCGGCCAGCGTTTTTACGGTTACATCTGTCATGCTGTTCCTTCCTGCTACAGTTTATTACGCTTCGTCGCCAAACCAGCAAATATTACGTGCGGCCATGATGAGCTCACCTGCTTTCTCATCGGTTAACCCTTCGATATCGCTCAGGTCATCCACACCTTGTTCAGCGAGGTCTTCCAGCGTACAAACACCACGAGCAGCCAGTTTGAAAGCCAGTGCGCGATCCAGACCTTCCAGGTTAAGCAGGTCTTCAGCCGGTTCTTTATTACCGAGGCTTTCTTCCTGCGCCAGTGCCAGAGTGGTCAGCGCGTTTTTCGCACGATCACGCAGGGCTTCGACGGTGTCTTCATCCAGACCATCGATTTCCAGCAGCTCTTTGATTGGCACATAGGCCAGTTCTTCCAGCGTAGAGAAACCTTCTTCGACCAGAACGGTGGCGAAATCTTCGTCAATATCCAGGTAACGGGTGAAAGTATCAATCGCTGCATGAGCCTCAGCCTGATGCTTGGACTGCAGATCCTCAACGGTCATGACGTTGAGTTCCCAGCCGCTCAGCTGAGACGCGAGGCGCACGTTCTGACCATTACGGCCGATAGCCTGCGCCAGGTTGCCCGCCTCAACGGCGATATCCATGGTGTGTTTATCTTCATCCACCACGATAGAAGCAACGTCAGCCGGTGCCATTGCGTTGATAACGAACTGTGCCGGGTTATCGTCCCACAGTACGATATCAATACGCTCACCGCCGAGTTCCGTCGAAACAGCTTGCACACGCGCACCGCGCATACCCACGCAGGCGCCGACCGGATCGATACGCTTGTCGTTCGTCTTCACGGCGATTTTGGCGCGAGAACCCGGATCGCGGGCTGCGGCTTTAATCTCGATAACTTCTTCACCGATTTCCGGCACTTCAATGCGGAACAGTTCAACCAGCATTTCCGGTTTGGAACGGGTAACGAACAGCTGCGCACCGCGCGCTTCAGGGCGTACAGCGTACAGCACACCGCGGATGCGGTCGCCCGGACGGAAGTTTTCACGCGGCAGCATATCTTCGCGCAGGATAACGGCTTCAGCGTTGTTGCCGAGATCCAGCGTGATGTTGTCGCGGTTCACTTTCTTCACCACGCCGGTGATGATTTCGCCTTCGTGCTCGCGGAACTGATCGACCACCATGGCGCGCTCAGCTTCACGTACTTTCTGTACAATGACCTGTTTTGCGGTCTGGGTGGTGATGCGGTCAAACGTGACGGATTCAATCTGATCTTCAACATAGTCGTCGAGGTTCAGGCTCTCATCTTCGTAACGCGCTGCTTCGAGGGTGATCTCACGTGTCGGCTGCGTCACTTCTTCCACGATCAACCAGCGACGGAACGTGTCGAAATCACCGCTTTTACGATCAATGCTTACGCGAACATCGATCTCTTGTTCATATTTTTTCTTGGTTGCTGTAGCCAGAGCACTTTCCAGCGCTTCAAAGATTTTTTCACGCGGAAGCGACTTTTCGTTAGAAACAGCTTCAACAACAGCCAAAATTTCTTTGTTCATCGGGGGCCTTTCACCTCAAATCCAGACTGTTAAAAGTGGGGGACCAGGTTCGCTTTTTGAATATTGCTCAATGCGAACACTTCATCTTTACCTTCGACCGTAACGGTGATCATCTCGCCATCGACATCTTTAATGATGCCCTGCCATTTACGCCGGTTTTGAACCGCCATACGCAGAACCAGCGAGACTTCGTCGCCCTTAAAGCGCGCATAGTGCTCAGCCGTAAACAAAGGACGCTCAAGACCTGGTGAGGAAACCTCCAGGTTGTAAGCCACGGTAATCGGATCTTCAACATCCAGTACCGCACTGACCTGGTGGCTGACATCAGCGCAATCATCAACATTGATGCCATCTTCACTATCAATATAGATGCGCAGTGTAGATGTGCGCCCGCGCACAAACTCGATACCGACCAGTTCATAGCCCAGTGCTTCAACCGGCGCCGTAATCATCTCTGTTAATTTTTGCTCTAATGTGGACAAGTCCACCCCCAAGACATAAAAAAAGGGCATATAGCCCAGTTATTTCGTACTCAGATAACAAAAAACCCCGATAAATCGGGGCTTTAAATAACTGAACCCTATAGCCGCAACTGCGGCCTGGAGAACCTTCCATAAGTATTTTTTTCAAATCCAGCTGCGAAGGCGTTAAGTCTTCATAGTATATTTAAAAAAGTACACTTAGGGAAAGTGGTTGCGGGGGCCGGATTTGAACCGACGACCTTCGGGTTATGAGCCCGACGAGCTACCAGGCTGCTCCACCCCGCGCCTGAAACGTGGCAAATTCTACTCGCTTGAGTGCAAATTTGCAAATAATGCTGGGATTTGGTACCGAAGACGGGACGTAAAACCGGCCTGTAGTATATTGATAAACATGCCGTTCTGTCAACCATAGCGCGTTAGCATACTGTGCCCCTGACGTATGCAATTTTGTTGCGTATTATCTTTAAGCATGTAAACAGCACAGTTCACCACTATCGCAATGAAAATTGCACTCTTCTCTTTCGGTCATCGTCAAAAGATGATTAAATGAAAACTCACTTATTTTGCATAACCATTCACTAATTATTCTGGTTGGATGGCACAAAGAGTATGGCGTGGCTGTTAAGTCTCTCACCATCGGTCTATCAAGCAGGGATTTTTTTATGACGACGATTCTCAAGCATCTTCCCGCAGGTCAACGTATCGGCATCGCTTTCTCCGGCGGACTGGACACCAGTGCAGCGCTGCTGTGGATGCGCCAAAAAGGCGCGGTTCCTTATGCATACACAGCGAACCTGGGTCAACCGGACGAGGATGACTATGACGCAATTCCCCGTCGCGCAAAGGAGTACGGTGCGGAAAATGCTCGCCTTATCGACTGCCGTAAACAGCTGGTCGCCGAAGGCATTGCCGCCATCCAGTGCGGCGCTTTTCATAATACGACGGGTGGTCTGACTTATTTTAACACCACGCCGCTGGGTCGCGCGGTGACCGGTACGATGCTGGTTGCGGCAATGAAAGAAGACGGTGTGAATATTTGGGGCGACGGCAGCACCTATAAAGGCAACGATATTGAGCGCTTCTATCGCTATGGCCTGCTGACTAACGCTGAGTTGCAAATCTATAAGCCGTGGCTGGATACCGACTTTATTGATGAGTTGGGCGGCCGGCAGGAAATGTCCGAATTCATGGTAGCCTCGGGTTTCGACTACAAAATGTCGGCAGAAAAAGCCTACTCGACTGACTCCAATATGCTGGGCGCAACACACGAAGCAAAAGATTTAGAGTTTCTCAATTCCAGCGTGAAGATTGTTAACCCAATCATGGGGGTTAAATTCTGGGACGAGAATGTAAAAATCCAGGCCGAAGAAGTTACCGTACGTTTTGAGCGCGGTCATCCGGTCGCGCTGAACGGCAAAACCTTCACTGAGGATGTTGAACTGATGCTGGAGGCCAATCGCATCGGTGGTCGTCACGGTCTGGGAATGAGCGATCAGATTGAGAACCGTATTATCGAAGCGAAAAGCCGCGGTATTTACGAAGCCCCAGGGATGGCGCTGCTGCATATCGCTTACGAACGTCTGCTGACCGGCATTCACAACGAAGACACTATTGAGCAATATCACGCGCATGGTCGCCAGCTTGGTCGCCTGCTTTACCAGGGTCGCTGGTTCGATCCGCAGGCACTAATGCTACGTGATTCACTGCAACGCTGGGTGGCTAGCGCCATCACCGGTGAAGTGACGCTGGAACTGCGTCGCGGCAATGATTACTCGATTCTGAACACTGTTTCCGACAATCTGACCTACAAAGCAGAGCGTTTGACGATGGAAAAAGGCGAGTCGGTGTTCTCGCCGGACGACCGTATCGGACAGCTGACAATGCGTAATCTGGATATCTCTGATACCCGTGAGAAGCTGTTCAACTATGTGCAAACCGGCCTGCTTTCTACCTCTGCCGGCAACGGTCTGCCGCAGGTCGAGAACCTGGAAAACGGCGAGAAAAAATAGTCGTTGTTCGCATTCGTGCCTGCAATGCAGGCACGATTTCCTTCACCACCGCCGTATACACGCTATATATCTCTCGACCGGAAAGTGACTTACGCCCCAGAGCTCAACCGACATTAAGACAGATTACTTCTCTACTGTGCTCGCAATCTGGCAGCGGACAGCACTGATAAACTGCACTTTTTTATTCTTATCCAGCCCGGAAGGGAGCACGCATTGTAGTGAGGGTAAACCGTTTTCCTCCTGGACAGTCAGCAAACGATTAGCTACGCCAGTGTCCAGCGTCAGTACACCTTCCGCATTTACGATGCTTCCGCCAACATCACTTCTGACGTAACGGTTTTTAACCGCCTTACCCTGCTCATCTTGCAACATGCCAACAAGCGTAAACGTCTTCACCGTTTTGACATTAACGTACTGCACGCTACCACGGCTCATCTGGACACTTTGGCGTTCCGGGAATACCTGCACACTGTCACTGCCACGCGCGCTAAACTGGATGTCGCTTTTTTTCCACAGTTCAGCGGGCAAAATATTCCTGCCAGGTTTAAGGCTGGTCTCGCTCATGCTGCCGGATGCCAGAATGCGGGTCTCATTATCATCGGCGTCCACATCAACAATCACAGCAGACTCCATACCGCTATTGTTACCGTTGACGGAAGCGACCTTACCGCCGCCGATAACCAGCGCCTGGCTCAGGTTAGCACCGGCAGTATTGATTTTGCTCTGCAGGCCACGTTGCGCATAGAAATTGCCACTTACCCATGGCGTATCTATCGCCCCGTTACCGTTAAGCATGGTTTCTGCCGCATTCCAGGAAACTCCGCCACCTAAACTACGGATGGTCTCTTTCTCCGTTGGCTCCCACTGATACTGCAAGCTTGAATAGCTTTTCGCTTGTTCCATACCTGTGCTCAAGGAAACAGAGTGATCACTGGAAGGGGACAGCGCAATCGACACGCTGAATGACACGCCGCGATCGCGACGTTTGTCGTTGAATCCCGGCCGGTCATAGACACCCAATCGAAAACTCGTACTACGGTCATAAAAGCGAGTTTGCGTTGATAACGCGGCATCTGCGGCTACGCCTTTACGCCATTCCGTATCCATATATTGCGTATTCAGGATCAACGATGAGGACCACGGCAATCTTGATGATAAAGACGCCCCCCATGTATCTCCCTTCTGACGCGAACGAACCCGGTGACCATAAACATCGATGAGGGTTGAGCGCCAGAAAAAGCTGACTGTTCCGCCAGCATACAAATTACGGTAATAACGAATGTCTGTATCCTGGTTAGCCTGGTGCTCCGAGTTACCGACAGTATATTGCGCAAGCAATCGGTCATTTTGCGAAAGCGTAATATTGGCTCGCGTTCGCACGTGGCGATCCTTTGCTGTGGCTGCGCCAGTAAATGCTACGGTTGCCTGGGGGTGAACCAATAACTCCAGACCACCGCCCGCCGCGAAAGGCTTACCGTCCAGTGTATTCATATCGCCCGTCGCCAGGGTACGGCGCTGCCCGCTCCACAGATTCATGCGCCAGCGCTGGTTTGGATTATTCCACCCCTGCGACTTAAAGATTTGCGCTTCCTGTGTGTCGACAACCTGGCCGTTCTCAATGATTTTGATGGTGATATCGTAGATACCAATAGGCAACGGACGCGTATCCAGCGCCTGCACTCCCGGCTGAAGTTGCTGGGTACGGATCATTTGTCCGTTTCGCCAGACTTCCGCAATTGACTGGTTGCGCCCTGTAACATAAACAGGCCAGGCGCTGACGGTATCGGAAGTCACTAGCAACGCATCAGAAGTTCCCCACATACCGCCGACAACCGTGTCGTAGCCAAATCCGGAAGCCTGCACGTTCCCGGTATCGCTGTCCGGCGTAAATAGCCCCAAGCGGATAAAACTGCCCTGCAGCTCTTTCTGCGTAAAGAGTTGATAAACACTGGAGCTGTTGTATTGGTAGCGGCCACTGGTACCTGATGACTGAAATGCAGCCAGTTGGCTCCATCCGCCAAGTGATGCGGTAAGTGAGGAGTTGATACCCCAACTACGCATTGCTGCCGCCTCAGAAAACGAGACATCGTTATTGATGATTAGCCCAGCAGGTGTATCTTCAGGCACGGCAAGATAATTACCCGCAACCTGGCTGGTTTCGTAGTTGGTGGTATAAAGTTTTAGCGCCGAGTTATCCAGCGAGTATTCTACCTGCATCAGCCCTGATGGGCAGGATACGGTACATTTCCCCACCGAAACGCCTTTACTGAGCAAATCCGACCAAAGAGTATTGGTCTCGGGATCGCTGTTCTGTTGTTCATCAATGATGCGGAGAAGCTTGATGTCACCATTCTCTTTAAGAGACACGCTGGCATCGAAAATGTAGTTGTCGTTCAGATATACCTGAACGACAACTTCAGAATTATAAAAATACCGCTTAAAATCTTCTGGCAATCCTTTCATGTTCGCAGCCAGTTGCAAATCATTTGCCGAAACAATGAATGGAACAGTAGCAAGAAAGATTAATGATATTTTCATAATATTTAGTGACAGGCTTTTAAATGATTTTGCGAAAAGAATTAAGGATTAGTAACAAGCTCTTCTTCAAAAATCATGGCAACCTGTCCGGTGAAATCACCCTGTACAGAGAGAGGCTGAGTATCTTTCTGGCTAATACGCAGCATCGTACGTCCACCTGCTTTTGCCGCAGTCGCATTAACTACAGTCTGCGCGGTATCACTTAACTCAACGCCGTTGAATTCCACTTTAAGCGGAATAATGTCTGAGCCGTTAGATAAAATGGTCTCACCGTTGGCATCCGTATTTGTCAAGGTCGCACGAATACCACCTGAAATGTTTTTATACTGAAATTGCTTCTCAAAATTTTTCAATTTAGAGGTAGTAAGATCATATTCAATTTCCTGCGCTTGATGGATCCATCCACTTTCTACAGGTTCAATTTGAAAGTCATCACTTGGAATATGAGCGTAGACATCAATAGTATAGCTTTGCTGATTAACAGCCATTGCTGCTGTGCTACCGAATACGGATAAAGACAGAGCACCAGTGATTAAACAAACTTTCGCGATTTTATGAGATAACATGGCAAGTCCCTTAATTTGATATATAAAAAGCATGCTGCTTGTTTACAACTTACTGCGTAATACTAGAAACGTAGTTTCTTTTGGTTTTCCCCTTCGATAAGGGTGAAATAGGTAGTACGCCCTTTACTTTTTTCTACCGCTTTGCTTTTACCCGGCAGTAGAAAAAGACGCGTAGCGCTGCTGCACTCTGTACCAACTGAAGTGCAACTGCGGATATCTTCGAGAACAATCGTGGCGTTGCCTCTGTTTGTTACGCGAATAACTTCAGGGAGTGACGATTCAACCTGAGTATTAAAAATAGGTTTCGACGGCTGCACAATAACCAGCGTGCCGTAGCCCGCCATTACATTCAGCCCGGCTGTTAATGCCTTCTTACGGTAATCATCAGCTTCTTTACCGCTTAACCCGAAACCATCATCCTTTTGCGGAAGAACTGGGATAAATCGTACACGGTAATACTTTTCGACATTTCGGTCGCCCGGCCACATAAATCTAGCCGGCTGAAAACCGGATGGCGGAATAATCATACGCAGTGGTGTAACAATGAGTCTTTCTTTTTGCAAAGAATTACCAGAAACTTCTTTAACTGGCGACTCAACTACTTTCCCGCTTTTATGAATATTAACTTCCAACATATCCACCCGGACAAATGCCGTTGATGTCCCGGCATTATAAATACGCTTATTAATAGACTGAGATTCAGGTGACATAATGTCATACATGCTTCCTATTCCAATTTCAGGAAGCGCAAGAGCTGCCGACATTTTCAACCCCAAAAAAAGAGCCAGAGAAAATGGAGCAATCCTTTTTAATAAAGTGGCGCAATACATATTCGGTATCCAGACAACGCTAAAAACGAGGAAAAGATAATCACGCCTCGAAATTAAAGCAACCGAAGAGATGCGGATTAATAAATAATTAAAAACCGAATCTTGATCAATTTTACTCCTCAGACCAGTAAATAAATTTTTGATAATGATATATGTCAATGATTTTAAAGATTAATATGAAATTAATGCGCTTTTATCTTGCCTTTGAAATAGGGTCTGGCTAACTCAAGCAAGTTAGCGCCTGGCGCGGGACGATTTTCTTGTATTAATCGTAGAATTAATAAACTTGAAAGCAATTACCTGTTGAATACATAGAAGAGGTTTGAGGTTTGGGGTTTGAAGGTTGAAGGTTGAAGGTTGAAGGTTGAAGGTTGAAGGTTGAAGGTTGAAGGTTGAAGGTTGAAGGTTGAAGGTTGAAGGTTGAAGGTTGAAGGTTTGGCAATGTCATAAATGACAGGCAAAAAAAGACATCTTGCGATGTCTTTTTTTCGGAATATTGGTACCGAGGACGGGACTTGAACCCGTAAGCCCAATCGGGCACTACCACCTCAAGGTAGCGTGTCTACCAATTCCACCACCTCGGCACGACTTACTTCTTAATGCGGGATATCGCTGGTCGGCTGCGCCGGAGTTGCAGGCTGAGTTTGTTCACTCTTTGCCGGTGCGCTCAGATTATCCCACTCGCTTCCTTTATTGGTTTTATTGCTGTTAATGTTGCCCAGCACAAGGCTAATAATAAAGAACAGTGTTGCCAACACAGCAGTCGTACGGGTCATGAAGTTACCAGAACCACTTGAACCGAACAGCGTACCGGACGCGCCAGCGCCAAAGGAGGCTCCCATGTCAGCGCCTTTACCTTGCTGCAGCATAATCAGGCCAACAAGAGCCAGCGCTACAATAAGGAAAATAACTAAAAGAGCTTCGTACATAATCAACCTGTTCCTTGCGGGGTTGCCGCAGCCAATGCTTCAAACCAATAAAAGTGGGATGTTTATTGCTTTCCCACTGAAGCGGGTGTGAATACTAACCAAAGCGAATGACCTTCGCAAGGGCAATTTAAGCGCATTTTATCAAGTGCGGAAAAAAACAGCAAAATTGCGATCTCAGGCTATTAAAAAGGCGGCAACAGCCGCCTTTTTAAGCACTTATCGCGCTATTTTACAGCCTTAACTGCGTCAGCAATGCGATTCGCCAGCGATGTCACTTGCGCCTCGTCTTCACCTTCTACCATGACGCGAATTAACGGCTCAGTACCGGATTTACGCAATAGCACACGACCGCGGCCAGCCAGCGTCGCTTCCACTTCTGCCGTCACCGTTTTGACCGTCTCGTCTTCCAGCGGATCGCCAATGCCTGCGGTAAAACGCACATTC
The DNA here is from genome assembly GCF_016620385.1 of Kosakonia sp. LAM2021. NCBI lineage: Bacteria > Pseudomonadati > Pseudomonadota > Gammaproteobacteria > Enterobacterales > Enterobacteriaceae > Kosakonia > Kosakonia sp. LAM2021. The sequence continues at coordinate 204,407 of NZ_JAENHT010000006.1, forward strand.
ACCAGCACTTGCGGGAACATCTTCATACCGCTGCACAAATCATGCAGGGACATATGGTTACGCACCATTGCGGCAACCACCTGCAAACCGGCCACGATACCGTCTCCGGTCGTCGTTTTATCCAGCAAAATCACATGACCGGAGTTTTCAGCGCCGATGCGCCAGCCCTTCTCCTGCATTTTTTCCAGCACATAACGGTCGCCCACTTTCGCCCGCGCAAAGGGAATGCCCAGTTGCTTAAGCGCCAGTTCAAGCCCCATATTGCTCATCAGTGTGCCTACTGCCCCACCGCGCAACTGCCCCTGGCGCAACCCCTCGCGGGCAATGATATACATGATTTGATCACCATCGACCTTGTTACCTTCATGATCGACCATAATGACACGGTCACCGTCACCATCAAAGGCAATGCCTAAATCGGCTTTCTCAACCAGAACGCGCTGCTGCAGCGCTGCCACATCCGTCGCGCCACATTTTTCGTTGATGTTCACGCCATCCGGTTCACACCCAATGGCAATAACTTTCGCACCCAGTTCGCGAAAAACACTCGGTGCGATGTGGTAAGTCGCACCATTAGCGCAATCAACCACGATTTTTAACCCGTTAAGGCTCAGTTCATTCGGAAACGTCGCTTTGCAAAACTCAATGTAACGTCCTGCGGCATCAACAATGCGGCTGGCTTTCCCCAGCTCAGCGGAGTCCACACAGGTCAACTCCTTTTCCATCTCGGCTTCAATCGCCTCTTCTACGGCATCCGGCAGTTTTGTGCCGTCAATAGAGAAGAATTTGATGCCATTGTCATAGAAAGGGTTATGTGAAGCCGAAATCACGATTCCCGCTTCTGCTCGGAATGTGCGCGTGAGGTAGGCTACCGCCGGCGTTGGCATTGGTCCGGTAAAGGATGCGGAAAGACCAGCCGCCGCAAGACCGGCCTCCAGCGCGGATTCCAGCATATAACCCGAAATACGGGTGTCTTTACCAATGATGATCTTACGCGATCCATGGCGCGCCAGTACTTTCCCGGCGGCCCAACCCAGCTTAAGCACAAAATCAGGGGTGATCGGTGCGTCGCCAACGCGGCCGCGAATACCATCGGTGCCAAAATATTTACGATTACTCATAGCGTTTGTTTTCCTTCGCTGACAGCGTGGCTTCCACCACCCGCATCGCTTCTACTGTTTCTTTTACATCGTGAACACGAATAATGTGCGCGCCTTGCATTGCCGCGATCACTGCGCAAGCCAGACTACCGCTTAAACGCTCGGAGGGGCCAACATTAAGTAGCTGGCCTACCATCGACTTACGCGACATTCCGACCAGCAGAGGTAAGCCAAAATGATGAAACTCAGCCAGGCGGGCAAGCAATGCATAATTGTGGGAGAGATTTTTACCGAAACCGAATCCCGGGTCGAGCAACAATTTCTCTTTTGCGATCCCAGCATGTTCGCATCGCGCTATATGCCCGATAAAAAAGCGATTCACGTCAGCAAACACATCATCATATTTCGGCGCTTCCTGCATGGTTTTTGGCTGGCCTTGCATATGCATCAGGCAAACCGGCAATCCGGTTTGTGCGGCGGCTTCCAGCGCACCGGGCTCTGTTAATGAGCGAATATCGTTAATGATATGTGCACCTACGCGCGCCGATTCGCGAATGACTTCAGGTTTAGACGTGTCGACGGAAATCCATACCTCAAAACGCTGTGCGATGGCTTCAACAACCGGGATTACGCGTTCAAGCTCCTCTTCCACACTAACATCGGCCGCTCCAGGACGCGTTGATTCCCCGCCGATATCCACAATTGTCGCCCCCGCATTGATCATCAGGTTCGCGTGCTTCACCGCCTCGATCAATGTGTTATGTGCACCGCCATCAGAAAAAGAATCCGGCGTTACATTGAGGATGCCCATTACATGGGGATGTGACAAATCCAGTGTTGAGCCCTGAGCATGGAGTTTCATGACTAAAAATCCCTGAGGTTATGGCAGTTAGAAATTAAAAGAAAAACCCCGGAGCAAGCCCCGGGGTTTTCATTAAAAGCAGATCATCAGCGCAAATACTTATTTGTCGCCCAGCTGTTCTGACATGGTATTGCCCGGGTTTGGCGTACGCGGTTCATCGACCGGACGCGGCGCTCGCGGCGTACCATTATTGTCAGAGTTGTTCGTACCCGGTTCTTCCCAACCTGCTGGCGGACGAACATCACGACGTGACATCAGGTCATCAATCTGCGGTGCATCGATGGTCTCATATTTCATCAGAGCATCTTTCATCGCATGCAGAATATCCATATTCTCATTGAGCAGCTGACGTGCGCGATTGTAGTTACGTTCAATAAGCGATTTCACTTCCTGGTCGATGATTCGTGCAGTTTCATCGGACATATGTTTCGCTTTTGCAACGCTACGGCCCAGGAATACTTCGCCCTCCTCTTCCGCGTAAAGCAGCGGACCGAGTTTATCGGAGAAGCCCCACTGGGTGACCATATTACGTGCCAGGTTGGTCGCGACTTTAATATCGTTCGACGCACCGGTAGAAACATGTTCAACACCGTAGATGATCTCTTCTGCCAGACGACCGCCGTATAGCGTTGAAATCTGGCTTTCCAGTTTCTGACGGCTGGCGCTAATTGCATCACCTTCTGGCAAGAAGAACGTCACACCCAGCGCACGGCCGCGCGGAATAATCGTCACTTTATGCACCGGATCATGTTCCGGCACCAGACGGCCAATAATCGCATGACCTGCTTCGTGATATGCCGTGGACTCTTTCTGCGCTTCAGTCATCACCATGGAGCGGCGTTCCGCACCCATCATGATTTTGTCTTTCGCTTTTTCAAATTCGACCATCGACACGACGCGTTTGTTACCACGAGCGGCAAACAGCGCTGCTTCGTTGACCAGGTTAGCCAGATCGGCACCGGAGAAGCCTGGCGTTCCGCGTGCGATGATTGCAGCATCGATATCCGGCGACAGCGGTACACGGCGCATATGGACTTTCAGGATCTGTTCACGACCGCGAACATCCGGCAGACCGACAACAACCTGGCGGTCAAAACGGCCCGGGCGCAACAAAGCAGGGTCGAGTACGTCCGGACGGTTAGTCGCGGCAATAACGATAATACCTTCGTTGCCTTCGAAACCATCCATCTCAACCAGCATCTGGTTCAGCGTCTGTTCACGCTCATCGTGACCACCGCCGAGACCCGCGCCACGCTGGCGGCCTACGGCGTCGATTTCATCGATGAAGATAATGCACGGTGCGGCTTTCTTAGCTTGCTCGAACATGTCGCGCACACGAGATGCACCGACACCAACGAACATTTCTACAAAGTCAGAACCGGAAATAGTGAAGAATGGCACCTTCGCTTCACCGGCGATCGCTTTCGCCAGCAGCGTTTTACCCGTACCCGGAGGACCGACCATCAGGACGCCTTTCGGGATTTTACCGCCCAGTTTCTGGAAACGGCTCGGCTCACGCAGATATTCAACCAGCTCGCCAACTTCTTCTTTTGCTTCGTCGCAACCGGCAACGTCAGCGAAAGTCGTTTTGATCTGATCTTCCGTAAGCATACGCGCCTTGCTCTTGCCGAACGACATGGCACCTTTGCCACCGCCGCCCTGCATCTGACGCATAAAGAAAATCCAGACCCCAATCAGCAGCAGCATCGGGAACCAGGAGATGAAGATAGTCGTCAGAACGCTCTGCTCTTCCGGCGGTTCACCTACAACCTTGACGTTTTTCGTCACCAGGTTGTCGAGCAGTTTCGGATCCTGGACCGGGATATAGGTCGTGTAACGGTTACTATCTTTCTTGGTAACGTTGATCTCACGTCCGTTGATACGCGCTTCGCGAACCTGGTCCTGGTTGACCTCTTGCAGGAAGGTAGAATAGTCCACCTTACGGCTATTCGACTCGCTGGGCCCAAAGCTCTGGAATACTGACATCAGCACGACGGCAATGACCAGCCAGAGTATTAGGTTTTTCGCCATGTCACTCAAGGGATTAACCTCATATTACAACTGTGTTAAAAACAGCGTCAGGATACAACATAACCCATCTCTTTCAAACCAAAGGCCGAAATCAACGGGGTATCATTTTCGCCCGGTCGCTACAATATACACTTCACGTGAACGCGCACGTGAAGAGTCCGGTTTACGCACTTTAACCTTCGTAAACAGGGAGCGAATTTCGGTGAGATACTCATCGAAACCTTCGCCCTGGAACACCTTCACTAAAAAACTTCCGCCTGGCGCCAACACATCACGGCACATCTCCAGCGCCAGCTCCACCAGATACATGGAACGGGGGATATCAACAGCAGGTGTACCGCTCATATTCGGCGCCATATCTGACATGACAACCTGAACTTTACTGTCACCAACGCGATCCAGTAACGCTTTCAGAACTAATTCATCACGAAAATCGCCCTGAAGGAAGTCCACACCAACGATTGGATCCATCGGTAAAAGATCGCAAGCGATGATACGACCATTACCACCAATCTGTGTGACCGCATATTGTGACCATCCACCAGGGGCAGCGCCCAAGTCGACAACCGTCATACCCGGCTTAAAAAGTTTGTCACTTTGCTGTATTTCATCAAGTTTAAACCAGGCACGGGAACGCAACCCTTTTTTCTGCGCCTGTTGAACATATTTATCGCTAAAGTGTTCCTGAAGCCAGCGGCTCGAACTGGCAGAACGCTTTTTACCTGTCATTTAACTTTCCATCTGGGTTCATCGTCGACATCGAGAAATTTCGACGCGCAATTTGGCGATACAGTGGAGATGGCGGTAGAATGACCCGTTTTCAATCCCAACGTAAGCAAAATATACGATGAATCTGAGTACTAAACAAAAACAGCACCTGAAAGGTCTGGCACATCCGCTCAAGCCGGTAGTTATGCTTGGCAATAATGGTTTGACCGAAGGGGTACTGGCCGAGATTGAACAAGCGCTAGAGCACCATGAGCTCATCAAGGTGAAGATCGCCTCTGAAGACAGAGAAACTAAGACCTTGATCGTGGAAGCTATCGTTCGCGAAACCGGCGCCTGCAACGTACAGGTCATCGGTAAAACGCTGGTGCTTTATCGCCCAACCGCGGAGCGTAAAATTTCGCTGCCACGCTAAGGATATCCTGAATTGAACACAAAATCTGTGTAAAACGAGGGGTTTCCGCCAGCAGAGGTGCAAAATGCCACGCTCCCGGAATTCATAAAAGGCCGCAGTGCGGCCTTTTTCTTTTCTTTACAATCCGTCAACAATCGACGCGAAGACAGCGATCAAAGATATTCCACTTTGATAATTTCGTATTCCACTTCGCCACCCGGCGTACGAATCACCACCACATCGTCCTGTTCTTTACCGACCAGGCCGCGGGCAATGGGGGAATTGACTGAAATCAGGTTCTGTTTAAAGTCGGCTTCATCATCGCCAACAATGCGATAAGTCTGCTCTTCGTCATTATCGAGGTTCAATACCGTAACGGTGGAACCAAAAATAACACGACCGCTTTTCGGCATTTTAGAAATGTCGATCACCTGCGCATTGGACAATTTTGCTTCGATATCTTTAATTCGCCCTTCGCAGAAACCCTGCTGCTCGCGCGCTGCGTGATATTCCGCATTCTCTTTCAGATCGCCATGTTCGCGGGCTTCCGCGATGGCGGCAATGATTTCAGGGCGACGAACGGATTTCAGAAACTCCAGTTCTTCGCGCAATTTTTCGGCACCACGTAAGGTCATCGGAATAGCTTGCATTGTTATACCTCTTGAACATTCCTGTAGGGAGCGGTAACCCACCCCATCTGATCTACCTCCCCCGTACACCGGCATATACCGTCGGGCAGGAGCAAAAGAAAACTGACCCGGAGACAAAGCCCCAGGTCAGCGCAATTTTTCATTTTGATACGTATTTTACCCGGAAGTTCACTATGGGTCATCGTTTACTTTCCGGGTCGTTGCGCCGTAGTATGACGGCTTGTTTACTGCTTCCTAGCGCGAGATTATGCGATTTTCCAGCTTTATCATCGGATTGACCACAAGTATAGCCCTGAACGTTCAGGCCGCGAATGTAGACGAATACATAAACCAACTGCCGGATGGTGCAAACCTGGCGCTGATGGTGCAAAAAGTCGGAGCTCAGGCGCCAGAAATTGATTACCACGGCAAACAAATGGCGCTGCCAGCCAGTACTCAGAAGGTCATCACCGCGCTGGCGGCACTATTGCAGCTTGGGCCGGACTTTCGCTTTACAACCACGCTGGAAAGCAAAGGTTCTGTCGAGAACGGTACATTAAAAGGTGACTTAATTGCACGATTTGGCGGCGATCCGACGCTAAAGCGTCAGGATATTCGCAATATGGTCGCGGCGCTGAAAAAGTCGGGCGTGCAGAAAATCGAAGGTAATGTGCTAATCGATACCTCTATTTTTGCCAGTCATGATAAAGCGCCAGGCTGGCCGTGGAACGACATGACGCAATGCTTTAGCGCACCACCTGCTGCGGCGATTATCGATCGCAACTGCTTCTCGATTTCGCTCTATAGCGCGCAAAAACCGGGCGATTTGGCCTATATCCGCATCGCGAATTATTATCCGGTGAATATGTTCAGCCAGGTGCGCACACTCGCACGCGGCTCCGCAGAGGCGCAGTATTGCGAACTGGATGTCATTCCAGGCGATTTAAATCGCTTTACGCTAACGGGATGCCTGCCGCAGCGTGCCGATCCGCTCCCGCTCGCTTTCGCCATTCAGGACGGAGCAAGCTACGCCGGTGCAATTTTGAAAGCAGAATTGAACGACGCAGGCATCACCTATAGCGGCACCTTGTTGCGCCAGACGCAAGAGAACCAGGCCGGTACAGTCATTGCAAGCAAGCAGTCGGTACCGCTTCACGATCTGTTAAAGCAGATGCTGAAAAAATCAGACAATATGATCGCTGATACGGTGTTTCGTATGATTGGTCACGCGCGCTTTGGCGTACCGGGTACCTGGCGAGCAGGATCGGATGCAGTGCGGCAGATCCTGCGCCAGCAGGCCGGCGTCGATCTCGGTAATACGATCATCGCTGATGGCTCCGGCCTGTCACGACATAACCTTCTGGCACCCGCCACGATGATGCAAGTTCTGCAATATATTGCGCAGCATGACACCGAGCTCAATTTCATCTCAATGCTGCCGCTGGCAGGCTATGATGGCTCTCTGCAGTATCGCGCAGGCCTGCATGAAGCAGGTGTAGACGGGAAAGTCTCGGCCAAAACAGGCTCCTTGCAAGGCGTGTATAACCTGGCCGGGTTTATCACCACTGCGAGCGGTCAGCGGATGGCTTTCGTGCAGTATCTCTCTGGTTATGCTGTCGAACCGGCGGATCAGCGTAATCGCCGCATTCCACTGGTGCGTTTTGAAAGCCGTCTGTACAAAGATATTTACCAGAATAACTAACAAAAAAGCCGGGTTAGCACACACTACCCGGCATTTTTGTTGGCGAAATTCCCCCGCTCAGCCGGGGAAATCGTAGCGATTAACGTTTGTAGATGAACTCGACGCCTTCTTCGTCGTCTTCGTCCCAGTCGTCATCCCACTCTTCGTCTTCTTCAACCACTTCAGCTTCTTCAAGCTGCTGGCGATGATAATCATCCCACATAAACTCGACTTTCTCAGGCTGCTGCTCTTCCTGCGCTTGGGTGAACGGGTTTTCGAGGATAAAGGTCATCACGTCCCAGCACAGGTCTTTCACGCCCTGCTGGCTGGCCGCTGAGATAAGGTAGAATTTATCTTCCCAACCCAGCGCCTCAGCGATAGCTTTTGCTTTAGCTTCTGCTTCCGCTTTATCCATCAGATCGATTTTGTTGAATACCAACCAACGCGGTTTGGCCGCCAGCTTCTCGCTATATTTTTCCAGTTCACCGATGATGACACGAGCATTTTCCGCCGGATCGGAACCATCGATCGGATCGATATCGATCAGGTGCAGCAGGACGCGGCAACGCTCCAGATGCTTCAGGAAACGGATCCCGAGGCCTGCGCCATCAGCCGCCCCTTCGATCAACCCCGGAATATCGGCAACCACAAAACTCTTTTCGTTATCCATACGGACAACGCCAAGGCTCGGCACCAGCGTGGTAAAAGGATAATCCGCCACTTTTGGTTTTGCGGCAGATACTGCGCGAATAAAGGTCGATTTACCCGCGTTTGGCATACCAAGCATACCCACGTCGGCCAGCAACATCAGTTCCAGTTGCAGGTCGCGCTTATCGCCCGGCGTGCCCATCGTTTTCTGACGAGGCGTACGGTTAACTGAGGATTTAAACCGCGTGTTGCCCAGACCATGCCAGCCACCTTTCGCGACCATCAGACGTTGACCATGTTTCGTCATATCGCCCATTGTTTCGCCGGTACCCTGATCGATAACACGCGTACCGACCGGTACTTTTACCGTAATATCTTTTCCGCGTTTCCCTGTACAGTCGCGGCTCTGGCCATTCTGTCCGCGTTCAGCGCGGAAGGATTTTTCAAAACGGTAGTCAATCAGGGTATTGAGGTTTTCGTCCGCTTCCAGCCAGACATCACCGCCGTCGCCACCGTCGCCACCATCAGGGCCGCCTTTCGGGATATATTTTTCGCGGCGGAAGCTCACACAACCGTTACCGCCATCACCTGCCACGACAAGGATCGTAGCTTCATCAACAAACTTCATTTTACTCTCCGTAACTCATTCGCCCGAGCGGGGCACAGTGGCGACCACTTCGCGACTGCGCCAGCGTCCCAAAAGACGATGGCCAATAGCGGAAAACATCGCGCCCGCAACCACGACAAACGCACCGAGATAACCGATAAGGTTTAACATCGGTCTGGCGAAAACATCGGGCCAGGCCATTGATAATAAATCTGAAAAAAACAGCGTAAAGAGCGGTGTCAGCGTGATTAATGCGCTCACCTGCGCCGCCTGCCAGCGAGCCATCGCTTCCGCCAGCGCACCATAACCCACCAGCGTATTCAGGCCACAAAACACCAGACAAGCCAGCTGCCAGTCATTCAACTGAAGCAGCACGGCGGGTTTTGCCAGCGTCAATAACGCAACTGTACACAAAGTGTACAGCAAAAAGAGGATCTGCTGGGAAGCCAGGCGCCGCAATAACACTTTTTGTGCGACGCCGTAACTCACCCACACCGTGGCTGCTCCGACGCCAAAAATCACGCCCCAGGTGTAATCTGTCAGGCGGGTAAAAATCTCCACCAGGCTGGTATTAAAAAACATCACCAGACCACAGATAAGCATCAGCGCGCCGATAACTTGAGTGCCGCGCATTTTCTCTTTGAGAATAACAACGCTGGCAATCATCATGCCCACCGGCGAAAGTTGACCGATTACCTGCGAAGCCGTCGGACTAACATATTGCAGGGAAGAGCTGAAGAGGATGAAATTCCCGAACAGCCCACCTGTAGCAATTGCCAACAAAACCAACCAGCGCGGCTTGCGAAAAAGATGCAGCGGGGGCAGTTTTTTTTTCCAGCCGAGAATCAAACCAAGGCCGATTCCCGCCATTAAAAAGCGATAAAACACCACCGTTGGCGGTTCCATCACTTCCAGCACCTGCTTCATGGCGATAGGTAACGCGCCCCAGCACATCGCGGTTGTGAGCGCCAGCGCAATACCGATGCCTGCCTGCTGTTTCATGGCCGTATTCCCTGCCAGAATTTACCGGACTTCTAATGTAAAAAGCCCCGCAACGTGTTGCGGGGCTTTCTTCCGTTACCGGGACGCGAAAAACTTATTCAGCAACGATGCTGATGAATTTACGGTTTTTCGGGCCTTTAACTTCGAACTTAACTTTACCGTCAGTCAAAGCGAACAGAGTGTGGTCACGGCCGCAACCTACGTTAGAACCAGCGTGGAATTTGGTACCACGTTGACGAACGATGATGCTACCTGCCAGAACTGCTTCACCGCCGAAGCGTTTTACGCCCAGACGTTTAGCTTCTGAATCGCGACCGTTACGAGTTGAGCCGCCAGCCTTTTTATGTGCCATTTAAATCTACTCCTCAGGTCTTAGGCGCTGATGCCAGTAATTTTCACATCAGTAAACCACTGACGGTGGCCCTGCTGCTTACGGTAGTGTTTACGACGACGAAACTTAACGATTTTAACTTTCTCGCCACGACCGTGAGCAACAACTTCAGCTTTGATTACGCCGCCATCAACGAAAGGAACGCCGATTTTGACTTCTTCACCGTTTGCGATCATCAGAACTTCAGCGAATTCAACAGATTCGCCAGTTGCGATGTCCAGCTTTTCCAGGCGAACGGTCTGACCTTCGCTTACTCGGTGTTGTTTACCACCACTTTGGAAAACCGCGTACATATAAAACTCCGCTTCCGCGCACATATTCTGATCAATTCAGAGTGCGCTATAAATATTCACAATAGGGCGCGAATATTACGCAACTTGCTAGCCTTTGACAAGAGTGATCGTCACTCCATGCAGAAAAAAAACACAACACGTAAGGTAACGTTTATCTGGCGCATTTTTTCAGTACAATCAACAATACTATTCTAACCCGTAACCCTTTGTTATCCCATTTTGCTATGTGGTAAACAGGACTGAAAGCCCGGCTTTTGCGATGAATTTAGAAAAAATCAATGAGTTAACCGCGCACGATATGGCGGGTGTAAACGCGACGATTCTGCAACAACTCAACTCGGATGTTCAGTTAATCAACCAGTTGGGTTATTACATCGTAAGCGGCGGCGGCAAACGCATCCGTCCGATGATTGCCGTGCTGGCGGCGCGAGCCGTTGGCTATGAGGGCAATTTGCATGTCACTATTGCCGCATTAATCGAATTTATTCACACCGCGACCCTTCTCCATGACGATGTTGTGGACGAGTCCGACATGCGCCGCGGCAAAGCCACCGCTAACGCGGCCTTTGGCAACGCAGCGAGCGTGTTAGTTGGTGATTTTATCTACACCCGTGCTTTCCAGATGATGACTAGCCTCGGCTCGCTGAAAGTGCTGGAAGTGATGTCCGAAGCCGTAAACGTGATTGCTGAAGGTGAAGTCCTGCAGTTGATGAACGTCAACGACCCCAATATCACCGAAGAAAACTATATGCGCGTCATTTACAGCAAGACCGCACGTCTGTTTGAAGCGGCGGCTCAGTGCTCCGGCTTGCTGGCGGGTTGTACAGAAGCGCAGGAAAAAGGGCTGCAGGATTACGGCCGCTATCTGGGAACGGCTTTCCAGCTCATCGACGATTTGCTTGATTACAGCGCAGACGGTGAAACGCTCGGTAAAAACACTGGCGATGACCTGAATGAAGGCAAACCGACGTTACCGTTGTTACATGCCATGCATAACGGCACACCAGAACAAGCACAGATGATCCGCGAAGCTATCGAGCAAGGAAACGGCCGACACCTTCTGGAACCTGTTCTGGAAGCAATGGCGGCCTGCGGCTCACTGGAATGGACGCGTCGTCGTGCGGAAGAAGAAGCGGATAAAGCAATTGCTGCTCTACAGGTTCTGCCGGATTCACCGTGGCGCGAAGCGTTGGTCGGTCTTGCCCACATCGCCGTTCAGCGCGATCGTTAATCTTTCCAGCTTCCCGCGCATTGTCGCGGGAAAGTTCCAGTAAGTTTTATTAAATCACGTAAAAACCAAAAATAACCAGCAATATCAAGCCTTGTCATAATCCTAAAACGCAAAATATTACATGAGCTTTTCAGAACAATTGCTCCCACATGCGTATAGTAAATAGCGTTGTTGGCGTAAATAATTGACACCTATTTTCTATCAGGGAGATGTTATGGAAACAAAATTAATGGACTGGCACCAGGCTGATATCATTGCCGGACTGCGTAAAAAAGGAACATCACTGGCTGCGGAATCCCGTAAAAACGGGTTAAGCTCTTCGACCCTCGCTAACGCTCTGACCCGCTCATGGCCAAAAGGGGAATTGATTATTGCTCGTGCGCTGGACACCGATCCCTGGGTTATCTGGCCATCACGTTATCATGATCCTGTCACCCATGAATTTATTGATAAGACGAAGCTGATCAGGAAAAAAAGGGAGGAAAAATAAGCGGTCATGCAAGTAGCACCTCCCCTTGCTTGCCAGAACAAGCGATAGAAAAAAAGGGAGCCGAGGCTCCCTTCTTACTGTACCGCAGACAGGATTATTCGCCTTTGACGCGCTCAATATTCGCGCCAAGCGCACTGAGTTTATCTTCGATACGCTCATAGCCACGATCGATATGATAGATACGATCAACGATGGTGGTTCCTTCCGCAATACAACCCGCCAGCACAAGGCTTGCAGAAGCACGTAAATCGGTTGCCATGACCTGCGCACCGGAGAGCTTTTCTACGCCGTGGCAAATCGCTGTATTGCTTTCGATTTCCGCGTGAGCACCCATACGGATCAGCTCAGGGATATGCATGAAACGGTTTTCGAAGATAGTCTCGGTGATAACGCCAGTGCCTTCAGCCACCAGGTTCAGTAGCGTAAATTGCGCCTGCATATCGGTCGGGAACCCCGGATGCGGAGCCGTGCGCACATTCACTGCTTTCGGTCGCTTGCCATGCATATCAAGGCTAATCCAGTCTTCGCCAACTTCAATATCCGCACCAGCATCGCGAAGCTTAGCCAGCACCGCGTCCAGCGTATCCGGCTGAGCGTTACGGCAGACAATTTTACCGCCAGAAATCGCCGCCGCGACCAGGAAAGTCCCGGTTTCGATACGATCAGGCAGGACGCGATAAACACCGCCGCCCAGACGTTTCACCCCTTCGATGGTGATGCGATCGGTTCCCATACCGGTGATTTTTGCACCGAGGGTATTGAGGAAGTTCGCCGTATCAACAATTTCCGGCTCACGGGCGGCATTCTCGATAATGGTCGTGCCTTCCGCCAGCGTCGCAGCAGACATAATCGTTACAGTCGCGCCAACGCTTACTTTATCCATCACGATATGCGCGCCTTTCAGACGCCCGTTAACGGAAGCTTTGACGTAGCCCTCTTCCAGCTTGATCTCCGCGCCCAATTGTTCCAGGCCGGTAATGTGCAGATCCACCGGACGCGCGCCAATGGCACAACCGCCAGGCAAAGAGACTTGCCCCTGACCGAAACGCGCCACCAACGGCCCCAGCGCCCAAATAGATGCGCGCATGGTTTTCACCAGCTCGTAAGGTGCGCAGAAAACATTGACGTCGCCCGCATCGATCCACACGGATCCATTACGTTCCACCTTGGTACCCAACTGACTGAGCAGTTTCATGGTGGTATCGATATCTTTCAGTTTCGGAACGTTACGGATTTCAACCGGCTCTTCTGCCAGCAACGCGGCAAAAAGAATCGGCAGCGCGGCGTTTTTCGCGCCTGAAATTGTCACTTCGCCCTGGAGACGCGTCGGCCCCTGTACACGAAACTTATCCATTCATCTGATCTCTGTTAAGAATTCACACGCGCAGTGGGTTTATCCCCTGCGCTCAAAAGCCGTTAAGTTTGCGATCCCGCGCCCACTCTGCCGGAGTGTAGGCTTTGATCGACAGGGCATGGATACGGTTGTCTGCGATGTATTCCATCAGCGGGCCATAAATGGTCTGTTGTTTCTTGACCCGGCTCATGCCGTCAAAAATCTCACCCACAGCAACAACCTGAAAGTGACTGCCATCGCCAGTGACGTGGGCTTCCTGGAGAGAGAGTGCGTTCATCAGCACCGTCTGAATTTCATGATTTTCCATGGGTGTAAATATCATCTAATAGTGAAAACAGTCACACATCTTAGAGGAAAGTGGCGTCGGCTTAAACAAGCAAAAAGCCCCATCAATATAAAGGATGGGGCTTTAAGTAGTAACGCATTGAAAAAATTAGTGAGGCAATACATCCTGCGGCAAATTATAGAGCGCGGCGAGGGTGGAAACATTCTCACTCACCCCAGCAAGCACAACATTATTTCCCTGCTTTTTGCCCTGTGCCACCAGATGTACCAGCAGCGCGACGCCTGCGGTATCAACGCGTGATACGCCGTGTAAGTCGATGCAGGTCACCCCGTTCATCGCCTCCACGCGCGCATCCCACAGCGGGTTTAAGAGATCCTGATCCAGTTCGCCCAACAGTTTCAGGCAGTCTCCATCGCGCGACCAGCGTAGACTGGCTGTCATTGCTTTTTCTCGTCCAGGGTAATTTTCTGGCGGGAAATAGATTGCAACTCAGCGGTTAAACCGTCGATACCTTTGGTACGCAGCAGATCGCTCCATTCGTTCTGTTTGGTCGTGATCATGCTCACCCCTTCGGCAATCATGTCGTAAGCCTGCCAGTTGCCGCTCTGCGTGTTTTTACGCCACTGGAAATCCAGGCGCACCGGCGGACGGCCATTTGGATCGATGATAGTCACGCGGATCGGCACAATCGTCGCATCGCCCAGCGGCTGCTCCGGCGCAATCTGATAGGTCTGCCCGTGATACATTGCCAGCGCCTGGCCGTAAGCCTGTTTCAGGTATTCGCGAAATGCAGCGAAATAGGCTTCACGCTGCGCGGGGGTCGCTTCTTTGTAATAACGGCCCAGTACCAACGCACCGGCGTATTTCACCTGCACATAGGGCAGTAGTTCCTGATCAACAACGTCGCGCAGGTAGTCCGGGTTCGCACGGATTTTCGGCTGCTCATTTTTGAGGCGATCAAAGGTTTTCTGTGCCGCGTCTTTCATTGCGGCGTAAGGGTTAGCTTGATCGGCCGCCATCGCGGCACCCAGCGGCGCAATTATCAGCAGGGCAACCATTAATAGACGTTTAAACATGCGTCAATTCTCCTCGTTAATTCGTCTGACCAGCAGACGGTGCGGCTTGAGTATTCCCTGCATCATGGGCTGCCGCATCGCCTGAATTCTTATTGTCACCGCCTTTACTGTTGTAAAGGAATTGTCCGATAAGATCCTCAAGCACGATGGCGGACTTGGTGTCCTGAATGGTGCTTCCTTCTTTAAGCATAGAAGTCCCCATTTCAGGATCATCAAAGCCAACGTTCAGCGCCAGATACTGCTCACCTAACAACCCGGAAGTGCGGATCGCCAGCGAGCTGGTATCCGGGATCTGGTTGTAACGTTCTTCAATATCCAGCGCGACACGCGGCAGATAGGTTTTGGGATCGAGAGAGATATCCGCAACGCGCCCGATCACCACACCGCCAATTCTTACCGGCGAATGTGCTTTCAGACCGCCAATGTTGTCAAAGGTGGCATAGACACGGTAAGTCGGCTCGGTGCGCATAGAGGCGACATCCGCCGCTTTTAAACAGATGAAGAGTCCAGCCAGCAGCGCCAGCACAAGGAAAACACCGACCCAAATTTCACTTTTTTTCGTTTGCATGAACTCAATTCCCAAACATCAGTGCGGTGAGCACAAAATCAAGGCCAAGCACGGCCAACGAGGAGTGCACAACGGTGCGTGTTGTCGCCCGGCTAATGCCGGCGGAAGTCGGGATCGCATCATAACCATTAAATAACGCAATCCAGGTCACCGTGATGGCAAACACAACGCTTTTAATCAGACAGTTAACCAGATCCATTCGCCATTCGACGGCGTTTTGCATCGCGGTCCAGAAAAAGCCCGTATCAATACCTTTCCAGTTAACGCCAACCAGCGAACCGCCCCAAATACCGACGGCGACAAAGATAATGGTTAACAGCGGTAGCGAGATGACTCCCGCCCAAAATCGCGGCGAAATCACGCGTCGCAGCGGATCGACCGCCATCATTTCAAGGCTGGACAGCTGCTCTGTCGCGCGCATCAAGCCAATCTCAGCCGTTAAGGCAGAACCAGCCCGGCCTGCGAACAGCAACGCAGCGACAACCGGCCCCAACTCGCGCAGTAGCGACAGCGCCACCAGCATACCAAGACTGGTTTCGGCGCTGTAGGTGGTCAACACCAGGTAACCCTGCAGACCGAGCACCATACCGATAAACACGCCGGAAACAATAATAATGAGCATCGACAGTACGCCGACATTATAAAGCTGGCGAACCAGCAGCGGCGCGTGTTTGCGGAATTCGGGTTTTCCCACCACCGCATTAAAGAGCATCAAACCGGCGCGCCCGAACGTCGCGATCGTTTTGATCCCGCGGTGCCCAAGCGATGCCAGTGCATTTAGCAGCATGAGCGTCTTAACTCCCTGTTTCTAATAAATCGGTCTGATAATCACCCGCAGGGTAGCGGAACGGAACCGGGCCATCGGCAATGCCATCCAGGAACTGACGCACGCGCGGATCGCTGTTCTCTTGCAACCCTTGCGCACTACCGTGGGCGACAATTTTCCTGTCAGCCACAATATAGGCGTAATCAGCAATACTCAGCACTTCAGGAACATCGTGGGAAACCACAATACAGGTGACACCCAGCGCGCTATTCAGCTCGGAGATCAGCTTCACCAGCACGCCCATCGTGATAGGGTCCTGACCTACAAAGGGTTCATCGAACATGATCAGGTCCGGTTCCAGCGCGATCGCTCGCGCCAGCGCGGCGCGTCGTGCCATACCGCCTGAGAGTTCAGATGGCATTAAGTCCGCTGCACCGCGCAGCCCTACTGCTTCTAGCTTCATCATCACCGTGCTTCGCAGCAACGGCTCGGGCAACAGAGTGTGCTCACGCAAAGGATAGGCAACATTGTCAAAAACGTTCATATCCGTAAACAACGCGCCAGACTGAAACAGCATGCTCATTCTTTTGCGCACGGTGAACAGACGCGAACGGGTCATCTCTGGCACGTTTTCGCCATCGAATAAAATCTCACCGCTATCAGGCGGGATTTGTCCACCGATCAGACGCAGGAGCGTCGTTTTGCCGATCCCTGAAGGTCCCATAATGGCGGTAATCTTACCGCGTGGTACCGTCAGTGAAATATTGTCAAAGATTGGGCGGCTGCCGCGGGAGAAGCTGACGCCACGAACATCGACCAAATTCGCCACAGTCTGGCTCATTTCCTCTTCCTTATAAGCCTCGTCGGCCACAAGCATGACGCTTGATAACATCACGAACCCAACATTTTTACAGAATATTACCTGCTGGGGTTAGCGAAAGCTGGCATTTGTTTTACTTTTGAGCCGCATAAAGTCAAAATTAGGAATCATTACGCTACGCGGAACTCCCGGTTTTACCCGGCATGGCAGCCTGCGAGCCGGCGGATTATACCTGAAGAAAGGACGTTAGATGCTTTTAGCGACGGCGCTATTGATAATTGGTTTACTCTTAGTGGTCTACAGTGCCGATCGTCTGGTGTTCGCTGCTTCGATCCTTTGCCGCACATTCGGTGTGCCGCCTTTAATCATCGGCATGACCGTTGTAAGCATCGGTACCTCACTACCTGAGATAATCACTTCCGTCGCCGCATCGCTGCATGGGCAGTTGGATCTGGCTATCGGCACGGCGATCGGCTCTAACATCACGAATATCTTGTTGATCCTCGGCGTCGCCGCGCTTTTACACCCTTTTACCGTACATTCCGATATTCTGCGCCGCGAATTACCGTTAACCTTGGTAGCCAGTCTGCTGGCAGGCGTGGTGTTGTACAATGGGCACCTCAGCCGCTTTGACGGCATTATTTTACTGTTATTAGCCGTGCTATGGCTGGTGTTCATTGTTAAAATTGCCCGCCTGGCCGAACGCCAGGGCAACGACAGTCTCACCCGAGAGCAGGTGGCGGAGTTACCGCGAGACGGCAGCCTCTCAGTCGCGTTCCTCTGGCTGGGCGTAGCGTTAATCATTATGCCAATGGCAACACGTATGGTGGTGGATAACGCGACAGTGGTTGCGAACTACTTTGCTATCAGCGAGTTGACCATTGGCCTGACGGTTATTGCTATCGGTACTGGCCTGCCTGAACTGGCGACAGCGATTGCCGGTGCGCGCAAAGGCGAAGACGATATCGCCATTGGCAATATTATTGGTTCAAACATCTTTAACATTGCTCTCGTACTGGGTTTGCCCGCGCTGATTGCGCCGGGCGACTTTAACCCGATAGCCTTTACGCGTGATTATGGCGTGATGTTGCTGGTCAGCGCCCTTTTTGCCCTGATTTGCTGGCGACGTAAGCAAATCAGCAGAGGTGTCGGCGCACTGTTGTTCGGTGGGTTTATCGTGTGGCTGGCGCTGCTCTACTGGCTGTCGCCGCTTTTGACTGGATAATCGGATACGCATTATGTCGCAAATAGATTTGCAGCCGGGTTTTGACTTTCAACAAGCAGGTAAAGACGTCCTGGAAATTGAACGTGAAGGCCTCGCAGAGCTGGATCAGTACATCAACGCCGACTTCACGCAGGCGTGCGAAAAAATGTTCTATTGCGCCGGGAAAGTGGTGGTGATGGGAATGGGCAAATCCGGCCATATCGGTAGAAAAATGGCGGCCACATTTGCCAGCACCGGAACCCCCTCTTTCTTTGTGCACCCGGGCGAAGCGGCCCACGGTGATCTTGGGATGGTCAGCCCGCAAGATGTGGTCATTGCACTGTCAAATTCAGGGGAGTCGAACGAGATCCTCGCGCTGATCCCGGTGTTGAAGAGATTAAAAGTTTCGTTGATTTGCATGACCAGCCGACCAGAAAGCAGCATGGCGCGCGCCGCCGATATTCATTTATGCGTTAAGGTTCCGAAAGAAGCCTGTCCGCTGGGTCTGGCCCCCACCTCCAGCACCACGGCGGCGCTGGTAATGGGCGATGCGCTGGCAGTCGCGTTGCTGAAAGCGCGCGGTTTTACGGCGGAAGATTTCGCCTTATCGCATCCCGGCGGCGCACTGGGCCGCAAACTGTTGCTGCGCGTCAATGACATCATGCATACCGGTGACGAAATCCCCCATGTCAGCAAAAACGCCAGCCTGCGTGATGCACTGCTTGAAATCACGCGTAAGAACCTGGGCATGACGGTTATCTGCGATGATTTGATGAAAATTGAAGGCATCTTTACCGACGGTGACTTACGCCGCGTGTTCGATATGGGCGGCGATGTCCGCAGCATGGGTATTGCCGATGTCATGACGCCCGGCGGTGTTCGGGTACGTCCCAACACACTGGCAGTGGATGCGCTGAATCTGATGCAATCCCGGCACATTACCTCCGTGTTGGTGGCCGATGGCGACCAGTTGCTGGGTGTGTTACATATGCACGATTTACTGCGCGCTGGCGTAGTGTAAAGAAGGACATAAGAATGAGTAATGCTGGCGCGTCGCTTGCGACCTGTTATGGGCCGGTAAGCACGCAAGTTATGGCGAAAGCGGAAAAAATACGCCTGTTGATTCTGGACGTGGACGGCGTGTTATCCGATGGGCTCATCTATATGGGCAATAACGGAGAAGAGCTGAAAGCATTTAATGTGCGCGATGGTTACGGGATCCGCTGTGCGCTCACTTCCGACATTGAGGTTGCCATAATTACCGGGCGAAAAGCTAAACTAGTGGAAGATCGCTGCGAAACGCTAAAGATTAAGCACTTGTATCAAGGTCAGTCGGATAAACAGCTCGCTTACCGCGAGCTGCTGGCAAAACTGGCGCTCACCCCCGAGCAGGTTGCTTATGTGGGTGATGATCTGATCGACTGGCCAGTGATGGCGGAAATTGGCTTGAGCGTTGCCGTTGCCGATGCCCATCCGCTGCTGCTTTCGCGCGTGGATTACGTTACGCGCATTAATGGCGGCCGGGGCGCTGTTCGTGAAGTCTGTGATTTGTTGTTGCTGGCGCAGGGCAAGCTGGATGAGGCCAAAGGGCAATCGATATGAGTAAAACCAGACGTTGGGTCATCATTCTGCTGGCGCTGGCCGCACTGATCCTGATAGGGATCAACTTGACGGCTCAGGATGATCCGAATCCGGTCGCCACCAACAATGCCGACCCGACTTACAAAAGCCAACATACGGATACGGTGGTTTATAGCCCGGAAGGGGCACTTAACTACCGGCTTATCGCGCAGAACGTGGAATACTTTTCTGCTGAAGGTGTGAGTTGGTTCGCGCAGCCCGTCCTGACAACATTCGACGAGAATAAGGTTCCAACCTGGTCGATAAAGTCAGACAAAGCGAAGCTGACCGATGACAAAATGCTTTATCTTTATGGACATGTTGAAGTCAATGCGCTGACGGCGGACGCCCAGCTGCGAAAAATCACCACGGATAACGCCCAGATTAACCTGGTAACGCAGGATGTTACCTCGAATGATCAGGTCACGTTGTACGGTACAACATTTAATTCCACCGGCCTGAAAATGCGCGGCAATTTACGCAGCAAAAACGCCGAGCTGATTGAAAAGGTTAGAAGCTCCTATGAAATTCAAAACAAACAAACGCAGCCTTAATCTTGTATTGGCCACCACGCTTTTGGCCGCCGCGCTTCCGGCGCTCGCCGTGACCGGGGATACCGATCAACCTATCCATATCGACTCCGATCAGCAGTCGCTGGATATGCAGGGCAATGTCGTGACCTTCACCGGTAACGTCGTGGTAACCCAGGGGACGATTAAAATTAATGCCGACAAAGTCGTCGTTACCCGTCCGGGTGGTCAGCAAGGTAAAGAGATCATTGACGGCTACGGCAACCCGGCGACCTTTTACCAAATGCAGGACAATGGCAAACCCGTTAAGGGCCACTCCTCGCAGATGCATTACGAACTGGAAAAAGATTTCGTTGTGCTGACCGGTAACGCCTATCTGGAACAGCTGGATAGCAATATCACCGGTGACAAAATCACTTATCTGGTGAAAGAGCAGAAAATGCAGGCGTTCAGCGACAAAGGCAAACGCGTGACCACCGTTCTGGTTCCGTCGCAGTTGCAGGATAAGAGCAACAAACAAACCCCGGCTCCGGCGCAAAAAAAGAGTAACTAATTCGTTATGGCAACATTAACTGCAAAGAATCTCGCCAAGGCTTATAAAGGCCGCCGCGTAGTTGAGGATGTCAGTCTGACCGTCAACTCTGGCGAAATCGTCGGGCTGCTTGGCCCTAACGGCGCAGGGAAAACCACCACCTTTTATATGGTGGTAGGTATTGTGTCGCGTGACGCGGGCAACATCATTATTGATGATGAAGACATCAGCTTGCTGCCGCTGCATGCACGTGCGCGCCGCGGTATTGGTTATCTTCCGCAGGAAGCCTCGATTTTTCGCCGCCTGAGCGTCTACGATAACCTGATGGCCGTCCTACAAATCCGCGATGACCTGACCTCAGAGCAACGCGAAGATCGCGCCAATGAGCTGATGGAAGAGTTTCACATTGAACATCTGCGCGACAACATGGGGCAATCGCTCTCCGGTGGCGAGCGTCGTCGTGTGGAAATTGCCCGCGCGCTGGCGGCGAATCCGAAATTTATCCTGCTGGATGAACCCTTTGCCGGCGTTGACCCGATCTCCGTTATCGATATCAAACGTATCATTGAACACCTGCGTGACAGCGGCCTGGGCGTGCTGATTACTGACCATAACGTTCGTGAAACGCTGGCAGTATGTGAGCGTGCTTATATCGTCAGCCAGGGGCATCTCATTGCGCACGGAACACCGCAGCAAATCCTTGAAGACGAACACGTTAAGCGCGTGTATCTTGGGGAAGACTTCAGACTCTGATAGGGTAGGGTTTATTGACGTTTTTTGTCGGAGAGTGCTGCTCTGAATATGAAGCAAGGTTTGCAACTAAGGCTCAGCCAACAGCTAGCCATGACGCCACAACTGCAACAGGCCATCCGCCTGCTGCAGTTGTCCACGTTGGAACTTCAGCAGGAACTTCAGCAAGCGCTGGAGAGTAATCCATTGCTGGAACAAACTGATCTTCATGAGGAAGTCGATAGCCAGCAGGTTCAGGAAAATGACGGTCTGGATACCGTCGACGCTCTCGAACAAAAAGAGATGCCGGATGAGTTGCCGCTGGATGCCAGCTGGGATGAAATTTACACCGCAGGTACTCCTTCCGGCAGCAGCCACGACTACATTGACGACGAATTGCCTATCTATCAGGGCGAAACCACGCAGTCATTGCAGGATTACCTGATGTGGCAGGTAGGGCTGACGCCCTTCTCTGACACCGATCGTGCTATCGCAACGTCCATTGTCGATGCCGTTGACGAAACAGGCTATCTCACCGTTTCGCTGGAAGAAGTGCTGGAGAGCATGGGCAATGATGACGTGGGGCTTGATGAGGTTGAGGCCGTACTTAAACGCATTCAGCGCTTTGATCCCGTTGGCGTTGCCGCGCGGGATCTGCGCGATTGCCTGCTGATCCAGCTCTCGCAGTTCGCCAAAGAGACACCGTGGTGTGAAGAAGCCCGACTTATCATTAGCGATCATTTGGATCTGCTCGCTAATCACGATTTCCGCACCCTGATGCGCGTGACGCGTCTGAAAGAAGAGGTGCTGAAAGAGGCAGTAAATCTGATCCAGTCTCTGGATCCGCGCCCGGGCCAGTCGATCCAAACCAGCGAACCGGAATATGTGATTCCGGATGTTCTGGTACGCAAACATAATGGTCGCTGGACGGTGGAACTGAACTCCGACAGCATTCCACGTCTGCAAATCAACCAGCATTATGCCTCGATGGGCGGCGGCGCACGTAACGATGCCGACAACCAGTTCATCCGCAGTAACTTGCAGGAAGCGAAGTGGTTGATCAAAAGTCTGGAGAGCCGTAACGACACGCTGTTGCGCGTTAGCCGCTGCATTGTTGAGCAGCAGCAAGCCTTCTTTGAACAAGGCGAAGAATTTATGAAACCGATGGTGCTGGCCGATATCGCCCAGGCCGTCGAGATGCACGAGTCGACGATTTCTCGTGTAACGACCCAGAAGTACCTGCACAGTCCTCGCGGCATTTTCGAGCTGAAGTATTTCTTTTCCAGCCATGTCAATACCGAAGGTGGTGGCGAAGCCTCCTCTACCGCTATTCGCGCACTGGTGAAGAAATTGATCGCCGCAGAAAACCCTGCAAAACCGCTGAGCGACAGTAAGCTGACGACCCTGCTTTCCGATCAAGGAATTATGGTGGCGCGGCGTACCGTTGCGAAGTATCGAGAATCTTTATCCATTCCGCCGTCGAATCAGCGTAAACAGCTGGTTTGACCCAACCGATAAGGAAGACACTATGCAGCTTAACATCACAGGACAAAACGTCGAGATCACTGATGCTCTGCGTGAATTTGTGACCACGAAATTCGCCAAGCTTGAACAGTATTTCGAAAGGATCAATCAGGTCTATATTGTGTTGAAAGTGGAGAAAGTGACTCACACCTCGGATGCGACGCTCCATGTCAATGGTGGCGAGTTGCATGCTAGTGCGGAAGGGCAGGATATGTACGCTGCTATTGACGGTTTGATTGATAAACTGGCGCGGCAGCTCACGAAGCATAAAGATAAACTGAAACAACACTAATTGTCCGAGCGTCCGTCTGGCGCGTTGCACCCTACCGTAACCCGGTAGGGTGGCTGGCTCTGGCGTCGCTCAGGTGAAATTATGATGAATAACGATTCAGCTCTTCAATTGAGCAATGTCCTTAACCAGGAATGTACCCGTAGCGGCGTTCACTGCCAGAGTAAAAAACGTGCTCTGGAAATCATCAGTGAACTGGCGGCAAAACAGTTAGGCTTACCGCCACAAGTCGTCTTTGAAGCGATTCTTACGCGCGAGAAAATGGGCAGCACCGGCATTGGAAACGGTATCGCTATTCCTCACGGTAAGCTTGAAGAAGACACGCTTCGCGCCGTTGGCGTTTTTGTGCAACTCGAAACGCCCATTGCCTTCGACGCTATCGATAATCAGCCTGTCGATCTGCTGTTTGCCCTGTTGGTGCCAGCGGATCAAACCAAAACGCATCTGCATACGCTCTCGCTGGTCGCCAAAAGACTGGCGGATAAAACCATCTGCCGGCGCCTGCGCAGCGCGCAAAGTGATGAAGAGCTGTATCAAATCATCACGCAGACGGAAGGTGAAAGCGACGATGCGTAACGGGAAGGAAACCTTTTTATCAGTCGTACTGAGGAGAAATGGTTCATGGTCCTGATGATCGTCAGTGGTCGTTCGGGTTCAGGGAAATCCGTCGCTCTGCGCGCCCTGGAAGATATGGGTTTTTATTGCGTCGACAACCTGCCGGTCGTGCTGCTGCCGGAGCTGGCGCAGACGCTTGCCGAGCGCCAGACTTCCGCAGCCGTCAGTATTGATGTGCGAAATATGCCGGAGTCGCCGGAAATTTTTGAACAGGCGATGAGCAATCTGCCGGACGCCTTTTCACCGCAGTTATTGTTTCTTGATGCCGATCGAAACACGCTGATCCGCCGTTACAGCGATACGCGCCGCCTGCATCCGCTTTCCAGTAAAAATCTGTCGCTTGAAAGCGCGATTGACGAAGAGAGTAACTTGCTGGAACCGCTGCGTTCCCGTGCGGATCTGATTGTCGATACCTCGGAAATGTCGGTGCATGAGCTGGCCGAAATGCTGCGTACGCGCCTGTTAGGTAAGCGCGAACGTGAACTGACCATGGTTTTCGAATCCTTCGGTTTCAAGCACGGCATTCCTATCGATGCAGATTACGTCTTTGACGTTCGTTTCCTGCCGAACCCGCACTGGGATCCTAAATTGCGCCCGATGACCGGCCTCGATAAACCCGTCGCGGCGTTCCTCGACAGACATACGGAAGTGCACAATTTTATCTATCAGACGCGTAGTTATCTCGAGTTGTGGCTACCGATGCTGGAGACCAACAACCGTAGTTATCTGACCGTAGCCATCGGTTGTACCGGTGGTAAACACCGCTCCGTCTATGTCGCCGAACAACTGGCGGATTATTTCCGCTCGCGCGGTAAGAACGTTCAATCCCGTCACCGTACGCTGGAAAAACGCAAAACATGACCGTAAAACAAACCGTTGAGATCACCAATAAGCTGGGAATGCATGCGCGCCCGGCCATGAAACTGTTTGAACTGGTACAGGGCTTCGATGCGGAAGTGCTGCTGCGCAACGATGAAGGCACCGAAGCCGAAGCCAGCAGCGTGATTGCGCTGCTGATGCTCGATTCGGCAAAAGGTCGGCAAATTGAAGTGGAGGCCAGCGGCCCGCAGGAAGAAGAAGCGCTGGCGGCAGTGATTGCGCTGTTTAACGCCGGGTTTGATGAAGATTAATTCAGTACAGCTTGTTGCGCTCCAGGAAATCTTCCCCGCCTAGCTGCCGCATCTGGCGCAGGATCCATGCCTGACGGCTGCGTACATAGCCAGATGGCGCGGCGGCCTGAAAACGGATCGGGTTTGGCAATACGGCGGCCAGTAGCGCCGCTTCCGACATGGTTAAGCGGCTCGCCGGTTTATGGAAATAGCGCTGCGATGCTTCCTCAACGCCGAACACTCCATCGCCAAATTCCGCAATATTAAGATAAACGGTCAGGATCCGCCGCTTGGTCCACACCGTTTCCATCCCAAGCGTCAGCCCTGCTTCCAGCCCTTTGCGCACCCAGCTTTTTCCATCCCACAGCAACAGGTTTTTCACCGTCTGCTGTGAAATCGTCGATGCACCGCGAATACGGTTCTCATGGCGCTCGTTATGCGAGAGCGCTTTCTCAATGGCGCTAAAATCCAGCCCCCAGTGATCGGGAAAACGCTGATCTTCAGCGGCCACCACCGCCAGTGCCATCCACGGCGAAATATCATCCATACCAACCCAGTCGGAGTGCGCGACATAGCCAAAGTCACCGCTAAACCACGCGCTCAGTTGGCGTTCAACCATCACGGCGGAAAAAGGCACCGGCAGGAAGCTGAACAGCACAATGCCGCCTCCCCAGAAGAGCGCCAGAACGCACAGAATCCGCAGAGCAATGCGCTTTAAGTTGGATTTCAGCGGGCCACGAAACCATTTCCTCATTCGGTCAGCACCAGTACGCGCGCCACCAGCTTTTCGATACCGGAGGCGGCCTGCGCGATGTTCTCCGCCAGCATATACGCCGGCGTCGTCACCACTTTGTGCTCCTCATCGACAACAATATCGTCGACCGGACAAGGCACATGCTCAGCGCCCATCTCTTCCAGCACTTCGGCGGTATCAATATCCGTGCCGATTGTCAGGCGTAGGGGAAAATCGAAAATTTTCGGCAACATCGCCGGTGCGATGCACATAAAACCGAGCGGTTTACCTGCTTTGTGCATTTCCAGCGCCAGCGTTTTCAGGCTGCTGTCAACGGTGCATTCACTGCCGAGGCTGGCAAAATCACTGAGGTTTTTCGCCGCGCCAAAACCACCCGGAACAATCAGCGCATCCAGATCGTTTGCAGATGCCAGCGATAACGGCTGGACATTGCCACGGGCAATACGGGCGGATTCAATCAGTACATTACGGCGCTCAGCCAGCGTCTCGCCCGTCGAATGGTTTACCACATCGCTTTGCCATTTATCGGGAGCGAAACAGACCGCCTGCGCACCATGACGGGCAATTGCTAGCAGCGTAATCACCGCTTCATGAATCTCCGAACCGTCATACACACCTGCGCCACTGAGAATCACGCCGACTTTTTTCATTTTGCTCATCCTTTATGCAACGTACTGACGATAATTAAAAATTTTGATAAGGGAGCCTTGCTTCACACATTTCACTGATTGATGTAACAAATCATTTAAGATTTGCTATCTTATGTGCGTGTGGTCGAATTTTTTCAGGCTACGCCCTTGCAAAAAATAACAATAACTCAATTACGGCGCAGCCACGATTTCCCTGGTGTTGGCGCAGTATTCGCGCACCCCGGTTAATCCGGGGTCATTTTTTTCCAGCGTCCGCCACCCAGGCTTTTAACACCGCCACATCGTTGCGCCACTCCTGCTTCATCTCTTCCACCCAGTCGCCAACATTGTCCCACCAGGCAGGAAGATCGGGAGACTGAATCTGCTGGCCAAGCTGTTGCAGATGGCGCAGCCCGACAGAACCTGCGGCGCCTTTAATTTTATGGCCCTCTTCCACAATTCCTTTTTGGTCGCGCGCGGTCAGGTTTGATTCAAGCACGCTCAAATACCCCGGCATCATTTTTTCAAACACGTCCAGCCCGTCAGTAATCAATTTCGGCCCGACCAGCTCGATATACTGCTCAAGCATGGCGGTATCAAGCAGGGTTTGTACTTTGCTGTTGTCCATGGTTGTCACTGGCTCCTCCTCACTTTCACTCGCGTCCCAGAACTTTTTAATCATGGCAGTTAATGCCGGGACTGCCAGCGGTTTGCTTAATACATCATCCATGCCCGCATCGAGGTATTCCTGTTTATCTTTCAGTACGTTGGCGGTAAGTGCCACCAGCGGCGGTAAATCCTCACGCGCGTAACGGCGGGTCAACTCTCGCGAAATATCCAGCCCGGTCATATCCGGCAACTGAATATCCAGCAACACCAAATCGTATTCACCCGGCGTGAACATCTCCAGCGCAGCAGTGCCGGTCATGGCGACATCCACGCTGCTGCCCAGTTTTTCCAGCACCGAGCGCGCGACAATCACGTTCAGCTCGATATCTTCCACCAGCAGCACATGCAACGCCGGAAGCGGCATATCATCATCTTCAAACGCGTCTTCAACTTCTTCCGCCACCGCCGGAGCGTGAATGGTCAAGGTAAATATCGAACCCGCCCCAGGCTCACTGCTGACGGTAATGTCGCCGCCCATGTTTTTCGCCAGGCGGCGCGAAACGGCCAGGCCAATGCCAGTTCCTGTCGCCGGTTTACCGCCGTGGCTATCTTTCACCTGGTAATACATGGCGAAAATTTTATCCTGCTCATCGCGGGGAATACCGATCCCGGAATCCTGCACTTCAAAGTGCAGCATATCGCCTTCGTCATAACGCACGCGCACCACGACCTGCCCTTCACGGGTAAATTTGACCGCGTTGCTGATAAGGTTCCACAGGATCTGGCGCAAACGCGTACCGTCCGTAACCACCTGATGCGGCAGCGGCAACGTTGGATCAAGGACAAAGCGCAACCCTTTCTGGTGCGCCTGCAGGGCAGACAGGTTTTCCAGATCGGCCAGGAAACTGGTGAAATCAAGCGGTTGATTATCCAACTGGACTTTGCGCCGCTCCATCTTATCCATGTCGATAATATCGTTGAAAATATTGCCGAGCGTTACGGCGGAGACATGGATCGTCTTCAGGTATTTTTCCTGCTCTTGCGTTAAATCGGTATCCAGCAGAATACGGCTTAACCCAACAATGCCATTCAGCGGCGTACGCAGCTCGTGGCTGATGGTGGAAATAAAGGTGGTCTTATCCCGGCTGGCGCGCTCCAGCGCGTCCTGGTAGCGTTTACGCTCGGTGATATCGCGACCAAAGCCCATCAGCCCATGGCGTTTACCGACGCGATCGTAATACGGGACTTTGCGGATCTCGAAACAGGCTTTGCGGCCGTCCGGGTAATCCAGCCACTGTTCGTAGGTTAAAGAGACGTTGTGACGGAAAACTTTTTCGTCGGTCTCGATCACTTTTTCTGCCGCTTCCGGCGAGTAGACATCCTGCGGTTTGAGGTGAATAAGCTGTTTCTCGCTCTTACCGGTCAGCAGCTCCATCGCCCGGTTACAACCGGAGAACTCTTTGTCTTCATTGCGATAGAACACAAGATCCGGCGAAGCGTCGAGGAAGGAACGCAAAAAAGAAGATTGCTGCTCGAGCTGGATTTGCGTCTGCTCACGCTCCTGCATCTCTATTTTGAGTTTTTCAAAGGTTTCCTGGCGCTCGGCTTCCGCTTTCTCGCGGTCGCTGATCTCCTGGTTAAGCTTGGCAATATTGTCTTTCAACTGCACATTGAGCTTCAGGTCGCGATCGCGCATCTCTTCCAGTTTCTCGACCAGCCGCGACAAACGCTGGCGCGACTCTTCGAGCTGCTCAACCACCACCGACAGGAAATAGACCGCCCATGGCGTGATCAGCAAGCCAAAAAAGATGGAGCGGATAACATCAATGTTTTCCACTTTCCCCTGCAACACCATGGTAACGGCCATCTGCACCACGATTGCCAGCACCACTAGCGCCAAAGCAAGCAGCATGGAAAAACGCACCAGACCCAGCTTCATCATCAGGTCGACGTAATATTGCGCCAGTAAACGGATTTGCTTCATAGAGATTTCCTCGAACAATTCCGCTCAATAATACTCAATTATGAGCAAGGCGTTGAAGCTTGTGCGAAAAATGCAGAGGTGATTAGCGTTTCGCGATGAGATCAGACAGGTAATTGCCAGCAACGCCCCAGCGCAGAACCTTGCCCGCCCTGCTCTTTGAGGTAGCGATCCAGCTCGACCATTCCCGTCCAGCGGTTTTCACACCACAGCGGGGCAAGCAGTGTCGGGCGGCGTGCGCTGGCGGAAACTCGGTGGAAAATCACCTCCGGCGGCGTATGGCGAATCATTTCGCCGGCAATCACGGTGTACTCTTCCAGTTCTATTCCATTGAGGCGCCCCGCTTCCCACGCCTTCGCCATAATGCTGCCTTTCACGATATGTAAAGGATGTAACTTGATGCCGTCGACGCCGGTCTCTACAACGCGCTGTATCGTCTCCAGGCACTCCACGTGGCGCTCGCCGGGTAATCCGACGATAAGATGAGCGCAGACTTTCAGGCCGCGTTCGCGGGCTTGCCGCGTCGTGTGTTGATAACAGGCGAAGTCGTGCCCACGATTGATACGATGCAACGTTTTATCATGCGCGGTCTGCAAACCCAGCTCCAGCCACACTTCATAACCTTGCTCGCGGTATTCGCACAACAAATCCAGCACGGCTTCAGGGACGCAGTCCGGGCGTGTTCCCACACACAAGCCGACAATATTCGCCTGGCTGACCGCCTGCTGGTACATCGCACGCAGCACCTGCACTTCTGCCCAGGTGCTGGTGTACGCCTGAAAATAGGCGAGATAACGCCGGGCGCGGTTCACCAACTGCGCCTGGTGAGCAAGCTGTGCGGCAATGGATTGATGCTGCTGCGCTTCATCGGCAAAAGAGGCGACATTACAGAAAGTGCAACCGCCGCGACCAATGGTGCCATCACGGTTAGGGCAGCTAAAACCGCCATGTAAGGTCAGTTTATGGACTTTTTCGCCATAGCGGCGGGCAAGATCCCCACCAAACATATTGACTAATTTCTGTAACTGCATAATCTGAGAGGCCGCCCGAATAAAAGGGCGTAGCCTGCCACTTTTAGCTTTCGTCGGCGATGACCTGGATCAATCGCCCTGGAAGGCTTTTATTCATTGCATAATCAGTCAATATAATCGCAATTTCATTCATCCTTAAGACGATTACTTTTCCTTATGTCGCTGCGTTATTTTGCAGAAATACTATCACGCGTGAAAAACAGTGTGTTTATGCAACTCTGACGTACATAGCAGAATAAAAATCTGCCATTAAAACCCCACTCAGAATAGAACATCAGAAACAGCGCTTTTAGATAGTGAGTCAGATCACACTCGGCTGCCGCTTAGTAACGCGTTTATTGAATGTAAAAATCATTAAATAACCTTATTTATCAACGCAATAAACATTTTTTAGCACATTTTTGTATAAATAAGCTCGGCATTTGACCTGTGTACGGATTCCCGATAACTTGGGAATCCGCTGGAAGCTTTCTGGATGAGCAGTCTGCTCATCATATTTATGCAGTAATTGAGATTCCCTCTTAAGCAAGTCCTCAACACTTGTGTATCGATGCGAAAAGGAAATTAAAGAGGGCGACATGCGAGGCAATTGCCCCGTCGCCATGCTCTTTTTGTGCCTGTGCGTAACGTTCTGGAGGGGCTCTCGTAGAGCCTGGGGAGGTTCACTGATATGTTGTACGATAAATCTCTTGAGAGAGATAACTGTGGTTTCGGCCTGATCGCCCACATAGAAGGCGAACCTAGCCACAAGGTAGTGCGTACCGCTATTCACGCACTGGCCCGAATGCAGCACCGCGGCGCGATTCTCGCCGACGGCAAAACCGGTGACGGTTGTGGCCTGCTGCTGCAAAAACCCGATCGTTTTTTCCGTATCGTTGCGGAAGAACGCGGCTGGCGCTTAGCCAAAAACTACGCCGTTGGTATGTTGTTCCTGAACCAGGATCCCGAAAAAGCCAGCGCGTCGCGCCGTATTGTAGAAGAAGAACTTCAACGTGAAACCCTGTCGATTGTCGGCTGGCGCGATGTGCCAACCAACGAAGGGGTACTCGGTGAAATCGCCCTCTCCTCGCTGCCTCGTATTGAGCAAATTTTTGTTAACGCCCCTGCGGGCTGGCGTCCGCGCGATATGGAGCGCCGTCTGTTTATCGCCCGTCGCCGCATCGAAAAGCGCCTGCAGGAAGATAAAGAGTTCTACGTATGTAGCCTCTCGAATCTGGTGAACATCTATAAAGGTCTGTGTATGCCGGCGGATCTGCCGCGCTTCTACCTGGATCTGGCGGATCTGCGTCTGGAATCAGCCATTTGCCTGTTCCACCAACGCTTCTCCACCAACACCGTACCGCGCTGGCCGCTGGCACAACCATTCCGCTACCTGGCACATAACGGTGAAATCAACACCATTACCGGTAACCGCCAGTGGGCGCGTGCACGTACTTACAAATTCCAGACGCCGTTGATCCCCGATCTGCATGATGCCGCGCCATTCGTCAATGAAACCGGCTCCGACTCCAGCTCAATGGATAATATGCTCGAACTGCTGCTGGCGGGCGGGATGGATATTGTACGCGCCATGCGTTTACTGGTGCCGCCAGCATGGCAGAACAACCCGGAGATGGATCCGGATCTGCGCAGCTTCTTTGACTTTAACTCCATGCATATGGAGCCGTGGGACGGCCCGGCGGGCATCGTGATGTCCGATGGTCGTTTCGCCGCGTGTAACCTCGACCGCAACGGCCTGCGCCCGGCGCGTTATGTCATCACCAAAGACAAGCTGATCACCTGCGCCTCTGAAGTGGGGATTTGGGATTATCAGCCGGACGAAGTGGTCGAAAAAGGCCGTGTAGGCCCTGGCGAGCTGATGGTTATCGATACTCGCGGCGGGCGCATTCTGCACTCCGCCGAAACCGATGACGATCTGAAAAGCCGCCACCCGTACAAAGAGTGGATGGAGAAAAACGTTCGCCGCCTGGTGCCATTCGAAGACCTGCCGGATGAAGAAGTCGGCACGCGCGAAATGGACGATGACCTGCTGACAAGCTACCAGAAACAGTTTAACTACAGCTTCGAAGAGCTGGATTCGGTAATTCGTGTGCTGGGTGAAAACGGCCAGGAAGCGGTCGGCTCAATGGGCGATGACACGCCATTTGCCGTGCTCTCCAGCCAGCCGCGCATCATTTATGACTACTTCCGCCAGCAGTTCGCGCAGGTTACCAACCCGCCTATCGATCCGCTGCGTGAAGCGCACGTGATGTCGCTGGCGACCAGCATTGGCCGCGAGATGAATGTCTTCTGCGAAGCGGAAGGCCAGGCGCATCGTTTGAGCTTTAAATCGCCGATCCTGCTGTTCTCTGATTTCAAACAGCTAACGACAATGGAAGAGGAACACTATCGCGCCGATACGCTCGATATCACCTTTGACGTCACCGAAACCACGCTGGAAGAGACCATCAAAGCGCTGTGCGATAAAGCCGAGCAGATGGTGCGTAACGGCACGGTTCTGCTGGTGCTCTCTGACCGTAATATCGCCAAAAACCGTCTGCCGGTTCCGGCACCGATGGCCGTTGGTGCGATTCAAACTCGCCTGGTGGATAAGAGCCTGCGCTGCGACGCCAACATTATTGTCGAAACCGCAAGTGCGCGTGATCCGCACCACTTTGCGGTGCTGCTGGGCTTCGGCGCGACGGCAATCTACCCGTACCTGGCCTATGAAACGCTGGCGAAACTGGTAGACAGCAAAGCCATCGAAAAAGATTACCGCACGGTGATGCTGAACTACCGTAACGGCATCAACAAAGGGCTGTATAAGATCATGTCCAAAATGGGCATTTCGACTATCGCCTCTTATCGCTGTTCGAAACTGTTTGAAGCCGTCGGCCTGCACGATGACGTCTCCGATCTGTGCTTCCAGGGCGTGGTCAGCCGTATCGGCGGAGCCGGATTTGCTGACTTCCAGCAGGATCTGCTGAACCTCTCAAAACGCGCATGGCTGGCGCGTAAGCCGCTGGAGCAAGGCGGTTTGCTGAAATATGTCCATGGCGGCGAGTACCATGCGTACAACCCGGATGTGGTGCGCACGCTGCAACAAGCGGTACAGAGCGGCGAATACAGCGATTATCAGCAATACGCGAAGCTGGTGAACGAGCGCCCGGCGGCAACGCTGCGCGATCTGCTGGCGATTACGCCGAATGGCGAAGCGGTGAGCCTGAAAGATGTTGAACCGGCGACGGAGCTGTTTAAACGCTTCGATACTGCGGCAATGTCCATCGGCGCACTGAGCCCGGAAGCGCACGAAGCGCTGGCGGAAGCGATGAACAGCCTCGGCGGCTTCTCCAACTCCGGTGAAGGCGGCGAAGATCCGGCGCGTTACGGCACCAATAAAGTGTCGCGCATTAAACAGGTGGCCTCTGGTCGTTTCGGCGTTACGCCTGCGTACCTGGTCAACGCGGATGTTATTCAGATCAAAGTGGCTCAGGGGGCAAAACCTGGCGAAGGCGGTCAGTTACCGGGTGATAAAGTCACGCCGTACATCGCTAAACTGCGTTATTCCGTGCCTGGCGTTACGCTGATCTCTCCGCCGCCGCACCACGATATTTACTCTATCGAAGATCTGGCGCAGCTGATTTTCGACCTGAAACAGGTCAACCCGAAAGCGATGATCTCCGTCAAACTGGTTTCCGAACCGGGCGTTGGCACCATCGCGACCGGCGTGGCGAAAGCCTACGCGGATCTTATCACTATCGCCGGTTATGACGGTGGCACCGGCGCAAGCCCGCTATCTTCGGTGAAATATGCCGGTTGTCCGTGGGAGCTTGGCCTGGTAGAAACCCAACAGGCGCTGGTGGCTAACGGTCTGCGTCATAAAATCCGTTTGCAGGTGGATGGCGGTCTGAAAACCGGCCAGGACATCATCAAAGCGGCGATTCTGGGTGCGGAAAGCTTTGGTTTCGGTACCGGCCCGATGGTGGCGCTGGGCTGTAAATATCTGCGAATTTGTCACCTGAACAACTGCGCGACGGGTGTTGCAACCCAGGATGAGAAGCTGCGTAAAAACCATTATCACGGTTTGCCGTTCAAAGTGACCAACTACTTTGAATTTATCGCCCGTGAAACCCGCGAGCTGATGGCACAACTGGGCGTGAAACGTCTGGTGGATTTGATTGGCCGCACCGATCTGCTCAAAGAGCTGGATGGCTTTACCGCCAAGCAGCAAAAACTGGATCTGTCGAAACTGCTGGAGACGGCAGAACCGCACCCGGGTAAAGCGCTGTACTGCACTGAGCACAACCCGCCGTTTGATAATGGCGTGCTGAATGCGCAGTTGCTGCAACAGGCGAAACCGTTTGTCGATGAGAAGCAGAGCAAAACCTTCTGGTTCGATATTCGCAATACTGACCGTTCCGTCGGCGCGTTGTTATCAGGTTATATCGCGCAATCACATGGCGACCAGGGGCTGGCGGCAGATCCGATCAAAGCGCACTTTAGCGGCACCGCTGGCCAGAGCTTCGGCGTGTGGAACGCAGGTGGCGTTGAGCTGTATCTGACTGGCGACGCTAACGACTACGTGGGTAAAGGTATGGCTGGCGGCTTGCTGGCGGTACGTCCACCGGTTGGTTCTGCTTTCCGCAGCCACGAAGCGAGCATTATTGGTAACACCTGCCTGTATGGCGCAACCGGCGGTCGTCTGTATGCTGCAGGCCGTGCGGGTGAGCGTTTCGCGGTACGTAACTCCGGCGCAATCACCGTGGTGGAAGGTATCGGTGATAACGGCTGTGAATACATGACCGGCGGCATCGTCTGCGTGTTAGGTAGAACCGGCGTTAACTTTGGTGCGGGGATGACAGGCGGCTTCGCCTATGTGCTGGATGAAGATGGTGAATTCCGTAAACGCGTGAACCCGGAGCTGGTGGAAGTACTGAGCGTCGATGACCTCGCCATCCACGAAGAGCACCTGCGTGGCCTTATCACCGAGCATGTGCAGCATACCGGTTCGCAGCGCGGCGAAGAGATCCTGGCGAACTGGCCAGCCTTCTCCAGCAAATTCGCGCTGGTTAAGCCGAAGTCCAGCGATGTGAAAGCACTGTTGGGTCACCGTAGTCGTAGCGCAGCAGAGCTGCGTGTGCAGGCGCAGTAAGGGGTAGCAATGAGTCAGAACGTATACCAGTTTATCGACTTGCAGCGCGTTGATCCGCCGAAGAAAGCGCTGAAGATCCGTAAAATTGAATTTGTTGAAATCTATGAGCCGTTTTCAGAAGGCCAGGCTAAAGCACAGGCAGATCGCTGCCTCTCTTGCGGCAACCCTTACTGTGAGTGGAAATGCCCGGTCCATAACTACATCCCGAACTGGCTGAAACTGGCAAATGAGGGGCGTATTTTTGAAGCGGCTGAGCTGTCGCATCAGACCAACACCCTGCCGGAAGTGTGTGGCCGCGTTTGCCCGCAAGACCGGTTGTGTGAAGGCTCCTGTACGCTAAACGACGAGTTTGGCGCGGTAACCATCGGCAACATTGAACGCTATATCAATGATAAAGCGTTCGAAATGGGCTGGCGCCCGGATTTGACCGGCGTGAAACAGACCGATAAACGCGTGGCGATTATTGGTGCAGGCCCGGCAGGCCTGGCCTGTGCCGATGTACTGACCCGTAACGGCGTGAAAGCGGTGGTGTTCGATCGTCACCCGGAGATCGGCGGCCTGCTGACCTTCGGTATTCCGGCCTTTAAGCTGGAAAAAGAGGTGATGACCCGTCGTCGTGAAATTTTCACCGGTATGGGTATTGAGTTCAAACTCAACACCGAAGTGGGTCGCGACGTGCAGATTGACGAGCTGCTGCAAGAGTACGATGCGGTGTTCCTTGGTGTCGGGACTTATCAGTCGATGCGCGGCGGGCTGGAAAATGAAGACGCAAACGGCGTATTCGATGCACTGCCGTTCCTCATCGCCAACACCAAGCAGATCATGGGTTTCGGCGAAACGCCGGAAGAACCGTATGTCAGCATGGAAGGCAAACGTGTTGTAGTGCTTGGCGGTGGCGATACCGCGATGGACTGTGTGCGTACGTCAGTGCGCCAGGGCGCGACGCATGTTATCTGTGCCTATCGCCGTGACGAAGAGAACATGCCAGGTTCGAAACGCGAAGTGAAAAACGCGCGTGAAGAAGGCGTCGAATTCCAGTTTAACGTGCAGCCGCTCGGCGTTGAAATCAATGCAAACGGTAAAGTGTGTGGCGTGAAGATGGCACGCACCGAAATGGGCGCGCCGGATGCAAAAGGTCGTCGTCGTGCGGAAATCGTTGCTGGTTCTGAACATGTGGTTCCGGCCGACGCGGTTGTTATGGCATTTGGTTTCCGCCCGCACAGCATGGAGTGGCTGGCGAAACACAGCGTTGAGCTGGATTCGCAGGGCCGTGTGATTGCGCCAGAAGGCAGCGAAAATGCGTTCCAGACCAGTAATCCAAAAATCTTTGCCGGCGGCGATATCGTGCGTGGCTCCGATTTGGTGGTAACGGCGATTGCCGAAGGCCGTAAGGCGGCAGACGGCATCCTGAACTACCTCGAAGTGTAATATCTATGTAGCGACCAAAAAGGAGGCTTCGGCCTCCTTTTTTATGCGCATTTTACACGCAAAAAAAAGCAGAACCGTCAGGTTCTGCTTTTCAGGTTACTTCACCACACGCAGCGATGGACGCCCACCGCGCGGCGGCGGATCGTCATCAGGGCTGTTATCGTGATCGTCTTCGTGATCGGGTTTATCACCGTCGATAACCGACATCACCGTCTCGTTTTCCTGCGCAGAAGTATTGTCGTCATCGTTCAGGCTGACGACCTCTTCATCGTACGCGGCTTCCGGTTCAAACATCGTACCGGCACCGTTTTCACGGGCATAAACCGCCAGCACGGCAGCCATTGGCACTTCAACCTGACGCGGAACGCCGCCGAAGCGCGCGTTGAAACGCACTTCGTCATTCGCCAGTTCCAGGTTGCCGACCGCACGCGGCGCAATGTTCAACACGATCTGCCCGTCACGCGCATACTCCATCGGCACGCGTACGCCCGGCAACGTCACATCAACAACCAGATGCGGCGTAAGCTGGTTATCCAGCAGCCATTCGTAGAAGGCCCGCAGTAAATACGGACGGCGTGGAGACAGTTGTGACAAATCCATGCAATTAACCCCGGCCCAGGCGCATTTCGCGCTCGGCTTCTGTCAGAGAGGCAAGGAAGGAATCACGTTCGAAAACGCGCGTCATATACCCTTTCAGCTCTTTCGCACCGGCACCGCTCAGTTCGATACCCAGTACCGGCAGACGCCACAGCAGCGGTGCGAGGTAGCAGTCAACCAGGCTGAACTCGTCGTTCAGGAAGTAAGGCTTCTGGGTGAACAGCGGACCAATCGCCAACAGCTCTTCACGCAGCTGTTTACGCGCCGCGTCCGCCTGTGCGCCACTGCTGTTCTGGATGGTATTCATCAGCGAATACCAGTCCTTCTCAATACGATGCATGTACAGACGGCTCTCACCGCGCGCCACCGGGTAAACCGGCATTAACGGCGGGTGCGGGAAACGCTCGTCCAGATATTCCATAATAATGCGTGATTCCCACAGGGTGAGTTCACGATCTACAAGTGTCGGTACGCTTTGATTCGGGTTGAGGTCAATCAGATCCTGAGGAGGATTATCCTTTTCCACGTGCTCAATTTCGAAGCTGACACCTTTTTCGGCCAGCACGATACGGACCTGATGGCTATAGATGTCCACAGGACCAGAAAACAGCGTCATTACCGAACGTTTGTTGGCAGCGACAGCCATGAAAACCTCCAGGTATATATTCAGAATTTACTGCTACCGGACTTACTCGACCGGTCAGATGTTGAGTTAACTACCCGCGCGTACTGTCACTCTCGTTGTAAGGCAAACAAAAAATGAACAATCCCAGCCATTTGGGCAGAAAATTGGATGATAGTTTACCAGATTTTGCGGGCTTTGTGGTGAGGGGATTCTGGAAATGCTGAAAAAGAAGAGATAATCAATGGATTGCTGTGGATAACACGATCTTTATCCATAAAAAAACCCGGTTCGCACCGGGTTTTTTCGCCAATCGTTCTGCCGAAGCAGAAACCAATTAACGTTTGGAGAACTGCGGACGACGACGTGCTTTGCGCAGACCGACTTTTTTACGTTCAACCTGACGCGCGTCACGAGTGACGAAGCCAGCTTTACGCAGTTCGGAACGCAGGGACTCGTCGTACTCCATCAGAGCGCGGGTGATACCGTGACGGATCGCACCAGCCTGACCGGAGATACCACCACCTTTAACGGTGATGTACAGGTCCAATTTTTCAACCATGTCGACCAGTTCCAGCGGCTGACGAACTACCATGCGGGCAGTTTCACGACCAAAGTACTGTTCCAGCGAACGCTGGTTGATTACGATTTTACCGTTGCCCGGTTTGATAAACACGCGAGCGGCGGAGCTTTTGCGGCGACCAGTGCCGTAGTATTGATTTTCAGCCATTGCCTATAATCCCGATTAGATGTCAAGAACTTGCGGTTGCTGTGCCGCGTGGTTGTGCTCGTTGCCAGCGTAAACTTTCAGTTTACGGTACATAGCACGACCCAGCGGGCCTTTTGGCAGCATGCCTTTAACCGCGATTTCAATCACACGCTCAGGACGGCGAGCAATCATCTCTTCAAAGGTCGCTTCTTTGATACCACCGATGTGGCCGGTGTGGTGGTAATACATTTTGTCTTCGCGCTTGTTGCCGGTTACAGCAACTTTTTCTGCGTTCAGAACGATGATGTAATCACCCGTATCAACGTGCGGAGTGTATTCCGCTTTATGCTTACCGCGCAGGCGACGAGCCAGTTCGGAAGCCAGACGGCCCAGAGTTTTACCGGTCGCGTCAACAACATACCAGTCGCGTTTTACGGTTTCTGGTTTAGCTGTAAAAGTTTTCATTAAAAGCTTACCCAAATAATTAGTTACACGTTGGTGAACACCCAAACGTTTAGTCAGTTGAGGTTCACACGACATTGTCCAGCAAACCTACCCCTTCGAATAGCCTATGCCGGCGCAGAGAAAGTTTCGGGAAAAAAACCTTCTTGTAACGTGGGGTCGCAGGATTATAGAGAAGTCGGGGTCAAAGATCGACCCCTTTTCGTGATTTGACGCAGGTTTTGTCGCCCTCTGGCAATAAAAGAAGGCAAGGCCGCATCAGGGCATATGCGCGCGTTTCAGATATTCTTCGCTCTGCATCTCTTGCAAACGAGATAAACAGCGCTGGAACTCAAACTTCAGCCGCTCCCCCTGGTAAATGTCATGCAACGCTGCCGCGGCGCTAACCACCAGCTTCACGTGGCGCTCGTAGAATTCATCCACCAGCGCGATAAACCGGCGCGCTTCACTCTCCATCAGCGGCGTCATCACCGGCACATCAAATAACATCACCGTATGAAAGAGCCGTGAAAGCGCAATGTAGTCATGCTGGCTGCGGGCATCCACGCAGAGGGTAGAAAACGACACCGCCAGCGTCTGGTTTTCCACACCCAGCGTGGGCAATGGTCGATGATTAATCTCTAATTCCGGCGCGTGTTGTCGTGCCGCACCCGCTAACGCCAGCCATAGCTTGTCCATTTGCTGAGCGGTACTAGCATCTAACGGCGTTAACCACAGGTGCGCCTGCGTTAGTGTACGCAGGCGGTAATCCACACCCGCATCGACATTCATGATGTCGCAAAACTGCTTAATAGCGTCGATGGCAGGTAAAAACCGCGCCCGCTGCAAACCGTTACGGTACAGCTCATCCGGC
The DNA here is from genome assembly GCF_016620385.1 of Kosakonia sp. LAM2021. Taxonomy (NCBI): domain Bacteria; kingdom Pseudomonadati; phylum Pseudomonadota; class Gammaproteobacteria; order Enterobacterales; family Enterobacteriaceae; genus Kosakonia; species Kosakonia sp. LAM2021. Next base: position 244,320 of record NZ_JAENHT010000006.1, read on the forward strand.
GGAATATTCGATGTCGCCACCAGCGTGATACCGCGCGCGAACAGCGCTTTCATCAGCCCACCAAGCAGCATGGCATCGGTGATATCCGACACAAAAAATTCGTCAAAGCACAGCACATCGGTTTCGGCTTTAAAGCGGTCAGCCACGATTTCCAGCGGATCGCTTTGCCCCTGTAGAGAAGTCAGCTCTTCATGGACGCGCAGCATAAAGCGGTGAAAGTGCAGACGCTGTTTACGCTCGCCGGGCAGGCTTTGATAGAACATGTCCATAAGCCAGGTTTTTCCCCGCCCGACGCCGCCCCACATATAGAGGCCACGTACAGGTGCGGCTTCTTTAAGCTCACGTTTGCCGAGCAACTTGCCAAACTTCGCCATCAAACCGCCACTTTGCGGCGCGGCGGGTGCGCTGCGGTTAATTAATGCCTGGTAAATGACATCCAGCCGCGAGACGGCTTCTTTTTGCACATCATCCGGTTGATGACTACCCTCGTTCAGGGCATTTAAATATCGCGATGTTGGGGAAAGGCTCTGCATGGTGTTGTTGTTATTCCTTGAAAATCGATCCGCCCCCACAGGGTTGACGAAAAAAAGGCCGTTCTACACTACGCGATGCTGCGTCAGGATTCCACTTCTGCACGATTAGCGGTTATAGTGGCACAATCAGGCGCAGGCAGGAGCTTGCAGCCCACACCCTACGGAATCAAAAAACAACGGGAGAAGTTCATGACCTGGGAATATGCGCTAATTGGGTTGGTTGTCGGCATTATTATTGGTGCCGTGGGTATGCGTTTCGGAAACCGCAAATTGCGCCAACAACAGGCCTTGCAGTACGAGCTGGAAAAAAACAAAGCGGAACTCGAAGAGTATCGCGAAGAGCTGGTAAGCCACTTTGCCCGCAGCGCTGAGCTGCTGGATAACATGGCGCACGATTACCGCCAGCTTTATCAGCATATGGCGAAAAGTTCGTCCAGCCTGCTGCCGGAAATGTCCGCGGAAGAGAACCCGTTCCGCAACCGTCTGGCCGAGTCCGAAGCCAGTAACGATCAGGCGCCGGTGCAGATCCCGCGCGACTATTCGGAAGGTGCTTCCGGCCTGCTGCGCGGCGGCGCCAGCCGTAAATAATCGAACACATCTTAAATATTTGCGGGCGCGTTCCTTGCGCCCGTCCCTTCTTGCGCATCGCAGCTATTATTTAGTCATTCACCTCATTGTTACCCGGTTGAAATTTCAATAACATCAAACTGTTTTGGGGCGTCATTCCTTCCACTTCAGGTTACGAGAGTCAGCATCAATGAAGAAACAAACCCAGCTGTTGAGTGCATTTGCGTTAAGTGTCGGGTTAACTCTCTCGGCACCCTTTCAGACCTTTGCGGCCATGCCGTCACAAGTCCCTGGTCAGGGAGCATTACCCAGCCTCGCGCCGGTGCTGGAAAAAGTTCTGCCGGCGGTTGTCAGCGTGCAGGTAGAAGGCACGGCGGTACAAGGCCAGAAAGTCCCTGAAGAACTGAAAAAATATTTCGGCGAAGAGATGCCGGATCAACCCCAGCAGCAACCGCAGCCGTTCGAAGGCCTTGGTTCCGGGGTGATTATCGACGCCGCCAAAGGTTACGTGCTGACCAATAACCACGTGATTAACCAGGCACAAAAAATCAACGTACAGTTGAATGATGGACGTGAATTCGAAGCCAAATTGATTGGCGGGGACGATCAGAGCGATATCGCGCTGCTGCAATTACAAAATGCGAGCAATCTGACGCAAATTGCCATCGCCGATTCCGATCAGCTGCGCGTCGGTGATTTCGTAATTGCCGTCGGCAACCCCTTCGGCCTGGGACAAACCGCCACGTCCGGGATTGTTTCTGCGCTGGGTCGCAGCGGCCTGAACCTTGAAGGGCTGGAAAACTTTATCCAGACCGATGCTTCCATTAACCGTGGCAACTCCGGCGGCGCGCTGCTCAACCTGAACGGCGAACTTATCGGTATTAACACGGCGATACTCGCACCGGGCGGCGGTAGCGTCGGCATCGGTTTTGCGATTCCAAGCAATATGGCGCAAACCCTCTCTCACCAGTTGATTCAGTTTGGTGAAATCAAACGCGGCCTGCTGGGCATTAAAGGCACCGAAATGAGCGCAGATATCGCCAAAGCCTTTAACCTGAACGTGCAGCGCGGCGCATTTGTCAGTGAAGTGCTGCCGAATTCGGGTTCGGCGAAAGCGGGGATCAAATCGGGTGATGTGATTGTTAGCCTGAACGGTAAGCCATTGAGCAGCTTCGCTGAACTGCGTTCACGTATTGCGACCACAGAACCGGGTGCCAAAGTGAAACTGGGCCTGCTACGTGATGGCAAACCACTGGATGTTGAAGTGACGCTTGATAAAAGCACCTCATCTTCTGCTAGTGCCGAATTGATCTCCCCGTCGCTGCAAGGCGCGGAGCTGAGCGATGGTCAGTTGAAAGATGGCACCAAAGGCATCACCGTCGGTAATGTGGAAAAAGGCAGCGCCGCTGCGCAGGCTGGCCTGCACAAAGATGATGTGATCATTGGCGTGAACCGCGATCGTGTACAGTCGATTGCGGAAATGCGCAAAGTGCTGGAAGCGAAACCGTCTGTCATGGCACTGCATATCATGCGGGGCAACGACAGTATCTATCTGCTGCTGCGCTAAGTAATTCTATCGCCGGACATCACCGCCTGCGTGTGATGTCCGGATAACTCATGTTATGCTGCTGCCGTTCTCCTTTTAATGACTATCCCATCATGTATGTGAAGCTTTTACGTTCCGTGGCAATCGGTTTGGTCGTCGGTGGTCTGATCATCGCCACCATGCCTTCGCTGCGTAAAAATATTCCGCTCGCGACGCCGCAAATCGACAGCGCCGATGAAACGCCTGCCAGCTATAACCCGGCAGTGCGTCGCGCAGCGCCTGCGGTAGTGAACGTCTATAACCGTAGCCTGAATAGCTCCACCCATGATCGCCTCGAAATCCGTACGCTCGGTTCCGGCGTCATCATGGATCAACGCGGCTATATCATCACCAACAAGCATGTGATCAACGATGCGGACCAAATCATTGTCGCGCTGCAGGATGGTCGGGTGTTTGAAGCGTTACTGGTGGGCTCGGATACGTTGACTGATCTTGCGGTATTGAAGATTAATGCGAACGGCGGCTTGCCGGTGATCCCCATCAATACAAAGCGCACGCCGCATATCGGCGATGTGGTGCTGGCGATCGGCAACCCGTATAACCTTGGTCAAACGACGACTCAGGGGATTATCAGCGCCACGGGTCGTATTGGTTTGAATCCCAGCGGGCGGCAAAACTTTCTGCAGACCGACGCGTCCATTAACCACGGAAACTCCGGCGGCGCGCTGGTGAATTCGCTGGGCGAACTGATGGGTATCAACACCCTGTCGTTTGATAAAAGTAATGACGGCGAAACGCCGGAAGGCATCGGGTTCGCCATTCCCTTCCAGCTGGCGACCAAAATCATGGATAAGTTGATCCGCGATGGCCGCGTGATCCGTGGCTATATCGGCATTGGCGGCCGTGAGATCGCACCGTTGCATACTCAGGGCGGCGGTATCGATCCGATCCAGGGAATTGTCGTCAACGAAGTCTCGCCGGATGGCCCGGCGGCGCGCGCGGGGATTCAGGTCAATGATGTGATCACCTCGGTGAACGGAAAACCGGCTGTTTCCGCCCTCGAAACCATGGATCAAGTGGCGGAAATCCGTCCTGGCTCGGAAATTCCGGTCGAGGTCATGCGCGATGACAAGAAACTCACCTTCAGGGTCACGATTCAGGAATACCCGGCGACCAACTGAGTACCATAAAAAACCGGAGCAACAGGCTCCGGTTTTTTCTTCCTGCAGGTGCAGGCCAACAAGGCTTAACGATTAACGAAATCGACGCCAAGCTGAATATCTTTTTTCAGCGTATCCAGCATACCATCCAGCGACTGCTGTTCAAACGCGCTGAGCTTACCGATAGCGTGACGCTCCTCGATACCGTTTTTGCCCAGCAGCAGCGGCTGTGAGAAGAAACGCGCGTGCTCGCCGTCACCTTCCACATAAGCACACTCAACCACGCCTTGCTCGCCCTGCAACGCGCGCACCAGCGACAAACCAAAACGTGCGGCGGCCTGGCCCATAGAAAGCGTTGCTGAACCGCCACCCGCTTTCGCCTCTACCACTTCGGTACCGGCGTTCTGAATGCGTTTTGTCAAATCAGCCACTTCCTGCTCGCTGAAGCTTACGCCCGGGATTTGCGACAACAGCGGAAGGATTGTCACGCCAGAGTGCCCACCGATAACCGGGACTTCGACATCCGTCGGCTGTTTGCCTTTCAACTCTGCCACGAAGGTGTTGGAACGGATGATGTCCAGCGTGGTCACGCCAAACAGCTTGTTCTTATCGTAAACACCGGCTTTTTTCAGCACTTCAGCGGCAATCGCGACTGTGGTATTCACCGGGTTAGTGATGATGCCAATACAGGCTTTCGGCGCGGTTTTCGCCACCTGAGCGACCAGATTTTTCACGATACCGGCGTTGACGTTAAACAGGTCGGAGCGATCCATACCCGGTTTACGCGCCACACCTGCGGAAATCAGTACCACATCGGCACCTTCCAGCGCGGGCGTCGCATCTTCGCCGGAGAAGCCTTTAATGGTAACAGCGGTAGGAATATGACTGAGGTCAACGGCAACCCCAGGGGTTACAGGTGCAATATCATACAGAGAGAGTTCTGAACCTGAAGGCAGTTGTGTTTTCAGTAGTAGGGCGAGCGCTTGACCGATACCGCCGGCCGCGCCGAGGACTGCGACTTTCATCCTAAACTCCTTATTATGGTTAGCTAAATATTTTGTTACTCCGTTGCGGCGACCTTAATCCACCCTGGTAATTATGACAATAAACGCGCCAAAATAGTGCGGCGCAGCCCACTGTTAAGATCTTATATAAGGATGGATATGACCGTCAGATCGGCAATCTAAGCAACTAACACTCAGAGTTTATAATATAGCTGTGATATTCACCAAAATAACATCAACTTTATAACATTTAATTTACTTTTTAATCTTATTTGCGACGTAAGACACATGTGGCTGTGCTTCATCACAGGATTTGATAAACTTCGCGCCTTCTCAGCAGTTTTCAGAAAATCCCTCGCGAGAATATTTGCATAAAAATTCATCAATATGCATAATAATGTTGTTTTCACGGCCATATTACGGGTGACTTATGCGAAGCTCGGCAAAACAAGAAGAATTAGTTAAAGCGTTTAAGGCGCTTCTTAAAGAAGAGAAATTCAGTTCTCAGGGAGAAATTGTTCAGGCTCTGCAAGAAGAGGGCTTCGACAATATCAATCAGTCTAAAGTCTCTCGCATGCTGACCAAATTCGGCGCGGTGCGCACGCGCAACGCGAAGATGGAAATGGTCTACTGCCTGCCGATAGAGCTGGGTGTACCCACGACCTCCAGTCCGCTGAAAAACCTGGTGCTGGATATCGATTACAACGATGCCGTCGTGGTGATCCACACCAGCCCCGGCGCTGCGCAGCTGATTGCGCGTCTGCTGGACTCTCTGGGTAAAGCGGAAGGCATCCTTGGTACCATCGCCGGAGATGACACGATTTTCACCACGCCAGCCAAAGGCTTCACGGTGAAAGACCTCTACGAAGCGATTCTGGTACTGTTCGAACAAGAACTGTAATTAATGTCTCTCCCCCGGCTTCGCTCGCGGGGGAATGTTCGGCTTTTCGCTCCACAATTCGACTTTTCACCTACCGCTAACTTAGCAGTTAGTGCGATTTATGGTTTCCATTTCCTTTCACAGCGTATACCACCGCACAAAAAATCAAATTCATCTATCCATATGATTTTCTTAACTATCGTTAACTAAATTTTTACCTGAGCGCTAGTTTTTATGCTTTTCTGCAATATAAAACTGCAAATGCTATTCCCATTCATCATAGTTATAATTAGCTTGGTATTAATTATTCGCGTGACTAGTGTATACTTGATTTTGTGATGAGGGTCACGAAACAAGGCCCTGCGAAAAATTTAAAGAAAAGAATACGACGAGGTAAGAGACATGAATATCAAATCAACCGTTGCAACATTGAGCATCCTTTCAGCCCTGTCATTTGGCGCTTTCGCGGCGGATTCCATCAACGCGGAACAGGCGCAATCTCGCCAGTCGCTGGGTACTGTTTCCATCGGTTCTGTCACAGCGTCTCCGATGGATATGAACGCGCAACTGAGTAAAAAAGCGGAAGAACAAGGTGCTTCAGCTTACCGCATCATTGAAGCACGTAGCGGCGACCAGTGGCACGCCACCGCAGAGCTGTATAAATAAGTTTTACCGATAACCCTATCTAACCGTCACTCAACGGCACCAGGCACAAAAATAGCAGTTTAATCCTTCTCGCCGTTGAGTCTCTTTTAAGGAGACAGACAATGAAACGTAATCTCATCATCGCATCCCTTGGCCTTGCATCCCTGATCTCTTTCGGCGCGAGCGCCGCAACGCTTGTTAACAGCGATCAGGCCAACAACCTGCAATCTATCGGCAGTGTTTCTATTTCCCAAAGAGCGGGCGTCCCGATGGACATTCGCCAGGAGCTCTCTGCTAAAGCCGATCAGGCTGGCGCGAGCAGCTACCGTATTATTGAAGCGCGTACGGGTGATAGCACCCACGTTACGGCTGAACTGTATAAATAAACCCTCGTCGTCTTGTCCGACGACTTGCCCCTGCCTGTCAGGGGCTTTTTTTTGCCTCGCTCACCGCACATTAAAACGCAGTTCGCCTTCCAGCTCCTCTTCCGCTTCATCAAATAGCAGGATCAACGCGCCAAAACGGCGGCGCTGTTTTTCCGGCAGATGAATAAATTCAATTTCCAGCGGCAAAGGCAGCGCACCATCCATCACCGTGTCCCACAGGGAATCGAGATCGTGAACTTTCTCGCGCTCAATAGCGAACAGGCGGCTAAACTCGCGGTAGAAAGCACTTTGATCGTCTATATGTTTAAAATCGAAAGTGTAGATATTCATTTTCCGCCATCAGCCCAACAGGGCGGCAAACGCCGCCCACATGATTACAATCCCCCAAGGTGCAGAGTTTTCACTTCCAGAAACTCTTCCAGCCCCAGCACAGAACCTTCCCGGCCAAGACCGGACTCTTTCACCCCGCCAAATGGCCCCAGCTCCGTTGACACCGCACATTCGTTAATGCCGATCATGCCGCTTTCGATCGCCTGCGAAACGCGGAATACCCGCTGCAGGTTCTGCGTATAGAAATAGGCGGCCAGACCAAACGGTGTTGCGTTGGCGCGTTGCACCACCTCCTCTTCACTGGTGAAACGGAAACAGGCAGCTACCGGACCAAATGTCTCTTCCTGCGCCAGTTTCATGCCATCGCTGCAATCACCCAGCACCGTTGGCTGCCAGAAGTTCCCGCCGAGGCTGTGCGGTTTACCGCCGGACAATACTTTCGCCCCTTTGGCGACGGCATCGTCGACATGCTCGCGCACTTTGTCCACCGCAGCGCGTTCAATCAGTGGCCCGACGACCACCCCCTCATCCAGACCATTACCTACTTTTAGTGCATTAACAGCCTCTGTCAGTTTTTGCGTAAAGGTATCGTAGACAGATTCATGGATGTAGAAGCGGTTAACGCTGACGCACACCTGCCCCGCATTACGGAATTTATTGGCGATAGCGCCCTGCACCGCCGCGTCAATGTCGGCATCCTCAAACACGATATAAGGCGCATTTCCTCCCAGTTCCATCGACACCTTTTTCATGGTTTCAGCCGCGTTGCGCACCAGCGTTTTCCCCACCGCCGTCGAGCCGGTAAACGAGATTTTGCGTACTTCTTGGCTGGCCATAATCGCATCGCTGATTTCAGACGTATTCCCGGCAACAGCGTTCAGCACGCCATCCGGCACACCGGCTTTTTTCGCCAGCGCCAGCAACGCAAAAGCGCTAAGCGGCGTGTTATTTGCCGGTTTGATAACGCCGGTACAGCCTGCCGCCAGCGCGGGTCCAAGCTTGCGGGTTAACATCGCCATCGGGAAATTCCACGGCGTAATCGCGGCCACCACGCCAATGGGTTCTCGCGTCGCCAGAATGCGTGAGCCGGGTTTGATGGGCGGGATAATTTCACCGTTGGCGCGTTTCGCCTGCTCAGCAAACCACTGAATAAAGCTGGCGGCATAGTCGACTTCACCTTCCGCTTCTTTCAATGGTTTGCCCTGCTCAGTGGTCATTAATCTGCCAAGCCAGCTTTTGTTTTCAATGATCAATTCATACCAGCGATACAAAATGGTCGAGCGCTCTTTCGCGGTTTTCGCTCGCCATGCGGGAAAGGCGCGCGTCGCGGCGGCAATGGCTTCTTCTGTCTCTTTCTTGCCTGCTTTGGCGACTTTCGCGATAGTTTCGCCCGTAGCCGGATTCAGAACGTCAAATGTGGTATCCAGCGTTTTCCAGACACCATCCACCAGATAGCCGGTCTGAAAAAGCGCATTGTCCTGCAGTGACTGCGTTGTCATTTGTCCTCCTGATCTGCGGTTTATAAAAACTCTTAGAAAGTATAGCCATAAAAAAACCGACGCTTTTGGCGTCGGTTTGGCATTAACTGCTGGTCAGCGCATGTTGGTATTTGTGCAACATACCTGTTAGCCGGTGTACCGGCTCGGTAACCTGCGGTGGCGCGTTCCAGTGATGTAGCTTGTGCTGGTAGATATCCAGTTCTTCCAGCAACTGGGTGAAGTAACGGCGACGTTTCGTGTCGCTGCCCGCCGATATCACTTGTGATGCCGTACGCCGTAACTGGCGATGAAACGCCGAAAGATCATCATTGATCGGCACCGGCGCATCCCGCAGGCGCTGGTGCGCAATAATCAATGTCAACGCGAGGCGGAACTTCGCGATATCACCAGGAAATTTATTCAGCAGTAAAAAAAGCTGTTGATACAGCGCAGGCAAGTGGTTCTCCTTGCGACGCGCGGTATTCGTGGTCATCGCCGAAACGGCAGCGGAAACAAACTGGTTCAACAACACGCGCCCGGTGCGCGCCTGGGAGTTATCGCGCACCAGCAAAAGCACAACCATCGCCAGAACCACGCCAACCAGCTGCCCCAGCGCGTTATCAAGAAACTGGCTGAATTTAAAGGTCATCGGGTTATCAAGCACCAGAATATTAATGGTGCCCGCCAGCGTCGCCATTGAACCCAGCCGCCTTTTTTGCACTTCAATACCAATAAAGAACGCCAGCACCGCCAGGCTAATACACAGCAACAACATACTTTGTTGCGTCGATGGCAGGATAACCAGGTAATAGAACGAGCCAATCGGCAGCGCCCATAACATGCCGTAGATAAAATCTTTCGCCACCATTTTCGGGTTCGGCAGACGCATCGCCAGCGACGTGACCACCGCGATCATTACCATTGAGCCGCTGCCAGATGTCCAGCCGGTCCACAGCCAGAACAAGGTGCCCAGCATGCAAGAAAGCGTGGTGCGCCAGAAGTTCACCATCGCATGGTGGCGTTCGGCTGATTCCGCTTTCACCACCACTTCGCCCTGTAACACCTCTTCTTCGACGGCGCTGATTTTCGCGTTGCCAATAACCCCGCGTTTTAGCAGTAGATAGCGGGTCGCCGCACCAACCCAGCTATAAATAGTAACTGGCGTTTCCCGCTCACCGGTCCAGGCGATGACCCGGCGCATTCTTTTTAACTGCTTATGCATCTCCTGCACGTTGTCGACCGGCCCGGCAAACAGCTCGCGAAATGTGTCGGTGATAAGCTCCGGGCGGGTGTTCTGAATCAGATACGTTTCACACGCCTGGGTAATCAGCGTCAGCGACAAGGTGTTGATCACTTTCAGGCGGCGGTTAGCGCGCCCCCAGCGGGAAGACTCAATATTCAGATTGCTGCGCATCCCTTCAAGTGCATTGGTACGACGCACCAGCGCAGCCCAGGCTTTGTCCACCTCTTCGCTATCGCCATGCTTGATGCACAACTGCATCAGTTGATAGTGGGCCAGCAGCAGGCTATCGAGCTCGCGGTCAATTTCCTGTTTGACGGAGCGCGGAGAAAAGAGCAGATCGGCAACAATCGCGCAGAGAATACCCACCACAATTTCACTGCAGCGCTCAACGGCAAATTGAGGTGCCAGCAGTGGTTCCGTCTGAATAGTGACGACAATAATTAACGCGGTGTAACCCGCCAGCCCCCAGGCGTAAGAGTTTTCAACGCGCACCAGCGACGAGACCCAGGTACAAAACCCGGCCCAGACACAGCACATCATTAACATCAGCAGCGGGGTGCGGATCAGCATAATGATGATGGCCAGCCCGGCGATACAACCGATAAAGGTGCCGACAATACGCAACATCCCGCGGTAGCGAATCGCCCCGGAATAGGGCTCGCCACCGGCGGCAAAAGCGGGTCCCGCCGCGACAATCGCCGCGGTTAACACCGCCCAGCGCGGGGTTTCAAGCTGAAAGTGAAAGCCAACAAACAGTGCCAGCACCACGGCAAAGGCCAACTTGAAAGCAAAACGCAAATGCTGGCTGGCAATGGATAACAGCCCCATAGCGATTACCCCAGCTCACGCAGGCGATGCGCCATTTTGCGAAAGAACGAATCCTGGCTTTCATCACGATCGGATTTACCCGTCACCACCACCGTTGCGGTCGTTCCCGCTGGCCACAGGTTACCTTGTTGTTTGTCGAGACGAATACGTACCGGCACACGCTGCGCCAGCCGCACCCATTCAAGGTTGGAATCGATGGTCGCCATGCCTTTGCTGTCATTGCTGCTGCTGGCATTCGTGACGCCTGCCGCGATGCTATCCACCGTACCTTTCAATACCAGGTTGCTGCCAAGCGGGGTGATCTCCGCGCGATAACCGGGACGCACGCCTTCCAGCTTGGTCTCTTCCATATACGCCAGAACATAGAACGTGTGTTGTTTCACCAGCGCCACCGCGGTGGAACCTCGGGTAATAAATTCACCGGCGTACACATTCAGGTTCGTAACCCAACCATCGGCCGGTGCACGAATGATCGTGCGCTCCAGATCCAACTTCGCCAGATCGCGGGTTGCCTGAGCTTTGGCCAACTGATGCAGCTCGGTTTGCAGGGTGTTGTTGGCCTGGTCGATCTCTTCGCGCGACATGGCCTGAACGCCCAACTGGTTACGGCGCCCGGCTTCACGGCGTTTCTCCGCCACCAGCGCTTCGTAATAGGCAACGTCGGCTTCATCTTCCGCCAGCGCTTTTTGGTAACGCGGTTGATCGATGGTGAACAGCACCTGGCCCTCTTTCACCAGTTGGTTGTCATGCACATTGACGGCGGTGACAAGCCCGGTGACATCCGGCGCGATAGCGACAACATCGGCACTAAAGCGCGCGTCGCGCGTCCAGGGCGATTCAGTGTAATAAACCCAGGCACGGAAAATCGCGACGAACGCCAGGATTACCAGCACCATAGTGATAGCGGTGCGAGAGATATTTCTTGTTAGTGTTTTCACTTCTACCTCAAACAAACAGGCGCGACAGCAGGTAAAAAAGGCAGCAATACAGCGCAGTGTTAAACAATGCCGGGTGCCAGACAAAGTCATAGATCCCGGTAGGGACCAGCACCCGGCGCACCAGCCAGAAGATCGCCAGTGACAAAATTAATTCGACAAAAATCGGTGGGAACGACAAACCGAACACCACGATGACGGGAAACAGACTCATGTTGACCTTGATTAGACAGCGTGCAGGTGACAATTCGTTCTAACGTCACCGCAGGAGTAAGGGCAAGGAGAGCCAGGCGAGAGTGACGTGAATATTCTTAATAGATAGTATATTAACGTAACTGTTATGCTGTTATCTATATTATGTGATCTAAATCACTTTTAACTCAGAGTGAATAATGGAACGACTAAAACGCATGTCGGTGTTTGCCAAAGTGGTGGAATTAGGTTCGTTTACCGCCGCCGCCCGACAGCTACAAATGAGTGTTTCCTCCATCAGCCAGACCGTCGCCAAACTGGAAGATGAGTTGCAGGTAAAGCTGCTGAACCGCAGCACGCGCAGCCTGGGGCTCACCGAAGCAGGGAAGATTTACTACCAGGGCTGCCGCCGGATGCTGCATGAAGTGCAGGACGTTCACGAGCAGCTTTACGCCTTTAACAACACACCAATCGGTACGTTGCGCATTGGCAGTTCTTCAACCATGGCGCAAAATGTGCTGGCAAAAATGACCGCCGATATGCTCAAAGAGCATCCAGGTTTATCGGTAAATCTCGTCACCGGTATCCCGGCGCCGGATCTGATTGCTGACGGTCTGGATCTGGTGATCCGCGTCGGCGCGTTGCAGGATTCCAGCCTCTTTTCCCGCCGCCTTGGCGCGATGCCAATGGTGGTTTGCGCGGCAAAAAGTTACCTCGCCCAATACGGTATTCCTGAAAAGCCTGCGGATATGGTTAACCACTCATGGCTGGAATACAGCGTGCGTCCGGATAACGAATTTGAGCTGGTGGCGCCAGAAGGGATCGCCACGAGACTTATCCCGCAAGGGCGTTTTGTCACTAACGATCCAATGACGCTCACGCGCTGGCTGACGGCCGGCGCCGGGATCGCATTCGTGCCGTTAATGTGGGTGATCGACGAGATCAACAGCGGTCAACTTGAGATCCTGCTGCCGCGCTACCAGTCGGATCCGCGCCCGGTTTACGCACTCTATACCGAGAAAGATAAGCTGCCGCTGAAAGTGCAGGTGTGTATTAACTATCTGACGGATTACTTTATTGAAGTGGCGAAGGTGTATCAGGGAATGCAGGGGCGCAGCGTGTGAGGAATTCACCCTCTTCGTGCGAAGAGGGTGAGAAGAGCGTTAAGCCGTACCGCCGACGGTCAGGTTATCGACTTTCAGCGTCGGTTGGCCCACACCCACCGGCAGGCTCTGCCCCTCTTTACCGCATACGCCAACGCCGTTATCCAGTTTCAGATCGTTACCCACCATGGAGATCTGCTGCATCGCTTCGATACCGGAGCCAATCAGCGTTGCGCCTTTCACCGCTTTGGTGACCTTACCTTTTTCAATCAGGTACGCTTCAGAAGTGGAGAAGACAAATTTACCGGAAGTGATATCGACCTGGCCGCCGCCAAAATTCGGGGCGTAGATGCCGTAGTCGACAGATTCGATAATCTCCTGCGGAGTTGATTTGCCCGCCAGCATATAGGTGTTGGTCATACGCGGCATCGGCAGATGCGCGTATGATTCGCGACGCCCGTTACCGGTCGGCTTAACACCCATAAGACGCGCGTTCAGCTTGTCCTGCATATAGCCTTTCAACACGCCGTTTTCGATAAGCACGTTGTACTGGCCCGGCGTTCCTTCATCATCAATCGCCACCGAGCCGCGACGATCGGCGATGGTGCCATCGTCCACAACGGTACACAGTTCTGATGCCACCAGTTGTCCCATTTGACCGCTAAATACAGAGGTTCCACGGCGGTTGAAGTCGCCTTCCAGCCCGTGACCAACCGCTTCGTGCAGCAGCACGCCCGGCCAGCCCGCGCCCAGTACCACCGGCAGCGTGCCCGCAGGTGCGGCAACAGCAGAAAGATTTACCAGCGCCATACGCACGGCTTCTTTCGCCCACGCATCCGCGCGAACGTCGCCATCCACATCCTGCAAGAACCAGTCATAACCAAAACGACCGCCGCCGCCGCTGGAACCGCGCTCGCGTTTGCCGTCGTCTTCAACCTGTACACTCACGGAAAGGCGTACCAGCGGGCGAACATCCGCCGCCAGCGTACCGTCGGTCGCCGCCACCAGAATGAGTTCATAAACGCCAGTCAGGCTGGCAGTCACTTCCTGCACGCGTTTATCCGCCGCGCGCGCCGCTTTATCCACGCGACGCAGAATATCGAGCTTCTCTTCACGGCTCATGCTTTGCAGCGGATCGATGCTGGTATAAAGGCTTTTATGCTCAACAGCGCCCAGCGTTTTCACTTTGCCATCGCCCTCTTCCCGCACGATGGTACGCGCAGCCTGTGCGCTCTGTTCCAGCGCCAGCAGGCTGATTTGGTCCGCATACGCAAAACCGGTTTTCTCACCGCTGACGGCGCGCACACCCACGCCCTGGTCGATATTATAAGAGCCATCTTTAATGATGCTGTCTTCTAAAACCCAGGATTCGTGATAGCTCGACTGGAAATAGAGATCGCCGTAATCAAGACGACGCGCGGTCAGTTGACCGAGAATAGCAAACAGATCCTGATGGCTCAGGCCGTTTGCTGCCAGAAGTTGTTCACTTACCAGATTAAGACTCATCATTTTTTCTCGTCGTTGCCGCCACAGCGGGCAATAAAAAGTGCGATATAAGGAGCTTGAGGCAATTCGCCGATGCCGTCAAATCATTGCTTTTTGTCCGTACGCGCCTGGCGCAGGACTTCGTTGATTTGCGGCTGATCGACCGGGCCGGTAATGCGGTAGCGCAGAATCGAGACTTTGTTCCACAGTGGCCCCAGCACTTTGCTGGCGGCAAACACCGCCGCACCGACAATCGGGTTAACGGCAAAGGCCGCCGCCACACCGACAGTCGCGGAAATTTCTGGCGCTACCACCGCTTCCATATCCAGCTCGCGGCGCACCAGGTTCACCGAACCTTTCATGGCGATATCCGCTTCCAGACCGTCCACCAGCGTATCGTCGGTATGCAGCACACCGTCTTTGATCCACGCGGTGCTGCGAATGGAATCAAACCAGAACCCCTCGCTGCTGAAGGTATCGCTGAAGTCAAAACGCAATTTACGCCACAGCGAATCGACACTGAACAGGCGCAGCAACTGCCCGGCATGACCAGTGCTGATATCGGTAATTTTGCCTTTGCCAAGACGCGTACGCAGGATGCCATTGAGCGACTCTTCCTGCGGCTGCCACGGCGTGCTGCGCCAGTGCAGGTCATAATTAATATCAAACGACGAATCACGCACCGGCGTCGGTATGCCAAAGAAGCCCATCGCTGAATCAATTTTCTCGCCGCGCAGTACACCTTTCAGTGAGGTACGCTCCGCGCCTTCACGGTTGACCCATTCACCGTCGGCGGTAAGCCGCGCAGTGCCGCTGTCCACCAGGCCGTTTGCCAGCGTCAGCGTATCGCCCTGAATGGCGAAATCACCATCGATGCGACCATATTTTTGCCCCCACAGCCAGCACTCCGCACAGCGCAGCTGCAAATCCGGCCAGCCGGCAAAATCCACCCGCGTCTGGCCGCGCAACAGCGTTGAAGGGGAAGAGATGTCGTTATCGTCCGGTGGCGCATTCGACGGGTTGTAGTAGAGGTAGCGAATCGCAGCCTGCCACGGCGCATTATCATGGATCGTCAACGTACCGCTGATTTCGCGCCCCTGCGCTTCGATGGTCGAACCTGAACCTTGCGGCTGCGAAACAATGCTGAGGTTATTCCACTGCTGCCCGCCCAGCGTCAGAGCTGGCGTACGCAGCGTAATGCTCTGCGGGAAGGTGGTTGCACTGCTGACATTATTTGCCACGCCCTGTCTGAACAGACCCAGCCACTGCGCCCCGTTCATTGGCGGCAAGTTGAGCTCAAGCCCGGCCTGCTCCGGCAGCGGCGGCAGTGTACGGCTGTCCGAGGTCCAGATCCCGCGATCGAGCGTCAGCTTATTATTCAGCAACCAGCGGCTATTGAAATGGTTGTTGCCACCGGCATTACCGGTTAAATCGAAACTGTGCAGGTTCCCTTCTACCTTCACTTTCAACGGCAATGCCTTGCCTGCGGGTTTATCCAGCGGCGGCGGTAACGTGCTGGCAAGGCTGCCCAAATCGCCGTCAATAGTGACCTTATAAGTGGTGCCGCCACGGTGCGGCAACTCAACGCCAACATCGCCTTTCCATGCGATGCTGCCGCGCAGCGCATCATTAAGTTGTGGGGGTAAAACGCCGGTTTTTGCCGGTTGCCAATTTCCGTTGAGATTCACCGCCACCTGATAGGCTTTATCCCCTTCGGTGGTGGAGAAATCGAGGTTCATCGGTTGGTTAAACCACGTTGCCTGTAGTGGTTCGCTTTTCAGCGTACCGTTCTCGAAACTGAATTTGCCGCTGAGATTCTTCAGTGTGCTATTAAGTGGCTTGATAAACAGGCTGTTGTTGTTCAGCGCCACGTCACCTTTGGCGACGGTCTGCTCCCCGTCCAGCGGGATATCAAGATGTAAGCGAGCGCTTACATCGCCATCAATTTGCAGCTCATCCAGCGCGCTGCCCAGCGTATCGTGCAGCGGCGTCTCTTTGAAATAGAGCCCAACGGCTTTGCCCGGCCCGTTAATGTCCGCGTCAATCAGCAGCTTCTCTTTGACGTAATCCGGGATGTTGGCGGTCAGATTGCTGGCCGTTACACCGCCCAGCGCCACTTTACTGCTTTTCATCCACAAGCCATCGTTGAGGAAGTCGAGATCGATATCGAGGTTTTGCAGTGCCGGCCAGTCAGGCTGGAAAGCAAAGGTCGCGTTGCGAAGCGGCACTGAGACTTCAAACTGGCCTTCATTGTGCTTAAACGGGAAGAGCTTCGGATTACCGCCAAACAGCAGCGTGGCATCTTGCGTCTGCCCGCCTTTGATCGACGAACTCAGATACGCCACCAGCTCTTTACCCATCAAATTTTCCGGGAAGTAGCGCCAGGCTTGCCCGGCATCCGTCACATTGATGCCGGCCAGGATACCTAACCAGGGCTCATCACCTTGTAGCTGGAGATAACGAAAATCACCGTGCGCGCGCAGGGCATTGGCCTGAACGTCGATATTGCGCCCATCCAACTGGAAGCCATGTTCGTTATTAAGCCAGTTCAGCGTGGCAACGCCTTTTTCAATCTCCAGCGGTTCGGGGAACACCGTCTTATACGGCATCTTCGCCTGCGCGATATCGGCGGTTAAGCGACCATTTTCCAGGCTGCCGGCAAGCGTTCCACTCAGGTGTTCAACACCGGGCAGTAATTCCCACTGTTGCCAGGCAATATCCTGCCACTGGGCGTGGAAGCGCGTTTTTTCGGTCGCCTGCAACGGGATGTCCAGCGCCAGCTGTTCCAGCTTGCCGCGAGGCTGCATGGTGTGCCAGATGTCGTACAGCTCCGGGGAGATTTTCTGCGCAATCGGCAGCAGCCCTTCTAAGCCACTGAGTTCAAGGTGACTGGCACGAACGCGCAATTCATCACTGCGCACGCTGCTGGCACCGCCCACTTCCTGCGCCGGAACCCAGGCAAAACTCAGCGCGCCCTGCGGCCACGGATGGTCATCAATTGCGATACGCGTTACCGGTACATCAAACTGCCAGCCTTGCTGCTGACGAGAGACATGGGCGGTAAGGTTATCGACCGTCATGCGGTGCTGCGTATTATTGCCCTGCCAGCTGGCACCGCCTTTTTTCAGCCATACATCGCCGCTTTCCACCACGCCTTTGCTTAATGTCATCCAGCCTTCAAGGCTGAAGCGCGCGAAATCCAGCGCGACCTTATCCTGCATCCATTTGGCGAGCCAGGGTTTGACATCAATGTCGTCCGCCTGCAACCACACGCGGCCATTATTCAACAGCCCGTTGTCGTCACGCAGATCCATGCGCACCTGCATAATGCCGTGCTGACCGGTGAGGCTCGAAAGGCTGACTTGCCCTTCCGCACGGTGACGATCGTTGCCGTTAAGCCAGGTAAGTTGCGGGATCGCCAGCTCAGCGCGCTGTCCGGAGAGCGTTAAGAAACTGATGCGGCTGTCTCGCAGATCAAAGTGATCGAACTGGCGCAAAAACAGATCGCTGATGCGATCCGTGGTGATAGGTTCACCGGTGTCATTGCGTTGTAGCGGAGTATTGCTATGCGCGACCAGCTGATAAAAGGTGAGATTACGGAACTGCCAGCGCATGTGCAGCAGGCTTTGCCAGACATCCAGCGCCAGCGTCACGCGTTTGACCGACAGCTCGCCGCCATCGGGCAGCGTCGCGTTAATGTCGCGCACGTCCAGTTCAGGACCGAAATTTTCCCAGCGCGCTTGTATCTGGCTGGCCGAGACAGGAACGCCGGTTTGTGCGGTGATTCGCGCCAGAATGGGCTCACGCCAGCTATCCAGGTGGGGCAGAACAAGGCGCAGCCCACTTACCAGCAGCGCCGCGATAATAATCAGCGTCGCGCCTGTAAGCAGCAATATCCCCGGCAGTCGCCTCACGCCTCTCTCCTTGTCAACCAAACCCAGACTCGCTCATGTCGCAGCACGCTGCGACTTACATCATTACTACGTCAAACTGCTCCTGATTATAGAGCGGCTCGATTTGCACTTTTACCTGCTTGCCAACGAAGATTTCTACCTCCGCCAGCGCGTGCGACTCTTCACCTTTCAGGGCTTCTGCCACCGCCGGGGAAGCGTAAACCAGGAAACGATCGGAATCATAAGCATGATGCACGCGAACGATCTCGCGCATGATTTCATAGCACACGGTTTCCACCGTTTTGACGGTGCCGCGGCCATGACAGGTGGGGCATTCATTGCAGAGGACATGTTCCACGCTTTCGCGCGTGCGTTTGCGCGTCATCTCGACCAGACCAAGCTGTGAGAAACCATTAATGCTGGTCTTGACCCGATCTTTGCTCAGCGCCTGCTCCAGCGAGTGCAACACGCGACGGCGATGATCGTCATTATTCATATCGATAAAATCGATGATGATAATGCCGCCCAGATTGCGTAAGCGCAGCTGGCGGGCAATGGCCTGCGTGGCTTCAATGTTGGTGTTGAAGATGGTGTCGTCGAGATTGCGATGGCCGACAAACGCACCGGTGTTGATATCAACGGTGGTCATCGCTTCGGTTTGATCGATGATCAGATAGCCGCCGGACTTCAGCTCCACTTTGCGCTCAAGCGCGCGCTGAATTTCGTTCTCCACATCGTATAGATCGAAAATCGGCTGGCGGCCGCTGTAGTGTTCGAGCTTGCTGGTCATCTCAGGAATGTATTCCGCCGTGAACTCCAGCAGCGCTTCAAACGTCAGACGCGAATCCACACGGATACGATCCAGGTGAGCGTCGGCGAAATCACGCAGCACACGCTGCGCCAGCGCCAGTTCGCCGTAGAGTTTACAGCGGCTTTGCTGGCGCTTTTTACGCTCCATCACCTTCGTCCAGACGCGCTTGAGATACGCCGCATCGGAGGCGAGATCCTCTTCGCACACGCCTTCAGCCGCAGTGCGAATGATAAAACCGCCCTGCTCATCGCAATACGCCGCAACGACCTGTTTCAGACGTTCACGCTCGGCTTCACTCTCAATACGCTGGGAAACGCCAACATGGGAAGCGCCTGGCATAAAGACCAGATAACGGGATGGCAGGGTGATATCCGTGGTCAGGCGCGCACCTTTAGTACCCAGCGGATCTTTCACCACCTGCACCATTAAATCCTGCCCCTGACGGACAAGCTCGGAGATGTCGCGCACGGTGAAGTTTTTCTGCTCTTCCCCGGCAACGCATTCGGTGTGCGGCATAATGTCGGAGGCGTGAAGAAACGCCGCCTTTTCCAGACCAATATCTACAAAAGCCGCCTGCATGCCCGGCAAAACCCGGCTGACCCGACCTTTGTAGATATTGCCTACTATCCCGCGCCGTGCTTCGCGCTCGATGTGGATTTCCTGCAGGATGCCGCCGTCAATATAAGCGACGCGTGTTTCCGATGGAGTAATGTTGACCAACAATTCAGCCGTCATGATTATCTTTTCCCTCACGCAGTGCGTTAAAATTGCTCAGCAATTCCCAGGTTTCCACCAGCGGTAAACCCACAACGGCATGATAACTACCGTTTATTTTTCTCACGAAACAGCCACCCAGCCCCTGAATGCCATAAGCACCGGCTTTATCCAGCGGTTCCCCACTGGCGACGTAATCAGCGATATCCTTTTCCGATAACACTCTGAAAGTCACTTCTGTTTCCACCAGACAATCGAGCAAATGTTGGCTATCCGCCAATGCAACCGCCGTCATCACCTGATGTGTTTGCCCGGAAAGCAGGCGCAGCATACTGGCAGCATGCGAGGAGTCTTTTGGTTTTTCAAGCACTTCACCATTAAATATGACGATCGTGTCCGCGCCCAGCACAGGCAGATCGCTTGTGGCCATCGCCACACCGGCCTGCGCTTTTTCGCGCGCGAGGCGTAACACGTACTGGCGGGCGCTCTCCTGCACCTGACGCTGTTCCTCAATACCCGGAACAATACGCGCGAAAGTGACGCCCAGTTGTGTGAGCAACTCCTGGCGACGAGGAGAACCGGAAGCAAGCCAGATATCAGTCATAAACGCCTTATTGCACCGCAAACTGCTGGCGGATCTTACGCATTAACAGGAAGAGCCACGGCCAGAGCACGCCATTGACCAGGCTGCTCCAGAAAATTTCTGGTTTAAACGAAACATTAATAACCAGAAACTCCGCCCAGAAGACAATAACTTCTGTCGCCAGCGACAACAGCATCACCACCAGCGCCTGTTGCCAGAGCGCCAGATTACGGAACAACTGAAATTTCAGTGCGACCAGGTAGGCGACAATACTTAACGAAAGCGCGCGTACACCGAGGGTGGATCCGCTAATCAGATCCAGTATGGCACCCATCGCGAAACCCGTGCCAACATTTACGCGGTGCGGCAGCGCGAGGATCCAGTAAAGCAAAATGAGCAATACCCAGTTTGGCCGGTAGACAATGATCTCATCCGGCCAGGGCATGATTTGAAGCAACAGAGCAATTAAAAACGAGAGCCAGATAACCCAGCGCCCCTGGCTACGATAACTTGCCACTATTGCCCTCCCGGAGAGACTTGCGGCGGCGGTTGCGTAATGCCAGTCGCCGGAGCGGGCATTGGCGCAGGCGGACCCATCGCATCAGGAGAAGGAAGTACCTGCGGCATCATTTGCAGCAGACGTTCGTTCGCCACACGATGCACATCTTCCGGTGTTCTTGGGTTAGTACCGTTACGATCTGCGCCCCACAATAGCAGCAGATAACGCAAACGTTGCAGACCTGCTGTTGGACGCGCCTGAATCACGGTGTAGGCACGTTGCGTATCCAGCTTAACCGACGAAACCACCGCAACCGGGTACCCTTCAGGGAAACGCCCGCCCAGACCCGACGTCACCAGCACATCGCCAACGCGAATATCCGTATTCGCCGGTAAATGTTCGAGTTGCAGATCGTCTGTGCAGCCGTTACCGGCGGCAATCACGCGGATATCGTTACGCAGCACCTGAATCGGCAGCGCATGAGTGGCATCGCAAATCAACAGGACACGGCTGGTCAGCTTCGCTACCGCGACAACCTGGCCGACCACGCCTTTATCGCTGATCACCGGCTGGCCTTCATAGACGCCGTTCGCGCTGCCTTTGTCGATAACTACCTGGTCGCTGTAAGGATCGTTAACCGTCGAGATAACCTGGGTCACCATTTTCTGCTCATCCTGACGCAGCGGCGAACCCAGCAGTTCACGCAAACGCGCGTTCTCCTGCTTGTACTGCCCTAACATCAGCAGCTCACTGTTTTTTAGCAGCAGTTCCTGACGTAATGCCCGGTTTTCAAGCTCAAGCTGGTCGCGCGACGCCAACGTCTGGGAAACGTTATCTAATAATTCGCGGGGACCATTGGAAATAAAATAGAAAGGACTGACGGCAGTATCCATGTACGTTCTGATTTGGCTGAACGTACCGAGGCGGCTGTCGGCAATAATGACTCCGAGCGCCACCAAAACCGCCAGAAAAAGGCGAATCTGCAGTGACGGGCCACGGCTAAAAATTGGCTTCATAGGCTTTGCGTATTCTCAGGCCAGACAGATGCGAAGCGACAATACGCTTCGCATCTGACGCGGACTATTCTTCGCTGAACAAGTCGCCGCCGTGCATGTCGATCATTTCCAGCGCCTTGCCGCCGCCGCGCGCTACGCAAGTCAGTGGATCTTCTGCAACTACAACTGGAATACCCGTTTCTTCCATCAACAGGCGATCAAGGTTACGCAGCAGCGCGCCACCACCGGTCAATACCATACCGCGCTCGGAGATATCAGAAGCCAGTTCCGGCGGGCACTGTTCCAGCGCAACCATAACGGCGCTCACGATGCCAGTCAGCGGTTCCTGCAGCGCTTCCAGAATTTCGTTGGAATTCAGGGTGAAACCACGCGGAACACCTTCAGCCAGGTTACGGCCACGCACTTCGATTTCACGCACTTCATCGCCCGGATACGCAGAGCCAATTTCGTGTTTGATACGTTCTGCGGTCGCTTCACCAATCAGGGAGCCGTAGTTACGGCGCACGTAATTAATGATCGCTTCATCGAAGCGGTCGCCGCCGATACGAACAGAAGAGGAGTAAACCACACCGTTCAGGGAGATAACGGCAACTTCAGTGGTACCACCACCGATATCCACCACCATTGAACCGGTCGCTTCAGAAACCGGTAAGCCAGCGCCGATTGCGGCCGCCATCGGTTCTTCAATCAGGAACACTTCACGAGCACCAGCACCCTGCGCGGATTCACGAATAGCGCGGCGTTCAACCTGGGTGGCGCCAACCGGCACACAAACCAGAACGCGCGGGCTCGGACGCATAAAGCTGTTGCTGTGCACTTGTTTGATAAAGTGCTGAAGCATTTTTTCGGTCACGAAGAAGTCGGCGATTACGCCGTCTTTCATCGGGCGGATGGCAGCGATATTGCCCGGCGTACGACCAAGCATCTGTTTCGCTTCATGACCGACTGCGGCCACACTTTTCGGTGAACCGGCACGATCCTGGCGAATGGCCACCACGGAAGGCTCATTCAGTACGATGCCTTGTCCTTTTACATAAATCAGGGTATTCGCGGTACCCAGGTCAATGGACAGGTCATTGGAAAACATGCCACGAAATTTTTTCAACATACTAAGGGATAATCCTGAAAGCTGGGGCGGAAACAAAATCCGCTTACTTTACCAACCACACGTAGCAGCGACAAGGCATAAGAATCATCTGCTACGGTGAAAATTAGTGCAGTTTGTTTCCTTTGTTGCAAAACGACATGATTCTGCCTGGAAGTAAAAAAAGCCAATCTTCCAGCCTGTTGCGTTTGCAGTTTTTCATAAGGACAAACCGGCTTTGTTCACTGCGATAATCCGGCGGGCAGGCACGCACACCCCCAAACATGGCAGCGCGCGTTATTCTACGTGAAAACGACTTAAACAGCAGTTCAAACCGAGTATCTTTGCGAATATTTTTTCACATTGGTATCGAGCGGTTGAGAAGCCGCGATAAAATCGCCCTGCCCACCCACAACACCCCGTTCCACCAGCATCTGCCATTCGCCACGAGAGCGAACGCCGGTCGCGAAAACTCGCGTTCGTGTGCCTTTGCACGCTTCGACGAGGCTCTGCACCAGAAGCTGATTTTCGGTGCGCTTTTCAATGTTCCTGACCAGCCCCGGATGCAGCTTTAATAACTCAACATCCAACGCTTTAATCCAACTGGTGCTCACCAACGTCAGACCCGCCTGATTGACCACTACGCGGGCACCTAATGCGTTGATTAAACGCACCACCGACTGTAACCGGCTGATATGTTGACAAACATCCGCCTCAGCAAGTTCAAAAATAATCCGTTTACGTTGAGATTTTTCGCACTGCATTAATATATCGCGTAGCCAGCGTTGAAAACGGGGGCGGATCAATGATTCCACTGTTATTTGCATGGCGAGGTTTTCTTCCGGCCAAAAACCCATAAACGGAATCAGACGCGTCACCTGCAGGCGGTCATACTCTTCAGCCAGGCCAAACTGCTGCACCATGGGCATATACTCTTCAGCAATCACTTCTTGTTCACCGTCGAATATGCGGCACATCAGTTCGCGGTGGTGAACCTGACCGTCACGGTTAATCGCTGGTTTCTGATAAACGCGCGGCCCACCGCGACTCAGCATCTGCTCAATCAGCGTCCGCCAGCGCACATTTCCGCGACCTTGTTCCGGCAATGTGGCGTCATACACTGACCAACTGTTTCCGCCCTGTAACACCGCGTTGCGTGCTGCGGCTTCGGCATGCTCCATGACTTGCACACCGGGTTGCCCGCTGCGCCAGGCGCAAATCCCAATGTGCATGATGTCTTCTCGGGTAAGTGTTTTGTTCGGGGGTAACCCTTCCACCGCTTTTAGGATCTGCCCGGCAATGCTCTCCGCCTCCTTTAATGTGCGATGCGGCAGCAGCACGGCGAAGTCGCTGCGATGGTAGCGCGCCAGTAACGCGCCGGGATAACGCATAATAAAGGTAGAAAGCAGGTTAATGAGCGTAAAGAGATACTCTTCGGTGGTGGTTCCGCCGCTATCTCGCAGCAGATCAAAGTCCGGCAAACGGATCATCATCACCACGCCGTGCGAGCCCACTTTTTCCTGATCTTCCAGCAGCGTGGCGAGCTGGTTATCAAAAAACAGGCGGTTATTCAGGCCGGTGCGCGTGTCCTGCGCGGCGTAGGAGCGAATTAGCGTATCCAAACGGCTACGTTGATCGCTGGCAAACTGAATATCGGTCAACAGCACATCCAGCGCGCTGCTGGTGCGCGATGGCCACTCATAAATGCTGCCGCGAACCTGCGGCCCGCGCTCGCCGTTGAGGATCCGAGTTGCGCGTGTCTCCAGCAGTTCCTGCCCGGAAAGCTGTCGCCGTAGCCAGCGTACGGAAAGAAAGAGGATCACTATCATAAAAGCGATCGCCACTGTCAGCGGCGCGGTGGTTAACAACGAACGAAAGTAGTTCGCCATGGGATCCTGGTAAACCAGCGTGAAGGTGAAACCGGGATTTTTCAGGGAGGGAATATGCAGTTCACGATATTGATAGTTGCTGCCCGCCGGGCGATAACTTCCGTTATGCGAATAGCTGAGCACCGTGCGCCGGCCTTGCTTAATCTGAATCTCGATAATGTCTACCGGCACCATCAGTTCATCGAGCTGCGGCAACAGCCGGGAAATCGGTGTTGAGATCAAGCGTGTATCGACAATCGCCGCCACCGCTTCCACACGATTGGCAACCTTGTTTTGAATCGCATTATAGAAGCTCAGTGAACACCCAATCAGGGTGACGAAAAACGCCAGTCCTGTCAGTAGCGTCACAAAAGCTGAAAATTTCGTCGTTAATCGCATCCTTGTGTTAACTCCGCTTGTATAAAGAACGAAACGATACCGCTCAGGGTTACGTCATTGAAGTAAGTACTAACTTTGATGT
The DNA here is from genome assembly GCF_016620385.1 of Kosakonia sp. LAM2021. Lineage (NCBI taxonomy): Bacteria > Pseudomonadati > Pseudomonadota > Gammaproteobacteria > Enterobacterales > Enterobacteriaceae > Kosakonia > Kosakonia sp. LAM2021. The sequence goes on from NZ_JAENHT010000006.1 coordinate 269,584, forward strand.
CTACCCGCGTCCCGGGATAGCGTGCAGGCGGCAGGGAAAACTGGCACCGCGTTTCATATCTGCGAGTATAGACCTCAGAAATTTTTTGCCAACAATCAATAAGCCTGAAAAATGTCTTAACCTGACTATTTACAATGTTTGGTAACACACTCGTGCTCGCGCTCACGCTGCGCTTACACCATGCTTGACGAGAGACTAACGGAGGATGTGATGAAGAAAAAACTAACCGAAGCCGATGTCACTGCGGAATCCGTTTTTATGTTACAGCGCCGCCAGGTGCTGAAAATGCTGGGAATTAGCGCCTCGGCATTGACCCTGGCACCCGGTGCGCGGGCCGATCTGTTGGACTGGTTTAAAGGCAATGACCGGCCAAAAGCGCCGTCAGGAAAACCGCTCGATTTCACGCAACCTGCGCAGTGGAAAGCCTCTCTCCCGCTGACGCCGGAAGAGAAAGTCACCGGTTATAACAACTTCTATGAATTTGGTCTCGATAAAGCCGATCCTGCCGCCAACGCCGGAGGAATGAAAACCGATCCCTGGACATTAACGATTGATGGTGAAGTGGCGAAACCATTAACGCTCGACCACGCGGCGCTGACCACGCGTTTCCCGCTGGAAGAGCGAATCTACCGGATGCGCTGCGTTGAAGCCTGGTCGATGGTGGTGCCGTGGATCGGATTCCCGCTGCATAAACTGCTGGCGTTAGTTGAACCCACCAGCAACGCCAAATATGTCGCGTTCCAGACACTTTACGCACCGGATCAGATGCCGGGACAAAAAGACCGATTTATCGGCGGCGGCCTCAAATACCCGTATGTTGAAGCGCTACGTATAGATGAAGCGATGCACCCGCTTACGCTGCTTACTGTCGGTGTATATGGCAAAGCGCTGCCGCCGCAAAACGGCGCACCAATCCGCCTGACTGTACCGTGGAAATATGGCTTTAAAGGCATCAAATCGATAGTCAGTATCAAGCTGACCAGTAAACGGCCACCGACAACCTGGAACCTTGCCGCACCCGATGAATATGGTTTCTACGCCAATGTGAACCCGCGTGTTGATCACCCACGCTGGTCACAAGCGACGGAACGTTTTATTGGATCCGGCGGCGCGCTGGATGTAAAACGTCAGCCAACGCTGCTATTTAATGGCTACGCTGAAGAAGTGGCTTCGCTTTATCACGGGTTAGATCTGCGGGAGAATTTCTGAGTGCGCTTAACGGCAAAACAGGTGACATGGTTAAAAGTCGCATTGCATCTGGCGGGTCTGCTGCCTTTACTTTGGCTTTTCTGGGCGGCGAATCAGGGCTATTTCAGCGCCGATCCGGCGAAAGACATCCAGCATTTTACGGGCAGAATGGCGCTTAAATTCCTGCTCGCCAGTTTGCTGGTAGCACCGCTCGCACGCTACGCGAAACAACCTTTATTAATCAGAACCCGGCGTTTGCTGGGACTGTGGTGCTTTGCCTGGGCGACGCTGCACCTGACCAGCTACACCTTGCTGGAACTGGGCATCAATAATCTTTCATTATTAGGACAAGAGCTGGTAACGCGCCCTTATTTAACGCTGGGTGCCGTAAGTTGGCTGATTTTGCTGGCATTAGCATTGACCTCAACGCAATGGGCGCAGCGCAAGCTGGGCAAACGCTGGCAACAACTACACAATTTCGTCTATCTGGTGGCGATCCTCGCGCCGATTCACTACCTTTGGTCAGTGAAAATCTTGTCACCGCAGCCGGTTCTTTACGCTGCCGCCGCAATTGGGCTATTAGCATGGCGTTATAAGAAGTTTCGCCAATGGTGGCGTTAACACGCTCATTGTGTGCAGTTCTCCGCAGATCTACTATCATTCGCCGCCAGATTCCGGGCGGTGGTTGATAATCTTCCCTGATAAGACCAGTATTTAGCTGCCAATTGCTACGAAATCGTTATAATGTGCGACTTTGGTTTTCCTGACAGGGGTTTTTAGCCTCTGAAAAGGTGACAATCGCGAATCGAAGGTATATTTTGTTTTTTACCCGAGAATCGCAGGAGATAGCGGCACAATGGCTGGCAAGTTCCACATATTAGTTTTAAACGGACCGAACCTGAACATGCTTGGCACCCGTGAGCCGGATAAGTACGGCACGCTTACGCTCAGCGAGATTGTTAACGGTTTGAGCACCGAAGCGGCATCGCTTGATGTGGAACTGGCGCATTTTCAGTCAAACGCGGAGTACGCAATCATCGACCGTATTCATCAGGCTAAAGACATTATGGACTTCATCCTGATCAATCCGGCCGCGTTTACGCACACCAGTGTTGCTATCCGCGACGCACTGCTGGCGGTCGGCATCCCGTTTATCGAGATCCACCTGACCAATGTGCATGCGCGGGAGCCATTCCGTCACCACTCGTATCTGTCAGATATCGCCGAGGGCGTTATTTGCGGGCTGGGTGCGGAAGGTTATTCATACGCTTTACAGACGGCGGTAAAACGCCTGTCACAATCACACTAAACAAGAGTACGGAACCCACTCATGGATATTCGTAAGATTAAGAAACTGATCGAGCTGGTTGAAGAATCAGGCATCTCCGAACTGGAAATTTCTGAAGGCGAAGAGTCTGTGCGCATCAGCCGCAGCGCGCCGAATGCTGGCTTCCCGGTTATGCAGCAATATGCTGCGCCGATGATGCAACAGCAACCAGCCCTGTCTAACGCTGTCGCACCTGCCGCAGCGCCGGAAGCCCCTGCAGCCGCAGCGGAAATCAGTGGCCACATCGTACGTTCCCCGATGGTCGGAACCTTCTATCGCACCCCGAGCCCGGACGCGAAAGCGTTTATCGAAATCGGCCAGAAAGTCAACGTGGGCGATACCCTGTGCATCGTTGAAGCCATGAAAATGATGAACCAGATCGAAGCCGATAAATCAGGCGTGGTGAAAGCCATTCTGGTTGAAAGTGGCCAACCGGTTGAATTTGACGAGCCGCTGGTCGTCATCGAGTAAACGAGGCGCACATGCTGGATAAAATTGTTATCGCCAACCGCGGCGAGATTGCACTGCGTATTCTTCGTGCCTGTAAAGAACTGGGCATCAAGACTGTCGCTGTGCATTCCACTGCGGATCGCGATTTAAAACACGTACTGCTGGCAGACGAGACTGTATGTATCGGTCCTGCGCCATCAGTAAAAAGCTATCTGAATATCCCGGCAATTATCTCCGCAGCCGAAATCACCGGCGCTGTGGCAATTCACCCGGGTTATGGCTTCCTCTCTGAGAACGCCAACTTCGCTGAGCAGGTTGAGCGCTCTGGCTTTATCTTCATCGGTCCGAAAGCTGACACCATCCGCCTGATGGGCGACAAAGTGTCGGCAATCACCGCCATGAAGAAAGCTGGCGTTCCGACCGTACCGGGTTCAGACGGCCCGCTGGGCGACGATATGGATGCAAACCGCGCCCATGCTAAACGCATCGGTTACCCGGTTATCATCAAAGCCTCCGGCGGCGGCGGCGGTCGCGGTATGCGCGTTGTACGCAAAGACGCCGACCTGGCGCAGTCCATCAGCATGACGCGTGCGGAAGCGAAAGCCGCTTTCAACAACGACATGGTGTACATGGAAAAATACCTGGAAAATCCTCGCCACGTCGAGATCCAGGTGCTGGCCGATGGTCAGGGCAACGCTATCTATCTGGCAGAGCGCGACTGCTCCATGCAGCGCCGTCACCAGAAAGTGGTCGAAGAAGCACCGGCACCGGGCATCACTCCGGAACTGCGTCGCTATATCGGTGAGCGTTGTGCGAAAGCCTGTGTCGATATCGGCTATCGCGGAGCGGGCACGTTTGAGTTCCTGTTCGAAAACGGCGAGTTCTACTTCATTGAGATGAACACCCGTATTCAGGTTGAACATCCGGTTACCGAAATGATTACCGGCGTAGACCTGATCAAAGAACAGCTGCGTATTGCAGCCGGTCAGCCGCTGTCCATTAAGCAAGAAGAAGTTGTGGTGAAAGGCCATGCGGTGGAATGCCGTATTAACGCCGAAGATCCGAACACCTTCCTGCCCAGCCCGGGCAAAATCACCCGCTTCCATGCCCCTGGTGGGTTTGGTGTGCGCTGGGAATCGCATATTTACGCCGGTTACACCGTACCGCCGTATTACGATTCAATGATTGGCAAGCTTATCTGCTACGGCGAGAGCCGCGATGTGGCGATTGCGCGCATGAAAAATGCGTTGCAGGAGCTGATTATCGACGGTATCAAAACCAACGTTGATCTGCAGATGCGTATTATGAGCGACGAGAACTTCCAGCATGGTGGCACCAACATCCACTATCTGGAGAAAAAACTCGGTTTGCAGGAAAAATAATCTGCAATCAGCGCAAAAGGCCGGATCTTCCGGCCTTTTTTGTTTTTCTCTCCCCTCAACTTGCCCATAGGGTACAATCCCCGCTTTCTTCATTTACAAGGGACAAAAATGGACAACCGTTTTGTTCAGGCTCACAAAGAAGCCCGCTGGGCGCTGTGGCTGACCCTTTTTTATCTTGCCGCCTGGTTAGTGTGCGCTTACCTACCGGGTACAGAGCAGGGCTTCACCGGACTGCCGCGTTGGTTTGAACTGGCCTGCCTGCTTACGCCGCTGGTATTTGTTTTGCTTTGCTGGGCGATGGTGCGCTTTATCTTCCGCGATATCTCTCTGGAGGATAACGATGCAAACTGAAATTATCGCCGTGCTGATAATCTACCTGATCGTCGTCTTCGGCCTCTCTTTCTATGCGATGCGCCAGCGTAGCAGCGGTACTTTCCTGAGCGAGTACTTCCTTGGCAGCCGTTCTATGGGCGGATTTGTGCTGGCGATGACGCTGACCGCAACCTATGTCAGCGCCAGTTCTTTTATTGGCGGGCCGGGAGCCGCGTACAAATTTGGCCTTGGTTGGGTGCTGCTGGCGATGATCCAGGTTCCCACCATTTGGTTGTCGCTGGGCATTCTCGGCAAGAAATTCGCGATTCTGGCGCGTCGCTACAATGCGATTACGCTCAACGACATGCTGATGGCGCGCTACCAGAGCCGTGCAGTCGTGTGGATTGCCAGTGTCAGCTTGTTGGTGGCATTTGTCGGTGCGATTGCCGTGCAGTTTATCGGCGGCGCGCGTCTGCTGGAGACCGCAGCTGGCATCAAATACGAATCGGGCCTGCTGATCTTCGGCATTACCATCGCGTTGTATACGGCGTTTGGCGGTTTTCGCGCCAGCGTCCTGAACGACACCATGCAAGGCATGGTGATGTTGATCGGTACGCTGGTGTTACTGGTCGGCGTGATCCATGCGGCGGGCGGTTTACATAACGCCGTTGATACCTTGCAGCATATCGATCCTAAACTGGTTAGCCCGCAGGGCGCACACGACATCCTTTCCCCGGCGTTTATGACCTCGTTTTGGGTGCTGGTGTGTTTTGGCGTTATCGGTCTGCCGCATACCGCTGTGCGCTGTATTTCGTATAAAGACAGCAAGTCGGTGCACCGTGGGATCATTATCGGCACCATCGTCATCGCGCTGTTGATGCTGGGAATGCACCTAGCGGGCGCGCTTGGCCGCGCTGTGCTGCCGAATCTGTCGGTGCCGGATCAGGTCATTCCTACACTGATGGTCGAAGTGTTGCCGCCGTGGGCCGCAGGGCTGTTCCTTGCCGCACCGATGGCCGCGATCATGTCCAACGTCAACGCGCATCTGTTGCAGGCTTCCGCGACGATCATCAAAGATCTGTGGTTAAGCGCGCAGCCGACTAAAATTCGTCATGAACCACGCTTAAAACGCATTTCCACCATTACAACGCTGGTACTCGGCATTTTGATGATGCTGGCCGCATGGCGTCCGCCAGAGATGATCATCTGGCTGAACCTGCTGGCGTTTGGCGGGCTTGAAGCGGTATTTCTGTGGCCATTGGTGCTGGGTCTTTACTGGGATCGCGCTAATTCCACCGGCGCGCTCAGCGCCATGATTGTTGGCGGTGCGCTGTATGCCGCGCTCGCCACCTTTAATATTCAGTACCTGGGCTTCCATCCGATTGTGCCCTCGCTGCTGTTAAGTTTGCTGGCCTTCATTGTCGGGAACCGTTTCGGTCAACCCGCACAGCAAACCCCGACTATTTCTGTTAATGAATAAAGAGTTATGCCATGCCTTGGATCCAACTGAAACTGAACACCACCGGCGCGAATGCGGAAGATCTGAGCGATGCTCTGATGGAAGCAGGCGCGGTGTCCATTACCTTCCAGGACACGCACGACACGCCCGTATTTGAACCGCTGCCGGGTGAAACCCGGCTGTGGGGAGATACCGACGTTATCGGCCTGTTCGACGCGGAAACCGAGATGGCAGAAGTTGTTGCCCAACTCGCTTTTCACCCGCTGCTCGGCGAAGGTTTCGCCCACAAAATTGAGCAACTGGAAGATAAGGACTGGGAGCGCGAATGGATGGATAACTTCCACCCGATGCGCTTTGGCGAGCGACTGTGGATCTGCCCGAGCTGGCGCGACGTGCCGGATGCCAATGCGGTGAATGTGATGCTCGATCCGGGTCTGGCATTCGGCACTGGCACACACCCAACCACCTCTTTGTGTCTGCAATGGCTCGATGGTCTGGATCTTGTCGGCAAAACCGTGATCGATTTTGGCTGCGGCTCCGGGATCCTTGCGATCGCCGCCCTGAAACTGGGTGCGGCGAAAGCGATCGGTATTGATATCGATCCGCAAGCGATCCAGGCAAGCCGTGATAACGCCGAGCGCAACGGTGTTTCCGAGCGTCTCGAATTGTACTTGCCGAAAGACCAGCCAGACGCGATGAAAGCCGATGTGGTGGTCGCCAATATCCTGGCTGGCCCTCTGCGTGAATTGGCACCGTTAATCAGCGTATTGCCCGTCGAAGGCGGTTTGCTGGGGCTCTCTGGTATCCTTGCCAGCCAGGCAGACAGCGTATGCGAAGCCTATACAGAGCTCTTTACTCTTGACCCGGTGGTCGAGAAAGAAGAGTGGTGCCGTATTACGGGACAGAAAAGGTAAAACTGAACGTGGCCTGCCGGCCACGTTTCGTGGAGCCAGCGCGCTGAACTGTCGAAAAAAGCAGCCAAAATGCCGATGAGAAAATTGCGAGCAGCTTCGCAAAAATCGTCATTTTTGTCTGAAAAAACAGCAGTTCAGCCGCTTATCACCCGTGAAAAAACGATAACTTGTGCGAATTTATGCGTTATGTGAAATTTTTACCTTTTACATAACCCTATGAAAAACATGATTTAATACGTTTATTGCCCCGGTGGACTGGCTATTCCTTGATCTACAACAGAGGATTGCTCAAAGTTTGGCCTTTCATCTCGTGCAAAAAATGCGTAATATACGCCGCCTTGCAGTCACAGTATGGTCATTTCTTAACTCATGCGCATCGGACACCACCAGCTCAGAAATCGCCTGATCGCAGCGCCCATGGCTGGCATTACTGACAGACCATTCCGGACGTTGTGCTACGAGATGGGAGCCGGTTTAACCGTATCCGAGATGATGTCTTCTAACCCACAAGTGTGGGAAAGCGACAAGTCCCGACTGCGGATGGTGCACATTGATGAACCCGGTATTCGCACCGTGCAAATTGCCGGCAGCGACCCGGATGAAATGGCGGAAGCCGCACGTATTAACGTGGAAAGCGGCGCCCAGATTATTGATATCAATATGGGTTGCCCGGCTAAAAAAGTGAATCGCAAGCTTGCAGGTTCCGCCCTGCTGCAATACCCGGATCTGGTGAAATCTATCCTGACCTCGGTAGTTAATGCAGTGGATGTTCCTGTCACTCTGAAGATTCGCACGGGTTGGGCTCCAGAACACCGTAACTGCGTAGAAATTGCCCAACTGGCTGAAGAGTGTGGTATTCAGGCTCTGACCATTCATGGACGCACCCGCGCCTGTTTGTTCAACGGAGACGCTGAGTACGACAGTATTCGGGCAGTTAAGCAGAAAGTTTCCATTCCGGTTATCGCGAATGGCGACATTACTGACCCGCTTAAAGCCAGAGCTGTGCTCGACTATACAGGGGCGGATGCCCTGATGATAGGCCGCGCAGCTCAGGGAAGACCCTGGATCTTCCGGGAAATCCAGCATTATCTGGACACTGGGGAGCTGCTGGCCCCGCTGCCTTTGGCAGAGGTTAAGCGCTTGCTTTGCGCGCACGTTCGGGAACTGCATGACTTTTACGGTCAGGCAAAAGGTTACCGAATCGCACGTAAACACGTCTCCTGGTATCTCCAGGAGCACGCTCCGAATGACCAGTTTCGGCGCACATTCAACGCCATTGAGAATGCCAGCGAACAGCTGGAGGCGTTGGAGGCATACTTCGAAAATTTTGCGTAAACAGAAATAAAGAGCTGACAGAACTATGTTCGAACAACGCGTAAATTCTGACGTACTGACCGTTTCTACCGTTAACTCTCAGGATCAGGTAACCCAAAAACCGCTCCGTGACTCGGTAAAACAGGCACTGAAGAACTATTTTGCTCAACTGAATGGTCAGGATGTTAATGACCTGTATGAGCTGGTACTGGCTGAAGTAGAACAGCCACTGTTGGACATGGTGATGCAATACACCCGTGGTAATCAGACCCGCGCGGCGCTGATGATGGGCATCAACCGCGGTACGCTGCGTAAAAAACTGAAAAAATACGGCATGAACTGATTAAAATCAGTTAAATGTTTGTTTAAAAAGGCGCTACTCGGCATTGGGAAGCGCCTTTTTTATGACATTGACTACACCATTGACTACACATAAGTACGAACTACTCTAAACAATAATGCATGTTACTGACCGGGAGGCTCGGTCGCTTCCAGGTAAACGAGAAGCCCCTACATTGGGTTATTCAGTATTCTTTCAGTTAGAACCATAGCAACTTCAGAGTGAATGTTTAGCCACTCGTTAACATTTAATTCGTAGCCCTGTTATCGAGCTATTTCTGCAAAAACCGTTTCAAGATAATTTCCGTCCTCACTTCTATTGCCTGCTCTTTTGGTTGTACTTAAGGTAATGCCTCCTTTATCCATCATTGCCCTTTTAAATTTTCAATTACTGAATATTTTCAAAGAATATCGATACGAATCTGTTCTGAGTATGCCATTTTTGCTCCACACGTAATAAGTAATTGAATGCAGTGATACTTAATGTAAACTTTATCGTAACTATGAATTTTTCCTCTACAAGGTTGAAGTCCTTTGCAGAAATTGTAGGATGTACGAAGGGTCCTTCAACTATCTTCACTAATGCATGTGAAGAGTACGTTGTTCAGGGTTAATAATTAATTTACCTTTAGAGTGACATCATAATGGCTAAAAACACTGGCAAGGCTTATGAGGAATTTGTTCGAACAATACAACAAAGCTTAATAACTGCCGAAGGTATGTCTCATTTAAAAAATATAGAAGTTGAAACTAATAAAAAATTAACAGACAGAAACGGTATTGAAAGGCAGTTTGATGTTTATTGGGAGTTTGATTTAGGGGGCTACGTTTATAAAACGGTCATTGAATGTAAAGATTACGCATCAAGCATTACTGTTGAAAAAATTGATGCATTTATTGGTAAAACTGCAGACATACCAGGATTAAGACTTATTTATGCAACAAAGACTGGTTACCAGAGTGGGGCCAGCATAAAAGCTGAGCAGCATAAAATTGATCTTCTTATCGTCCGAGAAGCTGATGAAAGAGAATGGACGGCCGAAGACGGAACGCCGTTAATCAAAACCATCCAATTAAATATCGTCGCTCTTACAAGCCCCAGAATAACCTCTTTCGCGCCTAATGTTGACACAGATTGGTTAGAAAAACAAAAAGATCTAAATGCAGATATAATAAACCATGCATTTACCTCATCATTAAATAACGAAATATTTATAAGTAATGAATCAACAGGGCATAAATTTTCACTCTTTGACTTATCTCATTTGTTACTCAAAAAAATACCCGACATTCAGTACGGAAAAGGAACATTTAGTGAGGAACTGGATAATTCTTATCTTGAAACCAAGGCTGGCGATATAAAAATAAAAATAAAAGGTTACAAGCTCGACTATGAATATCATGCCCCCATAACAACCTCCTCAGTAATTGATTATTCTAAAGATCTGTTAGGCATAGTTGAAAAATATAATACTGGCACAAAGCAGATGATATTTAAAGACGGCAAAATCAAATGATAAAATCAAGCCTGGCAACCTTGCCAGGCCATTTTATAATGTAATTATTTAATTACATATTTTGATTATACCCATTGCTGATCTTCGACATAAACTCCTGAAACGTAAGCACTCCGTTGATGCGACGTTTACGTGAAAGAGAGGTACTGGATAAGGCGGTAGTGGACTTTACCAAAAAACTTACCGGCTGCTCACCCAAACGGATAGTCGCAATTACTTCGTGATTAGTCTTTCTCCTGTCAGATACCGTCAAATGTCGCCAGCCTTTGTTTGTGTCTAGCACTCATATCGAAAGTAAAGTCCTCGTGCTCAGACTGGAAAGTACCAAATGCCATCAGAGCAGATACCGCCGGGTCTATCTTGTTGGAGGATTTCTTTTTGTTGGGCTTGATATTGGCGTTGGCGTCAGACTCCATTACCACATTTCCAATCGCCCAGGCCAGAACCGGATCTCCTCGATGGCGCACCACCTTGCGGTTAACGAAGACCTCAAAGGATTTCGCTACCGGGCTGAACCTGAGATAGGTTTGCGGGAACGGCTCCACATCGAGGCCAGCCCCCTGTAGCTGGGTGCGCAGGTGTGTGGCGTTCCACGTATCAAAGCCCACCAGCCGGATATTGAAGGTTTCAGCATCGCGCAGGATATCGTCACGGATGCGGTCATAGTCGATACAGTCGCCGGGTGTGGTGCGTATCCAGCCCGTTTTCACCCACTGGCGGTAGATTGCGCGGTTTTTGTTGGCGACGTTAAGCAGTTGGGCTTCCGGGAGATAATGTCGGGTCAGAAGGCGGATCTCCCTGTCGAACGGGAAAGCGTAGCTCACGCTGGTGATATCACTGGTTGAGGACAGGTCAAATCCGGCGTAACACTCCATTCCGGCCAGCTCCGCTTCGGTATAATCGAGCGCACAGGCATCCCATGCACCGGCCCCCATCCACGGCGTGGAACCCTGGCACCAGATGTTGAAACGTTTGGTCAGCATTTCCACCCACTGCGACGGTATGCCCCGCGCTTTTTGGATGGTGGATTCCAGCTTTGCCGCGTCAACGGAAACATGCAGGTTAGGGTTAGCCTTGATCCACATATCAGGCTGCTCAACCTCGCTTTCGTCGTCCAGCTCGTAGATCAGGACAAAAAGCGAATCGTTGCTCTCTTCCCCGGCCAGAATCTGACAGCAGTAGTCATAATGCTGCTTACAGGCCGAGACAACGTTACTCCCGGCGGTAGTGATGGCGAACAAAATCGCCTCCGGACGGGCGCCCATACCCAGCTCAAGCGCGGAATAAACGCCGTTATCCGGGTGAAGGTGGTACTCATCGACAATCGCCAGGCTGGGGTTAGTCCCTTCAATGGTGGCCGCTTTCGCCGCCAGCGGCTTTAGCAGGCTGTTGCTCTTCGGGAAAATGACCTTATGCGCCTGAATATTTACGCGCTTTTTCAGCGGTTTTGACAGCAGGCACATCTGGCGGGCATCGTCGAACACGATTCGGGCCTGATCCCGGCTCACCGCCGCCGTGTAGATATCCTGCTGGCCTTTCTCCATCACCAGGAACCAGTTAGCCAGCATGGCGGCCACCGTGGATTTGGCGTTCTTGCGAGGCACTTCTATAAAAGCGCTGCTGTATTTCCTCCGGCCTGACTTCCTGACTTTAAACCCCAGCAGGTTAGCAAAGGCGAACTGCTGCCACGGCTCCAGCCCGATGGGCTGGCCCCGTAGCGGCCCTTTGACGTGAGGACAGAGCCGGGAGAATGCGATAAATCGCTCCACGGTCGCCGTGTCGAACTCATAACGGGGGTGATTCAGGTCTGAAAAGTACCTTTCCACGGCCTGTTTTACGCGCTTACAGGCCGGAATTTCGCCCGTTTTTATCGCGTTTGCGTACTCATCCCAGACGGTCAAGCTCGTCTTCCTCTTCCGTTTCCACCGGGTTACGGCGGCGGCTTACCGGATCAAAGCCCAGCAGCGACGACATTTTAATCATGATTTTTTCCGCATCGGCCTTTGCACTCAGCGCCGGATTCCGACTCTCGCCGCCCTGGCTGTTAACGATGCTGAACCCACGGCTGGCAAGGTCTTCCACTGCTTTGCGGTACATCGAATAGTTGACGCAAAAAAGCTCAAGGTTGTTCCAGTCGGCGGGGGTCAGATCCCCGCGCTCCGCCAGTTGCTTGGCTTTCGCTTTCCACTGCTGCGCGGCTAACTCATCAAGGTAAGCTGGCGGTTTCGGTGGTCTTGCCATAAAAATTTCTCATTTCCGTCGCGTTTTATTTTCAAAAAAATCACCGTGCGTAAAAATTTGAGGGGGCGGGCGGTGCCTTGCACCCGGGGTTTTGTCCTGAAAACCTCCCCCACCCTGCCCATGCGTCCCGTCAGCGGTTGCGGAAACATTCCATCACCTCCCGATCACGTTCACTCATACGCTTCACGGGCTGGCCCTCATCGCGTCTGACACGGCCCTTCATGAAGCCATCACGGCAGCGCATTAATGATCGGTACAGATTCACCACGTCTTTCTCATTCATCGGGTGCCTCATACATCCAGTCATTACGTTGTGCTGCACGCTCTTCCTGCTCGCGGTAAAGACCTGCTTTGCGCTGCACTTTGGTGATTGGGTCTTGCTGTGTGGTCTTCTGGTTATGATGCGTCTGGCATAACGGCTGGTGATTCCACTCAGGCCAGAACAGAACATCATTACCGCCGTCGACAGGGATGATGTGATCGACAATCTTTGCAGGTACGTAGAGGCCCAGCTTCTGGCACTCAACGCACAGGGGATGACGTTTCAGATACTGAGCGCGGTACTTCTCCCATGAAGCTGAATAACCGCGGGCGCGACGGTGGCCGCGTCGGGCATCCTCTGCCCGCCACGCTTCCCTCTTGTGTTCATCGCATTTGCCGGACTTCACCCGCTTATTGCATCCCGGCTCGGTGCACCGGCGTAGTGGTTGCCACGGCATCAGTACACCCCCACATCACGGTAGACAGACCACAAAGCAGAGACCGCCATCGGTATCTCTCTGGCGTCGGTATCACCAATCATTGTGCGGTACTCATACAACTGAGAGACGTACATCAGGCAGCCAATCCTGATAGCGGGGGTAAACTCCAGACCGTTATCAAATCGCTTGCCGATATGCTTCTGGCAAACTTCCAGTGCCGCTTCTATATACGCCTGTATCAGAGTGTCTTCGTAATCATCATCAATACGGCAATGCAGCTTTGCTTCTTCAAGTGTGATTTCTGCTGTCATTTTTCCGTTCCTGTCTTACAGAGAATTTCCAGCCGCGTACCTTCCGCATCAGGTACAGGAGGCCCGATAATATTGAGAGTGTTGCCAGCAAATGGGCCAGTGAGTACTTTCAGACGACTGGCGGCCGTGATATCACGGCGAAAACGCACCCACACGCGGATTGTCGCTTCGGCAAGCTCAGCACCTGACGCCATTAATTCCCGACCGCTGATCCCCTTTACCTCAGCCCAGATAGTTTCCCCGTCTTCCCATACCTGAATAACCTGCCCGGAAGGTGTTCTCGATGAAGTGAAAGTGCGGATAGTGACGCGATTTCTCAGTCCTCCGGCTCTCATTCGTCACCTTCCTTGTTGTCATTGCTGATCTTCACTTCCTGTTTCCATGCCTGGCTGTATTCGTCGCCACCTTCACGCGGCGGCATCCCCTCTTTTTCTCGCGCTTCGTTCGGATTAATAATCCCGTTCTTGATCCCGCGCTCATAAGTGGCGTAACGGTCGGTAGGGGTGGCACGAAGAAGATCGGCAGAGTCGAATTCCACCTGGTAGCGGATGCCCGGGACAGGTGATGCCACCAGCAGCGCGGATTTAATCTGCTGCTCGAAGTTGGCCAGCCAGGGGCGCATTGTCATGGTGAGAAAGGCGCGGCTCGCCTCACTGAAGTTGCTGTAGGTGCTGTTGCTGTATTCCTGCAGGAAGATGGGCGACACGTTGAACATGCGGGCAATGTCTTCAATAGAGAACCGGCGGGAGGCCAGCCACTCGGCATCCTGATTGCTCATGCCAAGCTGCTCGTATTCCATGCCACCTTCAAGGATCGGCGTTTTACCGGCATTTCTGGCACCTTTGTAACGCTCCAGCGCATCCAGCGCTTTCTTGCCGTTAGTGCTGTCGAGCCATTCTTTAGCCTTCACGATACCCGCCGCCATCATGCCGTCTTTCATAATGCTGGCGCCGTGGCGCTGCTGGGCCAGACCTAACCCCAGCGCCTCACGGCAGATGGTGATCGGCGAGCGCCCCAGAAAACCATCATCGGTCGAGTAACGCAGGTGCAGAATCTCTTCCTGCAGGTAGGTACGTACTACCCCGGTAAACGGTTCAGTGATGGTGTATTTGTACTTATGCTCGCCGATACGCTCAGGCACCACTGCACCCGGCGCATACGGATGCAGGGACTGCGGCTGGCCGTCTCGGCCCCACTGGATCACCGCATAGGCGTTACCGTTCAGCAGACAGTGGCGCATCATCGTGCGCTTGAACTGGTAAGGTGTCTGGCAGTCGTTCGGCTGCTCATTCAGGAGAAAATCGACCGGGTGATTGCTCAGCCATTCCCGCGCCTCGCGCCCGTTATCGTTGCGCACCCGGTACAGATAGCAGGGCATTGTTGCCACCGCCTCGCTGATAACCGCCACGGCATTCATTACCGCCGGCAGGGATTCCGCAGTACCCGCAGACACATATTCGCCTGATCCGGTATTTGGAATCCCTGCCATCGCCAGAAACTCATCAATGGTCAGGCTGCGCTGATCTGTTTTGCGGCCAAAAGGCCAGATATTCCACATATCACAGCCCCGCCAGGTCAGCCCAGCGGCGACGGTTATCACCAGTGCGCATAAGTTCAGGATGCTGGGAGAAAAGCGAACGGTGCGCGATTTCCACGCCGGATTCAGGGTAAGCAGGCATTGAGGTAACGGTGATTTCCCGCAGTTCGGCAGCGGTCACGGTACGCAGGTAAGGAGACTGGCCGACATCCCACGCCTCTTTCAGTGCCCGGAAACCAAAGCTCATGCCGGAAATATCCCCGCGCTCCACCAGCGCCAGCACATCATTACCAAGCTGAGTGTCTGGTGGCGTCAGCTCGAAGCGCAGCCCGGTATCATCTTCGGACAGTACCAGCGTGCCGGATTTGGTACGCCCCAGCAATTGGGCATAGTTATGCTCATACAGCGCACGCACATCACTGCCGGAAGCCAGGCTGTCTTTAAACGCTCCCGGCGCGAACTGCTCGCGGAACTCATCCCAGATCACTTCTGAGAGGCTGTTCCAGCGCACCGCGTACCCCACCAGCTTTTTGTTGCTGGCGCTCAGATCGGAAGTGCGGATTTCAAAATCGATTGTTTTCATTGTCTGGACTCCACAGAGGGCAAAAAGGGGCCGGAGCCCCTTAAACATCAGATCAGGAACCGGAGCCGGAAAGCTCAAGCACCTTGATGGCACTGGAGTCCACCACACCACCGCCCAGGTATTTATCGGTGTGCACCTTGTAGAAACCGGGTTCGGTGATGTTGTCGGGACGGGTGCGCACGCCAGTGGTGTGATCCACGATGAAGTAACCGCGCTTGAAGTCGCCGACTGCCAGGAACGCTTCACCCGCAGCCGCATCAGGCATCGTCTCCAGATACTGAACCGGACGGCCCAGCAGGGTATCAGGGGAGTCAGCGACAAGACGATCGCGCCAGATGTAATCGCCGTTGCCGTTTTTCAGCTTTTGAAGCGTGGCGGCGGTGTTGGAGTTCATCACCCATACAGCATTTTTGCGGTATTTGGCTTTCAGCTTGTACAGCAGGTCGATCAGGCCATCGGAGTTAACAGCAGCGGTGGTCATCTTCTCCAGCGTGCCGAACGGACGGGTTTTATCGCTGGTGGCCGCGCGTGGATAGGACAGGAACCCTCTGGATTTTTTATCACCGTCGCCGTTCACAAAGTCGCTTTCTTCGGTAGCGGTGAAGGTGTCGGTAATTTCGGAAGACAGCCAGCCCAGAATATCCACCTCGGAGAAGTCGAGGATCTCCTGAGTTGTTTTCGGGTAGGCGTAGATCGGGTTGAGTTTGATATCAACGCGCTCCATCTTCGGCGTACTGGTTTCGGTACGTGATTCACCCTCGGTGCCGCGCTTAACTGTAGTCCCGCCCACTGACACCAGTTTCTGGTATTCGTTGGTTTTGGTGGTCTTTACCGTGGCAATGGAGCGCATAACGCTGTCATCCTGCAACTGGCGCATGATCTCTTTGTCCAGCTCAGGGATAACGGTATAGCCGCCATCACCCTGCACCAGCGTGGAGAGCGAGCGGGTGTCGCCGGTCATGATGTAGTGGCGCAGCTCATCATTGGTCACGCCTTTACCTTCAACGGAGGTACCTGGCAGATTGCGCTGATCGTCGGCGACGGCTTCAAGGCGGGTAATTTCTGAATCGCCACGGGTTTAACAGACACCTCAGAGTCATTTAAGATGGCTTAAAGAGAGGTGCCCATGAGCGGTAAGCGTTATCCCGAAGAGTTTAAAACTGAAGCAGTCAAACAGGTTGT
>NZ_JAENHT010000007.1:0-264757 GCF_016620385.1 Kosakonia sp. LAM2021
TCGAAATGTTTTATAACAGTAAGCGTCGGCATGGTTCTAGCGAACAGATGTCACCGACAGAATATGAAAACCAGTATTATCAACGGCTCGGAAGTGTCTAGATTATCCGTGGCGATTCAGGGCTGGTGCGAACACTTTATAAAAAAGATGTGAGTCTAAACCTCTTTTCTCCGGGAGATGTGGCAACCACGGCATTACTGATTTCAATGCCGATTGCCTTATTGTTGGGTATATCTTTGTATTATTTTCGTTGTTCCATAAGATAATGCACTAATTAATATTGATGCTATATAAAAGCGCGCGATCATGGTTATGCAGTCCGGATAAAGCATTTCGATTTACCTGTTATTTTCATCCTAACCATTCAGATAACCACTAATTGCACCGCCCTAATAGTCGGCTGATTAATATAAAGTAGCGACGTATTTCATCAGTTATTGTTCCATTATATTTCTCTCCTTTGAGTTTGGTTTGTTCACTCTCCTGTCGGTGGATTATTCTACAAACACGTGTCCTGATTTTTATAGAGAATATGCTTACGTTAAATTCTGATTTTTAAATATCATCAGAATAGACATTTCAATTGATGCGTTAGGTTTTCTGTTAGACCACAAGCGCCGGTCATCACGTTTTTACGCGTAAAGTTTTATGCGCTGCTGCCGTTAATATGATCAATGGACTTCAGGAGTATTGCGCATGCTTCGCCCCACTTTTGCTGGCTCTCTCGATCTTTACGCAACCTCTTCTGCCAAAGGAGGGACGGCTCGTGCTCAGGAAACCACCCGCACCAATGAAACCGTTAACGCCACGCCTGCCAGCATCGTGACGCTCAGCCCACAGGCGAAAGAGTATTACGAAAATTTGCAGGAAAACCTCAATACGCTTAAACGTTTTACGCAGGAAAATGCGCAAAACAGCAAAGCGAATGCGCGCGCCAAACTTGAGGCATTGAAACGGGAAATCGCCCGCCTGAAAGCGCTGGTCATGTTGTTTGGCGGCTCCGGGGGCTACATTATGAAACAGCTCAAACAGCTGTCATCTCAGCTTGGACAACTCGCTTCGCAACTTGGGCAAAGTGATAACACCGGTTCAGGAACCAGTGCCGATGCTAACGCTTCTGGCGCAGCCCAGGCTTCTACTGGTGAAAGCGATGAATCTGCCGTAAAAGCGCAGGCGCAGGCCGCCTCTGACGCTGAAGTTAGCGACAAAGAAAATCCGACCGAAAAAGAGAAATCAGAAGAGGTCGCGGGCGTACAATCTACTATCGATAACGTTATCAATACGCTACAAAACGCCAGCCAGCGGCAGGAAGACGCGCGTTCCCTGAAAGAAGCGCTCCGGGAGCTAAAATCGCTGCTGTCGCTGATTAAAAGCAAAATGCGTGAAGAGGGGAAAGCGTCTGGCAATGAGCGCAACGATATTGCCTCTGTTGAGCAGAATCTTAACGACAGTGGAAATGTCATTTCGCAGATGGAGCTAACCGCTGGAATTTAAGCGCGCGGAACCATGTGGTGAAATGCTGAATGTAGTGCGCGCTTATGCAGCTATAGATATTCACTTTTGTCGTGTAACTTTCTGCTTTTCATTTATAAAGAATGTATTATGCGACACCATAAAACAGTGACACCTGTTTTCTTTGATAAATTCAAATGCGTTGGCCCGGATTGTTTAATTTCATGCTGCCGTAGCTGGAAAATAAATATTGATAAGAAAACGCATCAACGTTATCTGTCCTCATCCAATCCTGTTATTGCAGCCATTGCGAAAGAGAATTTAATTCCGGTTCATAACGGCAAAAATGAATATTCGGTCATTAAATTGAATGAGGATAAGCAGTGCCCGTTTGTTGATGAAAATCGGCTTTGCATGGTTCACCGTGATTTAGGAGAAAAAGCGTTATCCCCTACATGCTCAACCTACCCGCGTGGTGTACGCAAATATGCCGATGAAGTGCGCTTTAGCATGACGCTCTCCTGCCCGGAAGTGGTACGCCAGGTGCTTTTCGACCCGCAAAGCATGCTGCTGCAAGAGAAAACAACGCTGGTAGCCCGCTCAAAAGCAAAGTTACTGGAGCAGCAAAAACCGAGAGACCAGGTGAGCCAACTGATCCATCTTTTCGCCTGGAATCTGGCTCAGGCGCAGAGCAACAATATTGAAGAGAATTTGATGGCGCTGGTGCAGTTTATTCTCTATCTGCAAATGCTCAACTTTGATCTGCAGAATAACCTGGCTGAAGTGGAAAACTTTTATTCAGGGCTTAACGATGAATTACAGAATGGTCGAACGTTGCTTCGTGCGCAAAATACCGCTCGTGCGGCCAGTATGAAAGTCGATGCGTTAACCGTGATGGGTAAACATGTGGCGAAATACGCTTCGCGCGATCCGCTGATATCGCAAGGTCACCTGCAAGTTGCTGAATATCTGTCAATTACATCAGAGACGAAAGCATCGGTGCTGAGTGAGAAGTTTACTGCTCTTGATCAGCAGTGGGAGCAATTGTGCAAGAATTCCTGTCTGGGCGAGCCGCATGTGTTGAGAAATTACTTGCTGTACAAGCTCTATGAAAGCGATTTTCCCGGCACGAATATGGCGACAATCTTGCGCCAGTTCTATCGCATTGTTATGGATTATTTTTATCTCAAAACGTTCCTCAGCGTACAGTCGCTGCATGTTGAGATAGACCAGACATTGGTGATGAAAACGATCGCCAGTTTTTCTGAAAAAACCATGCATAACAGTACCATCAACAAACGTATGGATGCCGCGATCGATACGATCAATGGCGGTGATGATCTCTCCTGTCTGCTGTTGATCGGTTAACAACGATGGGGCGTGCTATAAGCCTCACAAAGACAAAACCGTTGGCAACGGAGAAGGTTTGCTGCTACGTTGCCAGCATGACTGTTAAATATTCACCCTATTTATTTATTGCGAGCATTATTCGCACCGTCAATCGACCGGTGGGATAACGTTCGTCCATTTTCCCGCCAGCACGGCGGGGCCTTGCTGGCAGCAACCTGCGAGGTTATTTTATGAATGTTTGTTCCGCTTCTCCTGCAACACTGCATCTTCTGTGCGGCAAAATCGCATCGGGTAAATCGACGCTTGCCAGCGAGCTGGCAAAAACGCAATGCACGGTGGTGCTGAGCGAAGATAGCTGGCTGTCGCTGTTATTTAAGGACGCGATGACCACCGTCGAAGACTACGTTTTCTACTCCGCTAAATTAAAATCCGCCATCAAGCCGCACGCTATCGCGCTGCTGCGTGCAGGCGTCAATGTGGTTCTCGATTTTCCCGCCAACACGCTGGCCAGCCGCCAGTGGATGATGTCGATTGTTAACGAATCCGGTGCGCCGCATTTGTTGCACTACTTGTCAGTTGACGATGAGATTTGCAAAGCGCGCTTACGTCAACGAAATGCCGCAGGCGACCATGATTTTGCCGCCACCGACGAGCAGTTTGCGCTTATTACCCGTTACTTTGTCGAACCGACTGAACAAGAAGGGTTTCGTATCGTTCGTTATTGATAAAACACCGGAGGGTGCGTAAAAGTAGAGCGGCTATGCTTACTTTTCCAACACCAAAAAAGAACAGAGGCAATGTCATGGATAAGGAACTGCTGGACGCGGGTTACCGCGTCTATACGGGTGAAAAGATTGATGTTTATTTCAATACGGCGGTCTGTCAGCATGCGGGAAACTGCGTGCGCGGCAGCGCGAAGCTTTTTAACCTGAAACGCAAACCGTGGATCATTCCCGACGAAGTGGATGTCGCAACGGTGGTGAAAGTCATTGATACCTGCCCGAGCGGTGCGCTGAAGTACCGCCACAACTAAGTGAGAAAACCATGGAAATTCTGGAAGGCCACAACAAGTTTTATGTGAATGACGCCCAGGGAACGCAGGTTGCCGAAATCGTCTTCGTTCCCACCGGGGATCATTTAAGCATTATTGAACATACCGATGTCGACCCGAGCCTTAAAGGGCAAGGCGTAGGTAAGCAACTGGTCGCCCGCGTGGTAGAAAAGATGCGTGCGGAAAACCGTAAAATCATCCCGCTGTGCCCCTTTGCCAAACACGAATTTGATAATACACGCGAATATGACGATATCCGTGCGTAAATAAAAATACCGGCGCTGCCGGTATTTCCCGTTTAAGATCCTTCTGGTCTCTTCTCTTATTCGTGGCGATAGCGAATCAGCACCATCATCACCAGCGCCAGCGTGCTGAACGAAACCATATATAACGCCTGCGCTGCACCCCATTTTGCTGCCAGTAAGGCGGCAATCAGTGTCGCCACGGCGGCACAGCATGATTGCCAGCGCCATACTTTTGCCGTGGCGGTGGGCACGGCATCGGCATGAAAATTGTGCAACAGGCCGAATGTCCCGACAGCAAAGACCATATTAGACGCCAGATGCGCGGCAAAAATGATGAGAAGCGCGGTTTCAGGATAGGACGTTAACCCCGGCAGCACACAGTAAGCCGCCAGAAAGGCCAGTAAACAACCGACCAGATAACGGTTGTGGCTGGCATAGCGTTTGAGGTTATCGGCCTTTAGCAGCAGCGGGCCACAAAGCTGGCCCAGACTGCGCGCAAAGATAAGCGGCAGCGCAAGGTCGGTGGCTTCTGCGGGACGCATTTGTTGTATCAGCGCCGGGAGCAGCGCCATTGCCGGTGCGCCAACGGCGGCAAGGGCAGGTAACAATAGCAAGCTGCGTTTTTGTATGACCGGTAAATGATGCCAGCGCAGGGTTACCGTCTTTTCGGGGTGATCCTCATGGCTGGCCGGCGGCAGGTAACGTGCCGTGGCGCATAGCAATAGCGTAGAGAACACGAAGCTGATGGCATCGATGGACAGCAGCGTCATCGGTGATACCCGGTCAAAAAGGACAACACCGACGCCTGTGCCCAACAGCACCTGAGAGGCGAAAATCACCGTTTCCATGCTGGTCGCCGCAGGCAGTTCGTTTGCGCTTAAGCCCCGTTTAAAAACCAGGCTCATGGCAGGCCAGGATAAACCCGTGACAAATGCTTCGATCGATTGCACAGCAAGCAGCGCGGGAATGCTGTGCGCCAACAAACCGTAGAGGGGGAACAGCAACCCGGCGAGGCCAATCAGCTCGCACAGCAACAGTAAACGCAGCGGCGAGACACGCCGACAACCGTATTCCCCTAATAAACTGCCAAAAAAACCGGGCAGCGTGGCCAGCATGTAGCTCAGCGTGAGCGTTGCCGGCGAGGCATGCCAGCGTAATAACTGACCCAGGATCAGGGTTTGCGTTAACCCGTTGCCGATAGAAGAAAAAAGATAGGCACTACCAAACAAGCACAGCCAGCGGTGCTGGCGCAGCGCGCGCACCAGAACCATCAATAATGTGTTCATTGTCGACATTCTCACGTAAACAGAAAACCGCGTGCGGCATACAGCGCACGGTGCAAGGGTGTGTTCACAAAGAAAATGTCGTTACATTGGCGAGCCTGATGAATTGCAGAGACCTGTAAACGTAACATCCCTTTTCGCGAAAGAGAAGCGGGCGGGCACATCCGTGTCCCCGGTGGTTTTTATCAGCTACGCGATAAACAGGCTGAGCAGCAGAACCATACCTAAGCCGACCACCGAGTTAATTAACTCCAGCAGCCCCCAGGTTTTGAAGGTGTCTTTCATCGAAATGCCGAACGTCTCTT
This sequence comes from Kosakonia sp. LAM2021, assembly GCF_016620385.1. Taxonomy (NCBI): domain Bacteria; kingdom Pseudomonadati; phylum Pseudomonadota; class Gammaproteobacteria; order Enterobacterales; family Enterobacteriaceae; genus Kosakonia; species Kosakonia sp. LAM2021. Next base: position 5,687 of record NZ_JAENHT010000007.1, read on the forward strand.
TAAACAGCAGGAAACCGCCGTCGTACATCAGCGTAATGGTGTTGCTGCCGCAGGCAACGGCCAGGCACATCAGTGCCGGGTTGAGGTGAAACGCGCTGACCATCGGTGCGACGATACCCGCCGAGGTAATGGCGGCGACGGCGCCTTGTCCGGTGAGAATGCGGATTATCGCTGTGATTATCCACGCCACAATGAACGGCGACAGCGGGACGTGACTCATAATGTCCACGATATGGTTGCCCACGCCGGAAACCACAATCACCTGTTTCAGAATGCCGCCGGCGCTGATGACAAACAGCACATTGGCGATTTTCGCTATCGCGTCGCTGGCGCAGTAAGTGACACCTTCCGCTGACATCCCACGCTTGATGCCAAGAAACCAGATTGCCGCCAGCGTGGCTAACAGCATGCTGATTTCCGCGCTGCCAAAGAAGGTGCAGACTTTTACCAGCTCCGAGCCTGCAGGCATTAATCCTTTGATAATCGACGCGACAATCATCAGCACAGCCGGGATCAGCGGGATCAGAATGCTGATGCTAAACGACGGCAGATCCTGCGCGGTTTTCTCTTCGACCGGTTTCAGCAGCGAATTCAACGGAATTGCGTTAATACCCGGTAGGTATTTGGGCAGCAGAATGCCTGCGCAAAATAGCGCCGGGATAATCACTAAAATGCCGTACAGATAGACTTGCACGATGTCGGCGTTGAATGCACTGATAAGCGCCACCGGGCCTGGCTGCGGCGGGAAAAGGCTGTGCCCCATGGTTGCGCCAACTACCGTCGGCACGACCAGTTTCATGTATGGGATGTTGGCTTTTTTGGCGATATTCAACACCAGCGGCATTGCAATCAGAAATGCCACTTCATAAAACATGGCGATGCCAAAAATAACGCCGATAAACATCAGCCCAACCGAAAGAAAACGCGTACCGCAGCGTTCAATTACGCTATCTGCAATACGCTGGCTGGCGCCGGATTCTGTCATGAATTTACCGATAATAGCGCCAAATATAATAATCAACGCAAGATGGCCGAGAATACTTCCCAAACCGTCCTGAATAACAGTAACAATTTTATCCAGCGGAATACCTTCCATAATCGCAACAAATATCCCTGCGATCAGTAAGGCGAAAATATTGTGGAATTTATATTTAAGATTCATAACGACCAGGAGTGCAATACCAACCAGCACCCAAAATAGCGCTAATAGCGGGGACATAGAGAATACCTTACGGATTTGTCTTAAATGAAAGCCGGTGGAGCCACCGGCCTGAATGACATTTGATTAATGTTGTTTTTCGAGCGCTTCCCACAAGCCGTGCAGGTAGGTGACACCGAGGGCTCGGTCATAGAGCCCGTAGCCCGGACGCCCGGTTTCCCCCCAGATAAAGCGCCCGTGGTCGGGGCGGATATAGCCATCAAAGCCGTTATCGTAGAGTGATTTCATTATCTGGAACATATCAAGCGAGCCGTAGCGGGATAAATGCGCAGACTCATAAAAATCTTTATCTTTAATGAGCTTAATATTTCTTACGTGGGCAAAGTGAATACGTTTGCGGCGAGTAAATTCTGCGAGGATTTGGTAGACATTATTATCCGGATCTTCAGCAATGGAACCGGTGCATAATGTAATACCATTGGCCTCTGAATCCACCGCATTACAAATCCAGTCGAGATCGTCGCGGTTTTTTACAATACGCGGCAGGCCAAAAATAGAATACGGCGGATCGTCCGGGTGGATTGCCATTTTAATGCCGACTTCTTCACACACTGGAATAATACGTTCAAGGAAATACACCAGGTTTGCGCGCAATTTCGCGTCGTCGACATCTTTATATTTGGCGAACAATTCCTGCACTTTTGCCAGACGTTCTGGCTCCCAGCCGGGCAGGGCGAAACCGTTGGAATTCCCCAGCACCTCTTTTACGACTTCATCGAGAGTTTTATCGATGCCTTTTTTCTCGAACGCCATGGTGAGTGAACCGTCTGGCAGAACGTAGTTCATGTCGGTTTTCATCCAGTCGAAAACCGGCATGAAGTTATAGCAAATCACCTTCACGCCGACTTCCGCCAGGTTGCGAATAGTTTGTTGGTAGTTGGCAATTAACTGCTCTCGGCTGGGCAGACCAATTTTGATATCATCATGAATATTAACGCTTTCAATGACTTCCATCTTTAAACCGGCCTGATGTACCTGCCCGGCAAGCAAGCGGATTTTCTCTTTTGGCCACACGTCGCCAACCGGAACATCATAAAGCGCGCCAACGACACCTTCGACGCCGGGAACTTGCCGGATGTGCTCCAGCGGGATTTTGTCTTCAACTGGACCAAACCAGCGCATTGTCATTTGCATGCTCATTACCACCTCTAAACGTTTTGCTTAACTACCATACTAGTATTGATAATAGCCGGATGGTAAGCGCATTTGTGCGATCCACTTCACACAAACCCCTTTGCCGGGAGCGAAACTCTGAGAAGCAAACAGATCAGCGCGTTAATCTGCTGATAACGTTTTACTGACAAATATTTTTAAAATAGTGCTTGCGCTGTCAAAGCAACCATGCGTTAATGCGTCGTCGGTTTGATAAATCATTATCTCCAGCAGTTCACTAAAGTCTTTCTCATCTCTAAGTACCTCCTTGCTACTTCTTTTTGGGTCTTCGCTTTACACTCTGATAAAAAATAATGTCTCAGACCATTACTGCCGCATTCGGCGAACAAAAAGAAGGTAACAAGTATGTCTACTAAAATGAACGGTATCGTTAAATGGTTCAACGCTGAGAAAGGCTTCGGTTTCATTACTCCGAAAGACGGCAGCAAAGATGTATTCGTACATTTCTCCGCTATCCAGAGCAATGCATTCCGTACTCTTGAAGAAAATCAAGAGGTTGAGTTTACTATTGAGAACGGCCCGAAAGGTCCGGCTGCGGCCAACGTGGTTCCGCGCTAAGGATTTAGAATTATTAATCATATTCATTTTCGCTGCCCGTGCTGCCACGGGTCGCAATACCGAATTTCCAGTTTTGATATGACTGAGAAAAATCCGGCAGGTGCCAAATGTATTTTTTGCAAATCAGCAATGACCACATTTGATAATATCGCCGCATTGGTTCAGGCCAGCAGCCAGGCACCACTGGAATTCCGTAAATAATAAAAAACAGGTCAGTTTTCTGACCTGTTTTTTTATTTTTAGCAATAAACTCCATTTGTTTCCGCGATATACACAACCCGCATCCGCATTACTCGTCCATTAACATAATCATTTTGATCGAACGGTTGCTGGTTAACTGCCAGGTCATCTGTCGGTAGTGCAACTCACCTTGTTGCGGATGATGAAAAACGCGCTCGCCGCCCTCACGTACCACCACTTGCTGGCGCGACCAGAACGCGCGAAACAGTTCGCTATCATTACTCAGGCTCTGCACAAACTGGTTCAGCCCCTGGTCGTGCGGGTAGTGCATCGCGTCCGCGCGCAACTCGGCGACAATCCGGCTGGCGCGTGTTTCCCAGTTGGCAACCAGCGTTTGCGCCAGCGGATGGCGAAACATAAAACTCATCATGTTCGGTTGGGCGTCGTTATCCAGCCAGCCGCTGAACAGTGCCTCAGTGGGTTTATTCCACGCCAGCATATTCCACGTCAAATCCAGCAAATAGCAGGGGCAGGCCATCTGATTCACCGTGGCCAGCACAGCAGGTTCGACAGTGATGACGTGCTCTTCCTGCGGATCGTTTTGCAATGCGAGATGAAACAAATATTTGCGCTCAGCGGCGGTCATTTTTAACACGCTGGCGATATTCGACAGGGTTTGCGGCGACACGACAATATCCCGCCCTTGTTCAATCCACGTATACCAGGTGGTACTGATGCCGCTGAGTTGCGCCACTTCTTCCCGCCGCAACCCGCGCGTGCGCCGTCGCCCTTGCGCCGGCAAGCCAATATCCGCAGGCGCGGTGTTTTCCCGCTGCGATCGCAAAAAAGCGCCAAGGGTTTTCGGCCCGGCAAATAAGTTACTTTCCATGGGTGGTACTCTTTAATACCAGTATAAGTACACATATTGTACCCCTATAAATGCGGTCGTATAGTCGCCAAAGAGCAACTTTTTGTCGTGCTAAAAAAGGAAAAAGAGAATGGCAGTTAATCATCATGAGTTAACAAAAAAGCAGTTCGGCGACCAGGCCGAGGCGTACCTGACAAGCCAGGTGCATGCGCAAGGCGCAGATTTAGTGCGGCTGGTCGAGTGGCTGAGTACTGATGCGGATGACTCGCTGCTGGATTTAGGCTGCGGTGCCGGGCATGCCAGTTTTGCCGCCGCAGGTGTGGTGCGCGAGGTGACGGCGTATGACTTGTCGGAAAAAATGCTGGCGGTAGTGCGCCAGGCGGCGAGCGATCGTCAATTACACAACATCACTACTGCACACGGCGCGGCGGAAAAGCTGCCCTTTGCCGACAATACCTTTGACGTGGTGATCAGCCGCTACTCGGCGCACCACTGGCATGATGTGGCACTGGCGCTGCGCGAAGTAAAACGTGTGCTGAAACCCGGCGGGAAATTTATCCTGATGGATATCGCCTCGCCCGGCCGCCCGGTGCTGGATATCTGGTTGCAAACCATTGAAGTACTGCGCGATCCGTCCCACGTACGTAATTACTCCCCGGCCGAGTGGCTGCAAATGACGCAGCAAAGCGGCATGCTGGTTGAGAAGATGGTTTCTGATCGGCTGGCGCTGGAATATCACTCTTGGGTGGAACGCATGAACACGCCGGAGGTATTGCGCGCGGCGATCCGCTACCTGCAAAACCAAACCTCGGACGAAGTGAAAGCGCACTTTCTCATTGGCGACGATGGCTCGTTTACGTCCGACACGCTGATGTTTCAGACGCGCGCGTAAGCAAAACCGGTGCGCCCACCACGCGGGGCGCACCGGTTTCTTAGCCAATCGCGTTACCGATCACGTCACGAATGCGTTGCGCGATGTAGCCGACATGGGTTTCCAGCGCGAAATGCCCGGTATCAAGCAGCTCGACCACCGCATTTGGGTTATCGCGTTTATAAGCGTGCGCGCCTGGTGGGATAAAAAACGGATCGTGCTCGCCCCAGATAATCAGCGCGGGTGGCTGGTGGGTGCGGAAAAAGGCCTGAAACTCCGGGTAGCGCTTCAGGTTGTTGGCGTAATCGAGAAACAGATCCAACTGGATCGCTTTATTTCCGGGACGCTCCATCAGTAGTGTATCCAGTTGATAACCTTCCGGTGCGACAGTTTCAGGATCGCGTGCGCCGTGCAGGTACTGCCATTTTGTCCCTTCCAGATTGAGGATCGTATCGTGAACAATCTGGCGATTTTCCGCGGTCGGCGCCTGCCAGTAAGCCTGAACCGGCGCCCATGCGTCACCTAAACCCTCCAGATACGCATTGCTATTTTGCGAAATAAACCCGCTTACCCGCTGCGGGTAATGCAGCGCCAGCCGCAATCCGGTCGGTGCCCCGTAATCAAAAACATACATGGCGAAACGTTGCAGATTCAGCGCATCGACAAAGGCAATCAGCGTGTTTGCCAGCCCGTCAAAGCTATAGCTGTAATCGCGTTCAGCGAGGACTTCGGTAAAGCCGAAGCCGGGCAGATCCGGAGCGATAAGGTGAAACTTATCTGCCAGTAGCGGGATCAGTTCGCGAAACTGATGCGAAGAGCTCGGAAAACCGTGCAGCAGCAGTAATACCGGGTTTTCCGGGTTACCTGCTTCACGGTAAAACATCTTCACGCCATCGGCGTCTGCATACTGATAGCGAACCGGGAAATGCGTATTGGCGGCCATATCGTCACCTCTTTCGAAACCGTTAAAAGTTAATTTATAGGGTTACTTCGAGGCTGAGTATGGCGAAAGAGTGTAACTGTGTAAAATATATTTTATCGGTTACAATGGGCGAGTGAATGAAAAACGGGGGAGAACAACGATGACAGCAGCCATGTTACCCGGCGCGGAAGGCCCGTGGTTTATTGCCGAAGATCAGGCGCTGGATTTTATCAACACGCTGGCGATGGCGGAAAAATCGCCGCATGATTTTTGGCAGTCCGATGACGATGTGCGTCAGTGGCTACAGCATGTCGGGTTGCAGGTTAACGCGATGGCAAAGCCGGGAGAGTTGCTGGCTAAAGCGCGCCAGTTGCGTGCGTTGATTCGCCAGCTTGTTGAAGAGAAAAAGCACGGACGGGAACTGTCGCTGGATGCGCTGAACGGCTGGCTGGCGCAGGCGCAAAGCCACTTACGCCTCGTGGTTGATGAACAAGGCTCGCTGCAAACGCAGCGCGTTTATCTGCTTGATACGCCGCAGCAAGCGCTGGCACCGGTCGCAGAACAGGCGGCAGCGTTGCTGGCAAACGGGCAGTTTGACTATATCCGCCAGTGCGAGCATCCGGATTGCACATTGTGGTTTTACGATAAGACCAAAGCGCATCGCCGCCGCTGGTGCAGCATGGCGTTGTGCGGCAACCGGGCAAAGGTAGCCCGATTCCGCGCCAAAAGTAATTAAGCCATGACCCAACGGTGAATAAGCCTCGGTGACATAAATACTTTGGCACCATAGCCTCACGCAGTGCCTGCCCGAAAGTAAATTTGCGCATAAGTCGCTGTTATAAATTTACTTATGGTTTGAGGACTAATGAATCAATCTCTGCTGGTGCTGGTGCTGGTGCTGGTGCTGGTGCTGGTGCTGCGACGCTGTTGGATCTTTTATGGCGCAGGCTGCGCCAACGCGTTGTCTACCTGCATATTTTTCCGGCAAAGCGGGTTTCGCCAATTGAAAATGCGCCAGGCACTGCCTCAACACCCAAATCAACAGGGGTGATATTTCCTATCTCACCGCGACTAACGCCAGTCACGGGATGCTTTTTAGCGGTTTGCCGGGCTCCGCTGCGCAAAATTGTCGCTTTGTGGCATAACAATATCGCCGCCAGATATAGCGTGCAGGCACGGTAGGTGAAAGGGCAGGGGATCGAGGCGGGTTGTACTGGAGCAGGCTCGCAGATGGCATAGAAATGTAATTGAGGAAATGCCCGGCGCCAGCGCCGCCGGGCAAATTACTGGCCTAGCGCGGGATAATGTTTTCCGCTTTCAGGCGGTCAAACAGCGCGGTAAAGGAATCCAGCGTGCTGCGATAACCGGTAAAGCCGGCTTTGCGGCTTTTGCTCATGTCGGCGAAGGCTTCCATCGGGCGACCGAGATCGGCATCCGTATGCCACCAGGAGGCCAGTTTACCGATGTCCGCTTCTGCCAGTTGATACTTGCCCGCAATCTCCGTCCATGCGGCTTGCGCTTCTTGCATGCGCCCTTCCAGTGGCATCATGCTCGCCGGGAACGCGGCTGCTTCAATGCCGAAATAGGCTGCCAGCCGTGGCCATAACCAGTTCCAGCGAAACACATCGCCATTCACTGCGTTAAAATCTTCGTTCGCACCACCTTCGCTCACCGCCGCCCAGCTCAGTTGTTCCGCCAGTAAACCGGCATCAGTCACATCGGAGACACCGTTCCACTGCTCAGGTGAACCGGGGAAGATAAACGGCCACCCTTTTTCGCGGCACAACGTGGCGTAAACCGCCAGCGTCAACCCCATGTTCATGGCGTTGCCGAGCGCATAGCCGATGATGCTGTGCGGGCGATGTACGCTCCAGCGGTAACAGTATTTTTTCGCTCCGGCGAACACTTCATCTTCCTGGGCATAGTAGAAGTTATCCACGTCCTGGCGGCCTTGCTCTTCGCGAAAGGGTGTGACCGGCACATTGCCTTTGCCGTAGGCTTCGAACGGGCCAAGATAGTGTTTCATGCCGGTGACCAGCGCGACATGCGCCCCGGCCAGGCGCTCGCCCAGCGCCTCAATGACATTTTCCACCATCGCGCCATTGACGCGAATATTGGCTTTTTCATTCTCCTGACGCGCCCAGACGCTAAAGAACAGCGCATCGGGTTTCTCGTTTTTCAGCGCTTCGTTGACTGCCGCCGCATCGGTTAAATCCGCCGTCAGGCTGGTGCAGCCCGCCGGAACCACGCCGCGCCCGCGAGATAAGCCAGTAACCTGCCAGCCTTCTGCCAACAGTTTTTCTGCCAGCGCACGGCCAATCACGCCGCTGATGCCGACAATTAATGCTTTTTTCTGCATGAGATGTTCCTCTACGTTTTGTCTATCTCACAGGCTAATGGAGAATTAATTTCTTATCTCTGGTATTAATTCACATCATTCGCAACTTAAATTCACTAATGTCATGAGCGATCAACGTCTGAAAGATATCGTCCCCTTCGTTGCCAGTGTCGAAGAGGGGAGTTTTACCGCAGCGGCGGAACGCCTGCATCTGACCGGCTCGGCGGTGAGTAAAAGCGTCGCCCGTCTGGAAGCGCGGCTGGGGTCGCGTTTACTGGAGCGCACCACGCGTCGCCTTGAAGTCACCGATGCCGGGAACGCGTATTACCAGACCTGCATTCGCATCCTGGAGGAGCTGGCGGAAGCCGAATCGGTGCTGGCGGCACATCGCACCATTCCCTCCGGGCGGTTGCGCCTCGCCGTGCCAAACACCTACGGGCGGCTGGGCGTAATGCCGCTGCTGATCCCGTTTTGTCAGCAGCACCCGGAAATTGATCTTAGCCTGACTTTCTCCGATCGTTTTGTGGATCTGTTCGATGAGGGGATCGATGTAGCTGTACGCATCGGGCAAACCGTCGATCTGCCCGTGTCGCTCGGGTGCCGACAAATTGGTCGTGAAAAGATGGTGTTCTGCGCCGCGCCCGATTACCTGCAACGCGCCGGGACGCCACAAAAAGAGGCGGAGCTAATGCAGCACCGGGCCATTCTTTATGAGCGAGTGGATGGCAGTACCAAGCCGTGGTTATTTACCACCGCCGACGGGCACCCGGAGTGGCGCAGCGTGCCGTATCGCATGGCGCTCGGCGATGTCGATGCGCAAGTTCAGGCGCTTTGCGCCGGGTTGGGCGTTGGGCAGATGCCGACATGGCTGGTGCATGAGCACGTGCAGCGCGGCGAGTTGCAGGTGATTATGCCGCAATGCCAACCGCACGGGCTGGCGCTTACGCTGGTGTGGCCGCGCCGCAAGCAGCTATTACCAAAAGTGGATGCGTTACTGATGGCGCTCGGCGCGCTGGAGATCTCTCCGCCGCTAGCCGCACCAGCACTTGACCAATGACAAGGCGCCAGGGCGCTGACTCTCTTTATAATCAGCCCCGTTTCCCTTCTCACTGGTGTGATTTATGGCTTACCAACTCAACCTCAACTGGCCGGAATTTCTTGAAAAATACTGGCAAAAGAAACCTGTTGTCCTGAAACGCGCGTTCCCGGATTTTGTCGACCCGATTACGCCAGACGAACTGGCCGGGCTGGCGATGGAGCCGGAAGTCGACAGCCGCATTGTCAGCCATGTGAATGGTCAGTGGCAGGCGTGGAATGGCCCGTTTGAGTCGTTTGATCATTTAGGCGAAAAAGACTGGTCGCTGCTGGCGCAGGCAGTCAACCACTGGCATATGCCATCAGCCGAACTGGTAAAACCGTTTCGCGTGTTGCCGGAGTGGCGTTTTGACGACCTGATGATCTCCTACTCCGTGCCGGGCGGCGGCGTTGGCCCGCATATCGACCAGTACGACGTGTTTATTATTCAGGGGATGGGCAGCCGCCGCTGGCGGGTGGGCGATAAACTGCCGATGCGCCAGTTCTGCCCGCACCCGGCGCTGCTGCATGTTGATCCATTCCCGCCGATCATTGATGAAGATCTGGAGCCGGGCGACATCCTCTATATTCCGCCAGGATTCCCGCACGACGGTTTTACTCATCAGGAAGCGTTCAACTACTCCATTGGTTTCCGTAGCCCGAACGGTCGCGATCTGATCAGCAGCTTTGCTGACTACGCGCTGGAAAACGATCTCGGGAATGAGCACTACAGCGACCCGGATTTAACCTGTCGCGAACACCCGGGCCGGGTAGAAGCGTACGAGCTGGAGCGCGTGCGTAATATGATGATCGAGTTGGTTAGCCAGCCGGAGCATTTCAAACAGTGGTTTGGTAGCTTTATCTCCACGCCGCGCCACGAACTGGATGTCGCACCGGAGCCAGACGATTACCGCGTTGAGGAAATTGTCGATGCGCTAAAAGAGGGGCAGGTGCTGACGCGTCTTAGCGGTTTGCGTGTGTTAAACGTTGACGGCAGTGTCTTTATCAATAGCGAATATCTGGACACGGCCGATGCGCAAGCCGCCGATGCGCTGTGTCGCTACACCATTATCGGCCTTAAAGAACTGGGCAACGCGCTGGATAACCCGGCTTTTGCCCAGGAACTGACCGATTTGGTTAATCAGGGTTACTGGTACTTCGACGAGTAAAATTTATTCGTGTTTCCAGCAAGAAAGTGACTGAGCATTTAAGATGTTCAGTCACTTCAAATCCCGTCAAAAATAAAATCCATCGCGTTGCGGATAACGTCGCGCTGCGCGCGCATACTGCAAACCTCTTCACCCAAAATCGCCAGGCTGACGCCTGCAAGATCGTGGGTCAGTAACAAATACGAGTTCCCTTCGATCTCCAGTACCGGATTTAACCGCTCAACCCGGCGGCGATCTTTGTAATCCGCCAGTGGGCAGAGCGGGATCACCACCCGCGAGTTCATGCTACCGATAATATCGCTCTGTACATCCAGCAGAAACGGGAAATTCCGGCTGTTACTTTTGTTCCGATAAACCGAATATTGCATGGATTAAAACTTCCTGTGTTCATCCGAGAAGTGGCCACGTTCGGCAATAAACTCATTTAAATCGGCAATGGCGTCGGCATTTTCGCGCTTCCAGCGCTCAGCTGCCAGATTGCGCAGTTCACCTTGCAAGGCGGTCGCCAGCGTTTGCGAAAGGTTGATGCCTTCTTTGCGCGCTTGTTCCAGTAGGTCGCGCTCGACGGTCACGCTGACATTTTGCTTGTTTCGCTGTTTAGTTGCAGTAGCAGGCATGACGTCCCCCTCCTGTGTATGGATGTGTGTAGTATACGCAGGTGTTTGCATGCCATCTAGCCAAAATTTGTACAATACCAATACGTGGCGGAGAAAAAGAATTGCCCGCTCAGCGGACAATATCTTTATCAATATCGTTATCTCGCGACGATAAAGCGCTTATCGTCGTCGATATAGCTCTTTTCGTCAGCGGCAGCGACAATTGAACCAAAATTCATTTCTGCGCGCAGCTTCCAGCTTTCCGGGATCTGCCACGCGGCGCGAACATCGAGATCAATTAACGGGTTGTAGTGTTGCAGATTCGCGCCAATGCTCTTTTCCGCCAGCGCCAGCCACACCGCGTACTGGGCGATTCCGCTGCTCTGTTCTGACCAGACGGGGAAATTATCGGCATAAGCGATGTACTGGCGTTGCATGTGAGTGACCACTTCCTGATCTTCAAAAAACAGCACGGAACCGGCCGCAGCGGCAAAACCGTCGAGTTTATCGGCGGTGGCATGAAAGCTCTCCGCCGGGATCACTTTGCGCAGCTGATCGCGCACCATCTCCCAGAAACGATCGTGCTCTTTACCGAGCAAGATCAGCGCGCGCGAACTCTGCGAGTTAAACGCCGACGGCGCCTGTCGGATAGCCTCTTTAATGATTTCCACCACCTCGTCTTCGGCGATGGGCAAATCTTTGCCGAGGGTATAAATAGTTCTGCGCGCTTTGGCGAGCGAGAGGAAGTCGTCCACTGCAACGTGGGCAATCCTCGGTTTTAACTCCGCTTCCAGCAATGCCTGGGGCTTGATGGCCGGTGGAGCGTCATCGGTGCGGGCGAGCGTTGATTTTAATATTTGCTGAAACGGATCCATCAGGTGCGGCTCCTGTCATGAGCGTCAGTGGGGTTAAAAGTGTCATGATCAGAGCATAGGCCAGAGCATTTCCATCCTTCAAATAGATGAAAGAAAGCGTGGTATTTGGCGCAAAAAAAAGAGGTATCACGGCATCCATATCGTAATGATGTGAAAAGAGCAAGGCTGTTGAGATAATCCTGAACCTCACATTTCTTCATTATGTGATAGATTTTCATCTTGCAGGTGGAATAAGCTCAATAATATTCAACAATAACCTGAGCAAGGCGGCGTTTAATTTATAAAATAAATGAAAAATGGATATTTAGATCGATGGCATCAATAATTGATCATGAATTAACCTTTTGCTTTATATGATTTTTTTAACGTTTTAAGACGATCCGCATAGCTAATTTTCCTGTTATTCTCTATTTTAAATAATATTCCTAAAGTATTTTCCAGACTGGTCGATGAATAGAGTTTCGCCAGGCATCGAGGAAAAAAATGAACACTCAATCATTCGGTCAGGACCTGCCTTTGCCCCCGGATCCGCAGGCGGCGCAAAATATCCCGATCCCGCCTTTCGTAGAGACTATTGCGGTGCGTTTATCCTGGGCCTCGTCTGTTGCTGAATCGGAAGCGTACCGCCTGCTCGCTGCACCCTATTATCACGGCGCGGTGACCACGGAAAACAGTGAACAGTTACTTGCACGCTTTCCTTTTATGGCAGAACTGAATGCGCCTGCGCCGATTGCCGACTATACAATCATGCTGGTCAGCCTGTGGCTTGCTATTGAAGAGATGTATCACCGTGGCAAGTTATTGCCGGACGAGATTATGCAGGGGTTAATGGCAAAAACGACAACCACGCATGATGCGTGATTGTCGTGAAATTAAAAAGGCCGGGCGGCGACTATTCCACAACCGCGCGGTTAAGTTCACGCCATAACGTTGTAATCGAGAAGGTAACGTTCCATATAGCGGGCAATGACGTTGCGCAGAATTTCATATTTCTTGCGCATCGGATCGCTGCGATGGAAAATCAGCACCACTTTACGTTTTGGCTCCGGGCTCACGCAGCGAATATAACGAATATTCTCGTTGCCGCCCTGCTGCGTGGAAAGCAGCGGAAAGAAAGAGACGCCGCGATTAAACGCCACGCCGCGCCGCAGGGTTTCCAGGTGCATGGCGACAAAGCGTGAATCCGGCTCCAGCTCAAATTGATAGCAGTAACGCAGCACCTGGCTGTGCAGGCAGTTGCCGTCATCCACCATCAAAATCTTGTTATTCTTCAGATGCCCCATATCGATTTCGTTCATTCGCGAATAGGGGTGCTGATGGCTTACGCCCAGCACCAGCGGTTCGTCGAATAGCGGCAGCTCGACATATTTGCTGGTGTCTTTATTGGAGGTCATGATCGCGCATTTAATGGCGTCCGACTCCAGCATATGCAGCAACTGGTTGGTTTGCGCTTCGTGAATTTCCAGTTCGATTTCCGGGAAATTTTCGCGGCACACCGTATTGAGATGGGAAAAAATATAGGGTGCGAGCGTCGGAATAATACCGACATCCAGCGTCTGCATCAGGTTCTGATAATGGCTGCTGCTGGCCATATTTTTCAGCGCTTCAATTTCGCGCAGCACCACCTGGGTTTGCTCAACCAGTCGCAACCCGGTTTGTGTGAAACGGATCTTACGCGTGGTACGTTCCAGTAACTGCAAGCCCAGCTCATTTTCCAGTTTGCGTAACTGGGCGCTGAGCGTTGGCTGACTGACATTACAGGCCTCGGCAGCGCGCTGAAAATGGCGATGTTTCGCCAGCGCGACAAGGTACTCAAGATTACGGATGTTCATTGTGTTCCCCGGGGCGCAAGTTTCCGTTCTGCTGAGAACCCGCCTGTAACAATGTGCTGTGCAAATGACGTGTGATTGTTTTCAACTCAGTCATCAGGTTTTCCCCCTCATGTTTGCACATGAGATTTGATGGTTTTTATTATTAATTTCGCGCTTGAAGCTTCCTGCCTGACTCCTGCGCAATCCCGCGCCGGCACTGCTGCTTTACCACTATTTCGTTTTTAATGAGACGGCAAAAAGCGACAACATGTGCAACACGGACAAATAATAACCTTCGCCCGATCGTACAGATGTATCCATTTGCTGATAGTCGTCCATCGTTAAATCACGCACTGCCAGAATGCCGCCGGACATCGCGTAACTCGCCCGTTCGTCGTCGGAGACACTCACCCACGCAGGCGTGGTGCTGCGGGCATAATTAGCCCAATAATGACGGAAATTCTCCATCGAATGCGTTTGCGTATCGCTGAGGCTTAGATACAGCGGAATGCGAATCGCGTCATAACCAAATCGCGCCGGCCAGTTTTCGGCAGGCATGACTTCACCACTATTCTTAACAAAAATCCAGTCGCTGGGCAGTTGCGGCTTACCGAAGCGCGCTTTATTGAGCAATTCGAGACTCGACCTTTTTAACTTAAGCCAAATCTCATTATGCCGCTGCCGCCAGAAGCTCTCCCACGCCGGAAAAATAAAATAAGAGGGGTTAACAATGTAGCCGTCGTCTTTGGTAAAACCGCTCAGCCCCGGCAACATAAGCAAGCGGGAATCTTGCTCAATAATCAGGCAATTGATCAGCGCATCCTGAATATTATCCGAAGCCGTCAGGTAGCTCTGATCGTGCCATTTATTACCGGCCAGCAATAAGGCCCAGGCAATCAGCGTATCGCCGTCGCTGGCGTTATTCTCATCGGTCACTTTCTGCGCCTTCGGATCGTAACGCCAGGCAAACAGCCACAACGACGGACGTAATAAGGTGTTGCGCGTCCAGCGCCACACTTTTTCAAACGTGGCGGGATCGTCGTTTATTACCGCCAGTAACATGCCATATCCCTGACCTTCCGAATGGCTGATATCGCCATTTTCATGGTCAACAATGCGGCCATCCTGGCTCAGGTAATTCTGCTTAAATAGCACCCAGTTACTGTCCTGGCTGTGGGCTGAAAAAGCGGTCATGGCCAGCGACAGTAACAAACACGGCATGAGCCAGGTGGTTCTTAACATGAGATTTCCTGTGGTAGAGATAGGCAGTTACGTGCTCAGGCGTTACACCGCTTCAGCGATGCGCTCAACGACCTCAGCCACCGGCTTGAGCGCCAGTTCATGCTGCAGCCAGTGGCGGAAAGCCGGGCCGGTCGCGGCGTGGCGCAGGCCGTACTCCACAAACGCTTTCATATAGCCAATTTTGTCGCCGCAGTCGTGTGATTTGCCGGTCAGGGCATAGGCTTCAACCGGCTCGCGGGTCAGCAACATAGCGATAGCATCGGTCAGTTGAATTTCGCCGCCAGCGCCTACCGGCGTTTTATGCAGCAGCGGCCAAATCGCTTTCGACAACACATAGCGACCGACCACCGCCATATCAGATGGCGCTTCATCGACCGGCGGTTTTTCCACCATGCCCTGTACCTGGCCAAAACCACCGGCGGGCAGGTTTTCACCGCCGCAATCCACCACGCCATAACGTGAAACATCGTCGTGATTAACCTGCTCGATCATTAACTGGCTGGCGCCGGTAGTGGTAAAGCGGCTGATCATCGCTGCCAGATTGTCCTGCGCCATATCGCACTGGCTATCGTCGATCAGCACATCCGGCAGCACGACGACAAAATCGTTATCGCCAATCAGCGGCTCGGCGCACAGCACCGCGTGACCAAGACCTTTCGACTGACCCTGGCGCACATGCATAATGTTCATCCCTGCCGGGCAGATGGTGCGCACCTCTTCCAGCAGCTGGTTTTTCACGCGCGATTCCAGCAGCGACTCCAGCTCAAAAGAGGTGTCGAAGTGGTTTTCAATGGCGTTTTTAGACGAGTGCGTCACCAGCACGATCTCGCGGATCCCGCAGGCGTAACACTCCTGCACGATATACTGGATAAGCGGCTTATCGACGATGGGTAACATCTCTTTCGGAATAGCCTTGGTTGCCGGAAGCATACGCGTGCCGAGGCCTGCCACTGGGATTACAGCCTTTAACATAGTTATTTCCTGTTTTTTTATTGCTGTTTAAATATCAACACACAACGGTGTTAATGATGCCACCCGATTCATTAATGCCTGGAACCTGGTAGTTAATATAATTATCACCACCTCGCGCCTTCACTTTATAAAGGGCGGTATCGGCGGCTTTTAAAATGGAAGAAAAATTCGGTCCATGTTCAGGATAACTGGCAACACCAATACTGACCGATAATTCCACCGTCTGTTGCAGGTATTGCAAATACATCGGCTGGCGGGTGGCTTCGACAATTAATTGCAACACGCCGCGACCCGCGGGTTCGTCGACGCCTTCAATGAACGTCAGCGCAAATTCATCGCCGCCAAGCCTGCCAAGCAGCGTGCCGCGAGAAATGCACTGTTTCACCCGGCTGATAAAACAGCGCAGCACTTCGTCACCGGCGGCGTGACCCAGGTCGTCGTTAATGTTTTTAAAATTATCGAGATCGAGGATCGCCACCACAATCTGCGCCCCGCGCGCATTGGCGGCGCGGATTTTCTTACGGCTGCGAATATAGTAGCCCTGGCGATTTAGCGTTTTGGTTAATGCATCGTTGTGAGCGCGAAAATGTAATTTCTCGCGAATCGCCATATGCCGGGTAATATCAAAGCCCAACAAAATAAACGCGAATATTTCACCGCGCTCATCTCGCTTAGGCATTAAGCGGGTATCGAGCCAGACAATTTCACCGCTCTTTTTACGCTGGGATATTTCTCCCTGCCAATTATCGCCAGTGGTTTTGGCAATATTTATCGCCGCCGTCAGCGAGATTTCCGCTTCGTCGCCCGCGGTCTGAAATAGCACCTGGCCTGTCACTTCATCCGGCGTAAAGCCGGTGAGCTGATAAAAGAACGGGCTGGCGTGAATCAGTCGCCCGGCGGTGTCGAGCACCAGCGAAACAAAGGCATTATCCTCCATATAATTAACGGCTTCGATTTCAAGTTTCCTGCCTGAAACCATAATTTCATTCACCATGATGATCACCTGATCGTTGATATAGAGTTTTCATGCCTTTGTGTACTTATTCGCCGATGGCGTAGCGGAAAATCAGTACATCTTCCGTGGCGTTGTCTTTCCAGCGTACCGGTACCTGGTTGCCCGCACCCTGCGATACCAGCCACTGGGAGTAGGCTCCTTCCAGCACATACGCACTGGCGCGGCGCCAGCCCGCTTCGTCGCGGTACTCCGGCGCGTGCGGCCAGGCGCAATGCAGCAGGATCAGTTCGCGCTGCGCCGGTGCCATTTTCACAAAGCCCCAGTTGAACAGTTCCAGCACCCGGTTAATGCTGGCTTCCAGTTCGCTCACCGTGGCGGCGCTATCAATGGGATACCACTGAGCCATCATCTGGCCGATACGCCTCAGGGCGTCGGGATCTTTATCGCCACGGCCTTCGGTGTATTCGTTAAAAAACAGATACACCAGGTCATGCCAGCCAGCCTGATAATTGCGTTGTAAATAAGTGTCCTGATTGCTAAACATCATCTGTCCCACGGGTTATTTATCTTGATCGACGTAATATTTGAAATAAAACAACGCTTTACCTTCGTTATAACTGCCGAAGGTGTCATAGCCTAAGTTCGCACCCAGAGCCAGGTTATCGCTGAGGTGGTAGCGCGCATCTACGCCCAACGTGTAGCCAATGCCGTTTTTCGAGGTGGCTTTGTAAACCGCATCCACATCGTCATCGTCGCTGGCGTAGCTGTTTAACTGCGACTGCAGGCTGCTGTGGCCGGGGAAATAGTCGCTCTTACTCTGTTTGTAAGACTGGTAACCCACCGCGCCGTTGAGCGTCAGATCCCAGTCGTTAAGATGGCGCGTCAGCGTGACCGGCAGCGAAACCGCCATAAAATCTTGCGGGCTGAAATAACCGCCCTGGCCGAGCGTGTAGTAACTGAGGTTACGGTCAAAGTTCATGTAGTTGACGTTAACCCCGACTTTCAGCTCGCTGTCGGCGGTTTTCCACGGACGTAAATAGCTGCCCGCCTGCGCGCTCACCGCGTGGTTGGTCGGTACGTTGGTGCCAACATAGGTGTCGAAACCTAACTTGCTGTAAAGCCCGATTAACTCGTTGTCCCAGGCGAATTGTGCCGACACGCCATTGCGGGTGATGCCGCCCCAACTCTCACCGGTGCTTTTATCCTTCACGCCGACATAAGAGAGCAGGCTGTCGGTCACCGCCCGGCGTTCTGCTTTCAGGTTCAGCGAGCTGTTTTGTGTCAGTTTCGGGCTCCACTCCACGCCGCCTACCAGCCGGGTGAACTCGCCGCCGGTCGGCGTGCTGCCGATATCCAGCTTATAGTTGTCGCCGCTCATGCTGAGGCTGGCGGCAACGCCGTTCGCCTGCTGGCTGCCCTGAGAAGCGGCATTCGTCGAGCTGGTGGTAGTTGAGGTGCTTGCCGCCGCTTCCGCCAGTTTTTCCGCATGCTCCAGCGCCCCGGAACCAAAGCGGTTCGCCGCCTCGCCAGACATCTCTCCCGCATTGAGCGATACCGGTGTGACATTCAGGCTCAGGCGCGTGGCGTCGCCAATGGCACCGGAGAGGATCATCGGCGCCTGCACTTCATCCAGCGCACCAAGGCCGGATTCTCCATTACGGCTACGCAGCGAGACGCCCGCGCTGGTCCATGTGGCGCTCTTTTCCTGTAAATCGCGCATCATGCTGTTGATGCCGCTCATTGCCGTTAACTGCGCCTGGCGCGTCGGCGAGGGCAGGGACATCACGGCGCTGAGTTCGTCATTGTCGTTCTCATCCCCCTGTTGCAGACGCCACTGGGCGGTGCGCAGCAGCGACATGGCGCGCTGGTTTTCACCATTAGCGGCGGCGACACGCGCCGCCAGCAGCATGTAATCGGCATCCTGGCTCGGCTCAAGCGTGGAGAACGCCCGGCGCGCCGCATCGTTATCGCCACGCGCCAGCGCCAGGTTTACCAGCCCGGTCAGCGCCTGTTTATCGCGCGGGGATTTGCGCAGCACGTACTGGTAGATCTCAGTGGCTTTGTCATCCATGTGATCGGCCTGGTAAATGCGTCCCACCGCCAGCAGCAAATCCGTATTGGTCGGGTTGCGTTGCAGCTCCGGCATGAGCAGATTCCACGCTTTGCCAATTTGTCCTTTTTCCCGCAGGCGGTCGGCGCGGGCGATCAGGCTGCCGGTGCGGATATTGTTCATCTCCTGCTGGCTGGTGCCGTTTTGCAGTGCCGGGGCGTTGAGAATGCTCTCCGCTTCGGCGAACTGTCCGGCCTGATTGAGTACGCGGATCTGCCCGGCGTAATCGACCACCGAACCGTGCAGCCCCTGTGCCTGGTTTTCCCGCACTAATTGCAGCGCGCCGCTGCTGTCACCACTTTGCATTAACAGTTCTGCCAGACGGCCAACATCGACCGGCGTTTGCGGCGGGTTACGTTGCAGCGCCAGCAGCGAGTTACGCGCGGCAGCAGCATTACCGAGCCGTAAATAGTTACGGGCAATATCCAGTTGTTGGTTGGTTTGTACGCGCGTGCTGAGCGCTGTCATATCGGCGCTGTAGCTGCTGCGCGGTACGCGGGCGAGCAGACTTTGCGCGCGTAACCAGTCGCTCTCTTCGGCGGCGAAAACCGCAGCGGCATACAGCGCCTCTTTGCTGGTGTTATTGCGTGTGGTAACGGCAGCCATCACCGTTGCGGCTTGCTGTTTCTGTTCGGCTTTGCGCAGGACGCGCGCATAGTCGAGTTGCAGCCAGACGTTTTGCGGATATTTACCGGACGCCGCCTGTAAAATTTGCATCGCGCGTGAGCTGTTGCCCGCCTCCAGTGCCGACTGCGCGGCTTTGCGTTCGCCGTCGCCGTTATCGCCGACGGCGGCAAAGCGGGTGCGCAGGCTGGCGGGCAGGGTGCGCAGCATGGCGTCCGCTTCGGTTTGCTTGTTTTGCTGCTTTAATACCCACCACAGGCCAGTGCGGATATCGGTATTTTGCGGGCGTTCGGCCAGCAGCTTGCGATAAACCTCTTCCGCTTGCGGCAATTTTCCCTGGCGGCGCAGGATGTCGGCGCGCAGCATCTCTGCCGCCAGTTGTTGGCTGTCGTCGTGAGTATTACTGCCCTCAAGGCTTGCCAGCGCTTGATCGTAGCTGCCTTTCTGGCTCAGGCTGCGCGCCTGGCCGAGCGCGCCGTAAAAGCGTGCGTTATCAGCGTCTTTCGCCCATTGCACGCTGTTCGGGTTGGTGGTGTCCTCCTGGGAGGCGCGGCGCAGGAATTTTTCCGCATCGCTGAAATTATTCTGTCGCAGCGCGACGTAACCCATTCCGGCCAGCGCGTTGCCGTTATTGGCGCGGGTTTGCAGCGCTTCGGCAAACTTATCTTTCGCGCCGCCCAAATCGCCGCCGTTTAGCGCGTCGAACCCGGCTTTGGTGGCATCTCCCTCCACGCTTTTGCGGTAGTGATCCATCGGCGCGCTATCTTCCGGGTGGCGCTGCGCATACGCGGTGTAGGCCGGGAGATCGCCCGCTTTGGCGTCGAGCCACAGCAGCGCTTGTTGCAGCGC
This sequence comes from Kosakonia sp. LAM2021, assembly GCF_016620385.1. Classification (NCBI taxonomy): domain Bacteria; kingdom Pseudomonadati; phylum Pseudomonadota; class Gammaproteobacteria; order Enterobacterales; family Enterobacteriaceae; genus Kosakonia; species Kosakonia sp. LAM2021. The sequence continues at coordinate 26,093 of NZ_JAENHT010000007.1, forward strand.
TTTGTCGGCGTTTTTATCGTCCGGCGCAAGGCGACTCAACTGCGCAATCCCTTCCCGGCGCGTCGGCTCCTGGTAGGTAAGCGCCATCGCCAGCGCCTGTCTGGTCGGCACATCATCCGGCATCACGCTGGCGCGCTGGCGCATCGCGGCAACCGCTTCTGACCAGCTGGCGCTGTCGCCTGCCATCGTCTGGTAATACTCCAGCGCCACATCGTCCGGCGGCGGGTTGCCGTTAAACAGCGCGCGCCAGGCGGCAATCGACTCTTTAATCTGCCCACGGCTTGCCAGCTGGCGGGCCGCAGTGAGCTTGTCCTGCGGGATATTGCGCAGCGTGCTGGCGCTGTTCAGTGCGTTGAGGCGCGGATCTTGCGGCGAGAGTTCGGCGATTTTTTTCCGCCAGATTTCCGACTGCTGAATATTGCCTTGCTGCAACGAGTAGAGCGCCAGCAGATACATGGCGTCGATATTTTTGTCATCTGCCGCCAGCACTTTTTGCAGCGCTTCGATAGCCATTTCGTCGTGAGCTTTGCTGTGCCAGTAACTGGCCTGTGCCAGCAGTTTTTTCACCGCCGCGTCATTGGCGTTCGCATCGGTGCTTTCCGCCGCTACCGCCGGGTGGCAAGCCCCCAGCAGGCAGAGCAGATAAAAGGCGTGCGTCAGTGGTTTACGCGTATTCATTTCTTCGTCTTATCCTGCAAGCGTTGGTAGGCATGGCGCTGTAACGCGTTAAACAACATCGGGCCGGTGACGGCGGCAATCAGGCAGGCAAGGATGACCAGCCAGAAGATGTGCTCGCTGGCAAACCACAAAATTTTCATGTAGCCCGGCAGATTGCCGCTGGTGAACTGCTCGCCCACGCGCCAGCTTCGCACGTCGCCCGCATTGCTGATGGCGGTGAAGTCCCCGCTGGCATTGGCGAGAAACGCCGGTTTGCTCATGTCCGCTGGCAGTAAAGCCAGTTGCTGGTTGTCCGTGCCGGTGGCAATCACGACGACGCGTTGCGCGTTCCACGGCGAGCGCAGGCTCAGCAGGCCACGCCACTGGTTGGTATCAAGCAGGTATTCGGCAGCGTCCATGTCCGTGCGTGGCTGGTCGCCGCTCAGCAGTGACAGCACCCGGTTGACCACGCTGGCGGTCATCACTTCGAGCGTGTTTTCGTTGAGCGTAAAAGCGCTGCTTTGCAGCAGGGGCGCAAGCAGCTCTCGGTTGCTCAGGCTGCCAATCGCCAGAATGTCGCTGTCAGCAAGCTGCGCTTGCGCCTCTTCCTGCCCCGGCATGCCGGTGTACAGGTGCAGGTAATTGACGCCCACGCCGGTATCGTGCCCGGCTTGCGCCATCAGGTTTAGCAGCAGCGCGATATCCTCGGCGGACGGGCGCGCAGACATCAGCACCGTGGTATGTGCCAGGTCGGCATGGCGAGTGAACGGGAACATAGCGCTGCTAAACCAGGCCAGATTGGGCAGCTTGCCAAAGTGCCAGGCGCGGCTGAAATCGAGTGTCGAGTCACCGTCAATGCGGCTCTGAATGTTCTCATCCGCCAGCGCGTTACACGGGGCATTTTTCTGCGCCTGTAAGCCAAACCAGAAGCCAAGCTGGTTGTTGCCGAGGATCGCCCGTGGGTCAATGTTTACCACCGCGCTTTGCTGGCGGTGCGACAGACCGAATGTCGCCAGCACTGGCGCCAGTAACCCCTCTTTGCTCACCGGCAGGCGTTTTAAAAACTCGCCGTTCAGGCTGACATTGAGAAACGACGCTTGATCGTCGAGCCAGTTTTTCTGCGCAAAGCTGTAGTTCAGGTGCAGGGGAACGGCAGAACCGTCCCATAAGAACAGATCCGGCGCGGTGCGAAACGGCAACTGATTTTCGCCGTGCCAGACGCCGTGCGCCACCAGCGCGCCTTCATCGTTGAGCAAGGAACGTATAGCCACCGGACGCTCGGTATTGATCCAGCGCGGAGCATCATAAGCCGCGCGTTGTGCCACTTTCAGGGCAGGAACATCCAGCGTGTCGCTGTCCGGCAGCGCCGGTATGTTCAGCCGCCAGGCGGCCTGGCGCAGCTGCATGTCGTTATGACCGCTGACGATCAGCAGCTTATAGGCCGGGTTTTGCGGATTATCGATAACCTGCAACGCCGCGCCGTTGCTCTGCGAAATGGTAACGCCCCCGATGGTCTGACCGGGTTTGCCAATCAGGATGCCATTGCCCGCAGGCAGAGTGTCGTACTGCACCTCAAAGCGGCTGGGTTTGCCGTTACTCAATGCGCCAAACTGCGAGGCGACAATTGCCGACGCGGTGAGTACATCCGCATCTGGCGAAGCCGGGTAAGCAATGCTAATGGTCTGGTCTTTGGTCTGCTTCACATCAAAGAACGGGCGCGGGAATGTGCCGAGGGTTTTGCGCACGTTCAGCCATAAGCCCTGGTAATTCAACGACGATTCCGGCTGCAACGTCACTTTGTAATCTGCGGGTAATGCACGCTGGCAGCTCCAGACGTTATTAATAATGTCGTCGCCGGTTTTTAGCTGGAAGCTGAGGTTATTGCTGGAGGCAATCATTGACGCGGGCACATCGAGGCTCCAGGCCCCTTTATCCTGCTGCAATTGATCGAGTGGAATCGCGCCAAGCGGCTGGCCGTTTAGCATCAATTGCAGGTTTTCACCGCTCACATCGCTGCGATTAACCTGCACATTTAAATTGATATGCGCGTTGGTTATTACCAGATCGCCCGGCAAGTTGAACGACACGCCGTTTTGCAACTGCTGACCGCTGAGCGTTAAACCGCCGGTTGCGCCCATATCGCCAAAGCTGAGTGTGCTGGCAATATCCTGGTTGCTGCTGCCCGCCACGGGTGTCGGTTGCGGCTGCGGTTTTGCGTCTTGCAGCGTGACCGGCAGGGGTAATTCCGGCAGCGCGTCGTTCTGGGCCGTAAAGGCGCAGAGCGGGCTGAAGCCGCCCACCAGTAAGGCGGCCAGGGTGAAGGGGTTAAAGCGCATTGTTAACCTCTTCCTGTTTTTTCGCCACGGTGGACATTTGGCTGTTAAAGCCACTCACGGATTTTTTGCGGCCAAAGAACAGCTCATACACGCACTGCAAAATTCCCATAAACGATACCAGCGGGCGGTCTGGCGCATGCGGCGGGCGATACCAGGCATCGGCGCGGGAGAGCACCACACGCACCAGCTTACGGCGCTCGCTCAGTGCCACGGTGTCGAACTCAAGACGGAGATCGCCCACGCCAGTCCCGGCGGCGCGAATCGGTACATGGGCGATTTCGCCGCCCAGCCCCAGCTCAATTTGCACCGGGGTTTTGTGGCTCATATCTTCGCCTTTTACCAGTGCTACGCGTGCGCCGCCCATCGAGATATCAAAGGTGCGGGTCTTCATTTTTGAACCGTCAGAGAACAGCACGGTGACCGGCAAGCGGGCGTAAATACGGATGGTTTTGCGGATCTGTTTGGTCTCTTTCGCCACCGCAATGGAGGCCAGCAAAATAATGGTACTGAACGTGCCCCAGGCGATGTTGAACAGGATCACGCGCGGATCGATACCGGCGTAATCATGCATAAAGTAGCGCACGCCAACCCAGATCATGCTGCCCACCATCAGCAGGGTGGTGATGATCAAGGGGCGCACCGTGTGTGCGTCAAAGTAATCGCGGTCGGTCAGGTCGCCTTTATCGGTGACGTTGAACTTGCCCAGACGTGGTGAAATCAGGCTGAGCAAGGTAGGCAGAATCAGGTGGAACGCCATCACCGTTTCGTAAATTTCGCCCCAGAACGCGTAGCGGTAGCGCCCGGTAATGCGGGAGTTGACCATTGTTGACAGCACCAGGTGCGGCAATACATAGGCGAAAATCAACGTTGCCGACGACGAAATAATGTTCAGATTGAACAACATAAACACCAGCGGCGAGGTCAGGAAGACCACGCGCGGCAGGCCATACTGAAAGTGCAGCATGGCGTTGAGATAGCAGATGCGCTGCGTCAGCTTCAGGCCACGGCCTAACAGCGGGTTGTCGATACGGAAAATCTGCGTCATGCCGCGCGCCCAGCGAATACGCTGGTTAACATGCAGCGCCAGACGCTCGGTTGCCAGCCCCGCCGCCAGCGGAATATCCAGAAACGCGGTGTTCCAGCCGCGACGCTGTAATTTCAGCGCGGTATGCGCATCTTCAGTCACGGTTTCCACGGCAAAGCCGCCGACTTCATTGAGCGCGCTACGACGGATCACCGCACAGGAGCCGCAGAAGAACGTGGCGTTCCAGTTGTCATTGCCTTGCTGCACCGGGCCGTAGAACAGCGCCCCTTCGTGCGGAACGCGCTTTGCCGCGGTCAGGTTGCGCTCAAATGGATCGAGCGAATAGAAGTGGTGCGGCGTCTGGATCAGCGCCAGTTTATCGTCACGGGAAAACTCGCCAATCGTGGCTTGCAGGAACACGCGCGTTGCCACGTGGTCGCAATCGAACACGCAGATAAGCTCCCCATGGGTGATGGTCATCGCGTGGTTGAGATTACCGGCTTTGGCGTGGCTGTTATCCGGGCGGGTAATATACCCAACGCCCGCTTCCGCGGCGAAATCGCGGAATTCATCGCGCTTTCCGTCGTCAAGAATATAAACCTTCACTTTATCTTGCGGATATTCGATACACTGCGCCGCCAGAACCGTATCGCGAACAACCTCAAGACTTTCATTATATGAGGGGACATAAATATCGACGGTCGGCCAGGTTGATTTATCTGCCGGTAAAGGCGCAATCGGGCGTTCTAATGGCCACGCCATTTGAATATAACCCAGCAGTAAAATCGTCCACGAGTAAATTTCCGCAGCAAACAGTAAACTGCCGAGCAGCATCTCTACCGTCGAATCAAAATGCAGCGTTGTCGTGGCGCGCCACCAAATATAACGTGTCGACATCAATACGGAGAGGGAAAGCATTGCCAGTACGGCTTTTTTGCTTTTCACTCTTCCCAGGATAAATACCGCTGCCATCACGCTAAGGCCAAAGAGGTATTGTTTATCGCTGCTCATGGGAGTAATCACTACCAGCAGCGATAATAACAGCAGCATCAGCGTGAAAATAATTCCGATGATTTTTTTCATGTTGTTATCATCTTGCACAGAAAAGAATAAAGGCATACCGGTACGACATTGTCTGCCGGTTACCAGTTAAAATTCATGACGAGACAGATTTATCCGGCCAGTTAAAAATCGCTACTGTTTACCGGGCCGCAGGCCATGAAAAATCGTGCGTTATTATTACCAGGTGAAGATCTCACATGGCAGAGCGGTATTATTTGCCAATGACGGAAAATAACATATCCAGCCGGACTGGATTGCGCTCGCGAACGTCTACATCCGCCGGGCGGTGAAGGGCGGCCACGCTCTCCAGGATACCGTTAGCCGGTGTGCTAAACGCGTCAGGGGCGGGCACCGGTACCGGTTTATTTTTAGGCCAGGAAAGGGTGTTAGCCGGAACGCCTGCCGGTGCGCTGGCCTGGTTGGCTTCTTTGTGGCTCGCCGGTGTTGCCGCAAGCGCGGCGCCCTGTATGTCGTCATTGACCCCGGATGTGGCTGCTGTTGTGGTTACTGCTTGCATTGTTGCACCATCTTCATCACTCATTTCCTGGAAAGAAACACCGGACATCTTCAGTTTTTCAGCCAAAGAACCTAAATCATCATACATAGTATTTGCCTGACTCCGATGTGTTGAATATGCGCTAATATAAGCACGCGGTTGTTGTTTTCTCTTTTATTCGCGAACAGGGTTTCGCGTTAAAGCGGACGGTGTGTCTTAATATTAATTTCCGCATTCCGCTTTAAATGAGAATTTCCTTATATACTGTCGGTGGCGGTCAGTTAAGGTCAAGTGACGTTATCGATAAATAGCCAGTCATTTATTACATGCATCTATGAATGCAGCGTTTATTTATTGCTGTGTGTTGCGTTAGGGCCGCTAAACACGCGGGATGGCGAGGGAAAAGAGGTGAATATTATCACTGTGCGTTACGTCATTATTTTTATTAATGAGCACGTATAATTAAAATCTCCATAATTACTCCACAATTCTTCGTTTTTTTGATCGTTTTTAATTAATCGGCATCTGCTGAGGTTTCTTTAACGATAAATAAATGTTTATTTATTGAGGTTTTCTATAAATGATGTGGCTGCATAATATTCCGGTTGGATGATATTGAACCTGTTATTACTTTCAATTAGGATGTTGCCGAACTCTTCTTTAAGAAAAAAGATTATGCATTCTGAAAATGATATTTTCGGCTCTGAGAATATGCTTGCCGCACTCGAAAATGTTCACGATGCTGTCGTACTGCTGGACAGTACGGAAACCGTGTTTTTCTTTAATCGCGCGGCAGAGAAATTATGGGGCTACCCACGTATTTCAGTGCTGGGCTGTAAAGCCTCGACCATTCCGTTATTTGGCGCGCTGGATATGTTGCCCGGCGAAATGGAAAGTGAACGCGCGCTGACGGTGATCTCCTCTACCGGGGAAGAAACCTCGCTGGCGGCGACCATCAGTTATGAAGGCGCAAGAGGCGGCCGCGCGCCTTGCCGCGTTGTGGTGCATATCGATCAGGAGCGCGTGACTAAGCTTTCCACGTTTGATCGTTTAACCGGGCTGCCCAATCGCAGCGCGTTGCATCAGTATATTGATCAGATGATCGCAGGTGATATTCACCAGCGTGCCGCGTTTTTCTTTCTCGATCTCGACCATTTTAAAGATGTGAACGATGCGCTTGGTTACGCCGCCGGGGACAACGTACTGGTGGCGATAGCGCAACGTCTGCTGAGCGAGTTTTCGCGTCAGGGCTTTGTCAGCCACGCCGATAGCGACGCCTTTGTGCTGGTGATTCCGGACTGTGATTACACGCGAGCCACCAGTATTGCGCAGAAAATCCAGGCGCTGTTCCGTATGCCGTTCAATGTCGCCGATCTGGCGCTGAATGTGACGGTCAGTACCGGCATCAGCGTCTACCCGGATCACGGTGTCTCACGCGATGGCCTGCTTAAACATGCCAACCACGCCTCGCACCTGGCGAAAGCGGCGGCCTCCGGCGGTTATCTGTTTTTCAGCCCGGAGATGAACCAGGTCGATCAGGAACGGTTAAAACTGGCGGCGGCGTTAAAGCTCGCCATTGCCAGTAACCTGCTGCATTTGCACTATCAACCGCAAATATGGCTGAAGAATGGCGAGCTTTATGGGGTTGAAGCGCTGGCGCGCTGGACGGATCCGGTTCTTGGCGATATTCCCCCCGGAAAATTTATCGCTCTGGCCGAGGAGACCGGCGAGATTGAGGCCATTGGTCGCTGGACGCTCCATGAAGCTTGCCGCCAGATGGCGGAGTGGCGCAGCAACGGCATTCACGTGCCGGTGGTGTCGGTAAATCTTTCACCGATTAACTTCTATAACAGCAGCCTGCCGCACTATATCAATTATCTGTTGCGGCAGTACCGGATCCCGGCCAGCAGCCTGACCATTGAGATCACCGAAGGGGTGATGATGGATAAGCGCCCGGAAACGATGGAAGTGATTTGCGCCGTACGCGAGCTGGGCGTTGGCCTGTCGATGGATGATTTCGGCACCGGCTTCTCCTGCCTGTCGCGCCTGGCGCACCTGCCAATGACTGAGCTGAAAATCGATCAAAGTTTTATGCGCGATCTCAGCGAAGGCAGCAAAATGAAAGCCATTGCCACCACGGTGGTGAAAATCGGTCAAAGCCTGCACCAGACGGTGGTAGCCGAAGGAGTGGAAACCGAACAGCAGCGTAATCAGTTGCGGGATTTGCAGTGCGATATCGCCCAGGGATATCTCTATTCGCGGGCGTTAAATGCCTCGGCGTTGGCCGGGTGGTTACAAAGCCGACATGCAGCGCAATAATAAAAGAAGTGAGTTTGCAAGGTAGCAGCAGTGGCCCAGGCTTGCAAGGAGTGGCGAGCCGGAATATATCCCCCGTTATCGGGGGATTATTTTATTTATTATCCATCCTGCCGATTCAGCTAAATAATTTCAATATCAGCAGAAATAAGCAAAAGAATAACATCCCCCACGACATCTGACGGTGCGCCTGACGCGCCGGGTTGGTGCTGGTGGTTTTATTTGTGCTGCTATCGCTGTTCATTGTTGTTATTACCCTGCGCTGATAACAAACCCGTACCAGGCCTTGCGGCGCGGCGTACGTGATGAAAAACGTGTTGTGACTGTACCGCCGAAATTAATGCGGTAACGTTATTTTTATTTTATAGATAATATTAATTAATTCATTTTTATATATAGTTATTGCCTTGAGCGAGACATATCAATGACAATAATCGGCGAAGAGAAAATATATTAACCGGAAAATTTAAAAAATCCATGAGTAATTTACCTTAAGGTAAATTAATTCCTTTAAATAGACGCGCTCTATAATTTTTTATTGTCATTAAGGTGATGATAAATAAATCGCGAGTTCTGGCCAGATTGCTGCGAGATAAAACAAACAGCGCATGAAAAAGCCTGACGAAATCGTGTACAGTGTGGCTATCATTACTTCTGGTGATAAAAAGACAGGGTAAGCAGGCGCAAAACCGGTTCTCTGAAACAGGGATGTGGGTAAAAAATCTCCCAAAATGCGTGTTAATCTTATTCACTTTCATTGGCTTAGCGCGCAGCTTAGCAAAACAGATAGATGTATTTTTGTGGTGAATATTTCTTGCCTTCACCACGCTGACCAGGCAAGTTGTTGCGCGCATAGCGGGCCATGCGGAACAGAAACCATGAATAATGAAAAAAAACGGCTGGATCACCGGGAAGAAGATGCAAAACATCTCTTCGAATTGCTGCACAACAATTCTGACTGGGTGTGGGAAGTTGACGCGCAGGGACGCTATACGTGGTCTTCCGACGTGGTAACGGAATTACTCGGCGTACCGCCCGACAAGGTGATTGGCAAAACCCCTTTTGATTTTATGCCGCCGGGCGAAGCGGAACGCGTGGCGGGCGCGTTTGGTGCCATTGTGGCGGAGAAGCGTGCGTTTTCTGGCCTGGTCAACCGTAATCAACGCGCCGATGGCAGCATTGTGGTGCTGGAAACCAGCGGCATCCCGCTGTTTGATGAGCAGGGCGAGTTGCGCGGTTATCGCGGTATCGATCGCAACATCTCCAACCTCGGCGAACGGGTGCTGCAACTGGAGACCATTTACGAAACCACGCCGGTAGCGCTGTGCATGATTGACCGCCACGGGCGTCTGGTGATGTCCAACAAGGCGATGGCGAAATTGCTGGGTGAGGCGCTGGAAACAGAGGATCACTTTCAGCGTTTAATGCCTGATTACTGGCCCTTTTTCCTGACGGATTTCGCGCTGGCGGATAAGGGCGAGGCGCTGCCGTCTCGTGAGTTGGGCTGGCGCGATCGCTGTTACGATATTCAGGCGGTACCGGTACATGACGCCATGGATATGGTGGTGGGGTTGTCGGTTACGTGGGTCGATATCACCGAACGTCGCCAGGCGGAACACAAGCTCGCCAGCGCGAATAAAATATTACAACAGTACGCGCAACACGATCACCTGACCGGGTTGTTTAACCGGCGCTATATGGATGAGTGCCTGCTGAGCGAGATCTCCCGCGCCTTGCAGGATGATTTCCCGCTGTCGGTGTGTCTGGCGGATATCGATTATTTTAAAAACTACAACGATTCCCAGGGACATCAGGCCGGGGACGATTGCCTGCGCCTGGTTGCCCGTACGCTCACCGCGTCCCCCCTGCGCAGCGGCGATAACGTCAGCCGTTACGGCGGTGAAGAGTTTCTGATTATTCTGCCGGGGACGAACCTGATGCAGGCGATGAATGTCGCCGAAGATGTGCGTGGCAATATCAACGCGCTTAGTGTGCCGCACGCGGCCAGCCCGACCGGTTTTTTGACCATCAGCATCGGCGTGGCGACATTGCAGGCCGGGCAAGTGCACTTTGAAGGTAAACCGCTGCATATGATTGCCAGTGGTCTTATTCATCGGGCCGATACGGCGCTGTATGCCGCGAAAAAACAGGGCCGCAACCAGGTGGTATCCGCGTGGGACAACCCGTTAACGTCGCAGGGAGCCTGATGGCTCCCCGGTTCAGATGATTACGCCAGCGCGTTTTTCCAGTCAGCAATCAGATCCTGTTCATCTTCAATACCCACCGACAGGCGGATCAACTGCGGTGTGATGCCGTTTGCCAGACGCTGTTCAAGCGGAATTGATGCGTGAGTCATGCTAAACGGCTGACTCACCAGACTCTCTACACCGCCGAGGCTTTCCGCCAGCGTAAACAGTTTCAGCTTATTGATAATCTCAGTCGCCCGCGCATCGTCGCCTTTGATGACCACTGAAATCATGCCGCCCGGCAGCGCCATCTGCCTGCGCGCCAGCTGATAATGCGGGTGCGATTCCAGCCAAGGGAACCACACTTTCTCGACCTGCGGTTGCTGTTCCAGCCAGCGGGCGAGGGCCAGCGCGTTGCTGCTGTGGCGCTCCACGCGCAGGGAAAGGGTGCGAATGCCGCGCAACGTGAGGAAACTGCTGAACGGATCGAGCACCCCGCCGACGGCGTTTTGCAGATAACCGAGTTTTTCGGCCAGCGCCGGGTTATCACCGACCACGGCCAAACCGGCAACCACATCGGAGTGCCCGTTCAGGTATTTCGTGGCCGAATGCACCACAATATCAAACCCTAACTCCAGCGGGCGGTGGATAACCGGCGACGCGAAAGTGTTATCCGCCACGCTGAGAATATTGTGACGTTTGGCGATAGCGGCAATCGCCGCCAGATCCGCCAGCTTCAGCAGCGGGTTGGTTGGCGTTTCTACCCAGATCATTCGCGTGTCGGGGCGAATAGCGGCTTCGAGGCCAGCGAGATCGTCCGGTTTTACCCAGCTCACCTGTAATCCGGCGCTGCGGCGACGCACATTTTCAATCAGGCGATAGGTGCCGCCGTAAACATCATCAATCGCCACCAGATGGCTGTCTTTATCCAGCAGTTCCAGCACCGTGGAGATGCTGGCGAGGCCGGAAGCAAACGCGTAACCGCGCGTACCGCCTTCCAGTTCGGCAATCGCCGTTTCCAGCGCGTGGCGCGTCGGGTTGCCGCTGCGCGAATATTCGTAGCCGGTGTGTTGCCCCGGCGCAGGCTGCGCGAAGGTGGAGGTGGCGTAAATCGGCGGCATCACCGCGCCGTGTTGGTCGTTGAATGCGCCGCTGTGGACGCTCTGCGTTGCCAGTGTTTTCATTTTATTTTCCTTATTGTTCAAGACGGTTGCGCCAGGTGGTCAGTACATCGCTGCGGGTTATCAGGCCAATAAAGCGATCGTTGTCGGCAATCACCGCCACCAGGCCGCGATCGAAAATGGCGTACAGCGCGCTTTCCGGCGCGTGTTTATCGAGGATTTCGACGTTGCGGGTCATCGCCGCTTTTACCGGCAACGCGAAACGCGTACTGTCGCCGCGCACGTGGCTTATGAGATCCCATTCGTCGACAATCCCCACCACCTGGCCGTTTTCCAGCACCGGCAGTTGCGAAATATCGTACAGGCGCATGCGCGCCAGCACGGCGGCGAGGCTATCCTCTGGTGCGGCGGTGACGGTGGCCCCTTCGTCGTGGCGCAGGGCGATAAAATCCGTGAGGTCGCCGTTAGAAGGGCGCGTGAGCAAACCTTGCTGGCGCATCCAGTCATCGTTAAACATCTTCGACAGATATTTGTTACCGCTATCGCAGGCGAACGTCACCACGCGTTTTGGCGTGGTTTGCGCCTGGCAGTAACGCAGGGCCGCGCTGAGCAGCGTCCCGGTGGACGATCCCGCTAAAATTCCTTCCTGTTGCAGCAGTGCTCTGGCGGTGGCGAAGGCTTCGCGATCGGTAATGCGGAAGGCTTTGCGCACGCCGTCGATGTGCGCCAGCGGTGGAATAAAATCTTCGCCGATGCCTTCAACCAGCCAGGAGCCGGGCGTGCTGTAGCGGCCATGCTCCACCTGATCGGCGAGGATCGAACCGGCCGGATCGGCCAGCACAAATTCGGTGTGCGGCGAGTGTTCAGCAAACCAGGCTTGCAGCCCGCCAAGCGTGCCGCCGGAGCCCACGCCTACGACGATGGCGTCGATTTTGCCGTCCAGTTGTTCAAAGAGTTCGGGCGCGGTCGTCGACGTGTGCGCCAGCGGGTTGGCGTCGTTATTGAACTGGTCGATGTAAAACGCGCCCGGCGTCTCTTGTGCCAGGCGGCGCGCGTAATCCTGATAGTAAGCCGGGTGGCCTTTGTTCACGTCTGAACGGGTGAGTACCACTTTTGCACCCAGTGCGCGCAGGTGGAAAATCTTCTCGCGGCTCATTTTGTCCGGCACCACCAGCACCAGTGAATAGCCCTTTTGCGCAGCGATCAGCGCCAGCCCCAGCCCGGTGTTACCGGCGGTGGCTTCAATAATTGTGCCGCCAGGGGCGAGCAAACCAAGGCGTTCGGCTTCGTTAATCATCGACAGCGCGACCCGGTCTTTAATCGAGCCGCCAGGGTTCTGGTTTTCCAGTTTGAGAAATAATTCGCATGGCCCGCTCGCCAGTTTATGTAACTGCAACAGCGGTGTTTGACCGATCAATTCGGTTACTGAATGGAAGACTGACATTGTAGATTCACCCGTAAACATTCGTGATGTGCGGATGATAGGTCTGTCATTTTGCCTGTTTAAAGAACCTTTATTCGGCGTTTAGAACGAATGGAAATATAAAACGCTGTTTAGCCGTCAGGATGGCGAGCCATGCAGTCGTCTGGATGGATTGATTGCCAGAAAAGCGGTTTTTTGCGCTGATTTCAGGCACTTTTCCCCTCAGGTGCGTCACTGTTATGCACTTTTCGGCAATGTAATGCGAAATAAAGTCTTATCGTCAAAACCCCTGTTCCACCGCTGTTAGCGTGTTTAGTTATAAGTAATGTCCATTTGGTTATTTGAATTATAACTGCGGCTGATTATTATCGTCTGGACATCCATACTGCTAAACTGCCATACGGAAACACCAACGCATGATCGTCCTCAGGAATATCTCCAAGATTTTCGACCAGGGAAAGGCATCGATTACCGCCGTCGACAGCGTCAATCTGACGGTTGAGCAGGGGCAGATTTACGGCATTATCGGCTACAGCGGCGCCGGGAAAAGTACGCTGATTCGCTTGCTGAATGGGCTGGAAAAACCCACTTCCGGCAGCGTCGTCATTAATGGCCAGGACATCGCCGCCGCACGCGGGGAAACGTTGCGTCAGGCGCGGCTGAAGATCAGCATGGTCTTTCAGCACTTCAATTTATTGTGGTCGCGCACGGTGAGCGAAAACATCGCGTTTTCGATGCAAATTGCCGGTGCGCCAAAAGCGCAGATTAATGCCCGCGTGGCAGAACTGATTGAGCTGGTCGGGCTGAAAGGGCGCGAAAAGGCTTACCCGTCGCAGTTAAGTGGCGGACAGAAGCAGCGTGTTGGCATTGCCCGCGCGCTGGCGAATAACCCGGATGTGCTGCTGTGTGATGAAGCTACGTCGGCGCTGGATCCGCAAACCACCGATCAGATCCTCGATTTGCTGCTCGATATTAATCGCCGTTTCAAACTGACCATTGTGTTGATCACCCATGAAATGCATGTGGTGCGCAAGATTTGCGACCGCGTGGCGGTGATGGAGAACGGCAAAGTGGTGGAAGAGGGCGATGTGCTGAGCGTCTTTACCCATCCGCAGCAACCGATCACCAAACAGTTTGTGCGCCAGGTGAGCCAGTATAAAGAAGAAGAGGCGTTCAACCCGGAACTGAACAGCGAGCTGGACGGTACGGTTATTAAATTGACCTTTACCGGCCACAGCACGCACCAGCCGATCGTCGGCGAACTGGCGTTGCGCTATGGTCTGCCGTTTAACATTTTGCACGGCAAGATGTCGCAAACCGCACACGGCGTATTTGGACAATTATGGGTGAACGTGAAGGCGACCCCGGAACAACTGAACAATATCCTGGCGGATCTGAGCAAGACGGATATTGAAAGCGAGGTCGTGACACATGGCTGACTCCCTCTTTCCGCACCTGAAATGGGCGCAACTCTGGGCGGCGACGCAAGAGACACTGTATATGACGGCGCTGTCGGGCGCGGCGACCTTTGTGCTGGGGATTTTGCTCGGTCTGGCGCTGTTTCTCACCGCGCGCGGCGGCCTGTTCCAGAACCGCATGCTATATAGCGTGATTTCGATTGTGGTGAACGTCTTCCGTTCTATTCCGTTCATCATTTTGATTGTGCTGCTGATCCCGTTTACCAAAACCCTCGTTGGCACCATTCTTGGCGCGAACGCCGCGCTGCCTGCGCTTATCGTCGGTGCCGCGCCGTTTTATGCGCGTCTGGTCGAGATTGCGCTGCGCGAAGTGGATAAAGGGGTGATTGAGGCGACGCGCTCGATGGGCGCGCGGTTGAGCACACTGGTATTTCGGGTGTTACTGCCCGAATCATCACCAGCGCTGGTGTCCGGCATTACCGTGACGCTGATTGCGCTGGTGAGCTACAGCGCCATGGCCGGGGTTATCGGCGCTGGCGGGTTGGGCAATCTTGCTTATCTGGAAGGATTCCAGCGGAACCATAACGACGTCACGCTGGTGGCGACGGTGACCATTCTTATCATCGTCTTCATTATCCAGTTCTGCGGCGACGTGATTACTTCTCTGTTAGATAAACGATAATTATTGGAAACCAACATCATGAAAAAAACACTGACACTGATTGCCGCAGCCACCCTCAGCGTGCTGAGCTTCTCCTCCTGGGCGGATACGCTGACCGTGGGCGCGTCAAACGTGCCACACGCCGAAATCCTTGAGCAAGCGAAACCGATTCTGGCGAAACAGGGAATTGATCTGGAAATTAAACCGTTCCAGGACTACATCCTGCCGAACACGGCGCTGGCCAGCCGCGAACTGGATGCGAACTACTTCCAGCACATTCCGTACCTGAAGAGCGTTATCAAAGACCACGCGGGCGACAAAACCTATGATTTCGTCAGCGCAGGCGCCATTCATATTGAGCCGATTGGTATTTACTCCAAAAAATACAAATCGCTGAAAGATCTGCCGCAGGGCGGAAAAATCATCATGCGTGACGCGGTGTCTGAAGAGGGGCGCATTCTCTCTATTTTCGAAAAAGAGGGTGTCATCAAGCTGAAACCGGGTATCGACAAAGTGACGGCGCGTATCGATGACATCGTCGATAACCCGAAAAAACTGCAGTTCCTGCCGAACGTCGAAGCAGCACTGCTGCCGCAAATGTACAACAACGATGAAGGCGATGCGGTGGTGATCAACGCCAACTATGCGATTGATGCCGGTCTGGATCCGGTTCACGATCCGATCGCGGTGGAAAGCGGTGAAAACAACCCGTATGCCAACATCATCACCGTGCACCGTGGCGACGAGAAGAAAAAAGATATCGTGGCGCTGGTGAACGTGCTGCACTCCAAAGAGATTCAGGACTGGATCCGCACCAAATATAAAGGCGCGGTGATCCCGGTTAACAACTGATTTTCCCCTTCTGCGCGGCCTTGCTGGCCGCGCAATCCTCTGCTGCTTTCCCGCCTGTGACTTTCGCTGTGACTAATCTCACCAATTTTAAACAATCGAGTTAATACTTGTTAACAATGCACTACTATTGCCGGGTTGAACAACTGTGGGGGTAGAGATGAAAGATGTCGTGATAGTCGGCGCGGTTCGCACGCCTATCGGCTGTTTTCAGGGCGCGTTGTCACGCCTCTCTGCCGTTGAGTTGGGCTGCCAGGTGGTGCGCGCATTGATTGAGCGTAGCGGCGTGCAGCCACAAGATATCGACGAAGTGATTTTAGGCCAGGTGCTGACAGCAGGCGCCGGGCAAAACCCTGCGCGGCAGTCGGCGATCAAAGGCGGCCTGCCGAATACGGTTTCAGCAATCACCATTAATGATGTCTGTGGCTCCGGGCTGAAAGCCCTGCACCTGGCTTCGCAGGCGATCCAGTGCGGCGAAGCCGATGTGGTGATCGCCGGTGGTCAGGAGAATATGAGCCGTGCGCCGCATGTGCTGACCGACAGTCGCACCGGTGCGCAGCTCGGCAACAGCCAGCTCATCTATAGCCTGGTGCATGACGGGCTGTGGGATGCCTTCAACGATTATCATATGGGCGTAACGGCGGAAAACCTGGCGCGTGAATATGGCATCAGCCGTGAACGCCAGGATGAATGGGCGTTAAGCTCACAGCACAAAGCGCGTGTCGCTATCGATTCCGGGCGTTTTCGCGATGAAATCGTGCCGGTAAGCGCGGTGGATGCAGCAGGTCAGACGCAGGTTATTGATACCGACGAACAACCGCGCACCGACCCGAGTGCAGAAGCGCTGGCGAAACTCGCGCCCGCTTTTGAACAAAGCGGCTCCGTCACCGCCGGTAACGCCTCACCCATCAATGACGGTGCGGCGGCAGTGCTGGTAATGAGCGAAGCAAAAGCGCAGGAACTGAATTTACCGGTGCTGGCGCGCATCCGTGCGTTTGCCAGCGTCGGCGTCGACCCGGCGTTAATGGGTATTGCGCCGGTTTATGCCATGCGCCGCTGCCTTGAGCGTGCGGGCTGGCAACTTGATGATGTCGATCTGATTGAAGCGAACGAAGCTTATGCAGCGCAGGCGTTGTCGGTCGGTAAAATCCTTGAATGGGATGAGAAACGGGTGAATGTCAACGGCGGGGCGATAGCGCTGGGCCATCCGATTGGCGCTTCCGGCTGCCGTATTCTGGTTTCGCTGGTGCATGAAATGCAAAAACGTCAGGCTCGTAAAGGGCTGGCAACCTTATGCATCGGTGGCGGCCAGGGTGTGGCGTTAGCAATCGAACGCGATTAATCTCACTTTAAGTTAAATAAAGCCTTCCACCCGGAAGGCTTTATTGTTTGTGACTAACATCCCAGCCGCCGTTTCAATTAAATTAAAACTTCAATGCCTCGCTCTAATGATTATCCTGCGTTATTAAAAAACACTTCTGCAACAACCTGATTTACTATTATTTCCTCCGTTACAATTTGAAATGCAAGCGATAAGCCTGCTTATTATTTGCTGATTGATTTTGTAGATCACTGTTTTAGTTTGTGTTTTTTATTTGTATTTAACTTTGTAAGCTAACCGTTAATAGAAAATTGGTGTGATCTTTATCATATTAATTTGGCGGTAAAGGGAAAATATATTGATATTCATCACGCCGTTATACATAGTTCCGTTCCATACAAATATTTACGATCGCGATCACTAAAATAAAGTTACCAAAAAAATAAAATAGAATTCCATAAAAATGGAACATAATTTTAATTATTGAGGTAATCTCATGTTTAAGAAAACTCTGGCTCTTGCTTCACTCCTTGGCGCTTCCTTTGCTTCACAAGCCGTCACCGTGGATTTACGTCACGAATACATTGACAGCGGTTCCAACGCCGATCGCGTAGCGGTTTCTCACCGCTTCGACAATGGCGTAGGTTTCGGTGTTGAAGCGAAATGGAAGTCTGGCGGCGATGACGCCGACAAACCGTTAACGGAAATCGTGGGTAACGGCCACGAAGAGTCTATTAACTGGCGCTGGGCTGCGACCAAGAATTTTGCGTTAACACCGGGCTTTAATATCGAAAGTAAAGATACCAACTCCATCTATAAACCGTATCTTCACGTGCAATACAGCTTTGATAACGGCGTTTATATTGCAGGCCGTTATCGTTATGAATACACACGTAACCCGGATTCAAGCACCGTTGATAACAAGGTCAACAAATTTGATACCTGGGTAGGCTGGGCGATGGGCGACTACCGCATTGAGCTGAACTATGTTTACGCGAAGAGCACCGAAGATGTTATTCGTGAAAACAACAAAACCTATTCCAACGAATATAACGCCAAAGTGGCGTACAAACTGGATAAAAACTGGTCTCCGTATGTGGAAGTGGGCAACGTGGGTGTGAAAAGCACCGACGAACGCCAGACCCGTTTCCGCCTCGGTGTGGCTTACTCTTTCTGATTGTCTGAAATACCTGTGTTACCCTCACGAAAACCCCGGAGCCGTTGGCCGGGGTTTTTTATATTTATGCCCGTCATACTCGCCTCAGTCATTTACTTCAGTAAGCTCCCAGGAGCTCGCTGCGTTGCCGCCTTCCTGTGACTCGCATTATTCAGGGCAGACCTGAGTAAATGCAAAAAGCACTGTTCAAAAGTCCAAAGAAGGTCAGTAACGAACCTGTAGCGAAAAGTAAGACAGCCAACACACTTAAGTGACTGGGGCGAGTAAGGCGGCCAACATATCTGTGACTCAAAGTAGGACGGACATGGACGGCACAAAAAAAAAGCCCCCCAGGAGGAGGGCAAGGCCAGTTACAGAAACACTAACTCAAAGTTTATGCTTGCAACATTACGCGTTGCTCAGGAAGTTTCGCGATATAAAGCGCCGGTTTGCCGTCTTTATCGGAACTAAACAGAATCGCACTGTCGTCCGGTGTGAACGACGGATGCGGATGCGTTACCTGGCGGCTGTTGGCAACCGTTGCCCAGGAGGTATCGTGGCGTGCCACGCGGAAATAGGCTTTTTTCGCCACGTCGAAAACATACAAATACGGATCGTTATCAATGGTGTAACCGCTGGTATCTTTCACATCTACCGGCGTGCCGGAACCATCGCCGACCAGTAAGGTGCCGTCGAAGTTGCTCATCAAGTGAGAGCACGCCGGCATTGGCATTACCGCGTCGTTCACGCCGGTATCCGGGTTGAAGCTGTAAATCATGCGTCCCTGTTTGCCTTTCAGGTAAGAGACGTACACCAGCGCGGAGCCGTTCGGCACCCAGAATTCGTGGGTGCAGCTTTCACCTTCGGCGTGATCTTTTACTTTGCGTACATGGCTGCCGTCTTCATTGACCAGCCACATCCGCGCATCCACCAGGTCGTGCGGGCCTTCATGGCAAAACGCCACGGTGTTATCGTCGAACGGGCGGTAAATCGGGTGACCCAGCCAGTTCTTCTCTTCATGGATCACGCTGCTCTCGCCGCTTTGCAGATCCACGCGCAACAAACGGCAGTGCGGGCCTTTATGGAAGAAGTCGTGGAACAGTTTCCAGTCATTGAGCGGCGTCCAGTCGCTGGCGGCGATCTCAATGCCAACCAGTTTGCTGCAATCGCTGTTTGCCACCCAGGTGCCGTAGCCGACCCACTCGTCCGGTACGCGATAAATTTCGCGCTCGGCGAGCGTTTGCAAATTCACTTCCCGCAGGGTGCGATCGTTCTTCACATAATATAAAGCGCTGTCATCCGGCGAGAGGAAACCGCCAAAGGTGTTATCACCCGCGCCTTCTGTTAACTGCACAGCTTCGGCTTTCGCGATATCCAGCAGGTAATAATTCCAGTGGCCATCAAATTCACCGGCAAATAACAAGTGGCTGCCATCGTTGAAAAAACACTTCTGATAGAAGTAGTTTCGATGACAGGTCACTTCCGGTGGTGTTAAGCGGGTGATTTCCGCGCCGGTATCCGGATCGCGGCTGATTGCGTAATTGAGTTTTACCCGCATGCCTTTCGCCATATTTCACTCCTTTAGATGGTCCGGTGGGAAAGTTGCGCCCCCAATGATGACCACAGATGATTACAAGTTTAAAAATAGAGTGTCAATTTATCAAAACGTCGTTTCAATATGTGTGATTGCTGACGCACTTTATAAGAAAACAACGTCTGTGGGGCGGATTAATGCGAAGTGAAAAAGCGTTTGCGGCAGCGGGCTTTGATTTTAAACACAAAAATTGCTGATTAGCAGTCAAAACTCAAAGACAGCCTTAACTTATTGTTTGCTATGCTTTATTTAAAACTATTCTCATAGCCTGACCGGTGATGAGGCGCTGTCAACGCCAAACAATCGTGATCGCACTTACAGATTTAATAATAAGTAGCAGAAAAATTGAAACGTTGTTTTATTCAAGATTGAAAACATGTTTTAGCCGGGATAAGATGCGCGTAATGAAGAAACGGAACACTGTTTCTGCGTTTCGTTGAGTGACGTTTCGGTCAAAATTTACTTCGGAGGTTATTGTGGAAGTCAGACAAAGCATCCACAGTGCGCATGCGAAAACGCTGGATACCCAGGGCCTGCGCAATGAGTTTTTAGTCGAAAAAGTATTCGCTGATGACGAATACACCATGGTTTACAGCCATATCGATCGCATTATCGTCGGCGGTATTAAACCGGTGAATAAAACCGTTTCTGTCGGTGGCGAAGTGGGTAAACAGCTTGGCGTGACCTATTTCCTTGAGCGCCGCGAACTGGGCGTGATTAATATCGGCGGCCCGGGCACCATCACCGTGGACGGTCACTGTTATGAAATTGGTCATCGCGATGGGTTATATGTTGGAAAAGGCGCCAAAGAGGTGGTTTTTGCCAGCATAGATAGCGCGAAACCGGCCAAGTTTTACTACAACTGCGCACCCGCACACACCACCTTTCCAACAAAAAAAGTGACACCAGCCGATGTTGCGCCAGTAACGCTTGGCGATCCGCTGACCAGCAATCGCCGCACCATCAACAAATATTTCGTGCCGGACGTGCTGGAAACCTGCCAGTTAAGCATGGGGCTGACCGAGCTTGCGCCGGGCAACCTGTGGAACACGATGCCGTGCCATACCCATGAGCGCCGCATGGAAGTGTACTTCTATTTCAATATGGAAGAAGACGCCTGCGTATTCCATATGATGGGGCAGCCGCAGGAAACGCGTCACATTGTGATGCATAACGAGCAGGCGGTCATTTCTCCCAGCTGGTCAATCCATTCAGGCGTTGGTACGCGTGCGTATACCTTCATCTGGGGGATGGTGGGTGAGAACCAGGTCTTTGATGACATGGATCACGTCGCTGTAAAAGATCTGCGCTAATAGCGGGCAGCATAAAACCATGCCTGTCCAACACAGGCGCTGATAGATTAAGGAATAAACATGATTCTGGATGCATTTTCTCTTCAAGGTAAGGTTGCGGTAGTAAGCGGTTGCGACACCGGTCTGGGCCAGGGTATGGCGCTGGGCCTGGCGGAAGCGGGCTGCGATATCGTCGGTATCAACATCGTTGAACCAACAGAAACCATTGAGCGCGTGACCGCGCTGGGCCGTCGTTTTCTTAGCCTGACTGCCGATCTGCGTCAGATCGACGGCATTCCCGCGCTGCTGGAGCGCGCGGTCGCTGAGTTTGGCAAAATCGACATTCTGGTAAACAACGCCGGTTTGATCCGCCGTGAAGACGCGATCAACTTCAGCGAGAAAGACTGGGACGACGTGATGAACCTGAACATTAAGAGCGTATTCTTTATGTCCCAGGCGGCGGCAAAACACTTCATCGCGCAGGGTAACGGCGGCAAGATCATCAACATCGCGTCCATGCTCTCTTTCCAGGGCGGCATCCGCGTACCGTCTTACACCGCGTCAAAAAGTGGCGTGATGGGTGTGACGCGTCTGCTGGCGAACGAGTGGGCGAAACACAACATCAACGTTAACGCTATTGCGCCGGGCTATATGGCGACCAACAACACCCAGCAGCTGCGTGCCGATGAGCAGCGTAGCGCCGAGATCCTCGACCGTATCCCGGCGGGCCGCTGGGGTTTGCCGAGCGATCTGATGGGGCCGGTCGTGTTCCTGTCTTCGAAAGCGTCTGACTACATCAACGGCTACACCATTGCTGTTGACGGCGGCTGGCTGGCGCGTTAATTCGCCTCGCATTGACTGCATACGAAACCTGCCCACGGGCAGGTTTTTTTATATCTGCGTATTAATTGTCCATATCTGTTGAATAGAAAAATCCATATCCTTTTGTCTTAATTCGCAGGCTATTTATTAAATATCCTTTAAAATAAATAAGTTAAAATTAGTTTAGTGCTTAAACTATATTTTCAAAATTGTAAACTCCATCACAAAACACTATGCCACAGCGTATTTATCCATATCTTCGCGAGTTACGCACTGACGCTTTGACTCGCCGCTGACTTACTTTCATAAGACGACTTATTCTGTGCAGGCAGGAAAACATGGCTTCTATCAGTACTGACTCTGTAGCTTTACCGCGCGCGCTGCGTGATACCCGGCGTATGAATCTGTTTGTCTCGGTGTCGGCAGCGGTCGCCGGGCTGTTGTTTGGTCTCGATATTGGGGTGATTTCCGGTGCGCTGCCGTTTATCACCGACCATTTCACCTTATCCAGCCGTTTGCAGGAGTGGGTGGTGAGCAGCATGATGCTGGGCGCGGCGCTGGGCGCGCTGTTTAATGGCTGGCTCTCTTTCCGCCTTGGGCGCAAATACAGCTTAATGGTGGGCGCGGTGTTGTTTGTCGCAGGCTCGCTCGGTTCCGCGTTTGCCGCCAGCGTGGAAGTGCTGCTGCTTTCCCGCGTGCTGCTCGGGGTTGCAGTCGGCATTGCTTCGTATACCGCGCCGCTGTATCTCTCTGAAATGGCGAGCGAAAACGTGCGCGGCAAGATGATCAGCATGTACCAGTTAATGGTCACGCTGGGCATTGTGCTGGCGTTCCTGTCGGATACTGCGTTTAGCTACAGCGGCAACTGGCGGGCGATGCTCGGTGTGCTGGCGTTGCCGGCGGTGTTGCTGATTGTTCTGGTGGTTTTTCTGCCCAATAGCCCGCGCTGGCTGGCGCAAAAAGGGCGGCATATTGAAGCGGAAGAGGTGCTGCGTATGCTGCGCGATACCTCGGAAAAAGCGCGCGAAGAACTTAATGAAATCCGCGAAAGCCTGAAACTGAAACAGGGCGGTTTCCAGCTGTTTAAAGCTAACCGCAACGTGCGCCGCGCCGTTTTCCTCGGCATGTTATTGCAGGCGATGCAGCAGTTCACCGGCATGAATATCATCATGTATTACGCGCCGCGCATCTTCAAAATGGCCGGGTTTACTACCACTGAACAGCAGATGATCGCCACGCTGGTGGTGGGGTTGACCTTTATGTTTGCCACCTTTATCGCGGTATTTACCGTGGATAAAGCCGGACGCAAACCGGCGCTGAAAATTGGTTTCAGCGTAATGGCGATCGGCACCTTGATCCTCGGCTACTGCCTGATGCAGTTTGATAACGGCACTGCATCGAGCGGGTTATCCTGGCTTTCCGTCGGTATGACGATGATCTGTATTGCCGGTTATGCGATGAGCGCCGCGCCGGTGGTGTGGATCCTGTGTTCGGAGATCCAGCCGCTGAAATGCCGCGACTTCGGCATCACCTGTTCCACCACCACTAACTGGGTGTCGAACATGATCATCGGAGCAACCTTCCTGACGTTGCTGGACGCGATTGGCGCGGCGGGCACCTTCTGGCTCTATACCGCGCTGAATCTGGCATTTGTCGGCGTCACTTTCTGGCTGATCCCGGAAACCAAAAACGTCACGCTGGAACATATCGAGCGCCGTCTGATGTCAGGTGAAAAACTGCGTAATATCGGCGTGTAACAACATCCCTCTCCCTTGCGGGAGAGGGCAAAATTACACCCGCGCGAGGTAGAGCGCGGGCATGCCTTCGGCATCGGAAGTGTAGAGTACCCACTGGTTATCTGGCGAGAAAGACGGGTGCGGATGCGTGACCTGGCGGTCACCATCCAGCACTTTCCAGCTACTGTTATGCTGGCAAATCGCTTTCTGTTCGCCGCTATGAATGTCAAATACCCAGATAAACGGATCGTTAAGGTGGATATCCCCGGTGTGATGCGGCGCGCCATCACCGACCACCAGACTGCCGTCTTCATTACTCATCAGATGTGAGCAGGGCGGGATTGCCATCAACTGCTGGTTTTCCAGCGTCTTGGGATCCGCGCTGTAGAGATAACGGCGCGGATCGTTTTCCTGGTGCGCCACGTAGTAGAGCGCGGAGCCGTCCGGCACCCAGAATTCATGGGTAAAACTTTCGCCCGGCTTGTGCTGGCGCACCTTGCGCAGGTTGCTGCCATCTTCGTTAATCAGCCACATACGCGCATCAATGACATCGCGCGGGCCTTCGTGGCAAAACGCCACGGTGTTATCGTCAAACGGGCGATAAATCGGGTGGCCAAGCCAGCGTTTTTCCTGCAACAGGGTCTCACGTTTACCACTTTGCAGATCAATGCGGATCAGGCGACATTCGGGGTTGGTGAAGTAGAAATCGCGGAATTTTTGCCAGTCGGTGAGCGGCTGCCAGTCACTCTTTTTGATTTCGATACCGACCAGTTTGGTGCAACTGGAGTTGGCGACCCAGGTACCATACGCCACCCACTCATCGTCGACTTCGTAGACGATATGCTCTTCGAGCGTCTGCAAATCCACGCAGCGCAGTTCGCGGGTGTTTTTCACATACCACAGCGCGCTGTCATCGGCAGATAAAAAACCGCCAAACGTGTTGTCTCCCGCACCTTCGGTGAGCTGTGTCGCTTCGCGGTTAGCGAGATCCAACAAGTAGTAATTCCAGTGGCCTTCAAACGCGCCGCCGAAAATCAGTTTCTCGCCGTCCCGGGTAAAGCATTTCTGATAGAAGTAGTTACGGTGACAAATAATATGCGGCGGCGTCAGCCGGATAACCTCATGCCCGGTTTTGTCGTCTTTCTGGCTGCGGAAGGTGAGAGAGACTTTTTTCCCCTTTGCCATTACCTGCTCCTTAGATAAAAAAATACCCTGCCGCGAACGGGCAGGGTATGTCATTGCGGTAAAACCTTAGCGCATGGCGCGTTTCAGAATACGCTCAGCCTGACGCTGGAAGTCGGCTGCGGTTTCTTCAACGGATTTCTGGCCATAGTCGATGTACTGAATTGCGGTACCGAACTGGGCAACAATCTGCGGATCGTCAAAGTAAGGCGATACCGAGAGCTTGGTCGGCAGTGACTGCGCCAGACGCAGACCCGCAACCGCCGGATCGGCCTCTTTGATCGCGCCATTGGCGGTCAGCGTTTGCACCGCAGCTTTGCTCAGCGGCACGCCGCGCTCCAGACCCAGCGTTTCAGCACCTTCTTTGCTGTTCAGCAGGAAGTTGATTACCTGGGCCGCCTCTTTCGGATGCTTGGTGGATTTACCGATCGACAGCATCTGTGCGGGTTTAAAGAACAGACCTGCGTCTTTCGCACCCGGCAGCATCGGGTAGTCACCCAGCACCAGTTTGGCTGGCGGCTTCAGGTTGTCGGAGTATTTAGTGATGGTGGAGTTCCACATGTAAGTACCCGCCCATTCACCTTCGATCCACGGCTTCATTTCATACATGTTGCTCTTACCGAACGACGCGTAGTACTTCGCGTCCGGCATTACGTGGCTATCGACCAGTTTTTTATACATCTGGAAGAATTCGACCCACTGCTCGTTGGTGTAGCTGAATTTCTTCGCTTTTTCATCCACGGCAGGAATGTTGTATTTCTGCACCATGTAGGAGTTCAGCAGCGCCAGCGTATCCTGGTGCTCCAGCACGACCGGGTAGTACTGTTTGCCGAGCTTGCTTTCAAAGGTTTTGCCCGCCGCTAACAGCTCATCCCAGGTTTTCGGGAAGGCGACGCCCGCTTTTTTCCACTGCTCGTCGTTGAAGTAGAACACGCGTGCGGTGACGGAGATTGGAATGCCGTTCAGCTTGCCGTCAACGGTGGTGGATTGCAGCTCTTTGGCATCGAACTGGCTTAAATCGACTATGTCTTTGACCTGGTTCAGATCGTAAAAACCGTCGCCATTTTTGGAGAAAATCGGCAGCCAGTTCCAGTTGGTCTGCATCACGTCCGGCTCGGTGCCGCCCGCGATTTGCGTGGTCAGACGGGAGAGGTGGCCGTCCCAACCGGTGTATTCAGATTTAACGGTAATGTCCGGATGCTGTTTATGAAACTCTTCCAGCGCTTTTAAGGTGACCTGATGACGACCGTTGCCCCCCCACCAGGACATACGCAGATCAACATTATCAGCGGCGGTTGCGGGTACAGCGCACATGCCCAGAGTTGCGGAGATGATGGCGCCGGTAAGCACTTTTTTCATTTTTATACTCCAACGTTTGTTTAAATTTCATTCTTCAGGTGCCCCTTTGGTGGCTGCGCTGATGTATCCCGGCTACTTACTTGCGTAAGCGCCGGGATACACCGACTGGCCGCCTCGGGGCATCGCGAATGATTTCGTAGTTATAAAGAAATGTTCTGTTCAGTTTTCGCGTCAAAAATATGACACTTATTCATATCAAACTTAAAGTACACCTTCCGGTGAAGCCCCTTTGCAATCATTGGCTTAGCTTCATCTGAAGGAATTCGTGCGGTCAGTTCGTAGTCGCCAACTTTCAGGTAAACAAAGAACTCGTGACCCATGTTCTCGACGCGCACCAGATCGCCGGAGCCGCAATCGTCGCTATAAGGCTCATCAGAAACGGAGACAAACTCCGGGCGCACGCCAAAGAACACCTCTTTGTCGGCGTAATCCGCGACTTTCTCCTGCTGATAAGCGTTCAGCGCCAGCGTTTCATGACCGACGGTGATGTGCAGCTGGTCGGCTTTTTTTACAATTTTCGCCGGTTTGATGTTCATCTCCGGCGCGCCGATAAAGCCCGCCACGAACATATTTTTCGGGAAGTGGTAGAGGTTGTCCGGAGTATCCACCTGCATGATATGGCCGAGCTTCATCACGCAGATGCGGTCGCCCATGGTCATTGCTTCGGTCTGATCGTGCGTGACGTAGACCGTGGTGGCCGGTTTCCCGGATTTCTTTAACTGCTTGTGCAGGTCGGAAATACGGATGCGCATTGAGGCGCGCAGTTTGGCGTCCAGGTTCGACAGCGGTTCGTCAAACAGGAACACATCTGGCTTTTTCACAATCGCGCGGCCAACCGCCACGCGCTGCGCCTGACCGCCGGAAAGCTGGCGCGGCAGGCGGTCCATCAGCTCTTCCAGCTCCAGGATTTTCGCCGCTTCATCGACCTGTTTGTTGATCTCATCTTTCGGCATCTTGCTGAGTTTCAGGCCGAACGCGAGGTTTTCACGCACTGTCATGTGCGGGTAAAGGGCGTAGTTCTGGAACACCATCGCGATGCCGCGTGATTTTGGCGCGAGGTTGTTGACGATCTTCTCGCCGATGCGCACTTCGCCGCCGCTGATGGTTTCAAGGCCTGCCAGCATACGCAGCGTGGTGGATTTGGCGCAGCCGCTTGGGCCGACAATCACCATAAATTCGCCATCGGCAATTTTCAGGTCGATACCATGTACCGCTTTGAAGCCGTTGGAGTAAACCTTTTCCAGTTTGTTGAAAATAACTTCAGCCATGATACTTCCCTCTTAACCTTTAATTCCGCTGCTGGTCACGCCCTGTACGAAGTAGCGCTGTGCCAGGAAGAAGACAATGATGGACGGCAGAATGGAGATACTCGCCATTGCCAGAATTTCGTTCCACGGCGCACCTTCGGTGACGTCGATGGACATTTTCAGCGCCAGTGCGATCGGGTATTTATCCACGCTGTAGACATAAATCAGCGGCCCGATAAAGTCGTTCATTGACCACATGAACTGGAACAGCGCCACGGAGATAATCGCCGGTTTCAGGATTGGCACCACCACGTACCACAGCACCTGCCAGGAGTTACAGCCGTCGATTTGCGCCGCTTCTTCCATGTCGCGCGGCACGCCGCGTAAGAACTGAATCAACATAAAGACGAAGAAACCGTGGGTGGCGAACGCCGTTGGCAGATACAGCGGCATATAGCTGTTGAGCATGCCCATTTCACGGAACATCAGGTATTGCGGGATCAGCAGCACGGTGCTTGGCAGCAGCATGGTGGCGATAAGCGTACCGAACCAGAAGTTCTTCCACGGGATCTCAAAGCGGGCAAAGCCGTAAGCCACAATGGTGGAAGAGATAATGGTCAAAATTACTTTTGGGATTACATACTTAAAGGTGTTCAGCATGTAATGCCCGAAGGTGTATTCGGTGCCGGTTTTCCAGCCGTTGATAAAGCCGTCCCAGGTGGCGTGGGTCGGCCACAGCCCCAGCGTGGTGAAGATCTCGTGGTTCGGTTTGAACGACGCCGAGAACATCCACGCCAGCGGGTAGAGCATTAACAGGCCGACAAAGAGCAGGATCGTATAGCGGATCCATGCGCTGATTTTTTCGCGGCGCAGCGTGCGCGCCACTTCACGTTCGGCTTCTTTCATGCCCGGCGTGAGATGTTGGATATCAGCCATTTTTGCCTCCCTTATCGGCAGAGTAGAACACCCAGTATTTCGAAGACTTAAAGGCGATGGAGGCAAAGACCGCCACGACCAGGAACAGAACCCAGGCCAGCGCCGCACCGTAGCCCATGTCGAAATACTTGAAGGCGGTGTCGTAGATGTAGAGCGAGAACAGATAGGTGTAATAGGTCGGGCCGCCGCCGGTAATGACATACGGGCCGGTAAATTCCTGGAACGCCTGTGTGGTCTGCATGATGAAGTTGAAGAAAATAACCGGCGTAATCAGCGGCACGGTAACTTTCATAAACATCTGCCATTTGCTGGCGCCATCGATCATCGCCGCTTCATACTGGGATTGCGGCACGTTTTGCAGCGCGGCGAGGAAGATGACCATCGCGGAGCCGAACTGCCAGACGCGCAGCAGGGTGACGGACATCAGCGCCAGCGACGGTTCGCCGAGCCAGTTAATCGGATCCAGACCAAACACGCCGATAAAGCTGTTCAGCAGGCCATCAATAGCGAACAGTGCGCGCCACAGTACGGCGATCGCCACGGAGCTACCGAGGATGGACGGAATGTAGTAAGCCGTACGGAAAAAACCGATGCCCCGAAGTTTAAAGTTGAGCACAAAGGCAATCCCCAGCGCGAAGGCGAGCTTCAGCGGGATTGTCAAAAATACATACGCGAACGTTACGCCCATTGATTTCCAGAAGAGCGTGTCTTCGGTAAACATGTAGCGATAATTCTCAATGCCGTTAAATACCGGCGGGCTCATCAGGTCATACTCAGTAAAACTGAGAAAGAACGATGAGATGAATGGGAAAGCCGTAAAGACTATCAACCCAATAACGTAGGGCGATATCCAGGCCAATCCCAGTAGTCTGTTTTCATTCATACATACCTACCTGGCGAACAATGTGTAATACGGATTCGGAGATTAACTTTTTTCCTCCGCCGCATGGGCGTCAGAGGGTTAAAACAGGCTCTGTGCGTGCGCTTGATCACAATAATCAATTGAATCAATGCGTTTTGAAACTTTAACCACTGGAAATTACTCACGATATTCCGGGTTTTAAAATCCTGCGAACTTACGTTCTTGGTTTGTGAAACGTCGTTTTAAAATATTTTATTGCGTTTTGAATTGGCGTCATTCGATTAATTCGTGAAATGTGATCGAAGTCGAAACGATGTTTCAATAAAGTGAGGTGGGTGTCATTTTTGTCGAAAAACAGCGGGTTTATCGCCAGTAAGCGTAACGATTTGGGTAACAGCCTAACGTATTAAATATTGCGAAATGAAATCATTGGATATTTAAACGATTATCCGGCGAACTATTCTTATTGGCCTGGAAATAAAAACGCCCCCCTAATTATGGGAGGCGTTAACTATTTAAGGGCGCGATCAACGTTTTAAAAAATCTTCACGTACTGGTGTAAAGGTATCGAGCAGCGTTCCGGCTTTTAAACACACACATCCGTGCATAATGTGCGGTTCCTTATAAAGTGTATCGCCTGCGGTGACGATATGTTTCTCATCACCAATGGTAAATTCGAACTCGCCGGATAAAACGTACGTAAGTTGTTCATGAGGATGATTGTGCATTGGGCCGATGGCACCTTGTTCGAACATAACTTCGACCGCCATCATTTTGCCGTCATGGGCAAGAATACGGCGGCTAACGCCGTTGCCCAGGTCATCAAGCTGAGTGTCTTTATGGAAGATAAACATCGTAGTGTCCTGTAGTAGGTATCGTTAGTGATTACGATAGAGTAAATGATGAAACGTTGTTTCAAAATAACTTATCTCAGCGTTCTATAAAAATAAACGCGAGGCCAGAGAAGTTGAAAGTCGATCACAACTTTGATTGACTGAGCGCTAAACCAGACGGAGACAAGCGATGAAAACGATAGGACTGCTGGGCGGTATGAGCTGGGAATCAACCGTTCCTTATTACCGCCTGATTAATGAGGGCGTGAAAGCTCGTCTCGGCGGCTTGCACTCCGCCAGCTTGCTTCTGCACAGCCTGGATTTCCATGAAATTGAGACCTGCCAGGCGACCGCACAGTGGCATAAAGCCGGTGAGATCCTGGCCCAGGCGGCGGCGGGTCTGGAGCAGGCGGGCGCGCAGGCGATTGTGCTGTGTACCAACACCATGCACAAAGTCGCCGGGCAAATAGAAGAGCGCTGCCATATTCCGTTCCTGCATATTGCTGATGCGACCGGGCGGGCGATCGAAAACGCAGGCATGCGCAATGTCGCGTTGCTCGGCACGCGCTACACCATGGAGCAGGATTTTTACCGTGGCCGCCTGGAGAAACAGTTTGGCATCGAAACCTCCGTGCCGGGCCCGGAAGATCGCGAGCGCATTAACGACATCATCTTTAGTGAGCTCTGTCTGGGAACCTTCACCGATGAGTCTCGCTACTATTTTGTCAATTTAATCAAAAAATTGGCTGGCGAAGGCGCGGAAGGGGTGATTTTCGGTTGCACCGAGATTGGTCTGCTGCTGCCGGAAACTCACTGCCCGATTAAGGTGTTTGATACGGCGGCGCTGCATGCCGCCGATGCGGTGGACTTTATGCTCTCTTAAGGTTCGCCCAGTATGGCAGCCAGCGGCCCGCTAACCAGCGGCATGGCTGCCTGCAAATGGGCGGTAAACGCCTCGACCAGCGCAGAAGCGGGGCGGTGCAGTGGGCGGATCAGGCTCACCGTAAACGGCACTTCGATACTGAAACGACGCACGGCGACACCGCTGGCTACGTAATCCAGCGCGGTCAGCGGGTTCACCACCGAAATCCCCACCCCGGCGCGTACCATCGCGCATACCGAGGCGGCGCTGTGCGTTTCCAGCACCATGCGCCGCTTCACCTGATGTTCATTAAACAGCGCGTCCAGCAACTGCCGGTAACTGTCGGAGCGCGACAAACTAATGTAATTCTCGCCCTGAAAATCTGCCGGTGTTAATACCGCTTTGCACGCCAGCGGATGATTCTGCGGCATGACGCAGACTTCATTACAGGTGAGCAGTGGCGTGCGTTCGGTGCCTGCCGGAGTGCTGAGCGTTTCGGTTAAGCCCAGATCGTGTCGCTGCGCTGACAGCCACTCCTCCAGCAATGGCGACTCCTGCGGCACGATGTTCAGGCTGACATCCGGGTAGCGCGCCAGAAATGGTTGCAGCAGCAGCGGTAAAAAAGATTGAGAAAATACCGGCAGGCAGGCGATGGACAACTCACCCTGGCGGAACTCACGCAGGCTTTCGGCGGCGCTGACAATCCGGTCCAGCCCGTACCAGGAACGCTGCACCTCTTCGAATAACCGCAATCCTTGCACCGTGGGCTGTAAACGCCCGCGCGTGCGCTCGAACAGTTTCAGCCCCAGCACTTTTTCAAAGCGCGCCAGCTCGCGGCTCACCGTCGGTTGCGAGGTATGCAGCAGTGCGGCGGCCTCCGTCAGATTGCCGGTGGTCATCACGGCGTGAAAGATTTCGATATGGCGCAGATTGACAGCGGGCATGGGCGGGATCCGGTTTCAGCAGGTTATCCATATCATTTTTGCATAGAGTTGCGATAAAACGATATTTTTTATTCTCTTCGTGCTGTGGCGTAATCAGTAAAAATTTTGTTGCCCGGAGTCATCATGCCACGCTCATTACACCAGACTGAAACCGACCTTAACGCCGCTAATCTGCTGCGCTTACCTGCTGAATTTGGCTGCCCGGTATGGGGTTATGACGCGCAAATCATTCGCGCGCAAATCGCCAAACTGCGCGCCTTCGACGTGGTGCGCTTTGCGCAAAAAGCCTGTTCGAATATTCATATTCTGCGTCTGATGCGTGAGCAGGGCGTGAAGGTCGATTCCGTTTCGCTCGGTGAGATCGAACGTGCGCTGGCAGCGGGTTACGATCCGCAAACGCACCCGGACGATATTGTCTTTACCGCCGATGTGCTGGATGACGCGACCATCGCGCGGGTGAGCGAACTGGGTATTGCCGTGAACGCCGGTTCGGTGGATATGCTGGAACAGCTTGGTGCGGTCTCGCCGGGTCATCGCGTGTGGTTACGCGTTAACCCTGGTTTTGGTCACGGTCATAGCCAGAAAACCAACACGGGCGGCGAAAACAGCAAGCATGGCATCTGGTACAGCGATCTGGCGGATGCGCTGGCGGTAATGCAACGCTACCAGTTGAAACTGGCGGGCATTCATATGCATATCGGTTCCGGCGTGGATTATGGCCATCTGGAGCAGGTGTGCGGCGCGATGGTGCGCCAGGTGGTCGATTTTGGCCAGGATCTGCAGGCAATTTCCGCAGGCGGCGGTTTGTCGATTCCCTATCATGAAGGGGAAGAGCCGGTGGATACCGCGCATTATTACGGGCTGTGGAACGCGGCGCGCGAGCAAATTGCCAAACATCTGGGGCATGCGGTGAAGCTGGAGATCGAACCGGGTCGTTTCCTGGTGGCGGAATCTGGCGTGCTGGTTTCACAAGTGCGTAGCGTGAAAAACATGGGCAGCCGCCACTTTGTGCTGATCGACGCCGGTTTTAACGATCTGATGCGCCCGGCAATGTACGGCAGCTACCACCACATTACGGCGCTGGCCGCCGATGGGCGCGATCTTCGCCATGCGCCACTGATTGATACTGTGGTTGCCGGGCCGCTGTGCGAATCCGGCGATGTCTTTACCCAGCAGGAGGGCGGGAAAGTGGAAACCCGCGCGCTGCCGGAAGTGAAAGCCGGGGATTATCTGGTGCTGCACGATACGGGAGCGTATGGCGCGTCAATGTCATCAAACTACAACAGCCGTCCGCTGCTGCCGGAAGTGTTATTCGATAACGGCGTCGCGCGCTTGATTCGCCGCCGCCAGACCATCGAAGAGCTGATCGGTCTGGAGCTGCTCTAAGCCTTACTGCCCGGTCCCGCCGCGACCGATTCACGCAACACCAGCGTGCCGGTAAACGGTGGGATCGCGGCGATCTGTTCGTTGTTCACCAGTTTGATCGCCTGATCAATCGCGGTGGTGATCATGTTGTCGATCGGCAAATAGACCGTCGACAGGCCCGGCTCCAGCCAGCGGGCGCTTGGTGCGTCATCAAAGCCGAACAGCGAAATATCCTGCGGAATACGCAAACCCGCCTGCCAGATGGCCTTTGAGGCACCCAGCGCCATATCGTCGTTACAGGCGAACAGCGCGCTGAATTTCACCCCTTCCTGCAACATCTGCTGGCACAGTTCATACCCGCGCGTCATGGTCGAGTCACCGTATTTCACTTTGGCCGGATCCCAGCGAATGCCGTGTTTTTCCAGCGCCTTGCGATAACCCATCAACCGTGCTTTACCGGTCGGCGTGTGGATCGGCGCGGTGATACAGGCAATATCCCGGTGATGCTGTGTAATCAGGTAATCCACAGCCTGGAAGGCCGCGTCCTGCTGCTCGAAGAACACACATTTATCATGCGCCTGGAAGAGCTCGCGGTTGATGACAATCAGCGGCATTGGCGTGGCGTCAATAAGCGTTAAGATCGCTTTTTCGCTCATAAAGCGGGTGTAAAGAATAATGGCGTCGCAGCGCCTGTCTGCCAGCATCTGCACCGCCAGCTCTTCCCGTTCGGGCGTATCGTGACCGTCGGTGACAATCAGCTGCTTGCCGTGTAATTCCGCCTGGCGCGACGCCTGCTGCAATAAGCGGCCAAAATAAAAACCGTCAAAGCTGGACACCACCAGGCCAATGCTGTTGCTGGTGCGGTTTGCCAGCGAGCGGGCAAGAAAGTTGGGGCGATAATCCAGCTCCTCCATCGCCTTAAAAACCTGATTGCGGGTGCTCTCTTTTACCTGACCCGTACCATTCAGCACGCGGGAAACCGTTGCTTTCGAAACGCCCGCGCGCAGTGAGACATCCAGCATTGTGACCATGACGAGTTCTCGTTTCGCGTAATGAAACGCAGTTTACCACACTCATTTCACGGGTTAAGGCCAGCCGTTACGGTTTGCGCTAAGTATCGGAAATCCCTGCTAACGGTAAGGTGGTATGCCAATGTTGGCTTTCGTCTCGTTTTGGAATACCAGTAAGCGGGTTGGGAGGCTCGTCACAGAACTTTCCGCCACGCATCGCTATTTTTGGTATGCCAAATGGGACTGTGCTGTATCCCTGCATCGATAAAAAAGCCCCTTTACTGAGGTGTTAACTCATGGCCCTACAAGAAAAGCTCATCGATTCTCTGGGTAGTTTTGCGACAAAGTTCAACAGCTATCGCTATATCATGGCGATCAAAGCGTCGTTTATTACCCTGATGCCGGTGATCATCGTCGGCGCATTTTCTGTCCTGATCTCCAACATGGTGCTGGATCCAAAAAATGGCCTCGCCAGCTTCCAGTCACTCTCCTTTCTCGCAGCGTTGAAGCCGATTACCAGTGCGATTAACTACGCCACGCTGAACTTCCTTAACATTGGCGCGGTGTTCTTAATCGGTATTGAGCTCGGGCGTATCAACGGCATTAAGACGCTGTTTCCCGGTTTGCTGGCGGTGATCTGTTTTATCTGCGTCACGCCAACCACAGTGGAAATGCTGGTAGACGGGCAGATGCACGTGGTGAAAGACGTGCTGCTGCGCCAGTTCTCCGATACCCGTAGCCTGTTCCTCGGCATGTTTATCGCTATTTTGTCGGTGGAAATTTACTGCTGGCTGGAAAACCGCGACGGGCTGAAGATAAAAATGCCGGACACCGTGCCGCCCAACGTCTCCGCGTCGTTTTCCGCGCTGATCCCGGCGATCATCACCACCACGGTAATTGCCACCTTCGGTTTTGTTTTCCACCAGGTGACCGGCATGTACCTGTATGACGCCGTTTATCAGGTAGTGCAGCAGCCGCTGGAGCGCGTGGTGCAAAGCCTGCCGGGCATTTTACTACTGATGTTTGTGGCGCAACTGTTCTGGGTTATCGGTATTCACGGCAACCAGATGATTAAGCCTATTCGCGAACCGCTGCTGCTGGGTGCCATCACCGTCAATATGAGCGCCTTTGAGCAGGGCAAAGAGGTGCCGAATATCATCACCATGCCGTTCTGGGACGTTTATATGAGTATCGGCGGCTCGGGTTTAACCATCGGCCTGCTGATCGCAGTGATGATCGCCACCAAGCGTAAAGAGATGAAAGAGATCGCCAAACTCTCCATCGGGCCTGGGGTATTTAATATTAACGAGCCGGTGATTTTCGGTATGCCGATCATGCTCAACCCGATCCTCGCGATCCCGTTCATCATCACCCCGCTGGTGACCGGCTCGATCGGTTACTTTGCCACGGTGACCGGTTTTGCCGGCAAAGCAGTGGTGATGGTGCCGTGGACCACGCCGCCGTTGATCAACGCCTGGCTGTCGACCGCCGGTTCAATGGGCGCGGTGGTAACGCAGCTTATCTGCATTATCACTTCCGTCATTATCTATCTGCCGTTTGTGAAAATTGCTTCTCGCCGCGCCGAACAAGCGCAGCTGCAAGCCGAAGCCACTAACAACGCCTGAGGATGTCATGAGCACGAAAACAATTGCCATACCGCCGTCGTTTATTCTGGGCGCGGCGGCCTCAGCCTGGCAAACCGAAGGCTGGACAGACAAGCGGGAGGGCCAGGATTCCTGGCCCGATCTCTGGTACAAAAACGATCGTCACGTCTGGCACGACGGCTACGGCCCGGCGGTGGCGACCAACTTTTACCAGCGCTTTCGTGAAGATGTGCAACTGATGAAACAGGCGGGGCTGACCCACTATCGCACCTCGATCAACTGGTCGCGCTTTCTCACCGATTATGAAAACGGCGTGGTTGATGAACGCTATGCCGCCTATTACGACGAACTGTTTGACGAGATGCAGCGCCACGGCATTGTGCCGATGATCTGCCTGGAACATTACGAACTGCCGGGCTATTTGCTGGAAACCTACGGCGGCTGGGCGTCAAAAAAAGTGGTTGAGCTGTATCTGTTGTATGTCGAAAAGGTGTTTGAGCGTTTTCATCAAAAAGTGACCCGCTGGTTCACCTTTAACGAGCCGATTGTGGTGCAAACCCGCGTCTACCTGGATGCGCTGCGCTGGCCTTATGAGCAGAACACCGGCACCTGGATGCAGTGGAATCACCATAAAAACCTGGCCACCGCGAAAGTGGTGAAACTGTTTCGTGAGAAGGGTTATCAGGGCACCGTGGGCTGCATTCTCAACCCGGAAGTCACTTATCCGCGTTCACGCGCGCCGCACGATGTGCTGGCCGCCGAGCGCTACGATCTGTTCTATAACCGCGTCTTTCTTGATCCGATGGTGAAAGGCCACTATCCACCGGAGCTGTTCCCGTTGCTGGAAAAACACCAGGTACAGTGGGATTACAGTGAGGAAGAGCTGGCGATTATCCGCGATAACACCGTCGATGAGCTGGGCATTAACCTTTATTACCCGCACCGGGTAAAAGCACCGTCGCGCGCCTGGCACCCGGAAACACCTTTTCACCCGGCGTACTACTACGAGCCTTTTGAGTTGCCGGGCAGAAAAATGAACAAATCTCGCGGCTGGGAGATCCTGCCGGAGATCATTTATGACATGGCGATGCGCATCAAAAACGACTACGGCAACATTCCGTGGTTTGTCGCCGAAAGCGGCATGGGCATTGAGAACGAAGGACAGTTTCGCAACGCGGCGGGCACCATTGAGGACGAGTACCGCATTGATTTTATTGCCGCGCATTTATACCAGACGCTGCGCGCCAGAGAAGCGGGCGCGAACTGCCAGGGTTACATGTTGTGGGCGTTTACCGATAACGTTTCGCCAATGAACGCGTTTAAAAACCGCTATGGCCTGATTGAGATTGACCTGCAAAACAACCGTGACCGCCGGGCGAAAAAGTCTGCCGGCTGGTTTCGCAAGCTGCGCGATGAACGCCAGTTGACCCTGACTATTGATGACGGATGGAAATAAGGAGCCACCATGAAACGTATTGTGTTGTGCTGCTCCGCCGGGATGTCCACATCGCTGGTGGTGACCAAAATGGAAAAAGCGGCGGCGGAGCGCGGCCTTGAGCTGAAGATCTACGCCATTGCCGAGCAATCCCTGCGCGACGAGTTGCAAAGTTATGCCACCGAGATAACCGCCGTGCTGCTGGGACCGCAGGTGCGCTTTAAGCTGGCGGAGAATAAAAAACTGACTGACGAATATGGCATTCCGATTGATGTGATCGATTCGGTGGCTTACGGCACCTTAAACGGCGCGAAAGTTCTCGATCAGGCGCTGGCTTTGGTAAGATAGCGCCGACAGGCCGGGCGCCCCGGCCTGCGCGATAACTCAGACTTGCAGGTGATATTGTGGAGAAGGCCGTCGTCCCGCCGGAAAAAAAACAGTACCAGGAGATTGGCGAAGATTTACGCGAGCAGATAATCCAGGGGCATTACCCCGTGGGTTCCCGCCTGCCGCCGGAGCGCAATATCGCCGAAAAATATGGCGTTAGCCGTACCATCGTGCGTGAAGCACTGCTGATGCTTGAACTGCAAGGCACGGTGGATATTCGCCAGGGCTCCGGCGTGTATGTGATGCGTATTCCGCAGGAGCATGAAAACGAAGAGGAGCGCTTTTTAAGTAGCGATGTTGGCCCGTTTGAGATCTTACAGGCGCGTCAGTTGCTGGAGAGCAATATCGCCGCCTTTGCCGCCAAAATGGCGACGCGCGCGGATATCGACAATCTTCGGCGCATTCTTGAGCAAGAGCAGCGCGCCATCGCGATGAACGATACCTCGCAGGACAACAGCAAAATGTTCCACCTTGTGCTGGCGGGTGCATCGCAAAACCAGATGCTGCTGGCGACGGTGGAGAGTATCTGGCATCACATGGACAGCAGCCCGCTGTGGCAACAATTCAACGTGCATATCGCCAGCCGTCCCTATCGTCTGAAATGGCTGGGTGACCGGCAGACCCTGCTGGCAGCGCTGCGTCGCCGCGATGTGATGGGCGCCTGGCAAGCGATGTGGCAGCACCTGGAAAATGTCAAAAAGAGCCTGCTGGAGCTTTCAGACGAGGATGCTCCTGACTTTGACGGCTACCTGTTTGAATCAGTACCGATTTTTCAGGGAAAGATCGTATGAAGATTATTCCCCTTTACGACGCGCCACACTTTGCAGAGCAGGTGGTGGATTGGTTATGGCGTGAGTTTGGCGACTCGCTGCCGCGTGATTTTTTCGCCTCTATTATCGCGCACAGCCAGACGCCCGGGCAGTTGCCACTGACGTTTGTTCTGGTTGATGGGGAGCAACTGCTGGGCACCGTCGGGCTGTGGCGCTGCGATTTAATCAGCCGCCAGGATCTGTTCCCGTGGCTGGCGGCGCTATATGTGAAAGAGAGCGCTCGCGGGCAGGGGGTGGCCGGGCAGTTACAGCGTCATGTGATTGAGCAAGCGAAAGCGATGGGTTTTCATGAGCTGCATCTTTACTCGGCGTGTCGCGATTTTTACGAGCGTTTTGGCTGGCGCTACATTGGCGACGGTCTCGACTATCCGCACAAGACCGTGCACCTGTATCGCTACTCTTGCGGCGCAATCACCGAATGACGACGCACCAGCGTTGGGTTGAAAAGGTAAGTGATTTCCGGCAGCGGGCGGTTTTCCGCCAGCGCCAGCGCCAGTTCAGCGGCTTGCGTTGCCATGGTGACAATCGGGTAACGCACGGTGGTTAAGCGCGGGCGAACATAGCGCGACACCAATACATCATCGAACCCAATCAGGGAAATCTCACGCGGCACCTCAATGCCGTTATCATTCAGCACACCCATCGCCCCCGCGGCCATAGAATCGTTATAACAGGCGACGGCGGTAAAGTTACGCCCGCGACCGAGCAGCTCGGTCATCGCCTGTTCGCCGCCGCTCTCATCCGGCTCGGCAAACGTCACCTGCCGGTCGTTGCAGGGCAAACCATTCTCTTTTAGCGCGTCGTAATAGCCTTGCAGACGATCTTCCGCATCAGAAATCGCGTGGTTGGAGCAAAGATAGCCAATTTTCGTATGGCCTTGCTGGATCAAATGGCGAGTGGCCAGCCAGGCACCGTAACGGTCATCAAGCGCCACACAGCGCTGTTCAAACCCTGGCAAAATGCGGTTGATTAACACCATGCCCGGCATCTGTTTCATCAGCGAAGCGAGTTCATCGTCAGGCAGGGTTTTGGCATGCACGACCAGCGCCGCGCAGCGGTGGCGAATCAGTTGCTCAATGGCTTTGCGCTCTTTCTCTTCGTTATGGTAGCCGTTGCCAATCAGCAAGAAATTCCCGGTGGCTGAAGCAACTTGCTCGACAGCCTTCACCATTGCGCCGAAAAAGGGATCCGACACGTCGCCCACCACCAGACCTACGGTTTCGGTGGACTGTTGCGCCAGCGCGCGGGCATTGGCATTCGGGTGGTAATTGAGCGCATCCATTGCGCTTTGCACCGCCTGGCGCGAGGATTCGCTCGCTTTTGGCGAGTCGTTAATCACGCGGGAAACCGTTGCGACCGAAACTCCTGCCAGCCGCGCGACATCTTTGATAGTCGCCATTACGCACCTTCCTTTGGGTAAGCGTTTACACGCTGCATAGTGTTACGGAAAAGAGATGTGTAATCAAGGAAGCTGCCCGGCAGGTATCTGCAAACGTGAGCTGACGCGAAGGAAATCAGTGAAAACGTTACACGCGGGAAATTGCAAAGTAATTCAGGCACAACCTTTAGTTACACTTTGCGAAGGGCTGTTTCGATTGTCTGCTGGTGGCAGGTATCCCCCCGTGACAGAGTAGAACTCCCAGAGGTATTGATAGGTGAACGCGGCCCCCAGGGTTGCACACTCGAATTACACCAACCTGCGCAGATGCGCAGGTTTTTTTTTACCTAACTCTGTAACAGTAATCGCGAATGGACACACCTCGTTTCACTTCGGCTCACTCTCTTGCTTTTTCCCGCTGGTGAGGCGCGGTGCCGCACGCGACAATCAAGGTCCCAGAGGTATTGATTGGTGATTTATTCGGTACGCTTTTCGTACTCATTTCTAGCACCAACCTGCGCGGACGCGCAGGTTTTTTTTCGCCCACGTTTTAACCCGCCGCACTTCTCATGTAATCTGCCACAATTTGATAACGTGCTTAATTTACTGGCAAAAGGAGTTGAAATGCTACTGGGCTTTTTCCGCGGCCTGTTCCGTGTGTTGTTTCGCGTACAACTGACCGGCAACACGCAGGCGCTGCAAGGCGAACGGGTGCTCATTACCCCTAACCACGTCTCTTTTATTGATGGCATTTTGCTGGCGTTATTCCTGCCGGTGCGCCCGGTTTTCGCGGTCTACACCTCTATCAGCAGCCAGTGGTACATGCGCTGGATTAGCTCGATTATTGATTTCGTGCCGCTGGATCCGACCAAGCCGATGTCGATCAAGCACCTGGTGCGGCTGGTGGAACAGGGGCGCCCGGTGGTGATTTTCCCGGAAGGGCGTATTTCGGTTTCCGGATCATTGATGAAAATTTACGACGGGGCTGGGTTTGTGGCGGCAAAATCGGGTGCGACGGTGGTCCCACTGCGTATTGATGGCGCGGAGCTAACCTACTTCAGCCGCCTTAAAGGGCTGGTAAAGCAGCGCCTGTTCCCACGTATTACTTTGCATATTTTGCCGCCTACGCATTTACCGATGCCGGATGCGCCGCGTGCGCGTGACCGTCGCAAGCTGGCGGGTGAGATGCTGCACCAAATCATGATGGAAGCGCGCATGGCTGTGCGCCCGCGCGAAACCCTGTTCGAAGCGTTGCTTTCCGCGCAGTATCGCTATGGTGCCAATAAGCACTGTGTTGAAGACATCAATTTCACCCCGGATAGCTACCGCAAGCTGCTGACCAAATCGCTGTTTGTTGCCCGTATCCTGGATAAATACAGCGCGCCGGGCGAGAAAATCGGCCTGATGTTGCCAAACGCCGGGATCAGCGCGGCGGTGATTTTCGGCGCGGTTGCGCGTGCACGCATTCCGGCGATGATGAACTACACCGCCGGCGTGAAAGGGTTAAGTAGTGCGATTACGGCAGCGCAGATCAAAACCATCTTCACATCCCGTACGTTTATGGATAAAGGCAAGCTGTGGCATCTGCCGGAGCAACTCACCCAGGTGCGCTGGGTTTACCTGGAAGATCTGAAAGGCGATGTCACCAGGGAAGACAAGCTGTGGATTTTCCGCCATCTGTTGACGCCATTAAAAGCGCAACTGCCGCAAAAACCGGAAGACCCGGCGCTGATCCTCTTCACCTCCGGTTCTGAGGGCAATCCGAAGGGCGTGGTGCATAGCCATAAAAGCTTGCTGGCGAACGTTGAGCAGATCAAAACCATCGCGGATTTCACCGCCAATGACCGCTTTATGTCGGCGCTGCCGCTGTTCCACTCGTTTGGTCTGACGGTGGGGTTATTCACGCCGTTATTCACCGGTGCGGAGGTGTTCCTTTATCCGAGCCCGCTGCACTACCGCATTGTTCCTGAACTGGTGTATGACCGTAACTGCACCGTGCTGTTTGGCACCTCGACATTCCTTGGCAATTATGCGCGTTTTGCCAACCCGTATGATTTCTTCCGTTTGCGCTATGTGGTGGCCGGAGCTGAAAAGTTGCAGGATAGCACCCGCCAGCTGTGGCAGGACAAATTTGGTCTGCGCATCCTTGAAGGTTATGGTGTGACCGAATGTGCGCCAGTGGTTTCCATTAACGTGCCGATGGCGGCAAAACCCGGCACTGTCGGGCGGATTTTACCGGGGATGGATGCGCGGTTAATGGCGGTGCCGGGCATTGAAGACGGCGGTCGCCTGCAACTGAAAGGGCCCAACGTGATGACCGGCTATCTGCGTGTGGAAAATCCTGGCGTGCTGGAAGCGCCAGCCGCGGAAAATATCAATGGCGACATGGAAGCGGGCTGGTATGACACCGGCGATATCGTGCGTTTCGATGAGCAGGGCTTTGTGCAGATTCAGGGGCGGGCGAAGCGTTTTGCCAAAATCGCCGGCGAGATGATCTCACTGGAGATTGTCGAACAACTGGCGCTGGCGGTGTCGCCGGAAAAACTGCATGCCACGGTGGTCAAGAGCGATGCCAGCAAAGGCGAGGCGCTGGTGATGTTCACCACCGACAG
The DNA here is from genome assembly GCF_016620385.1 of Kosakonia sp. LAM2021. NCBI lineage: Bacteria > Pseudomonadati > Pseudomonadota > Gammaproteobacteria > Enterobacterales > Enterobacteriaceae > Kosakonia > Kosakonia sp. LAM2021. The sequence continues at coordinate 68,409 of NZ_JAENHT010000007.1, forward strand.
CGAGTTGACGCGCGATAAGCTGCAACAGCAGGCGCGGGCGCAAGGCGTGCCGGAGCTTGCCGTACCGCGCGATATTCGCTTCCTGAAACAGTTGCCCGTGCTGGGCAGTGGCAAACCTGATTTTGTGACCCTGAAAAGGATGATTGAAGAGGAAGAATCGACAGATGCATGAGTCAGTAAGCACTAACTCCTCGCTGTGGTCGCGCGGGATGATGGCGGTGATTGCCGCGCAGTTTCTCTCCGCGTTTGGCGACAATGCGCTGCTCTTCGCCACGCTGGCGCTGCTGAAAGCGGAGTTTTATCCCGACTGGAGCCAGCCGATTTTGCAGATGGTGTTTGTGGGCGCTTACATTCTTTTCGCACCCTTTGTCGGGCAGGTCGCCGACAGCTTCGCCAAAGGCCGGGTGATGATGTTTGCCAACGGCCTGAAACTGATTGGCGCGGCGAGTATTTGCGTCGGCATCAATCCCTTTGTTGGCTATTTGCTGGTAGGTGTGGGCGCGGCAGCCTATTCCCCGGCGAAGTACGGCATTCTTGGCGAAATCACTACCGGCGATAAGCTGGTGAAAGCGAATGGTTTGATGGAATCGTCGACCATCGCCGCCATTTTACTCGGCTCGATGGCTGGCGGTGTGCTGGCCGACTGGCATGTGCTGGTAGCACTCGGCGTTTGTGCGCTGGTGTATGCGGGCGCGGTGATCGCCAATCTGCTGATCCCGAAGCTGCCTGCTGCACGTCCGGGGCAATCCTGGCGCTTTACACCGATGACGTCCAGCTTCTTCACCGCCTGTAAAAGCCTGTGGCGCAACGGTGAAACGCGCTTTTCTCTGGTCGGGACTAGTCTGTTCTGGGGCGCGGGCGTGACGCTGCGTTTCCTGCTGGTGCTGTGGGTGCCAGTGGCGCTTGGGATCACGGATAACGCGACGCCAACGTACCTTAACGCGATGGTCGCTGTGGGTATTGTGGCCGGTGCCGGGCTGGCGGCGAAGCTGGTTACACTGGAAACCGTGGCGCGTTGTATGCCTGCCGGCATTCTTATTGGTGTGGCGGTGGTGCTGTTCTCCTTACAACACGCGTTACTGCCAGCCTACGGCGTGCTGATGTTGATCGGCATGTTGGGCGGTTTCTTTGTGGTGCCGCTGAACGCGCTGTTGCAAGCCATTGGTAAAGAGTCGGTTGGCGCGGGCAATGCGATTGCGGTGCAGAACCTCGGCGAAAACATGGCCATGTTGCTGATGCTGGGCCTGTACTCGCTGGCGGTGAAAGCGGGCGTACCGGTAATTGGTACCGGCGTTGGCTTTGGCGTGATTTTCGCGCTGGCAATTGCGGCGCTGTGGATCTGGCAGCGCCGCCGTTAATCGTTATGGTGCCGGGTAGGTGTAAACCTGATGCACCGCTTCGATCTCAGCCACCACGTCTGCGCTGAGATCGAGATGCAAACTTTCCACGTTGGTTTTCAGTTGCTCCATCGTCGTCGCGCCCAGCAGGGTGCTGGCGACAAAGGGCTGACGCCGCACGAAAGCCAGCGCCATTTGCGCCGGATCCAGATTGTGGCGCTTCGCGATATCCACATACGCCGCGACCGCTTTTTGCGCCTGCTCACCGCTGTAACGCGTAAAGCGGCTAAACAGCGTGTTGCGTGCGCCAGCGGGTTTCGCACCGTTGAGGTATTTGCCGGTTAGCGTACCAAACGCCAGGCAAGAATAAGCCAGCAATTCAACACCTTCATACTGACTCACTTCCGCCAGACCCACTTCAAAGCTGCGGTTTAACAGGCTGTACGGGTTCTGAATTGTCACGATGCGTGGTAGCTCATGCTTCTCGGCCAATTGCAGATAACGCATCACGCCAAACGCCGTTTCGTTTGAAACGCCGATATAGCGGATTTTCCCGGCGCGCTGGCACTCGGTCAGCACCTCCAGTGTTTCCAGCAGCGTCACGACCGGTGCGCTATCAACCCAGCTGTAACCCAGCTTGCCAAAGCAGTTGGTCGGGCGCTGCGGCCAGTGTACCTGGTAAAGATCGAGATAATCGGTTTGCAGGCGCTTTAAGCTATCGTCGAGCGCTACGCGGATGTTTTTGCGATCCAACGCCTGATTCGGGCGAATACCGCTGTCGTTGTTGCGGCCTGGACCGCTGACTTTGGAGGCGATAACCAGTTTTTCACGGTTGCCGCGTTTCGCCAGCCAGTTGCCGACATAGGTTTCCGTCAAACCTTGCGTTTCCGGACGTGGCGGAACAGGGTACATCTCGGCAACGTCAATCAGGTTGATGCCCTGGCTGACGGCGTAATCGAGCTGTGCATGGGCGTCGGCTTCGCTGTTTTGTTCACCAAACGTCATAGTGCCCAGCCCCAGGGTGCTTATTTCAAGCGAACTGTGGGGGATACGGTGATACTGCATAGCCGGCTTCCTTAAAAGTACAACGTCAGTTGAGCTGACAAAGGAATATAAACATGGCAGAGGGGAGGAAAAAGGGAAAGAGAAAAATCAAATAAAGGCCAGCAGGTGACTGACCTTTATAGCAATTTCTTAGCGTTCAATAATCTGGGATACGTCATCGCGGTTAATCTGCATTTTATTGCCCTGCTGATCGCGGTAGCTGACCAGCCCGGTATCATCGTCAATTTCTGGTTTACCGTCCGTCAGGATCATCCTGCCATCTTTTGTCGCCATCACATAATCACTGCTGCATCCGGAAACGGCGAAAGCTAACCCCACTGCGGAAATAATCACTGCCCATTTCTTCATCGTTCTGATCCTCTGGTGGCATGCGTCTGACAACAAGTTTAGTAATAACTTGCTGTCTGGAGACGAAAAAGCAGGATAATCTGAAAAAAGTGGTTAAAGGCAGATTAAAGCTAAAAAACGCTTCCCCGGTTGAGGAAGCGTTTTGTTTACAGCGGATTCTTCTTATTTCGCATCAGGTTGAGCGTTTCAACCGCGATGGAGAAGAACATGGCAAAGTAGATGTAACCTTTCGGTACATGGATGGAGACGCTTTCCAGAATCAGCGTAAAGCCAACGAGGATCAAAAACGACAGCGCCAGCATTTTGACCGACGGGTGGCGGTCAACAAATTCGCCAATCGGACGCGCGGCAAACATCATCACGCCAACGGCGATAACCACTGCCGCCATCATAATGAACAGATGATCGGACAGCCCCACCGCCGTGATCACCGAGTCGAGACTGAAGATAATGTCCAGCAGCATAATCTGCACAATCGCGCCAAAGAACGAATGCACATTGGTCTTCAATCCTTCCTCTTCCCCTTCGATCGATTCGTGGATCTCTTTACTCGCTTTCCAGATAAGGAACAGCCCACCGAGGAACAAGATCAAATCGCGGGCGGAAACGCTGTGATCAAACACGCTGAACAGCGGGTGTGTCAGCCTTGTCACCCAGGCGATAGACGCCAGCAGTAACAGCCGCATGATCATCGCCGCAGCCAGACCTAACCGACGAGCGTGATTACGCTGCGCGGTAGGCAGCTTCGCAACCACCAGAGAGAGGAAAATAATATTGTCGATCCCTAAAACGATCTCCAGCAGCGTCAGCGTACCGAGCGCGAGCCAGGCGTTGGGATCGGTTACCCATGCAAATAACATCTCTATAAAGTCCTGCCAAAAAAAGAAGCGCTAATTATAAGCACCGCTGTGGCTTAGGCAAAAATTTAATGTGGTGAGAGCAAAAAGTGACGCGCCAGCAGTGCGCCAGTGAAGTTCTTTTTCAGGTAAAAGCCGCGCGGTAAGGTGAGAATGGTTTCGCCATGTTCGCCGATGGCTTCGGTTAGCGCTTTACTGTTGGCAGCTTTCGGACGCAGTTGCAAAACTTCGCCGTGACGGGCGGTAATGCGGGTCACCTGGCCTAACACAATCAAGTCCATCAACTCTTCCCAGTCGAGCCGTAACTGCTGCTCTTCTTCCGCAGTTGGGCTCCAGAGCAGCGGCGATCCGACGCGTCGATCCGCCACCGGGATCTCGCGTGAACCTTCAATAGGGATCCATAAGACGCGCTTGAGCTTATGTCGCACATGGCTGGTTTCCCACACGACGCCACTGTTGCCGGTAAGGGGAGCCACGCAAACAAACGTGGTCTCCAGCGGGCGTCCCAGGTTATCGATCGGAATGGTTTTTAGCTCAACGCCCAGCGCGGCAAAATCCTGCTCGGGTTTACTGCCTGCGCTGGCACCGAGCCACAGCTCCAGTAGAACACCTGTCCAGCCTTTATCACGCTTTAAATCGCGCGGAACGGGCAAGCCTGCAAGCGCGGCCAGTTCGCCGAGCGTATAGCCCGCCAGGCGCTGCGCCTGGGTCAACAATTGCGCTTCTGTTTCAGGCGGTGAAGTGAAAGGAGCCAACGCGAACATGTTAAAAACCTTTTGTCTAAAAAGTAACCGCTAGTTTTGCACCGTAGCCAGGCAGTGTACCTTTTTCTGCATGGTGTGAGCAATCGTATGATTTATAAGGTAATTTAGAGAGGGTTTTCGTGAGTTGCGCAACTATGTGTTGGGTTTTCCAAATCTGGTCACTGACAATGAACAGGATCTTACACCATGTTATCCACAGAAAAGTGGGATAACTGGGGAAAAGTGCCACTACTGTTTCGATTTACAGCCTTGACGTGCGATGAAAATCGAAATTCTGCACAAAATGTGCCTAACTTATTGGCATAATCTGTGGATAAATTCGGCTCTGTTCGATCTTTCATCAGCGCCAGGATCCTTAAGGTGATGATCGTCACATTATGGAGCTGTTATCGGTTGGAAATCTATTTAACTTCATGAATTTCTGTATGTTATTTATTTCGCGTAGAACGGGTCTATTCAGACTGTTCCGGGTTTTCCCTGGGTAATTCCATACTTTTTCACAACTCTATCCACAGAAAAGGTGAATAAAAACCGTCGTCAGCATCGCTTTCTGTTTATAACTTTGATGATTACTGTGAGTTATTCAAATGTTATTCGTTCGTATCCCTGTCATAGAGTGGTTTACCGTTTTCCGGGAGTGTGAAACAATCGCTTTATTCAGACTTTTTTTGAGGTAGTCCGGTGATTGATGACGATGGCTACCGCCCAAATGTTGGAATCGTAATCTGTAATCGACAAGGTCAGGTCATGTGGGCCAGACGCTTTGGACAGCACTCATGGCAGTTTCCCCAGGGAGGAATTAACCCTGGCGAGTCTCCGGAACAAGCAATGTACCGGGAACTGTTCGAGGAAGTGGGCTTAAGTCGAAAAGATGTTCGTATCCTTGCTTCTACGCGTAACTGGTTGCGTTACAAGTTACCGAAACGTTTGGTGCGTTGGGACACAAAGCCGGTTTGTATCGGCCAGAAACAAAAATGGTTTCTTTTGCAGTTGATCGGTAACGACAGTGAGATCAACATGCAGACCAGTAGTACGCCCGAATTTGATGGCTGGCGTTGGGTGAGCTACTGGTATCCTGTTCGCCAGGTTGTGTCGTTTAAACGCGATGTCTACCGGCGGGTGATGAAAGAGTTTGCAAGCGCGGTGATGTCGCTTCAGGAAACGCCTCCGAAGCCGCAAAGTGCGCCTGCCTGGCGACGTAAACGAGGTTAAGCCACCCATATTATGCTCACCCGACTGCGAGAAATAGTTGAGAAAGTCGCCAGCGCGCCACGCCTTAACGAAGCGCTGGAAATATTGGTTACCGACGTTTGTCTGGCGATGGAAACCGAAGTGTGCTCGGTCTATCTCGCAGATCACGACCGGCGTTGTTATTACCTGATGGCGACGCGCGGTTTAAAAAAGCCGCGTGGTCGCACCGTCACGCTCGCATTCGATCAGGGGATTGTCGGTCTGGTAGGCAGGCTGGCGGAACCCATCAACCTGGCGGATGCGCAAAAACACCCCAGTTTTAAATATATCCCCGCTGTTAAAGAAGAGCGCTTTCGCGCTTTTCTTGGCGTACCTATTATTCAGCGCCGCCAGTTGCTTGGCGTGCTGGTGGTACAACAGCGTGAGCTACGCCAGTACGATGAAAGTGAAGAATCCTTTCTGGTCACGCTTGCCACCCAGATGGCGGCCATTCTCTCCCAGTCACAGTTAAACGCGCTGTTTGGTCAGTATCGGCAGACGCGAATTCGCGCCTTGCCGGCAGCGCCGGGTGTTGCTATCGCTGAAGGTTGGGTCGATGAAACGCTGCCGTTAATGGAGCAGGTTTATCCGGCCTCGACGCTTGATACCTCGCTTGAGCGTGAAAGGCTCACGGCAGCCCTGGAAGAAGCTGCCAATGAATTTCGCCGTTACAGCAAACGTTTCGCCGCCGGAGCACAAAAAGAGACGGCAGCAATTTTCGATCTCTATTCACACCTGCTTTCCGACGCGCGCCTGCGCCGTGAGCTGTTTGAAGAAGTCGACAGGGGCGTGGTGGCCGAATGGGCGGTAAAAACCGTTATTGAAAGTTTTGCTGAACAGTTCGCAGCGCTTAGCGATGGCTACCTGAAAGAGCGTTCAGGGGATTTGCGCACGCTGGGTCAGCGTTTGTTATTCCACCTCGATGACTCCATTTCCGGGCCAAACAGCTGGCCGGAGCGCTTTATCCTGGTTGCCGAGGAACTCTCCGCCACCACGCTTGCGGAGTTGCCGCACGACAGGCTGGCGGGCGTGGTAGTGCGCGATGGCGCGTCAAACTCGCATGCGGCGATTATGGTGCGCGCGCTTGGCATCCCGACGGTAATGGGGGCCGATATTCAGCCCGCCGTGCTGCAACGTCGTATGTTGGTGGTGGACGGTTATCGCGGCGAGTTGTTGGTGGATCCTGAACCGGTGCTGTTGCAGGAATACCAGCGGCTTATCAGCGAAGAGAATGAACTCAGTCGCCTTGCCGAAGACGATGTTAACCTGGCCGCGCAGCTAAAAAGCGGCGAGCGGGTGAAGGTGATGCTGAACGCGGGTTTAAGCCCGGAACATGAAGAGAAACTTGGCAACCGCATCGACGGAATTGGGCTTTATCGCACCGAAATTCCGTTTATGTTGCAAAGCGGTTTCCCGTCCGAAGAGGAACAGGTGGCGCAATATCAGGGCATGTTGCAGATGTTTAACGATAAGCCCGTGACGCTGCGTACGCTGGATGTCGGCGCGGATAAGCAATTGCCTTATATGCCCATCAGCGAAGAGAACCCTTGCCTTGGCTGGCGCGGCATTCGGATTACCCTCGACCAGCCGGAAATCTTCCTGGTGCAGGTGCGCGCCATGCTGCGCGCCAATGCGGCAACCGGGAATCTTAGTATTCTGCTGCCGATGATAACCAGCATCGACGAAATCGATGAAGCGCGCAGACTGATTGAGCGCGCCGGGCGTGAAGTGGAAGAGATGATCGGTTACGCCATCCCTAAGCCACGTATCGGTGTGATGCTGGAAGTGCCGTCAATGGTGTTTATGCTGTCGCACCTGGCGAACCGCGTTGATTTTATCTCGATTGGCACCAACGATCTGACGCAATACATCCTGGCCGTCGATCGTAACAATACCCGCGTGGCAAATATGTACGACAGCTTGCACCCGGCGGTGCTGCGGGCGCTGGCGATGATTGCCGATGAATCAGAACGGTTAGGTATTGATATCCGTCTGTGCGGCGAAATGGCCGGTGATCCGATGTGCGTCGCCGTGCTTATTGGTCTGGGGTACCGCCATCTCTCCATGAACGGACGCTCAGTGGCGCGCATTAAATATTTGCTACGGCGCATTGACTGTGAAGAGGCGCAAACGCTGGCGAGACGTACGCTGGATGCGCAACTGGCGACCGAAGTACGCCATCAAATCGCCGCATTTATGGAACGGCGTGGGTTGGGCGGCCTGATTCGCGGCGGAATTTAGCTGGCTCAGGGATATACATAACTTTTACAACTTCGCCGCCACCCGCTCGCGGTGCCTTATGCTATGATTCGCAGCTTTGGAGCGACCAGCAATTGCGGTCGCGTAGGTGAACCGCTGTCCACTTTCGGCGGAATAACAACAAGTTGTGGTGACAGATGAACAGTGGCTATCTGCATTTTCCGGACTTTGATCCGGTGATTTTTTCCATTGGACCAGTTTCTCTCCACTGGTACGGATTAATGTACCTGGTGGGCTTCGTTTTTGCGATGTGGCTGGCAACACGCCGGGCGAATCGCCCGGGCAGTGGCTGGACAAAAAACGAAGTGGAAAACCTGCTTTACGCGGGCTTTCTCGGCGTTTTCCTCGGCGGCCGTCTCGGCTATGTGCTGTTCTACAACTTCCCGGTTTTCCTGGACGACCCGCTTTATCTGTTCCGCGTGTGGGACGGGGGCATGTCCTTCCACGGCGGTTTGATTGGCGTGATTGTGGTGATGGTTATCTTCGCCAGACGCACCAAACGCAGCTTCTTCCAGGTTTCCGATTTTATTGCTCCGCTGATCCCGTTTGGCCTTGGCGCAGGACGCCTGGGTAACTTTATCAACGGTGAGCTGTGGGGACGCGTTGATCCGTCATTCCCCTATACCATGCTGTTCCCTGGCTCACGCGCGGAAGATATGGCGCTGCTGCCTTCACATCCGGAGTGGCAATCTCTGTTTGATACTTACGGCATGTTGCCGCGCCATATGTCTCAGCTTTACGAGCTGGCGCTGGAAGGCGTTGTGCTGTTTATCATCCTTAACTTGTTTATTCGCAAACCTCGCCCGACCGGCGCGGTCTCCGGCTTGTTCCTGATTGGCTACGGCGCGTTCCGTATCATCGTTGAGTTCTTCCGCCAGCCCGACGCGCAGTTTACCGGCGAGTGGGTGCAATACATCAGCATGGGGCAGATCCTCTCCATTCCGATGATCGTTGCAGGCGCAATCATGATGATTTGGGCGTACCGCCATCGTTCGCCGCAACACGTTTCCTGAGGAACCATGAAACAGTATTTAGAGTTGATGCAAAAGGTGCTGAATGAAGGCACTCCGAAAAACGACCGCACCGGGACAGGCACGCTGTCTATTTTTGGCCATCAGATGCGTTTTAATCTGCAGGACGGCTTTCCGCTGGTGACCACCAAGCGCTGCCATTTGCGTTCAATTATTCATGAGCTGCTGTGGTTCCTGCAGGGCGACACCAATATTGCCTATCTGCGGGAAAACAAAGTCACCATTTGGGACGAATGGGCCGACGAAGAGGGCAATCTTGGCCCGGTTTACGGCAAACAGTGGCGTGCGTGGCCAACGCCGGACGGTCGCCATATTGACCAGATCACGACTGTGATTAACCAGCTGAAAAACGACCCGGATTCACGTCGTATTATTGTTTCCGCGTGGAACGTGGGTGAGCTGGACAAAATGGCGCTGGCTCCATGCCACGCTTTCTTCCAGTTCTACGTGGCGGGCGGCAAGCTCTCCTGCCAACTCTACCAACGCTCCTGCGATGTGTTCCTTGGTCTGCCGTTCAACATCGCTAGCTACGCGTTGCTGGTGCATATGATGGCCCAACAGTGTGATCTGCAACCGGGGGATTTCGTCTGGACCGGTGGCGACACCCACCTTTACAGCAATCACCTGGAACAAACACGTCTGCAATTAAGCCGTGAACCGCGTGCGCTGCCGAAACTGGTTATCAAGCGTAAGCCTGGCTCGCTGTTTGACTACCGTTTCGAAGACTTCGAAATCGAAGGCTACGATTCGCATCCGGCCATCAAAGCACCTGTCGCTATCTGATTTCTACCAACATGTCATAACCGGTGCGGCAACGTACCGGTTTTTTTTGCCCGATAATCGTTTCTTCGTCCCTGCTTCCGCCTCTTCTGCAACTCACTGCAACGTGATGTATTTCTTTCGTACTGCCTCGTAATCTCTCTGTTTGCCCCTCGATCTGAATGCATGCTAACGACACACTGCCGCCATGAAAAAAGAAGAAGGCTTCACCCTGATTGAAACCCTCATCGCAATGGTGCTGATTGTTATCCTGAGCGGAGCGGGTATCTCTGGCTGGCTGAGTTGGCAGGCGCAGCAGCGGCTATGGCAAACCGCGTTGCAGGTGCGACATTTGCTTGAACGTCTGCGCGATGATGCCAACGGACACAATCGTTCGCAGCTGGTATACGGCATTCGCGAAGGCGAACGCTGGTGCCTGGTGAATTCGCCGTCGCAAAACTGCGCTGTGCAGAATGCTTACTCACTGCAGCCTCAATGGCCTGACGTCACGCTAGTTGATGTGACACCTTCGCTGGGGTTCTTTGGACTGCGCAACACTGCCTGGCCCGGCAATATTCGGCTGCGTAGCAGTGCAGGGGAGTGGCGAGTGGTGGTTTCGGCATGGGGCAGGATCAGAATGTGTCAGCCATCAGCGGAGAATCTATGTTAGACAGGCAAAAAGGGTTTTCACTGTTGGAAACCGTGCTGGCGATGGCAATCGGCAGCGTGCTGTTACTGGCGTCTGCCCGTTTTTTACCGGCGCTACAGCTGGCAGTAACGCAGCACACGCGTATCCAGACGGTGGAAGACGATCTCTGGCTGCAACTGCGTGGCATCGCAAAACATCTCCAGCGAGCGGGATATTGCAATGGTAGCTGTAGTGGCCAGCCGCTGGTTATCAGTAGTAGCGGCGATTGTGTTATTGCTCAGTGGGACGCCAACAGCAATGGGCGCTGGGAGTCATCGGGAAGCAGTGAACCGGAACAAACCGGCTTTCGGCTGCAAAGTGGCGCGCTGGAAATCATGCGCGGAGCAACATCCTGCAGTGGCCGGGGTTGGGAAAAAATTACCGATCCTGCTCAAATGAGCATTGAGCGTTTTCATGTCGCTCAGCGTCAGACGCCGGGGTTTGCGCCACAGCTTGCGATCACACTCTCAGCGCGTGTTCCGGGGAATGTCGGGCAACCCTTTACCGCTGATTTAAGCGTGACCGGGTACAATTTATGAACCGGCAACGAGGGATGTCGTCAATGGGGCTGGTATTGTTGTTATTGCTGCTGGGTAGCCTGATGTTGCACGGCTTAAACCTGCAATTGAGCAGCCATATCTGGCGCGTGAATAATGAAAACCAGGGGATACGCAATGCTGCGGAAATCTCTTCAGCCATGGAGTGGGCGCGTCATCAAACCTGGCCTGCTCAGCCCGCGCAGCAGTGCCAGCAAAGCGCCGGGCAAAATGTTCGCAGTTGTTTACGCGTTTTTACCGATGGGGCTGCGCTACTGATTGTCGCGAACGCTAAAACATCGCTGTGGCATCTGGGGCGTGTGGAGGGGGCGCAGGTCCGTTTTTTGCCTCATGGCTGGAGTGATTTTTGTCCACTGAAAGAGGAAGCGCTATGCCGGTTGCCGTAAATAAACAACGAGGCTTTAGCCTTACCGAAGTTCTGCTGGCTATGGTGTTAATGGTGATGGTTGTTACCGCGCTTGGCGGTTATCATCGTGCGATGGCCTCAGGGTTTGTATCCACCAGCCAGTGGCGACAGCTATGGCGCTACGCCTGGGAACAGGCGCAACCAGAAGTATCATCGTTACCGCCAGGCTGGCAAGTTCAGCGGGGGCAGACAACCACCGGGGGATGTGTCAGCATCAACGTTACCGTTAGTTCGCCGGCGGGCAGGCAGGGGAAAATGACGCGATTATTTTGTCCGAACAGTCAGTAGTCAGGAGCGCTTATGTTAAGGGTTTACCACTCCAATCGTCTGGATGTGCTGGAAGCATTGATGGAGTTTATTGTTGAGCATAACAGGCTCGACGATCCCTTTGAGCCTGAAGTTGTGCTGGTACAAAGCACGGGCATGGCGCAATGGCTGCAAATGACGCTCGCGCAGAAGTTCAGTATTGCCGCCAATATTACCTTCCCGCTGCCAGCGAGCTTTATTTGGGAGATGTTCGTCACCGTACTGGACGGCATTCCGAAAGAGAGCGCGTTTAACAAACAGAGCATGAGCTGGAAGCTCATGTCGCTGCTGCCCGGCATGCTGGAGCAAGACGCGTTCACCATGCTGCGCCATTATCTGAATGACGACGATGACAAACGTAAACTCTTCCAGCTCTCTTCACGGGTGGCGGATCTTTACGATCAATATCTCGTTTACCGCCCGGAGTGGCTGACGCGATGGGAAGCGGGTGAACAGATCGACGGGCTGGATGAAGCGCAGCGCTGGCAGGCACCGCTGTGGCGCGCATTGGTGGAACATACTGCCGCGCTGGGGCAGCCACACTGGCACCGCGCCAATCTCTATCAGCGTTTTATCGATAAGCTTGAATCGGCTGCGCAGCGACCCGCCGGTTTGCCTTCGCGCGTCTTTATTTGTGGGATTTCCGCGCTGCCGCCCATCTATTTGCAAGCGCTTCAGGCGCTGGGTAAGCATATTGATGTCCATCTTTTATTTACGAATCCCTGTCGCTACTACTGGGGCGACATCAAAGATCCGGCGTTTCTGGCGAAACTGATCACCCGTAATCGTCGGCATCACCGGGAAAACCGACAGTTTCCCCTGTTCCGTGATACACAAAACGCCGAAGGTCTGTTCAATGCCGATGGTGAGCAGGATGTTGGTAATCCCTTGCTGGCTTCGTGGGGCAAGTTGGGGCGGGACAACATTTTCCTGCTGGCGGGCATGGAGCATTATGAAGAACTGGATGCTTTCGTCGATATTACGCCCGGCTCGCTGCTGCGAAACATTAAGTACGATATCCTGGAACTGCAAAATGGTGCGGTTGCAGGAGTAACGGCAGAAGAGTTTTCCCGCAGTGATAAAAAACGGCTGCTTGATCCCAACGATCGCAGCGTAACGGTGCATATCTGCCACAGCCCGCAGCGAGAAGTAGAGATTCTGCATGACCGGCTGCTAACGATGCTGGAAGAGGATCCTGAGCTGACGCCTCGCGATATCGTGGTCATGGTCGCCGATATCGACAGCTACAGCCCGTATATTCAGGCGGTTTTCGGTAGCGCCACTGGTGAGCGTTATCTTCCCTATGCTATTTCCGACCGCCGCGCGCGGCAGGCTCATCCTGCGCTGCAGGCCTTTATCAGTTTGCTCTCCCTGCCTGACAGCCGCTTTGTTAGTGAAGATGTGCTGGCGCTGCTGGATGTTCCGGTGCTGGCGGCGCGTTTCAACATCAATGAAGAGGGGCTACGTTACCTGCGCTTATGGGTCAATGAGTCCGGCATTCGCTGGGGAATGGACGACGACAACGTACGTGAGCTGGAATTACCACCGACCGGGCAGCACACCTGGCAATTTGGCCTGACGCGAATGCTGCTCGGTTATGCGATGGAAAGCCGCCAGGGTGAATGGCAGTCGATTTTACCGTATGACGAATCCAGCGGGCTTATCGCGGAGTTAGTCGGCCATCTGGCGGAACTGTTGATGCAGCTTAACATCTGGCGTCGCGGCCTGTCTGAAGCGCGGCCGCTGGAGGAGTGGCTCCCGGTTTGCCGCGACATGCTCAATGACTTTTTCCTGCCAGACCAGGAGACAGAAGCCGCACTGGCTCTGATTGAACAGCAGTGGCAGGACATTATCGCGCAGGGCGTTGGTGCCAATTACCACGAAGCGATCCCGCTTTCGTTACTGCGTGACGAGTTGGCTCAGCGCCTCGATCAGGAGCGTATAAGTCAGCGTTTTCTCGCGGGGCCTGTGAATATCTGCACTCTGATGCCGATGCGCTCTATTCCTTTCAAAGTGGTCTGTCTGCTGGGCATGAATGATGGCGTCTACCCTCGTGCGCTGCCTCCGCTGGGGTTTGACCTGATGAGCCAAAAGCCGCAGCGTGGCGACCGCAGCCGTCGGGATGATGACCGCTACTTGTTCCTCGAAGCACTTAACTCTGCACAACAGCAGCTCTATATCAGCTATATCGGCCGCTCTATCCAGGATAATAAAGAGCGCTTTCCCTCGGTGTTGGTGCAGGAGCTGGTGGATTACATTGGGCAGAGCCACTACCTGCCTGGTGATGCATTGCTTAACTGCGACGAAAGCGAGCAGCGGGTAAAGGCACATATCACGCATCTGCATACGCGGATGCCGTTTGATCCGGCAAACTATACGGTTGACGAGTGGCAAAGTTATGTCCGCGACTGGCTACCGGCCGCGAGTTCGCAGGGCCAGGCGCATGCCGAGTTTATTCAAGCGCTGGATGACGTGCCGCTTGAGACACTCACTGTTGATCAGCTCCAGCGTTTTTGGGCGCACCCGGTGCGCGCTTTTTTCCAGATGCGCCTGCGCGTTAATTTCCGCCCGGAGGAGAGTGAAATTCCGGATGCTGAGCCGTTTATCCTTGATGGCCTGAGCCGTTATCAACTCAATCAGGAGATATTAAATACGCTGGTCGAAGAGCAAGACGCAGAGAAGCTGTTTCGCCGCTACCGCGCGGCTGGTGTACTGCCTTATGGGGCGTTCGGTGAAATTATCTGGGAATCTCAATGTCAGGAGATGCAGGAGCTGGCTAACCGCGTTATTGAATATCGCCAGCCTTCTGACAGCCTCGAAATTGACCTGCATTGCGCAGGCGTTCATCTCACCGGATGGCTGCCGCGTGTGCAGCCAGATGGACTATTGCGCTGGCGTCCAGCCTTGTTGAACGTTTCGCAAGGCCTGCAACTTTGGCTGGAACATCTTGTCTATTGTGCCAGCGGCGGCACCGGCACCAGCCGCTTGTTCGTTCGCAAAGAGGGCGAATGGTGTTTTCCCCCGCTAGCTGCTGATAAGGCGCGGGAATATCTGGCAACGCTGATTGAAGGCTATCGGGAAGGCATGGTGAAACCGCTTCTGCTGTTGCCGGAAAGCGGCGGCGCATGGATAAAAGTCTGTTATGACGCGGCAAATGATGCCATGTTAAAGGACGAAGAGACGTTACAAAAAGCGCAGAGTAAATTCCTGCAGGCGTATGAAGGCAACATGGTGGTGCGCGGTGAAGGCGATGATGTCTGGTATCAGCGCCTGTGGCGAACCCTTGAACCTGAGTATTACGCTGAAATTACCGAACAAGCGCAGCGTTTTCTGTTACCGCTTTATCGACACAACCAGTCCGATTGATTGTATAAAAATTGCGCGAAGTGGTTGCATCCATTATCATGCGCGACGGTCACGGACTGATATAACAAGAGTGCTGGCTCAGCCAGCACAGGTTTACCCGGCTTTCTCGATTATCCCTGGGCGAGCCGGAAAAGTTAATGATGAGGTTCGTGAATGCCCCGCAGCACCTGGTTAAAAGCTTTCGTCCTGTTTTTTGCCCTCTGGGCTTCATTCAGTCAGGCAGACAACGGTTGGCAACCTGTTCAGGAAACTATCCGTAAGAGCGACAAAGATACCCGTCAATATCAGGCGATACGCCTTGATAACGGCATGGTCGTGTTGCTGGTGTCCGACGCGCAGGCGGTCAAATCGCTCTCTGCTCTGGTAGTGCCGGTCGGCTCGCTGGAAGATCCGGATGCGCACCCCGGCCTTGCTCACTATCTTGAGCACATGACACTGATGGGTTCGAAAAAATACCCGCAGCCCGATAGTCTGGCCGAATTCCTTAAGCTGCATGGCGGCAGCCACAATGCCAGCACCGCGCCTTATCGCACCGCTTATTATCTGGAAGTGGAAAACAATGCGCTGGAAGGGGCTGTTGACCGTTTAGCCGATGCCATTGCCGCTCCCATGCTGGATAAAAAATATGGTGCACGCGAGCGCAACGCGGTCAACGCCGAGCTGACAATGGCCCGTACCCGTGACGGTATGCGTATGGCGCAGGTCAGCGCGGAAACCATCAACCCGGCACACCCTGGCGCGCGCTTCTCCGGCGGTAACCTTGAAACCCTGAGCGATAAGCCGGGCAGCCCTGTTCATGCCGCTTTGCTGGCGTTTCGCGATAAATACTACTCGGCCAACCTGATGAAGGCGGTGATCTACAGTAACCGTCCATTAGCTGATCTGGCGAAAATTGCCGTCGAAACGTATGGCCGTGTACCGAATAAAAATATCGACAAGCCGGACATCACGGTTCCCGTGGTGACCGACGCGCAGAAAGGCATCATCATCCACTATGTCCCGGCGGTGCCGCGTAAAGTGCTGCGTGTGGAGTTTCGTATTGATAACAATACTGCCGCCTTTCGCAGCAAAACGGACGAGCTTATCACCTATTTGATTGGTAACCGCAGCCCGGGCACGCTCTCGGACTGGCTACAAAGTCAGGGGTTGGTAGAAGGGATTCGCGGTGATTCCGATCCGGTGGTGAATGGCAACAGCGGTGTGCTGGCCATATCCGCAACGTTGACCGATAAAGGTCAGGCCAATCGTGGCGAAGTCGTGGCCGCCATTTTCAGCTATCTGCAACTGTTGCGCGAAAAGGGCGTTGATAAGCGTTATTTCGACGAGCTGGCACATATTCTCAATCTCGATTTCCGCTATCCCTCTATTACCCGCGATATGGATTACGTCGAGTGGCTGGCGGACACCATGATCCGCGTGCCTGTCGCCCATACGCTGGATTCGGTTAACATTGCCGATCGGTTCGATGCCAAAGCAGTGCAGGCTCGTCTTGATGAGATGACGCCGCAAAATGCGCGTATCTGGTACATCAGCCCGGATGAGCCGCACAATAAAACGGCCTATTTTGTTGAAGCACCTTACCAGGTGAATAAGATCACGCCGGAAACTTACGCCGACTGGCAGACGCGCCAGAGCCGTATCGCGCTGAAATTTCCGGAGTTGAATCCCTACATTCCGGACGACTTCACGCTGATAAAACCAGCGAAGCAGTACGAACACCCTGAACTGATTGTCGATGAGCCGACACTGCGCGTGGTGTATATGCCAAGCCAATATTTCGCCAACGAGCCCAAAGCGGATGTCAGCGTGGTGTTGCGTAACCCGCAGGCGATGGATAGCGCGAAAAACCAGGTGATATTTGCCCTTAATGATTATCTGGCGGGGCTGGCACTCGATCAGCTCAGCAATCAGGCTGCGGTCGGTGGCATCAGTTTTTCCACCAATGCCAATAACGGTTTAATGCTTAACGCCAACGGGTATACCCAGCGTTTGCCGCAGCTTTTCCAGGCGCTGCTGGCGGGTTATTTCAGCTATACGCCGACGGAAGAACAGCTTGCCCAGGCCAAATCCTGGTATGCGCAGATGATGGATTCCGCCGAAAAAGGCAAAGCGTTCGATCAGGCAATCATGCCGATCCAGATGTTATCGCAGGTGCCCTATTTCCAGCGTGAAGAGCGCCGCGCGTTACTGCCGTCTATTACCTTGCAGGATATTTTGCACTACCGCGATGCGCTGAAAAATAATGCGCGTCCGGAATTCCTGGTGGTGGGTAACCTGAGCGAACAGCAGACGAAAGACCTCGCTCATGACGTGCAAAAACAGCTTGGCGCTAACGGTACGGTGTGGTGCCGAAACCAGAACGTCGTGGTGGACAAGCAGCAGAATGTGAGCTTTGAAAAAGCGGGAAACAGCACGGACTCCGCACTCGCGGCGGTGTTTGTACCTACCGGTTTTGATGAGTTCAGCAGTTCGGCGTACAGCGCCATGTTAGGGCAAATCGTGCAGCCGTGGTTCTATAACCAACTGCGCACGGAAGAACAACTGGGTTACGCCGTGTTCGCCTTCCCAATGAGCGTAGGTCGCCAGTGGGGGATGGGATTCCTGTTGCAAAGCAACGACAAGCAGCCAGCCTATCTCTGGGAGCGCTACAAGGCATTCTTCCCCACCGCAGAAGCGAAATTACGGGCAATGAAGCCGGAAGAGTTTGCGCAGCTTCAGCAGGGCGTCATCGCGCAACTTACGCAAGCGCCGCAAACGTTAAGTGAAGAAGCTTCCAAACTCAGCAAAGATTTCGATCGTGGCAATATGCGCTTCGATTCGCGTGATAAAGTAGTCGCTCAGATAAAACTGCTGACGCCGCAAAAACTTGCCGATTTCTTCCATCAGGCGGTGGTAGAGCCGCAAGGTATGGCGATCCTGTCGCAGATCTCCGGTAGCCAGAGCGGTAAAGCAGATTATGCCCGCCCGCAAGGCTGGAAGGTCTGGGATAGCACCAGCGCGTTGCAGCAAACCTTACCGAAGATGACCGAGAAAGATGAGAGAAACGACCGCTGAGACCCTTGATCCCCTGCGCTTGCCGCTCACCGGCGAGCGCCTGATTGAAGCCTCTGCGGGTACCGGTAAAACCTTTACCATTGCCGCGCTCTATTTGCGGCTGCTATTAGGGTTAGGCGGCAGCACCGCCTACCCGCGCCCGCTCAGCGTTGAAGAACTGCTGGTGGTGACGTTCACCGAGGCCGCGACAGAAGAGCTGCGCGGCCGCATTCGCAGTAACATCCATGAGCTGCGCATTGCTTGCCTGCGCGAAACGACCGATAACCCGCTGTACGCCCGTCTGCTGGACGAGATTGCCGATAAGCAACAGGCGGCACAGTGGCTGCTGCTGGCAGAGCGGCAAATGGACGAAGCGGCCATCTTTACGATCCACGGTTTTTGCCAGCGCATGCTGAGCCTGAATGCCTTCGAATCCGGCATGCTGTTTGAACTGCAACTGCTGGAAGATGAGTCGTTACTGCGTTACCAGGCCTGTGCGGATTTCTGGCGTCGTCACTGCTACCCGCTGACGCGTGAAATTGCTGAAGTTATCCATGCTTCGTGGAAAGGACCGCAGGATCTGCTGAAAGCGATCGATCGCTATCTGCAAGGGGAAGCGCCGCAAATTAAAACGCCGCCAGCGGCAGACGAAACGCTGGCGTCGCGCCATCAGCAAATTATTGCGCAGATTGGCGAGGTGAAGCGTCAGTGGAGCGCTTGTGTTAATGAAATCGAGCCTCTGCTCGAAAACTCCGGTATTGACCGGCGTAAATTTAACCGTGGCAACCAGGCGAAGTGGATCGAGAAAATCTCCACCTGGGCGCAGGAGGAGACCCGCAGTTACCTGTTGCCGGACGCGCTGGAAAAATTCACGCAGTCCTTTCTTACTGAACGCACAAAACCTGACGGCGTTGTGCCAGAACACCCGCTTTTTGTCGCCATTGAAAAGTTGCTGGCGCAGTCATTGACGCTTAACGATCTGGTGCTGACCAGCGCGATGCGTGAGATTCGTGAAACGGTGGCAAAAGAGAAACGCCGACGCGGTGAACTGGGCTTTGACGATATGCTCAGCCGCCTTGATGATGCCCTGCGAAGCCCGAACGGCGAAGCGTTGGCTGCGGCAATCCGTACCCGTTTCCCGGTTGCGATGATCGATGAGTTTCAGGATACCGACCCGCAGCAGTACCGTATTTTTAGCCGCATCTGGTTGAAACAGCCGGATTGCGGTTTATTGCTGATTGGCGACCCAAAACAGGCCATCTACGCGTTTCGCGGCGCGGATATTTTCACCTATATGAAAGCGCGCGATGAAGTGAGTGCCCGCTATACGCTGGATACCAACTGGCGCTCGTCGCCAGGCATGATTGCCAGCGTCAACCAGCTCTTCAGCCGGATGGAAGACGCTTTCATTTTCCGCCAGATCCCGTTCCTGCCGGTAAAAGCAGCCGGCAAAAACGCAGGCTTACGCTTTGCGTATCAGGGAGAAACGCAGCCTGCGATGAAGCTGTGGCTGATGGAGGGTGACGGCGTAAGCGTCGGGGATTATCAGGGATTTATGGCGCAGTTATGCGCAGCACAAATCCGCGACTGGCTGAGCGCCGGGCTGCGGGGCGAAGCGCTGCTGTATGAAGGGGAAAACGCGCGGCCGGTCAAAGCGTCGGATATTACCGTGCTGGTGCGCAGCCGCCATGAAGCCTCGCTTATCCGCGATGCACTGACGTTACTGAATATCCCGTCTGTGTACCTTTCCAACCGTGACAGCGTTTTTGAAACACCGGAAGCGCAGGAGTTGCTGTGGCTTTTGCAGGCGGTGCTGGCGCCGGAGCGCGAAAGTACGCTGCGCAGTGCGCTGGCGACTTCCTTGCTGGGGCTTACCGCGCTGGATATTGATGCGCTCAACCAGAATGAGCTGGCGTGGGATGAGATTGTCGAAGAGTTTTCCCGCTATCGCGAGCTGTGGCAAAAACGCGGTGTGATGGCGATGCTGCGCAGGCTGATGAGCGCGCGACAGGTGGCCGAAAACTTACTGGCAACCCCCGGCGGTGAACGACGGCTGACGGATATCCTGCATATCAGCGAGTTGTTGCAGGAGGCGGGTACGCAACTGGAAAGTGAACATGCGCTTACCCGCTGGCTGGCGCAGCGTATCGCTGAGCCGAATGCTAACGCCTCGAGCGAGCAATTGCGGCTGGAGAGTGATAAACACCTGGTGCAGATTGTCACCATCCACAAATCGAAAGGGCTGGAGTATCCGCTGGTCTGGCTGCCGTTTATCGCCAATTTCCGCATTCAGGATCAGGGCTTTTACCATGATCGTGACTCCTTTGCCGCCGTGCTCGATCTCAGCCATGCCGAAGAGAGTGTCGCGCTGGCTGAAGCAGAGCGTCTGGCCGAAGACCTGCGCTTGCTGTACGTGGCCTTGACTCGTTCGGTCTGGCATTGCAGCCTGGGGGTTGCCCCACTGTTTCGTCGTCGTGGCGAAAAAACCGGCGCCAGTGATTTTCACCAGAGCGCGCTGGGGCGGCTTCTGCAAAAAGGCGAAGCGCTGGATGCCGCAGCGCTACGTAACGTTTTACAGGAATTGTGTAATGACGATATTGCCCTTTGCATTCCGTCAATGCCGGACGCCGGGCGCTGGCAGCTGCCGCAAACGGAATCACCGACGCTGAGTGCGCGTGAAATCACGCGGCGCATCAGCGATGACTGGCGTGTCACCAGCTATTCCGGGTTGCAGCAGCGTGCTCATGGCATCGCTCAGGATCTGTTGCCGCGTCTGGATATCGACGCAGCCGGAGAGCGAGAGGCGTTGCAGGAGCCAGTATTAACGCCGCACCAGTTTCCACGCGGTGCGGCACCAGGGACATTTTTGCACAGCTTGTTTGAAGATCTGGATTTTACGCAGCCGGTCGCTGACGCCTGGGTTGCAGAGAAATTGCTGGTGGGCGGTTACGAAGCACACTGGCAGCCAGTGCTAAGCCGATGGCTGGAAACAGTGTTACATGTGCCACTGGCGCAAACGGGCATTTCCCTGAGCCAACTGACGAACAAAGAGAAGCAGGTGGAGATGGAGTTTTACCTGCCGATTAGCGCCATGCTGAGCGCGGAGGCGCTGGATGAGCTCATCCGGCGTTATGATCCGCTATCGGCTGGCTGCCCGCCGCTCGATTTTCGCGATGTGCGCGGCATGTTGAAAGGGTTTATCGACCTGGTGTTTCGCCACAACGGGCGTTATTACCTGCTGGATTACAAATCTAACTGGCTGGGCGAGAGCGCTGAAGCCTACACGCAAGCAGCCATGGCGGCGGCGATGCAGTCGCACCGCTACGACTTGCAGTACCAGCTTTACAGCCTGGCGTTGCACCGCTTTTTACGCCATCGCATTACAGGGTATGACTATGAACACCATTTCGGTGGCGTGATTTATCTCTTCCTGCGTGGCGTGGATGCGCAAAATCCGCAGCAGGGGATTTTCACTATCCGGCCTGATGTTGAATTGATTACACAAATGGACGACCTGTTCGCAGGCGTTGCGCCGGAGGTTGCGCCATGAGTATGCAAAGTTTGCTGCAGGAAGCGGTGGAGCAAAAGCTGCTGCGCGCGCTGGATGTGCAGTTTGCGTTGACGGTCGCCACGGAGCAGGAACCTGCCGTGATGCTGGCTGCTGCGTTGCTCAGCCATGACACCGGTGAAGGGCACGTATGCCTGCCGCTCGCGCGTCTTACGCCGGAGATATACGGCAAAGACTCGTCGCTGTTTAGCGAGTTATTCGCCCTCGCGGGCAACCCGGATGACTGGGATAACGTCTTACTGAGTTCGCCCGCGGTGAGCGAAAGCGAAGCCGCTACGCCGATGATTCTTACCGATTCCCGCCTCTACCTGAACCGTATGTGGTGCCACGAGCGGCGGGTTGCCGCGTTTTTTGCCGCACAGGCACCATTGCAGGATATCGATGAAACGCGAATGGCGCAGACGCTCGAGAGGCTATTTCCCTCCTCGTCGGGAACAGAAATCAACTGGCAAAAAGTGGCCGCCGCCGTAGCGCTTACCCGGCGGATTTCGGTGATTTCCGGTGGGCCAGGAACCGGAAAAACCACGACCGTGGCGAAACTGCTCGCGGCGCTGGTGCAGACGGTGGACGGCGATAAGTGCCGTATTTGCCTTGCCGCACCAACCGGGAAAGCCGCCGCGCGCCTGACCGAATCGCTGGGCAATGCGCTACGCCAGTTGCAACTGGATGCACGACAAAAAGCGATGCTGCCGGATGAGGCCAGCACGCTGCACCGGTTGCTTGGTGCGCAGCCCGGCAGCCAGCGCATGCGTCACCATGCGGGTAACCCGTTGCATCTGGATGTGCTGGTGGTCGATGAAGCGTCCATGATTGATTTGCCTATGATGTCGCGGTTAATCGATGCGCTCCCTTCTCGGGCGCGGGTGATTTTTCTTGGCGATCGCGATCAACTGGCTTCGGTGGAAGCCGGCGCGGTGCTGGGTGATATCTGTGCGTGGGTCAATGCCGGGTATAGCGCTGAACGTGCAGCGCAATTGTCGCGTCTGACAGGTACGCCAGTTCCCGAAGGTATTGCCGATGCAGGCAGCTTGCGTGACTGCCTCTGTTTGCTGCAAAAAAGCTACCGCTTTGGCAGTGATTCGGGGATTGGCCAGCTCGCCGCCGCCGTCAACCGGGGCGATAAACGCGCGATGCAAGCGGTATTCAGCCAGGGCTTTGCTGACATTGAGCGTAAAGCCCTGAACAGCGCGGAAGAGTATCAGGGCATGATTGACGATGCGCTGGCGGGTTATGCGCGCTTTCTCTCATTGGTGCGAAGCCACGCCGGGCCGAAAGAGGTGATTGCCGCCTTTGGCGAATACCAGCTGCTCTGCGCCTTGCGTGAAGGGCCGTTTGGCGTCAGCGGGCTGAATGAGCGGCTGGAGCTGGCGCTGGTACGTCAGCACCAGATTACCCGGCTGGCGCATTCGCGCTGGTATCACGGGCGACCGGTGATGATTTCGCGTAACGATTCGGCACTGGGGCTGTTTAATGGCGATATTGGTATCACGCTGGATCAAGGGCAGGGGATCCGCGTCTGGTTCCCGATGCCGGATGGCGAGATCAAACCGGTGTTGCCAAGCCGCTTGCCGGAGCATGATACCGCGTGGGCGATGACGGTACATAAATCGCAGGGTTCGGAGTTTGATCATGCTGCACTGATCCTGCCCGGACAGATTGCGCCGGTGATAACGCGTGAACTGGTTTACACCGCGATTACCCGCGCCCGTAATCGCTTGTCGGTGTATGCCGATGAACGCGTGCTGGGGCAGGCGATTGCGACCCGCACTGAACGGCGCAGCGGGCTGGATTCACTCTTTCGTTCGCGGATGTAAAAAGCCCCCGCAGAAGGCGGGGGCGAAAGCTCAGGTGAGATCGGCCATCAGCACTTTTGACCGGCGCTGGTAGTTGTACATCTCTTTTTTGGTTTCCGGCAGGGAATCAATATCCACTGGCGTGAAACCGCGCTCCTGGAACCAGTGAATGCTGCGGGTCGTCAGCACAAACAGTTTGCTCAGGCCAATCTGTCTTGCCTGTGCCGCAATGCGCTCCAGCAGCACTTCCCCGCGCGATGAGCTGCGGTAATCGGGGTGAACCGCGACACAGGCCATCTCACCGATTTTCTCTTCCGGGAAGGGATAAAGCGCCGCACAGGCGATGGTCAGGTTATCGCGCTCGATAATCGTGAACTTGTCGATCTCCATCTCCAGCTGTTCACGGGAGCGGCGCACAAGGATACCTTGCTGTTCCAGCGGGCGGATAAGTTCCAGGATCCCGCCGATATCGTTGATCGTGGCGCGGCGGATCTGCTCGGCGCTCTCCATGACAATTTGCGTACCGATACCGTCGCGCGAGAAGAGTTCCTGCAACAATGCGCCATCTTCCTGATAACTGATTAAATGGCTGCGGCGCACGCCGCTGCGACAGGCTTTGACCGCGCCACGCAGGAAACGCACGGTACCGGAGTGGTAATCGCCACGTGCTTCCAGCGTCTCGACGCGCGCCTGCGCTTCATTCGGGAACAGCTCAGAAACGATTTCGCCTTCATCATTCATCACACCTTGCGATGAACAAAAGCCGATCATCTTTTCCGCTTTCAGTTTGATCGCAAGCTGAGTGGCAATCTCTTCCGAGGTCAGATTAAAACTTTCGCCAGTGACCGAAACTGCCACCGGCCCCATCAGCACAATCGCGCCACTGGCAAGCTGGCGGTGAATCGCCTCTTCGTCAATGCGACGAATACGGCCGCTGTGACAGTAGTCGACGCCATCATCCACGCCTAACGGTTGCGAGATAATAAAATTGCCGCTGACGACATTAATATGCGCGCCTTGCAGCGGCGTATTGTTGAGGCTCATTGACAAACGTGCGGTGATGTCCAGTTGCAGCAACCCGGCGGCTTGCTTAACCAGTTCGAGCGTTTTAGCGTCGGTAACGCGAGTATGTTTGTGGTAAATCGGCTCATGGTTGTGCTCGGCGAGATTAGCGTCAATCTGTGGACGCGCGCCGTAGACCACCACCAGCCGGATACCCAGGCTATGCAGCAGGCCGATGTCATTGACAATACTGGAAAAGTTTTCATGCTCAATGGCTTCACCGCCGAGCATAATGACAAACGTCTTGCCACGGTGGGCATTAATATAGGGAACGGAGTGGCGAAATCCCTGCACCAGTTCGGTTCTACGCTCTTTTACCACGGCCTGTCCTCAATGCATGATTATTCGTAAATTGTGTATTTTTATTCTTTTCTGCCGTCGCGTGCAAGTGCAAATTTTGTAGTCGTATAACAAATGTTCCTCGCCGCAGCCCGCAGGCAGACATATGTTTACCCTTTAATAGATGACAGTTTATGCATCATTCGTTAAAGTTTTCCGTCAATTTTGACGAATATTATTACGTATATAAAAATTGCTCGGGAGAAGCATGTCGGGAAGTCAATCAGCGCTGAGTCGCCGCAGGTTTTTAAAAGGCGCGGGGGCCATGTGGTTATTAAGCGTGAGCCAAATTGGTTTGGCTGCAGTCAGCCAGGTGGTGGCGGTTCGCGTCTGGCCAGCGTCAAGCTATACGCGCGTGACGGTGGAATCGAACCATGTCGTCAAATATAAGCAGTTCGCGTTGAGTAACCCCGACCGGCTGGTGGTGGATCTTGAAGGTGTGCATCTTAACTCGGTGTTAAAAGGCATGGGCGCGCAGATCCGTGGCGACGATCCTTATATCAAATCCGCGCGGGTAGGGCAGTTCGATCCGCAGACCGTGCGCATGGTGTTTGAACTGAAACAGGACGTGAAGCCGCAGCTGTTTGCACTGGCGCCGGTGGCCGGTTTTAAAGAGCGTCTGGTGATGGATCTCTACCCGGCGAATGCGAAAGATGTGCAGGATCCGCTGCTGGCGCTGCTTGAAGAGTACAACAAAGGCGATCTTGAGCAGCAGGTACCGCCCGCAGAGAGCGGCCCGAAACCGGGGAGAGCCGGACGTGACAGGCCAATTGTGATCATGCTCGATCCCGGTCACGGCGGTGAAGATCCGGGGGCGACGGGAAAATATCGCACCCGGGAAAAAGATGTGGTGCTGCAAATCGCGCGTCGGCTGCATGCGCTGATCGAGAAAGAGAGCAATATGAAAGCCTATATGACGCGCAACGAGGATGTGTTTATTCCGTTGAAAGTGCGCGTTGCTAAGGCGCAAAAACAGCGCGCTGACCTGTTTGTGTCGATTCACGCTGATGCTTTCAGCAGCCGACAGCCAAGCGGTTCTTCCGTTTTTGCCCTGTCGACCAAAGGGGCGACCAGTACCGCCGCGAAATACCTTGCGGAAACGCAGAACGCGTCGGACTTAATCGGTGGGGTGAGCAAAAGCGGCGATCGCTATCTGGATCACACCATGTTCGATATGGTGCAGTCGTTAACCATTAACGACAGCTTGAAGTTTGGCAAAGCGGTGCTCAACAAGCTTGGTAATATCAACAACCTGCATAAAAATCAGGTTGAGCAGGCTGGCTTCGCAGTGCTGAAAGCGCCGGATATTCCGTCAATTCTGGTGGAAACCGCGTTTATCAGTAACGTGGAAGAGGAGCGTAAGCTGAAGACGGCGAAATTCCAGCAGGAAGTGGCAGAGTCGATTCTGGCAGGGATTAAAGCCTACTTCGCGGATGGCGCGACGCTGGCGAGAAGGGGATAACAGAATGGCGCTGAAAAGCGCCATTTTCTTTTTGCGAACCGCAGAAACAAAAAAACACCTGTTAAGGTGTTTATTGTGTTGGTTGCGGGGGCCGGATTTGAACCGACGACCTTCGGGTTATGAGCCCGACGAGCTACCAGGCTGCTCCACCCCGCGTCCGTCTTGTTTACACTTCCGTCATGTAAACTTTTTTCTTCACATTTTAATTGGTTGCGGGGGCCGGATTTGAACCGACGACCTTCGGGTTATGAGCCCGACGAGCTACCAGGCTGCTCCACCCCGCGTCCGTGGATGCGCACTATACTCTGCAAACTTATTGATGCAACCTTTTTTTTGCCTGGATCGCATAATTGGCGGGATTATGTGTAAAAACAATACAATCCGTTTATTTTTTGCACTAAATTAGCGCCGAGTCGTGCTGGCGCATTTCATTAGCGGGTGGGGTTTGTTATCTTCACCCCGCTCCGGGTTAATCAGAAGATGAGAGATAATGAAAGGACGTTGGGTTAAGTTCGCACTCACAGGCGCAATGGTGGCAATTCTCGCGGCCTGCTCTTCAAAACCGACCGATCGTGGTCAACAGTATAAAGACGGAAAATTTTCCCAGCCTTTTTCCCTGGTCAATCAACCTGACGCCGTAGGTGCGCCAATCAATGCCGGAGACTTCTCCGAGCAGGTTAATCAAATTCGTAGCGCCTCACCGCGCCTCTACGGCAGCCAGAGCGGCGTCTATAACGCGATTCAGTCGTGGCTGATGTCCGGTGGCGATACGCGTAATTTGCGCCAGTTTGGCCTCGACGCCTGGCAAATGGAAGGCACCGACAACTATGGCAACGTGCAATTCACCGGTTATTACACGCCTGTTGTGCAGGCGCGACATACACGCCAGGGCGAGTTTCAGTACCCGATTTACCGTATGCCGTCTAAACGCGGCCGCCTGCCGTCCCGCGCGGAAATCTACGCCGGCGCGCTCAGCGACAGCTATGTGCTGGCGTACAGCAACTCGCTGATGGACAACTTTATTATGGATGTGCAGGGCAGCGGCTATATCGATTTTGGCGACGGCAGCCCGCTTAACTTCTTCAGCTATGCCGGAAAAAATGGTCACGCCTACCGCAGCATCGGCAAAGTGCTGATCGACCGTGGTGAAGTGAAGCGCGAAGATATGTCGATGCAGGCGATTCGCGAATGGGGCGAAAAACACAGCGAAGCGGAAGTTCGCGCGTTGCTGGAAGAGAACGCCTCGTTCGTCTTCTTTAAACCGCAATCCTGGGCGCCGGTAAAAGGTGCCAGCGCGGTGCCGCTGATCGGTCGCGCTTCTGTCGCTTCCGACCGGTCGATTATTCCGCCGGGCACGACGCTGCTGGCGGAAGTGCCGCAGCTTGATAACAAGGGCAAATTCAACGGCAAATATGAACTGCGCCTGATGGTGGCGCTGGATGTCGGTGGCGCAATCAAAGGCCAGCACTTTGATATTTATCAGGGCATTGGCCCGGATGCGGGTCATCGCGCCGGATGGTACAACCATTATGGCCGCGTATGGGTGTTGAAAAACGCCCCCGGAACCGGCGCTGGCGGCGGCGTGTTCAGCGGCTGAGTGTGCTACACTCGCACCCTCTTCCGGCTCCGGAAGAGGGTCTTTCGTTTCATCTTGAGGTTTGTTTATGTCAGCAGTAATCAGTGACGCCTGGCGCCAGCGCTTTGGCGGCACCGCGCGGTTGTATGGTGAAAAAGCGCTGCAGTGGTTTGCCGACGCGCACATCTGTGTGGTGGGCATTGGCGGTGTTGGCTCATGGGCGGCAGAAGCGCTGGCGCGCACCGGCATTGGCGCTATCACGCTGATTGATATGGATGATGTTTGCGTGACGAACACTAACCGGCAAATCCATGCTCTGCGTGAAAATGTGGGGCTGGCGAAAGCCGAGGTGATGGCGGAACGTATTCGCCAGATAAACCCGGAGTGCCTGGTGACGGTGGTCGATGATTTTGTCACTGCCGATAACGTCGCACAGTTAATGAGCCGTGATTACAGCTATGTGATTGACGCGATTGACAGTGTGCGCCCAAAAGCGGCGCTCATTGCTTACTGCCGACGCAATAAGATCCCGCTGGTAACGACCGGCGGCGCGGGTGGGCAGATCGATCCGACACAGATCCAGGTGAGCGATCTGGCGAAAACCATTCAGGATCCGCTGGCGGCGAAACTGCGCGAGCGGTTAAAAAGCGATTTTGGCGTGGTCAAGAACAGCAAAGGCAAGCTGGGCGTGGATTGCGTGTTTTCCACCGAAGCGCTGGTTTATCCGCAGGCGGATGGCTCCGTGTGTGCAATGAAAAGCACGGCGGAAGGGCCAAAACGCATGGATTGCGCTGCCGGTTTCGGCGCGGCGACCATGGTGACCGCGACATTTGGTTTTATCGCGGTCTCCCATGCCCTGAAAAAATTGATGGCGAAAGCGGAACGTCAGGCCAGCGCCTGACGCGCTGCTTCCTGCACGGCGGCGGCCAGCGCCGCCAGCCCCTGGCTACGTGACGCACTTAGCTGGGCGCGTAAGCCCAGCTCATCGAACAGCGCCAGCGGATCGTTTTCCACCAGTGCTTGCGGGTGCTTGCCTTCTACTGCGGTGAGCAGAATTGCCAGCAATCCACGCACGATGCGGCCTTCACTGTCGCCAAAAAAGTGCATTTTTCCGTCCGCGCCGAGCGTGGAACCCAGCCAGACACGGTTTTCGCAGCCGGGAATTTCCCGCGCCTGCGCTTTTAATTCATCTGTTGCGGCGGGTAACTGCTTACCGAGCAGGATCAACTGGCGATACTTCTCTTCCCACTGGTTGAGCGCGCCAAATGTCTGGCGCAGTGTCTCTTCGGTTACCACCGTGCCGAACGGATGTCCGGCAAAAGCTGGGCTGGTCATGCATCCCCCAGAATGTCGAGCGCGCGATCAACAGCGACTATCAGCGCATCAACATCGTGTTGCGTATTATAGGGGGCAAATGAAGCGCGCAGCGTACCACTGACCCCCAGCGCCGCCAACAATGGTTGCGCGCAGTGTTGACCGGCGCGCAGCGCGATACCGTAACCGGCAAGTAGCGTCACCATATCGCTGTGGTGAATACCGTCGAAATCGAAGGCCAACAGGCTGGAATCCTGGCAGCGGAAAGAGCGGAAACCCGGGCGCTGCGCCAGTTGCTCCTCCGCAAGCGTGGCTAAACCTCGGCTGTAGCTCTCCGCCTGGGCGATATCCAGCGTATCCAGCCACTCGAGCGCGGCGCTTAAACCAATCACCCCCGCGACGTTAGGCGTCCCGGCTTCCAGCTTGTACGGCACGGGTTGCGTGGTGAATCCATCAAACGTCACTTCGGTAATCATCTTGCCGCCGCCGAGCCACGGGGTCATTTCATTGAGCAGTTCCGCTTTGCCGTACAGCGCACCGATGCCGTTTGGCCCATATAGCTTGTGGCCGGAGAAGGCGTAAAAATCGATATCCAGACGCTGCACGTTCGCCGGGAAATGCACCACGCCTTGTGCGCCGTCAACCACCACCACCATGCCTGCCGCATGTGCCAGGGTAATGGCACGTTCCAGATCCGGGCAGCCACCGGTGACGTTGGACATCTGTCCGAGCGCCAGGATCCGGCTACGCGGGGTAATTAACTGCAGTAACAGCGCGATATCCGGCAGGTGATCAGCACCCAGCGGTAATTTCACCACTTTTGCGCCGGTCTGCTGC
Organism: Kosakonia sp. LAM2021; assembly: GCF_016620385.1. Lineage (NCBI taxonomy): Bacteria > Pseudomonadati > Pseudomonadota > Gammaproteobacteria > Enterobacterales > Enterobacteriaceae > Kosakonia > Kosakonia sp. LAM2021. The sequence continues at coordinate 98,366 of NZ_JAENHT010000007.1, forward strand.
GCGACCATCAGCCATGGCACGAGGTTCGCGTGGTGTTCCGCTTCACTGACGAGGATTTCATCCCCGGCTTGCAGACGCGGGCGGGCGTAGCATTGCGCGACCATATTGATGGCTTCAGTGGTGCCGCGCGTCCAGACGATATTTTTCCCGGACGGCGCGTTAAGGAGGGCAGCAACCTGTTCGCGCGCGGCTTCATAGCGGGCGGTGAGCTGTTGCGCCTGCGCGAACTGGCTGCGATGCACGTTGCCAGCGCTCAGGCTGTAGAACTGTTGCGTGGCATCAATCACGGCTTGCGGCTTCAGGGCGGTAGCGGCGCTGTCGAGATAGACGCCCGCATCGGCAAGCGCCGGAAACTGCGCGCGAAAGTGCGCTGGGTTAAATGCGTTCATGCGATTCCTCATCTAATTCCTCAGATCGTCGCGCAATTTTTCGGTCGTAGCAAGGCAGTTGATAACCATCGGAATTATCTGTTTGTCCTGGCAGAGTTCGGTAAGCAGGTTATGCTGAATAGTGTTAGTTAATCGTTCGAGACTCTTCCATGAAGAGTATTTCACAGCATTAATTGCCAGAAGGAGAAGAAGATGAAAAAGGCTGCCGCAATTATTTCTGCATGTGCTTTTGCTTTTGCCCTGAGCGCCTGTTCCAGCCCGAACTATGCATTACATACCAACGATGGTCGTACGATTATTTCGGAAGGTAAACCGAAAACCGACGATCAGACCGGCATGATCTCTTATAAAGACGCCAACGGTAATGAGCAACAGATCAACCGTACCGACGTCAAAGAGATGGTCGCGCTGGAGAAATAACCCTGATTTCAGGCAAAAAAAAGCACCGCAATCTTGCGGTGCTACATTAATCACTATGGACAGACAGGGTAAATGTACAGGAAGTGAAAAAGGGGTAGCGTCGCTACCGGGGTCTGAATAGCAGACCAAATTGCAAACACAACAACACAACATCACAACCGTAAGCCAAAAGCCCTTCAGAACACGCATTCCAAAAAAAGCTTCTCGTTCCGGCTCAGGAAGTGCCGCCACTATAGGTATTTGCTGGTAGAAGCTCAACGGACAATTTATAATGGCTCAGATAAAAAAAACTAATAGGTTAAACACTGTTTCCTGTTTGTTAAATTGCCTTTACATCTAAGCCTGATAACCATGTCCAAGCGATTACCACCACTGAATGCATTACGTGTTTTTGATGCCGCTGCCCGCCATCTGAGTTTTACTCGTGCCGCCGATGAGCTTTTTGTGACGCAGGCCGCAGTAAGCCACCAAATCAAGTCTCTCGAGGATTTTCTCGGCCTGAAATTGTTCCGTCGACGCAACCGTTCGCTGCTGCTCACCGAAGAAGGTCAGAGTTATTTTCAGGATATCAAAGAGATATTTTCCCAGCTCAATGAGGCTACGCGAAAGCTACAAGCACGCAGTGCAAAAGGCGCGCTCACTGTAAGTTTATTGCCCAGTTTTGCCATTCAATGGCTGGTGCCGAGGCTCTCTAGCTTTAACTCAGCTTATCCGGGAATCGACGTGCGTATCCAGGCGGTTGACCGCGAAGAGGACAAACTGGCGGACGATGTCGACGTGGCGATTTTTTACGGTCGCGGCAACTGGCCTGGCTTGCGTGTGGAAAAATTGTACGCAGAATACTTGCTGCCGGTCTGCTCGCCATTATTACTCACCGGTGATAAAGCATTGAAAAAGCCAGAGGATCTGGCACATCACACCTTGCTGCATGACGCTTCTCGTCGCGACTGGCAAACTTATACGCGCCAGTTAGGTCTTAATCTTAACGTTCAGCAGGGACCTATTTTCAGCCACAGCTCTATGGTGCTGCAGGCTGCCATCCATGGACAGGGGATCGCGCTGGCCAACAATGTAATGGCGCAGTCTGAAATTGAAGCAGGCCGTCTGGTCTGCCCGTTTAATGATGTTCTGGTCAGTAAGAACGCGTTTTATCTGGTTTGTCATGACAGCCAGGCAGAACTGGGTAAAATAGCCGCCTTTCGTCAGTGGATCCTGGCAAAGGCGGCCAGCGAACAGGAAAAGTTCCGTTTCCGTTACGAACAATAATTCGCGCGCGTACGGCGCGTATGACTTTTAGGGTACTCACATGACCAGCCGTTTTATGCTGATTTTTGCCGCGGTAAGCGGTTTTGTGTTTGTCGCGCTGGGGGCTTTCGGCGCGCACGTGTTACGTAAATCTTTGGGCGTGGTGGAGATGAGTTGGATCCAGACCGGGCTCGAATATCAGGCGTTCCACACGCTCGCGGTGCTTGGGCTTGCGGTGGCGATGCAGCGCCGCATCAGCATCTGGTTTTACTGGAGCAGCGTTTTTTTGGCGTTCGGCACCGTGTTGTTTAGCGGCAGCCTTTATTGCCTGGCGCTCTCGCATTTACGCTTGTGGGCGTTTGTTACGCCGGTCGGTGGCGTCTGTTTTCTCATCGGCTGGGCATTAATGTTAGTTGGCGCAATTCGTCTGAAACGTAGGGGCGTTGTTCATGAATAAAGTGGTGTTGTTGTGCCGCCCGGGTTTTGAGAAAGAGTGCGCAGCAGAAATTACCGATAAAGCCGGTCGCCTTGAGGTGTTCGGTTTCGCGCGTGTGAAAGAGAACGCGGGTTATGTTGTTTTTGAGTGCTATCAGGAAAACGACGCCGACAAACTGGCGCGCGAGCTGCCATTCAGTTCGCTGATTTTTGCTCGCCAGATGTTTGTCGTGGGCGAGCTGCTGCGCGACTTACCGCAGGAAGATCGCATTACGCCGATCGTCGGCATGTTGCAGGGCGTCGTGGATAAAGGCGGCGATTTGCGTGTCGAAGTGGCCGATACCAACGAAAGTAAAGAGCTGATGAAGTTCTGCCGCAAGTTTACCGTTCCGCTGCGCAGTGCGCTGCGGGAAGCGGGCATCCTGGCGCGTAGCGATTCAGTGAAGCGCCCGGTCGTTCACGTGTTCTTTATTGCGCCGGGCTGTTGCTACACCGGTTATTCGTACTCCTATAACAACTCGCCGTTCTATATGGGCATCCCGCGTCTGAAGTTCCCGTCCGATGCGCCAAGCCGTTCAACGTTGAAACTGGAAGAGGCGTTCCACGTCTTTATTCCGGCAGACGAGTGGGACGAACGCCTGGCAAATGGTATGTACGCGGTGGATCTCGGTGCGTGTCCGGGTGGCTGGACCTATCAGCTAGTGAAACGCAACATGTGGGTAGCGTCAGTGGATAACGGTCCGATGGCGCAAAGCCTGATGGATACCGGCCAGGTGACCTGGCTGCGTGAAGATGGTTTCCGCTATCGCCCGAACCGCAATAACATCTCATGGATGGTGTGCGACATGGTGGAGAAACCGGCGAAAGTCGCCGCGCTGATGGCGCAATGGCTGACTAATGGCTGGTGCCGGGAAACCATTTTCAACCTCAAGCTGCCAATGAAAAAGCGCTACGAAGAGGTGTCGAACAACCTGGCGTATATTCAGGCGCAGCTGGATGAACATAACATCGCCGCACAGATTCAGGCGCGTCAGCTGTATCATGACCGTGAAGAAGTGACGGTGCATGTGCGCAGAATGTGGGCTGCTGTAGGTGGGCGTCGTGACGAGCGCTAGCCGTCGGTTCACCACGCTCTAATGCACCCTGTGCGCAAAAGCCTTTTCGTTTCGGTTTTTGCGCACGGGGTGGGAGCGGGAAATCTGCAAGATAACGCCAGCTTTGCTGGCGTTAATTTTTGGTGGTTTTCGCCAGTTCGCTCACCAGCGGCAGCATGATTCGCACCACGTCGCGGCTGCGGCGCTCAATGCGCCCCGGTAACGCCTGGTCGATATACTGCTGATTATCCAGCCGGGGATTATGGTGGCTGACGCCTTCCGGGAAAGTTTTCGATTTAGCGCGCTGCTGGTTGCCGTCTTTCAGACCCAGCGACCAGTTTGTCGCTTCCACCGACAACACCGGAATAGAGGCCTGATCAAACACCTGCGCATCATTAGCGCTGTGGTTGCTTTTGGTGGCTGTGACCGGGGCGCTCAGCGCCTGAATGCCGTGCGAACGGGCAATGGCCAGTGCCCGATCCCGCGTCAGTTTGCGCACTGAAGCCGGGGTGTTTTTCCCGCTGCTAAAGTAGAGCTTGTCGCCGACGATCAGGTTATTCATATTGATCACCAGCAGCGTGTTTTTGCGCTCTTTTTCGCTCATTCGTGCAAGATAACTCTCTGCGCCAAGCTGGCCTTCCTCTTCGCCGCTGGTGGCGACAAAACGAATACCGTATTGCGTTGGCGTCTGCTTCAGCGCTTGCGCCAGTTCCAGCATCACGCCTACAGCCGCCGCGTTATCATCTATACCCTGCAGCGTTAAACCGCCGAGGTTGTTGTCGACATCCGCATCGCTGCGCGGTGCGTAGGTATCGAGGTGCGCCATAATAATGATCTGCTGCGGCAGTTTGCCTTCATGCGCGGCAATCACCGTGCTGCCGGTAACGTTTTGCCAGTTCTGCTGGTTATCTTTCGCCGTATAGCGGTAACGGGTTTTGAATTTACGGATATCGCTCTGGTAGCCCATTTGTTCAAATTGTTGCTGAACGTAATCCGCAGAGAGCATTTCAGCGGGGGTGCCGGTCATTCGTCCCGGGAACAGGGTGGCAATGTGACGAGCCTGCTCAGTTGCAAAGTCGCCGGGTTGAGCGGTGCGGGCAGAAACCGGGAGGATAAAGCATACGCCGAGCGCCAGGGCAGCGGTACGGAGGCGCAATGCGGAAAACATAGGGAGTCCTTTAAGCAGCAGAATTTTTACCGCGCTTAGTATGAAACTGTGACCCGCTTTACACAATTTCATTTCTTCTTAACCTTCCGAAAATGTTGATGTTAAGCACTTTTTGATATTTGCTTTGCACAAGCGTTATTCCTTTGCGGAACTACTCATTCCAATTCGTAATTTCATTCGTTCTAAACCGCCCCCTATAGTCCCTCTATTGCTGGCCTTGAGTGAGTTACTGCGTTGTGGATTACCTGCCGTTATTTGCTGCTGTAAAAGACCGCCCCGTTTTAGTGATTGGCGGCGGCGAAATCGCCGCGCGCAAAATCGCTTTTTTGCGTCGGGCTGGCGCACATGTGCAAGTGGTAGCGCAACGGCTGGAACCGCAGTTGCAGCAACTTGCCGATGCGCGCTCCATTCACTGGCTGGCTACCGAGTTTGACGAATCACAGCTGGACGCGGTTTTCCTGGTGATTGCCGCGACCAACGATTCAGCACTGAATCGCCAGGTGTTCGACGCCGCCAATGCGCGTCACCGTCTGGTGAATGTGGTGGATGACCAACCGCTGTGCTCCTTTATTTTCCCGTCGATTGTGGATCGTTCGCCGTTACTGGTGGCTATCTCTTCCGGCGGTAACGCGCCGGTGCTGGCGCGGTTACTGCGTGAAAAGATAGAAGCGCTGCTGCCGGGAAATCTCGGACGCATGGCAGAAGTTGCCGGGCGCTGGCGGACGCGCATCAAGGCGTTTCGTCGTACTACCGATGAGCGGCGTCGTTTTTGGGAAACGGCTTTTCGCGGGCGTTTTGCCAGCCTGATGGCGGCGGGCGACGAACCGGCAGCGGAAAAAGCGCTGGAAGCAGAGTTAGCGCAACCGGGTTCCGGGGGCGGTGAAATCATTCTTGTTGGTGCCGGGCCAGGCGATGCCGGATTGCTGACGTTGCGGGGTTTGCAGGTTATCCAGCAGGCAGACGTCGTGTTTTATGACCACCTCGTGAGCGATGCGGTGCTGGAACTGGTGCGGCGAGATGCAGAAAAAATCTGCGTCGGTAAACGTGCCGGTTCGCACGCTGTCGCGCAGCATGATACCAACCGCATGTTGGTGGACGCGGCGCGCGAGGGAAAAACGGTGGTGCGTCTGAAAGGTGGCGATCCGTTTATCTTTGGACGCGGCGGCGAAGAGCTACAGGCGGCGGCTGAGGCGGGTATTCCCTTCCAGGTGGTGCCGGGCGTTACGGCAGCATCGGGTGCGACAGCCTATGCAGGCATCCCGCTGACGCACCGGGATTTTGCCCAGAGCGTTACGTTTGTAACCGGCCATTATAAAGCCGACAGCGCGCCGTTTGACTGGTCGCAACTGGCGCAGAGCCGCCAGACGCTGGCGATTTATATGGGCACGATGAAGGCGGCTGAAATCAGCGAACAGCTGATTGCCCACGGGCGTGACGAAACAACGCCGGTGGCGGTGATTTCCCGCGGTACGCGCGTGGATCAACACGTTGCTACCGGCACATTAGAACAACTTGAGGAACTGGCGAAAGCCGCCCCGATGCCTGCCCTGCTGGTGGTAGGCGAGGTGGTTGGGTTGCATCGCGAACTCGCCTGGTTCCGGCATACGACAGCGACGGAGGCGTTCGACGCCTCCGTGATTAATCTGGCTTAAGGAATGGTTATGGATCAAAAACGACTCACTCACCTGCGACAACTGGAGGCGGAAAGCATCCATATTATCCGCGAAGTGGCCGCCGAATTTTCCAACCCGGTGATGATGTACTCCATCGGCAAAGATTCCAGTGTGATGCTGCATCTGGCACGCAAAGCCTTCTACCCAGGTACGCTCCCGTTCCCGCTGCTGCATGTGGATACCGGCTGGAAATTCCGTGAGATGTACGAATTCCGTGACCGTACCGCAAAAGCCTATGGCTGCGAACTGCTGGTGCATAAAAACCCGGAAGGGGTGGCGATGGGCATTAACCCTTTCGTACACGGCAGCGCCAAACACACCGATATCATGAAAACCGAAGGGCTGAAGCAGGCGCTGAACAAGTACGGTTTTGATGCGGCGTTTGGCGGCGCACGTCGTGACGAAGAGAAATCGCGCGCCAAAGAGCGCATTTACTCCTTCCGCGACCGTTTCCACCGCTGGGATCCGAAAAACCAGCGCCCGGAGCTATGGCATAACTACAACGGCCAGATCAACAAAGGCGAAAGTATTCGCGTGTTCCCGCTTTCTAACTGGACCGAGCTGGATATCTGGCAATATATCTTCCTGGAAAATATCGACATTGTTCCGTTGTACCTGGCGGCGGAACGCCCGGTGCTTGAGCGCGACGGCATGCTGATGATGATCGACGATGACCGGATCGATCTGCAGCCCGGTGAAGTGATCGAAAAACGGATGGTGCGTTTCCGTACGCTTGGCTGCTGGCCGCTGACCGGCGCGGTGGAATCAAACGCGCAAACGCTGCCGGAGATTATCGAAGAGATGCTGGTTTCCACGACCAGTGAACGTCAGGGGCGCGTTATTGACCGCGACCAGGCCGGCTCCATGGAGCTGAAAAAACGTCAGGGATACTTCTAAGGAGCCGCCATGAACACCACGATTGCACAACAGATTGCCAATGAAGGCGGCGTCGAAGCATATCTTCATGCCCAGCAGCACAAAAGCCTGCTGCGCTTTTTAACCTGCGGCAGCGTCGATGATGGCAAAAGTACACTGATTGGCCGTCTGCTGCACGATACCCGCCAGATCTACGAAGATCAGCTCTCCACGCTGCACAACGACAGCAAACGTCACGGCACGCAGGGTGAAAAACTCGATCTCGCGCTGCTGGTAGATGGCCTGCAAGCGGAGCGCGAACAGGGCATTACCATTGATGTGGCGTACCGCTATTTCTCTACCGAAAAACGCAAATTTATCATCGCCGATACGCCGGGGCATGAGCAGTACACCCGTAATATGGCGACCGGCGCGTCAACCTGCGATCTGGCGATCTTGCTGATCGACGCGCGCAAAGGCGTGCTGGATCAAACGCGCCGCCACAGCTTTATCTCCACGCTGCTCGGCATTAAACACCTGGTGGTTGCCGTCAATAAAATGGACCTGGTGGACTTCAGCGAAGAGACATTCGACAACATTCGTCAGGATTACCTGACTTTTGCCGGGCAACTGCCAGGCAACCTCGATATCCGCTTTGTGCCGCTGTCGGCGCTGGAAGGGGATAACGTCGCCAGCCAGAGCGCGAAAATGCCGTGGTACAGCGGCCCGACACTGCTGGAAGTGCTGGAAACCGTAGAAATCCAGCGTGTGGTGGATACGCAGCCGATGCGCTTCCCGGTGCAGTATGTGAACCGCCCAAACCTCGATTTCCGTGGTTTCTCCGGTACGCTCGCCTCCGGCGTGGTGAAAGTCGGCCAGCGCATCAAAGTGCTGCCGTCTGGCGTCGAGTCGACCATCGCCCGCATCGTAACGTTTGACGGTGATTTACAGGAAGCCGCAGCGGATGAAGCGATTACGCTGGTGCTAAAAGATGAGATCGATATCAGCCGTGGCGACTTGATTCTGGATGCGCAGGAAACGCTGCCTGCGGTGCAGGGCGCATCGCTGGATGTGGTGTGGATGGCGGAACAGCCGCTGCAACCGGGTCAGAGTTATGACATCAAAGTGGCAGGCAAAAAAACGCGCGCCCGTGTTGATGGCATTTACTACCAGGTGGACATCAACAATCTGACGCAGCGCCAGGTAGAAACGTTGCCGCTTAACGGTATTGGGCTGGTGGATCTGACGTTTGATGAACCGCTGACGCTGGATGCTTATCAGCAGAACCCGGTGACCGGCGGCATTATCTTTATCGACCGCCTGAGTAACGTGACCGTTGGCGCAGGAATGGTGCGTGATGTTCATGTTCAGAAACAGGCCAGCACATCCGAGTTCAGCGCGTTCGAACTGGAACTGAATCAGCTTATTCGTAAGCACTTCCCGCACTGGGGCGCACGCGATCTGCTGGGAGGCAAGTGATGGCGCAGCATGACGAAAATGTCGTCTGGCACGCGCATCCGGTAACGCCTGATGCGCGCGAGCAACTTCATGGTCACCGTGGGGTTGTGCTGTGGTTTACCGGCCTTTCCGGTTCGGGAAAATCGACCGTCGCGGGGGCGCTGGAAGAGGCGCTGCACCGCGCGGGCGTCAGCACCTATTTGCTGGATGGCGACAATGTGCGCCACGGGCTGTGCAGCGATTTAGGCTTTAGCGACGCCGATCGCAAAGAGAATATCCGCCGCGTGGGCGAAGTGGCCAAATTGATGGTTGAAGCCGGTCTGGTCGTACTCACCGCGTTTATCTCGCCGCACCGCGCCGAACGGCAAATGGTGCGCGAGCGCCTGGGAGAAGGGCGGTTTATCGAGGTGTTTGTTGATACGCCGCTGGAGATCTGCGAAGCGCGCGATCCTAAGGGGTTGTACAAGAAAGCGCGCGCGGGTGAACTTCGCAACTTCACTGGCATCGATTCAGTTTACGAAGCGCCACAATCCCCGGAAGTACACCTGGACGGCGAACAATTGGTAACAAATTTGGTCAGCCAATTATTAGACCTCCTCCGGCAGGGCGATATTATCAGATCCTGAGACGGTACTGGCGATACACGCCATCTTCAGGTTTCACGGCGTTGATGTTTGTGCCGCCTGAATGAGGGTGTGTATTTCCGTTACCGGTCGTACAGGCAACAGGATCAGATATGCGCAACAGTCAGAACATCACCATTCCACGGTCGCAGTCGTTGACGACCACCACCGATGAAGCCACCACATGGTCGTTCCCTGGAGCGGTTGTGGGCTTTGTCGCATGGCTGCTGGCGCTCGGCATCCCGTTCATGATTTACGGCTCCAATACGCTATTTTTCTTTCTATACACCTGGCCTTTTTTTCTCGCCCTGATGCCCGTATCCGTTGTGGTCGGCATTGCGCTGCATTCGCTCCTCGATGGCAAGCTGGTTTACAGCAGCGTGGCGACACTGTTGACGGTGATCGCCATGTTCGGCGTGCTGTTTATGTGGCTGATGGGGTAACGCAATCCCTGCGTCAAACCGTAACGCTCATTAAGGCAATGTGTCCGGCTACGGATCGACAGACATTTATGGTAAAGTCTGGCGCTTGTGCGGCATCACCCGGCTGGAGTGGAGTCTGACGGAAAGTTATGGGATGATGATGCCGTTTTTCAGGGGGCAGGATGGGTAAACTAACGCTGCTATTGCTGGCTTTGCTGGTCTGGCTACAGTATTCGCTGTGGTTCGGCAAGAATGGTCTGCATGATTACGGCCGCGTCAGCGAAGATGTGGCGGCACAGCAGGCGACAAACGCCAAATTAAAATCGCGTAACGATCAGCTTTTCGCCGAAATTGACGATCTCAATGGCGGTCAGGAAGCGATTGAGGAACGCGCTCGCAACGAATTAACGATGACGAAGCCGGGCGAAACATTTTATCGTCTGGTGCCGGACGCCTCAAAGCGCGCGTCGGGCTCAGCGCAAAACACACAAAATACGCAGAACAGACCTTAAATAATCCCGGACTCACGACATGTCAGCAATGATCCCGGACGTCTGTGCCGTGGTGCCGGCCGCCGGATTTGGCCGCCGCATGCAAACGGAATGTCCTAAGCAGTATCTCTCCATCGGTGATAAAACCATTCTTGAGCACGCGGTCGCCGCGTTGCTCGCCCATCCGCGCGTTAGTCGCGTGATTATCGCGGTCAGCCCTGGCGATGAACGTTTCTCGCAATTACCCCTTGCCAGCCATCCGCAAATCACCGTGGTAAACGGTGGCGCAGAGCGTGCGGATTCTGTGCTGGCGGGCCTGAAGGCCGCCTCGGGCGCGCAGTGGGTACTGGTGCACGATGCCGCGCGGCCGTGTCTGCATCAGGATGATTTGAACCGCCTGCTGGCGCTGAGTGAAACCAGTCGCGTGGGCGGAATTCTTGCCGCCCCGGTGCGCGACACCATGAAGCGCGCCGAACCCGGTAAAACCGCGATTGCTCACACCGTTGAGCGCAACGACTTATGGCATGCGCTAACGCCACAGTTTTTCCCGCTGCCGTTGCTGCACGATTGCCTGACCCGCGCGCTGAATGAAGGCGCTGTCATTACTGATGAAGCCTCAGCGCTGGAGTATTGTGGTTTTCACCCGGAGCTGGTCGCCGGACGCGCGGATAATATTAAAGTCACCCGACCCGAAGATTTACGACTTGCAGAATTCTACTTGACCCATGCAGACCTCCAGGAGAAAGCATAATGCGCATTGGACACGGTTTTGACGTACACGCCTTTGGAGGCGTTGGCCCGATTATCATTGGCGGTGTGCGCATTCCCTTCGAAAAAGGCCTGCTGGCTCACTCCGATGGTGATGTTGCGCTGCATGCGTTGACAGACGCGCTGCTCGGCGCGGCGGCGCTCGGCGATATCGGCAAATTGTTCCCGGACACCGATCCAGCCTTCAAAGGCGCGGATAGCCGCGAGCTGCTGCGTGAAGCCTGGCGGCGTATTCAGGCGAAAGGCTATACGCTTGGCAACGTCGATGTCACCATCATCGCCCAGGCACCGAAAATGTTGCCGCATATTCCGCAGATGCGCGTATTTATCGCTGAAGATCTCGGCTGCCATATGGATGATGTCAACGTCAAAGCCACCACCACCGAGAAACTCGGCTTTACCGGTCGCGGCGAAGGCATCGCCTGTGAAGCGGTGGCGCTATTGGTGAAGGCGGCGAAATGACTGATTTTGATAACCTGACATTTTTGCATGGCAAACCGGTGGCAAGCGGCGTTCTAAAAGCCAATCCGGAAGATTTCATGGTGGTGGAAGATCTTGGCTTTGAGCCTGATGGCGAAGGCGAGCATATTCTGGTGCGCATCCTGAAAAATGGCTGCAATACGCGTTTTGTGGCCGATGCGCTGGCCAAATTCCTTAAAATCCACGCGCGTGAAGTGAGCTTTGCCGGGCAAAAAGATAAACACGCAGTCACTGAGCAGTGGCTGTGTGCCCGCGTACCGGGTAACGCGATGCCCGATCTCAGCGCCTTTCAGCTTGAAGGCTGCAAAGTGCTGGAGTATGCCCGTCACAAGCGCAAGCTGCGCCTCGGTGCGCTGCAAGGCAATGCGTTTACGCTGGTACTGCGCGAAGTTAGCGACCGTGCGGATGTTGACGCGCGTTTGCAGGCCATCACGGAGAAAGGTGTTCCGAATTATTTCGGCGCTCAGCGCTTTGGCATCGGCGGCAGCAACCTGCAAGGCGCGCTTCGCTGGGCGCAGAGCGATGCGCCGGTGCGCGATCGTAACAAGCGCAGTTTTTGGTTGTCGGCGGCGCGTAGCGCGTTGTTTAATCAAATCGTCAGTGAGCGGTTGAAAAAAACAGACTTTAATCAAGTTGTTGACGGTGATGCGCTACAATTAGCGGGGCGCGGCAGCTGGTTTGTTGCAACGTGTGAAGAGCAGGCGGAACTGCAAACGCGCGTTGAGGCGAAAGCGCTGATGATTACCGCGTCGCTGCCAGGCAGCGGTGAGTGGGGCACACAGCGTGACGCGCTGGCGTTTGAACGACAGGCGGTTGCTGATACGCCGGATCTACAGGCGCTGCTGGTGCGGGAGAAAGTCGAAGCCGCGCGCCGCGCGATGCTGCTCTACCCGCAAAAATTAAGCTGGAACTGGTGGGATGACGTCACCGTCGAATTACGGTTCTGGCTTCCGGCGGGCAGTTTTGCCACCAGTGTCGTCAGGGAACTTATCAACACATCGGGTGATTATGCGAATATTGCTGAGTAACGATGACGGGATCCACGCGCCGGGTATCCAGACGCTGGCAAAGGCTCTTAGAGAGTTTGCCGACGTTCAGGTCGTCGCTCCCGATCGTAACCGCAGCGGTGCGTCTAATTCGCTGACGCTTGAATCCTCGCTTCGTACTTTTACCTTTGAAAACGGCGATATCGCCGTCCAAATGGGCACGCCGACCGATTGCGTTTATCTGGGCGTTAATGCGCTGATGCGTCCGCGCCCGGATGTGGTGGTGTCTGGCATTAATGCCGGGCCGAACCTTGGCGATGATGTCATTTACTCCGGTACGGTTGCCGCCGCGATGGAGGGGCGCCACCTGGGATTCCCCGCGCTGGCGGTGTCGCTTAACGGGCACACGCATTATGACACCGCCGCGGCGGTCACCTGTTCCATCTTACGTGCGTTAAGCCGCGAACCGCTGCGAACCGGCCGTATTTTGAATATTAACGTCCCGGATCTGCCGCTGGATGAGATCAAAGGCATTCGCGTTACGCGTTGTGGTAGCCGCCATCCGGCGGATCAGGTAATTCCACAGCAAGATCCGCGCGGTAACACGCTCTACTGGATTGGCCCGCCTGGTGAGAAATGCGATGCCGGGCCGGACACCGATTTCGCCGCCGTTGATGAAGGTTATGTTTCCGTGACGCCGCTGCATGTGGATTTAACCGCTTACAGCGCGCATGATGTGGTGTCGGGTTGGTTGGATCGTGCCGGGGTGAACAGGCAATGGTAAGCAAACGCGTACAAGATCTTCTCAATCAATTACGCGCGCAGGGCATTAAAAACGAGCAGGTGCTTGAGGCGTTGTCACAAGTGCCGCGCGAGAAATTTATCGACGAGGCGTTTGAACACAAAGCGTGGGATAACGTCGCGTTACCTATTGGTCAAGGGCAAACCATTTCGCAGCCTTATATGGTGGCGCGAATGACCGAGCTACTGGAACTGACGCCGGCCTCGCGGGTGCTGGAAATTGGCACCGGTTCGGGGTATCAGACCGCAATTCTGGCGCGCCTGGTGCATCATGTTTGCTCGGTTGAACGCATCAAAGGGTTGCAATGGCAGGCGCGTCGCCGCCTGAAGCAGCTTGATTTACATAATGTTTCTACTCGTCATGGTGATGGCTGGCAGGGATGGCAGGCTCGTGCGCCGTTTGACGCCATTATCGTGACCGCTGCACCGCCGGAAATCCCGGCTGCGCTGATGTCGCAGCTTGATGACGGCGGTATTCTCGTTTTGCCCGTGGGCGATGAACTCCAGCATTTGAAGCGGGTTCGTCGGCGGGGAAGCGAATTCATTATTGATACCGTTGAAGCCGTACGCTTTGTTCCGCTGGTGAAAGGCGAACTGGCCTGAGAAACAGAGTTTTCCTGGGTTTTTCAGGCGATAACAGCGTATGGTGAGCACATTTGCCGTAAATGTTCGCGGTTATCTTTAAGTCATTGGTAATTTATATATTGTTGGGGGATAAATGAGCGCGGGAAGCCCAAAATTAACCGTAAGCCGTGTTGCGGCATTATCACTGGTTTCACTTTGGCTGGCAGGGTGTTCAAATTCCACTAATGCTCCGGCCCCGGTCAGTTCCGTTGGCGGCATGAAGAGCGCCAGCAGTAATAATTCCAGTTCCGGTATGTTAATCACACCGCCGCCAAAACTTGGCACGTCCGCGCAGCAACCGCAAATTCAGCCGGTACAGCGTCCTGCCGTTCAGCCGACGCAGATCCAACCCGTCGCACAGCAGCCCGTTCAGACGGTGAATGGTCATATCGTCTATAACCGCCAGTATGGCAATATTCCTAAAGGCAGCTACACTGGCGGCAGCACCTACACCGTTAAACGTGGTGATACGCTGTTTTATATCGCGTGGATCACCGGGAACGATTTCCGTGATCTCGCGCAGCGAAATAACGTTGCCGCCCCGTACGGTCTGGAAGTCGGACAAACATTACAGGTTGGCAACGCATCCGGTACGCCAATCACTGGTGGTAACGCCATAACTCGCGCCGATGCTTCTGCGCAAGGAATCGTCTCAAAACCTGCACAAAATTCAACCGTAGTGGTTGCTTCGAAACCGACAATTACGTATTCTGAAGATTCAGGTGAACAAAGTGCTAACAAAATGTTGCCGAACAATAAGCCTGCGACTATCGTCACAGCGCCTGTTACGGCTCCTTCTGTAAGCTCAACCGAACCGACTGCCAGCAGTACATCAACCAGCTCGCCGATTGCATCATGGCGCTGGCCGACTGAGGGCAACGTTATCGATAACTTCTCTGCGACCGAAGGTGGCAATAAAGGTGTCGATATTGCGGGCAGTAAAGGACAGGCTATCGTCGCGACCGCAGATGGGCGCGTTGTATATGCCGGTAACGCACTGCGCGGTTACGGTAATTTGATCATCATAAAACACAACGATGATTACCTGAGTGCCTACGCCCATAACGACACTATGCTGGTCCGGGAACAACAAGAAGTTAAGGCGGGGCAGAAAATCGCTACCATGGGTAGCACCGGCACCAGTTCTACACGCTTGCATTTTGAAATTCGTTACAAGGGGAAATCCGTAAACCCGCTGCGTTATTTGCCGCAGCGATAAATCGGTCAAAGTGAATGAAGTGCTCCCCATTTGAGTCGTTGCAGCGTGCGCAGATGCCGCTGCAGCCGGCAAAATGAGTAGTCTTCAGGTGCTTTGCCCAGGGATCACGGGTAGGAGCCACCTTATGAGTCAGAATACGCTGAAAGTTCATGATTTAAATGAAGACGCGGAATTTGATGAGAACGGAGTAGAGGCTTTTGATGAGAAAGCCTTAGTAGAAGAGGAACCCAGTGATAACGACCTGGCTGAAGAGGAGCTGTTGTCGCAGGGTGCTACCCAGCGGGTTTTAGACGCTACTCAGCTGTACCTTGGGGAAATTGGGTACTCCCCGCTCTTAACGGCCGAAGAAGAAGTCTATTTCGCACGCCGTGCGCTACGTGGTGATGTAGCCTCTCGCCGTCGCATGATCGAAAGTAACCTGCGTCTGGTGGTGAAAATTGCCCGTCGTTATAGCAATCGTGGTCTGGCGCTGTTGGATCTGATTGAAGAGGGTAACCTGGGGCTGATCCGCGCCGTTGAGAAATTCGACCCGGAACGTGGGTTCCGTTTCTCAACGTATGCCACCTGGTGGATCCGTCAGACCATTGAACGGGCAATCATGAATCAAACCCGTACGATTCGTCTGCCAATCCACATTGTTAAAGAGCTGAACGTCTATCTGCGTACTGCACGCGAGTTGTCCCATAAGCTGGACCACGAGCCGAGCGCAGAAGAGATTGCCGAACAGCTGGATAAACCTGTTGATGATGTCAGCCGTATGCTGCGTCTCAACGAGCGCATTACCTCAGTTGATACGCCGCTGGGCGGTGATTCTGAAAAAGCGCTGCTGGATATCCTGGCCGATGAGAAAGACAACGGCCCGGAAGACACCACGCAAGACGATGATATGAAACAAAGCATCGTTAAATGGCTGTTCGAACTGAACGCCAAACAGCGTGAAGTGCTGGCGCGTCGTTTCGGTCTGCTGGGTTATGAAGCTGCGACACTGGAAGATGTAGGCCGCGAAATTGGTCTCACTCGTGAACGTGTCCGCCAGATTCAGGTTGAAGGTCTGCGTCGTCTGCGTGAAATCCTGCAAACGCAAGGGCTGAATATCGAAGCGCTGTTCCGCGAATAAGCACCATTTCACGACAAAAAGGCCGCTCGCAGATGACGCGGCCTTTTTTCTTTGCTTTCTATTTGCCGTTACGCTGCCTGCGCCGTCTCATGCAAATGACGCCACGACACGCGCCCTTGCTGAAACTGAAACACCACCGTCGACCAGCGCACATGCTCGCCCTGCGTTTCCCGATAGCCGATTACCGCGCCGCCGTCCCACTCCGCCAGCGGTTCGATGTTATCGACAACAATCTTTAGCCCCGCACGGCTACCGCGTTGCGCCTGGAAAAAACCGGCAAGCGCCGCATAGTCCAGAAATACGCCGGAAAGTGTCACCATGGAGAAGTTTTCGGCAAAGCGCGCCATCAATGCCTCCAGTTCACCTTCACCCCGGCTGAGCCAGTTTTCGATGGCGATATGCGCGTCAATAATTTCAGTAACATAGGCTTTCATGGTTTCTCCTGATGCAGATAGTGCAGAGTTTGTTGGTTATTCAGTCGCAGGGCGGCCACCAGCGGTAACAAGGAAAAGGCGGCAGCGGTAATAAACGTGCCGCGCCAGGCCAGTAAGGGGGGAAACAGATGCTGTAACGCGCTCAACACGAACGCCAGCAAGGTTGTCCCGAGAAAGAAGCTCAGTTGCCGGTTAAGATTCCACAGCGCGCTAGCATCGGGCATTTCATGATGGGTAATCGTCAAAAAGGCGCTGCTTTGCGCGGTGCTGCTGCACAAACTCCCACCCGCGCCCATCAGGGTAAATGCTGCGGTAACGACGCTGACAGGCGTCTGTGGCGTAACGCCCGTCAACATCAGTATCCCGGCAGCCTGCAATAAACAGCCAGTGATGATTAATGGTCGCGGGCCAAGGCGGTTGAAATAACGGCCGCTAAAACAGATCGCGGCGAAAGAAGCCAGCGACCACGGGATCATTAATGCGCCTGTCACTGCGGGCGACATCCCGGCGATGCGCTGCAAATAAAACATGCCTACCACACTCACACCGATGAACATCCCCGGTACGCACAGATAAATCAGCATGGCGAAGCGCAGCAGTGAATTGCGCAGTAAGGGTAAATGCAGCAGGCGCGACGACCCGCTTGCCACCGGCTCATCTTTTAGCCAGAGGCTCGCGAGCAGCAGCGTCAACAGCGCAACAGGCAGCGTGGCGAAGAAAATCCAGCGCCAGCTAAAAGACTCTACCAGCACGCCCCCGATCGCGGGCGAGCAGGCGGGAGCCAGCAGCGCGACCAGCATCACGACGGATGAGACTTTGGCGCGTTCATGGGGCTCAAATTGCTGCCAGGTTAACGCTTGTCCCACCGGGATCAGCAGCCCGCCGCCCATGCCTTGCAGCACGCGCCAGAAAATCAGGCTGCCTGCGGAGTTTGCACAGCCTGCCGCCATCGCCGCTACGCTGAATACTATCAATGAAAAGATAAAGATCCGTCGTGCGCCAAAGCGTCTGGTTAGCCGGGCGCTAAACGGGATCGCCAGCGTTAAACCGGCGATATACCCATTGCTGACCCACGCCAGAGTAGAAACTGAAGCCTGCAAGCTAACCGCCATCGCCGGGAACGCCACGCTGGCAATAAACATGTTGATTAGGTCGAGAAAAAAGCCCAGCAGATAAACCACCGCGACCTTGTTGCGATACACCATTTTCTACCCCTCCTGTGTGGAGGCGTACTGTAGCGGGGCGATGGAACGGGATAAACGGCGTACCGGGCGATATACTGTCAAAATTATTTTTACAATGATGGAAACCCGATGCTCAATTTATCGCGTATGGCTATTTTTATTGCCGTGGTCGATACCGGCAGTTTCACCGCAGCCGCTGTCGCACTTGGGCAAACCAAAGCGGTGGTCAGCTTTAATATCCGCCAGCTTGAAAACGAGCTCGGCGTAACCTTGTTGCTACGTTCAACGCGGCGGCTAACGCTAACCGATGCGGGCAGTTTGTTTTATCAGCGTGGTGTTGAACTGCTCAATGCCGCAGAGAGCTTGCAAGATGATGTCCGGTCGAGCCACGTGGGTTTATGCGGTGAGCTGCGGATCACCAGCACGCCGGAGTATGGCGCACAGGTTGTGGTTCCGGCGCTGGCGGCGTTCGGTCAGGATCATCCCGGTTTACGCATCCGCCATGTGGCCTCGTCTCAGCATAATGACTTGATTTCAGAACGTTTTGATGTGGCGATCCGCTTAGGATCGCTGGCGGATTCGCGCTATCACGCAGCGCTGATTTCACGCTTCGCGATTGTGCCAGTGGCAACGCCCGAATGGCTGCGCGCCCATCCTGTAACCTCGCTGCAATCGCTGGCGCAGGCGGAGTGGATCATTCATGAGCGCTTAAGCGCACCGCTGCGCTGGCAGGTTACCGATGCCAGCGGGCGCAGCGAAACGCTGGAAATCACCGCGCCTGCGCGGTTATCCGCAGATAGCGCGCAGGCGTTAATGGCATTCGCGCTTGCTGGCTGCGGCGTGGCGTTATTACCGCTGTGGCTGGTGCAAACGGCGCTGGACAGTCACCGGCTTATTCATTTGTTGCCGGAATACCGCTTCGCGCAGCAGGGGGTTTATGCCGTCTATGCGGATGCGCAGCATCAGCCGGCCAAAGTCCGCGCGTTTGTTGATTTTTTGCGTGCGCGTCTGGCGTAGTGCCGCCTCAGCTTTATAGCTCATCAGTCACATTTAAACGGCCTGAAAACGTGGCATCCAAAACCTGAACGTAAACGGACCGGCACCGTCAATAAGGCGGAAACAGCATATGTCCATCCAGGCGAGTGATCGCCGGTAAAAGGTGGTTCAGCCTGGTCATCGCGAACCGCTACGCCGATCCAGATGTGTGTTTTGCGTGGTGTCGTAATTGTTGATACTGCACCGCGCGGGCGCGGGAGATGTCGGCGTGGCTGGCGAAGAAGTGAAAATCCCTCTCCCGTTCAGGGAGAGGGAGAGGTGTTATAGCAGGTTTTTCAGCCGGTAAATCCACTCCAGCGCCTGGCGCGGCGTTAGGCTGTCCGGATCGAGGTTTTCCAGTGCTTCAACCGCCGGGTTTGTCTCTTCTGGCGCGGCCAGCAGTGACATTTGCGTGCCGTCGATTTGTGTGGCTGCCGCGCTCGGCGACAGGCTTTCCAGCTCGCGCAATTTACCGCGTGCTCGCTTGATCACCTCTTTGGGCACCCCTGCCAGTGCAGCGACTGCCAGGCCATAGCTCTTGCTGGCCGCGCCATCCTGCACGCTGTGCATAAAGGCAATGGTATCGCCGTGTTCCAGCGCATCGAGATGCACATTCGCCACGCCTTCCATTTTTTCCGGCAACTGAGTCAGCTCGAAATAGTGGGTGGCAAACAGCGTCAACGCTTTGATCTTATTCGCCAGATTCTCCGCACACGCCCACGCCAGCGACAGACCATCATACGTCGATGTCCCGCGGCCAATTTCGTCCATCAGCACCAGGCTGTTTTCCGTGGCGTTATGCAGGATGTTGGCGGTTTCGGTCATCTCCACCATAAACGTGGAGCGTCCGCTGGCGAGATCATCCGCCGCGCCGACGCGGGTAAAGATGCGATCGATTGGCCCGATCTCCACTTTTTGCGCCGGAACATAGCTGCCGATATAGGCCAGCAACGCAATCAGCGCGGTCTGGCGCATATAAGTACTTTTACCGCCCATATTCGGGCCGGTGATGATCAACATCCGCCGCTGCGGCGACAGGTTCAGCGGGTTGGCGATAAACGGCTCTTTCAGCACTTGCTCAACCACCGGATGGCGGCCTTCGCTAATACGAATGCCCGGTTTTTCGCTAAAGGTCGGGCAGCAGTAATTCAGGGTATAAGCACGCTCCGCCAGGTTGACCAGCACATCCAGCTCGGCCAGTGCGGCGGCGCTCTGCTGCAAATCCGCCAGATGCGGCATCAGCAGATCAAACAGCTCTTCATAGAGCTGTTTTTCCAGCGCCAGCGCTTTCCCTTTGGAGGTAAGAACCTTGTCTTCGTACTCTTTCAGTTCCGGAATAATGTAACGCTCAGCATTTTTCAACGTCTGACGGCGTACATAGTGAATCGGTGCAAGGTGGCTCTGCCCACGGCTGATCTGAATGAAATAGCCATGCACCGCGTTATAGCCCACTTTCAGCGTATCCAGCCCCAGCCGCTCACGCTCGCGGATCTCGAGGCGGTCGAGATAATCGGTCGCGCCATCTGCCAGCCCACGCCACTCATCCAGCTCTGCGTTATATCCCGGCGCAATCACGCCGCCATCGCGCACCAGCACCGGAGGTGCTTCAATGATGGCGCGCTCCAGCAGTTCGCGTAACTCAACAAATTCGCCCATTTTTTCACGCAGCGCCTGTACCGGTGCGCTGTTGATATCTGCCAGCTGGCTGCGCAGTTCCGGTAATTGCTGGAAAGCGTAACGCATACGCGCCAGATCGCGTGGACGGGCAGTGCGCAGCGCCAGACGCGCCAGAATACGCTCCAGATCGCCCACCTGACGCAGCACCGGTTGCAGCTCGCTGGTGTGTTCCTGCAATGCGCTGATGGTTTGCTGGCGTTCGGTCAGCACTTTCGTATCGCGCACCGGCATATGTAGCCAGCGTTTAAGCATACGGCTGCCCATCGGTGTGACGGTACAGTCGAGCACCGACGCCAGCGTGTTTTCGACGCCGCCTGCCAGGTTCTGGGTGATCTCCAGATTTCGGCGCGTCGCGGCATCCATAATAATGGTGTCCTGCTGGCGTTCCATGGTGATGGAGCGAATATGCGGCAGAGCGGTGCGCTGCGTGTCTTTCACGTATTGCAGCAGGCAACCGGCGGCGCACAGGCCGCGCGGCGCATTCTCGACGCCAAAACCGACCAGGTCGCGCGTGCCGAACTGCATATTTAATTGCTGGCGCGCGGTGTCAATTTCGAACTCCCACAGTGGGCGGCGGCGCAAACCGCGGCGGCCTTCAATCAGCGCGGTTTCTGCGAAATCTTCCGCATAGAGCAATTCTGCCGGATTGGTACGTTGCAGCTCGGCGGCCATGGTGTCACGATCCGCGGGTTCGCTAACGCGAAAACGCCCGGAACTGATATCCAGCGTCGCATAACCAAAGCCTTTGCTGTCCTGCCAGACGGCGGCGAGCAGGTTGTCCTGGCGCTCCTGTAACAGCGCTTCATCGCTGATGGTGCCAGGCGTGACAATGCGCACCACTTTACGTTCGACCGGCCCTTTGCTGGTGGCCGGATCGCCAATCTGCTCGCAAATCGCCACCGATTCACCCAGGCTCACCAGCTTCGCCAGATAGTTTTCCACCGCATGATGCGGCACACCCGCCATCGGAATCGGCTCACCGGCAGACGCGCCGCGTTTGGTCAGTGAAATGTCCATCAGCTGCGAGGCGCGTTTGGCGTCGTCGTAAAACAGCTCGTAGAAGTCGCCCATACGGTAGAACAGCAGAATATCCGGGTGCTGTGCTTTCAGCTTCAGATACTGCTGCATCATTGGCGTATGTGCGTCGAAATTGTCGATAGTACTCATCGGTCAGTGATGTCCATTATCGTGAAATATATGAGTGAATCTTTTGTTGTTCTGGTTAGCGATCACTCTGCCAGGGCAGCATGATAACGAAGTCTGAGGGGCTGGGAAACAGGAAGGAAAAACCTGGCTTCCCATCATGCGGGAAGCCAGGCGGAGCGTTACAGAGCGGCGGCTTTCGGGAAGTCCACAACCGTGTCGTTGACGCGATTAATCATATTGGTAAACAGAATGGCGCTGATAGCGCTGATTATCTCGACAATCTGACGATCTTCGAAACCGGCGCTGCGCAGCGATTCAACTTTTCCCGCCGGCAGCGTGCCGTGCGTGGTGACCACGGTTTTAACGAATTTCAGCAGCGCGTCAATGTGCGCATCTTCAGGGAATTCGCCACGGCGCAGCTGCTGCGTTTGCTCCACACTATAACCCGCCATTTTTCCCGTTAACGTATGCGCGGCCAGGCAGTAGTCACAGCCGGAAATTTCACTGACCAGTAAGTTGATTGCTTCCAGCTCTTTTTTATTCAGCGAACTTTTTGCCAGTGCGGCATTATGTTGTAACGCCTGAGCAAGCATCTCCGGGGCAATGCCAATGGTCTGGTAGGCATTAGGAACTTTACCCATCGCTTTCTTAATGGCACCGAAAAGATCGGCGGTTTTATCGGTGGCGTTTTCGGGTTGAATGGATGTTAAACGGCTCATGATGATCTCCTGTCAGTGTATGGGTTCCGCCGTATTGGCGATGTGCTCATAATAGGCAGATAGCTTGCGGGTAACCGTTATACATCGTCTCTATTTTTTGTCTTATCGTCTCAGAGGAAAATGTGGATAGCCTCAGCCAACTGCTTGCGATGCTGGCGCCAACATGCGCTGTAAATCTCCACTGCCGCTTTGCCGGGCGCTGGGAAGCCGGTCATGATCAGCTTGCGCCTGGCGTGGTGCCCTGGCATGTGGTTTTGCACGGCGAAGCGAGGCTGGTGGTAGAAGGTCGGCATGTGGATGTGCGCGCAGGCGATGTGCTCCTGCTTCCCCACGGTTCGCCGCATCTGCTCCAGAGTCTGGTCGAATGGGGGCAGGTGGTTCCGGCGTTAAAGCATGACAACGGTATCCTGACAGAAGTCCGAAGCCCGGCGAAGGGCGAGGCGGTGGAAGTGCTGTGCGGCGAATTTGATTTTGGCCCGCACAGCGGCTGGTTGTTTGCCCATGAAAGCCGCCTTATCCATCTGCAAACAAACCACTGGCAGGCATGCCCTGAACTGGAAATGTTGCTGATGATGCTGGTGCGTGAAAGCCTCGGTTCACTGCCGGGGAATGCGACGATTGCCAAAGGGCTGGCTGATACGCTGCTGGCGCTGATCTTGCGTCTGTTGCTCGCATTACATGAGCCGCCCGCCGGTCTGCTCAGACTGATGAGCAACAAACGGCTTGCCCCCGCGTTGCTGGCCGTCATCGCCGATCCTGCGCACCCGTGGACTCTGGAAACCATGGCCGAACGGTGCTTTTTATCCCGCGCGACATTTGCCCGTTATTTTGCCCGCAGCTATCCGCTTACGCCGCAGGCGTGGCTTTCCCAGCTGCGTATGGCGTTGGCCTCGCAGTTACTCATTACGCAAGCGGGTTTAACTGTCGACGCCATCGCCGAACGATGCGGGTTTCTTTCGCTGTCCTCGTTTTCGAAAGGGTTTAAACGGGTGTATGGTGTGAGCCCGGCGCAATACCGAAAACGCCGAACCCATCTGCACACGCCTCAGCCATAATGTTTGCGAATGCAAAAACGGGCTGGCAAAAATCGCCAACCCGTTTAAAGATTTTGCTCGCTGAAAACCATCAATGATTAAGCACCACTGCTGAGGGTCATGACGTTAAGGTCGGCGAGCCCGTCAATAGCGCTGACTAACGCCCTGAATGGTGCAGCCTGGCTGTGTTGTTCCAGCATGTTTGCCGATGCCCAGCGCTCAATCATCACGAACTGGTGGTCGTTTTCACGGTTCACATGCAATTGATAAGATAGACAACCCGGTTCACCCTGCACATCGCGTTCAACGGTTTTAAGCGCCCCGGCTACCTTTTCGCGGCTACCGGCATGGGCGGTAATCGTTGCAACAACCGTTACGGTATCGTTCATTTTATGCTCCTGATTTTATGTGAAAGTTCAGGTAAGTCTACGCCGCCTGTCAGTATAAAAAACCCGTTTTTGGCATTAGCTCTTTCACCGCAGGAATGAAAATCGGCATGAAACCTTAACGGCCGGTACGTAGCGATTGCGGCGGGATGCCATAGCCACGCACGAAAACTTCCCGCATATGGCGACCATCGCGAAAACCGGCTTCACGGGCAATCGTATCCAGCGAAAGCCGGCTCTGCTCAATCATTAGCCTCGCCGCTTCCAGCCGTAATCCTTCAATCGCTTTTGCTGGCGATTTGCCCGTCTCCTGACGAAACAGGCGACTGAGCTGGCGGGCGCTCACGTGAACCGCATCGGCCAGCAGCTCTACCGTCAGCGCTTTTTTCAGATTATTGCGGGCGTATTCCAGCGCGCTTTGCAGCCGATCCGAGCGCGGTGCCAGCGCCAGCATTTCAGAGTGCTGCGTCTGCCCGCCGGAGCGGCGTTGATTCATCACCAGCCGGTGCGCAACGACACGTGCTGCCTCGGCACCCAGATCTTTTTCCACCATACCGAGCGCCATATCCAGCCCGGCGGTCATCCCGGCGGATGTCCAGATGCGATCATCAATGATAAAAATACGATCGTCTTCAAGCTGAACATCCGGATGTTGCAGCACCAGGCTTCGGGCGTGCGCCCAGTGCGTAGTGGCGCGCTTTTTCTCCAGCAAGCCCGCCTGCGCCAGCACAAATGCGCCGGTGCAGATCCCCGCGATGCGGCGCGCCTGTAACGCGGTGGTTTGCAGAAAGTGAACGATACCAGCGCTGGCCGGTTCATCCATGGGCGACAGCACACCCGCGACCAGCCATGTGTCGATTTGCGTGACGCTTTCCAACGGTCGGGACTCGACGCCAATGCCGGATGAGGAATAAACCGTGCCGCCAAACTCTGAATAGACCGTTGGCTGATACAACGCTTCACCGGCAACAAGGTTGGCGAACTCAAACACCGTCAAGGTGGACAGCGCCAGCATCTGAAAATGGTCGGAAATAAGTAATCCAATTTTGTGCATCTCGACACCCTTTAACATGCGCTGGCGGCTGGCAAAGCCCGGCTTCGAACGCGTAATCGTTCAGAGATCCATAAACTGATAAGCGCCAATAGTAAAAACAGAACTGCGCTTAGCATCACACCATAAAAGCCGAACAGCGGATAGAGCCATGAAGCGACCGCCGAGCCAAAACCAATGCCGCAAAACATAAACGCGCTGGTCAGGGCGAGCGAGATACCGCGTGTCGACGCCGATGCGATTTCGACAATCCGCCGTTGCTGGGTTGGCCACAGAAGATCGGTAGAAAACGCCCACAGCACCAGTAACAAATAGAGCAACGCCAGCTTACCGGGCAGGATCATAAGCAGCAGCATATCCAGCACCAGCATAGTGATGCCAGTGACCAGTAATCGTTCGGCGCTATAACGGCGTGCGGCGCGGCCAACAAACAAGTTCCCCAAAATCCCGGCAACACCAATCACCGTCAGCGCTATCGAAACACTGGCGGTATCGCCTTGCCAGCGATCGCGGATCATCGGCGAAATAAAGGCATACATGTCGTACACGCCGGAGGTAATGAAAAAGACCACCAAAAACGCCGCCAGCGATTTGCCATCCATTAACACCTGTCCCACCTGGCGTAAACGAATATCCACTCCTTTAACGATGTTCGGCACAGAGAACCAGACGGCCAGCGCGGTCAGCACACTCACCAGCGCGACAAGTGCAAACAACGGTCTTGCGCCCCAACCATTCGCGATCCACGCCGCCAGCGGAATCCCCACCATACTTGCCATGGAGACGCCGAGCAGGATCGTAGCAATGGCGCTGCCACGTTCATGTTGCGTGACAAGTTCCGCGCCGAGCGCCACCAGCACCGGGCCAATCAGCGATGCGCCCAGCCCCATCACCACGCGGGAGATAACCAGCGTGGTGTAATCGGGGGCGATGGCGAAAATAAATGCCCCGAGGCCGAACACCAGCATCCCGGCCAGCACTTGATATTTGCGCATCACATGACCCAAAAACACCTGCGCCAGCGGTGCGCTGATGGCAAAGGTCAGGCCGAAAATAGCGAGTAAACGCGCGCTTTGACCATCACTCAACCCCCATTCATGTGAGATGGCGGTCAGGCTGCCCGCTACCGATAGCGCTCCCGTTGCCTGAATAAAATACGCCAGGCTCAGCGCCCACAGCGCGCGTCGTTGCGCCAGAGATAATCGATTATTCATCATTCACTCCCGCTGCGGGGCCCAGGCCCCGCAATTCGATTACGCCACAGGGATCGGGTTGTCCACCATCGCCTGGTTAAAGGCGTTGACCATCTCATGTTCGTTCGCGCCTGGGTTGGCGCGGGCGTGCAGCACGCTATCGACAATGGCTTCAATGGTATCGGTGCCCAGCTTGTCGAAGGTCTGCTGGATAAAGTCCGGCAATGGCATCGCACGGGTGTCGCCACTTTTGTAGATCAGGTCGGTATCCACCCACGGCGGCGAAATTTCGATAACCTTGATACCAAAATCTTTCAGCAGGAAGCGCTGAGACAAGGTGTAAGAGTGGATAGCGGCTTTGGTCGCCGAATAGAGCGCGTTACTGACGAGAGGTAAGAACGCCAGAATCGAACTGTTATTAATAAGTACCGCGTCCGGCTGCTGTTTCAGGTGCTCAATAAACGCCGCGCTTACCCGCACAGGACCTAACAAGTTGGTGTCTAACAGCGTGGTGGCCATTGCGTCATCCAGTTCACCGGCGGGGTTGTCGAACGGCATAATGCCTGCATTGTTGATAACCACGTTCAGCGCCGGGTAGCGCGACAGCACCTCTTGTGCCGCCGTTTTGATGCTTGCGGCCTGCGTGACGTCCAGTACCACGGAATCCATGCCCGGGTTGGCTTCTGTGACGCTATCCAGCAGCGCTTTTCGCCGCCCGGAGATGATCACTTTATTGCCCAACTGGTGAAATTTTTCCGCCATCGCGCGGCCAATGCCTGAAGTGCCGCCGGTGATAAAAATCGTATTGCCTGTCAGTTTCATAAAAAAAGCCCTTTGTTTGAAATGGGTGCTCAGTGCGTGGTAGCCGGGCGGTAGCGCTCAGCCGGTACGTTACTGGAGAGATTGGGCAGCATGGCCTGTCGGCGCTGTTCCATTGCCTGCCAGTCCGCGTCGTTGTGCAGTGAGGGGATGGTGACGAGTTCACCCTGCGCGAAGCCAACCAGCGCGGCGTCGACCAGATCGTAAGCACTCATCACTATGGATTTATCCAGCTGTTCCAGCGGCAAGCCGCCGTTGTCCCAGAAAGGCGTTGCTGTTGCGCCGGGTAACACGGCCTGGATCTGAATGCCTTTATCTGCGAGTTCATGATGTAGCGACTGGCTAAACGCCAGCACAAAGGCTTTTGTTCCGCCGTAGACCCCGTTCAGCAGTTCCGGCGCGATGCCGACAATCGAGGAGATATTGATAATGGCGCCCGCGCCGCGCGCCACAAAACCTGGAACGACCGCATATGTGAGGCGGGTCAGCGCGGTGACGTTGAGGTTAATCATCGCCTCCATCTGATCGACATCGCTGGATAACAGCGGTGTGTGCGTCCCGATGCCGGCGTTGTTCACCAGCAGCGTGATGCTGGCATCTTCACGCAGCTTCGCTTCCAGTGTGCGCAGTTGTTGGGCGTCGTTTAAATCGGCGGCGACGGCTTCCACATTGCGGGCGGTATCTGCCGTGATGTGGCTGGCCATCTGGTTCAGGCGGTTATGGTTACGGGCGACGATAATCAGGTCATAGCCCATTCTGGCAAGGCGGTTGGCGTAAATTGCGCCAATACCGGTTGATGCGCCGGTGATAACAGCCGTGCCTTTGTGAGGTTGCGTAGCGGTGGTCATGCGAGTCTCCTTAGGTCAGCAATAGATGCGTTGGAAGCATCATAAGCAAACCCTGTATGTCTTAAATGACGTTTATAGGCGTGATTCAGGACATTCCGTAACGCGTGTCGTCGTACTGTTTCCACAGCAAGCCTGAGGCGTGTCGCGTGCGCTTTTCAAAGGGTGAGCGGAGAGTTGTCTACGCTTAAAAGAAACAGCATGGTGAGGAGCGCGGATGAGCAAGAAGATTATGCAGGAGTACCTGGTGCTGGGCGGCAAGCATCATGGCGAGGTGTGGCGCGGTGTTTACCCGGCCATGGGGTTGAACTTATCAAAACATGATGAGCGCTACGGGCAATTTTTCGACCGGGAAGGGCTGCAGAAAATTGAGCTGTCACGCAAGGAGCAATATTTCATCTCTGAATGGATCTCCCCGCAAGGCCAGACTTTTTTGTTAGCCACGGCAGAGGATCTCACGGAATTTGATATTGAAGAGGAGATTGAACGGATTACGCCGCCGCTGCGCCCGCTCGATGGCGCGGTAGAGGACTGGATGTAAGCGCGGACAAAACAAATCCACGGTGGCACGTGGATTTTTTAGGATAATTATATTGGCTACGGCTCAGTTATCCCTATTCTTAATTCCAGTATGGTGATTATATTTTCCTGGTGTTTCATAAAGCCTCTATAAATCCTTCACATAACGTAATGCCTTTATCAATATTATTAAGTGAGTCTTTAAATTCCCTCGTTAATAATGAAATGGAAATTTAGGATTATATTATTTTTTATTAGGAATACAGATTACAGAACAATGTAATATTGATCTGTTTTCGCATTAATTCTGCGAGATAGATCAAATAGAGTGGAATTCACAGTGGACATAAATATTCGCTCTGCACGACTATTGTTGTCGGTGTAGAGCCTCTGCGTCATCTCCAGGGAATAATTGAGATAATAATTAGAACTTTGCTTATTAAGCATTCTCCCGCTTCTTCATGGTTTTTATTTTTGAAGAAGCGGATTTCTTCACGTAACGCACACCACTAACTTATTTGCTTTCTATTTACAAAGGGAATTTTCAATGAAGAAAACATTGCTTGTGCTGTTTATCTCGGCCGTATGCGGTAATGCCTGGTCGCAAAGCCTGACGGTTGAACAGCGCCTTGCGCAGCTGGAAAAACAGTTACAGGAAAATGCCGCTGAATTATCACAGACCAAAGCGGCATTAAAACAGTATCAGGAAACCGAATCTGAAAATAAAACGAATAAACCTGTAACGACAGTCGTTAATAAACATATTACAAACAATGCGGCAACGGAAAAAGCAGCGCCAACGCTGAAAGAGATTAGCGATTTTGTCAAAGAAGATATCGGTTTTACCTATTCCGGCTATCTTCGTTCCGGTTGGGGCGCTGCCAGCCATGGATCGCCACAGCCTTACGCCGTTGGATCCGTCGGACGATTTGGGAATGAATATTCCTCTTGGTTCGACCTGCAATTCAAACAACGCGTCTATGATCAGAATGGAAAAACGGCCCATGCGGTGGTGCTGTTCGACGGCAATGTGGGTGAGCAATATGGCGATGCCTGGTTTGATAAAGATGCAGAAAGCCGACTGCAATTTTCTGATATTTACCTGACCACCAAAGGGTTTCTTCCCTTTGCGCCGGAAGCGGACTTTTGGGTCGGCAAACACAACTTACCGAAATATGAAATCCAGATGCTGGACTGGAAAAGCCACCTCACCGAGAGCGGCGCGGGTGTAGGCATTGAAAACTGGCAGCTCGGCGTGGGCCAGCTCAATGCCGCGCTGGTGCGTCAGGATTTGAATGCCCATGCGGTGAGCTATCCTGCCGCCAGCGAGGCGCTGCAGGTGAATACCAATACGCTCGATGTGCGCTACAACAATATCCCGCTGTGGGATAACGCGACGCTTGCTCTGCTTGCCCGTTATTCGGTGGCGAACAAATCCGACACCTATAAAAACCGTGAGGATAACGGCAGCTACTACAGCATAAAAGATGCGTGGCTGGCCGGTGTGGTTGTTCGCCAGGCGCTTAGCGCGGGCGGTTTTGAGGAGTTTACCGTACAGGCGGCGGATAACTCGCTCGCCAGCGGCTTTGCTCAGCCATTTGGCCCCAGCCCAACGTATGGCTATGGCGACAGCTACTACGGCGAGCACAGCTACGGCAAAGCGTTTCGCCTGATCTCGCAGGGCGAAGCGTACCCGTTCTCCCACGTGGTAATGGCGCATGCGCTGATCTACTCGGCGGGTAACGATATTTACAGTTACGATACCGGCGCGCATACGGACTATCACAGCTTCCGTGCGGTGGTGCGCCCGGCGTGGATTTGGGACAACTACAATCAAACCGGGGTTGAACTGGGGTGGTTTACACAGACCAACAAACAGCAGGGCGTGAATTACCATGAGCAGGGTTATAAAACCACGCTCTATCACGCACTGAAAGTCGACACCAGCCTGCTGGCCTCGCGACCGGAGATCCGTTTTTATACGACCTATATTCGCGCGCAGGATAACGGCATCAGCCATTTCCAGTTTGGCGATCAGAAAAAGGATCAGTTAGCGGTGGGCGTTCAGGCCGAAGTGTGGTGGTAACAGCTCAAGGTTGCGGCGCAAAGGCGCGCCGCAACGCCGGCGTTAAATATCCAGAAAGCTCCCCAGCCGGTAGCCGCGCTCGGCAATCGCATATTTCAACGACTGTGAGGTCAGCACGTCCAGTTCCGTTAAGCGCGGGTAACAGTAGCTGCTCTGACGCACGGTGTTATCGATAAACGCCGGGTGGCACATGATCTCCAGCGAGCTTTCTCCTTGTGCGTTAGATACATCCAGCGCCTGTAAAAAGAGTGCTTCAGAAATCGCTTCGCCGTAAAACGCACTGCTAAAACCCTGTGTCGTGCGCAGTGTGGCGGGTAGCGCGAAGTCTGCCGGCAACGCGGCGTGATCGATGCGCAGCGCCACGCCGCGCTCTGCGGCGAACTCTGCAACGATGGGCAGGATCTGCGGGATCATATGCACATGGTGATGGCTGTCCAGATGCGTCGGCTCCCGGCCAAACAGGGCGATAAACCGTTGATACTGTGCTTCCAGTTCACCGGCTATCTCTTCCAGCGGCAGCGCATCTTCCTGCGCCATCTGCCAGATCCATTTCCCCAGTTGTCCGTCACGCGCAAGGCCGGGCATCGGCGTCAGCGGTTTGCCTAACGTTAGCGCAAAGTGCATGCCGACACCGAGCAAAGGTTCGCGCCGACTCAGCCCGGCGGCATGCTCCACCGCATCGCCGTTGACCAGCGCGGTCGTTGAGGTGACAACACCATGGCGAAAGCTGTCGATAATGCCGTAGTTTTGCCCTTTACTGAGGCCAAAATCATCCGCGTTAACAATCAATAAGCATTCCATAGCCCGTCCCGGTTAGTGATGTTCAGCTTTCAGTTGCGCAAGGGTACTGGCAAAGTTTGGCAGCCACTTTTCGTGAGCAAGGAGCATTTCACGCGCCAGAATTTCCGCGTCGCGATCGGAGTGGATCAGCGGGCTAAGGCTTAGCGCCAGCAACACATCGTTTAGCTCGCCGCTGAGCGCCGCTTTGCTGGCCGCCACTTCAAAGCCTTTAATGGTGTAGATAAGCCCCAACACTTTCTCATCAAAGTGGGTGACGCGCGGGTGCGGTGTCGCGCCGTTGCGCCCCAGCGTACAGGTCATCTCTACCGCCCAGTCCGCGGGGATATTATCGATATGCCCGTGATGCGGAATATTCACATAGTGCTCGGTTTGCTTATCGTTATAGATAGCGTTGATCACTTCGCAGGCCGCATCGGAATAGTACGCGCCGCCGCGCTGCTCAAGCTCTTTCGGTTTCACCTTTAGCTCAGGATCTTTGTACAGCTCAAACAGTTGTTTTTCGACTTTCTGCACCACCTGCGCCCGTGCGCCGCCTTTGTAGTACTCGCCCATCTCAATCGCCAGCATCTCTTTTTGCTTAACGTAATAGAGCAAATAAGAGCAGGGCAGCAGATTGAGGGAGCGGATCAACCCTTCGCTAAACGGCAGGTCGAAAATGTTCTTCACCGAGGAGGCTTTCAGCCTGCCGGAGGCCACACCGTCGAGCAGCTCCGCAAAACGCGATTCACCATTCACCAGCACATCTTTAATAAACACCATGTGGTTAAGGCCAAACAGATCCATGGCAACATCATCGCTACTGCTAAGACCCAGCACGTCATGAATAAACATCTTCATGCCGACCGGAATATTGCACACGCCGATAAACTTTTTAAAACCGGTGTGGCGATACACCGCTTCGGTAACCATTCCCGCCGGGTTGGTGAAATTAATGACCCACGCATCCGGGCAGATTTCCTCGACATCTTTGATGATGTCGAAGATAACCGGAATGGTGCGCAAGCCTTTAAACAGCCCGCCTGCACCGTTGGTTTCCTGGCCCAGATAACCGTGACTCAGCGGAATGCGCTCATCCAGTTCGCGGGCTTTCAACTGGCCCACGCGCAACTGTGTGGTGACAAAGTTCGCTTCGTGCAGCGCTTCGCGACGATCCAGCGTCTTGAAGAGTTTTAGCGGGATGCCGGCTTTATCAATCATGCGCTGGCAAAGATCGAAAATAATATCCAGCTTCTCTTTTCCGTCCTCAACATCGACCAGCCATAATTCGGTGACCGGCAGTTCGTGATAGCGCTTAATAAACCCTTCCAGTAATTCCGGGGTGTAGCTGCTACCGCCGCCAATGGTGACGACTTTTAATTTCTGCTTCATGATTTCTCCCTTCGTGTCAGACACGGTGGTGTAAAACGTTCAGCCCGCTCGCCGTTACTGGTTGATTTCCGTTAACCTTTTTCGGTAACTATTGGGGGTGAATGAGGTCATTTTCTTGAATGTTTTAATAAACAGGCTTGGGCTGCTGTAACCCGATTCATAAGCGATATCGGTGACCGAATAGTTGGTCATTTCCAGTTGCTTCTTGGCGAAATCAATGCGGATTTCATTAATGATCTGCATTGGCGTTTTGCGGTAGTAGCGCCGCGTGGCGCGGGTCAGATACTCCTGCGATTTCGCCGCCAGTTGCACCATATTTTCCATCGCGTTTTCGCCAAACTGCGTCTTATCGTGCATTGACTCAATGGTGGTTTTTAACCACTGCGGCGTGTCATCCACCACCTGCTCTTCGCGGTAGTGGCGCAGGCGGTTAATGACATAAAAGGTCACCGCTTCGATAAACTCGTCCAGCCCGGTTTCGCGGAAATTGAGTGAGGCGATAACGGTTTCCACGTAGCTCAGAAAAGCGCTGCTGGCGCGGTAGGCCTGCGAGGCGACAAAACAAAATGGCAGCAGGGCGAGATAATGCTGTTCAAAAAAGCGTTTACTGATCCCCACATTGAGGATCCGCGTCGCGCCAAATTCATAAAAACTTTGGTGGTGCGAACCCAGCGGGATAAAAACGAAATCACCGCGCTCAAGCAGCACACGCTTACCGTTAATCTCCTGGTAATAGCGACCGGTTAATACCAGCGTGAACTCGTAGTAGTCGTGCTGATGCAGCCCGCTGGCGCTCTCCGTCTTGTTGTAGATAAACACATGGAAATTTTTACCGTTAAACAACTGCTGTTCTTGAACGGTTTTGATCCCCAGCGTGTTGATCGAAGGCTGCATTATTCACTCCTTGTTATTTCAGTTTTTCGTGAAGCTCAATCAGTTCCGTTATCAGCTCGCGCGCCAGCATGGACGTCATCAGATGATCCTGTGCATGCACCAGCACCAGGCTCACTTTCATCCGGCCTTCGCCCTGATCGCCCTCAATCAGTTTAGTCTGCACCAGGTGTGCCTCGTTGAGCGCCAGCCTTGATTGCTCCATCAGCGCTTTTGCGCCGTCAAAATCACCCTGTTTAGCCTGTTTCAGCGCGGTGTACGCCAGGCTGCGCGCATGCCCGGAGTTGATGATTAAACCCATCACCACTTCTTCCAGCTCATCGGCTGGTGTGGTGCTCTCCAGGACGGTGTCGAGATCGAACATATGTGCTCCTCGCGTGGTTTCCGGCGGGGCTAGACCCGCCGGGTTCGGTCAGAATTTCAGTGCATTAGCGATATCTTCTTCGCTCTCTTCCTGCTCAATGGCGTTCTGCGCTTTGTTGGCAACCATCACGAACGGCAGGTAAACCAGCGTGGCAATACCTAAGTTGAACAGCGCGAGCAACAGCGCGGCGATGCTGCCGTTGGTATTAAAGAACGCGCCCAGGCCGGTTGGCATCGTCCACGGTGCAATGTTGGTGATCGGTGGAATAAAGCCGGTGTAGTAGGCCAGCAGCGTAATGGCGGCAAGTATCGGCTGCACCAGAATGAAGGGGATAAACATCACCGGGTTCATGATGATCGGCAGGCCGAACAAAATCGGTTCGTTAATCTGGAACAGACCGGAAGGCAGACCCAGCTTCGCCACCTGGCGGTAATCCGCGCGGCGTGAAGCGAGGAAAATGGCAATAATCAGTCCCAGCGTTGCGCCGCTGCCGCCGAGGAAGATATAGGAGTCGAGCATCGGTTTCGCCCAGACATGGAACGTTTTACCCGCTGCCAGCGCTGCTTCAACCGAGCCATATTGTTGATAGACAGAAATATTTTCCAGCGCCCACGGCGTCATGATGCCGCTGTCCAATGCGGTCAGCGCCAGCGAACCATGGATGCCGAAAAACCACAGCAGCGGCACAAACAGCACATATGCCCAGCCGACCACACTGCCCAGCGAAGCCAGCGGCGTGGAGATGGTGTCCATGATGATTTGATGGAAATTGGTGCCGTAGTGATTCAGCGCCCAGGCGATAATCCCCATAATCGACAGAATAATAAAACCGGGGATCAGCGCCGAGAACGAACGCGCCACCGAAGCCGGCACGCTGTCTGGCAAGGTAATCACCCAGTTGCGTCGCACGATAAAGGTGAACATTTCCGCCACGGCCAAGCCAATAATAATCCCGGAAATAATATTCGCGCCGCCTAACCAGTTTGCGCCAACGGCGTAAGATTCACCGACGCTGTATGGGGTGACGGTCATAAACGCGGCAATCGATAACAACCCGGCGGCCAGCGCATCCACTTTGCGCTCTTCCGCCAGCGACATGCCGATAAAAAAAGGTGCCATCAGCGACATAATGCCCAGCGTGCCGTTATAGACGTTGCCGCCGATGCCTTTAAAACTGTTCAGCGTTTCAATGGTCGAGGCATCCAGCCGAATGCCCAACGAATAAAAAAACGATCCTTCGCCAAAACTCAGGAACACGTTATTAATTAAGACAAACATCGCCCCGGCGAGGGTCAAGGGCATTAAGCGGATAAAGCCGTTTTTAATGGCGTTAACATGTGGCTGTTTGCCGATTTTTACCGCAAAAGGCACCAGTATCTTTTCAAGTGAAGCAATGGCATTACTCATAGAAAAATACCCTTAAATACCGCAATGCAACATTGCGGTGAATGTGTGGGATCACTGTGTGATAAGCGAACGCAAAACGTTTAATTGGCGGCGGCTTTTTTTATTGCCGCCACGGCGGCCTTCAGAACACCTAAACCATCGACTTTGCCGTACAGCGAGGCGTCGATCACTTCGACAGGCTTATTGGGAAGCAGACGCTGGATATCCGGTAACATCCAGGCGATTTGTGGACCTAATAAAACAACATCGGCCTGCGGGCCTTTTTCACTGGCGAGCGTCTCGGGAAATGCTTCAATAATGACCGGGACTTCATATTTTTCCGCCTGGGTGCGCATCTTCGACACCAGCAATGACGTCGACATGCCCGCAGAACAAAACAGGTAAATATGTTTCTTTTCCATAAAAACGACCCTCATTGTCCGATGATCCGCCAGCCAGACTCGTTTATCTCTCTTCGTGCTGGCGGTGCGCCTAACCTAAATGACTTTTTTCTTGGGTTGAAGCAAGTATACGGGAGGGTTATCGGTGCGGGTATTTCATAAGGCTACAAAATTGTCTCTGGTTGACCTGGTGCTTTGCGGGCCCTCACATTTTGGGCAATTTATCGTTAAAGAGGCGGGGCAGGCAGGAAGAAGCGCGGTTCTATTATTTCCGGATTACTCGGTGTTGCTGCGCAAAAGAGGCTGCGAGGCGCCGCCATTACGCTGTTGGCAATGGCGGCAACAGCAATTAACTCAGCATGGCGACTAACGCTTTCGCCACGGCTTCAGAACTGGCCGGGTTCTGACCGGTGATCAGTTTTCCGTCTTCGATGACGAACGGTGCCCAGTTCGGCCCTTTGTCATACTTCGCCCCGAGCGCTATTAATTCGTCCTCCACCAGAAACGGCACCACATTGGTCAGTTCAACATCCGCTTCTTCGCCGTTGGTAAAGCCGGTCACTTTACGGCCTTTCACCAGCGGATCGCCGGAGGTGGTTTTCACATGGCGCAACACGCCCGGCGCGTGGCAGACGAAACTCACCGGTTTACCGGCCCGTTCGAACGCTTCAATCAGCGCAATCGAGGTGTCGGATTCGGCCAAATCCCACAGCGGGCCATGGCCGCCGGGGTAAAAGACAGCGTCAAAATCCCCGGCGCGTATGCTATCGAGTTTAACGGTGTTAGCCAGCGCCTGCTGCGCGGCCGGGTCGGCTTTGAAACGGTGGGTCAGTTCGGTCTGAAAATCCGGCAGATCGCTTTTCGGATCGAGCGGTGGCTGACCACCGGCGGGTGAGGCGAGCACAACCTCGGCGCCTGCGTCTTTGAATACGTAATAAGGGGCGGCGAACTCTTCAAGCCAGAAGCCGGTTTTTTTACCGGTATTGCCCAGTTCGCTGTGGGATGTCAGTACCATTGCTATTTTCATGTTACCTCCGTCGTAATGCGTTATCAGCGGCATTACCGTTGCCATACTGAATGAAAAAGTCGTTCAGTAAGCATAGCGATGAATATCGGCTTTACCGGGATTGTCGGAAAACTCCGGGTATAAGCGTTACAGCATTTATATTTTATTACACGTTGCTACATCGATAATTATTCTCTTTAACCAGCGTCAGTTGTGATTAATATTTCACCGTGCATGACTGCACGTTTCTTATTTTATTCCAAGAAATGTCTAATCCTGTAAATAAAGCCAGTCTGACAAACTTGTTATAAAACTGTCAGCCGCTGGTCAGCATGCGCTGCGTAATATTGCTTACGTTGAAACATGATTATTAAAACCTCTTTTATGCGGAGCTTTATTATGAAAACCATTATTAACACCGTGCTGGCTGCAACACTGTTTAGTGCAATCTCTTTCGGCGCGTTTGCCGCGCAACCGGTCACCGACGATAGCGGCCTGGTGCCGATGGGCACCATTTCAATTGCCAAAGCCGATACGGTCGCAGATCTCGAAGCGCAAGTTCAGCAAGCCGCTGAAAAAGATAACGCGAAATACTATAAAATCATCTCCGCCGGTGGCGATGAGTATATTTATGGCAATGCGATTTTGTACAAATAATAGTGTGCAATTAACCCCGGTCTTTCATTCGCGAAAGGCCGGGGTTAATGATTCAGACATTGAAAAAGGCGCCGCGCAGGGCGCCTTTTTTGCTGGCTATGATTTTCGTTGTTCACGCGCCAGCAGGTAGAAACAGAGCAGGCCGGCACAAATGCTCATGTTTTTGGTGAATTGAATCACTTGCCCGGCTTGCTGGGGGCCGCTCGCCGCCCAGAATTGATGGAACATAATACTGGTGAGGAAAATATAGAAGATCCACAATAGTGATATTTCTTTTACCCGATAACCAACAATAAATGCAATGCTGCCACCCAGTTCAATGGCAATGGCAAAAATGATCATCAGTTTGCCAATTAGCATGTCGCCAAACGGCGTTTTTAATACGTTATCGGTGAAGTTAATTATTTTTCCGCTGCCGCTATATAAAAATAGCGGGGTAATTAAGATACGGGCAATGATAATAATCGTGTGAGTGTTCATGCGCGATTCCTTGAATAAAAAAACCAATGAGTGAGCATGAACAGTATATTGGCGGCACCCTGACGGGCGAATGACGCCATTCTGTCAAAGCTGTCAGGGAATGGCTGGCGCTATTTATTTAGCGCCAGCGTAAAGCCAAAGGTATTTTCGCCGTTCAGGCTGGTGGCAAAGACATCACCGCCGTGCATTTGCGCCACCGCTTTGACAATCGACAGCCCAAGCCCGTGGTTGGTATCGCTTTGCGTTCTGGCGTGATCGGCGCGGTAAAAGCGCTCAAACAATCTTTCCAGATGGTGGCTTTCAATGGCATCGCCATAATTTTTAACGCTCACCGTCGCATGCTGATCGTTGCGACTTAAGGTGACCGTGACCTGGCTGTTTTCGTAGGCGTAGCGGGCGCTGTTTTCCAGCAAATTGGCGAGCGAGCGGGTAAACAACCGCCTGTCGACGCAGATCGTCACATCACCTTCGATCAGTAAGTGCAAATGACGATCGGTAAACGATGGTTCGGTATATTCGGCTGTTTTTAACGCTTCCTCGCGCAGGGATACTTCCGCAAGCTGCGCCGGATGTTTGCCGGTTTGCGCATGGGACAAAAACAGCATGTCGTTGACGATCGACGTCATGCGGTTTACCTCCTCAAGGTTTGATTCGAGGCAGGCTTCGAGTTCTTCATGGCTGCGTTTGCGCGAAAGGGCCAGTTGAGTCTGACCGAGAATGCTTGAGAGCGGCGTTCTTAACTCGTGTGCCACATCGGCGTTAAAACTTTCCAGTTGTCGCCATGCGGTTTGCTGGCGGGCAAGCACGCCGTTAAAGGCTTCCGCCAGCCCCTGCAACTCCTGCGGGAGCGCAGTGGCGTCCAGCCGCTGGCCGTCAATCCCTGGCGCAAGTTCACGCGCCTGCTGGCTGAGCAGTTCCACCGGTTGCATCCCCTGGCGGGAGATAACAAAGCCTAAAAAGGTCACGAACAGCACGCCCATGGTGGTGATAAAAATCAGCACCTGGGTAAATTCATTCAGCGTGCCCATATACGGCGTGGAGTCGATAGAAACCACAAAATGCAGCGGCGTCACGCCATCGCGGTAGCGAATGGTTTTCGTCAGAATAAACAGCGGACACTGGTCGGTTTTTTCCCGGTTAACGCGGCTGAAGCCATCGTTAAGCGCGTTGAGATCGATCTCTTTTGGCGGCTCGCCACCCACTTGCAGCGTCGGATCGCTGCTTAAAATCCAGTAGTGAACGCGCCCGCCTTCCGAGTTACTCAGGCTCATCAGCTTGGTTTTGAGCTCATCGAGTTCATGGTGATTAAACTTGGAAACGATCAACGGCTCCACCAGTGAGTAGCGGAACATCAACTCGTTATGCATCTGTTTATTTAGCGATTCGCGCAGCGATTCCCGCAGGCAAAGCGCATAGGCGAGGGCAATACATAAGGTGACCACCGCAAACGTCAGCGCCAGTTTGCGGGAAATAGAACGTTTAAACATACGCACTCATTTTGCCGGGATCTTCGTCGCGATACTCAAGGATGTAACCCATACCGCGCACGGTGTGCAGCAGCTTCTCTTCAAACGGCGAGTCGATTTTGGCGCGTAGACGTTTGATAGCGACTTCGACAATATTGGCGTCGCTTTCAAAGTTCATATCCCAGACCTGCTCGGCAATCATCATTTTCGACAGCACTTCCCCCTGGTGCCTGGCGAGCAGGCTTAACAGGGCGAACTCCTTTTGCGTCAGGTCGATGCGCGTACCGTTGCGGTAAACTTTGCGCGCGAGCAAATCGAGTTGCAGGTTGTGAACCTGCAACTGAGAAATATCGAGCCCGTCGGTTGGTCGGCGGCGCAGCAGCGCCTGAATGCGCGCCACCAGCTCAATCAGTGAAAACGGTTTGGTCAGGTAATCATCCGCGCCCAGTCGCAGCCCTTTAACCCGCTCATCAAGCGAACCGCGCGCGGAAAGCATCAGCACCGGCGTCTGTTTCAGCTTGCGCAGGCTGGTGATAACGGTATACCCGTCCATCGACGGCAGCATGACATCCAGAATAATGGCGTCGTAGTCCATCTCCGTTGCCAGGAACAACCCCTCGCGCCCGTCGGCGCAGACATCGACGTTGTAACCCTGCTCGCGAAGCGCAGTGTTGATGTAAGACGAAATTTTCTCTTCGTCTTCGATTAAAAGGAGTTTCATGACGCTGGCCCTGATGATTACCTATAACTGACGCCAATAATATAAAGCGTTGCCGCTAACAATTGCCTGACCGTTAACTGACAATTTTGTAAGCAAAAGCCGTTATAACGAATAAAGTTCCCGCCTGGCGCGTTTACGGGGTATCTGCAATCGGGAGAATCCATTTATGAAACGCATCATTCCGGCCATGATGATTGGTCTTTTAAGCGCGCCGGGAGCACAGGCGATGCCGCTCAGCTACCGTATCGCCACGCCGGCAACCACGGTTGCGCTCTCCTGGCACGCCTTTGGCGGCGTGTCACAGGCGCATCTTGACGGTGTAAGTGGCGACGTAACGCTGAATCCGGCGCAGGAGAGGGAGGATCGCATCAACGTGACGATCCCCGTTGCGACACTTATCGCCTCTAACAGCCTGCTGACTTACCAGTTGAAAAGCAGCCTGTTTTTTGATGCGGAGCACTACCCGACTATCGCCTTTAGCAGTAGCCGGGTGGTGGATTTAGGCGACGGGCATTTCCGTGTTTTTGGCTCCCTGGCGGTAAAAAATATTCGCCGCCCGGTGATCCTCGACGCCACTCTGCAAAAACAGCGCAGGGCGGATTCGGGACAACTATCACTCCATGCCACCACCGCGATCTCCCGTTCGGCATTTAACATGGATAAGTTCGCCATGCTGGTGGACGACACGGTAACGATAAATATTGAAATCCATGCCCAGGCCCAAACCCAAACCCAGGCCTAAGCCCAGGCCCAGGCTCAGGACCAGGCCCAAACCCAGGCTCAAGCTCATGCCCATGCCCAAGCCCAAGCCCAAGCCCAGGCCCAGGCCCAAGTCTAAGCTCAAGTCCAAGCCCAAGCTCAAGCCCGCCAACCAGCGTAAACCGTGACGGGCGGGATTTATGACAGCGCGGCGTGCAGCGCCTGCGCGTGTTGTGATAATTGCTGCGGCGGATTTCGGCCTATCAGCACAAATTGATAGCCACGCTGTTGCCACCAGACGAGGTGCATATCGTGGCGATTTTCAGGCGTTAAGGCGCGCGTTTGGGCATGTCGTTCAGGCGAAATGCACAGCGCCAGCGGGCCATACTCCGCATCCATCCAGGCGATTTGCGCAATTGAGGTGCTGTCATAACGCAGCATGCGCACCATCTTCAGTTCTGCGCCAGTCAGGGCAAGTTGCGCCACCTTCACGTGTAAGCCAATATCCTGCGCTGTGCGCGCCAGCCCGCGTTGCAATGCCGTGGGCGAGCTGTCTGTATCCAGTAGTGTTTCCGCGCTATACAGCGACATGTATTGCGCTTCGAGATCGCGGACTTTCTCGCTCTCATCACGCGCCGCCGCCAGTGGCCTTGCGAAATAGCCTAACCCGCTGCCGATAACCAGAAAACTGAGCGATGCGGCAATCAGCGAACGGCGGCTGACGCCTGTGGATGCGCGGGGTGACGCCAGCAGATCGTTCAACCGCGCCTGCATGCGCGCTTCGGGGGCCTCATTGAGCAGCGGTGCGAAGGCCCCGGCGAAATCCGCTCGATCCTGTTTTAGCGCCTCGGTACGGCTGGCGAGCTGTTCGTCTTGTGCAAGCTGGCGTGCAAATTGTTGCGCATCTGCTTCACTCATCTCGCCATCAAGCCAGGCGACAATCGCGTCATCCTGGTAGGGCGGTGTAAACATACTGGGTTTCACGAGCGTTTCTCCTGAGGTTTCGGCGGCGTGTTGGCTTTTTTCGCCAGCGTCGCGCGTGCGCTTGCCAGCCGGCTCATGATCGTGCCGATAGGCACTGCAAGCGTGTCTGCCGCTTCCTGATAGGTAAACCCTTCGACATAAACCAGAAATACGGTATTGCGCTGCGCCTCCGGCAGCGCGCTGACGTGCTGCATGACTTTCGCGTAATGCCGCCGCGCGTCATCCTGGGCGTGGGTATCCGCCGCCTGCAGTTCGTCGCTCTCCATAAAACCTTGCCCCATCCGCACGCGGCGCGCGCGCAGATCGGAGATCCAGATCGAGTGCAGAATGGCGAACAGCCAGCTGTCGATGCGTGTGCCGGGGGTAAATTGCGCGCTCTTTTCCAGCGCGCGAACGCAGGTCGACTGCACCAGTTCTTCGGCAACCTCGCGGTTGCGCGACAGAACCAGCCCATAGCGCCACAGGCGTGTCAGATGTGCAGCAAGTTGCTGGCGAACGTCACTGGTGGTGATTTTGCGCTCCTCGCACCGGTAGTCAGGACTCAGGGTGACCATTAATCGCCGCCTGCAAATCGCGATACTCCTCGCATTGCACACCGCAAAGCGTGGCGATGGTCTTCAGTTGCTCTTTTGCCAGATCCGGGCGGCCTTTTACCAGCCACGCTTCACCGAGATATTCACGCACTTTCGCATACTGCGGGTTGAGCGCCAGCGAACGCTGATAATAGCCAATGCCTTCATCGGTGCGACCCAGTTTGCGCGTGGCGTAACCCCGGTAGTTCCAGGCTTCGGCGGTATTGGCGTTTTTCAGCGTATCCAGCAGATTCAGAGCCGCCTGATACTCCCCTTTTTTTGCCAGATGATAAGCGTAATGGGTTTTATCGTCGTCGCTGAGGCGGCTGCTTTTTTCCGCCACACACTGTTTGAGCGTGCTGTCATAAACCTGCCCGCTCGGGCAGTCTGGCGTTTTACTGTTGGTATTATCGTCTCCGGCGGCGAAAACCTGCGCGGCAGGCAGCAAAAATAGCGACAGCAACAGCGGGGCGAGCGTTTTCATTTGGAGTTCCTTCGGTAGCGTGAGTAGTGAGTTAACGCCGCAGTGGCGGGTTCTATTCGAAAAAAATCACGTTTCCCGCACAGCGCTGCTGATGCGGGCGATATCACCGTCACGTCATACATCCGGTTTATAATTGATACGGCGTGTCGCGGTAATGTGAGTCTCTGATTCGGCGGAGGGTAAACCATGCGTGTTAGCGGGCAGCAAGGTGAGTTAACGGCATTAGCGGTGGCGGGCAGTTATGTGGTGTTGCTGGGCTGGGATATGCCAGAACAGCAAATTCTCGCCGGTAATATTCTCGGTTTCGCCATTCAGCGCACGCGAAAAAGCGACGGGGAGGTTATCTGGTTAAGCGGTATGAAAACCTTCGCCAGCGTCGAGCCGACGCCCGCGCCGGGCGTGCCGGCCTCCTCGTTTAAACACCCTTTCCAGACCTTTCAATGGTCTGATTACAGCGTTGCGCCCAACGCGGAATATCGCTACGAAATTGTCGCCATGCGCGGACCAGCCGGGGCATTAACGTCGGGCGATGCGGTGCAACTGACGGTATTAACTGAGCCGGTGGATAACGGCGAGCACGCGATTTTCTTCAACCGTGGGGCGATTGCCTCCCAGGAGTATGCCCGGCGCTTTCACAATGCCAGCCCGGCGGAGATTGGCGATGCGGCCTGGAAGTGGCTGTCGCGCGGCCTGCTGGAAGGGCTGGAACACTTTATCGGCCAGGCTGATAAAGGCGATGAACTGCACGGTGCCATTTTTGAATTCAAAAATAGCCGCATCTACGAGGCGTTAAAAAGCGCCGCGGCGCGCGGCGCGACCGTGAGCGTGATTTACGATGGCGACTCGCAGCGTGAGTCCAATGAAAAACATCTGGCGCATAGCGGCATCGAGGCGCTGACGCACCCGCGCATACACTCTGGTCGCTATATGCATAACAAGTTCTTTGTCTTGCGGCGCCAGGGTGTGTCGCAGCAGGTCTGGACCGGTTCCACTAATCTCAGCGAAAACGGCATTTTCGGTCACTCGAATAATGCGCACATCGTTCGCGATCCTCGCGTGGCGGAGCAGTACGAAACCTACTGGCAACTGCTGTTGCAGGATTTAACCCGCGCGCCAACGGCGAAAAAAGTCGAAACGATCACCGCCGCGCCGCCGGTTCCGTGGCGCGATGAAGTGAGCACCGTCTTTTCGCCGCGAACCTCGCTCACCGCGCTGGAGTGGTACGCCCAACTGGCTGCGGGCGCGCAACGCGCGTTGTTCGGCACTTTCGCTTTCGGCATGAACAAACTGTTTGTCCCCGCCTGGGATCGCACCGACGAGGTGTTACGCTTCGCCTTGCTGGAGAAAAAAGGTTCCGGCAGTCAGTACAAGCAACAAGCGGCGGAAATCGACCGTATCCGCAAACATCCAAATGTCACCATCGCCGTTGGGCAGAACCTGGTGCTGAACGCCTTTGACCGCTGGCTAAAAGAGATTGAAAGCCCGGTAGAAGAGACGCATGTCACGTACATCCACACCAAATATTTGTTGATCGACCCGCTTGGCCCGGAGCCGATTGTGATTGTCGGTTCGGCGAATTTTTCCGCCGCATCCACCGACACCAATGATGAAAACATGCTGGTGATCAAGGGCAACGCTGCCGTGGCAGATGTTTATCTTGGTGAGTTTATGCGCCTGTTCACCCACTATGCGTTTCGTGA
The DNA here is from genome assembly GCF_016620385.1 of Kosakonia sp. LAM2021. NCBI lineage: Bacteria > Pseudomonadati > Pseudomonadota > Gammaproteobacteria > Enterobacterales > Enterobacteriaceae > Kosakonia > Kosakonia sp. LAM2021. Next base: position 142,742 of record NZ_JAENHT010000007.1, read on the forward strand.
ATCGGTGGCGCGCTCGCAACAACGCATCGTTGCGGGCGCGGTGTCGCCAAAATACCTGTACGAAACCACGCAGTGGATTGATGCCGCTTCCGGGTATTTTGTCGCCGGCAGCGACCGCGCCCTGCGCCGTCGCTACTTTTCCGGCCAGTAAGCGGCGGCAAAATAGCGGTTGCAGGAGATAATTGCCGGTGGCGATAGTTTCGCCGCCGGCCCTTTTTTCCGCCTTTATTCGGCTGGGTAAAAAGAGAAATAACCGATAATAAAGCGCACCGGCATGGCTATTTTGCTTAAGTTCGATAAAAAACACAGAAATTCAGTGCTTACCTTTCGCGATGTGGATGATGCTTATCCGTCAAACCCGCCTGTGTAGCGGGTTTTCGCGGATAAAGAGAGACGTTTATTGCTGGTGAGTAAATATCCGCTCGCCAATTTTTTGCGCCTCGCTTAATAACGCTTCCGGCGTGCCGAAATCAGGCAGCATCAGCGTGGCATTGCTGAGCACCGGCGCGCCGCAATAATCAAAAATGCCGTGGGCGATCTGCGTCTTCCAGGATTGCGCATAGCCATGCTTTTCAAAGGTTTTCATGTCTGAACCGCCCAGCGCGATAAGGTGGACAGGCAAGCGGCCAAGTTTGCCGGAAACCTTGCCGTTTGCGCCCTCTTCATAGGCCCAGCCGTTGGAAAACACCCGGTCAATCCAGCCTTTTAACTGGCCTGGCATGGTCCACCAGTAAATGGGGAACACCAGCACCAGCGCATCGGCTTTTTCAATGCGCGCCTGCTCGGCAAGCACATCGGCGGGCAGCGGCGCGCCTTCCGTAAACGCGGTGTAATCTGCCGCGTTAAACACCGGGTTAAAGCCTTCTTGCGTCAGATCGGCAAATTCTGCGCTATTTTCCCCGTTCTTATCCGTTATCCCCTGCGCAACAGCTTTCGCCACGCTATGGGTTAACGCGCTTGCTAAAGGGTGAGAAACCACGATTAACGCATGCATCTGAACCTCCTGATTGCCATCCGCCGTTAACGGACGTAGTCTTATATACGAACAGTAACCTACCATTAGTAAGTTACTTTTAGTATATAAGCCTGTCAAGGGAGAAGCATCATGCCGGAAACGCGTGTGCGTCAGCGCTTGTCGCGAGAAGATCGCTATTCGCAGCTTGTGGATGTCGCGTGGCACATTATTCGTGAAGAGGGCACCGAAGCGCTGACGCTCGGCCATCTGGCGGAGCTAGCCAGTGTCACCAAGCCCGTGGTGTACGATCATTTCACCAGCCGTTCCGGGCTGCTGGCGGCGCTCTATCGCGAATATGATCAGCGCCAGAACCGCAAAATGGATGACGCGCTGGCAAAGACCGCGCCGGAACTCGCCGCGCGCGCGTCGGTTATTGCCACCGCTTATATTGAGTGCGTGCTGTTTCAGGGCCGCGAAATGCCAAGTTTACTGGCGGCGCTCGCCGGTACGCCGGAGCTGGAAACTATCCGCCGCGAATACGCCGTCGATTTCATCGGCAAATGCCGCACTCTGTTTGCGCCATTTTGCGGCGAACCGCTGCGCGATGCGCCGCTGTGGGCCATGCTGGGTGCCGCCGAAGGGCTCGCCTGGGCGGCGGTGCAGGGCGCTATTAGCGAGTTTCAGGCCAAAGAGGAACTTTGTGCGGTCATCATTGCCATGGTACGGGCGACGCTGCCGCGCGGCTAAATTTGTTCTACCTGGCGCGCGCCTTGCATCAGGGAAGCAGGACTTCCCTGGAGCATACGCATGATAGCCAATTCATCGACCACCATCCGTTTCCTGCTCGCCTCGCGCCAGTGTGAGCTCAACAGCCTGCGTTATCTGCTGCAAAGCGGCGAGCTGGTGAGCAAAATCAGCCAGCTTGTGCATATGCTGCAACGCGAGCGCGGAACTTCCAATATGTTCCTCTGCGCAAGCAAGGGGCAATTTGCCGATGAGCTGATCCTGCGCGAACAAGAGGTGGCGCAGGCACAAGCCCCGCTGATGGCGCAACTCGACACGCTGGAGCAGCAGATTGCCGCGCTGCCGCAGGCCAGCCGCCTGTTCAGCCATGTCGCAAGCGTGGTGTACGCCCTGAGTGTGTTACCTGCGTTACGCCAGCAAATCCGCCAGCGCACGTTGCGTTTACCGCAGGCAATGAGCTTTTTTAACGACATCATTCGCCATTTGTTGTCACTGGTGTTTGAGCTTTCTGACACCGCCGCCGAACCGGCCATCTCCAGGCATTTAATCGCCATGTTCAGCTTTATGCAGGGCAAAGAGTACGCCGGTCAGGAGCGCGCGACCGGCGCGGCGGCCTTTGCCGCTGGCACCTTCAGCGAAGAGACGCAGCAGAAATTGCTCAGCCTGATTGAACGGCAGGAGCGCTGTTTCGCCACCTTCGCCGATTTCGCCGACGATGAACACCGCCTGCGCTGGCAGCAGATGGCGGCCGACAGCCAGTTTGAACGCCTGCGGCGCATTGCCTGCACCGGGCGTGAGTTATATGAAGCCGACAGTTGTCTGCGCTGGTTTGCCCTTGCCACGCAGCGCATTGACGAGATGAAAACGCTGGAAGATGCGCTGGCGCAAACGTTGATGGCGCACTGCCGGGCGCGTATTGCCGCCACCGAGCAGGCGAATAATGAGCAACTCGCCGATATCGAAAGCCTGATGCCCGCACACGAGAACGAAGAGAGCAGTTACTCGGTCTTTAGCGACGCCCACGGCTGGCTGGAGAGCGGCGGCGTTCGCCCGCAGCTTGGTCGTTCACTGCTGGTGCTGGTGCAGCAGCAGTCGCGGCGCTTACAGGCGCTGGATACCGAGCTTGCGGCGCTGCGCGAAACGCTCAACGAGCGCAAGCAGATTGAGCGCGCCAAAAGCATGTTGATGCAGCACCGGCAAATCAGCGAAGAAGAGGCCTATAAAACCCTGCGGCGCATGGCGATGAACCAGAACAAAAAGCTGATTGAAATCGCCAGCGCCATGCTGGCGGTGGCCGATGTTTTTCAGGCTAACCCTTAAGGAGTAGCTGCACATTGCCAGTGCGAAAAGTGCCCTTCCGCAGTGCGCCGCGCTGGGTTGTTAACGGCAATATGCCGCGAAATCCGCCGCTTTCAATTCTGGCACAGCCTTTGCTTTAACCTTCCCAGACAGAAAAAATCACAACGCGCACCCGGCCAACGGCGGTCGGTTTAGCGTTAAGCGGACAACGGCGTCCATAAGCGTGCAGCTTTGCACAGGCTTATGGGCGCCGTTTTTTTTTGCATCCCACAACGGTGAGCAGCGCGAGGGTGGCATGGGTGATAACAACACGAAAGGTATGACGGTTTCCCGCCGTCAGTTTTTACTGGGCAGCGCGGCGCTCGGCGGCAGCCTGCTGGTGCCGGGCGTCATTAACCGCGCATGGGCTGCCGGTTCTGACGCACCGGAGCTTAAAGAGATCCGCGTGGGCTTTATTCCGCTCACCGATTGCGCCTCGGTGGTGATGGCGGCGGTGAAAGGCTTCGACAAAAAATATGGCATCACCATTTTACCAAGCAAAGAAGCCAACTGGGCGTCGGTGCGCGACAAGCTTCTTTCTGGCGAGCTGAATGCTTCGCACATTCTCTACGGTCAGCTTTACGGTCTGCAAATGGGGCTTTCCGGGCCGCAAACCAATATGGCGGCGCTGATGACCATCAACCAGAACGGGCAGGGGATCACGCTCGCCAACGCGCTGCACGAGGCGGGCGTCACCGATTTGCCCGCGCTCGCGAATCATATCGCCGCCAGCCCGGCGGGCACCTACACCTTTGCGCAAACCTTCCCGACCGGCACCCACGCCATGTGGCTCAACTACTGGCTGGCGAGCGCGGGTATTAACCCGCTCAATGACATCCGCAGCGTGGTGGTGCCGCCGCCGCAAATGGTGATGAACATGAAAATTGGCAACATGGTCGGCTACTGCGTTGGCGAGCCCTGGAACCAGCGCGCTATCAGTGATGGCATCGGTTTTACCGCCGCGACCAGCCAGGATATCTGGCCGGATCACCCGGAAAAAGTACTCGGTACGCGCGCCGATTGGGTCGAAAAGAACCCCAACAGCGCCCGCGCGCTGACCGCCGCGATCCTGGAAGCCTCGCGCTGGATTGACGCCTCGGATGACAACCGTCGCGAAACGGCGAAGGTGATTGCCGGTCGCGCTTATCTCAACACCAAAGAAGAGACCATTGTGGGCCGCATGCTCGGTCAGTACGACAACGGCATTGGTAAAAGCTGGAAAGATCAGCATGCGATGCGCTTTTTCCACGATGGCTCGGTCAACTACCCGTGGCTCTCCGATGGCATGTGGTTCCTCACCCAACACAAACGCTGGGGGCAGCTCGACAGCGACCCGGACTACCTCGCCATCGCCCGCCAGGTGAACCGCATTGATATCTACAAACAGGCCGCCGCCAGCGTGGGCAATGTTTCGCTGCCGGACAGTGATATGCGCAGCAGCGTGTTGATGGATGGCGTTCGCTGGGACGGCAGTAACCCTGCCGCCTACGCCAACGGCTTTAGCGTAAAAAAATGAGAGGTCGCTGATGAAAAACCAGGCGCAAGTTATCCCGATCCCGCTGGACGAAGCGGCGAAAATTCCCCAACAGGCAGAGATCGTTACGCTGCCCGCTAAAGTGCGCGTGCGTCGTCGCCCGTCGCTGTTACGCCCGCTGATGCAACGCGTGATCCCTGCGTTGCTCGGCATCGGCCTGCTGCTCTGCCTGTGGCAGGTGGCGGCGCTGAACAGCAAAAACTTTCCCACACCGTGGCAAACGTGGCTGGCGGCGCTGGAGATTTTCGCCGATCCGTTTTATGTCGCCGGGCCTAACGATCAGGGCATTGGCTGGAACGTACTGGCCTCATTAGAGCGCGTGGCGACCGGTTTTGGCCTCGCTGCACTGGTCGGTATTCCCACCGGTTTTTTGATTGGCCGCTTTCGTTTTGTCGCCAGCATGCTCAACCCGCTCATCTCCCTGCTGCGCCCGGTCAGCCCGCTGGCCTGGCTGCCGATAGGTTTGCTGCTGTTCCAGCGCGCGGAACCGGCGTCAAGCTGGACGATTTTTATCTGCTCCATCTGGCCGATGATCCTCAACACCGCCGAAGGTGTGCGGCAGATCCCGCAGGATTACCTGAATGTCGCGCGGGTTCTGAAACTTTCCGAGTTCGCCATCATGCGCAAAATCCTGCTGCCTGCCGCGCTGCCCGGCATCCTCACTGGCATGCGGTTATCGATTGGCATTGCCTGGCTGGTGATCGTGGCGGCAGAAATGCTGACCGGCGGCATCGGCATCGGTTTCTGGATCTGGAACGAATGGAACAACCTGAATGTGGAACACATCATCATCGCCATCGTGGTGATTGGCGTGGTCGGTCTGCTGCTGGAGCAGGCGCTGATGTGGATTGCTAACCGTTTTAACTACACCAACCGCTAGGGGGCTCTGATGCGTGCCAATCCGATTATCCAGGTTCAGCAAGTGAGCCAGCGTTTTAACACCAGCAGCGGTGAGTTTCTGGCGCTTGATAACGTCAGCTTCGACATTCACCCCGGCGAAACCCTCAGCCTGATTGGTCACTCCGGCTGCGGCAAATCCACACTGCTGAATTTGATTGCCGGGCTGACGCTGCCCACCAGCGGCGGTCTGCTGTGCAATAACCGCGAAATCGACGGCCCGGGGCCGGAGCGCGGCGTGGTGTTTCAGAACCATTCGCTACTGCCGTGGCTGACGGCGTACGACAACGTCGGGCTGGCGGTGCGCCAGGTGTTTCGCGGCGAAATGAGCAAAGTGGAGATGCATGAATGGATCATGCACAACCTGGATCTGGTGCATATGTCCCACGCGTGGAATAAGCGCCCGCACGAGATCTCCGGCGGCATGAAGCAGCGTGTCGGCATTGCCCGCGCGCTGGCGATGAAACCGAGCGTCCTGCTGATGGATGAGCCTTTCGGCGCGCTCGACGCCTTAACCCGCGCTCATTTACAGGATGCGGTGATGGAGATCCAACAGCGCCTGCACACCACCATTGTGCTGATCACCCACGACGTGGATGAAGCGGTGCTGCTCTCTGACCGCGTGTTGATGATGACCAACGGCCCGGCGGCGAGCATTGGCGAAATGATGGCGGTGGAACTGGAGCGCCCGCGCTCGCGCGTTTCGCTCGCCGACGACGCGCAGTATCAGCGCTATCGCCAGCAAGTGCTGCATTTCCTGTATGAGAAACAGCCCAAAGCGGCCTGACCTCTCTTTCTCTTGCGTATTAAGGATTCAGGTGATGAAAAAGCCCGTTTTAGCGGTGATCGGCCACGGCATGGTGAGCCACTACTTTCTGCAACAGCTCGTGGAGCGCGAACTGCACCAGCATTACGAGATTGTGGTGTTTGGCGAAGAGCGGCTGCCCGCTTATGACCGCGTGCATCTTTCGGAATATTTTGCCGGGCGCAGCGCGCAGTCGTTGTCGCTGGTAAGCGAGGGGTTCTTTGCCGACAACGGCATCACGCTGCACTGCGCGAGCAAAATTGTTGCTATCGACAGCCAGCAACGCTGCGTGCGCGATGCGCAGGGTGTGGAAACCCATTACGACACGCTGGTGCTCGCCACCGGTTCGTATGCTTTTGTACCGCCGATTAGCGGCAATACGCGCCCCGGTTGCCTGGTATACCGCACACTCGACGATCTGGACGCCATCGCCGCACAGGCGAAGAGTGCGACACGCGGCGTGGTGATTGGCGGCGGTTTGCTGGGGCTTGAAGCCGCCAACGCCCTGCGTCAGTTAGGGCTGGAAACCCATGTTGTCGAGTTTGCTCCGCGCCTGATGGCGGTGCAGCTCGACGAAGGCGGTGCCATGATGCTGCAACGCAAAATCGAAGCGCTTGGCGTGCAGGTTCACACCCGCAAAGAGACGCGGGAAATCATCGACGGCGAGCAGGCGCGCCACCGCCTCTGCTTTGCCGACGGCAGTTTTCTGGAAACCGATCTGCTGCTGTTCTCGGCGGGCATCCGCCCGCGCGATGAGCTGGCGGAAAGCGCAGGGCTGCAAAAAGGGGCGCGCGGCGGCATTGTCATCAACGATCACTGCCAGACTTCCGATGAGGCGATTTACGCTATCGGCGAGTGCGCGTTGTGGAACGGGCAGATTTTTGGCCTTGTCGCCCCGGGCTACCAGATGGCGCGTAGCGTGGCGGACAGGCTCGCGGCGCGCGACACGCCGTTTACCGGCGCGGATATGAGCACCAAACTGAAACTGCTTGGCGTCGAGGTGGCCTCTATTGGCGATGCGCACGGCAAAACCGCCGGCAGCCAGAGTTACCAGTGGACCGATGGCCCGCGCGAAATCTACAAGAAAATTGTTGTCTCTGCCGATGGTAAACGGCTGCTCGGCGCGGTGCTGATTGGCGATAGCGCCGATTACAGCCTGCTGCTGCAAATGATGCTCAACGACATGCCGCTGCCCGCGCAGCCGCAAACGCTGATCCTGCCTGCGCTTTCCGGCGATGCGCCAAAAGGGCTGGGTGTCGCAGCGCTCGCTGCCAGCGCGCAAATCTGTTCCTGTCATAACGTCAGCAAGGGCGATATCGCCGCCGCCGTGGCGGGCGGTTGCAGCGAGCTTGGGGAGCTCAAAAGCTGCACCAAAGCGGGCACTGGCTGCGGCGGCTGCGTGCCGCTGCTGAAACAGGTGATGGAGCACGAGCTGCAACAGCTCGGCGTGGAGGTGAAAAAAGATATCTGCGAGCATTTTGCCTGGTCGCGTCAGGAGCTGTATCACTTGATCCGCCTGCACGAGATTCGCACGTTTGACGCGCTGATTGCGCAGTTCGGCCAGGGACACGGCTGCGAAGTGTGCAAACCGCTGGTCGGTTCCATGCTCGCGTCTTGCTGGAACGACTACCTGCTTAAACCGCAGCACCTGCCATTGCAGGACACTAATGACCGTTTTTTTGCCAACATTCAAAAAGATGGCACCTACTCGGTGGTGCCGCGCATCCCGGCGGGCGAAATCACTCCGCAAGGGCTTATCGCCATCGGTGAAGTAGCACAGCGCTACAACCTTTACACCAAAATCACCGGCGGGCAGCGGGTGGATCTGTTTGGTGCGCGCCTTGAGCAATTACCGGCGATTTGGGAGGAGTTGATCGCCGCCGGGTTTGAAACCGGCCACGCTTACGGAAAATCCTTGCGCACGGTGAAATCCTGCGTCGGTTCCACCTGGTGCCGCTATGGCGTGCAGGATTCCACCGGCATGGCTATTGCGCTGGAGAACCGTTACAAGGGGCTGCGCTCGCCGCACAAAATCAAAATGGCGGTCTCCGGTTGTACCCGTGAATGTGCCGAAGCGCAGGGTAAAGACATTGGCGTCATCGCCACCGACAAGGGCTGGAACCTGTATGTGTGCGGCAACGGCGGCATGAAGCCGCGCCACGCCGATCTGTTTGCCAGCGATCTCGACAGCGAAGCGCTGATCCGCACCATCGACCGGGTGTTGATGTTCTATATCCGCACCGCCGACCGGCTACAGCGCACCAGCACCTGGCTGGACAACATGGAAGGCGGTCTGGACTACCTCAAACAGGTGGTGCTCGAAGACAGTCTCAATATTGGCGCTGAACTGGAGCGCGAAATGCAGCAGGTGGTCGACAGCTACCAGTGCGAGTGGAAAACCACGCTCGATAACCCGCAAAACCGCCTGCTGTTCCGGGGCTTCCTCAATAGCGATAAACCCGATGAGGCGGTAGTGATGGTGCCGGAGCGCGGGCAGATCCGCCCGGCAACGGCGCAGGAAAAACCGCCAATGCAGAACCATCCGCATACCGGTGATGGCGAGTGGGAGCAGATTGCCGCACTGGCCGATATTCCGGCGAACGCTGGCATGGCGGCACGTCTTGGTCAGCAGCAGATTGCCCTGTTTCATCTGCCGGGCAGCGAGCCGCAGGTTTTTGCGCTCGAAAACCATGAACCCGGCAGCCAGGCGAATGTGCTGGCGCGCGGGCTGGTGGGCGATGCAGGCGGCGAGCCGATGGTTATCTCCCCGCTGTATAAAAAGCGCTTTCGCCTGCGCGACGGGCAAAGCCTCGACGATGCCGGGCTGCGTCTGCGCGTCTGGCCGGTGAAAATCCTGCACGGGCAAATCTGGGTGCAACATGCGCCCGCCGCGCAGAATACTTTTCCGGCAATTGCCGAAGCGTCTTAAGCAAACCCGGGGGCGAAATGGAGCAGATCAAAAGCGTGTGCCCCTACTGCGGGGTAGGCTGTGGGCTGGTAATGCAGGTGGAAAACCAGCGCATCATCAGCGTGGTGGGCGATAAAAGTCACCCGACCAACCAGGGGCGGCTGTGTACCAAAGGCAAAAGCTGTGCCGGGGCGATAACGGCGACTGGCCGGCTGGATAGCGCGTATCTTCGCACGTCGCGCCAGCATGAGCCGGTGCGCACGGCAATCGATGATGCCATCCGCGAAACCGCCCGGCGGCTGCGTGGCATTATCGATAAGCACGGCCCGGATGCGCTGGCGCTGTATGTTTCCGGTCAGATGTCTTTAGAAGCGCAATACCTGGCGAACAAGCTGGCGAAAGGGTTTATTGGCACTAACAATATCGAGTCCAACTCGCGCTTGTGCATGGCCAGCGCCGCCAGCGGTTATAAGCTCTCGCTCGGCGCGGATGGGCCGCCGGGTTCTTATGACGACTTTGAACATGCCGATCTGTTTTTGGTGATTGGCGCGAACATGGCCGACTGCCATCCGATCCTGTTTCTGCGCATGATGGAGCGCGTCAATGCCGGGGCGAAACTGATTGTCGTTGACCCCCGGCGCACCGCCACGGCAGAAAAAGCCTCGCTCTTTTTGCAGATCAAACCCGGCACCGATCTCGCGTTGCTGAACGGTTTGCTGGCACTGTTGGTGCAAAACGGTCAACTGGATAACGATTTTATTGCCCAACACACCGAAGGCTGGCAGGCGATGCCGGATTTCCTGCTGGACTATATGCCGCAGCAGGTAGCGGAGCGCACCGGGCTGCGTGAAGCCGACATTCGCCAGGCGGCGCAGTGGATTGGCGAGGCGAGTGAATGGATGAGCTGCTGGACGATGGGGCTAAACCAGAGCACGCACGGCACCTGGAGCACCAACGCGCTGTGTAATTTACACCTGGCGACCGGTGCGATTTGCCGCCCCGGTAGCGGGCCGTTTTCGCTTACCGGTCAGCCGAACGCAATGGGCGGTCGGGAAATGGGTTACATGGGCGGCGGGTTGCCGGGTCAGCGATCGGTGCTGGTGGATGAAGATCGCGCTTTCGTCGAACAGCTATGGCAACGCCCGCCGGGCACGCTGCGTGGCGAGGTAGGTGGCGGCACGGTCGCGTTGTTTGACGCAATGAGCGCAGGTGAAATCAAAGCCTGCTGGATAATCTGCACCAACCCGGTCGCCACCGTGCCAAACCGAGAAAAAGTGATCGCCGGGCTGGCGCGCGCCGAACTGGTGATTTCTCAGGATGCGTTTCTTGATACCGAAACCAACCGCTACGCCGATATCCTGTTGCCGGGCGCGTTGTGGGCAGAAGCCGAAGGGGTGATGGTCAACTCTGAACGCACCATGACGCTGATGCAACAGGCGGTATCTCCGCCGGGCGATGCGCTTGCCGACTGGCAAATTATTGCCAGCGTGGCGTGTGAAATGGGGTATGCAGACGGTTTTCGCTACGCCAGCGCCGCTGAGGTATTTGATGAAATTCGCGCCGCTCACAACCCGGCAACCGGCTACGACATTCGCGGCGTGAGCCACGCGCGGCTGCGCCAGACGCCATTGCAGTGGCCCTGCGCGCCGGATGATGATCAAATGCGTCACCCCATTCGCTATTTGCAGGATAACGGGCGCGTGCGTTTTGCTACCGCCAGCGGCAAGGGGCAATTTTTTGCCCGCCCGGATCTCGCGCCGGCCGAAATGCCGGATGACGACTACCCGCTGGTGCTCAACACCGGGCGCGTACAGCACCAGTGGCACACGCTCACCAAGACCGGCAAAATCCCGCTGCTTAATACGCTCAACCCCGGCCCGTTTATCGAAATATCCCCCACAGACGCACAACGGCTGGTGATAAACGAGGGGGACCGGGTTGATATCCGCTCGCGGCGCGGTATGGCGCGGCTGCCCGCAGTGGTGACTGACCGGGTGCGACCCGGCAACAGCTTTGCGCCTTTTCACTGGAACGATCTGTTTGGCGACAACCTGGCGATTAACGCGCTGACCAGCGATGCGCTGGATCCGGTTTCGCTGCAACCTGAGCTGAAACACTGCGCCATCGCGCTGGCGCGCAGCGAACAGCAACCCGCGCCCGCCGCTGCACCCGCAACGGATGAGGACAGCGGGTTAGTGCTGGTACTGTGGGCTTCTACCACCGGCAATGCGCAGGCGTTTGCCCGCCGCTGCGCTGAACAGCTGCTACATGCCGGACTGGCAGTAAAGCTGCGCGTTATGGATAGCGTCAGTGTTAACGATATTGCCGCCGCGCCGCGCGTGTTACTGCTCGCCAGCACCTTTGGCGATGGCGATCCGCCTGCTAATGGCGCGGCGTTGTGGGCTGCGCTGAGCGCGGAAAACGCGCCTGCGCTGAGTGAGACGGCGTTTTCGGTGCTGGCGTTTGGCGATGCCAGTTACGCACAGTTTTGCGGTTTTGGCCGCAAACTCGATGCCCGGCTGGCCGCCCTTGGCGCACAGCGGCTGCTGGCATGCCAGGTGTGCGACGCGGGCGATATTGACGCAACACAGCAGTGGCTGGCGGCGATCCACACTGACATTCTGCGGCTCGGCGCGCCGCCGCAACGCGCGGAGCAACCCACGGCGAAACCCGGTTTCAGCCGCCAGAATCCCGTCAGCGTGCCGCTGGTCACTAACCAATTGCTGAGCGCGCCGGGGGCGGAAAAAGAGATCCGCCAGTTCGCGTTTGATCTGCAGGGTAGCGGCCTGCACTATGAAGCGGGCGACGCACTTGGCGTCTGGCCGCGCAACTGCCCGCAGCGGGTCGCCGAAATCCTCGATCTGCTGGCGCTGGATGGGCAAAGCATGGTGCAGGTTAGCGGCATGGGCGAGATGACGTTGCAGGCTGCGCTCTGCGACTGTTTTGACATCACGCGCATCACCCCGGAGGTGCTGCGCTTGGTGGCTGACCACGCGCAAAACGAAACGCTGAATAGTCTGCTCGCCAGTGAAAACAGTACCGAACTTACGCAGTGGCTGTGGGGGCGGCAGGTCATCGACCTGTTGCAGTGTTTCCCGGTACATCTGGCGGCTGAACAGTGGCTGGCGACGCTGCGTCGCTTACAGCCGCGGCTCTATTCCATCTCCTCCAGCCCGAAAGTTTCCCCGCAGCGCGTTGAACTGACGGTCTCCACCGTGCGTTATGGCGACAGCAAGCAACGCGGCGGTGTATGTTCGACCTTTCTGGCGGATCGCGCCGAGCGCGTGGCGATCTTTATTCAGCCCTCGCCACATTTTCGCCTGCCAGCGGCCCCGAACACGGCGGTGATCATGGTCGGTGCAGGCACCGGTATTGCGCCGTTTCGCGGTTTCTTGCAGGAACGCCAGGCCACGGGAGCGAAAGGTGATAACTGGTTGTTCTTTGGCGAGCAGCATGCGGCCACGGATTTTTACTACCGTGAGGAGCTGGAGGCCTGGCAGCGCGACGGCGTGTTGTCGCGCTTCACCACCGCGTTTTCCCGCGATCAGGCGCAGAAAATCTACGTTCAGCACCGCATGCTGGAGCAGGGTGAAGATCTGTGGCGCTGGTTAGCCGCTGGGGCGCACTTTTATGTTTGCGGCGATGCGAGCCAGATGGCGAAAGATGTCGAACACACCTTAAAGCAGGTGGCACAAACCATTGGCGGCATGAGCGCTGACGAGGCGAACGCCTGGCTGGCGGCTATGGCGCGGGAAAATCGCTATCAGCGCGATGTCTATTAAGCGCGGATGAAGCCGACACGGCGGGTTTTCAATCGCCGACATTCGTGACGTTAGCCAACAGTGGGCGATGCTCGGTGGCATCTGCCCACTGTTGCCCGGTAGCATTCTGTGCTGACGGCTATTTCCCGTTCTGTAACACAGTGAACAGATCCGGTGTTTGTGTATCGCGTGCAGGCTCTGCGGGCAGGCGATCCGCCGGTAGCTTACATAACAAGCCTGCCGTCAGGCCGATCAAGGATGTTGGCGGGTAATCCTGCCACTGTCCTGGCGTGTTCATGCGGGCGATTTTGTCGCCAGTGGCAAAATGCTTTGAAAAGAATAGCTTATGTACATGGGCGTATTGGTGTGTATCACAGTTCACGACCAGGCTTTGGCGTTCGCTGCGAATCATCATCAGCGGATTCTTTTTCACCGGCATGCCTTCGTTGTAGTTATGAATCACGTCAATACGGCGCAAATAGGGATTGCCGTCGTAAAGGGAAATGGTGCGAAAATCGAGATAGCTGACGCCGCTGCTGAGTGTCACAAACTTAACGACCTGTTTGGGTGGTGTTTCCTCTTGCATAACGGTGGCACCCGGATGGCTGGTGCAGCCGGACATCAGCAGCAGTGCTGAGCCAAGAAACAGGGATTTTTTCATTTTTGCTCTCCTTGCAGATCCGGGCGCACCGCCAGTAACTCGTCCTTGCTGACCTTGCCCTGAATTGAGCAGCGCAAAAAGGTTTTACCTTCGCTCACTTCCAGCATAGCGAGTTTTTCCACGCTATCTGCTGCCGGAGCAATACCGCTGACGGCGGTTTTGTTGACCCGCCATGTTGTCTCACCGGCGCGCTTGATCAGCGGATTGCCGTAATAGCCGTCAGTGACTTTTTGCCAGTGAACGTCTGGTAATGCAGCTATCACCGCAGAGATGGGCTCTTCGATCACCCATCCCCAGAAGTAATAATCGCCCAATTTGCCCAGTGACTCCTGAGACCTGTCAAAGCCAGAAATGGTGAGCTGATTTATGCGCAGCGGCTTGTTAAACCAGACGATACCGGAGTCGTCTTTCGGCGCGGCAAACCAGGCGTGATGCTGCTTATCCGTCACCAGTGGCGCAGTGTGCGCCAGCGTTGCCCGCTGCTTATAGAGTTCACTGAAAAAAGTGCTGTCGCAACGCAGCAAACTTTCGGTCAGCGTTTGCGCCTTTGCGCTCCCGGTTATTGCCAGCGTGAGCAGAGCCAGGTGTAGAAAAAAAGATTTCATGTTTGTCCTTAAGGGTATGCGCCGTTTGTTATTACGGCTCCATTTTTTCATCGTCAGCAGAAGTGGATACACAGGTATCGGCATGAGAGGCCTGGCCTTTACATGAAAACGCGGCGGGCAAGGTTTTTTGCACATTTATTAAGGTGTATTATTTATGCATCTTAACTATTGGTGACGTGTATGGCTGGCCCCCGGATCCTGCGAGAAAAACTGACTATCCGCAAAATGATTGCCCTTTATCAGCGCGCCTGCCCGGATGCGGTAAGCAGCGCGGCGCACTACGCGGATTTGTATGCTTATGCGGAAAAGCGGCTGGATAAATGCGTGTTCGGTGAAGAGAAACCGGCCTGCAAACAATGCCCGGTGCACTGTTACCAGCCTGCGAAACGCGAAGAGATGAAACAGATTATGCGCTGGGCGGGGCCGCGCATGCTGTGGCGTCACCCGGTGCTGACGGTGCGTCATTTGCTTGATGATAAGCGCCCGGTGCCGGAGCTGCCGGAGAAGTACCGGCGTAAATAGCAGGTGAGAAAGCAGGGCGTTTATTCGGTGAAGGCAGGGAACGACGGCTGGTTACGCGTTTTCCGCAGCGGTGGTTTTACAGTGTTACTGAGGTGAAATGAAACGCCCGACGCGCGAAAACGCCCGTCGGGTCTGCGGCTATAGCGCCTCTTTATCAATACCTAATCGTTTCATTCTGGAGAGCAGCGTTGTGCGTTTGAGCCCCAGCCGCTGCGCCGCGCCTTTTGGCCCGGCGACCACGCCGTTGGTTTCTCGCAGCACGCGCACAATCAACTGATACTCATCTTCCCCTTCGCGCGCCACTTCGGCGGGTGGTTCAGGCGTGACGGACGGTACAGCGATTTCCGCCATCGACAGTTGCAGCACGTTGCCACGCGTCAGCAGCACCGCACGCTCGATCACGTTCTCCAGCTCACGCACATTCCCCGGCCACTCCATCGCGCTCAGCACACGCAAGGTTTCTGCCGGGATGCTGTCAATATTGCGCCCCATTTTGCGGGCGATTTTAAAGGTGAAGGCTTTCACCAGCAGCGGAATGTCTTCCGGGCGCTCACGCAGCGGCGGCAGGTGGATGGGGAAGACATTCAGGCGGTAATAGAGATCGCTGCGAAATTCCCGGTCGGCGACCATCTGTTTAAGATCGCGGTTGGTGGCGGCGATCAGTCGTACATCGGTCTGGATCAGCTTGTTGCTGCCGAGGCGCTCAAACTCCTGCTCCTGCAATACGCGCAGCAGCTTGGGTTGTAGCTCAAGCGGCATATCGCCCACTTCATCAAGAAACAGCGAGCTTTTATCCGCCAGCTCAAAACGCCCGATGCGCTGCGCGCTGGCGCCGGTAAACGCGCCGCGCTCGTGACCAAACAGATCGCTTTCCAGCAACCCGGCCGGCATCGCCGCGCAGTTCATCTTCACCATCCGGCGGCTGTTGCGATCGCTCAGGTTGTGAATGGCGCGCGCGATAAGCTCTTTACCGGTGCCGGTTTCACCAAGGATCAGCACCGTGCTGTTGCTCTGCGCCACCATCTCGACCTGCTTGAGCACGCGGAACATCGCATCGCTGCGCCCGATAATCTCGCCAAACTCGCTGTCGACATTATTGAGCTGTTCGGTAAGCGCGAGGTTTTCATCCACCAGCCGCTCTTTCAGACGGTGAATTTCCTGGTAGGCCAGCGCGTTATCCACGGCAATGGCGATACGCTCGGCAATCTGGCGCAGCAGTTTCAGATTCGCTGGGGTAAACACCTCTTTCTGGCACTGCGCCAGTTTCAGTACGCCCAGCAGATTTTTCCCCGACATCAGCGGCAGCAGGCACAGGGTCTGAATTTTATTGCCCCAGGTTTCAAACAGCATCCGCTCGTAGGGGGCGAGTTTGTCTCGCTCGTGCAGATTAATCAGCAGCATCTCTTTGCTGCTAAATACCCGCTCGGTCAGCGTGCCTGCTTCGTCGGCCTCCTGGGTTTCATGGGTGGGGTCGGCTTCATCCAGGTAGTGCGTCGAGTAGATGGTCAGTTTGCCCTTGCGGCTGCCGCGCAGCACCAGGCTAATGGCGTCAATGCCGAAGTAGTAGTGGATCTCTTTCGCCACTTCGCTGACCAGCTCATCCATATGCAGCCGGGAGAGCACCGCGTTGGTGATGGCGACCAGAATGCGGAAATCGTCGCGCTCCTGGCACAGAAGCTCGTAGTCCGGTGTGGGGTGCTCGCGGCTTTGCAACTGCTCGGCAACCACGGCAACAATTTGCGTCAGCGTATGCAGACGCTCGGTCTCTTTGTCGCTCCATGGCCTGTCGCTGGTGCGAAAAAATTCGCAGCCGCCAAAAATCTGCCCTTCAGCGGCGAGCGGCAGCAAGCTGTAGTGGGCGAACGCCGGGTAGATCCGGCTTTCGGCAACGGCGGGCCAGGTCTCGCTAAAGAGCTGCGCGGTGCAGCGCAGCGCCTGCGGGTGAGAAAGGATATGCCGCACCGGGCCACCCGCCAGCAGCGCCTGGTCGTTATATTTGGCGCTGTTGTCGGGGGTTTGCACGGCGTAACGGCTGGCGAGGTGGCTGTCGGCGTGCCACAGCACAATCGCGGCGTTGTCGGCGAGACCCGCCTGGCGGGTCAATCGGGTTAACGTTTCACAAAGCGCGGCCATATCGGGCTGCTGTAATAGCATCCGCGTTATATCAAACAATCCTTGTTGCCCGAGATCACTCATCGGTGTATACGACATTTTGCTTTTCCAGGAACACACGCAGAAGGTGTGAAAAAATTAATAAAAATAAAAAGTTAACAAATCCGTGGTAAGGGCTCGGCATGAGGTAAATCCAGCAGGCGCTTCACTCCATAAAGGCCTGTCAGGCGTACACCTTTGCGTTCGACCACTTCGCCAATTATTGCGGCGTCGCGCCCTAAAGGGTGAGCGCGTAATTGTGCCAGCGCCTGCTCTGCGGCTTCGCGCTGTACGGCAATCACCAGTTTGCCTTCGTTGGCAAAATTCAGTGCATCCAGCCCTAGCAGTTCGCAAACCCCGCGCACCGCCGGTTTTACTGGTAAGTCTCGTTCATTTAACTCAATGCCGTAACCGCTGGCGGCAGCAAACTCATGCACCACGGCGTTGACGCCGCCGCGCGTGGCGTCGCGCAGGGCTTTGACGCCAGGAAGCTCGCGCAGTTGGCTAATCAACGGCGTCAGCACCGCGCAATCGCTGGTCAGCTCGCCATCCAGCCCTAAGCCTTCGCGTAGGTTAAGAATAGTTGCGCCGTGATCGCCCAGTGTGCCGCTTGCCAGCAGCACATCACCGGGTTGCAGAGAATTTGCCGCCCAGTGAACCGATGCCGGGATAGCGCCAATGCCGGCGGTATTGATAAACACTTTATCGGCTGCGCCGCGCTGCACCACTTTGGTATCGCCAGTAACAATGGCGATACCGGCGCTGCGGGCGGTGTCGGCCATGCTCTCAACAAGGGTTTTCAGCGTTGCCAGTGGCAGCCCCTCTTCAAGGATAAAACCGCAGGAGAGGAAGCGTGGTGTTGCGCCGCTAACGGCAATATCGTTCGCCGTGCCGCATACCGCCAGCTTGCCAATATTGCCACCGGGAAAGAATAGCGGATCGATAACGTAGCTGTCGGTGGAAAATGCCAGCCGATCGCCGCCTGCCGTAAGCTCGGCCAGATTGATACGCGCCTGATCTTCCTGCTCTGCGAGCCAGGGATTGTCGAACGCTTCTAGAAAAAGCTGGCTGATGAGTTGTTGCATCGCCTGGCCGCCGCTGCCGTGCGCCATCTGCACTTCATTCATGCTTCACACTCCTGAGCACGGTATTGATACCAGGCTGCGCAGGCACCTTCTGATGAAACCATCAGCGCGCCGAACGCGCTTTGTGGGTTACAGGTGTTACCGAACAGCGGGCACTGGTGCGGTTTACAGCGGCCGGTCAGCACATCACCGCAGCGGGCGCGCGGATCGTCATACACTTGCTGTACCGCCGGGCGAAAATGCGCTTCGGCGTCAAAGCGTTGATACGCAGGCGTCAGATGTACGCCGGATTCGCCAATCATGCCCAGGCCGCGCCATTCGCTGTTGCCGCGCACGGTAAACACGTCGGCGATGGCTGCCTGCGCCAGCCGGTTGCCTTCGTCCGGCACCACGCGGCGATACTGGTTTTCCACCTTGCTGTGAGCGGCGATTTTTTGCTCAACCAGCATCACCACGCCTTGTAACAGATCGAGCGGTTCAAAACCGGCGACCACCAGCGGGCGCTGATACATATCGGCGATAAAGGTATAGGCGTCGGTGCCGATCACCATGCTGACATGGCCCGGCGCGAGAAACGCGTCGATGCCGTTGTCCGGCTGCTCCAGCAGGCTGCGCAACGTTGGAATCAGCGTGATGTGCTGGCAGAAAAACCAGAAGTTATCAAGGTTACGGGCTTTTGCCTGCTGCAAGGTAATGGCGGTGGCAGGCATGGTGGTTTCGAAACCCAGACCGAAGAACACCACTTTGCGCTGCGGATTTTTTTCCGCCAGCGCCAGCGCATCCATCGGGGAATAGACGATGCGAACATCCGCGCCGCGCGCTTTTGCCTGCAACAGCGAGCCGTTTTTACCCGGTACGCGAATGGCGTCGCCAAAGGTGCAGAAAATTACCTCCGGGTGCTGGGCGATCTCCACGCAGGTATCAATCCGTCCCATCGGCAATACGCAGACCGGGCAGCCGGGACCGTGAATAAACTCAATGTTTTCCGGCAGTAACTGGTCGAGGCCAAACTTGAAAATAGCGTGTGTATGCCCACCGCATACCTCCATAATGCGCAGCGGGCGCGCGGCGGTGTAAGAGAGGTGCGCTGCCCGTTCACGCAGGTGATCAATCAACTGCATCACCTGTTCCGGGGCGCGGTATTCGTCGACAAAACGCATTATTTCTCCTCGCCATAAAGCAGCGCGCCGACATCGGGTTCGACATCGAACATATTTTGCAGCGCTGCCAGCGTATCCAGCGCCTCTTCTTCGTTAATCACGCTCATGGCGAAACCAACATGCACCAGCACCCACTGGCCGAGGCGTGACTGGCCGTTTTCGTCTGTGCTGCCGACCAGCGTTAAATCGACATCGCGCTGAATGCCGCTGACGTCCACTTTGGCTTGCAGGCCATCAATAGCGCAAATTTGCCCCGGTACGCCTATGCACATCGTTGCGTCTCCAGCCAGTCAAGCCAGGCGTCCATTCCGTCGCCTTTGGTAGCGGAAATCAGCATGATTTCAATGGTCGGGTTCACTTCACGCGCATAGGCGATGCACTGTTCGACGTTAAAATCGAGGTAGGGCAGCAAATCCACTTTATTAAGCAGCATCAGCGAGGCGGCGGCGAACATATGTGGATATTTCAGCGGTTTATCTTCGCCTTCTGTCACTGACAGCACCGCCACTTTATGGCGCTCGCCAAGGTCGAAACCCGCCGGGCACACCAAATTGCCGACGTTTTCGATAAACAGAATGCCGCGATTTTCCAGCGCCAGGCGCGGTGCGGCGTCGGCAATCATCTGCGCGTCAAGATGGCAGCCTTTGCCGGTGTTGACCTGAATCGCCGGCGTGCCGGTCGCGCGAATGCGTGCGGCATCGTTAACGGTTTGCTGATCGCCTTCAATCACCGCACAAGGGACGCGTGTTTTCAGGCGCTTAAGGGTTTCGGTAAGCAGGGTGGTTTTGCCGGAGCCGGGGCTGGAAACCAGGTTGAGCACCAGTTGCTGCGAAGCGGCGAAACGGGCGCGGTTACGGGCGGCGATTTGGTTGTTTTTCTCCAGCACGTCGATTTCCACTTCCACCATCCGGCGCTGGCTCATACCGGGAGCGTGAGTACCGGCTTCACCGTGACCATAATGCAGGTCGCCGTGTTCCAGTTGCGTGGGGCGAAAATCGTCGGTTTTAACACCGGTGATTTTCAGCGCCGGGCGAGCGGCAGGGGAGAACGGTGCACCGCGAAACGCCGAGTGCGGATTATGTTCGTCACCCTCGATATAAAGGTTACCGTCCTGACAACCACATGTTGTACACATTGTTTACTCCTCAATTTCCAGTCGCTGAATTTGCATGCCGTCATCGGCGACAATCTGCAGCTGGTCGCTGTGGCACTGCGGGCAGCGGCGCACTCGCTGGGTAAGTAACGTCACATACTGTTGGCAGGACTCGCACCAGCATTCCGCCTGTTGTTGTTCGATGTGCAGTGTACAACCTTCCGCCAGGCTGCCACGGCAAACCAGATCAAAACAAAACGTTAAAGCTTCCGTTTCTACACAAGAAAATGCGCCGACTTTCAGCCACACGCCGGTGACCCGACGCGCGCCGTTTGCTGACGCCTGTTGCTCGATAATCTCCAGCGCACGCTGGCAGAGGGTGATTTCGTGCATAACGCCTCCTGATGACTTTGCGCCCTTAATGCAATAAGAGTGCCATTACGCGTTTTGACACGGTGACGATGTCGACAATGTCGAGATGACACGTCGAAAGAGTGAGGGTTTTTCTTTTATTTTTATAAAAATCAATATATTAAATTTTGGCATGGATGATGCTTTACCGCCGTTGTTTTTCATTAACCGGGTAAGCAGACATGACGATATGGGAAATTAGCGAAAAGGCAGATTACATTGCCGGGCGGCATCACCGCCTGCAGGAAGAGTGGCGTAGCTACTGTAACGCGTTAGTTCAGGGCGTTACGCTCTCCAAAGCGCGGTTGCATCACGCCATCGGCTGTGCGCCGGAACAGCAACTCTGCTTTGTGCTGTTCGAACACTTCACGGTTTATATCACCCTGACCGGCGGCTTTAACGGCCACACCATTGAATATGCGATTGCCAATAAAGAGAGCGAGGAACGACGCGTAATTGCCAAAGCGCAGCTCTCCAGCGATGGCAAGGTCGATGGCGCGTTCAGCGTGCGCGATCGCGAAAAAGTGCTGGAGCATTATCTCGGCAAAATCGCCACCGTTTACGACAACCTGTATGCCGCAATGGAAGCGGATACGCCGGTCAATCTCACCACGCTTGCCAGCCACGCGCACGCGCCTGCGCTGGCCTGAGTTTGGGTGTCGACATGTGTCGAAGTGACACATAGCGCGACACGTTTCGTCATAAATGACCGCCCGTAACCAGGGTGAATCACCTGAGGATTTGCTGGTGAACCGTTTTGTAATTGCCGATTCGGCGTTATGTATTGGGTGCCATACCTGCGAGGCTGCCTGCGCCGAAACGCACCGTGCGCATGGCCTGCAGGCGATGCCCCGGCTGCGTGTGATGCGCAGCGAAAAAGAGTCCGCGCCGCAGCAGTGCCACCACTGTGAAGACGCGCCCTGTGCGGGCGTTTGTCCGGTGAACGCGATCAACCGCGTTGATGGCGCGGTGCAGTTAAATGAAAGCCTGTGTGTCAGTTGCAAGCTGTGTGCGATTGCGTGTCCTTTCGGCGCGATTGAGTTTTCCGGTAGCCGTCCGCTGGATATTCCCGCCAATGTTAACTCGCCCAAAGCGCCCGCCGCGCCGCCTGCGCCTGCGCGTGTCAGCACGTTGCTGGATTGGGTGCCCGGCGTACGGGCAATTGCGGTGAAGTGCGATCTCTGCCACTTCGTTGCAGAAGGCCCGGCCTGCGTGCGGATGTGCCCGACCAAGGCACTGCATCTGGTCAATAACCGGGATATCGCCAGAGCCAGCCGTCGCAAACGCGAGCAAACCCTCAACACGGATTACGGCGATTTATCGCTGTATACGCAGCTAAACCGGAGCGCGAAATGACTATCCTCTCTTTGTTAAGCGCGGCTGTCGCGGTGCTCACCTGCGCCGCCATGTTGGCCTATCTGTTTATGCCGTTCAAAGCGTTAAGCGGTCTCTTTTCCGGGCTTGGCGGCGCTATCGGCTGTGCAATGGCGGCGGCTTGCGGCGTGATGGCATTAACAGATGCTGCCACCGTGAGCGGCACGCTGCCGTTCATTGAATATCACGTCCTGGTCACGCCGCTCAGCGCCGTATGGCTGATCACGCTCGGTGTTTGCGGCGGTTTTGTTAGCCTGTTCTCCATTGACTGGCATCGCCATGAAGCGGTAAAAGCCAACGGGCTGCTGATGAACTTACTGCTGGTCGCGGCGCTGTGCGCGGTGAGCGCGGCAAACTTCGGCGCGCTGGTGATCATGGCGGAAATCATGGCGTTGAGCGCGGTGTTCCTCACCGGCTGTAGCGAGTCCGGCAAGCTGTGGTTTGTCATGGGCCGCGTCGGTACGGTACTGCTGGCAGTGGCCTGCTGGCTGTTGTGGCAGCGTTATCAGACGCTGGATTTTGCACTGCTCGGTACGCATGCGCTCGGCAGCGACATCTGGCTGCTCGGTGTGATCGGTTTTGGCCTGCTGGCCGGGATTATTCCGCTGCATGCCTGGGTGCCGCAGGCGCATGCCACTGCGCCCGCACCGGCGGCGGCGCTGTTTTCCACGGTAGTGATGAAAATCGGTTTGTTCGGCATTCTGAGCCTTTCACTGCTCGGCGGCCAACCGCCGCTGTGGTGGGGTGTTGCGCTGCTGGTGTTTGGCATGATTACCGCCTTTGTCGGCGGGCTGTATGCGCTGATGGAGCACAATATCCAGCGCCTGCTGGCGTACCACACGCTGGAGAACATCGGCATTATTCTGCTCGGCCTGGGCGCGGGCGTGACCGGCCTTGCGCTGCAACAACCTGTGTTGCTGGCGCTGGGGCTGACCGGCGGCCTGTATCACCTTTTCAACCACAGCCTGTTTAAAAGCACGTTGTTTCTCGGCGCGGGTACGCTGTGGTTTGGCACCGGTTATCGCGATATCGAAAAACTGGGCGGCATCGGTAAAAAGATGCCGGTTATCTCGCTGGCGATGCTGGTCGGGCTGATGGCGATGGCGGCGCTGCCACCGCTCAACGGTTTTGCCGGTGAGTGGGTGATTTATCAATCCTTCTTTGGTTTAAGCGCCAGCGGCCATTTCCTGCTGCAACTGCTGGGGCCGCTGCTGGCGGTTGGCCTGGCGATTACCGGTGCGCTGGCGGTGATGTGCATGGCGAAAGTCTATGGCGTCACGTTTCTTGGCGCGCCGCGAAGCGCTCAGGCGGAAAACCCACGTTCTATTCCCTGGTTAATGACTGGCGTGGTCGCCGCGCTGGCCATTTGCTGCGTCATTGGCGGTGTTGCCGCACCGTGGCTGATGCCGCGCCTGTTTGCCGCCGTACCGTTGCCGCTGCAAACGGCGAACACCGTGGTGTCGCAGCCGATGATTGCGCTGTTGTTGATTGCTACGCCGCTGCTGCCGTTGCTGCTGATGATGCTGTTTAAAGGCGATCGCCTGCCCGCCCGCCGCCGTGGTAGCGCCTGGGTGTGCGGTTACGATCACGAAGGTTCAATGGTGATTACTGCGCATGGTTTCGCCATGCCGGTGAAAGCGGCCTTTGCCCCGGTGCTGAAGCTGCGTAAATGGCTGGAGCCCCGGCTTCCTGTTCCCGGCTGGCATGGTGATAGCGCGCCGGTGCTCTTTCGTCGGCTGGCGCTGATTGAGCTGGCGGTGCTGGTGGTAGTGGTGATTTCACGAGGAGCCTGATGATGAGTTTTCTGTTTGCTTTACTACAGGCGCTGGTGTTGTTTGCCGCAGCGCCGCTGCTCTCCGGCATCAGCCGCGTGGCGCGTGCGCGGTTGCATAACCGGCGCGGGCCGGGCGTGCTGCAGGAGTACCGCGATCTGCTGAAACTGCTGGGGCGGCAAAGTATTGCTCCGGCGGCATCGGGCTGGGTATTTCGCCTGACGCCGTTTGTGATGGTGGGCGTCATGCTGACCATTGCGACGGCGTTACCGGTGGTGACGATTGCTTCGCCGCTGCCGGAACTTGGCGATCTGATCACGCTGATTTACCTGTTCGCCATCGCCCGTTTTTTCTTTGCCATCTCCGGGCTTGATACCGGCAGCCCGTTTACCGGCCTTGGTGCGAGCCGTGAAGCGATGCTCGGCGTGCTGGTCGAGCCGATTTTGCTGCTTGGTCTGTGGGTGGCGGCGCTGGTCGCCGGCTCGACACATATTAGCTACATCACCAATACCGTCTATCACTGGCCGCTATCTCGCAGCATTCCTCTGTTCCTGGCGCTGTGCGCCTGCGCATTCGCCACCTTTATCGAAATGGGCAAACTGCCGTTTGATCTCGCGGAAGCGGAGCAGGAGTTGCAGGAAGGGCCGCTGTCTGAATACAGCGGCAGCGGTTTTGCCGTGATGAAGTGGGGCATCAGCTTAAAACAACTGGTGGTGCTGCAACTGTTTGTTGGCGTGTTTCTGCCCTGGGGGCAGATGACCACTTTTAGCGCCGCCGGTTTGGTGCTGGCGCTGGTGATTG
The DNA here is from genome assembly GCF_016620385.1 of Kosakonia sp. LAM2021. NCBI lineage: Bacteria > Pseudomonadati > Pseudomonadota > Gammaproteobacteria > Enterobacterales > Enterobacteriaceae > Kosakonia > Kosakonia sp. LAM2021. The sequence continues at coordinate 167,319 of NZ_JAENHT010000007.1, forward strand.
CCGTGGTGAAACTGGTTGCTGGCGTGCTGATTATCGCCCTGTTTGAGAACAGCATGGCGCGTTTGCGTTTTGTCGCCACTTCGCGCGTGACCTGGGCCGGTTTCGGCGTCGCCTTTTTAGCCTTCGTCTCCTTGCTGGCGACGTATTAAGAGAGTTTGAGCATGTCTGAAGAAAAAATCGGTCAACACTATCTTGCCGCCCTTCACGAGAAATTTCCTGGCGTGGTGCTGGATGAAGCGTGGCAGACCAAAGACCAGATGACCATCACCATCAAGGTGAACTACCTGCCGGAAGTCGTCGAGTACCTTTACTACCAGCAGGGTGGCTGGCTTTCCGTCCTGTTTGGTAACGATGAACGTAAGCTGAACGGCCATTTTGCTGTTTATTACGTGCTGTCGATGGAGCAGGGCGTGAAATGCTGGATCACGGTGCGTGTGGAAGTGGATGCGCTGAAACCGGAATATCCGTCCGTAACGCCGCGCGTACCGGCAGCGGTGTGGGGCGAGCGCGAAGTGCGCGACATGTACGGCTTGATCCCGGTGGGCCTGCCGGATGAACGCCGCCTGGTGCTGCCGGATGACTGGCCGGATGAACTCTACCCGCTGCGTAAAGACAGCATGGACTATCGCCAGCGTCCTGCACCAACCACCGATGCGGAAACCTACGAGTTTATTAACGAGCTGGGTGATAAGAAAAACAATGTGGTGCCGATTGGCCCGCTACATGTGACCTCGGACGAACCGGGCCATTTCCGCCTGTTTGTTGACGGCGAGAATATTGTCGATGCCGACTACCGCATGTTTTACGTCCATCGTGGCATGGAGAAACTGGCGGAAACCCGTATGGGTTACAACGAAGTCACGTTCCTTTCCGATCGCGTCTGCGGCATCTGCGGCTTTGCCCACAGCACGGCCTATACCACGTCGGTAGAAAACGCGATGGGCATTGTCGTGCCGGAACGCGCGCAGATGATCCGCGCCATTTTGCTCGAAGTGGAACGCCTGCACTCCAACTTGCTCAACCTTGGCCTGGCCTGCCACTTTGTCGGTTTTGACTCCGGGTTTATGCAGTTTTTCCGCGTGCGCGAAGCCTCCATGAAGATGGCGGAAATCCTCACCGGGGCGCGTAAAACCTACGGTCTGAACCTGATTGGCGGTATTCGCCGCGACATGTTGAAAGACGACATGATCCAGACTCGCCAGCTAGCGCAGCAGATGCGCCGCGATGTCACCGAGCTGGTGGAAATGCTGATGAGCACGCCGAATATTGAGCAGCGCACCGTGGGCATTGGTCGCCTCGACCCGCAAATCGCCCGCGATTTCAGTAACGTCGGCCCGATGGTGCGCGCCAGCGGCCACGCGCGCGATACGCGCGCCGACCACCCGTTTGTTGGTTACGGCCTGTTGCCGATGACTGTGCACACCGAACAGGGCTGCGATGTGATTTCACGCCTGAAAGTGCGCATCAATGAAGTGCTGACCGCGCTCAATATGATCGATTACGGTCTCGACAACCTGCCTGGCGGCCCGCTGATGGTGGAAGGCTTTACCTATATTCCGCACCGTTTCGCGCTCGGTTTCTCCGAAGCGCCGCGCGGGGACGATATCCACTGGAGCATGACCGGCGATAACCAGAAACTTTACCGCTGGCGCTGCCGTGCGGCGACGTACGCCAACTGGCCGACGCTGCGCTATATGCTGCGCGGTAACACGGTTTCCGACGCCCCGCTGATCATCGGCAGCCTCGATCCCTGCTACTCCTGCACCGACCGCATGACGGTGGTGGATGTGCGCAAGAAGAAAAGCAAGGTCGTGGCTTACAAAGAGCTGGAGCGTTACGGGGTTGAGCGTAAGAACTCGCCGTTGAAATCGTGAGGGGAGAACGGTAGCGATGTTTACCTTTATCAAAAAAGTGATCAAAACCGGTACGGCAACCAGCGATTACCCGCTGTCGCCGATGCCGGTCGACAAAAACTTTCGCGGCAAACCGCAGCACAACCCGCAGCAGTGCATTGGCTGTGCGGCGTGCGTCAATGCCTGCCCGTCGAATGCGCTGTCGGTGGAGACCGATCTGGCCACCGGTGAGCTGGCGTGGCAGTTCAACCTGGGGCGCTGCATTTTTTGCGCCCGTTGCGAAGAAGTGTGCCCGACGGCGGCTATCACGCTTTCGCAGGAGTATGAGCTGGCGGTGTGGAACAAAGCCGATTTCCTGCAACAGTCGCGCTTTGAACTGTGCCAGTGCCGCGAATGCACCCGACCATTCGCGGTGCAAAAAGAGATCGACTACGCCATCGCGCTGCTGGCGCATAACGGCGATAGCCGGGCAGAGCTGCACCGCGAAAGTTTTGAAACCTGCCCGGAGTGTAAGCGCCAGAAATGCCTGGTGCCGTCCGATCGCATTGAATTGACCCGCCATATGAGAGAGGCCAGCTAATGAGCCAGCTGTTAGGTCCGCGCGATGCGGACGGTATTCCGGTACCGATGACGGTGGAGGAGTCCATCGCCAGCATGAAAGCCTCGCTGCTGAATAAGATCAAACGCTCCGCCTATGTCTACCGCGTGGATTGCGGCGGTTGCAACGGCTGCGAAATTGAGATTTTTGCCACACTATCGCCGCTGTTCGACGCTGAACGCTTCGGTATCAAAGTTGTTCCGTCGCCGCGCCATGCCGACATTCTGCTGTTCACCGGCGCGGTAACCCGCGCGATGCGGTCGCCTGCGCTGCGAGCCTGGCAATCTGCGCCGGATCCCAAAATCTGTATCTCCTACGGCGCGTGCGGCAACAGCGGTGGTATCTTCCACGACCTGTACTGCGTGTGGGGCGGCACCGACAAAATTGTGCCGGTGGATGTCTATATTCCCGGCTGCCCGCCAACGCCCGCGGCCACGTTGTATGGTTTCGCCATGGCGCTGGGGCTGCTGGAGCAGAAAATCCACGCTCGCCTGCCTGGTGAGCAGGACGACCAGCCGGCTGAGATTTTGCACCCGGCGATGGTGCAACCCCTGCGCGTGAAAGTGGATCGCACCGCGCGTCGGCTGGCGGGTTACCGCTATGGCCGCCAGATTGCCGATGACTATTTGCGTTTGCGCAGTGTCGGCGAACATGAAGTGGTGAACTGGCTGGCGCAGGAGAACGATCCGCGCCTGACCGAGATTGTCAGCCATCTGAACCAGGTGGTGCAGGAGGCGAAAATCTGATGGGCGAATCGGTGGTCTTTAGCCAGTTGCGGCGTAAATTTATCGACGAGAACGACGCGACGCCCGCACAGGCGCAGCAAGTGGTTTATTACAGCCTGGCTATCGGCCACCATTTGGGGGTGATCGACTGCCTGGAAACGGCGCTCTCCTGCCCGTGGGAGGATTACCTGGCGTGGATCGCCACGCTGGAGGCGGGCAGCGAAGCGCGGCGCAAAATGGAAGGCGTGCCGCGCTACGGCGAAATTGTTATCGACAGCACGCATGTGATGCTGCTGGCAAACGCCTTTGATCGGGCGCAGGCGCGGCAAAATGCCCAGCAGCTTGCCTGGAGCAAAGCGCTGCTGTCGATGCTGCATGATATCCATCAGGAAAGCGCCATCTATTTAATGGTGAGGAGATTACGTGACTGACGTATTGCTGTGCGTGGGCAACAGTATGATGGGCGACGATGGCGCTGGCCCGTTGCTGGCGCAAATGTGCGCCGAAAACCCGCAAGGTAACTGGCAGGTGATTGACGGTGGCAGCGCGCCGGAAAACGATGTGGTGGCGATTCGCGAACTGAAACCCTCGCGGTTGCTGATTGTCGATGCGACCGATATGGGGCTCAACCCCGGCGATATCCGCGTGGTGGACCCGGACGACATTGCCGAAATGTTCCTGATGACCACCCACAATATGCCGCTCAACTACCTGATTGATCAGTTGAAAGAGGATATCGGCGAGGTGATTTTTCTTGGCATTCAGCCGGATATTGTCGGGTTTTATTACCCGATGACGCCGCCGGTAAAAGCCGCGGTGGAATGTATCTACCAGCGGCTGGCGGGCTGGGAAGGTAACGGCGGGTTCGACAATCTGTAAACGGTGCGCCGGTTGTCCGGCGCAGTTATTTAACGACTAACGACGACGCTTTTCCGCGTACATCACTTTGTCGCAGTCTTCCAGCATATCGCGCAGCGTGGCGTATCGACTGCCGCCGTTTTCGATAATGCCGTGCGAATAGTTGATGTGGTAATTCTTACCGGACAGATGATCGATGGCGTCCATCCGCGATTGCAGATCGAACAAAAACGCATCCACGTCGTTCACGGCGAGATTTCCCAGCAGCACCGCAAATTCCCCGCCGCCAAGACGCGCGGCGATATCCTGCTCTTTAATACATTTTGTCAGGTTGCTGGCGAAGATTTTTACCACCTCATCGCCCTCTTTGCTGCCCAGCAACTCATTGATGGCTTTCAGATTATCAATGCTGAAATAGAGCAGACTGAAGGGTTTTTTATGCTCTTTTAGCCACGCAAAGCGCTTCTCACCGGTGCGGTAAAAACCGCGATTGTTTGGCATCCCGGTCAGGCTGTCGGTCATCGCCATGCTGAGGATCAAAAACTCATCTTCCACGATGGCGGCGAAGTCGAGCAGGGTGTTGATTTCCGCACTGGAAAACGGGCGTGGATAGGTGTCGATAATACAAATTGTCCCGGCAATCGCACCGTCTGGCAGGCGCACCGGGCAGCCAGCGTAAAAGCGCACCCAGGGCTCACCAACGACAAACGGGTTATCGGCAAAACGCGGATCGGCGAGGGTATCTTTCACAATAAAAGTCCCCTCTTCAAGAATGGCGTGTGCGCAAAAGGAGAGATTGCGCGGTGTTTCGTGAGTATCGACACCGCTGCGCGACAGTAACCACTGGCGATCGCGATCAAGCAGGCTGATGACCGCGATCGGTACGTCAAAAGTGGTCTTCGCAGTACGGGTTAACCGGTCAAAGCGCTCATCATCCTTTTTATCAAGCAAATCCATCATATATAGCGACTTCAGCCGCTCGATTTCATTGACTGGCATGGCCGGAAAGATCATAGCTCACCCTCGCTCTGTTCTGTTTCCTCAAGTGTAGACAGTTCTTCTAATCATTGCGTTATATATCCGTAACTTGCCTGTGCGCGCACAAAATCGATAAACGCCTGTAAAGGCGCAGGAATTAGCCGCCGGGAGTTGTAATAGAGATACGGGCCGTTAAACGACAGCCACCAGGGTTCCAGCACCGGAATTAGCTCGCCGCGTTCAATCGGCAAGCGCAGCCACTCTTCAAACAGATAAATAATGCCGCTTCCGGCAATAGCGGCTTGCACGGCCAGATCCATTGCCGCGCCGACGCTAACCACTAAAGCGCCATTGACCTGCACGCGCAACGCTTCGCCGTCGCGCTCGAACTCCCACTCCGGCATCACGCCGCTGGCGTAGCGGCCGCGAATGCAATTGTGGGCAATCAGATCGCGTGGATGTTGCGGTATGCCATGTTGTTGCAGGTAACGGGGCGAGGCGGCGGCGACAAAACGCTGGCGACGCGGGCCGATGGGCAGCGCGACCATATCCTGCTCCAGACATTCGTCATAGCGGATACCGGCATCACAGCTATCGCGAAAGACATCCTGCACGTTACTTTCGGCAACGATTTCCAGCTGGATATCCGGATAGTGCGCCAGAAAGGCGGGTACGATGGCGGGCAGCACCAGCCGGGCGGCGCTGACCGGTACGTTCAGGCGCAGCGTACCGCTGGGTGTTGAGCGGTAACGGTTAATGGCGTCGAGCGCAGCGTCCACTTCGCTCATCGCTGGTTGCAGCCGCTCCATCAGCGCTTTACCCGCATCGGTTAGCGCCACGGTGCGGGTGGTGCGGTTAAACAGGCGCACGCCGAGCTGCTGTTCAGCGCGGCGCACCGCATCACTCAGGCGGGAGGGGTTAGTGCCGGTGACGCGTGCGGCTTCGCGAAAGCCTCCGGCGTTGGCGACCGCCACAATGGCGTTCAGCAGGGCGAAGTCCAGCTTCATTGTTCGGTTAACCGTACAGTGTGTATGAATTTCAGCGGATTGTTGCACAGCAACGATGCTCCTACAATCTGTTTACTTAATGCACAGGAGGTACTCCATGTCTCAACCCTCACTTACCTTTCGTCTGGGCGATCGCCAGGTTGGTCGCCTGGGTTACGGTGCCATGCAACTGGCGGGTCCCGGCGTGTTCGGCCCACCCGCTGATGAAGCGAAAGCGTTGCAGGTGCTACGCGATGTGATTGCCGCAGGCGTGAACCATATCGACACCAGCGATTTTTACGGCCCGCATGTCACCAATAAATTGATTAAGCAGGCACTGCATCCGTACCCGGATGATTTGTGCATTGTCACCAAAGTCGGCGCGCGCCGTGATGATAAAGCCAACTGGCTGCCCGCATTCAGCGCTGAAGAGTTAACGCAAGCCGTTGAAGATAACCTGCGAAATCTCGGCCTTGAGGCGATGGAAGTGGTGAACCTGCGCGCAATGTTCGGCGTGCATGGGCCGGAAGAGGGGCCGCTTGAAGCGCCGCTGGAGGCTCTGATTAAGCTGAAAGAGCGCGGGCTGATTCGCCATATTGGTCTGAGCAACGTGACGGCGAAACAGGTGGCGGATGCGCAGAAAATGACGCCGATTGTCTGTGTGCAGAACCTCTATAACGTGGCGAACCGTCATGACGACGCGCTGATTGATTCGTTGAATGCGCAGGGGATCGCCTTTGTGCCGTTCTTCCCGCTCGGCGGCTTTACGCCGTTGCAGTCAGGCGAGTTGAATGAGGTCGCGCAGGCGCTTGGTGCCACGCCGATGCAGGTGGCACTGGCCTGGCTGTTGCAGCGTTCGCCGAATATCCTGCTGATCCCTGGTACGTCGTCACCGAAACATTTACAGGAAAATCTCGCCAGCGCGCAACTCACCTTGCCGCCGGATGCACTGGCGAAACTCGACGCTATCGCGCAGGCGTAATCAGAAACTGCCCGGTTTACCGGGCAGTAGTTTTAGGCGCAATCACCGACTCACGGCACACCAGTTCGCCCCGATGGGCGCAAATGGCGGCAGCTTCTGGCATCAGAACCATTTCAATGGCGTTACGGATCATCTCCTCCATCGGCACATGGATGGTGGTCAGTGACGGATTGTAATATTTGCCGATAACCGAATCGTCAAACCCGGCCAGCGACACATCCTGCGGCAGCCGCAAACCCGCTTCATAACAGGCTTTCGCCACGCCAATCGCCATATCATCGTTTCCGGCCAGCACGCAGGTAAACGGCACATTGCGCGCCAGCAGTTCGCGCCCCGCCTCATAACCGCTGTCGGTGCTCCAGCTACCACGCACCAGCAGTTGCGGGTCGGGTTCGATCCCGGCGTTGCGCAGTGCTTTACGATAACCGGCTAAACGGCTCTCGCCGGTGGGGGACGCATCGGAACCGGCAACAAATGCAATACGGGTATGCCCTTGCGCCAGCAGGTATTCCATCATTGTTTCACAGCTTTGCTGGTGATCGACAAACACGCACTGGTTGCGGTGGCGGGTAAGCTCCCGGTTGATCACCACGATCGGTGTCGGGTTGCGTTCGATGATCTCATCGAGTTCGGCAACCGACAGATATTTGGGATAGATCATGATCGCTTCGCAGCGCAGCGACAGCAGCAGATCGATGGCATCGCGCTCTTCCTGCGCGCTGTGTTTACCGTCCGCCAGCACCAGTTGGCGGCTGTGTAGCTCGCTGTTGGTTGCCGCGTGGTAAATCATGCTGGAGAAAAACGGGCCGTTATACAGCCCGTTGGTGATGACCAGCCCGACAGAGTTGGTTTTATTGTTGGCAAGATTGCGCGCCAGCTGATTGGGGCGATAACCCGTTTCGGCAATCGCCTGCATAATGCGGGCTTTGACTTCCTCACGGACAAATACTTTGCCGTTTAGCGCACGCGATACTGTCGCTTTGGAGACGCCGGCCAGCCTGGCGACATCCAGTATCGTTACCATCGTTCAACCTCACTGTTGTTATTATTGCGGCGGTTAATTTCAGGCCAGCGACATCAGCGGTACTCCTGCGCTGACCGCGCCCTGCGACTGATGGCGAGTGAGCGTAAACTCCTCGCTGTTGACCACCAGTACCGGCGTGGTCAAGTCGTAACCTGCCTGCTCAATGTGTTCTTTATCAAAGGCCAGCAGCGGTGTTCCGGCGCTAACCCGGTCACCCTCTTTGACCAGTGGCGTAAAATATTGCCCCTGAAGATTAACGGTGTTAAGCCCAACGTGAATCAGCAATTCCGCGCCATTATCACATATCAGGCCAATGGCGTGATGAGAGTCGATCAATGTTGCGACCTGTGCATCACAAGGGGCGACAACTTTACCTTCGTGCGGGATGATGGCGATGCCATCGCCCAGCACTTTTCCGGCAAAGGCTTCATCCGCGACGCTTTCCAGCGCAATAATTTCACCTTTGATGGGGCTAAACATTTGCAGGGAACCGACAGTCAGCGCCGCGCTTTTCTCATCAGAAACCGCTGCTTCAACCGGATCGTCAAACCCGACAAATTGCACCATCACAATGGTCAGCACAATTGCGGTGCCCGCGCCCACCAGCTCGCCAATAAATGACATTGGCGCATCCGGGCTAATCGCGTTGACCAGCGTGAACAGCCCCGGCAACGCGGCATAAGCATAGTAGAGACTGCCAAACAGGCTGGCGACAACTGCACCAATCGCGCCGCCAATACAGCCGCAGATAAACGGTTTTTTAAAGCGCAGCGTCACGCCATAAATCGCCGGTTCGGTAATGCCGAAAATCGCCGTCACGCCCGCCGACAGCGAAGTTGCCTTCAGTTGCTTGTTGCGGCTTTTGATAAACACGCCGAATACCGCCGCCATCTGACCAATTACCGCAATGGTTTGATACGCCTGGAAAGAGTCATAGCCCTGAGTATCGAAGTTGGCCATGATCACCGGCGTAATGCCCCAGTGCACGCCAAAAATCACAATCACCTGCCAGACACCGCCGATAATCGCCGCCGCCAGCGCCGGTGCGGCGTGGAACAGCGTGTTATAACCGTGCGCGACGCCCAGTGCCGCCCAACTGGTGATCGGGCCAATCACAATCAGCGTCAGCGGCACAATGACTACGAAGCAGAGCAGCGGGGTAAACAACGGGCTCACCACTTCAGGCAGCCATTTTTCAACGCGGCGTTCAAACCACGACAGCGCCCAGACGAGGAACAACGGTGGCAGCACCGAGGAGGTGTAAACCGTTTCCGCCAGCGGGAAAAAGAGGAATTTCACTTCACTGCCGCTGGCGATTTTCCCGGCCATCGCCGTCCACTCCGGGTTGATTAACGCGCAGCAACAGAGCACGGCGATAAAAGGGTTACATTTAAAATGGCGAGCAGCAGTGATGGCGATAAACACCGGCAGGAAAGCAAACGGCGTCCATGACATGAAGTTCAGTACGGCAAAGGTGCCGGAAGTTTTGATCTGCGCATCAACAAGGCCGAGCAGGATCAGTATGCCTTGTAAGATCCCGGCGGCGGCAAGAATGTAGACAATCGGCGCGAACACTGCCGACATGGTGGCGATCACCGCATCCAGCCAGCGGGTTTTTGGCTGTGCCGCGTTGCCGTCTTTCTCTTTCACCATGCCGCTCAACGCATTAAACACATCGGCGACATGGGTGCCAATCACTACCTGAAATTGTCCGCCGCTTTCCACCACCGCAATCACGCCGGGCAGGCTTTGGATGTTGGATTTCGCTGTGTCAGGCGTTTGATTCAGTACCAGGCGCAGACGCGTGGCACAGCGGGAGAAGGTACTGATGTTCTCTTCACCGCCGACCTCGCGGAGGATATCACTCGCTAACTTATTGTAATCCCTGATAACGGCCATTTTTATTTACCTTTTATTATCGGAAACTGAGTCTGTGTAACTGCGTGAAACCGGTTTCATGCTAACCTGGTCAACTTCACCCGCAACCGGTTTCATGGAGATCTGCGAGCCAAATCACTTCTCGGTTTGTATCAGGGAGAGGAAATCGACAGCCATATTTCGTTAGGGGACGAAGCGTGGCCCCCGCGTCTGCGCAACACTAGCGGCTCATTATTCATGAGGAGCCATTTTATGATCGCCGTACTTTTTGAAGCCGATATCGCCGCAGGCAAGCAGGCGCGTTACCTGCAATTAGCTGCAGAACTCAAGCCGGTACTGGCAGATATCGACGGGTTTATCGCTATCGAACGCTTTCAGAGCTTAAGCCGCGAGGGGAAGATTTTGTCATTGTCATGGTGGCGCGATGAAGCATCAGTGCACGCCTGGAAAAGCAACGTTTTGCATCAGGCAGCGCAGCGCGAAGGGCGGGACGCTATTTTTTCGTCCTACCGCATCCGTGTTGCCACGGTTTTTCGCGACTACGCATCAACCCCGGAGAAGCCATAATATGTACGATATTCACGTTATCCTGAATAATGCGCCGGGCGAACTGGCACAGCTTGGCGAAACGCTCGGTAAAAATGGCGTCGGGCTGGAAGGGGGTGGTGTGTTTACCGCAGGCGATCGCTGCCATGCGCACTTTCTGGTGGCTGACGGCGAGCGCGCCCGGCAAGTGTTAACCGCTACCGGTTTATGTGTGCATGCCGTGACGCCGCCGGTTATTCGCAAACTCAAGCAGGAGCGTCCTGGTGAGTTAGGCGAAATTGCCCGCACGATCGCGCAACATAATATCAATATCCTTGTGCAATACAGCGATCATGACAACCGGTTGATCCTGCTCACCGATAACGATCCGCTGGCGCGCGAGGTAACACAACGATGGGACGTACAACCGCTATGACCGGTAATGAGCTACGCAAAACGCAGGAACAACCGCATCTGCTGGAGGAGACGCTCTCTGGCCTTGCCAGCGCGATGGCGGAGCCTTCCCGGGCGAAAATGCTCTGCGCGCTGATGGACGGGCGGGCGTGGACCGCGACCGAGTTGAGTGCGGTGGTAGATATTGCCGCGTCAACCGCCAGCGCGCATCTGGCAAAACTGCTCGCCAGCGGGCTGCTGGTCTGCGTTTCACAGGGGCGGCACCGCTACTACCGGCTGGCAGGCAGCGATGTCGCCGCGCTGCTGGAAACGATGATGAGCGTATCCATGCGCGGTGCGCAGGCGCCTGTCACCCGCACGCCGATGGCGCTGCGTCAGGCGCGTACTTGTTATGATCATCTTGCCGGTGAAATAGCCGTTGGCGTGTATGCGTTTATGCAGCGCGAAGGCTGGATCGCTGATGATGGCAGCGCGGTAACGGATGCAGGCAAACGGAGCCTTGAGAAGATCGGTGTCACCCTCGATCCGCGCACCCGGCGCAAACCCTGTAGCGCCTGTCTGGACTGGAGCGAACGGCGCTTTCACCTCGGCGGTGACGCAGGCGCGGCGCTGCTGATTGCTTTCGAGCAACAGGGCTGGTTGCGCAGAACCCCGGGTTATCGCGAAGTCACGGTAACGGAAGAGGGGAAAACCGCGTTTTTTCGGGTGTTTGGTGTTAAAGGGTGAAAAGAAAATTGTCGACACGCCTTCAGGAATGGCTAAACATTTGTTGATTACATAGCTTTCAGGCTATAGTTTCCGTTCATAGCAAAAAAGCTATGAGGGAACGGCAATGTGGCAAGTGATTACGACGGAGCGTTTTGACGTGTGGTTTAGCATCCAGCCAGAACTGTTGCAGGATGAGATTTTAGCGGTTTTCAGGATCCTCAGTGAATTTGGCCCGCAGCTTGGGCGTCCTTATGTCGATACTATAAAAGGATCAACCTATAGCAATATGAAAGAGTTGAGGATCCAGTATGCAGGTTCTCCCGTACGCGCCTTTTTTGCGTTCGATTCTACGCGGCGGGCTATTGTATTGTGCGCCGCAGATAAAACAGGCGTTAACGAGAAACGGTTTTATAAAGAGATGATAAAAATTGCCGACGCAGAGTTCAGAAATCATATGCGAAATAAGGAGTTAACGTGGCAACCTTAGACGAACTTTTAGCGAAACGCAGCCCTGAAAGCCAGGCGCGAATTGAAGAGCGTGTTGATGAGCTGCGCCGCAACATTGTATTGAGCCAGCTACGTGAAGAATTGAATATCTCCCAGACCGAGCTTGCCGGAGTCATGGGCGTCAAACAGCCGACACTGGCGAAAATAGAGCAGCCTGGCAACGATCCCCGTCTCTCTACTCTCAAGCGTTATGTCTCTGCGTTAGGTGGCGAGTTAAGCATTGATATCACATTGCCGACAGGCAAACGCGTTGCATTTCATATCTGATATTGATGCTAAAAGCCGTGAATACGCCGCCGGAGGGCGCCTTATCCGGCCTACATATCGTTCCATTGATTTTATGGAAAATTCGCTCTCTGCTTGAGGCAATGATCTTCGCTCCGGATCGGGCAAATTGATTACCAGCAGTGAAACGTCTCCTGCCCGATATATAAAAATGGTCGTCCGATTTTCGGTTGTGAGGAGTAGACGGCAAACGCCACACTAACTCCACTTAACAGCCCTGGAGACGACCATGGATTTCACCGCTTTTCATCAGCAAACCACACCATTACTGATCGCCAATGTCTGGGACGCAGCCAGCGCGCAGGCGGCAGAGCAGGCCGGGTATCAAGCGATGGGCACGTCCAGTGCCGCCATTGCCGCGATGCTCGGTTATGACGATGGTGAACGAATGCCATTTGCTGAACTGCTGTTTATGGTGAAGCGCATTCGTGCCGCCTGTGACCTGCCGCTCAGCGTGGATATGGAAGCCGGTTACGGCCAAACCGCGCAAGCCATTGCCGGTAACCTGCAACAACTTATAAAGCTCGGCGTGGTGGGCATCAATCTGGAAGATAGCCGCGTGGTCAATGGCAAACGGCAACTGGTTGATGCCACACACTTCGCCCGCCAGTTACGGGAAATCCGCACGCAATTGCCGTGTCCGTTGTTCGTGAATATCCGTACCGACACCTTCTTGCTGAACGTCGAAAATGCGCTGGCGGAGACGCTGTATCGCGGGCAGTTATATGCTCAACACGGCGCGGACGGTCTGTTTGTGCCCTGCGTGATGCAAAACGCGGATATTGCCGCCATTGCGCAACAGATTCCTTTGCCGCTCAATGTAATGGGCGTACCGGGGCTGGTGGGGTTCGCCGAACTGGCTGCGCTCGGCGTGCGCCGTATTTCGATGGGCAATGCTGTTCATGCCGCGTTACAAACGCCGCTGAAAAACATACTGTTGAGCGTGCAGACACAGCAATCTTTTGAGGGCGTTTTCCACCATGCAAATCACGGATAAAGCGCAGTGCGACACCTGGTATCAGGCGCTGCTCGATCGCGCTTCTGAATACACCGGCCTCTTTTTTGTCGGCGTCAAAACCACCGGGGTTTTTTGTATTTCCGTTTGCCGTGCGCGTAAACCGAAGCGGGAAAATGTGGTGTTTTTCCGCGAAATGAAATCAGCACTGGATGCCGGTTTCCGCCCGTGCAAAGTGTGTCGACCAACGGAAAATGCCTGTTCGGCACCGGCCTTTATCGAGCAGGCATTAGCGCTGGTTCGCGCCAATCCGAAAATGCGTATCAGCGATACGCTGCTGCGTGAGCAGGGCATCAGCCCGGAGCGCGTGCGACGTTGGTTTTTGCAGCAACATGGCATCACATTCCAGGCTTTTCAGCGCATGTCGCGGGTAAATGTCGCACTTCAGGAGTTGAAAGGTGGACGCAGCGCCACCGATGTTGCCTTTGACAGCGGTTATGAGTCGCTCAGCGGCTTTGGTTATACCTGTAAAAAACTCACTGGCGCGGCACCGAGCATCGGGCTGCAGGTGATCATGATCCACCGTTTCACCACACCGATTGGCCCGATGTTTGTCTGCGCCACGGAACAGGGCGTTTGCCTGCTGGAGTTTGTTGACCGGCGCATGCTGGAGACCGAATTCAGCGACTTACAGCGCTTGTTGAAAGCGCGCATTATCGCCGGGGAAAACGCGCACACCCGACAGGCGGAAAAAGAGATCGGCGAGTATTTCGCAGGCGAACGCCAGCAGTTTTCGCTGACGCTGGAGCTGCCCGGCAGCCCGTTTCAGCGCCGTGTCTGGCAGGGCTTACAAACGGTGCCGTACGGCCAGACCACGCATTATCAGGCGCTGGCGGAATGCCTTGCACAACCCACCGCGGTACGTGCCGTCGCGGCGGCCAATGGCGCGAACCGGGTAGCGATTGTCATTCCCTGCCACCGCATCATCGGTAAAGATGGCACCATGACCGGCTACGGCGGCGGTATCGCGCGCAAAGCGTGGTTGATAGCCCATGAGAAAAACCACCTTATACGGTAGCGGCGTTTACCTCTTTGGCAGAAAAACCTGCGGTTGCGGGCTTAAGATCGCGCGCGCGTTTGTGCTCATACCGGTTCATGGTGTGGATGATGTGCCGTGATCGGTAATCGCCTGCGCGGCGCAAATCAGCGCCAGGTGGCTTAAACCCTGCGGCAGGTTGCCGCTCCACTTGCCGGTGCGAACATCGAACATCTCATTAAAGGTTTCGACATTGCCTTTATCGCAAAGCGCGCTGAGGATCGCCTCCATTGCCGCTTCGGCTTTGGTTATCTCGCCCATTGCTGCCCAGGCTGCCGCCAGCCAGAACGAACAGGCGACAAAGGTGTTCTCTTCCTGTTCGACGCCGCTGTAGCGGTAGACCAGTGCGCCGCCGTGACCCAGCTCTGTTTCAATGGCCCGGTAAGTGGCAAGCATGCGCTGAGGGTTAACGTGTTGACCATAGCGATAAACCAGCGCCAGAGAGGCATCAAGCCTTTCTTCGCTATCGGGGTAAAAAAGATAAGCCTGTTTGCGCTCTGACCAGCAATGGGTTTCGATCCAGTCGCGGATGCGATCCCGCTCTCGCTCCCAGCGCCCGACCCACGTCGGCTCGATGTATTTCTCTTTCGCCATCAGCACGGCCATATCCAGCGCCAGCCAGCACGCCATCTTGGAGTGGGTATAATGTTGCAGTTCGTGCAGTTCCCAAATCCCGCAATCCTTTTGCCGCCAGTGATCGGCGCAGCAGTTTGCCAGCTCACCCAGTAACCGCGAGGTGGTGAGATCCAGCACGTGGCCTGCCTTTACGAACAGCTCCGCCGTTGCCAGCATGTCGCCGTACATGCTGAGTTGTAACTGGTCGCGGGCGTTGTTACCTATTCGCACCGGTTTTGAATTCTTGTAGCCCCGCAGCGCCGGATATGTTTCGCAGGGCACTTCGTCCCCTTCGAGGGTGTAACACGCCTGCAGCCTGACACCGTGGCGGATAATGGTTTTTGAAAGCCAGGAGAAAGCGGCTTTGCACTCTTCCAGCGCGCCCAAAAAGGCAAAGGCTTTAATGATCAGGCAGGCATCGCGGATCCACGCGTAGCGATAATCGTAGTTTTTCTCACCGCCAACGCCCTCAGGAATGGAGGTTGTCGCCGCCGCCGCAAGCGCGCCGGTGGGCGAGTACCAGAGAAATTTCAGCGCCAGCGCGGAACGCCCGACATGTTCTGCGTAGCGTCCTGCATAGCTCAGGCTTTTACTCCAGTCGCACCAGGCGGCATGGCTGGTTTCAATACGCGCGTCGATTGCCTCGAGGCTCGGTACTGCCAGCGGCTCTTTCTCGGTTACCAACAAGGCGACTAACCGTCGCTGGCCTGCCGAAACAGTGATGTGACCATTAACCTGCTCATCGTCAGCATCGGTGATGTTGACCTCTTCGCTGGTGCGCAGCATCGCCATTAAATCGGCGATATGGTAGACGTTGCCGTGCGCTGTTTTGTTCATCCACGGCGAACAGGTTTCTGCCCGTGTGCCGAAACGGACTTTCAACGTTAAGACCACCTCGCCTTCCAGACCGTCAATCCGGCGCGCCAGCTCGCTCCACGGTAAACGTCCGGCGAGCGTACTGTTAATGGATTCGGTGAGTAACACTTTGCCGCTGGCGGTGGTGAATGTGGTTTCCAGCACATTGCTGTCCTGCCTGTAGCACCGCGTCACGGTGTAAGGTTGCTGCGGCGCTAACTGAAAAAAACCGCCAATCTCCGGATCGAGCAGGCGATCAAACAGCGGCGGGGAATCCAGGTTCGGCGCGCACCGCCAGTCGATTGATCCGTCGGGGGCGATAAGTGCGACCGAGCGCCCTTCGCCAATCGCGGCGTAATCGCCGGGTTCGGCAAAGCCATCCTCCCGTACAGGAGAGTGAAAAATTGTGTTCTTCACGGTGTTGCGATCCTTACCAGAAATGGCCGCCAGACGGCGGCCATATAAAGAGTGGAAGCGGGAGTGAGAATTACAGCGTGCCGGTACCCCCGTCAGAACACCAAACCTGCCCGGAGGTGTAGCTGCTTTCCGCCGAGGCCATGGTGACATACAGCGGGGCAATTTCTACGGGCTGACCAGGGCGGCCCAGCGGTGCGCTGGCCCCGAACTGCTGCACTTTTTCCTGTGGCTGACCGCCGCTGGACTGCAGCGGTGTCCAGTACGGGCCAGGAGCCACTGCATTGACGCGGATGCCTTTTTCACCAAGCTGCTGCGCCAGCGATTTGGTGAATGCCACAATCGCCGCTTTGGTCTGCGCGTAATCCAGCAGAATGGGGCTTGGCTGGTACGCCTGCACCGAAGAGGTGTTGATAATGCTGGCACCAGGCGGCAGATGTTCGACTGCGGCTTTGGTTATCCAGAACATCGCATAGACGTTGGTTTTAAAGGTGGCGTCAAAATCTTCGGTCGAAAGGGTCAAAATCGACTCGTTAAACTGCTGGCGACCGGAGTTATTAACCAGAATATCCAGCCCGCCGAGTTTGGCGACCGCCTCTTTAACCAGCGTCTGGCAAAACGCTTCCGAGCGAATATCACCCGGAATGGCGATGGCTTTTCGCCCTTCGGCTTCAATCAGTTTAATCACTTCGGTGGCGTCGGATTCCTCTTCCGGCAGGTAGTTGATCGCCACATCCGCGCCTTCGCGGGCATAGGCGATGGCAACCGCCCGGCCAATCCCGGAGTCTCCGCCGGTAATCAGCGCTTTACGGCCCGTTAAACGCCCGGAGCCCCGGTAGCTGGTTTCACCGTGATCCGGCACAGGTTTCATTTTGCTGGCAAGACCCGGTGCGGGCTGCGGTTGTTCGACAAACGGAGGAGTAGGGTAGTGCGGTGCTAGCGTGGTTTTTGGGCTTTGCTCTGCCATGCTTTCTCCTTCAGACGTTGTTATACACGTCATTAAGCCTGGCATAGATGTGAGCGTTGTCACGCTATCAAGCGGCAAACCGCCATTGAGAATAGTCTGTAAACAGCGGGAAAAAAGAGGGGCAACGACGAAATGTGTTTGTGTTGCCCCTCTTGTATAGCGCGGGGTTTAGTCGAGATCGGCCCCGTTGCTGGCGATCACTTTCTTGTACCACCAGAACGATTTTTTACGGCTGCGTGCCAGCGTACCGTTCCCGGCATCATCGCGGTCAACATAGACAAAGCCGTAGCGTTTGCTCATCTCGCCGGTTGATGCAGCCACCAGATCGATACAGCCCCAACTGGTGTAACCGATAACCGGAATACCGTCTTCAATGGCGTCGCCCATCGCACGGATATGCTCGCGCAGATAGCTGATGCGGTAATCATCTTCCACTTCGCCGTTGGCGTTCAGCTCATCTTTCGCGCCCAGACCGTTTTCCACCAGGAACAGCGGTTTCTGGTAGCGGTCGTACATCATGTTCATGGTGATGCGCAGACCCAGCGGATCGATGCCCCAGCCCCATTCGCTGACCTCAATGTGCGGGTTGCGCAAGGATTTCACGATGTTGGCGGCGCTGGTGTTGTTGGCGTTCATATCCGCCGACGCACAGCGTGAGGCGTAATAACTGAAGGAGACAAAATCGACGGTGTTCTTCAGGATTTCGTCGTCACCCGATTCTTTCACAATGGTGACGCCTTTTTCGCGGAATACGCGCGCGGAATAGGCCGGATAGCTGCCGCGCGCCTGCACATCGATAAAGAACAGGTTTTCGCGATCTTTTTCCAGCGCCGTCCACACATCAGCGGGTTTGCAGGAGTAGGGGTAGAAATTCCCGCCCGCCAGCATACAGCCTACCTGGTTTTGCGGGTTCACTTCATGGGCGATTTTCGTTGCCAGCGCGCTGGCAATCAGCTCATGGTGCGCCGCCTGGTATTTCACCTGATCCTGATTTTCACCCTCTTCGAACACCAGCCCCGCGCCGGAGAACGGGCTGTGCAACATGATGTTGATCTCATTGAAGGTCAGCCAGTATTTCACCAGCCCGTTAAATTCTTCAAAACAGGTGCGCGCATAACGGGTGAAAAACTCCACCATTTTGCGGTTACGCCATGAGCCATATTGAATGACCAGATGCATCGGCACATCGAAGTGGCACAGCGTGACCAGCGGTTCGATATTGTACTTTTTGCACTCTTCAAACACCGCGCGGTAGAAGGCGATCCCTTCCGGGTTCGGCGTCAGCTCATCGCCTTTCGGATACAGGCGGCTCCAGGCAATCGAGGTACGAAACACCGAAAAACCCATCTCCGCCATCAGCGCGATATCTTCTTTGTAGCGATGATAAAAATCGATCGCCTCGTGGCTTGGGTAGAATTCGTCATCACGTAGCGTAAAGCGTTTTTCCTGGCCCAGTTTCACTGGCAGACGGTTTGCGCCGTGCGGGATCATATCTACGGTGGTCAGCCCTTTGCCGCCCTCCAGATAACCCCCTTCCGACTGGTTGGCGGCAAGCGCGCCGCCCCATAAAAATCCTTGCGGAAATACTGACATGCGTTACCTCGCTTTCTTAAATCAGGCTCGTGCTTCTTTTACAGTGGCCGGCCCGGCCGCTTGCGGTTTGTGCTCTGTTTCCACGGGAATATCTTCAAACCCGAGCAGCAGCGTCAATACAAAAGACAACACTACCGCCAGCGCCATCACGCCGAATACCCAGACAATGGACATCGGGTTAGCCGGATCGAAGAACTGCACGCTGGTAAATAACCCCGGTGCCGCCATCGAGTGGCTGGCCAGCCCGGCGATACCGGCGACCGCGCCGCAGACAAAACCGCTAATTAAACTCGCAATCAGCGGGCGTTTCAGGCGCACCGCCACACCGTAGAGCGCCGGTTCAGAGATACCGGCCAGAATCGCGGAAGCTGCTGCCGCCATCGCGGTCTGGCGCAGTTCCGGGTTTTTGGTTTTCCATGCCACCGCCAGCGAAGAACCGCCGAGCGACAGGTTGGCGCCGATTTCTGACGGCATGACCATGCCCTCTTTGCCGGTTTCCGCGATGGTTTGAATAATGGTTGGGGTAAACACACGGTGCATACCGGTCATTACCAGCAGCGGCCACAGAGCACCCATAATGGCGACGGAAAGCCAGCCGAGATAGCCGTGAATGGTGTAGACCAGCGCGGAAATCGCGCTACCGATCCAGATACCGAGCGGGCCAATCAGCACAATCGCCAGCGGTGCGGCAATCAGCACGATCAACATCGGTTTTAAGAAGTTTTTCGTCACCGCCGGTGTAATACGATCCACCCAGCGTTCGATATACGACAGGCACCAGGTCATCACCAGCGCCGGGATCACCGTATAGGTGTATTTCACCGCCGTCACCGGGATCAGCGCGAACTCAACGTGCTCGCCCTGCGCGGCTTTCGCCATTAGATCGACAAAGCTCGGATGCACCAGCACCCCGGCGATGGCGATCGCCAGCGACATATTGGTTTTGAATTTCACCGCCGCAGAGGCCGCCACCATCAATGGCAGGAAGAAGAATGCGCCGTCGCCAATCACCGTCAAAATCGTCAGCGTGGAAGAACCTTTTGGCAGCACGCCGGACATCTCCAGCACCATCGCCAGCAGTTTCACCATCGACCCGCCGATAATGGCCGGGATCAGCGGCGACATGGTGCCGATCAACGCATCCAGAATGCCCGCGCCGATGCGGCGCAACGTCAGTTTTTGCTTCGTCTGTACTTCAACCGGCTGCATATTTTGCGGCAGCAGGCTGACCACTTCGCGAAACGCCTGGGAAACGGTGTTGCCGATGATCACCTGGCACTGATTGTCGTTGCGTACCACACCCATTACACCGCTGACGCTTTTAAGCGTTGGTGCGTCGATACGGGTTTCGTCTTTCACTACAAAACGCAGGCGTGTCATGCAGTGCGTGACGGCGGCGATGTTCTCGGCTCCGCCCAATGCGCCCACCACCGAGTGGGCCAGCGCGGCATAATTTTTTGCCATCAGATTTTATCCTGTTTTATCAATAAGGTACTGTTTCACCGCCACGCTCTGGCGGCCATGAAACATGAAATAGGTAACCGGTTCCACAAAATCATGATGAGTTTCATTGTGTGAAACAATATGTAAAAAGCGGTTATTTTTATAATCGTGATGATGATCACTTAATGTCATGCGTATGAAATGTTCATCTGTCGGGGTTAAGTGTTCCCATCATCGCAACGCCTGAAGTACACTTCGGGTCACGATTTTTGAGGGGTAGGATCGATGGCGACAATGCAGGAAGTAGCAAAGCGGGCCGGCGTGTCGAAAGCCACCGTTTCCCGCGTGCTGACAGGCAAAGGGTATGTCGGCGAAGAGACGAAAGCGCGCGTTTTTCAGGCCATTACCGAAAGTGGTTATCGCCCGAATTTGCTGGCGCGCAGCCTGGCTTCCAGCAAAACCCAGACCTTAGGGCTGGTGGTCACCAACACCCTCTACCACGGTGTTTACTTTAGCGAACTGCTTTCTCACGCCGCGCGCATGACTGAAGATAAAGGCCGCCGATTGCTGCTGGCAGACGGCAAACACAGCGCCGAAGAGGAGCGCCAGGCGATCCAGTACCTGCTCGATTTGCGCTGCGACGCGATCATTATTTACCCGCGCTTTCTTAGCGTCGATGAACTCGATGAGATTATCGATAACCACTCGCAGCCCATCGTGGTGCTCAACCGCCGGTTGCGTAAACACGCCAGCCACTGCGTTTATTCTGATCAGAAAGCCTCCAGCCTGAGCGTGGTGTCGCGGCTTATCTCCCGCGGTCACCGTGATATTGCGTTTATTACCGGTTCGCTGGATTCGCCCACCGGTATTGAACGTTTATCGGGCTATAAAGACGCGCTGGCGCAGCACGGGATTGATGTGCGTAATGAGTTGATAGTCGAAGGGAAATGGACGCCAGCCAGCGGTGCGCAGGGCGTGGCGGAGCTGCTTTCCCGCAAGGCGACGTTTACCGCGCTGGTGGCGAGCAATGACGATATGGCCATCGGCGCAATTAAGCAGCTGCATGAATGCCAGCTCGCGGTACCCCGGCAGGTGTCGGTGGTGGGGTTTGATGATATCGCCATTGCGCCATTTACCGTGCCGGCGCTCTCCAGCGTGAAAATTCCGGTCACGGAGATGATCAAAGAGACGATTAACCGCCTGATCTTTATGCTTGATGGCGGCGATTTTCACTACCAGCAAACCTTTCCCGGCGAGCTTATCACTCGCGATTCCATCATTAACGGCCCGCACGCCTGATCTCGTCAGCTGTCATCGTCACTTCTGTCGATGACAGCCCACTGTTTTTATAAAATTCATTTAATTACAATTAATTATAATTCTGGCACGCTTTGTGAATACTCCGGCGGGATATCGCCTTTTACCGGAGGAATTCATGAACCGATTTATTATGGCTGACGCTGCAAAATGCATCGGCTGTCGCACCTGTGAGGTCGCCTGCGTGGTGTCTCATCAGGAAAACCAGGATTGCGCGGCGCTCACCCCTGAGACGTTTCTGCCGCGTATTCATGTCATCAAGGGTGTCAATGTGTCGACGGCGACATTGTGCCGTCAGTGCGAAGACGCGCCCTGCGCGAATGTCTGCCCGAACGGCGCCATCAGCCGCGACGAAGGGTTTGTGCATGTGATGCAGGAGCGCTGCATTGGCTGCAAAACCTGCGTAGTCGCGTGCCCGTACGGCGCGATGGAAGTGGTAGTGCGCCCGGTTATTCGCCACAGCGGCGCAGGCCTGAATGTGCGCGCGGAGAAAGCTGAAGCCAACAAATGCGATTTGTGCCACCACCGCGAAAGCGGCCCCGCTTGTATGCAGGCCTGCCCGACCAACGCGCTGGTGTGTGTCGATCGCAACTTACTGGAACAGATGAGCGCGGAAAAACGTCGTCGCGCCGCGCTGGATGGCGCCGTTTCCCTGGTGTTCTAAACAATCTGAATTTCACTTTTAACAGGTCTGTTACTGATGAAAAAAATTACGAGCGTATGCCCTTACTGTGGCGCTGGCTGCAAACTGAAACTGGTCGTGGATAACGGAAAAATCATCCGTGCGGAAGCGGCCAACGGCCACACTAACCAGAACGAACTGTGCCTGAAAGGCTACTACGGCTGGGATTTCCTCAACGACACCAAACTGCTGACGCCGCGTCTGACCCAGCCGATGATCCGCTACGAAAAAGGCGGCAAACTGACGCCGGTCAGTTGGGATGAAGCGATCCGCTACACCGCCAAACGCCTTAGCGATATCAAAGCGAAATATGGCCCGCGCGCCATTATGACTACCGGCTCGTCACGCGGCACGGGCAATGAAACCAACTATGTCATGCAAAAATTTGCCCGCGGCGTGCTCAACACCAACAACGTCGACTGCTGCGCGCGTGTTTGCCACGGTCCGTCTGTTGCGGGTTTACAGGAAACGCTCGGCAACGGTGCGATGAGTAACTCTATTGGCGATATCGAAAACTCCAGTTGTTTGCTGGTGTTTGGCTATAACTGCGCCGATTCACACCCGATCGTCGCGCGCCGGGTGATCAAAGCCAAACAGAAAGGGGCGAAAATTATTGTTTGCGATCCGCGCCGCATCGAAACCGCGCGTATCGCCGACCAGCACCTGCAACTGAATAACGGCTGCAACATGGCGCTGGTCAACGCCTTTGGTTATGTGCTGCTGGAAGAAGAGCTCTACGATAAAGATTATGTTGCCAGCTTTACCACCGGGCTTGAGGCGTACCGCGAAACGGTAAAAGATTACGCGCCGGAAGCGGTGGAACACATTACCGGCGTGCCGGCAAAACAGGTACGTCAGGCGATGCGCACCTATGCCGCCGCGCCGTCTGCCACCATTATGTGGGGCATGGGCGTCACCCAGTTCGGCCAGGCGGTGGACGTGGTGAAAGGGCTCTCCAGCCTGGCGCTGCTCACCGGTAATCTTGGTCGTGAACATGTTGGTGTTGGCCCGGTACGCGGGCAAAACAACGTGCAGGGCGCGTGCGATATGGGCGTGATCCCCAACCAGTTCCCTGGCTACCAGGATGTGGTAAACCCGGAAGTACGCGCTAAATTCGCCAAAGCCTGGGGTATCGACCCGGCGGTGATGGACGATAAAGTAGGCGTGCGCATTACCGAAGTGCCGCACCTGGCGCTGGAAGGCAAAGTGAAAGCCTACTACATCATGGGCGAAGATCCGTTGCAGACCGAAGCGGATTTAGGCCTGGTGCGTAAAGGCTTTGAAGCGCTCGATTTCGTGGTGGTGCAGGACATCTTTATGACCAAAACCGCCGAACAAGCCGATGTGCTGCTGCCCGCCACCTCCTGGGGCGAACATGGTGGCGTATTTACCTGTGCCGATCGCGGTTTCCAGCGTTTTGAAAAAGCCATTGAGCCGAAGTACAACGTCAAGCGCGACTGGGAAATCATCAGCCTGATCGCCACGGCAATGGGCTACCCGATGCACTACGACAACAACCAGCAAATCTGGGATGAGCTGCGCGAGTTGTGCCCGCTGTTCTACGGGGTGACCTACGAAAAAATGGGCGATATGGGACACGTTCAGTGGCCTTGCCCGACGCTGGATCACCCCGGCACGCCATATCTGTATCAGAACAACAAATTCGATACACCGGACGGCAAAGGTCATCTTTTTGCTGCCCAGTGGCGTGCGCCAGCGGAACGCCCGGATGATGAGTTCCCACTGGTGCTCTGTACGGTGCGCGAAGTGGGTCACTACTCTTGTCGTTCAATGACCGGCAACTGTGCGGCGCTGCAAACCCTCGCCGATGAACCCGGATTTGTGCAGATTAACCCGGACGATGCGGCAGCGCTGGGGGTGCAGGATCGCCAACTGGTGTGGGTTGAGTCGCGTCGCGGCAAGGTGATCACCCGCGCGGATGTCAGCGAGCGCGTCAATCACGGCAGCGTGTATATGACTTATCAGTGGTGGATTGGTGCGTGTAACGAACTGACGCAGGATAATCTGGATCCGATTTCAAAAACGCCGGAGACCAAATATTGCGCAGTTCGGGTGAGTGCGATCAACGATCAGCGCTGGGCCGAAGAGTACACTCAGAGCACTTATCAACAGATGAAGAGTCGATTGCTCAATGCAGCAATGCAATGATGACACGGCCAACAGCAACGGTGTCTGTTTGCGCGTGTACGGAAAAGTACAAGGGGTGGGCTTCCGCCCCTTTGTCTGGCAACTGGCGCAACAGCTCGGGCTGAAAGGCGATGTCTGTAATGATGCGCAGGGTGTGGAGATTCGCCTGCTCGGTAACGAGCGCGAATTTCTCGCCCTGTTGCAGCAGCAGTGTCCGCCGCTGGCGCGCATTGATATGGTAACCAGCGCGCCGTTTTGCTGGTCCGTTTTACCGCTTGATTTCGCCATTCGCCACAGCGCGGGTGGCGCAATGAATACCCAAATTGTTCCCGACGCGGCAACCTGTCCGGCTTGCCTGGCGGAGATGAACGACCCTTCTGAACGCCGCTATCGCTACCCATTTATTAACTGCACCCACTGCGGGCCGCGCTTCACCATTATTCGCGCTATGCCTTATGACCGGCCTAACACCGCGATGGCACGTTTTCCGTTGTGCCCGGTTTGCGAATCCGAATACCGCGATCCGCTGGACCGGCGTTTTCACGCTCAGCCCGTCGCATGCCATGAATGCGGCCCCGCGCTTGAATGGCGCAGCGGCGAACAGCATGCACATGGGGAAGCGGCGCTACAGGCGGCTGTCGCGCTGCTAAAAAGCGGTGGCATTGTGGCGGTAAAAGGCATTGGTGGTTTTCATCTCGCTTGTGATGCAACGAACCAGGCGGCGGTGATGCATCTGCGCGCGCGAAAACATCGTCCGGCCAAACCGCTGGCGGTGATGGTACCCGGCGCGGAAGGCGTGACGACACAGGCGCAGCGTTTACTTGCGACACCCGCCGCACCGATTGTGCTGGTGGAAAAAGAGCGCGTGAGCGGGCTGTGCGAGGCGATAGCTCCCGGCCTTGATGAAGTGGGTGTCATGTTGCCTGCCAATCCGCTGCAACACCTGCTGGCGCAGGAACTACAGCGCCCACTGGTGATGACGTCCGGCAACCTGAGCGGCAAACCGCCCGCAATCGATAATGACGAGGCGTTAAGCGATCTGGCGGATATCGCCGACGGCTTTTTGCTGCACAACCGCGATATTGTCCAGCGCATGGATGATTCCGTAGTGCGCGCGAGCGGGGAGATGCTACGCCGTTCGCGCGGCTATGTGCCGGACGCGATGTCGCTGCCGCCGGGGTTTAACGATCTTCCGCCGCTGCTCTGTCTGGGCGCGGATCTGAAAAACACCTTTTGCCTGCTGCGCGGTAACAGCGCGGTGCCGGGTCAGCATTTTGGCGATCTCACCGATGAAGGCGTCGAAGCGCAGTGGTGCGGTGCGCTGCGCCTGATGCAGGATATTTACGATTTCCACCCGGAGCAGGTGGTGGTGGACGCTCATCCGGGTTATCGCACGCATCAATGGGCCAGCAGCTATGGCCTGCCGGTGCAGACGGTGTTGCATCACCACGCTCACGCCGCTGCCTGCCTTGGTGAACACGGCTGGCCGCTGGAGGGCGGCGATGTCATTGCAATAACGCTTGATGGCATCGGTATGGGCGAAGGCGGCGAGCTGTGGGGCGGCGAATGCCTGCGGGCCAATTACCGCGAGTGTGAGCACTTAGGCGGGTTACCGGCGGTGGCGCTCCCCGGCGGGGATTTAGCCGCGCAGCAGCCGTGGCGCAACTTGCTGGCGCAGATGCTGGCGTTTGTCCCTGACTGGCAGCGCTACCCGGAAACCGCCGATATCCAGCGGCAGAACTGGCCGATGCTGGCGCGCGCAATTGAACGCGGGGTTAATGCGCCGAAAGCCTCATCCTGCGGTCGCTTATTTGATGCCATTGCCTGTGCACTCGGTTGTGCGCCGCTGCACCTGAGCTATGAAGGTGAAGCGGCCTGCCAACTGGAAGCACTGGCGGCGAGCGTTGCGTCCGTTGAACATCCGGTTCAGATGCCGCTTTGCGGTACCATGCTGGATTTGGCGGCGTTCTGGCAACGCTGGCTGAACTGGCAGGCCACACCCGCCGAACGCGCATGGGCATTCCATGATGCGCTGGCGCAGGGCATGGCAGCACTGGCGCGGCAGGAAGCGGCACGGCGTGGCATTCATGTGCTGGCGTTCAGCGGCGGCGTAATGCATAACCGCCTGCTGAAAAAACGCTTACAGCACTATCTTGCGGAGTTTACTTTGTTGTTTGCGCACCAGCTCCCGGCCGGTGATGGCGGCATTGCTTTCGGCCAGGGGCTGGTAGCGGCAGCGCGGGCTATATCGCCAGCGCTTTAAGCAGGGCAAACGCCTCTTTCATTCTGTCTTCGCTGACCACGAACGCGCGCAGTTTATCCTCGGCGTCCAGCCCTTTTGCCACCATGCCGTCGGCCCCGGTGGTAATGTGCCAGCGCAGATCGGTGCGGTGCGTTTCCCCGGCCAGATGCAGCGGCATCAGCGGCGTTTTCACCTTCACCAGCATCGCGGGCAGTACCAGTTGCGTGCTGTTGCCGGTGAGGTTTTTCGCCAGCGTCATCGCGCTCAGTTGGATCGGTTGCAGGAACGGCAGCACCTGACCGTTGATCTGAGCACAGTCACCGAGAGCGAAGATGTGCGGATTGCTGGTTTGCAGCGTGCCGTCCACCACGATGCCACGCCCAACCTCCAGTCCGGCGTTCTGCGCCAGCGATACCTGCGGCGACAGCCCGGTGGCGGCAACGACCACATCCGCATCGATGTAGCGATCGTCATCCAGTTGCGCACGCACCCCCTGTTCATGCTCGTCGAGTTGCACTAAACGCGATTGCAGCAGCAGGCGTACGCCCAGCGCCGTCAGGCAGTGTTGCAGGCGGCCACTCACTTCCGGTGGCATTAACGAAGGCAGAATACTGGCGGCGTTATCCAAAACGGTCACGGTTTTGCCCGCGCGGCGAAAATCCATCGCCAGCTCGCAGCCAATCAGCCCGGCACCTACAATCAGCACGCGGCTGGCATCGCGCAGGGTGGTTTCACAGGCGTGATACTCCTGCAAGCTATTGAGCGTGAGCATTTTTTCGCGCCCCGGCAGCGGCGGAACGAACGCCTTTGCCCCGGTCGCCAGCACCAGTTTGTCGTATTGCCACTGTTTGTCGGCGCTTTTCACCACCCGCGCTTGCGTGTCGATGGCGCTGACGAAGGTGTACGGGAACAGCCGCAGATTATATTGCTCAGCGAACTCGCCCGCCGACTGGCGAATCAGATCCTCGGCGCGTTGCGCCTGGCTAATCACATGGCTGAGATCCGGCTTGTTGTACTCTTCCATGCCATCGGCGGCAATCAGCGTCAATGGTATGGTGCTGTCCAGTTTGCGGATGTTTTTCACCAGTGTCCGGGCGGCGAAGCCCGAACCGATAATGACAATACCTGCGCTCATTTTGCCTCCGTTGCCAGTTCGTCAAACACCTCTTTACCAAGGGAACATTCCGGGCAGAGGAAATTGTCCGGCACTTCGCGCCACGGCGTACCCGGTGCGACATCCTGCATCGGCTCACCTTTTGCCGGATCATAAATCCACTGGCACACACTGCACTGCATGGATGGGCCGAGATCGGCCGCTGCCGCCGCTGCGCAGGCGCAGGTTTCTTGTGCGCTGGCGGCTGGGCTGTTTACCGGCTCCGGCAGCGGCGACAGCGCCCACTGGCGGGCAATATCGCGCCCGTGCTGGCGGCACACTTCCAGCGCGTCGATATCCGGTCGCCACTTCGCTTTCAGGCTGACCGACATCTCAAAACCGGCGTCCTGTAAACGGGTTGACAGGCGGTCAACCGCGCCGCCGCTCCAGCCGTGGGAGCCAAAAGCGCTGGCGCGTTTATTGCGAAAACGCAGGCCGGTAATCTCTTCAACCAGCCCGGCGATTTTCGGCATCATCACGTTGTTCATGGTCGAGGTGCCGACCAGCACGCCTTTGGAGCGGAACACATTGGTCAGAATGTCGTTTTTATCGCTGCGGGCGACGTTGAAGATTTTTACCGCCACGCGCGGGTCGGCTTCGTTAATGCCCTGCGCAATAGCGTCGGCCATCATGCGGGTGTTGTTGGACATGGTGTCGTAGAAAATCGTGATCCGATCTTCCTGGTAATCCGCCGCCCATTTCAGATACAACTCAACAATTTGCGTCGGGTTATCGCGCCATACCACGCCGTGTGAAGTGGCAATCATATCGACAGGCAGGTTGAAGCCGAGGATCTCGGTGATTTTTGGTGTCACCAGGCGGCTGAACGGTGTGAGGATGTTGGCGTAGTAGCGCTGGCACTGCTCAAACAGTTCCGTTTGATCCACTTCATCATTGAACAGACGTTCATCGCAGTAGTGCTGACCAAAAGCGTCATTACTGAACAGCACCGCATCGCCAGTCAGGTAGGTCATCATGCTGTCCGGCCAGTGCAGCATTGGCGTTTCGACAAAAATAAGCTGTTTACCGTTGCCGATATCCAGCGTGTCGCCGGTTTTCACCACGTTGAAATTCCATTCAGGGTGGTGGTGATGGCCGTTAATCGAGTCGATGGCGTTATTGGTGCAATAAATTGGGGTGTTGGGGATATACGACATCAGTTCGGTCAGCGCACCGGCGTGATCTTCTTCCGCATGGTTGATAACGATGTAGTCGATCATCTGCAGATCGATTTCGCTGCGCAGGTTCTGCACGAACTCACGGCTAAATTTATGATCGACGGTATCGATCAGCACGTTTTTGCCTTCGCGGATCAAATAGCTGTTGTAGCTGCTGCCGCGCAGGGTTTTATATTCAGTGCCGTGAAAGTCGCGAACTTCCCAGTCACGTTGTCCGACCCAGTGAATGTTGTTTTTTACATGAATAGCCATATCAGTTGTCCTGTGCAGTTTTCTCAATTCGATGCAGGGCTAATATCAAGTTGCGTGCCAACTTTTTATTATGTTGATTTATAAGTTTTTTATTGATTCCTTGAAAAAATAAATTGTCAATATGACTATGATAAATACAGTCAATATGACACTATGCATTGTCAAAACGACAGTGAGGTAGGTATGAGTTTTTCGCTGAATGTACTGGCGGGGATCGCCATAGAACTGCAAAGCGGTATCGGCCATGCGGATCGTTTCCAGCGGCTAATCACCACTCTGCGCCAGGTGCTGGAGTGCGACGCTTCGGCGCTGCTGCGCTACGACGCACGGCAGTTTATTCCACTGGCCATCGACGGGCTGGCGCAGGATGTGCTGGGCAGGCGCTTTACGCTGGAAGGCCACCCACGGTTGGAGGCGATCGCCCGTGCAGGTGATGTTGTGCGTTTTCCCGCCGACAGCGATTTGCCCGATCCCTACGATGGGCTGATCCCCGGTCAGGAGAGCCTGAAAGTGCACGCCTGCGTTGGGCTGCCGCTGTTCGCTGGGCAAAATCTGATTGGTGCGCTGACGCTCGATGGCATGTCGCCGGATCAGTTCGACACCTTTAGCGATGAAGAGCTGCGGTTGATTGCCGCGCTGGCGGCAGGTGCGCTGAATAACGCGCTGCTGATAGAGCAGCTGGAGAGTCAGAATATGCTGCCTGGCGCACCGGCGGCATTCGAACAGGTAACGCGCAGCGAAATGATTGGCCTGTCGGCGGGCATGGAACAGCTAAAAAAAGAGATCGATATCGTTGCCGCTTCCGATCTGAACGTGTTGATCAGCGGTGAAACCGGCACCGGTAAAGAGCTGGTGGCGAAAGCTATCCATGAAGGTTCGCCGCGCGCCATCAATCCGCTGGTCTATCTCAACTGCGCCGCGCTGCCGGAAAGTGTGGCCGAAAGCGAACTGTTCGGTCACGTTAAAGGCGCGTTTACCGGCGCTATCAGCAACCGCAGTGGCAAATTCGAGATGGCGGACAACGGCACGCTGTTTCTCGATGAGATTGGCGAGCTGTCGCTGTCGTTGCAGGCGAAATTACTGCGCGTGCTGCAATACGGGGATATTCAGCGCGTCGGCGACGACCGCAGCCTGCGTGTGAATGTTCGCGTACTGGCCGCTACCAACCGCGACCTGCGTGAAGAGGTGCTGGCCGGGCGTTTTCGCGCCGATCTCTACCATCGGTTGAGCGTGTTTCCGCTTTCTGTACCGCCGCTGCGCGAGCGCGGGGAAGATGTTGTTTTACTGGCGGGCTACTTCTGCGAGCAGTGCCGTTTGCGGCTGGGGCTGGGGAGAGTGGCGTTAAGCCCCGGCGCGCGCGCGCATTTACTGAGTTATGGCTGGCCGGGCAATGTGCGCGAACTGGAACATGCCATTCACCGCGCGGTGGTGCTGGCGCGCGGTACGCGTAACCGTGATGACGTGGTGCTGGAAGCGCGCAATTTTGCGCTTAACGATGAACCGGTGGCCCCCTCCGCTGCGGTGACGCCGCTGCCCGTAGAGCAAAATCTGCGAGATGCGACGGAGGATTTTCAGCGGGCATTGATTTCCCGCACGCTGGAAGAGCAGGGCGGTAACTGGGCGGCCTGCGCGCGCGGTCTGGAGATGGATGTCGCCAACCTGCACCGGCTGGCGAAACGTCTGGGGCTTAAGCGTTAACGCATTCCCGCCTGCCTGAAATGGGTAAAGTGATGTCGCCAGCCTGCATCGGCTGGCGAAACGTCCGGGATGAAGCGTTACAGAATGCCGGCCTGGTAGAAATCTTGCAGGTTGATGGCGCCGACCAGTAAACCGGCGTCATCCACCACCGGGGCGGCGGCAATTTTGCGCTGCATTAAGCGCTCTTTAGCGTCCACGGCGCGGCTGCCCGCTTCCAGCGTGATGCCGCCGGGCGTCATCGCTTTATCAACTTGCGCGGTTAGCGCCCCGCCTGACACCAGCCAGCGGCGAAGATCGCCATCGGTAAATACACCTTTTACATGGCGCTGGCTGTCGCAGACCGCGACCAGACCCAAACCGGTGCGGCTCAGTTCCAGCATCGCGTCCATCACGCTGGTGGTAAGTTGCACCTGCGGGATCTGCTCCTCTTTGCGCATCAGATGATGCACTTTATTGAGTAACCGCGCGCCAAGCGCACCAGCCGGGTGGGAACGGGCAAAATCCTCTTCATCAAACCCGCGCGCCTGCATTACCGCCATCGCCAGCGCGTCGCCCATCATCAGCGTGTTGACGGTGCTGGAAGTGGGAGCCAGGTGCATGGGGCAGGCTTCGCGTTCAACCGAGATATCCAGCACCGCCCGTGCGGCGAGCGCCAGCGGGGAGCGCGGTTTGCCGGTCATCGCCAGCAGCGCGACGGATTTCTCTTCAAGACGCGGCAGGATCAGATCCAGCTCTTTGGCCGAACCGGAGTAAGAGATAAACAACATCACGTCGCGGCTTTCGATCATGCCAAGATCGCCATGCAGCGCTTCCGCCGGATGGACGAAAAACGCCGGTGTGCCGGTGCTGGCAAGCGTCGCCGCAATTTTTTTACCAATATGGCCGGATTTGCCGATCCCGGAGACGATGATTTTCCCCTCGCAGTGCAGCACGGTTTCGGCGGCGCGCACAAATGCTTCACCGAGGCGATCCGGCAGGCGGCTGGCTTCCTGAAGCTCCAGCAGCAGGGTTTGCCGTCCGGCGTTAATTAATGACTCACTCATGTTTTTCTCCGGCAATGATCACTTCAACCCCTTTGGCTTCCAGCGCGGCGCGCACGTCGGCGGCGATCCCCGAATCGGTGATCAGTTTATCCACGCTCTCCAGGCTACAGACCACATTCGGGCTTTTACGGCCAAATTTGGAGGAGTCTGCCATCAGGATCACTTCCCGCGCGGCGTTACACATCGCTTTGCTGACGGTGAACACCTCGTTAAACGTGGTGACGCCCGCGTTCAGATCGATGCCGTCGGTGCCCATAAACAGCTTGTCAAAGCTGAAATGCTCAAAGGCGTTTTCCGCCAGTTGGCCGTGGAACGAGGCCGATTTCTTACGGAAGGTGCCGCCCGGCATCAGGATCGTTTGCTCGTTATCCAGCTCAGATAGGGCGTTAACGATATGCAAACTGTTGGTCATTACCGTGATGTTATTGAAGTGGCTGAGCAACGGCACCATTTGCAGCACCGTACTGCCCGCATCAAGGATGATCGAATCGCCGTCGTGGATGTAGGTCACTGCCGTTTCGGCAATCAGCCCTTTTTGCACGGTATTGATAAGCGTCTTGTGATCAATCGGGGGATCGGCTTCATCTTTGTTGAGCACCACACCGCCATAAGTGCGGATCACCGCGCCGGAATGTTCCAGCGCGACGAGATCTTTACGTATGGTCGTCCCTGTGGTGTCGAAGTAAGCTGACAGCTCTTCAACAGAACACTTTCCCTGCTTTTGCAGATGCTCAAGAATAGCCGCCTGACGCTGACGTGGTTTCATAGGCGCTGATATCCTGCGTTACGTTGCGAAATGATAATTTCGCAAGCTATTAGCGTTCACAACGAAATTATCAATGTTTCATTTTAAGCGCTAATGATAGAGCATTCTGACAGCCCGGATCATGGGGAAAGATCACATCAGGCTCTAATTCCTCTCTTTTTATCCCCATTACGTGGTCGATTTTTGTTGGTCGGGCAAAAACGGTGAGACCGCGCATTAGCAGGGTGTCGGTCACGCGGTCTTGTTGATCAAACGCGACGGCCAGCACCACGCGCGGTTTGAAACGCCCGCCGGAGCGCCCAACGCCGACGCGCCCGCGCTGGCACAGCGTATCAAACGCTTTGTTAAACTCGCGGATTTGCCAGCCGCCAAGCGCCATCTGGCAAAGCCAGGCGATGGCGGCAACGGTAATCAGGGCTGAAACCATAGCGATCTCCTTTTAAATCAGGCCCCCGCGCGGAGGGCCATGCGGATCAGAACATCACCTGACCGCCGGTGACATTAATCGACTGACCGGTGCAGTAAGAGGCTTTGGGGCTGGCGTAAAACATCAGCACGTTCAGCACATCCTGGTAGTCGCAGCCGCGCTTGAGCGGCACTTTGTCGACGTAATATTGCTCCACTTCGTCCGCCGCGATGCCCAGTTTGCTGGCATATTGCGGGATAAGTGACTGGAACATCGGTGATTTCAATAAGTTGCCCAGCATCAACGAATGCACGGTAATGCCGTACTCGGCCAGATCCAGCGCCAGTGATTGCGTTAAGCCCACGCCGCCGAACTTCGCCGCGCTGTAGCCGGAGTTGTGTTTGCTGCCCACTTTGCCGGATTTGGAGTTGATTTGGATGATGCGCCCCTGAATGCCGTCGCGAATCATCAACTTCGCGAACTCGCGTGCGCAAAGGAAATAGCCCACCAGGTTCACCTGCAAGGAACGGTCGAAATCGCCGAGCGCGAAGTCGCTGATAAATGCCGCTTTGGCGATACCGGCGCTGTAGACCAGCAAATCCGCGCGGCCAAAAATCTCATCCACACCGCGCGCCAGCGCCAGTACGCTGTGCTCGCTGGTGGCGTCCGCGCCAAAGCCGTAGGCCATCCCTTCGCCAAACTCGCTGTTGATCTCCTGGGCGACATTTGCCGCTTTATCACTTTGAATATCCACTACCGCCACGCGGTAACCTTCTGCGGCAAGCCCACGGCTAAGGAACGCCCCAAGGGTTTGTCCTCCACCAATGACAACGGCAACCTGTTTCATACTCTTCTCCTTACGACTTAAGCGACAAATTTCAAAATGCAGCCGGGGGCGATTCCGTCAGGCACCGGGCCTGCGACGTGTACCGTTCCGGGGTATTCCGCCTGCGTTTGTCCATCGAAACGCAGGGTGATATGACCCAGCTCACGCAGATTCTGCTCGGCCACGTTGCCTACGGCCGTGACCGGGTAGCGGCGTTCGCCCAGTTCAAACTGCGCACCGGGTAACAGCGCGCCCGAAAGCGCACCGTGGTTGTGGATAAAACAGAACTCGGCGACATCCGCAGGCGCGCCTTCGCGGAAGGTGATCAGCATGTTGTCGCTCAGCGCATCCGGGGCGCTCTCACCGATGTGGGTAATGGTGGTTTGATAAATCACACTCATAAAACACCCCTTATTGATAAATGAAACCGGAGACAAACCAGGCGACTAACACCGTTGGCGCACCGGTTAAAAATCGGCTGACCAGCACGGAGGGCACGCCGACGCGGACCGTCTCCTGACGCGCTTCCGCCAGCGACAAGCCCACCGGGATAAAGTCGCACGCCGCCTGGGCGTTAATGGCGAACAGCGCGGGCAGGGCGAGATGTGGCGGGATATTGCCGAGGCCGATCTGCACACCAATCAGCACACCGATGACCTGGGCAATCACCGCGCCTGGGCCGAGGAAGGGTGACAGCAGCGGGAAGGAACAGATTAGCGCCAGCGTCACCAGCCCGAGCGGATGGCTGGCAAGCGGCGCGAGGCCGTGGGCAATCCAGTCGCCAAGCCCGGAGGCCATGATGATGCCGATCAGCGCCGAGACGAAGGCCATAAACGGCAGAATGGTTTTCAGCACCGTGTCGATGGTGTC
Organism: Kosakonia sp. LAM2021; assembly: GCF_016620385.1. Classification (NCBI taxonomy): domain Bacteria; kingdom Pseudomonadati; phylum Pseudomonadota; class Gammaproteobacteria; order Enterobacterales; family Enterobacteriaceae; genus Kosakonia; species Kosakonia sp. LAM2021. The sequence continues at coordinate 202,159 of NZ_JAENHT010000007.1, forward strand.
GCGTCCGGCCTGGAACAGCACCGCGACCGCCGAGCCCATGCCCATGCCGACTTTCGCCAGCAGGCCATCGCTCTGCTCGGTGATCTTTTTGCTGGTGTCGTAATCCTTTGTCACCGTGCGTTTTGGCGCGACGGTCGGCGCTTCACCGTGCAGATGGATATTTTCCTCTTTCACGCCAGAGACATAGATATCCTCCAGAATGTACTGCGCCAGCGGGCCCGATTTCCCGGTGGCGTGGATATTCACCGTCGGGATACGGCGTTTCGGATAGATGCCGCAGCGCAGCGTACCGCCACAGTCGATCACCGCGACGCCGATCTCCTCTGCTGGCGGTTCGCCCTCTTTAAAGCCGTCTACCGCCTGCCAGCCAGTGAGTTGCGCCAGCTTGTCGACAATTGCCGGACGGGTGCCTGCAGTGATATAGACGATTTTTTTCTCAGTGCTGGCGTCGATTTCCAGCGGGCCGCCCCAGCCGCCGGTGCCTTTTTCAATCACTATGCGCGTCATGATGTTGCTCCAGCGAGTTGGACTTTTTGTTCAAGCTGAATGCCCATTTTCTTCTCGAAAATGGACGTGGTCAGGTCGGTAACCCAGCCGCGGAAGAAGTTGGTCACCAGGCCGACCAGCAGGTAGCTCACCGCCAGCGGGCCGAGCGGCAAGCCCAGCGTTGTCAGACCGTTGGCAATCCCCAGATAAACAAACAACTCGCCAGGGTTGATATGCGGAAACAGGCCATTCATCGAGTGGCAACTGTAGGAGGCGGCAGCGTAATAACTGGGTTTGTACTTCTCTGGCATAAAGCGCCCGAGGCTCAGCGTCATAGGGTTGCAGAAGACAAACGTGCCGACGCAGGGCAGCAGTAAATAACGGGCAAGTGGATTGCCCGCGCAGCGCTGGGCAAATTTTTCGATACGGTGTTGGCCAATAAAGTTAATCAGTGCGTTCATGATGACCAACAGGCTTATCAGTAGCGGCAAAATACCGGTCACCATGCCGGTGAACACTTCGCCGCCTTTCTGAAACAGCCCGATGAACCATTCGGCACCATGCGTAATGGTTTCCATTGTTCTCTCCTGTAGGGTTGTCGTTTTGTTGTTTAACCGTGCACTATCATAATCATTATGAAAGGTTGAAATGTGTTATTTAGATCTCGTTATGAAAGAAAAAATGATCATTGTGAAAGTTTTCGCGAGAGTGAACGGAATTAAATGAACGCGTAATGGAAAGTGAAAAAGTGAAGTGAGATCGCGTGCGCAGGCGTTACGGCGCTTCCTTGTCGGTACGCAGATGCTTTACCATACTTGCTCCTGGCTGATTCGTTTAAAATGGAAGTCCCATGTTGAAGCGTTGTTACGCAGCATTACTGCCTGCGTTTGTTGTGCTCTGTGCCTGTAGCAGTAAACCCCCGCTTGCTGAAACCCCGCAAACCGCGTCGCCCGCGCCTTCCGGCGGTTTCCTGCTCGAGCCGCAGCACAATGTTCTGATGACCGGCGGTGACTTTGCCAATAACCCGGCGGCGGAGCAGTTCATCAATATGATGGTCAGCAAGCACGGTTTTGACCGCCAGCAACTGCATGAAATTCTCTCGCAGGCCAAACGCCTGGATTACGTGTTGCGCCTGATGGATAAGCAAGCGCCGACGACAGCGGGACCCACCGGGCCGAACGGCGCCTGGCTGCGCTATCGCAAGCAGTTCATCACCCCGGACAATGTGCAAAATGGCGTGGCGTTCTGGAATCAGTATGAAGACGCGCTTAACCGCGCGTGGATGGTTTACGGCGTGCCGCCGGAAATTATCGTTGGCATTATCGGCGTGGAAACCCGCTGGGGCCGCGTGATGGGCAAAACGCGTATTCTGGACGGGTTAGCGACGCTGGCCTTCGCTTACCCGCGCCGCGCGGAGTATTTCGCCAGCGAGCTGGAGACGTTCCTGCTGATGGCGCGTGATGAGAGCGACGATCCGCTTGATCTGAAAGGTTCTTTCGCTGGCGCAATGGGCTATGGACAATTTATGCCCTCTTCATACAAGCAGTACGCCGTCGATTTCAACGGCGACGGGCATATCAACCTGTGGGATCCGGTGGATGCCATTGGCAGCGTGGCGAACTACTTCAAACAGCACGGCTGGGTGAAAGGCGATGTGGTGGCGATCCCGGCCAACGGCCAGGCGCCGGGGCTGGAAAATGGCTTTAAAACGAACTACAGCGTCGGGCAACTGGCTGCCGCGGGCTTAACGCCACAGCAGCCGCTGGGCGCGCACCAGCAGGCGAGTCTGCTGCGCCTTGATGTGGGCACCGGCTATGAGTACTGGTACGGTCTGCCGAACTTCTTCACTATCACCCGCTATAACCACAGCACACACTACGCGATGGCGGTCTGGCAGCTCGGCCAGGCGGTTTCACTGGCGCGCGTTCGCTGATCTCTCTCCCCTCCTGCGGGAGGGGAACCTGAAACATTTCGATGCACTCCCGTTACGCATAGCGATTTACTTAGTCATTCATACTGATTATTGTTACGTTATAACATATGAGGTGTGTGAATGATTCCCGTAACGCTGTTTTCCCTTTCCGGCACGATCCGCTTAGTGCTGGCGGCCGCGCTATTAGCGGTGCTTTGGCTCCTGACAAACTGGGCGGTTGCGCTGCCATGATTGAACTTGACCATTTGGTCGCAGGCTACGATCGCCTTGCGATCACGCCGGCGCTGTGCGGCACGCTGGCGCGCGGCAGCATGACGGCGATTGTTGGCGCAAACGGCTGCGGCAAATCGACACTGTTAAAAACGCTGGCCGGATTTTTACCGCCGGTGAGCGGCGTTTTGCGCTGGCAACCGGTGCGGCCAGTCATTGGCTGGCTGGCGCAGCGCCACGCGCTGGAATCACAATTTCCGCTCACCGTGCAGGACGTAGTGAGTATGGGGTGCTGGCCGCGCGTTTCGCTGTTTCGCGGGTTGAACCGCGATGCCCGCAGCCGAATCGCTCAGGGGCTGGAGCGCGTTGGGCTGGCGGCAATGGCGCACGAGACAATTGATACACTTTCCGGCGGGCAGTTTCAGCGCATGCTGTTTGCCCGCGTCTGGGTGCTGAACGCGCCGCTGGTCATGCTCGACGAGCCGTTTACCGGTATTGATGAAGCCACATCGCAACTGTTGATGGAGCAGATTGTGGACATGCATCGCGGCGGGCAAACCATTCTTGCCGTGCTGCACGATAGCGAGCGCGTGTCTCGCTACTTCCCGCAAACATTACGCCTCGACGAACGCGTGGCGCAGTGGGGCGCGACCGTGCATTTCGCGGTAAAAGATGAGGTGTGCAGGGCATGATCTGGCATCTCTTTTTTCAGCCGTTTATCGAATTTGGCTTTATGCGCCGCGCACTGGTGGTGTGTCTGGCGCTCTCCATCAGTACCACGGCGCTGGGCGTTTTTTTGCTGCTGCGCCGCATGAGCCTGATGGGTGATGCGCTGTCGCACGCCATTCTGCCTGGCGTGGCGGTGGGCTATTTGCTAAGCGGGATGTCGTTGCTGGCGATGAGTATCGGCGGTTTTGTCGCAGGTATCACCGTCGCGCTGGTGGCTGGTTGGGTAAGCCGCCGCACGCCGCTTAAAGAGGACGCCAGCTTTGCCGGTTTCTACCTCGGGTCGCTGGCGCTCGGCGTCACGCTGGTTTCGCTGCGCGGCTCCAGTGTCGATCTGCTGCATCTGCTGTTTGGCTCGATTCTGGCGGTCGATCGCGACTCGGCGCTGTTTGTCGCGGGTGTGGCCAGCCTGACGCTGCTGGTGCTGGCGTTTTGCTATCGCGGCATGGTCAGTGAAGCGTTCGACAACGCGTTTTTGCAGGTTAACTCGCCGCGCGCGCCGGGCTTGCTGCACGGGCTGTTTCTGGCGTTACTGGTGCTCAACCTGGTGGCTGGCTTTCAGGTGCTCGGCACATTAATGGCCGTGGGCGTGATGATGCTCCCCGCTGTGGCAGCGCGCTGCTGGGCGCGGACATTACCCGGATTATTGTTGCTGGCGGCCAGCATTGGCGCGCTGTGCGCCTGGCTTGGGTTAAGTCTGTCGTGGATGGCGGGGTTGCCCGCCGGACCGGCGATTGTGCTGACCGCCAGTATTGTCTTCTTTTTTTCCATTTTATTCGGCACGCGCAGTGGGCTGGCTCACAGCCTGCGCGCACTTTTAACGTAGCAAGGGGAAATGATGAAACGGACAGGGCTTATTCTGGCGCTGGCGCTCGGCCTGGTGGCGCAGGGCGCAATGGCAAAAACAGTAAATGTGGTCGCCAGCTTCTCGATTCTGGGCGATATCACCCAGCAGGTTGGTGGCGATCACGTCAAGGTGACCACGCTGGTGGGGCCGGATGGCGATCCGCACACCTTTGAACCATCGGCGAAAGACAGCGCGCTGCTCAACAGCGCCGATGTGGTGGTGGTGAACGGCCTGGGGCTGGAAGGCTGGCTGGATCGTCTGGTGAAAGCCTCTGGCTTTAAAGGCCAGCTTGTCGTCGCATCAACTGGTGTTGCAACGCATACGCTGGAAGAAGATGGCGCAACAGTGACCGATCCCCACGCCTGGAACAGCGCCGCGAATGGCGCGCTGTACGCAAAGAATATTCTCGCCGCGCTGGTGAAAGCCGATCCGGCTGATGAAGCCGCGTTGAATGCTTCCGGTCAGCGTTATATCGACCAGTTAAACAAGCTGGATAGCTGGGCAAAAGAGCGCTTCAGCGCGGTGCCGCAGGCGAAACGTAAAGTGCTGACCAGCCACGATGCGTTTGGCTATTTTGCTCGCGCTTACGGCGTTGATTTCATGGCGCCGCAAGGCATCTCTTCTGAAAGTGAAGCCAGTGCCGCACAGGTGGCCTCGCTTATCAAACAGATTAAAGCCGATGGCGTGAAAGTGTGGTTTATGGAAAACCAACTGGATCCACGGCTGGTGAAACAGATCGCCAGCGCAACCGGCGCGCAACCGGGCGGCGAGCTTTATCCGGAAGCGTTAAGCGCCAAAGGCGGGGTGGCAGATACCTATCAGAAAGCCTTTCGTCATAATGTCGACACTATCTATAACAGCATGAAGTAACTGGCAATAAGCCACGCAGGCCAGCGCTCGCTGGCCTTTTTTCGGAAGCCTCCTCGTAAATTCGCCATCCCGTCCCCATCTTTTCGCGGAAAGTGGTATCTTTTCCGCCACATTTTTTAGACGCACGGGAGCCATCATGACGGACAATGAATTAATGCAGCTCAGCGAACGCATCGGGCTGGCGCTTAAGGCGCGCGGCGCGACGCTGACCACGGCGGAGTCCTGTACCGGCGGTTGGGTGGCGAAGGTGGTAACCGATATCGCTGGCAGTTCCGCCTGGTTTGAACGCGGGTTTGTTACCTACAGTAATGAAGCGAAAGCCCAAATGATTGGCGTACAGCCCGCCACGCTGGATGCGCACGGCGCGGTCAGCGAGCAGGTGGTGGTCGAGATGGCGATTGGTGCGCTGAAAGCGGCGCGCGCCGACTATGCGATTTCCATCAGCGGCATCGCCGGGCCGGATGGCGGCAGCGACGAGAAGCCGGTTGGCACCGTCTGGTTTGGCATTGCCAGCGTCAGTGGGGAAGGGATCACGCGGCGTGAATGCTTCTCAGGTGACCGTGAAGCGGTGCGCAGACAGGCTACCGCCTATGCTCTGCAAACCCTTTGGCAACATTTTCTACAAAATGCTTGATACTGTATGACCATACAGTATAATTGCGACAACAGAACAGTAATTCACCGCGGAGCGTAACGCGCTTCACTCTGCATGAAGGAGTAATCATGGCTATCGACGAAAACAAACAAAAGGCGCTTGCAGCCGCACTGGGTCAGATCGAAAAGCAATTCGGTAAAGGCTCCATCATGCGTCTGGGTGAAGACCGTTCCATGGATGTGGAAACCATCTCTACCGGTTCGCTCTCGCTGGATATCGCGCTGGGCGCGGGCGGTTTGCCGATGGGGCGTATCGTCGAAATTTACGGGCCTGAATCTTCAGGTAAAACGACGCTGACCCTGCAAGTAATTGCCGCTGCGCAGCGCGAAGGCAAAACCTGTGCGTTTATCGATGCGGAACACGCGCTGGATCCGGTTTACGCTCGCAAACTGGGCGTTGATATCGACAACCTGCTCTGTTCTCAGCCGGACACTGGTGAACAGGCGCTGGAAATCTGTGACGCGCTGGCGCGCTCCGGTGCGGTTGACGTGCTGGTGGTCGACTCCGTTGCGGCGCTGACGCCGAAAGCGGAAATCGAAGGCGAAATCGGCGACTCTCACATGGGCCTTGCGGCGCGTATGATGAGCCAGGCGATGCGTAAACTGGCCGGTAACCTGAAACAGTCCAACACGCTGCTGATCTTCATCAACCAGATCCGTATGAAAATTGGCGTAATGTTCGGTAACCCGGAAACCACCACTGGCGGTAACGCGCTGAAATTCTACGCCTCTGTGCGTCTGGATATTCGCCGTATCGGTGCGGTGAAAGAGGGTGATAACGTTGTCGGCAGCGAAACCCGCGTGAAAGTGGTGAAAAACAAAATCGCTGCGCCGTTCAAACAAGCTGAATTCCAGATCCTCTACGGCGAAGGCATTAACTTCTACGGCGAGCTGGTCGATCTTGGCGTGAAAGAGAAACTGATTGAAAAAGCGGGTGCCTGGTATAGCTACAACGGCGACAAAATTGGTCAGGGTAAAGCGAACGCAACGACCTGGCTGAAAGAAAACCCGGCGGCGGCGAAAGAGATCGAGAAAAAGCTGCGCGAAATTCTGCTCAGCAACCAGAATTCTTCTGCTGAATTCACTGCCGATGGCAATGACGAAGACGTTGAAGAAACCAACGAAGATTTCTGATAATTTCAATGATAATCAAGGGCTGCTGATGCAGCCCTTTTGCTTTTCTACGCACACAGGATTAAGCCATGCCTGAAAACCCTTCTCGCCGCTCCGCCGTTTCCCGCCTGCGTGACAGAGCGATGCGGATTCTGGCGATGCGCGATCACAGCGAAAAAGAGTTTCGTCGCAAATTAACCGCGCCAGTAATGAGTAAAAACGGCCCGGAAGAACTGGATATCACGCCGGAAGAGGTCGAAGAGGTCGTTGCGTGGTGTCTGGAGCATAACTTTCTTGATGACATGCGCTTTGTGCGCCAGTTTATCGCCAGCCGTGCGCGTAAAGGTTATGGTCCGGCACGCATTCGACAGGAATTAAACCAGAAAGGGATCTCGCGCGAAGACTGTGAAAGCGCGCTACGCGAATGCGATATCGACTGGGTGGAGAGTGCCCGTGCGCAGGCGCAGCGCAAATATGGTGAACCGCTGCCGACTGAATATGCGGCGAAAGTAAAAGTGCAGCGTTTTTTGCTCTATCGCGGCTTTATGCAGGAAGATATTCAGGAAATATGGCGAAATTTTGCCGACTGAGCGCATACGGGATTTTACTTCGCAGTAAAGAAAACTTATCTTATTCCCACTTTTTCCAGTAGCTGGCGTGTTTTCCATGTATGGCAACGGCCGGTTACCACATTTCGTTAGCTTGATTTCAGGATAATTATGAGCAAGAGCACCGCTGAGATCCGTCAGGCGTTTCTCGATTTTTTCCATAGTAAGGGACATCAGGTAGTTGCCAGCAGCTCCCTGGTACCGAATAACGACCCGACTCTGCTGTTTACCAACGCCGGGATGAACCAGTTCAAGGATGTATTCCTTGGGCTCGACAAACGTAATTATTCCCGCGCTACCACAGCACAGCGTTGCGTTCGTGCTGGTGGTAAACACAACGACCTGGAAAACGTCGGTTACACCGCACGCCATCACACATTCTTTGAAATGCTGGGCAACTTTAGCTTCGGCGACTACTTCAAACATGATGCTATTCAGTACGCGTGGGAACTGCTGACCGGTGAGAACTGGTTCAACCTGCCGAAAGAGCGTCTGTGGGTGACGGTATACGAAACGGACGACGAAGCGTACGAAATCTGGGAAAAAGAAGTGGGCGTGCCGCGCGAGCGCATTATTCGCATCGGTGATAACAAAGGTGCCGCTTACGCCTCTGACAACTTCTGGCAGATGGGCGATACCGGCCCGTGCGGCCCGTGCACCGAGATTTTCTACGATCACGGCGACCATATCTGGGGTGGCCCTCCGGGCAGCCCGGAAGAAGACGGCGATCGCTATATCGAAATCTGGAACATCGTCTTTATGCAGTTCAACCGCCAGGCTGATGGCACCATGGAACCGCTGCCGAAGCCGTCCGTGGATACCGGTATGGGCCTGGAACGCGTTGCCGCAGTGCTGCAACATGTGAATTCCAACTACGAAATTGACCTGTTCGCGAAGCTGATTCAGGCGGTGGCAAACGTGACCGGCGCGACCGATTTGGGTAACAAATCCCTGCGCGTAATCGCTGACCACATCCGTTCCTGCGCCTTCCTGATTGCCGATGGCGTCATTCCGTCGAACGAAAACCGTGGCTATGTACTGCGTCGTATCATTCGTCGTGCGATTCGTCATGGCAACATGCTGGGCGCGAAGGACACCTTCTTCTATAAGCTGGTTGGCCCGCTGATCGCGGTAATGGGTTCCGCCGGGGAAGATCTGCAACGCCAACAGGCTCAGGTTGAGCAGGTTCTGAAAACCGAAGAAGAGCAATTTGCACGTACGCTGGAGCGCGGTCTGGCACTGCTGGACGAAGAGCTGGCAAAACTGAAAGGCGACACGCTGGACGGGGAGACCGCTTTCCGCCTGTACGACACTTATGGCTTCCCGGTGGATTTAACCGCCGATGTTTGTCGTGAGCGTAACCTGAAAGTTGACGAAGCAGGTTTTGAAGCCGCGATGGAAGAGCAACGCCGTCGCGCACGCGAATCCAGCGGTTTCGGCGCAGATTACAACGCAATGATCCGCGTTGATGGCGCGTCAGAATTTAAAGGCTATGACCATCTGGAACTGAACGGCAAAGTGACTGCGCTGTTTGTCGACGGTAAGCCGGTGAATGCGATTGCTGCAGGTCAGGAAGCGGTGGTTGTTCTCGATGAGACGCCGTTCTACGCCGAGTCTGGCGGCCAGGTGGGCGACAAAGGCGAACTGAAAGGTAATGGCTTTGCCTTTGCCGTACAGGATACGCAGAAATACGGTCAGGCGATTGGTCATCTCGGTAAGCTGAATAGCGGTTCGTTGAAAGTCGGCGACGGTGTGAAAGCGGAAGTCGATGAAGTGCGCCGTGCGCGTATTCGTCTGAACCACTCTGCCACACACCTGATGCATGCCGCGCTGCGCGATGTGCTCGGTACGCATGTGGCGCAGAAAGGCTCGCTGGTAAACGACAAAGCGTTGCGTTTTGACTTCTCCCATTTTGAAGCCATGAAACCATCGGAAATCCGTGCGGTAGAAGATCTGGTGAACGCGCAAATTCGCCGTAACCTGCCAATCGAAACCAACATCATGGATCTGGAAGCGGCAAAAGCGAATGGTGCAATGGCGTTGTTTGGCGAGAAATACGAAGATCGCGTGCGCGTGCTGCGCATGGGGGATTTCTCGACTGAGCTCTGCGGCGGCACACATGCTTCCCGCACCGGTGATATAGGTCTGTTCCGTATTGTGTCTGAATCCGGCACGGCGGCGGGCGTGCGCCGTATCGAAGCGGTAACCGGTGAAGGCGCGATTGCCAGCCTGCATGCGCAGAGTGACCAGTTGCATGATGTCGCGCAGTTGCTGAAAGGCGATAGCCAGAACCTTGGCGATAAAGTGCGTACTGTTATTGAACGTACTCGCCAGCTGGAAAAAGAGTTGCAGCAGCTTAAAGAGCAGGCCGCGGCGCAGGAGAGCGCTAACCTGTCCGGTAAAGCGATTGATCTTAACGGCGTCAAACTGCTGGTTAGCGAGCTCGCTGGCGTCGAGCCGAAGATGCTGCGTACCATGGTGGACGATCTGAAAAACCAACTGGGTGATTCAGTGATTGTGCTTGCCACCGTGGCGGAAGGAAAAGTTTCCCTGATTGCGGGTGTGTCGAAGGATGTGACCGACCGTGTGAAGGCCGGGGAATTGATCGGTATGGTTGCCCAGCAGGTTGGGGGTAAAGGTGGCGGACGTCCGGATATGGCGCAAGCTGGCGGTACTGACGCAGCCGCACTGCCTGCCGCTCTCGCCAGTGTAAAAGACTGGGTAAGCGCTAAACTGTCATAATTACAAAGCGAAAGCAGACGCCATAACCTTGCGGTTATGGCGTTGTTGCCACTACGCTATTGATAACGATAAAGTCAGGTTAAAGTCTTGTATATCGGCTAAACTTAGGTTTAACAGAATGTAATGCCGTGACTGCTTACACTTAGGTGTTTGTCATCGCTTACTTTTTGGCGTTATATGATGGATAATGCCGGGATACAGAGAGACCCGACTCTTTTAATCTTTCAAGGAGCAAAGAATGCTGATTCTGACTCGTCGAGTTGGTGAAACCCTCATGATTGGGGATGAGGTCACTGTGACTGTATTAGGGGTTAAGGGTAACCAGGTTCGTATCGGCGTTAACGCCCCTAAAGAAGTTTCCGTTCACCGTGAAGAGATCTACCAGCGTATCCAGGCTGAAAAATCACAGCAGTCGAACTACTGATGCTATTATCGCGTCTCGCTGTTTCCCGGCGAGACGCAACACCTCCTCCTGATTTTCCCCTCGTTACGTTTCCTTTTTATTACATACTCGCTGTTTTCCTCTGTTACGCGCTTTTGGGCCGTGCATGTGTTTGCAATTTTTCTGCAGCGGAACGGCAGAAATTTTGCTGATAAAACATCCTTTTTGTCCTTTTTGCAGGCTAATTGCCTGCGAAGTGTGCAAACGATTCAGGGGCTGGAAAAAGTGTTTGACTTATAAGTCCCAGAAAGTAATATGTGCGCCACGCAGCGACGATGAGCCCTTAACAAGTTCTTCGAAGCACTCGAAAGAGGCGCGTGTGGTGAGGTGGCCGAGAGGCTGAAGGCGCTCCCCTGCTAAGGGAGTATGCGGTCAAAAGCTGCATCCGGGGTTCGAATCCCCGCCTCACCGCCATTTTGCATCCGTAGCTCAGCTGGATAGAGTACTCGGCTACGAACCGAGCGGTCGGAGGTTCGAATCCTCCCGGATGCACCATCTTGTTCAGTGTGGCGAGGTAACGCAGCACTGAATCAGCGTTGTAAAGTAAGTTTCCCGATGCATCCGTAGCTCAGCTGGATAGAGTACTCGGCTACGAACCGAGCGGTCGGAGGTTCGAATCCTCCCGGATGCACCATCTTGCTCAGTACGCCGATGACATGCAGATATGAATCTGTGTTGTAAAAAGCATTTTCCGATGCATCCGTAGCTCAGCTGGATAGAGTACTCGGCTACGAACCGAGCGGTCGGAGGTTCGAATCCTCCCGGATGCACCATCTTCTTGATACACCAGCCTATTTATTCTTTCAGTTTCGGCGAACATTGTTGCCGAAATCAGAAAGGATAGCTGCTGTTTCAGCAACGGTCTGAAGGTGAGATGAATCCGAGTTATCTTCCCGGATTTGTTTGTTCAAGAAGTTCTGAATCTGTAGCGTAAAACTTTTCCCGATGCATCCGTAGCTCAGCTGGATAGAGTACTCGGCTACGAACCGAGCGGTCGGAGGTTCGAATCCTCCCGGATGCACCATCTTCTGCAATACCCCCGTCGATTTATTCTCTCAGGTTTAGTGCATGTTTCTGCTGATACCAGCGAGAATAAAGCAGCTCAGACAATACCCTACAAGTTAAACAAAGCCATTCTCCAGACCGCATCGCCTGCGCAAAACACAAAACTTCGTCTCACCGGTACCCCGTCAAAATCATGCTTAACACAATGCTTCTCACTCGCTGGCAGCGACAAAAATCACTGTTTACGTTAAAGTAACTGTTTGTTATCCGCTTTGTGAGAACATGATGTACGAACGTTACGCTGGTCTGATTTTCGATATGGATGGCACTATTCTTGATACAGAGCCAACTCACCGTAAAGCCTGGCATGAAGTGCTCGGGCGTTATGGGATGCGTTTTGACGAACAGGCGATGATTGGGCTTAACGGCGCTCCAACCTGGCGTATCGCGCAATCCATTATTGAAGCTAACCAGGGCGATCTCGATCCTCATTTGTTGGCTCAGGAAAAAACGGCGATGGTAAAAGCGATGCTGCTGGACTCTGTTCGCCCATTACCGCTTATCGAGGTGGTGAAAGCGTGGCATGGTCGCCGTCCGATGTCTGTGGGAACGGGCAGCGAAAGCGCGATTGCGGAAGCGCTGCTGGCACATCTTGGACTGCGGGGATACTTTGACGCCGTTATCGCAGCCGATCATGTTAAACATCACAAACCCGCGCCCGATACTTTCCTGCTTTGTGCGCAAAGCATGGGGGTGGAACCGGCGCAATGCATTGTTTTCGAAGATGCAGATTTCGGGCTTAAGGCGGCGCGTGCAGCCGGTATGGACGTCGTGGACGTACGCTTATTGTGAGCGACACGCTGTCGCTATTGTCACTGTTTTCCAGCAGCTTTCTCAGCGCCACGCTGTTGCCTGGCAATTCTGAGGTCGTGCTGGTTGCAATGCTAATTTCTCACATTAGCCAGCCCTGGCTTCTTGTTGTAATAGCAACAATGGGTAATAGCCTTGGAGGGCTGACTAACGTTATTCTTGGGCGTTTCTTCCCGCAGCGTAAGACATCGCGCTGGCAGGAAAAAGCGACTGACTGGCTTAAACGATACGGCGCGGCAGCGCTGTTGTTAAGCTGGGTGCCTGTTATAGGCGACTTGCTGTGCCTGCTGGCAGGATGGATGCGCTTGTCGTGGGGGCCGGTAGTGATTTTTTTATGCCTTGGCAAAGCGTTGCGCTATCTGGCGATCGCCTTTGTGACGCTGCAGGGTATGACGTGGTGGCACTAATTGGACTGAGTGAGTGACCTTTAATCGTCAACCATTACAATTATGCTTAATAAAATGATTATGACAGGCGGGAGGTCAATTTGATCCCGGACGTATCACAGGCGCTGTCCTGGCTGGAAAAACATCCTCAAGCTTTGAAGGGGATACAACGCGGTCTTGAGCGTGAAACGCTGCGCGTAAATGCGGATGGCTCTCTGGCAACTACGGGTCACGCGGCTGCGCTTGGCTCAGCACTGACCCATAAATGGATCACCACCGATTTTGCTGAAGCGCTGCTGGAATTTATCACTCCGGTAGATGGCGATATCGATCATATGCTGACCATCATGCGTGATATTCACCGCTACACTGCGCGCCAGATAGGCGACGAACGCATGTGGCCGTTGAGCATGCCGTGCTATATCAAAGATGGTCAGGATATTGAGCTGGCGCAGTATGGCACGTCCAATATCGGTCGCCTGAAAACGCTCTACCGCGAAGGGCTGAAAAATCGCTATGGCGCGCTGATGCAAACCATTTCCGGTGTGCATTACAATTTCTCGCTGCCGATGGCTTTCTGGGAAGCGAAAAACGGCAGTACGGATAAAGAATCGGTATCGGAAGGTTATTTTCGCCTCATCCGCAATTACTACCGGTTTGGCTGGGTGATCCCGTATCTGTTTGGCGCTTCGCCAGCAATTTGCTCGTCGTTCCTGCAAGGGAAACCGACAACGCTGCCGTTTGAGAAAACACCGAACGGTATGTACTACTTGCCGTATGCGACCTCATTACGCCTGAGCGATCTTGGGTACACCAATAAATCGCAAAGCAATCTAGGTATTACCTTCAATAACCTGCATGACTATGTGGTGGCGTTGAAGCGCGCCATCAAAACGCCTTCTGAGGAATACGCCAAAATTGGTCTGAAGAAAGAGGGCAAATACTTACAGATCAACACCAATATTCTGCAGATTGAAAACGAGTTGTATGCACCCATTCGCCCGAAACGTGTAACCCGTAGCGGCGAAACACCCTCGGATGCGTTGCTGCGTGGCGGCATTGAATACATCGAAGTGCGTTCCCTGGATATCAATCCGTTCACCGCCATTGGCGTTGACGAGCAGCAAGTGCGTTTCCTCGATCTGTTTATGGTCTGGTGCGTGCTGGCTGATGCGCCAGAAATGAGCAGCGATGAATTGCTGTGCACCCGTACTAACTGGAATCGCGTGATTCTGGAAGGGCGTAAACCTGGTTTGACGCTCGGAATGGGTTGTGAAACCGCACAGTTCCCGCTCGCTCAGGTCGGTAAGGATCTGTTTAGCGATCTGAAACGTGTAGCGCAGACGCTGGATGGCGTGTACGGTGGCGAAGAGTACGAAAAAGTGTGTAACCAGTTGGTTGCCAGCTTCGACGATCCGGAATTGACATTTTCTGCGCGCATTCTGCGCTCAATGATTGATAATGGTATTGGCGGCACGGGGAAAGCCCTGGGCGATCAGTACCGGTCGCAGCTGCGTGAAGAGCCACTGGAAATTTTGCTTGAGGAAGATTTTATCGCCGAGCGCAAAGCGTCGCTGGCGCGTCAGGCAGAGGTTGAAGCCGGAGATTCGGAGTCATTCGAGGCGTTACTCGCGCGCCACGCCTGATACAAAAGAAAAAGGCCACATCTCTGTGGCCAAAATTTCATCTCTGAAGTTCAGGGATGATGATAACAAATGCGCGTCTTTCATATACTCAGACTCGCACGGGAAAAAAGAGTTCATTTTATTTTTAAAAAAATCACTGTCGGAGGTGACTAAATGCCATTATTGGATAGCTTCACTGTCGATCATACCCGTATGGAAGCGCCAGCAGTCCGTGTTGCCAAGACTATGGACACGCCGCACGGCGACACCATTACCGTATTCGACCTGCGTTTCTGTGTACCGAACAAAAAAGTGATGCCGGAAAAAGGTATCCATACGCTGGAACATCTGTTCGCCGGTTTTATGCGTAACCACCTCAACGGCAACGGCGTTGAGATCATCGACATCTCTCCGATGGGTTGCCGCACCGGTTTCTACATGAGCCTGATCGGTACGCCGGACGAGCAGCGCGTCGCCGATGCCTGGAAAGCGGCGATGGCAGATGTCCTGAAAGTAAAAGAGCAGAATCAGATCCCGGAACTGAATATTTATCAGTGCGGGACATACCAAATGCACTCTCTGGAAGAAGCGCAAGAAATCGCGCGTCACATCCTCGATCGCGATGTTCGCGTTAACAGCAACGAAGAACTCGCCCTGCCGAAAGAGAAATTGCAGGAACTGCACATCTAGTTTCCCCATGCCGCCTTTCTGCCTGGAAGGCGGCATTATTATTTTATCCGCACATTTTCATATTCTATTCATTCAGTGAAAGTATTGTATTTCATTACTTATAATGAAATTATGATGTATCAATAATATCCATTCAGGCTGTGTGGCTTCTTGTTGTTATTTAAATTCCGGCGTGATAGTTTTCACCCCTGTTGTTATTTGACGGATATTTCCCGTTTAATTTATTTATCAACTGAATGCAATTCAGTGAATTGATATGCCTGAATGATGAGGATATTATGCGGCGTTCACACTCTTATCTTTTATGTCTTTCCTTCGTTTTACCCTTTACATTAGCGGGTTGTGTTAAATCAACGGTGCCCTCCGTGGTGAAGGATGCGCCGCAGAAACAGCAGGCGCAGCAATGTTACGAGCTTCTGACTGCCTTAAAAGGTCTGGATAATTCCGCATTTGAAACTTACAAACAGCAATTTAATACAATTAATAAAAGCTATGAAATCTACAAGCGAAATCGATCAATAATTGATAAGAACTCTGCGGAAATAATGAAATCCGAAATTGATAGTAAGATTGAAGTGGTTTGCTCGCGCGTGCGCAGCGCGGTATTCACTAATATGTCCAGTCGCGCAAATGCCCTGAAACAGTTATGAGAAAACTATTTTATTCATCTGCTGTGCTGTTATCGGCTATATCAACATCAGCCACCAGCGCTGAGCCTGCCTCATTACTCGACCGACTAAACGAGGAACACATAATATCAGCCGAGCCGCAGTCTCCGTTTACGGCGGACCACACTAGTACAGGCTCAGCTGCTACGTCTTCATCACAGGCTGCTGCTAAACAGCAGACTGCGCCCAAAAAAGCATCAAGTGATCAAGAAATCAGGTTACTGAAACGCAAACTCGTGGAGTTGCGGCGTGAAGCAGAAACGCTGCGCAAAAAACAGATCTCAGCAACGCCCATACAGCAAAAAAATAACGTAGGCGACGATAGCAAACAGCCGCCGCCGATCATTAGCAGTGAAAATAAGCAGCTACAACAACAGCTGCAGGCCAGCGAGAAGCAACTTGCCGAAGCGAATAATAAACGTGAAGAGGCAAATAATAACCTTGATGCCGCCGCGAAAAAGATGAGTGAGCAGGCGCTAAGTATTACGACATTGAAAGATGAGTTGCAGCAGCGCAGCGAAGAAAAAACGCAGGCGGAACAGCAGCTGGCGGAAGCGAAAAAGCAGGGCGCGGAACTCAGTGCGAAGCTGCAACAGGCGGCAACGAAAACCGCTGAGCAGGAAAAGCAGCTTGCCGAGGCGAATAAAAAACGCGACGAGATAACCAGCCAGCTCGCTGCCGCCACGAAACAGGCTGGCAGCCAGATATCGCAACTTGCCGCGCTGGAAGCAACGCTGAAACAGCGCAGCGAAGAAAAATTGCAGGCGGAACAGCAACTGGCGGAAGCGAAAAAGCAGGGCGCAGATCTCAGTGCGAAGCTGCAACAGGCGGCAACGAAAACCGCTGAGCAGGAAAAGCAGCTTGTCGAGGCGAATAAAAAGCGCGACGACGTCACCAGCCAGCTCGCAGCTGCCACGAAACAAACTGCCGGGCAGACATTGCAACTTGCCGCGCTGGAAGCGACGCTGAAACAGCGCAGCGAAGAAAAATCGCAGGCGGAACAGCAACAGGCGGAAGCGAAAAAGCAGGGTGCGGAGCTCAGTACAAAGCTGCAACAGGCGGCCATAAAAACTGCAGAACAGGAAAAGCAGCTTGCCGAGGCGAATAAACAGCGCGACGAGATAACCAGCCAGCTCGCTGCCGCCACCAAACAAGCCGCAGATCAACAAAGCCAGCTTGCCGATGTGGATAAAAAGCGCGATGAAATAACCGGTCAGTTGGCTGCTGCCACCAAACAAACGGCAGAGCAGGCATCGCACATTGCCGCGCTGGAAGCGAAATTAAAGCAGAGCGGCGAAGAGAAGGCGCAAATGGAACAGCAACTCGCTGCTGTGAAGAGTGCGCCAGCTGCGGCGGAAAATGGGGCGGGTAAAGCGAATTCACCGGCATTCTCGCTGGCGGCAGATAAGTCTCAACTTGCGCGCGTCAACTATGCCTGGGGCGTCTGGTTTGCGGCAAAAGTTCAGCTTGAAAGCGAAACGCTGAAAGACATTGGTCAACAATTTATGCCGCAGGCTTTTCTGCAAGGCTTGCAGGATAAATTTGCGGGCAGTCTGCAAATGCCGAATGCCGATCTGGAAAAGGTTCTCACTACGCTCAACAAGCAGGTAGACGATGCACGGCAACGCGAAATAACCCGAAACAAGAAGCAAGGGCAGCAGTTGCTTGCCGATGCGGCGAAGCTAAAGGGCGCGGTGCGGGCAGATAACGGCGTGGTCTATTTGGTTGAAAAACGTGGGCCAGGCGCCGCTATTGGCGATACCGATGTCATCCGTTTCAAAGTGGATGAAAAGGTCAGCTCCGGGCAGGTTCTCGCACAGAACGAAGTTAATACGGCGCGCGTGAGCGAACTGCCGATGGTGATGCGTGCTGGCGTAAAAAAACTGGTCGTGGGTGGCAGAGTGAAGATTTATGTTCCCACCGAGTTGGCTTACGGTGAGGAAGGAATACCTGGTGCGGTGCCGCCCGGCGTGACTTCCGTGATGACGCTGGAAGTTCTCGGCATTGAGAAGTAAAACAAGTCATTAGAAAAATCGCCTCCATCAGGAGGCGATTTGCTTTTCAGGTTAATGCGCGCCGCCGCCGCCGCCCGCGCCAAATGGCGGTTTCGCAAACCACACCAGCCCCAGCAAGATCAGGAACACCCCCGCAGAGAACCAGAAAATCTCATTAGCCGAGATAATCAGCCCCTGATTGGTTATCTGCTGCGCTATCCAGCCGGAAGCCTGTTGCTGCGACATGCCCATCCCCTGCAGCTGGTTATAAATTTCCTGCGAGTTCGGATTGTACGGGTTGACCGACTCCGTAAGCTGCGCATGGTGCATCGATTCCCGGTTCGTCCACAGCGTCGTGGTGATCGAGGTACCGATGGAGCCCGCCAGCGTACGCGCGAAGTTCGACAGGCTCGACGCCGCCGCCAGCCGTTCCGGTGGCAAACCGGAAAGAGTGATAGTCGTCAGCGGCATAAAGAAGCACGCCACCGCGAAACCCTGAATGAACTGAGGCCACGCCGAAGCGCCGAAATCCATGCCCGGTTCGAAGGTATACGCACGCCAGTAGAAGCACACCGCATACATAATAAAGCTGAACGTCACCAGACGGCGCATATCCAGCTTATGCGCGAAGCGGCCAATAATCGGCGACAACAGCACCGGGATCACGCCAACCGGCGCAGAAGCCAGCCCCGCCCAGGTCGCGGTGTAGCCATACACTTCCTGCAACAACTGCGGTAACAACACAATCGCGCCGAAGTAGAGCATATAGGCAAGGCTGATACACAAACAGCCGATGGTAAAGTTGCGCGACTTAAACAGCGACAGATCGACTATCGGGTTATCGTCGGTCAACTCCCACACCACCAGGAAACTTATCGACACCACGGCGACAATCGTCAGCACGATGATCTCCGTCGAGTTAAACCAGTCGAGCTCCTTACCCTGGTCGAGCATCACCTGCAGGCTACCGATACCGACGATCAGCAACGCCAGCCCTACGCCATCAATGCGCCGCTGCTCGGTACGCGTTTCGCGCCCACGCAGGCTTTGCAGCGTCAGCAACACCACCAGCGCACCGATCGGTACGTTGATAAAGAAGATCCAACCCCAGTGGTAGTTATCGCTGATATAGCCGCCGAGGATCGGCCCGCAAATCGGCGCGACGATCACCGTCATTGACCACAGCGCCAGCGCGATAGAGCGCTTGGCGGGCGGATAGTTGCTGAGCAACAAGCTCTGTGACAGCGGGATCAGCGGCCCGGCGACAATCCCCTGGATCACGCGAAAGAAGATAAGCATCCCCAGACTGTTGGAGACGCCGCAAGCCCAGGAGGCGATAGCGAAGGCGACGGTAGACCAGAGAAACAGCTTCACTTCCCCAACGCGTTTCGCCAGCCAGCCAGTGATCGGAATCGAGATAGCGTTCGCCACCCCGAACGAGGTGATCACCCACGTACCCTGGCTCAGCGAGGAGCCAAGGTTACCGGCAATAGTCGGAATAGCAACGTTAGCGATGGTCGAGTCCAGCACCTGCATGAAGGTCGCAAGCGACAACGCAATGGTCATAATGACCAGCTGCGCGCCTTCCAGCGGTTTCTGTTGCATTGCACTCACCTCAGATTAACCGGCGTTGGCTTTCACGATGTTTTCGATCAACGTGTTGACCGGTTCAAGGCTGATTTCCCGGGCATTGCTTTCATAAGCCGGGCTGGTGCGCACCTGGCTTGCCAGCACCTGACCTTCACGATCGGCGGTATCCACTTTCACCAGCGTGGAAAGACCAATACGCAGCGGATGATCGGCGAGCTGTTTTGCATCAAGCTCAATACGCACTGGCAGACGCTGAACCACTTTGATCCAGTTACCGGTGGCGTTTTGCGCAGGCAGCAGCGAGAACGCACTGCCGGTGCCCATATCCAGACCGACCACTCTACCGGTGTACTTCACTTCATCGCCGTAAATGTCGCTGATGATGGTGGCACTCTGACCAATACGCATATGCGCAAGCTGCGTCTCTTTAAAGTTCGCATCCACCCATAAATTGCTGGCCGGAACGACTGCCATCAACGCGGTCGACGTGGTGATCTGCGCGCCAGGCTGTACGGCACGGCGGGAAACGTAGCCGGTGATTGGGCTGACGATTTTGGTCCGTTGCAGCGCCAGCCAGCTATTGCGAACTTCGGTCGCTGCTTGTTTTACCGCAGGTTGATCTTCCAGACGGGTATCAAGCACGATGGCCTGGTTAGCGTTGTATTGCTGAATGGCGACATCCAGCTCTGCCTGTGCGCTGGCCACGGCGTCACGGGCGTGTTGCAGCTCTTCGCGGCCAATCAGGTTGGCACTGCCGAGCGGCACGCGGCGGTTAAAATCGCTCTGCGCCTGGGCGAGGGCGGTTTTTTTCAGCTCAATGCTCGCCTGCAGCTGTTTGCTGTTGATGATTGACTGGCGGGTCTGGCGCACGCTGCTTGCCAGCGCGGTTTGCGCTTTTTCAAACGCCTGCTGCGCATCTGTCGCATCCAGCGTCACCAGTACATCGCCCTGTTTAACGAAATCGGTGTTATCGGCCCAGACTTTCGTCACGCTGCCGGACACCTGCGCCATGATTTGCACCTGGTTCCCTGCCACGTACGCGTCATCGGTCTCCTCGACGTGACGCAGTACCAAAAACCAATAAATCCCGTATGCCACGGCAATAACAATAAAGAGCAAGGTCAGCAGAAGAAGGGTACTTTTACGTTTACCTTTCTTTTTGACCGGTTGCTGCGGGGTTTGACTCTCCGCATTTGCGCTCATGCTTTTCTCCACGATCTTCTTATTTTCATCCCGGCAAACGCCGGCCTGTTTTTGCCAAAAAAGCCAGTAGATACTGGCTCTTCAGTATTTTTATATCCTGGATATTCGAGCGTCTTATCGCGTTAGCGCAACGCCTCGAGAATGACGTCGTCTTCTTCCATCTGGTCGAGACGCGTCAGGAGTTTTCGGGTGATATGCTCAAGCTGATCTTTTTCGCCAACGCTCAGCGAAGACCAGAGTTGATGCAGGCAGTTATGCTGCGGGGGCAGAACCTGGCGCAGGAACTCATGACCTTTATCGGTCAACTGCAGGTGCAGACAGCGGCGATCGTTATCGCTTTCGCGACGCTCAATCCAGCCGCGCTTTTCCAGCTCATCGGCAATGCGTGTCGCATTGGTACGGGATGAGCCCAGCGCGCTACTCAGCTCAGAAGGCTGAATACTGTGATTTTCCTGGGATTCCAGGGTAATCAGCGCCATAAACAACGTCTCGTTAATGCCCTGCGCTTTCAGCATCTTATTGCGGTTTTCCAGCAGCTTGCCCTGCATATGCATACACAGGCGGGTTAACAGAATTTCCTGAAACGGGAAATCTTCATAGCGGCTGGCGCGAAACTTAAGCATTTGTTCAATGGGCGTAAACGAACTATCCATTTGGGTATAACCTCATTAATTGCAGTCGATATAGTAACGACAGTGACAAATAAAGTAAATGTATTATTTGTAGTAATAAATTTGCCTTATCTATGCTTCTGTCAGGAGTTTCCAGACGATTCCGTACGCGAAAGCGCTCAGTAGCGTGGGGATAATAATGCTGCGTGTTTTCCAGAAGCTCACGCCGAGCACGGCGAAACCGGTAAGCGTTGGCAACAGGCGGCGGCTGTCGGCGGCGATTTCCGGCACGCAGGAGACCACCAGCAGTGCGCAGATAGACGCGATGCCAATGGTGTCCAAAAATACACTGCTCACGCCGCGTTTCGCCGGGCGCGACTGTCCGGCGCGAAGACGCAACGGCAGATAACGGAATAAAAAATTGACGCAGCCCACCAGCAGACCGAGCAGCAGCACCTCATTGCGCATCAGGTGCTCCTTGATAAAACGCCTGTACCAGCGCGGCCAGGCAGCCGGCGAAAATCCCGGCCAGAATCGCGGCAGGAATGGAAAACAGCGTGACGCCCGCCAGTGCACCGAGCAGCGCTGCCGTGACGGCACTTATCTGGCGACGCTGGAACGAGGCGAGCAGGAAACTCATAAACAGCGCGGGCAACATAAACCCTAACGCCGATTCCACCGCCGGGTAACCATCCAGCAGTCCGTCGCCGGAAAACGCGCCCAGCACCGTGCCAGCCACCCAGGAAAGCCAGGAAAATAAGGCAATGCCGATCATCCAGTTTTCGCTCCAGCGGCGGTTATCACGCACCAGCTTCGCGGTGGCGGCGGCAAATACCTCATCCGTCAGGCCAAAAGCCCAGACGGCCGTTTTGCGGTTTTTGAGTGGTTGCAGAATACGGCTGCGTAGCGACGGGCCATACAGCACGTGGCGAACATCCATGGCCATTACGGTCAGCGCGGCAACCCATAATGCGCTACCTGCGGCAAGCATGGTGGTGATGACGAACTGACTGGCACCCGCATAAATAATGCAGGAGAAGAAAACGCTTTCGAGTGGGGTAAAACCGAGTTTGGTGGCATTCATGCCAAAGGCAAACGCAACGGGGACGTAGCTCAAAACGATGGGAAGGCTGTCTTTGATACCTTCCAGAAATGTCGCGCTCTGGTCAGACGTGCTCTTTGTTGCGGTTACTGAACTATCCATATCCATAATGTTTGTTATATATCACCCACGTTAATATAACCGGGATAAACAAGTCCCATAACCTTAACAGACTGAGTGACTCGTTAACACCCCGGTGTTCCTCCGAAACGTGCAAACGTGGGTGGTTGTTTACATTGCCGCCTCCTGGCGGTGAAATCCTCGCCACCAAACCAGCAGATTCAGCAGCGCCAGCACGCTACCTGCGAGGCAAACCCCTGTCCAGCCTGCGTGTTGCCATGCGGAAGCAGAGATCAGCGAGCCTGCCGCGCCGCCAATAAAATAGCTGGTCATATACCCGGCGGTCAGGCGGTTTCGCGCGTCCGGTTTCACGCGATAGATAACCGTCTGGTTGGTGATGTGTACCCCCTGCACGGTGAGATCCAGCACGATAATGCCAATAATCAAGGCGATAACCGAGCTGTGTCCAAGCCAGATAGCCACCCAGGAGAGCAGCAACAGAATCAGGCCGCCGGTGGTGGTGAGATGGGAATGACCCCGATCCGCCAGCCCACCGGCCTGCCGCGCGCCGAGTGCACCTGCTGCGCCGACCAGGCCAAACAGGCCGATCGTCGCCTCGGAGAACTGAAACGGCGGCGAGGCCAGCAAAAACGCCATTGACGTCCACAAAATGCTGAAGTTCGCAAAGCTCAGACAGCCGAGCATTGCCCGGGTACGTAACAGTTTGTCACCGGCAAACAGGCCAAACACCGAGCCAAGCAGTTGCGGGTAATTAAGGTGATTCTCTTGCTTGATTTTCGGCAGCCCGCGCCACAGCGCCAGCGCCATCAGCACCATTAACACACTGGCGACCCAGTAAACCGTGCGCCAGCCGCCAAGGCTTGCCAGCAATCCGGCAACGGTGCGCGCCAGCAAAATGCCGAGCAGCAGACCGCTCATAATCGTGCCCACCACTTTGCCGCGTTTGTCCGGGGTTGCCAGCGTGGCGGCCAGCGGTACGAGAATTTGTGCCACCACGGAAAACAGCCCGGTCAGCGCGGTGCCGAGGATCATCAGCCCGAGCGATGAACTACTGGCGGTGATCAACATGCCGCCTGCCGACAGCAGCGTCATCAGCACAATCAGCGAGCGTCGTTCGAACATATCGCCAAGCGGCACGAGAAATAACAGCCCGGCGGCGTAGCCAAGCTGGGCGGCGGTGACGATAAATCCGGCCTGGTTGGGTGTGAGTGAAAAGGCGTGGGCGATGGTATCGAGGAGCGGTTGCGCATAGTAGTTGCTGGCAACGGCGAGGCCGGTGGCAACGGACATCAGCGCAATCAGCGCCGGGCTAAGGCCCTGGTTCGGTGTGGTCATTGGCGTTGTAAGTCAGGTATGTTTTTCCAGACACTCATCATAGCAATAGATTGAATTTTGTGAGGAAGATCGCGTGTCGGAACGTGCGGTGACCTACCCTGGCAGGCGAACAGGCGAACAGGCGAACAGGCGAACAGGCGGGCAGAGCCTGAATAAGCAAAAGCGCCATTCGGCAAAAAACCGATGGCGCTTTGGGAAGGCTTAGCGCAACAGGTTATTTCTGCGCGGCAAGCGCCTCTTTGATCCAGCCGTCGAACTGCTGCTGGTGCGCTTTGATCCAGCCATCAACGTGACCCTGAATATCCGCTTCAGACGATTTGCCCGCATGCATCATGGCGTTTTCGGCATTAATATCGGCCAGCGGCAATTTCATCACTGCGAAAAGTTTTGCCGCCGCCGGGTTTTTTTCAGCCCAGGCTTTGTTGGCAACAATATGCATGGTGTTCACCGGGAAGCCGTAATTCATGCCGTTTGGCAGTTTGGTGTCGATATCTTTCTGTTCACCCGGCAGGGAAGAGAACGGGACCTGCAGCCACACCACATCTTTACCCGGTTTCAGCACGTCGCTTACCCAGTATGGCGTCCAGGTGTAATAGAGTACCGGTTTACCCTCTTTGAAGCGGGTAATGGTATCCGCCATCATCGCCGAGTAGTTCCCGTGGCTAACGGTGACGGTGTTTTCCAGACCGTAAGCCTGATGCTGGTGGTTAATGACCGCTTCGCAGCCCCAACCCGGTGAGCAACCCATCATATCGGCTTTGCCGTCGCCGTTACCGTCAAACAATTTGGCGATTTTCGGATCTTTTAGCTGCTCAATGTTGGTGATGTGATATTTCTCGGCGGTCTTCTTATCGATCAAATATCCCTGCGCCGCACCGGTGACATAGGTGCCTTGACGGTAGAATTTTTTGTCGCCCCCGGCGGCGGCATACATGTCGTCATGCAGTGGTTGCCAGTTGACGGCGGTAAAAGTCACATCGCCCGCCGCCATTGAGGTGTAGCCCACGTTGTAATCCACTTCGTCCGGGGTATTCACGGTGTAGCCGAGTTTTTCAAGGGCGCGGCTCACCAGCAATGTCTGGAAGCTCTCTTCGGCGATAGTGCTTTGAAATGGCTTGACGGTGATGCCTTTGCCTGGCAGTTCTGCGTCCGCAGCAAATGCACTGGTAGAGACAAGGGTGGCAAACGCTGTGGCAAAAAGTACGCTATGTCGCATCGTTGTTCCTTATTGTTCAGGTGGGATACTGCTGCCCGGCGAGTTGCCGGGCGACAGATTATTTAGCGAAAGGGCGGGTCAGCAGACCCAGCGGGCCGGTTTGATACCAGCGACGATTACCCCGGCTGCGGGAGTCGCGACCGACAGCCTGCGTCAGGCGGTCGAGAATGATGGCGAGGATAACAATCCCTACGCCGCCAACGGTGGCAAGCCCCATATCAAGGCGGCCAATACCGCGCAGTACCATCTGGCCAAGCCCGCCAACGGCGATCATCGAGGCGATCACTACCATGGAGAGGGCAAGCATCAACGTCTGGTTAATTCCCGCCATAATGGTGGGCATGGCCAGCGGTAACTGTACTTTAAACAACATTTGGCGCGGGCTTGCGCCAAATGAGCGCGAGGCTTCAATCAAATCGGCCGGCACCTGGTTAATGCCGAGAATGGTCAGACGCACCACCGGCGGCAGGGCGAAGATAATGGTCACCACCACGCCCGGCACATTGCCGATACCAAACAGCATCACAATCGGCACCAGGTAGACAAACGCGGGGGTTGTCTGCATCGCATCCAGCAACGGGCGAACGATTTTCGCCGCGCGCTGGCTGCGTGCCAGCCAGATGCCCATTGGCAAGCCGATCACCACGCAGAACAGCAGCGCGGTCAGCACTAGCGCTAATGTCACCATCGCCTGCGACCAGGCACCGATGGCGCCAATGGCAATCAGCGATACCAGCGTGGCAATGCCCATTCCGGCGCTACTCATCTGCCAGGCGATCAGCGAGAAAAGAATAATCGCCACCGGCGCGGGCATGCCCAGCAGCATCTGCTGGAACGCACTGAGGATGTAATCCACCGGTACGCGAATGCCCTGAAACAGCGGGCGGAAGTGCATCACCACCCAGTCGATCGCCTGCGTCACCCAGCTATCGAGCGGGATCAGCGTTTTATGGAACGGGTCCATAATATTGAAGTGTTCCGGCGCGGGTGCCGGCGCGCTGTGCAGCCAGTCTGCGCTGCTGCCATCGGTTGGTGCGCTATTGCCGCCGCCCCAGGCATCCGCAGACTGTGCGGCGTTGTCGGTTGCTGGTGCGCTATCCCACGGGTTGTTTTGATCAGCCATTGTTTGCCCCCTCGCGATCTAAAGCTTGCAGCAGCATCCGTTTGGAGATGATGCCCACATACTGTTGCTCTTCACCGACCACCGGCACGGCGCAGGGCGCTTGTCCAACGTGGGAGAGCAACTCGCTGAGCGGCGTTTCGGCATCCACCGCAAGCGGGGAGTCGATTAACGCCGCCTCGATCCCCTGGCTTTGACCGAGCGCCTCTTTCAGGGAGTCGATGGAGACAACGCCGACAAATTTATTGCCGCGTTCAATCACATAACCGAATTCACGGTCTTCATCCTGCAACAGTTTCAACGCCGAACGCGGGCCGAAGCCGGGCGTTTTGCGAATTAGCCCGACAGGCGTTCGACGCGCAATATCTTTGGCGCTAAATACCTGGCTAATATCCACGCCACGGAAGAAGGTGCGCACATAATCATTGGCCGGATTATTCAATATTTCATCCGGTGTGCCGACCTGTACCACTTCACCGTTTTGCATAATGGCAATCCTGTCGCCAATACGCATTGCTTCATCGAGATCGTGGGAAATAAATACAATGGTGCGCTGGTGTTTGGCCTGAAGCTTTACCAGTTCATCCTGCATTTCGGTGCGAATTAATGGATCGAGCGCGGAGAAAGCTTCATCCATTAATAAGATATCGGGGTTGATGGCTAATGCGCGCGCCAGACCAACACGCTGGCGCATACCGCCAGAAAGTTCATCCGGATAACTGTGTGCATAATTCTCCAGCCCAACCTGACGCAGCGCGTCCAGCGCTTTTTCCTGGCGTTCTTGCGCCGAAATACCGGCCAATTCCATGCCAAAGGCGGCATTATCCAGCACCGTCATATGGGGCATTAGCGCAAATGACTGGAAGACCATCGCAATCTTTTTCCTGCGCACCTCGCGTAATTCGGCGTCTGATATTTTGGCGATATCCACGCCGTCAATCAGCACCTGTCCGCGGGTGGGTTCAATCAGGCGATTGAGAAGGCGTACCATAGTGGATTTACCCGATCCGGATAACCCCATGATGACAAATATCTCGCCTTCTTCAATGGCCAGACTGGCGTCTTTCACGCCAAGCGACAGCCCCGTTTTTTCCAGAATTTGTTCTTTCGAAAGTCCTTTTTCAATATATTTGAAAGCTCGCTGCGGATGCTCGCCAAATATTTTATAAAGGTTTTTAACTTCTAATTTAATTGCCATGCAATAATAGAGTTCCTGTTATTTATTGTGTCGATATCGTACCTGGTGAGAATAATTGACTGGATATACCCTAGCATACTCAGAATCTGAGACAACCCTGAATTTCCCGTCTTTAAGAATTTGCTTAAGCGATAATTGCCGCTATTTCCCATGAAATAAGGGCTGGCGGCGGATGAGATTTTTTTGAAATTCATCGGAAAATCGCACCTGAATAGTGCTGATTCAGATGAAAATGACGAGACAATTACAGTGTAGAAGCTGAAGGGATATTGTGCCGGGAAATCATGAAGACATTATTGAAATAATAATATCCTTTTTTCGCAGCGGGTTATTTCAAATGCAATATGAAAATGGATATTCCTCTCCCGATGAGGAGAGGAAAGAAAGATCAGAAGTTCCAGTCTTCGTCTTCGGTTTCGACGGCTTTACCCATCACATAGGACGAGCCGGAGCCGGAGAAAAAGTCGTGGTTTTCATCGGCATTTGGCGAGAGCGCGGACAAAATTGCCGGGTTGACGTCAGCCATTTCCGGTGGGAATAACGGCTCGTAACCGAGGTTCATCAGCGCTTTGTTGGCGTTGTAACAGAGAAACGCTTTCACATCCTCGGCCCAGCCGCTATCGGCGTACAGATCGTCGGTGTAACTGAGTTCGTTCTCGTAGAGATCCATCAGCAGATCCAGTGCGAAAGTTTTCAACTCCTCGCGTTTTTCTGCACTCACTTTTTCCAGCCCTTTCTGATACTTATAACCAATATAGTAGCCGTGCACCGCTTCATCGCGAATGATCAGGCGAATCAAATCAGCGGTATTAGTGAGCTTACCGCGGCTTGACCAGTACATCGGCAGCCAGAAACCGGAATAGAAGAGGAACGATTCCAGAAATACGCTGGCGATTTTCTTTTTCAGCGGCTCATCGGCGCGGTAATAGTGCAAAATCAGTTGCGCTTTGCGCTGCAATGCGGCGTTCTCTTCGCTCCAGGCGTAGGCGGCATCGACATCTTTGGTCTGGCAGAGTGTAGAGAAAATAGAGCTGTAAGAGCGGGCGTGCACCGCCTCCATAAAGCTGATATTCGACAACACCGCTTCTTCGTGCGGCGTAAGCGCATCCGCCATCAACGCGGGTGCGCCGACGGTGTTCTGAATGGTGTCGAGCAACGTCAGACCGGTAAATACGCGGATGGTAAGCTGCTGTTCTGCCGGGCTTAACGTCTGCCAGGCGGGAATATCGTTCGACAGCGGCACTTTTTCCGGCAGCCAGAAGTTGCTGGTCAGGCGGTTCCACACTTCCAGGTCTTTATCGTCCTGGATTTTGTTCCAGTTCACTGCGCTGACGCGTGATAGTTGGCTCATCCTTTTCTCCTTACAACGCGCAGGACACGCAGCCCTGGATTTCGGTGCCTTCCAGCGCAAGCTGGCGCAGGCGAATGTAATACAGCGACTTGATGCCTTTTTTCCATGCGTAAATCTGCGCTTTGTTGATATCGCGGGTGGTGGCGGTGTCTTTAAAGAACAGCGTCAGCGATAACCCCTGATCCACATGGCGCGTGGCTTCGGCATAGGTATCAATGATCTTTTCCGGACCGATTTCGTAGGCGTCTTCATACAGCGCCAGGTTGTCGTTAGTCATAAACGGCGCCGGGTAGTAAACGCGCCCGGTCTTGCCCTCTTTGCGGATCTCAATTTTCGACACAATCGGGTGAATGCTTGATGTCGCGTGATTGATATACGAGATCGACCCGGTCGGCGGCACCGCCTGCAAGTTCTGGTTATAGATCCCGTAGCGCATCACATCTTCACGCAGTTGTTGCCACATCTCACGGGTTGGGATGGTGATGCCAGCACGTTCAAACAGCGCCCGCACTTTTTCCGTTTTCGGTTGCCAGTCGCCTTCAAGGTACTGGTTAAAATACTCGCCGCTGGCGTAGCGCGAGGCCGGGAAACCGGCAAAATGCTGACCGCGTTCGCGGGCGATCATCATTGAGGTATGCAGTGCATGCCAGGTGATGGTGTAGAAATAGAAATTGGTAAAATCGAGTCCTTCCGGGCTGCCGTAGGCGATGCCTTCGCGCGCCAGGTAACCGTGCAGGTTCATCTGTCCAAGCCCGATGGCGTGCGAGGCGGCATTGCCGTTTTCCACCGAGGGCACCGAGCGGATATGGCTCATGTCGGACACCGCGGTTAAACCGCGAATGGCGGTTTCCACCGTACGGCCAAAGTCCGGCGAGTCCATAGTGTGCGCAATGTTGAGCGAGCCAAGGTTACAAGAGATATCGCGTCCGGTGTCGGCGTAATCGAGGTTCTCATCAAAGGTCGAGGCGCTGTTGACCTGCAAAATTTCCGAGCACAGATTGCTCATGTTAATGCGTCCGGCAATCGGGTTGGCGCGGTTAACCGTATCTTCAAACATGATGTACGGGTAGCCTGATTCAAACTGAATTTCCGCCAGCGTCTGGAAGAAATCGCGGGCGTTAATGTAGCTTTTACGCACGCGTTCGTCGGCCAGCAATTGCTCGTACATCTCGCTGATAGCAACGTCGCCGAACGGTTTACCGTATAAACGCTCGACGTCATAAGGCGAGAACAGCGCCATCTCGGCGTTCTCTTTCGCCAGACGGAAAGTGATATCCGGGATCACCACGCCCAGCGACAGGGTTTTGATACGGATTTTCTCGTCGGCGTTTTCGCGCTTGGTATCGAGAAAACGCAGAATATCCGGGTGATGCGCGTGCAGATAAACCGCGCCCGCACCCTGCCGTGCGCCGAGCTGGTTGGCATAGGAAAAGGCATCTTCCAGCATTTTCATCACCGGGATCACCCCGGAAGACTGGTTTTCAATGCGCTTGATCGGTGCGCCAGCTTCACGCAAGTTGGAGAGCAGAAATGCCACGCCGCCACCGCGTTTGGAAAGCTGCAACGCGGAATTCACCGCGCGACCAATCGACTCCATATTGTCTTCAATGCGTAACAGGAAGCAGGAGACCAGCTCGCCACGCTGTTGTTTGCCGCAGTTGAGGAACGTTGGCGTCGCGGGCTGGAAACGACCCGAGAGGATCTCGGTGGTTAACTGGCGCGCCAGCGTTTTATCGCCTTGGGCCAGCGTCAGTGCCACCATGCAGGCGCGATCTTCGAAGTGTTCAAGATAGCGTTTACCATCGAAGGTTTTTTGCGTGTAGCTGGTGTAAAACTTCCATGCACCGAGAAAGGTCTGGAAGCGGAAACCGCTGGCATGTGCATCGGCAATCAGATCGACGACGAACGCGCGGTCATAACGGGCCAGCACGCTATCGTCGTAATAACCTTCCGCCACCAGCCAGTTCAGACGTTCATCCTGGCTGTTAAACATCACGGTATTCGGGCGCACATGGGTTGCCATAAAGGCGTCCACCGCCTCGCGGTCTTTATCAAACTGAATGCGGCCGTCTTTATCATAAAGATTCAGCATCGCATTCAGCGCGTGGAAATCGGGCGCGGATTGCATCACACGCTCTGCGGTTGTCGTAGCCAAAATTCGCTTACTCCTTTACGCACGTTGTCGATGTCCTGTTGGGTGCCCATCAACTCAAAACGATACAGATATGGCACGGCGCATTTTTGCGATATCACATCGCCTGCGCGACCAAATGCTTCGCCGAAATTACGGTTGCCGGAGGCGATCACGCCGCGAATCAACGCACGGTTTTGCGGATCGTTCAAAAAACGGATCACCTGGCGGGGAACTGCGCCTGCCGTGCCGCCGCCACCATAACTGGGCACCACCAGGATATAGGGTTCGTCTACCTGGATACGCTCACGCTCATTAAGCGGAATGCGCACGGCCGGCAGCCCGAGACGCGCGATAAAACGCTGCGTGTTTTCCGAGCTGCTGGAGAAGTAGACGAGGGTGCTCATGCGCTGGCCACGCTCGGTGCGGCATGTAAGCGGTTAATCATATCCGGGCGGAAACCGGACCATTTTGTTTCCCCGGCGACAACCACCGGTAACTGACGAAAGCCCATCGCACGCAGCTCATCGGCCGCTTCCGGCACGTGGTCAACGTTCACCATTTCGAACGCCAGGCCACGGCTTTCCATCGCGCGTTTGGTGGCGTGGCACTGAACACAATCATTTCGAGTGTAAATGGTAATGCGCATAATTCGTATTTCCGTTTAAAATGGATTGGCGGCGCGAAGGTTCGCGTCAGTTAGTGTCTGTGTTACTGATTTGAATACTAGATGTAGTTATTTAAAGATGCAACCACACAATATATAGGAAATTGTCATAGGCTTTGCCCGGAGGATAGAAACAATGGGTAAGGGCGGTGTGTACGCGTTTCGTACAGAAAAGGGCGATGTGCAGACAAATAAAAACCCCTACGGGCGTTGAAACCGGCAGGGGTCAGCAGGGCGGAAATCCGTTAGCGGCGCAAGCTCAGCAGCGCGCCAAGAAAAATACCGACCGCGGCGGCAGCGCCAACGCTGCACCAGGGTTTGTCTTTCACAAACGTATCGGCACAACCCACGGCGTCTCTCGCCGCTTGTTGCACACGGCTGCGACCATGCATGCGTGCGCGGGTCTCTTTCAATAGGGACTGTGCTTTACGACGCGCGCTTTCAGCTTCGTCTTTCGCGTCGCTGCCCCAGGATTTCAGCACGGCTTCAAGGCTGTCAGCGAGCTGGTTAACATCGTGGTTAATATCCTCAACACCTTCATCTACGTCACGGCGATTCGGTCTGTTAAACATAGGATCCTCCCTCGTTTTCGATGTGAATTTTAGTTTAGACCATAATTTTCAAGGCCAGACGGCAATCACGCCTTTCAGGTTCGTTTGTGGAATTTTCTGAGTCACGGTCCATGCTCAGTCATGTAAGGTGGCGAGGCTTTGGAAAGATGACGAGGAAAATCTATGTATTTAAGACCCGATGAAGTGGCGCGCGTGCTGGAAAAAGTGGGATTCACCATGGATGTGGCCACGCCGAAAACCTATGGTTATCGCCGTGGCGAAAATTATGTGTATGTTAACCGCGAAGCGCGTATGGGACGCACGGCGCTGGTGATTCACCCCACGTTGAAAGAACGCAGTTCGTCGCTTGCGGAACCCGCCTCGGACATCAAACTGTGCGATCACTACCAGAATTTCCCGCTCTACTTCGGCGGCGATGCGCAGGAGCATTACGGCATTCCGCACGGCTTTAGCTCGCGCGTGGCGCTGGAAAAATTTATTACGGGATTATTTGGCGAAGCGCATTAAAAAGGCGGCAGACCAAAGCCTGCCGCCCGCCATCAGGCCTTGGCCTGATGGTAGTTGCTCACCCGGAACAGGCGGCGGCAATAATCGAGGAAGTAACCGTACACCGCGCCCATCATCATCGACAGCACAATATTGGAACTGACTGCGGCGACAATCTGGTGCCAGTCGGCACCGACTCCCCACAAAATGGCGACATACACCGGAGACTGAAAGGTCACGTAAGCCAGCACATCGGCCAGGTTTTTCATCCAGCCAGACGGGCTAATACGGCGGGCGTAACGCATAAACGCATCGCGGTACATACCATAAGGCCAGGCAATAATAATGTTCACCGGAATAGCCACCAGCCGCGATGAAAGTGACTGTTCAAAGCTCATTCCGGAGAGAAATATTTCAATCAACATGTTCACTACCGAACAGTAGACAACCATAGCAAAGGTGTCCGCAGCGGCGTGACGCAGGCGAGACTGCGAAGAGAACATGGTGGTGCTCCTTGATAATCAATAAACAGGCTAATGAACGGTCGTGGTAGCGTTTTGAAACGGCTGGCTTGATGTGTGTAGATTATCTGTCTGCATTGAAACTAACAACTAGCGATAAATTTTTATTTTTTTTTCTTTATTGGATAAAGTGCTCTGCGTTTGCGTGAATTTTACGCATTTCATTATTTTTGTTGGGCTGGCTATTAAATGTATTAAATATCAAGTGGTTATATTTTATATGTGATGTGGCGCACTGACTGGCTGGTGACAAAATGGGCGGGTTTTAGAGCGCTATGCTTTGCGGAAGAAAATAAAACATTAGGCAGCATTTTTTATGCTAACTAAGCGTGAATGGTAGTGTTTAGTGCTGAAAATGAGGTTGCTTGTTTATGCGGTTTTTTTGAATGGAAATGGAGTTTGAAGCGGTGGGTGAACGCCCACCGCCGCCGATCAGCAGACGCCAAAATCACCGTCTTCTTTATACAGAGAGACATCTTCCGCTTTCAGCGTGATTTTTGCTGCCTGCTCGTCGTGGGCCGGAACCGCGACAATCTGATCCTGATGGACTTCCAGTACTTTCAGTTTTGGCCCGCCAATACGTGGCTGCACAATATCACCGACAGAAAACATATTTTGCTCCTTTTGTAATGAGTTTGTGAAGATAAACATAGCCTGAACGTCCGCCTGGGTACAGCGTAAAAGAGGGTAAACACGGTCAGTGAAAGTGGCAGCTGCAGGCAAAGTGGCTAATCTTTAAGGGATTGTCTTTCTTTTCAATCAACTGGAATGACGTTGCACAGGAGGTTTATATGGGTTTCTGGCGAGTTGTATTTACCATTATTCTGCCGCCGCTGGGCGTGCTGCTTGGCAAAGGCTTCGGTTGGGCATTTATCATTAACATCCTGCTTACACTGCTGGGCTATTTCCCTGGCCTGATCCACGCGTTTTGGGTGCAAACCCGCAATTAACTCCGTCGGGCGGGTCTCCGCCCATTATTCAAACTCACCTGATAACACCCCAATTTATGGTGGTTATGCGTGAATTTTGCGCAAAAAAGTAAAGAACCGTTGCCGCGCCGACGATAACCGACTGATGAACGTCAATTCTACGGAGAAGATATGAGCATTCAGGATATCGGTTCGGCTGCCGCGTCCCAGACGTTGCCCGAAGTACGTCAGTCAAAAACCATCACTTTTGCCGGAAAAGAGATCGTCACGGAAAGCTCAATTTCCGTCAATATCTCAGCAGAAGCGCTGGCGAAGGGCATGGAAGGGCACACTGCGCCGACCAAAGAAGAAGCTGAAAAGAGGGCTCAGGCAATGGCGGTGGTTCGCAATACCAACATGTCCACTTATGCCCGTGGGCCAAGCCTCGCCAGCGAGTTCTATTCCGATCCGCAAAGCGCGGGCGACGCGGTGAAATTTATCGACTTTTTCCAGCACTCAACCGTTAACCCCGATGACATGGCCGCCGCGCTGCATCAGGCGCTGGTCTCACCGCAAGCGAGCGGTGATTACACGACCAGCGCGATGGATCTGTCGATGACCCAGGCGAAGCTCAATGAGGTGGTGTCAAAGTACATCTCTGCTGATTATCAGCAACAGGCCAGCGCGTTTGTCGCCGGTTTTATTGCTGAAAAAGCCGATCAGGCCGATCAGATTAACCGCGTGGTGCTGACGCAGGCGTCGAATCTGGCGCAAAGCCTGGGCAATACGACACAAGCCAGGCAACATCAGCAGGCGATTGATCAACTGAGCGCGGGCACTCATGCCTCCCAGACGGTACGCAATCAAATGCTGAGTATCACCGCCAGCGATACTGACAGCGATAGCTGGTTCACGCAGTTTAATCAGTCAGTGGACAGTAGCGGAACGCTGCCGTTTATGCGTGATATCGAGAAAAACCACATCAGCGCGCTACAGCAGCAATGGCAGCAGTTCGCGGTTTTTTTGCAGACGGCAAAACAGAGTGATGCAGCACAAGAGGCGGGCAAACAGTAGCCAGTAACCGCTACCGCGTTGCGGCGCCATCCGGCTTAAGAAGATCATCGTGAAAGGAAGAAAAGCCAGCGCGACAAGCATATCGCGCTGGCTTTTTGCGGGGGTTAGAACGTTTCCCAGTTGTTGTCACTGCTTGATGACGCTGCGGTAGCGACCGGGCGCAGCGGCGTGGCTTGCGGTTTGCCCGGTTTTGCATTCAGTAGCGCGTTGTGTCCGTTAACACGGAACACGGCAACCGCCTGGCGCAACTGCTCGGCTTGCTGCTCCAGCGCAGCGGAAGCAGCGGCGGATTCCTGCACCAGCGCGGCGTTCTGCTGGGTTACGCTGTCCATCTGCGATACCGCAAGGCTCACCTGTTCAATCCCCTTGCTCTGTTCTTCAGAGGCAGAGGCGATTTCGCCCATAATATCCGTCACGCGCGTAACGGCATTGACGATCTCTTTCATCGTATCGCCCGCT
The DNA here is from genome assembly GCF_016620385.1 of Kosakonia sp. LAM2021. Classification (NCBI taxonomy): domain Bacteria; kingdom Pseudomonadati; phylum Pseudomonadota; class Gammaproteobacteria; order Enterobacterales; family Enterobacteriaceae; genus Kosakonia; species Kosakonia sp. LAM2021. Next base: position 237,653 of record NZ_JAENHT010000007.1, read on the forward strand.
TCCGCAACCTGCGTGGTACCCGAGTTCACCCGGTTCACGGAGTTATCAATCAGGGTTTTGATCTCTTTAGCCGCCTGCGCGCTGCGGCTTGCCAGCGTACGGACTTCGCCTGCCACCACCGCAAAACCACGGCCCTGTTCACCGGCGCGCGCCGCTTCTACCGCAGCGTTGAGCGCAAGAATATTGGTCTGGAAGGCAATGCCGTCGATCACGCTGGTGATATGGGCGATTTGCTGCGAACTGTCGGAAATTTCGCTCATCGTGCGCACAACGTTATTCACCACTTCACCACCGCGAGCGGCGGTATCGGAGGCGTTTTTCGCCAGATGCGATGCCTGACGGGCGTTATCGGTGTTCTGTTTCACCGTTGCCGTTAACTGTTCCATGCTGGCGGCGGTCTCTTCCAGCGAGGCGGCTTGTTGCTCGGTACGCGACGAGAGATCGTTGTTGCCGGTGGAGATTTCACTCGCGCCGGTGTAAATCGAATCGGAGCTGTTACGCACCGCGCTGACGGTTTTCACCAGCGACGTTTGCATTTCATGTAAACCGGCGGCGAGCTGACTCATTTCGTTACGCCCTTCAGCCGAAATGCTCATCGTCAAATCGCCCCCGGCGATAGCGCGAATATGCCCCATCACGCTGTGCAGCGGGCGCAGAAGCAAGTGCTGCAAACCCAGCCAGATAACGGTCATTACCGCAATTACCACCAACAAAATCACGCCCAGCGTCCACTGCATGCTGGTAAAACTGCTCTGGTTTTGCTGTGCGGCGGCTTGCAGGAAGGTGTTGTTTTCCGCCCGCCATTTGGCGTAGCTGGCATCCATATCATCCTGCGCTTGCTGCGCGTCGAGGTTGCCATAAGCCTCGTAGTTATTGGCGCGCAGGAAGGCGATCGACTGCTGCAACACATCGTGCATTTTGGTGATGTTCTGCGCCACTTCGTCGGCTAATGCGGCGTCCTGCCCGGCAACGCGCGGTGTGCTTTTGTAGTTGTTGAAATACCCTTCGGACTTACCCAGAGAATCTGCCGCCGTCGTGAGCAGTTTTTCAATGCTGGCCAGCGACGCCGGATCGCGCTGGTTTTTCAAAAAGCGGATTGCCACGCGGGTAACGGTAACGCGTGTTTTGATAAGCGTGTTCACGCTGTCGCCAAGATTTTCTTGCTGCGCGTTCAAAACGCCAGTGTTCTGAAAGTTGACCCTGTCGTTATTGACCGCCGAGTAGAAAAGACCCCCAGTAACCAGTTGAAGAAGACAAAATACTGAAAGAGCAATAATGATGCCTGTAATAACCCGTATATTTTTAAGCATGGCCATAGTCCGTGAAAGAGTCGGGATTGCACCACTAATATCGACCTGGCCAGCATTAACTTTATGATCACTTTTTAAACACTTAAATAAGACTTAAATAAGTGCCGGCGCCTTGCGCGCCGGGAAAGTGTTTTAGATTTTTTTGCGGCGTTTTACGGCGAGAGCAATACGGGGTTCCAGCAGTTTTGCCACGGCGGCGAAGACGGGAACGACAACCGAGTTACCAAACTGGCGATAGGCTTGCGTATCGGAAACCGGAATGCGAAACGGTTTTTCGCCCACTTTTTCAAACCCCATCAAACGCGCACATTCATGTGGTGTCAGCCGTCGCGGGCGACGTGCCTGATTTTCCGTATTGGCAAAATCGGCCTCGCCGAGAGCTTTATCCCAGCCGCGGTCGATAAGAATTTCCGAACCATCTTTGTGATAACGCGCCGAAAGAGTGCGCGCCACGCTATCGGCGCGGGTTGGATCAACCAGCCCGAAGCCAAAACCATTGCCTTTCGCGGCGTGCTTTTTCGCGTAGCGATAGAGGTAATCCCACAGCTTATGCGACAACACATATTTGCTGTCGACGGTCGGCTCCAGTAGCTCACCGAATGCGGGCCGTTTTGCCGGATAAAAACGGTCGATATCGCGCAGGGTAAAACCGTCGGCGAGGTCTAAATCGCGGCGAAAACCCACCAGCACAATGCGCTCGCGGTGCTGGGGTAAGAAGTGTTTGCCATCGATGATTTTCGGGTCATCTTTGCCGTTCAGCGCGGCGTCAGCAACGTCATAGCCCAGTTCATCCAGCGTATTCATGATCACGCTGAAGGTTTTGCCTTTGTCGTGGCTCTTTAAATTTTTAACATTTTCCAGCACGAAGATGGCCGGGTGACGGGCTTTGATAATGCGCGCCACATCGAAAAACAGCGTGCCCTGCGCTTCGCACTCAAAGCCGTGCGCACGGCCCATGGCGTTCTTTTTACTCACGCCCGCAAGGCTAAAGGGCTGGCAGGGAAAACCGGCGAGCAGAACATCATGGTCGGGGATCGTTGCGGCGATATGCGCGTAGGCGTCGGCTTCGGAAACGTTCGGGTTGCCGCTCAGCGTCACTTCGCGAATATCCTGATTGAAGGTATGCGTGGCGTGATCGTTGTACCAGTTAGCTTTATAGGTGCGTACCGCGTTTTTATTCCATTCACTGGTAAACACGCACTGCCCGCCAATGGCTTCAAACCCGCTGCGAATACCGCCGATACCGGCGAAGAGATCGATAAAGCGAAAACGATAGTTCGGGTGATGGGCGGGTGGGGAGGGCAGCAAGCTGCGAAGCTGCGCTTCTTCGGCGGCGGTGAATGTTCTCGGATTGCCTTTGCCGTTGATCCAGCGGTTGAGCGATTCGCGGCTCCACTCGGCTTTACCCGCTTTTTTTAACTGCTCCGCCACATATTTCTGGCCGTAAATTTCCAGCACTTGATCCAGTAGTACCCGGTCCCGTTCCTGCTGTCGCTGCTGGTCAGTCTCTGCCTGCGCCAGCAGATCCTGCGCAAGTGAATCAAATTCCGCCATGACGTCTCCTTGGGGTTAGGCCCTGAAATATATCACTCATTTGACCCAGAGGATAATCGGCAGGTGCGGGCTTTTTTACTGCGCAATAAATGAAGGCGGTACTGATTCGGTGAGCCACACGCCGTTATCAGCTTGATAGAAAACAAAGCCCTGCGTCTGCATCTCGCCTGCGTTAATTCGCAATACCACCGGTTTCCCATGGCGCAGCCCAACTGCCGTTGCTGTGACTTCATCGGCGGATAAGTGCACATACTGGCGCGATTTTGCTTCGAGCCCTTGGGCCAGAATGTCGTCAAGGAACCGTGTTGCCGTGCCGTGATAAAGCGTTTCTGGCGGCGCTTTCGGTTGATAGGAAATATTGACCTGCGCGGTGGAATGCCCCTGCGCGGCGCGGATTGATGCACCATCGGCAGATAAGGTGAAGCGCTTTTTATCGCTGGTCTCGACAATCTGGAGGATCAGCTCGTGGGTAAACGTATAACCTTGCGATGCAGCACCCGCGATCAGCGCGTCGATATTCGCCCAGCCTTCCGCATCCAGCGTCAACCCAATCGCCTGGGGTTCATGGCGTAAGACGTAGCTTAAAAACTTGCTCATCTCACTCTGTTTTTTGTCCATCAATGACTCTCCGTTTGAAAGCGCCATTATCTGGCGACTTTTCTGTGTGGGCAATTACCCACTTCTGGCAGCGCAAACCTGCTTAACTGCGGTTCCACGGCATTTTCGCCAGCAGAAGCGCCATGCCGCACCAGCCGCTCAGACCTGCGAACAGCAAACCCGCGCCAACAAAACCCGACAGCAGAAAGAAATTAGGGTGAAGCGTAAAACCAAGCACCACACCGAGCAGGATCAGGCTGCCTGCCACAATCTGCACCTGCTGCATCAGCGGGCGCGGCTGGCGTTTATCCTGCACCGTCGGCAGCTTTTCGCGCTTCCAGTTATTGAGCCCACCGTCGAGGATCATAACTTTTGCGGGCGCAGCCGCGCGCACTAATGCGTCGGCGTTTTGTTGCGTGCGCATGCCGGACTGGCAATGGAAAATAACCGTTTGGTCCGGCGAAATTTGCGTAATGGTTTGTCCGGCAAGCACGTCGTCCAGCGGCAGGGAAACCGCGTCGGGTAAATGTTCGCGACGAAATTCATCCACCTGGCGAATATCAACAATCAGCGCACCGTTTTGCTGCTGCGCGCTGGCTTCTTTGGGGCTGACGAGGGTGTATTGCATGGCTATTCCTCCGGGCAATAAAGGGTTTTCAGCGTGTGGACCAGCGTGCGGATCGCTGGCGCTTTAATGAAGTAGTTCACCCGCTGCGCCTGGCGCTGGCTTTCGATCAACCCTTCCTCCTTCATCCGCGCCAGATGCTGCGACGTGGCGGAGGGGCTAAGGCCTGTTACGGCGCTTAATTCCCCGGCAGACGTACCAGGCGCATCGCACAGCATGCAGAGGATCAGTAAACGATGCGGGTTACTCATCGCTTTCAGCAGGGCAGATGCTTTCTCAGCCTGCGCTTGCAGTAAGGTGATATCGGGACTGGTCATTGTATTTTAGTATTGTCTAAATTTAGGAAACTCTAAAGTAAGTGGCGAGGGAAAAGCAACTGGCATGAATAAATTACTCACACTTTCGGTTTGAATTCTGGCCGCCAACTCCGTTTACTGACGGCTAACATCCCGCTATGTATGGAGAAAAACGTGAAAGTTTGCCGCCATCTCAACTATGTGATTTGCGCCCTTACAATGTGGGCCAACGGCGCGAACGCCTGGAGCAACGCGTTGCCGGTTGGCCCTGCGGCAGGTGATCAAACGCTTTCGCCGTTTTATATCTGGGATGGCGCGTTACCCGCTAAACCCGGCGTGATGCTGCGTGAAGAGCCGATTCCCGGTCAGCCTGATATTACCGATGCCAGCCAGATCACGCGCATTCTTTATACCTCGCGGGATAAACGCTGGAATGCTGGCATCGTGCCGGTCAGCGGTACGCTGTGGTTGCCGAAAGGGCAAGCGGCAAAAGGCGGCTGGCCACTTGTTGCCTGGGCGCACGGCACGCTGGGCGTTGCCGATAGCTGTGCGCCTTCCTGGACTAACCCGACCCCACGGGATGCGCACTATATCAATCAGTGGCTGAAGCAGGGTTTTGCCGTCGTCGCCACCGATTACCAGGGGCTTGGCGGGCCAGGCCCACACCCGTATATGAACTGGGAAGCCGAAGGGCGTTCGGTGCTGGACAGCGTGCGCGCTGTGCTCAACAGCACGCCACAATTGGCAAATAATCTGGTGATCAGCGGTCAGTCGCAAGGCTCCGGCGCATCGCTTGGTGCCAGCCTGCTCGCGCCGGATTACGCACCGGAACTCAAGCTGCGCGCGACAATAGCCACCGGTGTGGTCGCCACTTTTCCGGATGGTCCGATCAAACCGGGGCCTGCGCGACCAGGGCTGCGCGATCCCACCCGCTTTACGCTGCTGCGCATCATTGGCGGTTCGCTGCCGGACGGCGCACCGGCAGCAGAAAAATGGGTGACGGATCAAGGCACGAAGATGCTGGCGCTCGCCAGAACATCCTGTATGCCGGAACTGGGGCGTTACGAACGGCGGGAAAAACTCACGGGTGACACGGTGTTTATCGGTGGCACAAAACAGGTGGAGTCAACATTGCTTGCGGTAACGGATATGCCAGTGAAAACCTTTCCTGCGCCGCTGTTTACCGCAACCGGGCTTGCCGATCACACGTTGTCGCCACATCACCAGTACGCCGCCATCGCTGCGCTCTGCGCGGGTGGCAATGCGGTGGAGTGGAAGACCTACCCCGGGATTACGCATAACGGTGTGGTTAACGTTGCTTTTGACGATGAGCTGAAATTTGTGCGCGGCGTGATGGAAAATGCCCCGCAGCCCAACAGTTGTGGCTCGTTACAGGCTCCGGGGAAATTGCAGCAACCATTAGAGGGCGTGCCGTTTAACCGGTAGCACACCGGGTAAACAGTACACTCACCGCCTAAAACGGCAGCAAGTAAAAGGGAGAAGTCGGTATGACAAACTTCTCCCTTTAGCGGCAAAAAATATCCGGTTAACAGCCACACCTTATTTATGCCAGCTGCCAAAGCGAATCTTACTTAGTGGTGCTCAGCATTCATTCCTAATGCATTCGTCCGTGTCAGGCTTCTTTTTACTTTTATCTCTTTGATTTCAAAGTTTCCTTCTGGGGTTTGAATTTTCTTTTTAAAGTAAGCTGGTTTTGCTCTTGCTTCTTTTTTAACAAATTTTCCATTTTCTGAAATAGTGATATTTTTCTGTTTGAAGGGGAAGAAAACAGTAGTGCCTAAATATCCGTAAACGTTTCCTTTATCTCTTTTGGGTTGTAATTCAAGTAAACTCTCTTCTAGTTTTCCGGCTAAAGATGCGGAAAATGAGCCTCTATTTTTCGCGATGAATCGAAGTGTTTTTCCACTCGATTTTATCGTGTTGTCAATAACAATATTATCACCTTTACCTTGCGCACTATAACAGGCACTGATCTTTATTTTTGCCGTCGCAGGGAGCTCAAAATCAGTGACCAGCGTTTGCGCCACTTCACCGGCAGAAATTTGAGGAAGAGATTCACCGATACGTTCACCATAAAAATAACTGCTGGCGGGTAGGCCATGTGAATTGATAATTAACTGGTCATTTTTCCCCATCTCCTGCAAGTTATTCACCACATTGAACAACATACTTTCCTTAAGTTCTTCATCGCTTTCAGGCGAATGGGAAAAATGTGTCTCAACAAGTTCGTTAAACTTATCTTCATCCTCAGATTTGATAACCGTTACATAATCCGATTTATTCCTTTCCATCCTGGCTTGATTCGCTTTTACCAAACGTAAAATCCTTGCTTCATCCAGAAAAGGAAAATAGACATATCTTTTCCCCGGAGCCAGCCCATCGTTGTCCTCCAGCGTGACAGGATTATTCTGCACCATCCTGAACAAATTAATCCCGTCCACCGTGTCCGCCGGATCTGCTGAGAGCCACCGTCCCGCCCACGGCTGATAATAACGATAGCCGTAATAATAAAGCCCCGTCGTATCCTGCTCCTTGCCGGAATATCGGATGGTCTTGTAATCCGCCTCCAGCTGGCCGCGCGTGGCGAATAACGCCGTACCGCCGAACGGGTAATACTCTTCCTGGCTGATAAGCTCGCCGCTGCCGTCCACTTCCAGTGCGCTGTTGCCGGTAAGGTTGTCGTAGCTGTAACGCACCGCGTCATTGCTGACACCGGCGGGCTGGCCACTTACCCAGTGCAGCACCCGCACCTGCGCGCGCCCGGCCTCTCCTACTGTTATCACCTGAAGTGTTTCCGCGCTGCTGCTGCGCAGCTCCAGCCCCGGAAGATAAATCACCCGTTTTGTCTGCGTGCTGTTGCCGGTCAGCTGAGAGGTGATTTTGATGATGCGCTGGCTGCTGGCATCGTAACGGTAACGTTCGCTGTCGTCGGCTGCACCGTCGCGTGTTACGGGTGTGACTTTCTGCAGCTCCTGGCGCGCTGTCCACAGCAGGCTCTGCCCCGGTAAAAGCTGTTTCTGCTGACCACCGGCAGTGAACAGCGCCTCCACATCGGCCGGATTTTCCGTGAGTGTGCTGATTACCGCCCGGTTGCTGCGGTCGCTGACGGTAACTGATGTCGTGTAGTTATTGCCGGACGCGGGCGCGCTGTGCTGAATTTTCGTCAGATTACCGGCGTTGTCGTAGGTGTAAATGCGGGAGTAGTTCGTGTAAGTGGCGCTGTCGAAGGAGATGAAATCAGGGAGGTTACTGTTCTGCTGCACCGCACTGGCCATTTCGCGTCCGCTGGCGCTGACCAGCTGGTACAGGCTGTCGTAGGCGTAGGTGTTTTCGGGAACAACTTCCTGATTGCGCCAGAAACGCGTCTCCTCGGCGTCGTTGGTAATCACCAGCACGTTGCCTACCGGGTCGTACTCATAGCGCAGGTCCTGCAGCACTTTCGCAGTTGTCGTGCGTTCGGTTCTGATACCCACCAGACGCTGGGTTTCGGCTTCATAGGAATACGTGGTCACCACGCCGTTACCGTGTTCCTCGCGCAGCTTCTGCCCGGCGGCGGAGTAAGTCAGGGATTTCACAATAACCTGCTCTGAACCGCCATTTACCGTCAGCCAGCTGCCCTTCAGCAGACCCGCCACATTAAACGCCACGCGCTGGATATTGCCTTTCGCATCGGTGGTGGTCAGCACATTCCCGGCGGCGTCCACTGTGCTGGTTGTGGTGTAGGTTTCGCCCGCCAGCAGGTCGTTCCACGCCGAGACGTCCGCCCCCTGCCAGTCTGCTTCTGCGTCATCCGGCAGTAACTGGCGGGTGACAGAAAGCGGTACACCGCTCAGGGAAACGCTGTTTGTCGAAAGCAGGCCAGCCGGGTCGTAATGGCTGACGCATACCGCTGCGAGGTTTAGCGCCTGCTCCGCTTCCGTGTTTCCCGCATACACAAAGCGCTCCGCAATACGTGCTGCTGCGTCAGCTATTTGTTCAGTCACGCTCAGCGGGCGTCCTGGCATCGAGACGTCTTCATACTGCCAGCGGCGAATCACCAGCAGGCTTCGGTCTTCAGCACCATCGTCAGTGGCACGAATATTGCTGACCGAGGTAAACAGGCGGCCGCTGGCATCGTTCAGGTTGATAGTGATGCCTGCATCTACGCTCTGAGTACGCAGTACATCGCCGCTGAGATCCGTTAGCCAGATAAAGTTCGCTAGCCCGGTATTGTGCAGACGCGGATCGGCGCTGCGTGTCAGGAAGCCGCGTGCATCAAATTGATGGCGGGTGATGCGTTCATCAGTGCTCTGTGGCGTGTCGGGATGGCGGTGATAGGCGATGTTGCGCACCGCCAGGCCACGGTTGTCAATAACCGACACCGATGGGGTTTTGCTGAACGGTGATGTGCTCATTATTCTCTCCTGTTTGTGTGATGCCGCCAGTAAGGCTGCATGATTAAAAATAGAGCAAACAGGAGAGGGGGGATTCTTATGAAGCGGGGTGGCGAACGCGCAGCGTGGCGGGTAGCACGCGCTGCGGTGAAGCCGGCTCATTGCCTTCTATCATCTGGGTGATGATATCAAAGCAGTCCTGCGCGAGGCGCGGGACATTCTGCTCCACCGTATCAATCGGCAGCGTCAGCGAATCATATAAATAGTGATCGTCGAAGCTGGCGATATGAATATCGCTCTCCAGCAAATGGTGCTGGCTCATATAACGCAGAACCCCTTCCAGCAGGCCGCAGGCGGCGGTGAATAATGCTTTGGGCGGGCGCCCCAGTTTTGCGCACAGGGCGGCGAACATCTCATAACCGCTGCTCGGATGGTAATTACCGTGAATAATCCACTCCGGGCGCGGCGTAACACCGGCGCGCTCCAGCCCTTGCATAAACCCGGCAAGGCGGTCTTTGGTGGGTGACAGGCGTGGTTGCCCGCCAAGAAAGTACACTTCATCAGGGTTGGCGCGTGCCAGCCGTTCGACCAGCTCGGCGGTCGGCGTCAGCGAATCGGTGATCACCAACGGCAACTGTGTGTCATTGATATGGCGGTCAAATAGCACCACTGGCAACTGCTCGCTGAGCTTCACATAGTCGGCGTCGTTTTGCATGCTGGAGGCGACAATCAGCCCGTCCACCTGGCGCGCAACCAGGTTATTGACCACCACCGTTTCCTGGCTGGCGTTTTCATCGGTACAGGAGATAAGCAGTTGCAAACCGGCTTCGCGGCAGAGATTTTCCAGTTCGTGAGAAAAAACAGCGAAACCGTAGTTGGTGATTTCCGGCACCACCAGCCCCAGCGTATGGCTGCGGTTTTCACGCAGCAGGCGGGCGTGAATGCTGGGCTGGTAATGATGCTGCTGGGCGATGGCCTGTACGCGATCGCGCGTCTCCTGCGCCACGCGCAGCTCTTTACCGCGGCCGTTAAGCACCAGGCTGGCGGTGGCTTTCGACACACCCGCCAGCGCGGCGATATCACTGATGGTAACGCGTTTTGTTTTTCTCACGGTTGTGCATCGGTTAAGGAAACAAGCACTTATTCTACCATGCAAGCACGTAACGACCAGTAGCTGGCCTGCACTTCTGCGTCTCCCGTCAGGGTTATTTGCGCCGGATGAACCGGGAAGTAGCGGCTGCTCATCACCCCTTCGCCATCGTTGATAAAGATCTCTATGCTTGAGTGGTCGCAAAGGATCTGCAACTTATGCGCACATCCGTTCCAGTACCGGTACAGCCATGCGCCGTTCTCCAGGCTGCGGCGTGAAAGGCGCAGTTCATCGTGATGCCATTCGAGGATCAGCGTATCGGCGAAATTCAGCGTTACGCCACCTGCACTTTCCAGCACCAGCTCCATGCGCTGCGCATCCAGCGCGGGTATCTTGTGCGCCACGCCGCGATACTGTTGCTGTTCACCGCGCAGCGCCTGCAACTCCTTGACGGGTTGCTGGTAGAGTTTTCCATTGTGGGAGGTCAGCTCGCGCAGGCAGGTCATCTGGTGGATCCAACCATTGGCAACGGTCGGCTGGCGCATCTCTTCGCCGTCCGGCACGCCCATCCAGCCCACCAGCAGGCGGCGTCCGTCGGCGCTGAGCGTGGTTTGCGGGGCATAAAACTCAAACCCGGCGTCCAGTTCGTGAAATTCACCGTGCTGGTAGCTCGCACTGGCGTAGTCGAGCTGACCGCTTAAGTAAGCACTTGGGTAAGTGTTCAGATAACGCTTCTCTTCGCGCGCCACGCCTTGCGGGCAGCAGATTAAAAACGTACTGCCGTTAAGCGTGAACATGTCCGGGCACTCCCACATGTAGCCCGCATCACCCAGACCGCCCAGCCCGCTACCGGCGATTTCGCCAAGGTTTTGCCAGTTCCACAAGTTTTCGGAACGCAGCAGTAAAACTTTGCCCTGTAATTGCAAATCCTGCGCACCCAGCACCATGTACCAATAATCGCCGTGCCGCCACACTTTCGGGTCGCGAACGTGGCCGGTGTAGCCGTGCGGCAGGGGGAGAGCAGGGCCGAGCTTGTCGAAGCCGCCCGCGCTGTTTTGCACCGCCAGGCACTGCCACGCGGTGCGCGTGCCGTCATCGAATTTGACATTGCCGGTATAACAAAGCGTCAGGACGCCATTGTTATCGACGGCGCTGCCGGAATAACAACCGCTGCGGTCGTACTCTTCATCAGGCATCAACGCGATGGGTTCATGCTGCCAGTGCACTAAGTCCTCTGAACTCCAGTGCGCCCAGCACTTGTGCAAATGCTGGCAGCCCAGCGCATTCCACTGGTAGAACAGGTGGTAGCGTCCGGCAAAGTGGATAAACCCGTTCGGATCGTTGAGCAGCCCGGTGGTTGGCGCCAGGTGCCAGCCAGGGTAGTGGCTGTCCTTCAACGCATTCGGTTGACCTTTCATCACCGCCTGTAAAATGGCGGGTAGCAGCGGTTGTGAAGCCATTATTCAGAGTCCGTTTTGTATTTCAGCAGGTAAGAGATAACAAAGGCGACGCTAAAGGCGATAGCCATGCCGATAATATAATTCAGCAGCGAGCTGGCCTGCACAATCGCCATCCCTGGTAGGCCGGTCAGGCCAACCGCCGTCATATAAACATGCACCGACACCACCCACGCACCGCCGACCGCGCCGCCAATCAATGCGGCGATAAACGGTTTTACAAAGCGCAGGTTGATACCGAAAATTGCCGCCTCGGTAATGCCGAGCAGGGCAGAGAACGCCGAGGGCAGGGTAATCGCTTTAATCTTCGCGTCTTTGGTTTTAAACCATACCGCCAGGCACGCGCCGCCCTGCGCCACGTTTGCCATCGCCCAGATTGGCAGCAGGAAGTTAACGCCAATCGACGGGTTACCCAACAGCCCGGCTTCAATGGCATGGAAGCTGTGGTGTACGCCGGTAATGACAATCACCGAATACAAGCCGCCGAACAGCAAACCGGCCAGCCATCCGGCATGGGTAATAAGCGTGCTGAGCACAAACGAGATGCCGTCGCCGAGCGCGCGACCCGCCGGGCCGATAATCAACATCGCGACAAAGCCGGAGATAATCACCGTCAGGAATGGGGTGAGGATCAGATCCAGCGCATCCGGGATCACCCGGCGCAGTTGCTTTTCCAGCAGGCTCATAAACCATACCGCCAGCAGCACCGGGAAGACCGTGCCCTGGTAGCCGATCATCGCCACTTCAATGCCGAAGAAATTCATGGTGTGGAAGCCTGCCGCCACGCCCCAGGCGTTGGTCAGCGCCGGGTGGGTCAGAATGCCGCCAAGCGTAGCGCCAAGGTACGGGTTACCGCCAAATTCGCGCGCGGCAGTAAAACCAATCAGGATCGGCAGAATGATAAACGCCGCCGAGCTGAACATGTCGAGCATGATATAGAGCGCGTTGTCGGCGCTGACCCAGCCGTAGGTTTTCACCATCCCCAGCAGGCCCATCAACAGGCCGGAGGCGACAATCGCCGGAATGATCGGCACAAAAATGTTGGAGAGCAAACGGGCGATACGCTGGAACGGGTTAAGCTTACGCGCGGCAATGTCTGCCGCTTCCGATTTACTGGTTTCGCTGATGCCGGCTTCGGCAATAAACGCGGCGTAGACTTTGTTCACTACGCCTGTGCCAAAGATAATCTGCAACTGACCAGCGTTACGAAAGCACCCCTTTACGCCGTCGACTTTGCCAATCGCGGCAGTGTCTGCTTTAGCGTCTTCCACCAGCACCAGGCGCAGGCGTGTCGCGCAGTGTGCGGCGCTGGCAATATTGTCCTTGCCTCCCAGCAGCGGCAGTAGCGACCGGGAAATTTGTGCAAAATCCATAAAAACCTCTGTTTTATCGTTTTTGTGGGACTAACCGGCAAAAAGGGCTCCCGAAGGAGCCGTTTCATCAGAACCAGGTTTCCATTTGTACGCCGAAGTTCCATTCGCCGCCGGCCTTGAAACCGTCGCTGCCAAAGGCATCGGAGCTCGCATATTTATCCAGACGATGATCCCAGTCCATCCAGGTGGCGAACAGGCGGATTTCCGGGCGTTTGAGGAATTCACCCACATCGCTGGCTTTCAGCGTTGGGGCGACGGTGAGTTTGTAGAAGTTGCCGCTGACCGCGTTGCGGCTGTTGTAACCTTCCGGGCGCAGATCCATGTACTGATAGCTGCCTTCATACTGCATCTCGAAGTTTTCGGTAAAGCCCTGAATCAGGCGCACGTTGGCAGTAGCCCATTGATAGCTGTCGCCTTTGACATAGCGATCTTTGCTGGTCTGCGCCAGCAGTGCCGGGGCAATATGCCAGCCGCCGCCGAGCGGCGTAATGCCGTAGCTGGCAAGACGCCAGGTATTGGCTTCCGGCAGCAGCGCACCGTCGGAACCGATGGATTTCACTTCCGCACCCAGGCCGTGACCATACAGCAGCGCGGTCTTCGCTGAGCCTTCGCGCAGGCCATAGAAGCTGTCGTTATGCAGGCCGAGCAGGGCATGTACGCCGGTGTTCGCCGCATCGCTCTTCACTTTGTTGCCGTCGAGATCGAGGCGGTCGTCGTTGTCTTTGGCGCGCATCCCGCTGACCATCAACTGTACCGGACCGTAGAAGTTATTCAGCGAGAGAATGTAGTTCTGCGCGGTGTTTTCGCTGTTTTCAATATCACCGAAGGTGCGCCCGTAAATCGAGACGTTGCTGCGAGCGTTGTCGCCCCACTTCATGTCGTAAACGCCCGCGCCGGTCCCGGCGAGGAACACCACGTCAGAGTCTATCCAGTGGATGTCGAAGTTGTCGCGGTCAAAACGTTTACCGGCCCAGACGGTAGAGTCTTTAAACGCGCCGCTAAAGCTTGGCAGATGGCCGATTTCGGTAAATGCCTGGCGCAGGTTGAGATCGCTTGAGGAGGCCGTCCAGTCGTTATAGGTTTTCTGCCCGTCGGCGAGCATCACTTTAAAGCGCGTGGTCGCACCGTTCGCCAGCGTCTGTTTATGCTCCAGGTTCATCTCAACATACGTATCCGGCTCATTCCCCAGACGACCAACGTGGCCGCCGGTTTCTCCGGCTGGCGTCACCGTTGGGCCCCCCTGCGTTTTGGCGGCCGAGTTGTTCATCAGCAGGCCAGAACGGGCGTAGCCGTGGAATTCAAACCCGCCTTCGTCAGCGGCTTTTTGTTCCAGTTTGGCGATGCGCTGCTCAACCGGGGCGGTGGTAGCCTGGTTCTTTTGCTGGGCGGCAGTCAGTTGTTGTGCCTGTTTTTCGGCGGCCTGCGCACGGTTTTCGGCGGCATTAGCGCGTTGTTCTGCGGCTTGCAGGCGCTGTTCCAGTGCGGCGAGACGCGCTTCAATGCTGCTCATGCTGGGGTCGGCGGCGTGAGCGGCACCAGCGTTTAATATCAAACCAAGGGTTACGGCGAGCGTGCTTTTTTTCATCTTTTTGCATCCCTAAGGAAGAGCCATCATCACAGAGTTATTTTGCTAAACCGGTTTAGGTTTCGAATCATAATCAAGGCCAATTTCTCCACGCAATGAAATTTGCTAAACCGGTTTAGTGATTGTGAGACGGCTCGCAAAACGAAGCGGCAGGCGCGCCAAATTAGCGGCATTGTTCCATAAGCTGGTGGTGATACGGCAGGGCGGTCATCGCACCTTTGGCGGTGGTCGCCAGCGCACCGCAGATCTGCGCACTGGCAAGTCTCGCGGACAACTGCGCTGCGCAGTCCGGCAGGCCGTGTTCCGCCAGCCCCCACAACAGCCCGGCAACAAACGCATCGCCCGCGCCGGTGGTATCGACGCTCACCACCGGCAACGTGGGGTAGTGGAAAATTTTGCCGCTGTGCCAGGCGGTAACGCCCGCTTTTCCTTGTGTCACCAGCAATAAGCTGATGGCGTAACGCGTCGCCATGGCTTGCATGCTGGCTTCCAGCTGTGTGGAAGCGGAAAAAAACGCCAGCTCCTCTTCAGACAGTTTCACCACATCGGCCAGCGTTAAGGCCTGGCTCAGGCACTGGCGAAGCTGCGTGGCGTCTGTCCAGAGATCCTGGCGGATATTGGGATCGAAGCTGACAAAGCCGCCTGCGCTGCGCACCCGCTGCATGGCGGAGAAGGTGGTGGATCGCGACGGTTCTGCCGCCAGCGCAATCGAGCAGCAGTGCAGCCATTCGCCGCGCTGGAATTCTGGCAGGTCGCTTTCGGTAAGAAACAGGTCGGCGCTGGGGCGTACCATAAAGGTAAACGAACGTTCACCGTCATCGTCCAGCGCCACCACCACCGTGGAGGTGCGCTGCGCCGGGTCGGCACGCATAAACGCGATATCGACCTGTTCTGTGGACAGCGTGTGTTGCATAAAACGACCAAACGGATCATCACCGACGCGGCCAATAAAGCCGCTATTTCCCTGTAACCGCGCAACGCCGACCGCAACATTCGCTGGCGCGCCGCCGGGGCACTGCATTAAATGACCCGGTGCTTCCGGCAGTAAATCCACCACGGCATCGCCCAGACACCAGACTCTGGCTGACATGCTTTTCTCCTGACAAAAAGTATTGCTAAAAATTAACTAAAACGGTTTAGCAAATCAATGGCGTTTTGCAAGACCTGCCATTTTTTAACCCCTGTTGCGCGGCGGATTTTATGCGGAACGTAAAAGATATATCAGAGAAAGAAGAATATAGTCAGGCGAAAAATAACGATTCCCGGCCATATAAGATCTGAATTCTTCTCATAAAATATAAATTAAGATAATGACGATGGTTATTTATATCAGCAGGTTAGCTGCTCTTGTTAATAAATATACATTTCTCCAATTAATGGTTTTTTCCTTTTAAATTCAGTGTGATTACACCCCGTTTCCATTGATTTAATTACTGGATAAGGAAATTCCATTCGTTTGAAAAAATAAAAATCAGGGTTTATAGCTTTCTCAGGCATAACGAATTAGCGAATGCACCCATAAGGAGAGGGCACATGGATGAGCAATACCCTGGCATAGACGATATTTATGCCTCCCTGGAGTTATCTTCGTCCCTGGAAAAACACCAGTTCCCCGCTAAAGAACGGGATCCGCGCAATGTCTTTGCCGCAGTACGCGACGAATTAATGCTTGACGGTAACTCACGACAAAATCTGGCAACGTTTTGCCAGACATGGGTCGATGATGAAATTCGGACATTGATGGATTTGTCCATCGACAAGAACATGATCGATAAAGACGAATACCCGCAAACGGCTGAAATTGAGTCTCGCTGCGTACATATGCTGGCCGATTTATGGCACTCACCGGAGGCGGAAAACACGCTCGGCTGCTCGACGATTGGTTCCTCTGAAGCGGCAATACTCGGCGGCCTGGCGCTGAAATGGCGCTGGCGGAAAAAACAAGCTGCTGCAGGCAAACCTACCGACAAACCGAACCTGATCTGCGGACCCGTGCAAATCTGCTGGCACAAATTTGCCCGCTATTTTGATGTTGAGCTGCGCGAAATTCCCCTGCAAGGCCAGCGGTTAGTGATGAACGCCGAAGAGGTGATCAAGCGGGTTGATGAGAACACCATTGGCGTTGTCCCGACGATGGGCGTCACCTTCTCGTGCCAGTATGAGCCGGTAAAAGCCGTGCATGACGCGCTGGATAATCTGCACCAGGAAACCGGCCTTGATATTCCTATTCATGTTGACGGTGCCAGCGGCGGGTTTCTGGCACCGTTCTGCGCGCCGGATATTGCGTGGGATTTTCGTCTGCCACGGGTGAAATCAATTAATGCCTCTGGCCACAAATTCGGTCTTGCGCCGCTGGGCGCCGGTTGGGTCGTATGGCGCGAAGCCGCCGATTTGCCGGAAGAACTGATTTTTAATGTTAACTACCTCGGCGGCAACATGCCGACGTTCGCCCTCAACTTTTCCCGGCCTGGCGGGCAGGTCATTGCTCAGTATTACAATTTCCTGCGTCTGGGACGGGAAGGCTACGCGAAAATTCATCACGCCTGTTACCTGACAGCGCAGTATCTGGCGCGGGAAATCGACAGACTTGGGCCGTTCAAAATCTTGTTCGATGGCAACAGTCAGCAAGGCATTCCCGCGCTGGCGTGGACGCTGCGCGCTGAGCGCGCCATTGGCGGATACACCCTTTATGACCTTGCAGATCGCCTGCGCAGCCGTGGCTGGCAAGTGCCCGCCTATTCAATGCCAGCCCATCGCGAAGATTTGGTTATCCAGAGGGTGCTGGTGCGCCACGGCGTAAGCCGTGATCTCGCCAGCTTGTTGGTGGACGATATTAAGCGCGCACTTGACTACTTTTCCCGCCATCCGGTCAGTAGCCCGCTCAGTGCTGAAGAAGCCAGTGGTTTTAATCACGCCTGAGTCCCGGAAAGTTTCGCTATAAAAGGAGAAGTGCCATGGAGGCGGCGAACAAAAGCGTTCCGGCTAAGTCATTATCCATGATTGGTTTTTTTGCTATCACCGCATCCATGGTGATGGCGGTGTATGAATACCCGACGTTTGCGACATCGGGTTTCAGTCTGGTTTTTTTCTTATTACTGGGCGGCATTTTATGGTTTATTCCGGTTGGCCTGTGTGCGGCTGAAATGGCCACGGTTGAGGGCTGGGAAGAGGGTGGGATCTTTACCTGGGTATCAAAAACGCTGGGAGAACGCTGGGGGTTTGCGGCGATTTCGTTTGGTTATCTGCAAATCGCGATCGGTTTTATCCCGATGCTCTACTTCGTGCTGGGCGCGCTGGCTTATATCCTTGACTGGCCAGCGCTGAACAGTGACCCGCTGACGAAAACTATCGCCGCGTTAATCATTCTTTGGGGGCTGGCATTTACCCAATTTGGTGGCACGAAATATACCGCGCAAATCGCCAAATTTGGCTTCTTTGGCGGCATCCTGCTTCCTGCCGCTATCCTCGTGGTACTGGCCATCGCTTATCTCCTCAGCGGTGCGCCGCTGGCCATCACCTTTGATATGTCGACATTTGTCCCGGATTTCACCCAACTCGGCACGCTGGTGGTCTTTGTGGCGTTCATTCTGAGTTATATGGGCGTTGAGGCGTCGGCTACGCATGTTAACGAAATGCGCAACCCAGGCCGTGACTATCCGCTGGCAATGATATTGCTGATGATCGCCGCGATTTGCCTCAGCTCGATTGGCGGCTTGTCAGTTGCGGCCGTGATCCCATATAACGAAATCAATCTTTCTGCAGGGGTCGTTCAAACCTTCAGCGTGTTAATCACCCATTACGGTGCCGGATTCTCCTGGGCCGTAAAAGTCACTGCAGCTCTGTTGGTAATGGGTGTGCTGGCGGAGATCGCCTCATGGATTGTTGGCCCGTCTCGCGGCATGTATGTCACCGCGCAGCGAGGCATACTGCCTGCGCCATTCGCCAGGGTGAATAAAAATGGTGTGCCGGTGACGCTGGTTGTGAGCCAACTATTGATGACATCTGTTGCGCTGGTGGTGCTTACCAATTCGGGGGGCGGGAGCAATATGTCCTTTTTGGTTGCCCTGACGCTGACGGTGGTGATTTATCTGTGTAGCTATTTTTTATTGTTCCTCGGCTATATGCAGTTAATTCACAAACAGCCGCTGCTCAAACGCACCTTTCGTATTCCCGGCGCAAAGGGATTCAGGCTCGCGGTAGCGGGGCTGGGCTTTTTGGTGTCGCTGCTGGCCTTTATCGTCTCTTTTTATCCACCGGCCTCACTTGGCGGCGAAAGCGCCGACGAGAAGTACGTCACGCTGCTGGTTATCTGTTTTGTGATTGTGCTGATCCTCCCCTTTCTGGTCTACGCGCTGCATGACAAGCGCGGCAAACAAGGCACTGTGACCCTGGTCGCCATCACCGCTGATAATGCGCCGAAAGGGCATTTCTTTATCCATCCACGCGCGCGTTCACCGCATCATTTAGCCCCTAAGGAATAGCAGTTTTTTCAATGATATGAGCCATTAATAAGGAGAAGTGAATGAAAACAACCGTTAGCATCATCGTTGGCAGCTTGCTGCTGGTTTCCGCTGCGACACAGGCAGCAGATAAAGGTAAACCCGTGAATAGCTGGACATGTGAGGATTTTCTCGCGCTGAAAGCCTCTTTCCAGCCAACTGCCATCGGCATTGCTGAGGCGTTAAACAGTAAGGACAAACCTGAAGAAGCGGTGGTGGATGTTCAGGGGATTGAAACGGTGACGCCTGCCGTGATTGAAGCCTGCAAACAGGACAAACAAGCCACGTTCAAAAGCAAAGTGGAGGGTGAGTGGGACAAACTAAAAAAGGATATATAAACGCGAATATTTATTATGGCTAACCTGCCGGGGCATTGAAGCCCCGGCAACTTACTCCGGCTTGAAAAGCGGCACTGGCTTGCCGGTAATATAGCGTCGGCGCAGCCAGGCCGACGCGCTATCCATTAACATCACTACCATCACCAGAATCACGGTGATAAACATCACCACATCCCAGTTCCACAGCCGCATATTTTCGGCATAAATCAAACCAATCCCGCCCGCGCCAACAAACCCAAGCACCGCTGCCGAGCGGGTATTGGACTCAATTTGATACAGGCTCAGTGCCAGAAACGTCGGGAAAGATTGGGTAAAGGTACTGAAGCGGTGTTTCTGCAGGCCGCCCGCGCCCACGGCGGTTAAGCCGCGCCCAGGCGAGCGATCCACCGCTTCGTGGCTTTCGGCGTACAGCCGACCGAGCAGGCCGGTGTCCTGCATGATGATCGCCAGCACCCCGGCAAGCGGCCCAAGCCCGACGGCGCGCACAAAAATCAGCCCCCAGATCGCCATATCAATGCCGCGCAGCATATCGAACAGGCGGCGCACGAAAAAGGCGATAACGCCCGCAATGCCGCCTTTCATGATGTTGCGGGCGGCAAAAAACGACAACAACAGCGCGAATAGTGTGGCGGTCGTTGTGCCGGCAAAGACAATCGCCAGCGTAATGCCAATCTGCGTGAAGTAGTAACCAAACGGCCAGTTGAGAAAATCGTGCCAGACGAACATACGCAAAATATAGCGGCCGATTTGCTGCATGCCGGTCAGCGCCTGTTCAGCAGGAATGCCGAACTGCATAAAGAACCAGACGTAATAGAGCAGCACGGCAAGGGCGATAAACCCGAGGCGGCGCAGATAACGCCCCTGCGCCTGGAACAGTTTTCGGTTTAATTTGCGGCTCAATTCCACATTCGGTACGGCTTGCCAGTTGGTCACTTTTTCCCCTCCAGCACCCACTGGCGCAAGCGGCCAGAGAGCGTATCAAGCACGAAAACGACGATAATAATTAGCAGCAGCGTGATGCTGACCTGATCGTAACGGTCGAGTTTTATGTTGGTCATCAGCTCCTGACCAATGCCGCCCGCGCCGACCAGGCCAAGAATGGTCGAGGAACGAAAGTTAATTTCAAGGCGCATAAAGCCATAAGAGAGAAAAATCGGTTTCACCTGTGGCCACAAAGCGAAGCGAATGCGTTGCAGATGTGTCGCGCCGCAGGAGGCCAGCCCGCGTACCGGTCTGTCATGCGTGCTCTCAACCGCTTCATAAAACAGCTTGGTCAGGCTACCAACGGTGTGCAGCGCCAGCGCCAGAAAACCGGGGATCGCCCCGATGCCAAATGCCATTACGAAGATCACCGCCCACGCCAGCTCCGGCATGGTGCGTAAAAAAGCGACCAGCGTACGCACGGCAAAGCGTACCGGCGGCGGAGACCAGGTGTTGCCCGCCGCCAGAAAGGCCAGCACGATGGCGATAGCGAATGAGAGCAGCGTTGCGGCCAGCGCCAGTTGCAGAGTTTCCCAGATCAGCGGGAGCTGGATCGGCAAGCGGTAACCCCAGTACGCCAGCGAGCCTTTGGTGTGGCTGTCGGCAAACAGCACCGGCCAGTGCAGCGTCGGCACCGTTTCCAGCATGTAATCCATAAAGTTCGGCAGCGAGTGCCAAATGGTGGCGAGATTGAATTCTGCCGCGTTACCGGCGGCGAAATAGAGCGCCAGCAACACCAGCGACCAGGCGACGGTGTCGCGTTTCTGGCGCATTCTGACTTGCTGATAGTAGTGCTCAAACTGCGTATTCGACATCTTCATGCGTAGCGGGAGATCCTGTATGACCATCGAATAAAAGCCCCTGGTTTTACCCAGGGGCCGGAGAATCGATGCGGCGAAGGATTAACGTGCGGTAACCAGCTCGCGTTTCATCTCGATAATCTGTTTAAAGTCATCCACGCTGCCCGGACCGATATGCTGCGTACCGCCCATCGCTTTCACGAAGCAGGCGTGGTTGTCCGTATCCAGTTTCTTAATGGCGGTGACCACTTTGGCTTTGAAATCGGCTGGCAGGCTGTTGCTCACCAGAATCGGGCCGTTCGGGATCAGCGGCGATTCCCAGATGATACGGATCTCTTTCATCAGGTTCGGGTGATCCATACGGATCAGGCGGTTAAACGCCCCGACGCTGTAACCTGTGTTGTAATCGCCCACCATCGAAGTCCAGGTGACGGCGCCAGCGAACTGGCCGTTCAGCACGCCGAGGATGTCCTGTTCATGGCCGCCGGAGAAGGTGACGCTGGAGAAGTAATTGTTGTATTTATTGTCCGCGTTACCGCCAAACTTCTGTTTGAAGGCGTAGTTCGGGATCAGGTAACCGGAAGTGGAGTCCGGATCGGCGAAGCCAAACGCTTTGCCTTTCAGATCTTCCAGTTTTTTGTACGGGCTGTCGGCTTTCACGATCACCACCGAGTGGTAACCGCGCGACTTGTCTTTGTCATCCACCGCGATACCGACGATATCCACGGCTTTCGGGTTATTGATATACACGGATGCGTAAGAAGAGGGCGACATGCTCAGCACCACATCGACTTTTCCACCCAGCAGGCCCTGAATAACACCCGAATAGTCAGACGAGTTGCGCAGTTTAGTGCCCACGCTGAGTTCTTTATCCAGAAACTCTTTCACGCACTGGTTATCACCAATTTGTTGGGTTGCGTTCTGGCCGCCCAAAATCCCCAGATTTAATTCCTTCGGCTGCTCAGCGGCAGCCGCCTGCCATGCCAGCAGAAGACCTGTCATCAATGCCGATAAACGTAATGCGCCAGAAATATGCTTTTTCATTGTCATTGCCTGTGTCGTCTCATTGGAAGGAATAATTAATGCAATTGACTGATTTCATCGCCGTACAGCACCTGCAGCACGTCCTGCGTTAACCGGGAGGGATGATCGTCAAAAATAATCCGTCCCTGGGAAACGCCAATAACGCGGGTGCAATACTCTTTCACCAGCTCCACGGAGTGAAGGTTCACCATCACGCTGATGCCTTGCTCGCTCACTTCGCGTAATACGCCCATGATGCGCTGGGTATTTTTCGGATCCAGCGAAGCGACAGGTTCGTCCGCCAGTAAAAGGGAGGGGTTTTGAATCAGTGCGCGGCAAATGGCGACACGCTGCATCTGACCGCCGGAAAGCGTTTCGGCACGCTGCAAGGCATGCGGCAACATGTTCAGCCACTCCAGCAAGGCGATTGCTCTGGCGCGGTCTTCATCGGTAAAGACTTTAAACAGGGATCTCAGCGTCGACGTCTGGCTCAGTCTACCGAGCAGCACATTGGTCAGCACGTCGAGGCGCGGCACCAGGCAGAAGTCCTGAAAAATCATGCCGCACTGGCTGCGCCACTGATTAAGCGCACGACCTTTCAGATGCGTGACATCGCGCGGCGTACCCACTTCCGGGAAACTTAAAATTTCGCCAGAGGTGGCGCTGTGCGTGCCGTTTAGCACATGCAGCAACGTGGATTTCCCTGCGCCGGAGCGTCCAATCACGCCGACCATCTCACCGCTGTGCAGATCAAAACTGATGTCGTGCAGCACGGTCTGGTGCGTGTTATAGGCTTTGCGTAAGTTCTTCACGCTCAGCACCTTTTGCTTCGGCACCATGTTTAATTGATGCCGGGACGAAAAGTGGTCTTCAGAGATTTCTGCCAACGCGCTGTTCATAAGTCTTCCGGATTTTTCATTAAACTGGCGACCATTAAGAGCACGGGTGATGATCGTTTTATGACGAAAAAGCGAACAAATAATGAACGTGGATGTTTAGCTTAGGCGCTCGCGCGTACGGACCTTTATTTTACGTAATCGACGGTGAGGTATTTTTTCCAACCCGGTGCGCGATGAACGGCTGGTGGATCGGCAAAGAAAGGAAAACGCAGACGAGCTGTGAGGGATATTTTTACCCTCCATTCGGCGTCGCCGAGGAAGCGAAAGGTTATTTCCTCATCTTTGACTGACAATTTTTCAAAATGCCCACTTGCCCACGCCTGACCAATACGCACAATCTCTTTCACACCCTGATTGATATCTATCAACACCATGGTCAGCCACTCTTCAAAAATAATATCGTCGGTCAAAAAAAGCAGAGAGTGGCAGGCATCTATTTCGACTGCGGCTTCCAGCACCAGCCCCGGCACGATGATATTTGTGGCGATACCTGCAATTTCTACCTTCGACTGCGCTTGCGAAAACGGGGTTGCTTCACACACCGCGATGAGTGCTACGTTATTGGCTTCTTGCATGGACTACTCCGCGATGCTGCGTATTATTTTATCTTCAGATTATTCTTATCTATAAGCCGGGCAAAGTGAGTATTCTGTGTAAACTTTTGTGTATAAAACAGCGAAATAAATACCCGGAACCTTTAGCTGAACATTATATAAATTAATTTAATAACGGTTTGGTATTGTCCTGGTTGCAGTAATTTCCGGCGGTTAGCCAGAATGAAAACGGTTCACATGTTCTGTCAAAGAGTATGACAGCGCTTACACAGGTTTAAGGTGCAGAGGCACGCGCCGTACTAAGGACGCAAACGCATGAATCAGCGTATTTCGGTACAACTTCCCACGGCAAGTGATTTGCTATTTTGGCAGCTTACTGGTCATGAGGCCCTCTCGGAACCTTTTTCATTTAACCTGACGCTGCTGGGTGAAGATGCGCGTCTCGATCGTAGCAAGTTGCTCGGACAGTCTGTGACCGTGACGCTGCCCACCCAATCGCTTACCACTTCGCGTTACCTCAACGGTAAAGTGACTCGCGCGGGTGTGCGTCCTGTTGAGCTGTCCGGTACGCGTTATGCTGCCTATACGCTTACCGTCGAGTCAGACCTCTGGCCGATGAAACGCGACCGTAATATGCGTATTTTTCAGGGGCAGACCGTGCCGGAAATTGTCAAAACGCTGTTCAGCGAATATCAGGTGAATGTGGATGACCAACTGACCGGGAATTATCGCGTCTGGGATTACTGCGTTCAGTATCAGGAAAGCAGCTTCGAATTTGTAAGCCGCTTGATGGAACTCGAAGGGATTAGTTATTACTTCCGCCATCAGGCGGATCGTCATGTGTTGGTACTGAATGATACCGACTCAAAACATGAAACTTTCCCCGGTTATGAAACGATTCCCTATCATTCGACAACTTCTGGCGGCGTGACCGATGAAGAGGGGATTAGCCAGTGGGCGATGGAAGATAGCGTTACGCCCGGAAAATTAAGCCTTGAGGATTACGACTTCCGCCAGCCGAATGCATGGCTTTTCCAGGCCCGGCAGAACCCGGCATCGCCAAAACCCGGCGATATTGATGTTTATGAATGGCCCGGTCGTTTTACACAACATAGCCATGGTGAGAAATATGCCCGCATTCGCCAGGAGCGTTGGCAGGTGGATCACCAGCAAATTGGTGGTTCGGCAACGGCTACCGGCATTGCGCCTGGGTTTGTTTTCACGTTGAGGAACGCACCTTTCACCGGCGATAATGGCGACTATCTGGTTACTGCCGCTGAATATGATTTCCGTGAAAACCCTTACTCCTCAAGCGATGCAGGTGAAACCATGCAGCGCATTGATTTCTCTGTTATTCCCGCTTCAACACCGTATCGTCCCGAAGTGAAAACCCCCTGGCCGCGAACCTACGGCCCGCAGACGGCTAACGTCGTCGGCCCGGCTGGCGAGAGCATCTGGACCGATCGTTATGGTCGTGTGAAAGTTAAATTCCATTGGGACAGGCAATCGAAAGGTGATGATACCAGTTCCTGCTGGGTGCGTGTCTCCAGCGCGTGGGCAGGGCAGGGATTTGGTGGGGTGCAGATCCCGCGAATTGGCGATGAAGTGGTTGTCGACTTTATTAATGGCGATCCGGATCGTCCGATTATCACCGGGCGTGTGTATAACGAGTCCAGCATGCCGCCATGGGAACTTCCCGCCGCGGCGACAGTGATGGGCTTTATGACGCGCAGCAAAGACGGCAATAAAGATAATGCCAGCTATCTGTTTTTCGAAGATAAACCGGGTAGTGAAAAGGTGGATTTGCACGCCGAGAAGGATATGGCGGTTTCGGTGGAAAACGATCAGACCGTTACCATTGATGGGCATCGTAACACCACCATCAAAAAGACGCAGACGGATGACGTGACAGAAGATGCGACCTTCACCTACCAGGCTAAACGCACCACTACGGTCATGAAAGCGGAAACCAAAACATTTAATGAAAGCGAAACCACCACCATTCAGCACGGACGTAAGCTGGATATTACCAGCGGTGGCGACAATGTGACGATCAAAGATGGTCGCACGACGAATATTACCGGCACGGAATTACACCATGTGACTGGCAATGTGACGCAAAACTTCGACAGCGCGCTGATAACCACTGTTAAAGGCGGTCAAACCGAGACGATTGATGGTGGCGTGACAATCAATGTTAACAGCGGCAGTTGGACGCAAAACGTTAACAACGGGACAATTACCATTACCAGCCCGCAAACCATAACGTTGCGCAGCGGTGTTTCCATCGATCTTGATGCACCGAAATCAACTTATACCGTGGGTGGCCATAAGGAAGCCGTGACGGGGAATAGTCTTAGCTTCACTGGGGCGTCGGAAGGGGTTACAGGTGTTGCGTTTGATTATAAAGCTCTGTCTATCGGTGTAGCGAACACAGCTATCTCACGTAATGTTATTTCTATTAGTTCAAAAGCATTTGAAAAGAAAAATGTGCCGCTGGATTACAAGCAGGTTGGGGTCTTACTAGAGTCAGGAGCGTTACGGTGGAGTTCTAAGGCTCTGACTTTAATAGTTTAAAATGATGGAGCTGTAAAATGGAATTCAGATGGATATATCTCGTTTATCTCTTTATCGCTATTGTCGCCATTCGAGTTTTGATCATGGCCGGTTCGATGGTGATACCGGGTATTCGACAAACAATGATGGAATCAGATGTGCGTAAAAATGGTGTTGGCGTTGGAGCCACTATTGTCTCCAGGAGTCGTGCTGGTTCATTTGAGGGAGGGCTACCCGTTTACAGGCTGACTTTTAAATTCAAAACTCGCGAAGGCGTTGAGGTTGAGTCGAGTCTTGAGCGCCCGTTAGCGGCAGAGGACGTTATGCAATTTGAGCCCGGAAATGGTGTGACGCTTAAGTATGATCCCAAAGATCCTAAGCGTATTGCGCTGTCTGATCGCCCATTGATTTTAGGCGATTAAAATCCGTTTTCTCAGGTCAGGAAATAACCTTATGCCGTACCACCTGGACTATGTTGTTTCCGCCTTCATTGTCGTCCTGGCCGCGTTCTTGCTTTATTACGCGCTGCGCTGGGTTCGCCAGCTAGTTATCGAGGCCCATGTGATGAAACATGGGATCGGTGCGAATGCCGATATTATTGCTCTTAAGCGCACCAACTGGATGGACAGGCGTTCTGTCTATTGTGAACTGGTGTTGCGCTTCAAAACCCGCGAGGGGCAGGAGGTGCAGGCGAGCGTGTTTCAGTTCCTGGATAGCCGTGAAATTGTGCGGTTTGCCGAGGGTAACGGCACAACCGTGAAGTATTCGCCACAAAATCCAAAGCATATTGTGCTGTATGATCGTCCGCTGATTTTAGGTGACTAATATCCCTGTTATTGATCGTGTAAGCGTTATAAATAAAAAAAGATATCGCCTGCGTTAATTCTCTTTCGTCCTCACTTCGTCTTACTAATAAATCTTTTTCATTCCGTGATGAAAACAGGAACAGATCTATCTGGCTGATCTGTAATGCTTTAACGCATCTATGTGCGCAAACCTGCAACCTCAATAATTAAATCCCGCCAGCGTCACAAAACCTGGAAAAAACAAGCCACTGAATCGCCACGGGTTTAACAGACACCTCAGAGTCATTTAAGATGGCTTAAAGAGAGGTGCCCATGAGCGGTAAGCGTTATCCCGAAGAGTTTAAAACTGAAGCAGTCAAACAGGTTGT
>NZ_JAENHT010000008.1:0-238768 GCF_016620385.1 Kosakonia sp. LAM2021
CTCGTCACCCGAGAGCAAGCTCTCTGTGCTACCGTTCGACTTGCATGTGTTAGGCCTGCCGCCAGCGTTCAATCTGAGCCATGATCAAACTCTTCAATTTAAAAGTTTGATGCTCAATGAATTAAACTCCGTAATGAATTACGTGTTCACTCGTTGAGACTTGGTATTCATTTTTCGTCCGAGGACGTTAAGAATCCAGTCACCCTGAGTGCCCACACAGATTGTCTGATAAATTGTTAAAGAGCAGGTGCGACGCGCTTCAGCGCTCTGTCGCGAGGTGGCGTATATTACGCTTTCCTCTTTCAGAGTCAACCCTGATTTTCAGGATTTTTTCTCTTCAACCGAACCGGCTGTTTGTGTGAAGTGATTCACATCCGCCGTGTCGATGGAGGCGCATTATAGGGAGCTAGAGCTGAATGACAAGCGGAAAAATGCATTTTTATTTCAACCGCTCATCTTTTCGTCATAAAGGCTATTTTTGATGCTTTTTAATGGCTGCAGGCAGCTCCGCGAGGCTATTAATCACCCAATCGGCACTTTTTTCAGCTTCCGGCGTAACAGGTTTACCGGTGCGTACCAGTACTTTTGTTCCTACCTGTGCGGCAGATGCCGCCTGCATATCTTCCAGCTTATCGCCAACCATATAAGAAGCGGCCATATCAATGTGCAGAAAATCGCGCGCCGAAATGAGCATGCCCGGGTGCGGTTTACGGCAGTCGCAAACCTGGCGGAACTCTTCTACTGTTCCTTGCGGGTGGTGTGGACAATAGTAGATACCATCCAAATCAACACCGCGATCGGCTAAAGACCAGTCCATCCATTCAGTTAACGTTTCAAACTGCGCCTCGGTGAATTTCCCGCGCGCAATACCAGACTGGTTAGTCACCAGCACCAACGCATAACCCATTTCTTTCAGTTCGCGCATGGCGTCAATAACGCCATCAATAAATTCGAATTCGTCGATCTCATGGACATAGCCGTGATCAACATTAATAGTGCCATCACGATCGAGAAAAATAGCGGGTACAGACTTTGCCACGGGTTTGCTCCTGAAAAAGGCATATGTTCTTAGTATCTCATGTTTCGCTACACAGGAAAGTGCTCATCGTTGATGAGTGACATTGATTTAGACGTCTGGATGCCTTACCATCCGCCCTGTTTACGGCTGAAAGTCGTAACCGGCAGAAGAAAATGCCACGGCTAACTCTCATACGATAAAAATAATCTAATGATTAAACTTTCGAATATCACCAAAGTGTTCCAGCAGGGGAACCGTACGATTCAGGCGCTGAACAACGTTAGCCTGCACGTTCCTGCTGGCCAGATTTATGGCGTTATTGGCGCGTCAGGTGCGGGGAAAAGTACGCTTATCCGCTGCGTGAACTTGCTTGAACGCCCATCGCAGGGCAGCGTTCTGGTTGACGGCCAGGATCTGACGCAGCTGTCAGAAGCGGAATTAACCAAAGCGCGTCGCCAAATTGGCATGATCTTCCAGCACTTCAACCTGCTCTCTTCGCGAACCGTTTTCGGTAACGTTGCTTTACCGCTGGAGCTGGATAACACCTCGCGCGAAGAGATCAATCGCCGGGTAACAGAACTTCTCGATCTGGTAGGTCTGGCAGATAAGCACGACAGCTACCCGGCCAATCTTTCCGGGGGGCAAAAACAGCGCGTCGCCATTGCTCGTGCGCTGGCCAGCAACCCGAAAGTGTTGTTATGCGATGAAGCCACCAGCGCACTGGATCCGGCCACAACACGTTCTATTCTTGAACTGCTGAAGGACATTAACCGTCGCCTCGGGCTGACCATTCTGCTCATTACGCATGAAATGGATGTGGTAAAACGCATTTGTGATTGCGTGGCAGTGATCAGCAACGGTGAGCTGATTGAGCAGGATACGGTGAGCGAAGTGTTCTCCCATCCGAAAACACCGCTGGCGCAGCAGTTTATCCAGTCCACACTGCACCTCGATATTCCGGAAGATTACCTGCAACGCTTACAGGCACAGCCGCAAGCGGACAGCGTACCGATGCTGCGGATGGAGTTTACCGGTCAATCCGTCGATGCCCCGCTGCTTTCAGAAACGGCGCGTCGTTTTAACGTGAACAACAATATCATCAGCGCGCAGATGGATTACGCGGGCGGCGTGAAGTTCGGCATTATGTTGACCGAAATGCACGGCACCGCTGAGGATACGCAGGCGGCGATCGCCTGGCTGCAAGAACACCATGTAAAAGTAGAGGTACTCGGTTATGTCTGAGGCAATGATGTGGCTTTTTGCCCGCAGCATCTGGGAAACTTTATTTATGACCTTTGCTTCAGGCCTGCTGGGTTTTATCGTCGGTCTGCCGTTCGGTGTGCTGCTGTATGTGACCCGTCCGGGTCAGATCATGCAAAACCCGGGGTTGTATCGCGTGATTTCCGCACTGGTGAATATTTTCCGCTCCATCCCGTTTATCATTTTGCTGGTGTGGATGATTCCTTTCACCCGCGTGATTGTTGGCACATCTATTGGTCTGTATGCGGTTATCGTTCCACTGACCGTAGGCGCCGCACCGTTTATTGCCCGCATGGTAGAAAATACTCTGCTGGAGCTGCCTGCGGGTCTGATCGAAGCATCACGCGCAATGGGCGCAACTCCCATGCAGATCATTCGCAAAGTTCTGCTGCCAGAAGCGCTGCCAGGGCTGATTAACGCGGCGACCATTACGCTGATTACTCTGGTGGGTTACTCCGCAATGGGCGGTGCTGTCGGTGCGGGCGGTTTAGGTCAGTTGGGTATCCAATACGGCTACGTGACCTACAATCCATTAGTGATGAATACCGTACTGATATTGCTCGTGGTTCTGGTTTACTTAATTCAGTTCGCTGGCGATCGTATCGTCCGGGCTGTGACGCATAAATAACGTTACACACAACATAACGACTCAGATAGAAAGGAAAATATCATGGCTTTTAAATTCAAGACCTTTGCAGCAGTTGGTGCTCTGCTGGGTTCTCTGGCACTGGCAGGTTGCGGCCAGGACGAAAAAGATCCGAATCACATCAAAGTCGGTGTGATTGTGGGTGCCGAACAGCAAGTTGCTGAAGTTGCGCAGAAAGTCGCAAAAGAGAAATATGGTCTGGACGTTGAGCTGGTTACCTTTAACGACTACGTGCTGCCGAACGAAGCGCTGAGTAAAGGCGACATTGACGCGAACGCCTTCCAGCATAAACCGTATCTGGATCAGCAGATCAAAGACCGTGGCTTCAAACTGGTTCCAGTCGGCAACACTTTCGTTTACCCGATCGCTGGCTACTCCAAAAAAATCAAAGCCCTGTCTGAGTTGCAGGATGGTTCTCAGGTAGCCGTTCCGAACGACCCAACCAACCTTGGCCGTTCCCTGCTGTTGCTGCAAAAACAAGGTCTTATCAAACTGAAAGATGGCGTGGGTCTGCTGCCATCCGTGCTGGATATCACCGAAAACCCGAAAAACCTGAAGATTGTTGAACTGGAAGCCCCGCAACTGCCGCGTTCACTGGACGATGCGCAGATTGCTCTGGCGGTCATCAACACCACTTACGCCAGCCAGATTGGCCTGACGCCGGAAAAAGACGGCATCTTCGTTGAAGATAAAGACTCCCCGTACGTCAACCTGATCGTCGCACGCGAAGATAACAAAGACGCGGAAAACGTGAAGAAATTCGTCCAGGCTTATCAGTCTGACGAAGTCAGCGAAGCGGCAAATAAAGTCTTCAACGGCGGCGCAGTGAAAGGCTGGTAATCTCCTCAGTCTGTAATATCATTCAAGGCGGGCGCAAGCCCGCCTTGTCATTTGTGCACGCGCCTGATTCAATAAGCGGCGTTAAGAAAATTACTTCGAGGATATATTATGCGTGCTTTACCGATCTGTTTATTAGCACTCATGCTAAGTGGCTGCTCCTTGCTAAGCAGATCTCCTGTCGAACCTGTAAAAAGCACCGCTGCGGCGCCCAAGGCAGAACCGGAGAAACCGAAAGTCACGCGTCCTACCCCTGTACGGGTTATTACGGATGCCACTGAACTGGTGGGTAAACCATTCCGCGATCTGGGCGAAGTCACCGGTGAATCCTGCCAGGCTACTAACCAGGACTCTCCGCCGAATATCCCTACCGCGCGTAAACGCATGCAAATCAATGCATCTAAGCTGAAAGCTAACGCAGTTCTGCAGCACAGCTGCGAAGTGACCAGCGGCACGCCAGGTTGCTACCGTCAGGCAGTTTGTGTCGGTTCTGCACTGAATATCTCATCCAAATGAGTACATTTGCTTTCGAGCAAATCGGCGTAATCCGCTCACCGTATAAAGAGAAGTTTGCCGTACCGCGCCAGCCAGGTCTGGTGAAACACGGCGGCGGCGAACTTCACTTGCTTCCTCCTTATAACCAGCCCGATGCCGTGCGCGGCCTTGAAGAGTTCAGCCATCTGTGGGTGCTTTTCGTTTTTCATCAAACGATGGAAGGCGGCTGGCGACCCACCGTGCGTCCGCCCAGGCTGGGAGGAAACGCGAGAATGGGTGTGTTCGCCACGCGTTCAACCTTCCGGCCTAACCCGATCGGCATGTCGCTGGTTGAGTTGCACGGCATCCGCTGCCAGAAAGATCAGGTGATTTTACAACTTGGCAGTCTTGATCTGGTTGATGGCACGCCGGTGGTGGATATCAAGCCCTATTTGCCGTTTGCTGAAGCCTTGCCCGATGCGCAAGCTAGCTACGCGCAACAGGCACCTTCTGCTGATGTAGCCGTCACTTTTACGCCGGATGTCGAAGCGCAGCTTAGTGGGCTTGAAAAGCGCTACCCGCATTTCAAAACCTTTCTGTGCGAAGTGCTGGCGCAGGATCCGCGCCCGGCTTATAAAAAAGGGGAAGAGCAGGGAAAAACCTACGCCGTCTGGCTGTTGGATTTTAACGTGCGCTGGCGCGTAACCGATGGCGGCTTTGAAGTGTTTGCGCTCGAAGCGCGCTAATTTTATCCCCCTCTCTTTTGGCATCTCCGCCAGGCTGATAAACTAAACCACTTTTTTCTGTGTCAGGCCTGCCTTAGGCCTGTTCCGATTGTCCAAATGGAACCGTAACAACATGCGTACTAGCCAATACTTGCTCTCCACTCTGAAGGAGACACCTGCCGACGCCGAAGTCATCAGCCACCAGCTGATGCTGCGCGCCGGGATGATCCGCAAACTGGCCTCCGGGTTATACACCTGGCTGCCAACCGGTTTGCGCGTTCTGAAAAAAGTCGAAAACATCGTGCGTGAAGAGATGAATAACGCCGGTGCGATTGAGGTGTCCATGCCAGTAGTGCAGCCCGCCGACCTGTGGCAGGAAAGCGGCCGCTGGGAGCAATATGGCCCGGAACTGCTGCGTTTTGTCGATCGCGGCGATCGTCCGTTTGTCCTCGGCCCAACGCATGAAGAAGTGATCACCGACCTGATTCGTAACGAGCTGAACTCGTACAAGCAGTTGCCGCTGAACTTCTTCCAGATCCAGACCAAGTTCCGTGATGAAGTGCGCCCGCGTTTTGGCGTCATGCGCTCACGCGAATTCCTGATGAAAGATGCCTACTCTTTCCATACTTCACAGGAATCGTTGCAGGAGACGTACGATGCAATGTACGCCGCCTACAGCAAAATCTTCAGCCGTATGGGTCTGGATTTCCGCGCCGTACAGGCAGATACCGGCTCGATCGGCGGTAGCGCCTCGCACGAATTCCAGGTGCTGGCGCAGAGCGGTGAAGACGATGTGATCTTCTCTGACTCATCCGATTTTGCCGCCAACATTGAGTTTGCCGAAGCGCTGGCACCGAAAGAACCGCGCGCTGCTGCAACGCAGGAAATGACGCTGGTTGACACGCCGAACGCCAAAACCATCGCTGAGCTGGTTGAGCAGTTCAACCTGCCGATTGAAAAAACCGTGAAAACCCTGCTGGTTAAAGCCGTTGAAGGCAGCAGCTCCCCGCTGGTTGCGCTGCTGGTACGCGGCGATCATGAGCTGAACGAAGTTAAAGCGGAAAAACTACCGCAGGTTGCCGCGCCGTTGACCTTCGCCACCGAAGCGGAAATCCGCGCGGTAGTGAACGCAGGCCCTGGCTCGCTCGGCCCGGTGAACATACCGGTTCCGGTTGTGATTGACCGTACCGTTGCGGCGATGAGCGATTTCTCTGCTGGCGCGAATATCGATGGCAAACACTACTTCGGCATCAACTGGGATCGTGATGTAGCGACCCCGGAAGTGGCAGATATCCGTAATGTTGTTGCCGGCGATCCGAGCCCGGATGGCAAAGGTACGCTGCTTATCAAGCGCGGTATCGAAGTCGGTCACATCTTCCAGCTGGGCACCAAGTACTCCCAGGCGCTGAACGCCGCCGTGCAGGGTGAAGATGGGCGTAACCAGATCCTGACCATGGGTTGCTACGGTATCGGTGTAACGCGTGTTGTGGCTGCGGCCATTGAGCAGAACAACGACGAGCGCGGGATCATCTGGCCTGACGCCATTGCGCCGTTCCAGGTCGCGCTGCTGCCAATGAACATGCACAAATCTTATCGCGTGCAGGAACTGGCGGAGAAACTCTACGCCGAGCTGCGTGCGCAGGGTATTGAAGTGCTGATGGACGATCGTAAAGAGCGCCCGGGTGTGATGTTTGCCGATATGGAACTGATCGGTATCCCGCATACGGTGGTGATTGGCGATCGTAACCTCGACAACGACGATATCGAATATAAATACCGTCGCAATGGCGAGAAACAGCTGATCAAAACCGGGGATATCCTCGATTATCTGGTCAAAGCCATCAAAGGCTAAGCGCCCCAACAAAACGCCCCGCTCTGCGGGGCTTTTTTATAACTACCGAAATACCACATACCGGGTATCCGATTTTGGCTCTGCCTTATTATTGCTGCGTTTAAATCCGGCATGACCAACAGAGGTTTCATCGTAAACGCAGGTTTCGCATGCCCTTCACGATAAAACATACCGCCTTCTGTGAAGGCGGGTTTTGCGCTGCTAACGCTTAATCATCACAGCCTTTATTGGGGCTAAACTTGCCGCGCTTATTCGTTACCAACACTTTTTGCGCCGCACCGGTGTCCGGGTTTGGCTCAACGGTAAAATGCCCTTCAACCACCAGCAGAATCGGTTTGGTTTCTGTTCCGCGCGCTGCCGCATAGTCGCGCTCAAGCTGTGCATTGCTGGCAACGGTTACCTTCTTGCCGGTTGCACAATCGGTAAATATCGCCGCATCAGCCATGTACATATACATGCCGCGCATCGCCATCGGCGTCGCCGGTAGCGCGGCTTTTACTGGCTGTAACGTGTAATTGAGCTGAGAAGTAATGGGATTGCCTTGCTGATCGAGCATCTCCAGCGCCTCGCCTTTGGCGCGGAAAAAGGTTTTATCACCGTGCGTATCAGTGAGGATCAGTTTATCCGCCGTGCGCGCCCAGTTCCCATACGTGGCAAACACCGAGGGCGCTTTTCCTCCCTGATAGCGCTGGTTCATCACCCAGCTCCCGTCTTTATCCAGAAACAGAGAGGTTTCAATGCCTTCGCAATCCGCGCAGTGCAATACACCGCGCCAGCTTTGCTGCATCGGTTTCAATTCTTCAACGTGTGCTGGCTGCACCGTCTCAACATCGCCACGGTTGTTACATCCGAAAAGCGCAAAGAGCGTACACCCTGCCAGCACAGATAAAATCGCTTTTTTCACACCCGATTCCTTATGCTCAATTCTGTTAGTACCCGTCAGCCTTCATGGCCACGAACTTTACCGCGTAACGCCTTTACCGACGACTTTTGCGCCTTGCCCGATAACCGGCGCTCTTTCGACGCACGGGTTGGACGCGTTGCCCGACGGCTCTTTTGCACAACGGTTAATTCTTTAATTAACGCCACCAGGCGAGCGATTGCCGCTTCGCGGTTCATCTCCTGGCTGCGATATTCCTGTGCTTTTATCACCACCCAGCCTTCACTGCTAATCAGATGGTGCGACGCTTCCAGTAAACGCGCTTTGTAATACTCTGGCAGGCTTGAAGCCCGAATGTCAAAACGCAGGTGGATCGCCGTTGAGCTCTTATTGACATGTTGACCGCCCGCACCCTGCGACCGCACTGCCGTGATTTCCAGCTCGTCGTCAGCAATGGAGACCGAACGGGAGATCTCAATCATTGCGGCTGCTGCCAGGCTTCAAGGTGGATCTCCAGGTTCTGACTCTCATCCGATAACCAGATAGCGCCATCCTGCAAAGTTGCTTGCAGCGTCATGGTGCGATCGCTGGCAAACGCACTCAAACCGGCCAGCTGCGCATCATCCAGATACCAGATGCTCAGATTACTAAATGCCGAACAGCGCGACTGATTCTGCTGCCACCAGATCTGCGCCGCGCGTGAATTATAGGTAAAAAGCGCCACCTCTTTCGCCTGTGAGCAGGCTTTCTTTAGACGTTTTTCATCCGGCAGGCCCAGCTCAATCCACAAATCGATACCCAGATAATCATTGCGTAACCAGAGTTCCGGTTCATCGTCAGCGCTGAGACCGCGGGTAAATTGCAGGCGTTCATCCGCATATTTCATCCACGCCAGCAGGCGCAGCATCATGCGTTCTTGCGTCTCGGAAGGATGGCGAGCCAGCGTCAGCGTTGCATCTAAAAACTGATTACGATCCAAATCGGCAACGTTCACCGTCGCTTTATAAATTGTCGCTTTTAATGCCATATCACCGCTCCTTCATAAAATGGTCGCTATTGTAGCGAATATAAGCATAAGGCGCTGTTATCTCTTGTCGCAGTGGGTATTCATCGCCCTGATAATGACGAATAAGCTGTGGTATAGTCACCTTGCTAAACAGAGTTTAACTTCGTAGGCTTAGTGTTATCTCACAGTAAAGTCAGGTTGCTGACAGGAGGTGATGTGAACAATTATTGTGAGTTAGTACGCAGACGTTATGCGGAAATCGCCAGCGGAGATTTAGGGTATATCCCGGATGCGCTGGGGTGCGTGTTGAAAGTGCTGAATGAAATGGCGTCGGATGACACCCTTTCAGAGTCGGTCAGGGAAAAGGCGGCGTATGCTGCCGCGAACTTACTGGTGAGCGATTATGTCAATGAATGATGCCTATCAACCCATCAACTGTGATGACTATGACAACCTTGAGCTCGCCTGCCAGCATCATCTTTTATTGAAGCTGGAAATGAAAGACGGCGAGGTGCTCAGCGCCAAAGCCAACGATTTAGTCTCACGTAAAAATGTGGAGTATCTGGTGGTTGATGTCGCAGGTGCAGCGCGCGAACTGCGTCTCGATAAAATTGCCAGCTTCAGCCATCCTGAAATCGGCACCGTTGTGGTGAGCGAGTCCTGACATTTTGCGGGCAGCGCCAGTTGCCCGTTATCTTCGCCACTCAATACGTACGCCCGTTTGCTCTGCGCTTTTCGCCCCTTCTTGCGTAACGAATAACCCTGCCGCCGCCATCAACGTTTCGCCATAAAACAGCAGCGGCGTGGTATCGCGTCGCCAGGGCGCCACACCAAGCTCCTGCCAGATTTTCTTCAGCTTGCGTCCGCCGCTGCGCCCGACGATATGCAACATACCGGGTGCCTGAAAACGGATCGAAACCGCCTCTTCAGTATTGGGGGGGCGAATGTCTCCACCCGCCAATAGCGACAACTCGCCAAGACCTGCCGGTAATGTTAGCGGTTCGAAAGGCGCAACCCACGGCAGTTGCGTATCGCGTTGACTGTCAATGGCGCGGATCCACCACAAGCTCGACTGATAACGACGTACCTCAAATTCGCCCAGGCGCAAACACGGCGAAGCATCTTCACGCGCCAGCGCCACTTCCTGCCACAAACGATCGAGCATGGCGCGTGACGGCATAGCCGCACCGCGCTGCGCCAGCCAGCGGCGCAGCAGCGCCCGACGGCGCGCATCGCTTAGCCTGTAAAGAGGGACAAGCTCCAGCGCCCCTTCAGCCGTCGTAGCCGCATCAAGTTCTTCTGCCAGTAACTCATCAAGTAACTGCTCTTGCTCGCCACACAGCGCGGCGCTGCGCGCAACGGCGTCGGCGAAATGCGGCCAGCGCGCCGCCAGCACCGGTA
The DNA here is from genome assembly GCF_016620385.1 of Kosakonia sp. LAM2021. Lineage (NCBI taxonomy): Bacteria > Pseudomonadati > Pseudomonadota > Gammaproteobacteria > Enterobacterales > Enterobacteriaceae > Kosakonia > Kosakonia sp. LAM2021. The sequence continues at coordinate 10,100 of NZ_JAENHT010000008.1, forward strand.
AAACCTGCAAGCGCAAAAAATTGCGATCAAAGCTGGCGTCGGCGTTACTTTCATCCTCAATCCATGACAGCGCATGGTGAAGCGCCCACTGGTGCAGCTCAGCACGGGTTTGTGTCAGTAACGGGCGAATAAGCTGGGTTCCGGCAAAAGGCATACTTTCGGGCATCGCCGCCAGCCCGGCAGGCCCGCTGCCACGTTTTAACGCCAGCAGAAACGTCTCGCATTGATCGTCCAGATGCTGAGCCGTAACCAGCACTTCACCAGGCATCAATGCATCCGCAAACGCCTGATAACGCGCATTTCGCGCCTGCGCTTCGATTCCTTCCCCGTTATTCACCACTTGAACACGAACGACACTAAGCGGGATCTGCCAGCGCGCGCAAATATCCTCACAATGCTCCGCCCATGCATCGGCATGCGGACTAAGCCCGTGATGAATATGAATGGCGCGCAGCCTGAGTTCGGGTAATTGCTGACGCCAAAGCATCAATTTATGCAGCAGGACGGTTGAATCCAGCCCACCGCTAAACGCCACCAGAAACTGGCGCGATGTGGTCGGCATTGATGCAAAAAAGGGCGTGGTCATAGCGATTATCAAAACGGAGTATTGCCCGGCACGTTACCGGGCATTAGCGGAAGTGGCAAGTATTACTGCTGGTAAAGCTCGAGCGGCAGGCCATCAGGATCGGTAAAGAAGGTGAAGCGTTTATCGGTGTAAGGATCGATGCGAATTTCTTCGCACGGCACACCGTGAGCAGCCAGATGCGCCACCGCCTTGTCGATGTCATCAACGCTAAACGCCAGATGGCGTAACCCGCAGGCTTCTGGCCGGCTGGGGCGCGCAGGCGGGAACGGGAAAGAAAACAGCTCAATCACATACTGACCGTTCAGCGCCAGGTCGCCTTTCCATGAATCACGTGCTTCGCGGTAGACCTCGCTTTGCAGCGTAAACCCCAGAATATCGCAGTAAAACGCTTTGCTCTTCGCGTAGTCCGTAGCAATGATGGCAATATGATGAACCTGTTTTAAACCCAGCATAGTCTCTCCTTTTCTGAATGCCAGAACGTTACGCCTGCCGGTGTTCGCCCGCAATAGCTCAGCGGTTTTTTAGGACTCGTACCCGATAAACGCCCTCTTCGTCTCGCTTCGCGCCATGAATATCCGTCTCAAAACCGGGATAGTGGCGGCCAATAGCGCAAAGCATCAGCAGGAAATCCAGCACGGCTCTGCTCGCTTCGGTGATCATTTCGCCGGGCATCACCAGCGGCACGCCTGGCGGATAAGGCAGGATCATATTCGCTGAAATTCGCCCTATCAGTCGCTCAAGTTCAATGGTTTCCACCTCGCCCTGAATTTGCCGCTGCCAGGCCTGGTGCGGCGTCAGCTTCATTTCCGGTAACACATCAAACGCTTGCAGCATTAAACGAGGGAGATCGTGCTGGCGTATGAGCTTATGGATCCCCTGCGCCAGATCCTGAATGCGCATATTGCGGTAGAAATCCGGATCTTCGGCGTAGAGATCCGGCAGTATATTCTTCACGCGCAGATTCAGATCGTAAGCGCGTTTAAACTCCATCAACCCACGCAGCAAACCCATCGCGCGGGTTTTATCAATGCCAATGCTGAACAGGAATAGCAAATTATAGGGCCCGGTTTTCTCGACCACCACGCCGCGCTCATCAAGAAACTTCGCCACCAGCGCCGCCGGGATCCCGTCATCGCTCATATTCCCCTGCTCGTCCATCCCCGGCGTCAGAATGGTCACTTTAACCGGATCGAGAAACATATGGTCGGCATCTGCATCGCGGAAACCGTGCCATGCTTCCCCGGGCGCAACCGGCCAGCAGTCCGCCTCTTCAATCTCTTCTGGCTGCCAGATATCAAAGAACCAGCCATCGGCTTCATCTTTCAGCCGCTGAACTTCTTTACGGAAATGCAGCGCGCGCTCGACGGAACGGTTAATCAGACGTTTGCCGGGATTACCGCGCAGCATCGCAGCCGCCGTTTCGATGGAGGCCACCAGCGGATAACTCGGCGAGGTGGTGGTGTGCATCATAAATGCTTCGTTAAAGGTGTCTTCATCATATTCACCTTTAATATGAATCAGCGACGCCTGCGAAAATGCCGCCAGCATTTTGTGCGTCGACTGGGTTTCAAAGAACACTTTTCCCGGCACCCGCTCGCCGCTCATACCGCTTTTCCCGGCGTAGATCGGGTGGAAATTGGTATAAGGAACCCAGGCAGAATCGAAGTGGATCGACGGCACATCCAGCGTCTTTTTGATCCAGTCGGTGTTATACAACAGTCCGTCATAGGTGGAGTTAGTGATCACGGCGTGTACCGGCCAGCGCGCGCCCGCCGTTTTTGCCACCTTCTGTTCGATGCTGGCATGGGTAAATTCACGACGTGGAATACCGCCCAAAATTCCCAATGCATTGCGCCCTGGTTTCAGCCATAGCGGCGTAACATCGCTCATCATCAGCAGATGTGCCAGTGACTTATGGCAGTTACGGTCAATCAATAATGTACTGCCCGCCGGAGCGGCATACATGCCGACAATTTTATTCGACGTGGACGTACCGTTGGTGACCATGTAGCTCTGCTCCGCGCCAAAGGTGCGGGCGATATACTCTTCGGCTTCCAGATGCGGGCCAGTGTGATCCAGTAACGAGCCCAACTCCGTGACTGAAATAGAGACATCCGCTTTTAACGTATTGCCGCCGAAAAAATCGTAAAACAGGCAGCCAACCGGGCTTTTCTGATAAGCCGTGCCCGCCATATGCCCCGGCGTACAAAAGGTATATTTGCCCTCTTTAACGTAGGTGAACAGCGCGCGGGTAAACGGCGGCGTAATGGTTTCGAGGTACTCGCGGGTGTACTGGCCGATACGCGTTGCTATATCTTCGGACACGCCCAGCGCATATTCGAAAAACCACAACGCCATGCGCATATCCTGGATACTGACGTCCATCGTCGAGTGGGTATTGATAAAGGCGTACAGCGGGAGATATTCGTTAAGCTGATTGATTTCGCTGCACAGATCGAGGGAGTACTCGTCCCAGTCAAAGATAACGCCGCAGATGCGCGGGTTGTGTTCGATAAATTTCAGTAAGTCGGTGCTGTTTTGCGGCCAGATAAGCTGAAAACCCTGGGCCTGTAATGCCTGCTCCAGCTCCTTAATTGGCTCATCTTTATAGAAAACGCCATGTGGTCCCATGATGGCAATAATATTCACGGTTACCTCCGTTAAAAACCTTAGCTAAGCATAGTTGAGCTAAACGGCAGGTATAAAAAAAGCCGCACAGCGGTGCGGCTTTTCAGAGTGGGATGAGGATCAGGCGTAGCCGTAGCTCATCAGACGCTGGTAACGGCGGTTACGCAGATCGTCTTTGCTCAGCACATCCAGATCGGCCAGATCGGCCAGCAGTTGCGCTTTCAGCGAAGCCGCCATGGTTTCCGGGTTACGGTGAGCGCCGCCCAACGGTTCCGGAATGATCGAGTCGATTAATTTCAGCTCTTTCAGACGCGGTGCGATAATCCCCATCGCTTCGGCAGCCAGCGGCGCTTTGTCGGCGCTTTTCCACAGAATTGATGCGCAACCTTCCGGAGAGATAACAGAATAGGTGCTGTATTGCAGCATATTCACTTTATCGCCCACGCCAATTGCCAGCGCGCCGCCGGAGCCGCCTTCGCCGATCACGGTGCAGATAACCGGCACGTTCAGACGGGACATTTCACGCAGGTTACGCGCGATCGCTTCAGACTGACCACGCTCTTCCGCGCCCACGCCCGGATAAGCACCCGGCGTGTCGATAAAGGTAATGATCGGCATGTTGAAGCGCTCTGCCATTTCCATCAGGCGCAGCGCTTTGCGATAGCCTTCCGGTGCCGGCATACCGAAGTTACGGCGGATTTTCTCTTTGGTTTCGCGGCCTTTCTGGTGGCCGATGATCATCACCGGACGCCCATCCAGACGCGCGATACCGCCAACGATGGCTTTATCGTCAGCGTAAGCACGATCGCCAGCCAGTTCATCGAACTCGTCGAAAGCCAGGCGGACATAATCCAGGGTGTATGGACGCAGCGGATGGCGAGCCAGCTGCGCGACCTGCCATGCGCCAAGATCGGCGAAAATTTTACGTGTCAGCTCAACGCTTTTTTCACGCAGACGATGCACTTCTTCGTCGATGTTAATATCCAGTTTTTCATCCTGACGGCCAACGGCGGTCAGAGAATCGATTTTCGCTTCCAGCTCAGCAATCGGCTGTTCGAAATCAAGGAAATTCAGACTCATAGTATTCCTGTATTAGTCAAACTCCAGTTCCACCTGCTCCGAACCTATGAGGCCACGCAGATCGTTGAGTAAACGATCGCTCGGAGAGACACGCCACGTTGCGCCGAAGCGTAATCGCGCGCGCGCATCCGCCCTCTGATAGTAGAGATGTACTGGAATGGTTCCCGAACGGTGGGGTTCCAGAGACTGACGGAGTCGGTTTAAAAGCTGGTCATCAATTTGCCTGTCCGTCAGCGAGATAGCAAGTCCACGGGCATATTTTTCCCGGGCTTCGTCAATGTCCATCACTTCGCGGGCGGTCATTTTAAGCCCCCCACTGAAGTCATCAAAGCTGACCTGTCCGCTGACGATAAGTATGCGGTCTTTTTCCAGCAGTTGCTGGTATTTATCCAGGGCGTCAGTGAACAACATCACTTCAAGACGCCCGGAACGGTCATCCAGGGTACAGATGCCGATACGATTGCCGCGCTTGGTGACCATAACCCGCGCGGCAATGACGAGCCCCGCCGCCGTGGTCACTTTCCCACGTTCGGTCGGATGCATGTCTTTCAGCCGGTAGCCTCCGACATAGCGCTCAATTTCTTTTAAATACTGGTTAATCGGGTGACCTGTCAGGTACAACCCTAACGTTTCACGCTCGCCGTCCAGCACCACCTGTTCCGGCCACGGCTGGCAACTGGCGTAGGACTGCTCGATCTGCTCCGGCTCTTCTGCCAGCACGCCAAACATATCCGCCTGCCCAATCGCCTCGGCTTTCGAGTGCTGATCGGCGGCTTTCAGCGCATCGCCCAGCGCGTTCATTAGCGCGGCGCGATGCGGGCCAAGGCGATCAAACGCCCCGGACATAATCAGTTTTTCCAGCACCCGGCGGTTGAGTTTTTTGATATCGGTGCGGGCACATAGATCAAACAGTTCACGGAAATAGCCGCCGTTGTTACGTGCTTCAATGATCGCCTCGATCGGGCCTTCACCCACGCCTTTGATCGCGCCAATGCCGTAAACAATTTCGCCATCGTCGTTGACGTGGAAATGGTACAGACCTGAGTTGATATCCGGCGGCAGAATTTTCAGCCCCATGCGCCAGCACTCATCGACCAGGCCAACCACTTTCTCGGTGTTGTCCATATCGGCGGTCATTACAGCCGCCATAAACTCAGCCGGATAGTGCGCCTTCAGCCACAGCGTCTGGTATGACACCAAAGCATAGGCGGCAGAGTGCGATTTGTTAAATCCGTAACCAGCGAATTTTTCCACCAGATCGAAGATTTTCATCGCCAGTTCGCCGTCGACGCCGTTTTTCTTCGCGCCTTCCTCAAACGTGCCGCGCTGCTTGGCCATCTCTTCCGGCTTTTTCTTACCCATCGCACGGCGCAGCATATCCGCACCACCAAGCGTGTAACCCGAAAGTACCTGCGCAATCTGCATCACCTGTTCCTGATACAGAATGATACCGTAGGTTGGCTCCAGCACCGGCTTCAGGCTCTCATGCTGCCATTGAACATCCGGGTAAGAGATCTCTTCACGCCCGTGTTTACGGTCGATGAAGTTATCCACCATGCCTGATTGCAGCGGACCCGGACGGAACAGCGCCACCAGTGCGATCATATCTTCGAAGCAGTCAGGCTGCAGGCGTTTGATCAGGTCTTTCATGCCGCGGGATTCTAGCTGGAAAACCGCTGTGGTTTCCGAGCGTTGCAGCATGTCGAAACTTTTCTTGTCATCCAGCGGAATAGCGGCGATATCCAGCGGTGGCTCGCCGTTCTTCTCACGCCGGGCGTTAATCATCTCCAGCGCCCAGTTAATGATGGTCAGCGTACGCAGCCCGAGGAAGTCGAACTTCACCAGACCCGCATATTCCACGTCGTTTTTATCGAACTGGGTAACCGGGTGCTGACCGGCTTCATCACAATACAACGGCGCAAAGTCGGTGATTTTGGTTGGCGCGATAACCACACCACCGGCGTGTTTCCCTGCGTTTCGCGTAACCCCTTCCAGCTTGCGCGCCATATCGATCAGCGCTTTGACCTCTTCGTCGGCTTCGTAAATTTCCGGCAGTTGCGGTTCGGCTTCAAACGCTTTAGCCAGCGTCATCCCTGGATCGGGTGGGACCAGTTTTGAAATTCGGTCGACAAAGCCATATGGGTGACCAAGCACGCGGCCAACGTCGCGGATAACCGCTTTCGCCGCCATGGTACCAAAGGTGATGATCTGCGATACCGCATCGCGCCCGTACATATCCGCCACGTGCTCGATAACCTGGTCGCGTTTTTCCATGCAGAAATCGACGTCGAAGTCAGGCATCGACACACGTTCCGGGTTAAGGAAACGTTCGAACAGTAGGTCAAACTCAAGCGGATCGAGGTCGGTAATTTTCAGCGCATAAGCTACCAGCGAACCTGCACCGGAACCACGGCCCGGCCCTACCGGCACGCCGTTGTCTTTCGACCACTGGATAAACTCCATCACGATGAGGAAGTAGCCCGGGAACCCCATCTGGTTGATAACCTGGAGTTCAATATCGAGACGTTCATCGTAAGGCGGGCGCTTTTCAGCGCGCACGTTCTCATCCGGGAAGAGGAATGCCAGTCGTTCTTCCAGCCCCTCTTTGGATTTCGCCACGAGGAAATCCTCGGTGGTCATCTCGCCCGTCGGGAACTGCGGCAGGAAGTATTCGCCCAGACGCACGGTGACGTTACAGCGTTTGGCGATTTCGACCGTGTTCTCCAGCGCTTCCGGGATATCCGAGAAGAGTTCGCACATCTCCTCTTCGCTGCGCATGTATTGCTGCGGCGAATAGTTACGCGGGCGTTTAGGATCGTCAAGGGTAAAACCGTCGTGGATCGCGACGCGGATCTCATGGGCGTCGAAGTCGCCGGCATCAATAAACCGCACATCATTGGTCGCAACAACCGGCAAGCCATGCTCTTCTGCCAGCGCGACGGCGGCATGCAGGTAAGACTCTTCGTCCGCTCGCCCCGTACGGATCAGCTCCAGGTAGTAGCGATCGTGAAAATGGGTTTTATAGAACTCAAGACACTGCTCAACCAGTGCGCTATTGCCGCGCAGCACGCTTTTACCCACGTCGCCCATGCGCCCGCCGGAAAGCAGAATCAACCCTTCATTGAGCTCCAGCAGCCAGTCGCGGTCAATCCACGGGCCGAGCGCGCCATAACCACGCTGGTAGGCGCGCGAAATAAGCAGCGTCAGGTTTTGATAACCGGTGTTGTTGAGAGCGAGAACGGTGAGCTGCGTCAGCTCGTCGCCAAGCAGATCGCTTTGCACATGAAAATCAGCACCGACGATAGGCTTCATCCCGGCACCGTGCGCCGTTCCGTAAAACTTCACCAGACCACACAGGTTGGTAAAATCGGTGATCGCCAGCGCAGGCATGCCGAGCGCGGCCGCCTTTTTCACCAGCGGCCCGGTTTTCGCCAGCCCGTCAATCATGGAATAGTCGCTATGCACCCGCAGGTGTACGAAACGTGGTTCAGCCATTTTTAGATCCCAGCCTGGTTTATTTCACGTTCACAAGAATCAGGACACAAGACCCAACGCGCGTTTGACCGGCGCAAAGCTACGTCGGTGATGCTCGGTTGCGCCGTGCTCCGCCAGTCTCTCCAGATGGAAAGCCGTAGGATAGCCTTTATGCTGCGCAAAGCCATATTGCGGAAAAATGATATCAAGTTCGGCCATCTCCGCATCGCGGGTCACTTTGGCGAGAATCGACGCGGCGCTGATTTCTGCGACACGGCTATCGCCTTTTACCACCGCCAGCGAAGGCATCGGCAAAGCCGGGCAACGGTTACCGTCGATCAGCACGAACTCGGGCGCGATTGCCAGCCCGGCAACAGCGCGCTGCATCGCCAGCATGGTGGCATGCAAAATGTTCAACGCGTCGATTTCATGCGGCTCCGCGCGGCCAAGACTCCAGGCCAGCGCTTTCTCTTTGATCTCATCGCAGAGCGACAAACGGCGTTTTTCGGATAATTTTTTAGAATCGTTCAGACCGACAATAGGACGCTCGGGATCGAGGATCACCGCCGCTGTCACCACCGCGCCCACCAGCGGGCCGCGACCGACTTCATCCACACCCGCAACCAAATGCGTATGCGGATAAACAAACTCTATCATTGTGCTAACTCCAGTACGGCGTCAGCCGCCTGTTCATCGGCATTACAGCGAATCTGCAAATGCAGCTCGCGGAAAATGTCGTGCATCTCGTGGCTGGTTTTGCCGTTGGCCAGCAAGGGTTCCAGCGCAGCAGCGAGCGCCTGGGGATTGCATTCATCCTGGAGCAACTCTTTAACCAGCTCACGCCCGGCAAGCAAGTTTGGCAGCGACACATAAGGCGTTTTTACCAGCCGTTTTGCCAGCCAGAAAGTGAAAGGCTTCATCCGATAGCCAACCACCATCGGGCATTTCGCCAGCATGCACTCCAGCGCAGCGGTTCCTGAAGCCAGCAGTGCGGCATCTGCGGCGATCATCGCTTCCCGCGCCTGGCCATCAAGCATATGCACCGGCAGCTCGGGTGCGACTTCCGCTTTGATGCGTTCAAACTGTTCGCGCCGTTTCGCATTGACCAACGGAACAACCACTTCAAGATCGGCGTAGCGCTCACGCAACAATTGCGCGGTGCGCAGGAAGTCTGCACTTAGCATTTCGACTTCCGCCCCGCGACTGCCCGGCAGTAAAGCCAGACAATGCACGTTATCAGCAATCCCAATGTGCGCCCGCGCCGCGTTCTTATCGGGATCCAGCGGCATGGCATCCGCCATGGTATGGCCAATAAAACGACACGGTACGTTAAATTTATCGTAAAACGCTTTTTCGAAAGGCAGAAACGCGAGCACCAGATTGGTGGCTCTGCCGATTTTGAAAACGCGTTTTTGTCGCCACGCCCAGACCGACGGGCTGACATAATGGATGGTTTTAATACCCTGCTGTTTCAGATTACCTTCGAGGGTAATATTGAAATCCGGCGCGTCGATGCCGACAAAGACATCCGGTTTCAATTTGCTAAAACGACGGGTTAAATCGGCGCGAATATGCAGCAAACGGCGCAAACGGCCCAGCACCTCAACGATGCCCATTACCGCCAGCTCTTCCATTTCATACCAGGCTTCGCAGCCTTCGGCCTGCATACGCGGCCCCGCGACGCCGACAAAACGCGCGTTCGGCAGGCGAGCTCGCAGCGCACGGATAAGACCGGCACCAAGAATATCGCCGGAGGTTTCTCCGGCGACGAGGGCTATCGTAAGAGGACGCGCGTCGATCATTAACGGATCAAACCACGTGTTGAGCGCTCAAAGAACCGCATGAATGCGTCAACCTCCGGATGCTTAGCAGCAAGCTCAGCAATTTCCGGTTTCGCCTCTTCCAGCGTTTTACCGCTGCGGTACAGCAATTTGTACGCATTACGGATAGCCACTAACGCTTCTCTGCTAAAGCCACGACGTTTCAGGCCTTCAATGTTCACACCGAATGGTGTGGCATGGTTGCCCTGAGCGATCACGTAAGGCGGTACGTCCTGGGCAACGCCAGAACAGCCGCCAACCATCACGTGTGCACCGATAATGCAGAACTGATGCACTGCGGTCATGCCGCCGATGATTGCAAAGTCGTCGACGGAAACATGACCCGCCAGCGTTGCGTTATTTGCGAGGATACAGCGATTTCCAACGGTGCAATCGTGCGCAACGTGCGCGTTGATCATCAGCAGGTTATCGCTGCCCACCTTCGTCAACCCACCACCCTGTACTGTGCCACGGTGGATGGTGACGCTTTCGCGAATGCGGTTGCGATCGCCAATTTCCACACGAGTCGGTTCACCAGCATATTTTAAATCCTGGTTAACCTCGCCGATGGAGGCGAACTGATAAATCTCGTTGTCACGACCAATAGTCGTATGACCATTCACGACGACGTGAGATTTCAGTACGGTACCCTCACCAATTTCAACGTGAGGTCCCACAATACAAAATGGGCCAATATGAGCGTTAGCACCAATAACGGCACCGTCTTCAACAATGGCGGTAGGATGAATAAAGGCGGTTTTATCAATCACGTATCAGGCCTCCCGGCTACGTGCACACATCATAGTAGCTTCACAAACAATTTTACCGTCTACCAGCGCAACCCCTTTAAAACGGGTCAGGCCACGGCGGGTTTTTTCGAAAGTGACTTCCATGATCATCTGATCGCCTGGCACAACAGGACGCTTAAAGCGCGCTTCGTCGATACCGGCGAAGTAATACAGCTCACCCGGCTCCAGTTTACCAACGCTTTTAAACGCCAGAATACCGGTTGCCTGCGCCATTGCTTCAAGGATCAGCACGCCCGGGAAAATCGGTTTGCCAGGGAAGTGCCCCTGGAAAAACGGCTCGTTTACCGAAACATTTTTGACTGCGCGCAGAAAACGACCTTCTTCAAAATCCAGCACGCGATCAACCAGTAAGAACGGGTAGCGGTGCGGCAGAAGCTCGAGGATCTCTTCAATGTGCAGAGTATGAGTGTCAGTAGTCAAAATACTCTTCCTGTCCAAATATACTAAAAAGCAATAATAACACGGCCCGCGGCAATCATAAGAATGCCAACAGGCCGGGAAGTATATACACTTTATTCTTCGAGGTGCAGAGGCTTTTCTGTCCCCCGAATTCTTCTGTGTACAAGCGTTATGCGGATGAATTATTCGTCTTGTTGATTAACCTTGCGCTCGACAGCTTTCAGGCGCTTGCTCATATCATCGATATTCATCACCAGGGCTGCGGTTTTTCGCCACACTTTGTTCGGTTGCAACGGGATACCTGAGGAGTAAATACCCGGCTCAGTGATAGGACGCATGACCATCCCCATCCCCGTTACGGTAACCTTGTCGCAAATTTCCATGTGCCCGTTGATTACGCTGGCGCCGCCAATCATGCAATAGCGACCAATTTTCAAACTACCCGCCATGATGACGCCACCGGCAACCGCGGTATTGTCGCCAATCACAACGTTATGTGCAATCTGACACTGGTTATCAATGATGACGCCGTTACCAATGCAGGTATCATCCAGCGCACCACGATCGATAGTCGTACATGCGCCGATCTCAACGTTATTGCCGATAATGACGCGACCAAGCTGTGGGATTTTAACCCAGTTGCCACGATCGTTGGCATAGCCAAAGCCATCGGAACCTATCACCGTGCCGGATTGGATCAGGCAATTTTCACCGATCTCAATCTCATGGTAAATGGACACATTGGCCCACAGACGCGAACCCGCGCCAATTTTCGTATTTTTCCCAACGAAGCAACCCGGGCCGATGACGACGTTATCGCCCAGGCTGACGCCGGATTCGATCACGGCGTTCGCGCCAATTGCTACGTTGCTACCAAGCTTAGCCGTAGGATCAATCACTGCTCCTGGCGCGATGTTCTGCGCAGGCTGCGGCGTGGTATCAAGGATTTGCGCCATACGTGCGTAGGTCAGGTACGGATTTTTTACGACCAGCGCAGCGCTGTTGGCAAAGGGAAGATCGTCCTGCGTCATTACAACGGCAGAGGCCTGACATGCAGTCAGGTGTTCACGGTACTTAGGATTGACCATGAAAGTGATGTGGCCTGCTACGGCAGATTGCATGGACGCAACGCCGGTGATGACGATATCGCCATCACCGTGTAGTTCTGCATCCAACTGCTGAGCTAAATCAGCCAGTCGAATTGAAGGCATTACTTATTTAACCTGTTTCAGTACATCAGCAGTGATGTCTTTTACATCGTTGCTGTTGTAAATAACGGCGTTGGAAGGAATAACCAGATCAACACCCTGATCAGAAGCCACTTTTTTCACTGCGGTCTGGATACGAGTCACCAGCTTGCCGCGTTCTTCATTAGAACGGCGAGCCTGATCCTGTTCGAAAGCCTGCGCTTTTTGAGCGAATGCCTGACGGCCAGAAGTGATGTCTTTTTCCAGCTTGCTGCGATCGCTTGCTTTCATCGTGGAACCATCGCGCTGCAAACGCTGTGCTTTTGCTTGCAGGTCGGATTCCATGCTTTGCAGTTCGCTTGCGCGACCGCCGAATTCGTTTTTCATGGTCTGAGAAACGCCGGAAGTCTGCGCAACCTGCTGCAGCAGGCTACCCATATCGACAATCGCAATTTTGTCAGCGGCCTGAGCTGACGCAGCCATTGCCAAACCGAAACCTGCAGCTAATAACAACTTTTTCACAATTAACTCCTTACCATCCCGTTTGTACCCGGAGGTACAGTTCTTTGCGTGGCTGGGCTTTCCATTGAAAGCCTCAGCCATCACTACACTGCTGGTGCATTCCATTGCAGTACGGCGTTACCAGGTTTTACCAATGTTAAACTGGAACTGTTCCGCTTTGTCTCCATCGTACTTTTTAAACGGCTGGGCGTAGGAGAAAACCAACGGCCCCAATGGGGACATCCATTGTAATGCGATACCGGCAGACATGCGGATATTGCTCGGATCGCTATAATCCGGAATACCCAGCGCTTTCATCTGCGCGGTATTTTGCCAGTTTGTATCCCACACGCTACCTGCATCCCAGAAGAACGAGGTACGCACAGAGTTGGCGTATTTATCACTGATAAACGGCGTTGGTGTAATCAGCTCGGCGCTAACCACGCCCATTGCGTTACCGCCCACCGCATCATCAGACTTACAGAGTGAGTCTGCAACAGTGTTCTTACAGTTGCTCTGGTTGTTCCCGCCGTAGTAAACCGCTTTCGGACCAATGTTGTTGGACTGGAAGCCACGCACGGTGCTGGAGCCACCTGCGTAGAAGTTCTCATAGAACGGCATCTCTTTGCCACCTAAACCATCACCGTATCCCCAACGTGTACGACCTAAGACCACCCATTTGTGATCGTCGTCAATCGGGAAGTAGGAAGCGGTGTCGACAGTAACTTTGTAGAACTCATTATCTGAGCCCGGTACCGTCACTTTACCGTTCAGGTTGACGCGCGAACCCTTCGTCGGGAAATAACCACGGTCAAGGTTGTTGTAAGTCCAGCCGTAGTTAAAGGTGAAATCATCCGCCGAATAACCGTTGCTGTCGTTTTGCGTGCTGGCATTCTGCCCCACGGAGTCCAGATAGCGCCACATTGCCACCTGCGGTTCCATCTTCGACAGGCTGTTATGAACATAGCCTAAGCCAGCGCGCAGCGTGTTGTATTCGTTGATCGGGAAACCGAGCGTACCATCAAGGCCGTAACTCTTGTTGGTATACGACGACAGATCCGCATCATCCGCTTTAAAGTCGTTATAGAAGATACGACCGCCGAGGCTCACGCCATCCACCGTAAAGTACGGGTTGGTGACGGAGAACTCAGAGTAAGTCTGGTAGTCGTTTTTGGTTCCGCTGATACCGACAGAGTAACCGGTACCTAACCAGTTATCCTGCTGAACGCCAACCTGGAAGCTGACGCCACTCTCGGTGCCGTAGCCAACGCCGAAGTTAAAGCTACCGGTGTTACGCTCTTTCACCTTATAAACGACATCAACCTGATCCGGGCTACCCGGAATACGCTGGGTTTCCGTATCGACAGTTTCAAAATAGCCCAAACGGTTCAGACGCTCTTTACCCTGATCGACCAGATCGCTGCCCAGCCACGCCCCTTCCATCTGGCGCATTTCGCGACGCAGTACGGAATCTTTAGAAGTGTCGTTACCTTCAAAGCGGATCTTACGCACGTAGAAGCGGTTGCCAGCATCAACGTTGATATGCAGCTTAACCGTTTTGTCCGTGTCGTTGATTTCAGGCTGCGATTGAACACGCGGGTAGGCATAACCATAGCGACCAAGAAGCTTTTTAATGTCATCTTCCATTTTGGTCACTTTGGCGCCGTTATACAGCTCGCCCGGCTCGATTTTCGTCAGGCTTTCAATTTCCGCAGAGTGTCCTGCGAGATTACCGCTAACCTGCACACCAGAGAGCTTGTACTGATCGCCCTCGGTCACGTTAACCGTAATGTAGATGCCTTTTTTGTCCGGCGTCAGGCTAACCTGCGTCGAATCAATGTTGAAACGTGCGTAACCACGATCCAGATAGTAGCTGCGCAGGGTTTCCAGGTCGCCCGCCAGTTTCTGTTTCTGGTATTTACGATCGCCGACAACGTTCCACCACGGCACTTCGTCGCGCAGCTGGAACGTGGAGATCAGCTGTTCGGTCGTGAAGGCATGGTTGCCGACAATATTAATCTGTTGGATTTGCGCGGAAACGCCTTCCTGGAAGACCAGCTTCAGGTCAACCCGGTTACGCGGTAATGGGGTGACGACAGCTTTGACGCTGGCGCTGTACTTACCCACGCTGTAGTAGAAGTCCTCCAGCCCCTTTTCGATATCGGAGAGGGTGGTGCGATCCAGTGATTCACCCACACGGACGCCAGAAGCTTCAAGATTCTGTTTCAGCATGTCATCTTTCACCGACTTGTTGCCGGAGAAGGTGATGCTGGCGATTGTCGGACGTTCTTTCACCTGAACGAGGAGCGTATCACCATCACGCAGGACACGAACATCCTCGAAGTTGCCGGTGGCAAACAACGCGCGAATGGTGTTACTGATATCTTCATCATTCACCGTATCGCCAGGACGAACTGGCATACTGAGGAGGGCCGCACCAACGGCGACACGCTGTAGGCCTTCGAAATGAATATCCTTCACTACGAATCCATCAGCACCGTATACGGTGGCGCTGCTAAACAGCAGCGACGCTATGAGCAACTTTTTCATCGCCATCGTTATTATGCGTTCTTCCTAACAAACTCTCTTACAAGCGAGAGAAATCATTGAAAAGTGCAAGCCCCATTAACAGCACCAGCAAGATAGAGCCAATGCGATAACTAAAGTCTTGAACTCGCTCGGATACCGGTCCGCCCTTCAGCTTCTCAATCGCTAAAAACAGCAGATGCCCGCCGTCAAGAACAGGCAGAGGGAACAGGTTAATGATGCCCAAGTTCACGCTTATCAAAGCAAGGAACATCAGGTAGTAAATCAACCCGAACTCCGCTGACATCCCAGCCCCCTGAGCGATAGAAATCGGCCCACTGAGGTTGTTCAGTTTTACATCACCGGTGATCAATTTCCCCAACATACTGACCGTTAGCTTCATCAACTGCCAGGTTTTATCCGTGGCTTCAACGATGGCGCTAAATGGCCCGTACTGGCGTACTGTTTTGTATTCATCTGGCAGAGGAATGACTTTGGGCACCACGCCCGCAAACCCTTCTGCCTTGCTACCGGGCTTTGTATCCGGTATCAACGTCAAAGACAAGGGAGCCCCTTGCCTTTCCACTTCCAGCGCTAACGACGTACCTGGGTTATCCCGTACCAGCGTAACGAACGTCATCCACTGCGTTAACTGCTGACCATCGACTTTAACGATCCTGTCGCCAGCTTGCAAACCCGCTTTGCTGGCAGCGGAACCGGGTTGCACCTCCGCAAGCACCGGTTCAAGCTGCGCCGCACGAGGACGAATCCCGAGCGACATAACCGGATCGTCTTTATCAGGCGCAAAGGCCCAGTGACGTAAATCCAGCACTTTTTCCTGTCGATGGTTGCTGCCGAATGGCGCTACGCTGACGGTCGTCTGGCTATCGCCGATTTTAGACACCAACTGTAAGCGCACAGCATCCCAATCAGGCGTTTCGATGCCATCAATCGCTTTAAGTTCCGTGCCGGGTGCAATTTGCGCGTTTGCAGCGATAGAGTTGGGCGTTATTTCACCAACAACCGGACGAACTCCAGGGACACCGATGATAAACACCAGCCAGTAAGCGAAGATGGCAAAGATAAAGTTAGCGATGGGACCGGCAGCAATAACGGCGGCGCGCTGGCCAACCGTTTTATTATTGAAAGCGTAGTGGCGCATTTCCGGCGCAACAGCCTCAACACGCTCATCCAGCATTTTGACATAACCGCCCAGGGGGATCAGGGCGATGACAAATTCGGTACCGTGTTTGTCGGTGCGACGCCAGAGCGCTTTACCAAAACCGATGGAAAAACGCTCAACCCGCACGCCACAGCGGCGAGCAACCCAGAAATGGCCAAATTCATGCACGGTGATCAATACACCAAGCGCAACAATGAACGCCGCCAGATTCCAGAGAATGCTCAGCATAAAACCTTCCGTCAAATCGTCCTGAAAACCAGCAATAACAGGCAGGCAAATACAGGAACTGCCGCTGTCAGGCTGTCAATGCGATCCAGTATACCGCCATGGCCCGGAATTAGATGCCCACTATCTTTAATTCCGGCTTCACGCTTGAACATACTTTCCGTGAGATCGCCCAATACAGAGGCTAACGCCGCGACCAATGAGCAAATAAAGAGCGTAGATGAGGTCACATCCAGATTCGCCCATGCGCCGTAGCCCCAGGAGATAATACCCGCCGTCAGCAGGCCCCCCAGGAAACCTTGCCAGGTTTTTCCCGGCGAGACTTTCGGTGCAAGCTTATGTTTGCCAAATAGTTTGCCAAACATATAAGCGCCTGAATCTGCTCCCCAAACGAGAATCATCACATACAGCAACCACAGCGCGCCACTATAGTGATTTACATCGTAATGCCATACGCGCAGCGCCAGCATGCCCCAGAAAAAAGGGATAATCGTCAAGATACCGAAAATCAGGCGCAAAATTTTAGAATGGCGCCACGCCGCGGCGGATGCCGGGTAACTTAGCACCAGCACCAACGCCACCAGCCACCAGGCCAGAGAGGCCCAGAGCGAGATCGTCACCAGGGGATGATGGGTATTATGGTGATACTCCGGCAGCGTAAACAGCATAAGCGCGAGTAAAAACCCGCATAATACAGCCAACCAAACCCGCTGAGTCCGGGAAGTAAAGCCGCTCAGTTGCCCCCACTCCCACGCAGCGAGCATGCAAACAGCGAGCGTAACGATCGCGAATCCCACCGGCGGCAGCAAAAAAAGCGCTGCAATAACAATGGGTATTAATACAAAAGCAGAAATCAGGCGATACTTCAGCAAAAGCAACCCCCATCAGGCTTTGTCGCCACCTGGCTCGGTACCGCCGAAACGACGCTCTCGATTGGCAAAGGCATGCAGCGCACCTTCAAAGTCTTGTTCATCAAAATCGGGCCAAAGAACATCTGTAAAGTAAAGTTCGGCATAGGCAATTTGCCAAAGTAAAAAATTACTTATGCGATGTTCTCCACCAGTCCTAATCACTAAATCTACTGGAGCCAGCTCGTGCATGCAGACTTGCTTATTGAGCGTTTCTTCATCAATTTGATCCGGGCGCAAAAGCCCTTCCTGCACCTGCTCGGCAAGCAGCCGTACTCCCTGTACGATATCCCAGCGTCCACCATAGTTCGCTGCGATATTCAGCGTCAGCCCGGTGTTCTGGGCGGTTAACGCTTCCGCTTTGCGGATTCTCTCCTGCAAACGCGTATTAAAACGACTGGTATCGCCAATAATGCGTAAACGCACATTATGACGGTGCAAGCTTTTTACTTCGCTATCCAGCGCCCACACAAACAACTCCATCAGCGCACTCACTTCCTGCGCCGGGCGATTCCAGTTCTCGCTACTAAAAGCATAAAGCGTCAGCGCATCAATACCATTATTGGCGGCAAAAGAGACCGCACGGCGTACAGACTTCGCTCCGGCCCGATGACCAAAAGCCCGGAGTTTCCCTTGTCTTTTCGCCCAGCGACCATTGCCATCCATAATTATCGCTACATGGCGGCAGCCATGCGTTGGCAAACTTTCGCTTATCGGTTGGTTAGCAGACAACATAACGCGTTTTAGTCCCTGAAAAGGATTTAGCGGTACTCAGGAATACAAAGCCTTTACGCAAAAAAGCCGTGTAAACCACGGCTTACACCAAACGCCATCATATCAACTGGCAATTTTGTGGCGCAGACTATATCACCGAAGCCCAACGCTAACAAATAGCACCGTCACTCATCGCTGTAATATCACTGGCTTGCGAGGCGCATCACTTGTTTTTGCGCAACGTCGCGTGCCTGTGCATCCACAGCCAGCACGTCATCAATGCTCTGCGGTTCGCGCAAATCCATCTGTTCAAGCACAGAAAGATTCAGGGCGGCAATATCTGTGAAACGGATAGCAGATGCCAGGAATGCCGAAACAGTGACCTCATTCGCCGCGTTGAGCGCCGTTGTTGCCGCCTGCCCCTCATCTGAAGCATCAATGGCCAGCTTCAGGCAAGGATAGCGGTCAAAATCGGGCTGCGCGAAACTTAACGAACTTAGTTTGCAAAAATCGAGGGCATTAACACCTGACGGCACTCGTTCCGGCCAGGCCATCGTATGAGCGATGGGCGTACGCATATCCGGCTCACCCAGTTGTGCCAATACACTGCCATCCTGGTAACGCACCATGGAATGGATCACCGATTGCGGATGAATCAACACTTCCATCTGGCGGGCAGAGGCATTAAACAACCAGCGCGCTTCAATGTATTCCAGACCTTTATTCATCATAGTGGCGGAGTCAACGGAGATCTTGCGCCCCATTGACCAGTTCGGGTGCCGACACGCCTGATCCGGCGTCATTGCGGTCAGATCGGAAAGCGGTGTCTCCCGGAACGGGCCACCAGACCCGGTAAGCAGAATAGACGAAACGCCATTCTGCTCCAGATCAGCGTACCCCAGGTTATGTTGAATTGTTTCCGGTAAACTCTGAAAAATAGCGTTATGCTCGCTGTCCACCGGTAAAAGCTGTGCCCCGCTCTCCTTCACCGCGTCCATAAACAAGCGACCACACGTCACCAGAGCCTCTTTATTCGCCAGCAGCACCGTTTTTCCGGCACGAATAGCAGCAAGCGTTGGCACCAGGCCCGCAGCGCCCACAATGGCCGCCATCACCTGATCGACGCCGCTCAGCGCCGCCATTTCACAGGCTGCCTGTTGGCCGCTCAGCACTTCTGTTCGGCTACCATGTTCCCGCAAAGCACGCTTTACCTGTTGCGCGCTTTCGTCATCGTCCATCACCGCAAATTTGGGAGAAAACTCAAGGCACTGCTCAACCATGCGGGTAACATTTTTACCGGCAACCAGCGCAGTAACGGAGAAACGATCGGGATTGTGGCGAACCACGGCCAGCGTGCTGCAACCAATAGAACCCGTTGAGCCCAGAAGAGTTAAATGCTTCATGAAACGCTCGCAACGTTGCAAAGATAAAAAGCAAAACGCCGCCAGCAAAGCCACTCTCGCGGCTCTCTGTACGGCGTTTTAGTCGGTTTGTTTCGAATCAGAACTGCATCAGTTCTGCTTCTTTATCCGCCAGCGCCGCATCCACTTTTTTGATTGCAGCATCGGTCAGCTTCTGTACGTCATCCTGAGAACGACGATCGTCGTCTTCACTGATCTCTTTATCTTTCAGCAGTGCTTTCACTTTATCGTTCGCGTCACGACGAACGTTACGTACCGCAACACGCGCTTGTTCAGCTTCGCCGCGTACGACTTTGATCAGATCTTTACGACGTTCTTCCGTCAGTGCAGGCAGCGGAACGCGAATATCGCTACCCGCAGAGCTCGGGTTTAAACCGAGATCAGAGGTCAAAATCGCTTTTTCAACAGCCGGACTCATTGAGCGGTCAAACACGTTGATTTTCAGCGTACGGGAGTCTTCGACGGTGACGCTAGCCAGTTGGCGCAGCGGAGTCGGCGTACCGTAGTATTCCACAACGATGCCATCCAGCAGGCTCGGAGAAGCGCGGCCAGTACGCACTTTGCTGATTTGAGTTTTGAACGCTTCGACGCATTTATCCATGCGTACTTCAGCATCTTTTCTGATATCGCTAATCACGTTACGGATCCTTGAAATCTTGTCGCAGGCAGGCCATACGGCGGGTGTGCTAAGTATAGCCTGTTCAATTTTAGGCACCCTGAAGATGCCAGAAAGAACTGCTCAATAAATTAAAGCGGAATCTTACCTTTATTTATTGCTTACGGGAATTATTCCGTAATCAATGTGCCTTCTTTTTCGCCCATGACAACACGACGCAGCGCGCCAGGTTTGTTCATGTTGAACACGCGAATCGGCAATTTATGGTCGCGAGCCAGCGTAAAGGCCGCCAGATCCATCACTTTCAGTTCTTTATCCAGCACTTCGCTGTAGCTCAGCTGTTCGCACAGCGTGGCGGTCGGATCGAGCACCGGATCGGCAGTAAACACGCCGTCCACTTTGGTCGCTTTCAGCACCACATCCGCTTCAATCTCAATACCGCGCAGGCACGCCGCGGAATCGGTAGTGAAGAACGGGTTACCTGTACCGGCGCTGAAAATGACCACGCGGTTGTTGCGCAGCAGGCTAATCGCCTCTGCCCAGCTGTAATTGTCGCAAACGCCATTTAACGGGAACGCGGACATCAGACGTGCGTTCACATAGGCACGATGCAGCGCATCACGCATTGCCAGGCCGTTCATCACGGTCGCCAGCATACCCATGTGGTCGCCCACTACGCGGTTCATACCCGCTTTCGCCAGACCCGCCCCACGGAACAGGTTGCCGCCACCAATCACCACGCCAACCTGAACCCCAAGTTCGACCAGCTCTTTAATTTCCTGCGCCATACGGTCAAGAATGCTCGCGTCAATACCGAAGCCTTCGGATCCCTGGAGCGCTTCGCCGCTCAGCTTAAGCAGAATGCGTTTGTAGACGGGTTTTGCATTGGTAGCCATGTTTCTTTCCTGAGACTGTCAACAATTGGACGGGGTTAATACCGGCGCTTATGATACGTCGCCTGCCAGCGCAAACACTAGTGTGCTGGCTGATTTTCAGATGAAGGGCATAAAAAGAAGCCGCCCTCAGGCGGCTCCTTTTATTGATTAAGACTGCTTGGACATTGCAGCAACTTCTGCTGCGAAGTCAGTCTCAACTTTCTCGATGCCTTCGCCCACTTCGAAGCGGATGAAGCCAGTTACGTCAGCATTGTGCTCTTTCAGCAGCTGAGCAACAGATTTGCTCGGATCCATAACGAAAGGCTGGCCAGTCAGAGAAACTTCGCCGGTGAATTTCTTCATGCGGCCTTCAACCATTTTCTCTGCGATTTCTTTCGGTTTGCCAGACTGCATGGCGATATCCAGCTGAACCTGGTACTCTTTTTCTACTACTTCAGCGGATACATCTTCCGGTTTAACGAATTCCGGCTTGCTTGCAGCGATGTGCATTGCCAGCTGTTTAACCAGCTCGCCATCAGCGCCTTTAGCCGCAACCAGAACACCGATACGCGCGCCATGCTGGTAAGAACCCAGCACTTCGCCTTCCAGAGCGGAAACGCGACGGATGTTGATGTTCTCACCGATTTTAGCAACCAGTGCAACGCGCTCTTCTTCGAACTGCGCTTTCAGAACTTCAACGTCAGTGATTTTGCCAGCAACCGCTGCGTCCAGAACTTTGTTAGCAAATGCCTGGAAACCACCGTCTTTTGCCACGAAGTCAGTCTGGCAGTTAACTTCCAGAATGATGCCGTAGGTGCCGTCGATTTTGGTGATGATCACGCCGTCAGCAGCAACGTTGCCTGCTTTTTTCGCCGCTTTGATCGCACCAGACTTACGCATGTTCTCGATCGCCAGCTCGATGTCGCCGTTCGCTTCAGTCAGCGCTTTTTTGCAATCCATCATGCCTGCGCCAGTACGTTCACGCAGCTCTTTTACCAGGGATGCGGTAATTTCAGCCATTCTTTATTCCTCGGGAGAGATATGACCTGCACGGTTTGCAACCAAACAGGCGTAAAAGTGAAAAAGGGGGCCATTAACAGGCCCCCTAACCAAACTCGGTACTACCTGCTCAATAAGGGGCTCAACGAGCGTGCCTTATTACTCAGCTTCTACGAAGCTTTCTTCCGCCTGAGTAGCCAGATCCGAAGAACGGCCTTCACGAACGGTAGCAGCAACGGCATTCAGGTACAGGCTAACAGCACGGATTGCGTCATCGTTACCCGGGATAACGAAGTCAACGCCGTCCGGATCGGAGTTGGTATCAACGATAGCAAATACCGGGATACCCAGGTTGTTTGCTTCTTTGATTGCGATGTGCTCGTGGTCAGCGTCGATAACAAACAGTGCGTCCGGCAGGCCGCCCATGTCTTTGATACCGCCCAGGCTGTTTTCCAGCTTGTCCAGCTCACGAGTGCGCATCAGCGCTTCTTTCTTGGTCAGCTTGTCGAAGGTACCGTCTTGAGACTGAGTTTCCAGGTCTTTCAGACGTTTGATGGACTGACGAACGGTTTTCCAGTTAGTCAGCATACCGCCCAGCCAGCGATGGTTCACGAAGAACTGGTCGCAGTTCTGAGCAGCTTCTTTCACCGCTTCGCTTGCAGCGCGTTTAGTACCAACGATCAGGATTTTGCCTTTACGAGCAGCAATTTTGTTCAGCTCAGCCAGCGCTTCGTTGAACATCGGTACAGTTTTCTCAAGGTTGATGATGTGAACTTTGTTACGCGCACCGAAGATGAACGGCTTCATTTTCGGGTTCCAGTAACGGGTCTGGTGACCAAAGTGAACACCAGCCTTGAGCATGTCGCGCATGGAAACAGTTGCCATGTTTAAAACCTCTATATAAAAGTTGGGGTTATGCCTCCACGTATCCCATATTACCGACCCCGAAGGGCACCCCGGAATATGTGCCGATACGTGTGTGTTATTACACAAAGTGAGATTTGTGGCTCCCATCCCAAAACAGGAACGGAAGTCCGGCGCGCTTTATACCATAAAACACCGCCGGAAACCAATAGTTGTTGACGCAGCGTGCTGTTAATGATTCTCGATTTGGCACAACAGTTGCTCGACTGTTACCATTGACAGCACTAATCCTGGTATAGTCGAAAAAATCGACACTGATGGACACATTCCATGGCTATCTCTATTAAGACACCTGAAGAAATCGAAAAAATGCGCGTCGCGGGCCGACTCGCCGCCGAAGTGCTGGAAATGATTGAACCGTACATTAAGCCGGGCGTCAGCACGGGTGAACTCGATCGCATCTGCAACGACTACATTGTCAAAGAGCAGCATGCCATTTCCGCCTGCCTTGGTTATCACGGCTTTCCGAAATCGGTGTGCATCTCTATTAACGAAGTGGTGTGCCACGGTATTCCGGATGACGAAAAACTGCTGAAAGATGGCGATATCGTCAATATCGACGTGACCGTAATTAAAGATGAGTATCACGGCGACACCTCCAAAATGTTTATCGTCGGTAAGCCGACTATTTTGGGGGAGCGTCTGTGCCATATCACGCAGGAGAGCCTCTATCTGGCGCTGCGCATGGTCAAACCGGGTATCCGTCTGCGCACCCTTGGCGCAGCAATTCAGAAATATGTCGAAGCTCAGGGCTTCTCCGTCGTGCGCGAATACTGCGGTCATGGTATTGGTCGCGGCTTCCATGAAGAGCCGCAGGTGCTGCACTATGATGCGGACGATGGTGGCGTGGTGCTGCAAGCGGGCATGACGTTTACCGTCGAGCCGATGGTAAACGCAGGTGATTACCGTATTCGCACCATGAAAGATGGCTGGACGGTGAAAACCAAAGACCGCAGCCTGTCTGCACAGTATGAGCACACGATAGTGGTCACCGAAACCGGCTGCGAAATCCTGACACTGCGCAAAGATGACACCATCGACGCCGTGCTGACTGCCGCCTGATTCTGACATGACCAAACGCGATAAACGGTCCGCTCTGCGGGCCGTTTTTTTTACCGCTCTTCCCTGCAGCGTCATACATATAAACGACTTTTCATTTTTCATTATCTCTTTTAAGTTGTTTTGCTATGCATATGCACTCCAGACGGGTGGCCCATAATGAGCAACATCACTTCAGAACAATTTGTCAGCGCGGTACAACCCACCCTTCCCGGCCAGCCTGAATATCCAGGGGTTTGGTCACAAGACGAATTCCAGTGCGCCAATATCAAAGCGCATATTGAGGCTTTCCAGCAGTGGCTCGGGCACGTCTTTGACGCCGGAATTTCAGCCGAGCAATTAATTGAAGCGCGCACCGAATTTATTGATCAACTTCTGCAACGCTTATGGCTGGAGTACGGTTTTGGCGACGTCAGTGATACCGCGCTGGTAGCGGTCGGCGGTTACGGTCGCGGCGAACTGCACCCGCTATCGGATATTGATTTACTGATCCTCAGCCGTACCAAACTTTCCGACGAACAAGCGCAGAAAATTGGCGAACTGCTCACGCTGCTGTGGGATGTCAAACTCGAAGTGGGACACAGCGTTCGTACGCTGGATGAGTGCTTACAGGAAGGGTTATCGGATCTCACTGTCGCGACCAACTTAATTGAATCACGTCTGCTGATTGGCGACGTCGCGCTGTTTCTGGAACTGCAAAAGCATATTTTTAGCGACAGCTTCTGGCCATCGGAAACTTTTTTCCCGGCAAAAGTGGCGGAACAAAACGAGCGCCACCAGCGTTATCACGGCACCAGTTATAACCTGGAACCCGACATAAAAAGTAGCCCTGGCGGTCTGCGCGATATTCACACCCTGCAATGGGTTGCTCGCCGTCACTTTGGTGCCACGTCGCTGGATGAAATGGTGGGCTTTGGCTTTCTGACCGAAGCCGAGCGTAATGAGCTAAACGAGTGTCTGCACCTGCTTTGGCGCATCCGTTTTGCGCTGCATTTGGAAGTGAGTCGCTACGACAACCGCCTGCTGTTCGATCGCCAACTGAGCGTAGCGCAGCGTCTGAATTATGTCGGTGAAGGCAACCAGCCTGTCGAACATATGATGAAGGATTTCTTCCGCGTCACCCGCCGCGTTGCGGAGCTGAACCAGATGCTGTTACAGCTTTTCGATGAAGCGATTCTGGCGCTGACCACCGATGAGAAACCGCGCCCGATTGACGATGAATTTCAACTACGCGGTTCGCTTATCGATCTGCGTGACGAAACGCTGTTTATCCGTGAGCCGCAGGCCATCCTGCGCATGTTCTATATCATGGTGCGCAACAGCACCATTACCGGCATCTACTCCACTACGCTGCGCCACTTGCGCCATGCCCGCCGCCATCTGACGCAGCCGCTGTGTTATATCGCCGAAGCGCGATCCATTTTCCTCAGCATGTTGCGCCATCCAGGCGCCGTCAGCCGTGGTTTGCTGCCCATGCACCGCCACAGCGTGTTGTGGGCTTATATGCCGCAGTGGTCGCACATCGTCGGCCAGATGCAGTTTGACCTCTTCCATGCCTATACCGTCGATGAGCACACTATTCGCGTATTGCTGAAGCTGGAAAGTTTTGCCAAAGAAGAGACGAGAAATAAGCACCCTCTATGCGTGGAGCTGTGGCCGCGTTTGACCCACCCGGAGCTGATCCTGATTGCGGCGTTGTTCCATGATATCGCCAAAGGCCGCGGCGGCGACCACTCCGTGCTGGGTGCGCAAGATGTGCTGAAGTTCGCTGAATTGCACGGTTTGAATTCTCGCGAAACCCAGCTGGTTGCCTGGCTGGTGCGCCATCATCTGTTGATGTCGGTCACCGCCCAGCGCCGTGATATTCAGGATCCGGAAGTGATCAAGCAGTTTGCCGAAGAGGTGCAAACGGAAAACCGTCTGCGCTTCCTCGTCTGTCTGACCGTGGCGGATATCTGTGCCACCAACGAAACCCTGTGGAACAGCTGGAAGCAGAGCTTGCTACGCGAACTCTATTTCGCCACTGAAAAACAGTTGCGTCGCGGCATGCAAAACACGCCGGATATGCGCGAACGCGTGCGCCATCACCAGCTTCAGGCGCTGGCGTTGCTGCGCATGGACAATATAGATGAAGAGCAGTTGCATCAGATTTGGGCGCGCTGTCGGGCGAACTATTTTGTTCGCCATAGCCCAAACCAGCTCGCCTGGCATGCGCGGCACCTGCTGCAGCATGATCTGAGCAAGCCGATGATTTTGCTCAGCCCACAAGCTACGCGCGGCGGCACCGAGATTTTTATCTGGAGCCCGGATCGCCCGTATCTGTTTGCAGCGGTGTGCGCCGAGCTTGATCGTCGCAACCTCAGCGTTCATGACGCGCAGATTTTTACCACCCGCGACGGCATGGCAATGGACACCTTTATTGTGCTGGAGCCGGACGGCAGCCCGCTTTCCGCCGATCGCCACGACGCGATTTGTTTCGGGCTGGAACAGGCCATTACGCAACACACCTGGCAGCCGCCACAACCGCGCCGCCAGCCTGCCAAATTGCGCCACTTTACCGTCGATACCGAAGTGAATTTCCTGCCGACCCATACCGACAGAAAATCGTTTCTTGAATTGATTGCCCTTGACCAGCCGGGGCTGCTTGCCCGCGTCGGGCAGGTGTTTGCGGATCTGGGAATTTCGCTGCACGGGGCGAGAATTACAACCATTGGTGAGCGAGTAGAAGATTTATTTATAATCGCGACAGCCGACCGGCGTGGCCTTAATAATGCGCTGCAAAAGGAGGTACAACAACGGTTGACAGAGGCCCTCAATCCAAACGATAAAGGGTGATTATTTTTTTACACAGATGGAAAGAGTAAACAATGCAGCAGTTACAGAACGTTATTGAAGCCGCTTTCGAGCGTCGCGCAGAGATCACCCCGGCAAATGCCGATACCGTTACCCGTGAAGCGGTGAATCAGGTTATTGCCCTGCTCGATTCCGGCGCACTTCGCGTCGCAGAAAAAATCGATGGTCAGTGGGTCACCCACCAGTGGCTGAAGAAAGCGGTTCTGCTCTCTTTCCGCATTAACGATAACCAGGTTATCGACGGTGCGGAAAGCCGCTACTTCGATAAAGTCCCGATGAAATTCGCCGACTACGATGAAACGCGTTTCCAGAAAGAAGGTTTCCGCGTAGTGCCGCCAGCAGCGGTGCGTCAGGGCGCGTTTATCGCTCGCAATACCGTGCTAATGCCGTCTTATGTCAATATCGGCGCCTACGTTGATGAAGGCACGATGGTTGATACCTGGGCAACCGTCGGCTCTTGTGCGCAGATCGGTAAAAACGTTCACCTCTCTGGTGGTGTGGGTATTGGCGGTGTTCTGGAACCACTGCAGGCAAACCCGACTATCATTGAAGATAACTGCTTTATCGGCGCACGTTCTGAAGTGGTCGAAGGTGTTATCGTTGAAGAAGGTTCTGTTATCTCGATGGGTGTGTACATCGGCCAGAGCACGCGTATTTACGATCGTGAAACCGGCGAAGTGCATTATGGCCGCGTACCGGCGGGCTCAGTGGTTGTTTCCGGCAACCTGCCGTCTAAAGATGGCAAATACAGCCTGTATTGCGCGGTAATCGTGAAAAAAGTGGATGCGAAAACGCGCGGCAAAGTCGGTATTAACGAACTGCTGCGCACCATCGACTAAGTCTGTCCCTCTTCCTGTCCGGAAGAGGGTGATATATCCCGCCTTTTTTGCATTCACAGGTGGCAAAAATAGATTTTTTCGTTAATTATTCATAGGTTATGTTGAGCTTAAGGGTACCGCTATGTACGATAATCTGAAAAGTTTAGGCATTACCAATCCCGATGAAATCGATCGCTATAGCCTCCGCCAGGAAGCCAATAACGATATTTTGAAAATCTATTTTCATAAGGATAAAGGCGAGTTTTTTGCCAAAAGCGTCAAATTCAAATACCCGCGCCAGCGTAAAACCGTTGTCGCCGACGGCGTCGGCCAAGGGTATAAAGAGGTGCAGGAAATCAGCCCGAACCTGCGCTATGTAATTGATGAATTGGATCAAATCTGCCAGCGCGATCGCACGGAAGTGGATCTGAAACGTAAGATCCTGGACGATCTGCGCCACCTGGAAAGCGTTGTTACCAACAAGATCAACGAAATCGAATCCGATCTTGAAAAGCTGACGCGCGGGAAATAAATCGCGGGTTCTAACGCATTGTGCCGGGCTCACTACCCGGCACAACATCATTTTTAATGTTGTTCGTCTAACTGCAGCGCCACATACAGCAGCAACCTGTCATCGAAGTTCCCCAAATCCAGTCCGGTCAGTTCCGAGATTCGGTTCAAACGATATTCCAGCGTATTGCGATGAATGAACAGCGCCTTAGACGTTGCCAGCGGCTGCACATTGTGGCGAAACCATGCCGCCAGCGTGCGACGCAGCAGGCCGTTATTATCCATTGCTTTTAACCGCGACAACGGACGTGCCAGCTCGTTGGCCTGCCAACCGCCGCGTAAGCTGTCGAGCAATACCGGTAACATCAAATCCTGGTAAAAATAGCTACGGCTTTCCGGCATACGTTGTTTACCCACCATCATGGTAGTGCGCGCTGTACGGTAAGAACGGGCAATGCTGCCAGGGCCGGTGAAGTAATTGCCCAGCGAGACGCGAAAACGCAACTGCCCGTTCTCTTTCATACGCGTGATCAGCTGTTCTACCCGCTTGCGGTGATCTTCCGCATCCCAGCGCCCAAACTGGTTCAGTGCCGGTTTTAGTACTACCATCTCGGTCAGCGAAACAATGGCAATCAGGTTGTTGCGCTCAGGGGTGGTGAGGGCATTTTGCAGTTGCTGCAACTCGGCCATGGCGCTATCCACGCCCAACTGGCCGCTATCCACTTCCACCACCGCCACCACGCGCGGCTGGTTTAAATCAATGCCTAAACGCTGCGCCCATTCGGTCAATGCGGGCGTGTGCTCTTCCGCCTGGATCAGGTTCATGACCAGCTCTTCGCGCAAACGGCTATCCTGCGCCAACAGATGCATCAGACGGGATTGTTCCAGCATCATCTCGGCGGTCATGCAGACTAATTCGCCGTATTTGCGCAACGTTTCCGGTTCACCCGTCAGGCCAATAACGCCCACGATTTCGCCTTCAAGACGTAACGGCAGGTTGATACCCTGACGCACACCATGCAGATGGCGAGCAACCGCATCGTCGATATCCACCACTCGCCCTTGCGAGAGCACCAGCAGCGCGCCTTCGTGCAATTCACCAATACGTTCGCGGTCACCACTACCAATGATGCGACCGCGTGCATCCATCACGTTAATGTTCGTATCGATGATGCGCATCGTGCGCGCCACGATATCCTGTGCCATTTTGGTATCAAGATGCCAGCCAGCCATGTAACCCTCCCGTGTGCAGAGCCCAAGCATAGGGAAGAACATTACCGTACGCACTGTGCAAATGCACAAAGCGACATTCAGAAGTATGGAGTTGTGGAAAGCTTCACAAAACAGGGGAAAGACCCTCTTCCCCTGCTCAGGGAAGAGGGTTTACAGCGGATTACTGCATCAGCAGATAAATAGAGGTGTCACCGCGTTGAATGTTCAACGCCAGCACCGAAGGTTTACTGTCGAGGATTTTGCGCAGTTCAGCGATGTTTTTCACCGGCTGCTGGTTCGCGCCAACAATCACATCGCCTTTTTTCAGGCCAATCTGCGCGGCCGGGGTATTGGCTTTCACCGTGTTGACCACTACGCCGCCATCTTTGCCTTTGTTGCTCATCTCCGCACCTTCAATACCGCTAAAGATGGTGCTGGAATCAACCTGGTTCTGGCTGCTTTGTTGCAACTCGAGCGTAATGTTCACCGGTTTGCCATCGCGCAGCAGGCCCAGCGCGACTTTGCTGCCGATCGGCATTGAACCGACTTCCGCACGCAATGCGGCGAAGCTACTAATCGGTTTACCGTTCAGAGAAGTAATCACATCCCCGGCTTTCACGCCGGCTTTCGCGGCGGCAGAATTCGGCATCACCTGGCTGACAAACGCCCCGCGCTGCGCATCGACTTTCATCGCTTTCGCCAGCTCAGAGTTCAGTTCAGTACCCATAATGCCCAGTTCACCACGGCGAACCTGACCGAACTCGACCATCTGGCCGGTGAGGTTTTTCACCATGTTACTTGGGATCGCAAAACCGATACCGATGTTGCCACCATCCGGTGCGAGGATCGCGGTGTTAATACCGATCAGTTCGCCATTCAGGTTCACCAGCGCGCCGCCGGAGTTACCGCGGTTGATCGCTGCATCCGTCTGGATAAAGTTTTCGTAGTTTTCCGCATTCAGGCCGCTGCGTCCCAGCGCAGAGACAATCCCGGAAGTCACCGTTTCACCGAGGCCAAACGGGTTACCAATCGCCACGGTGTAATCCCCCACGCGCAGCGCATCGGAATCCGCCAGTTTAATCGCGGTCAGATTTTTCGGGTCCTGAATCTGAATCAGCGCAATGTCGGAACGCGGGTCTTTACCCACCACTTTGGCGTCAAATTTACGCCCGTCACTTAATTGCACTTTGATGGTGTTGGCGTTATCAACCACGTGGTTGTTGGTCACCACATAGCCTTTCGCCGCATCAATAATCACGCCGGAACCCAGCGCCATAAATTTCTGCTGCTGGCTATCACCCCGCCCGCCCGGTGCGCCGCCGCCCTGGCAGAACGGCGAGCTCTGGAACGGAGAACCATCCTGGCAGAACGGTGAATTATCACCAAAGAACTGCTGGAAGTTGCGCGGCATACGCGGTGTGTTTACCGTGGTGCTGCCCTCAACATTGATACTCACCACCGACGGCATCACTTTTTCCAGCATCGGCGCGAGGCTAGGCATTTGTTGCGATGTCGCAGCTGTA
The DNA here is from genome assembly GCF_016620385.1 of Kosakonia sp. LAM2021. Taxonomy (NCBI): domain Bacteria; kingdom Pseudomonadati; phylum Pseudomonadota; class Gammaproteobacteria; order Enterobacterales; family Enterobacteriaceae; genus Kosakonia; species Kosakonia sp. LAM2021. Next base: position 40,950 of record NZ_JAENHT010000008.1, read on the forward strand.
GACGATGCTGTTTCCGCTGCCATAGCCGACAGAGGAGACAGCGCTAAACTTAAACTCAAAGCCAGTGCACTCATTGCTAACGTGGTTTTTTTCATGTCTCTCACTCTTTACCGATTAACGCAAACTGCTGTGTATGTGTCACTCAGAGTCGATTTATAGCGTGAAGTTCAGGCATTAAGTGTCTGGAAAAAGTAAAAATTTATTGTCGTTCTTTACAATTCAACGGCGTTATTCCACCGCCATCAAACGACGATATTCATCCCATGAATATAGATCCGTCATCCCGCTAATATAATCCTGAATTAATCGACAACGGTGATAATACTCCAGCACCGGATACTCTGCCGCGTCGGACGATAATTTGCTCACCGCCTCAACATAGGCTAGCCGGTGGCGCGTCGAAAGTTTTTGAAACAGGCGCGATTCAATCGGGAAACGACGCAAACGCTCTTTTTCCACCAGCTCGGAAAAATCCGCCGTCGATAATTGTAACAGCGGACGATAAATATCCAGCAACCCGCTGATGACGCGATAGCCCTGTAATTCCAGTTGCTCAACGTCGGGATGGCTGAACACCTGTTTTATGGCGACATTTTTATATAATTCAAGTAGCTGACTAAAGCTGCTTTCATCTTCCAGTAACGCATGATTGAATTCGCCGCTGAAAATCTGCGGCAAGTTATCAATAAAACGCTGTGCCGCGTACGGCACCAGTTTATTCAGCGTATTGACGCGCAGATACATGAAAAATTGATCTTCCGCGCTACGGCTCATCGAATTAGCGCGTGATTTCTCCCACGCGTTTTCGACAACCTGAGCAAACAACGATCCTTTTTCATGCTCACCCCAGGCGTCATAAAGATGCTGATAAAGTTGCTCCGCGCTAAATATCCGTTTTTCTACCGCATCTTCTAAATCCGCCACGCAATAGGAAATATCATCCGCCGCTTCCATTATCCACGTCAGCGGAAAGCGGCTGTAAGTATCAAGGTTTAATTCTTTACGCAGCCGTTCTACATAGGCTTCTTCAGAAAAATAGTAGCCCGGTTTTTTCATTAAATAGCTGTGTGACGCCGGCGGTTCACCAATCCACCACGCCGGACGCGTATATTTTAAAATACAGCCGACCTGCGCCCAGGTTAGGTTCATACGCATTAATGTATGAACCAGGCGGATACCCTGCGCATTACCTTCGAAATGGCTTAAATCATGGCGCACTTTCCGGCGTAATGCGTTCAGTGTGTCTTCGCCTTCGCGCAATTTCAGCGCCACCACTTCGCAGCGATCGTCCGACAGCGGTTGGCTCACCGCATCATCCGGCGCCAGGCGCTGGCGGAACCAGTCATTGATAGCCGCTTCGCCGAAATGGCCAAACGGCGGGTTGCCAATGTCATGCATCAGGCACGCCATCTCAACGATGCTTTCGAACGGCCCGGTCAATTCATCCAGACCGTAAGTTTCCAGCAGGCGCTGCTCTTTCAGGCGGCTCAAAATCTCTTTGGCGATATAACGCCCCACTTGCTGAACTTCCAGCGAATGCGTCAAACGCGTGCGCACCGCCGCGTTACGCTCCAGCGGGAAAACCTGGGTTTTTTGCTGCAAACGTCGGATGGCGGCAGAGTTAATAATGCGCCCACGATCGCTTTCGAAGATGCGCAGTATTTCACGTTCGGTTTTTACACCCTGCGGCGAACGGTAGCGGCGGCGCCAGTTTATCTTGTTGCGAAAGTCGATCTCTGCCATTTCCTCTCCTGTGCTTAGCGTCACGGGATATCATGCAATTGTGTATGCCATGATAGACTATGCCCTGAAAACGTAATCCTGTCTTATCACATTAGCGAGTATCTCCATGAAAATTGGCATTATTGGTGCAATGGAAGAAGAAGTTACGCTGCTGCGTGACAAAATCGAGAACCGTCAGACGCTGAACGTCGGCGGGAGCGAAATCTACACCGGTACGCTGAATGGTACAGAGGTTGCGCTACTGAAATCCGGCATTGGTAAAGTGGCTGCCGCCATGGGCGCGACGCTGCTGCTGGAGCGCTGCCAGCCGGATGTGATTATCAACACCGGTTCAGCCGGTGGCCTTGCAGCCACGCTGAAAGTGGGCGATATCGTGGTTTCCGACGAAGCGCGTTATCACGATGCTGACGTAACCGCTTTTGGCTATGATATTGGTCAATTACCCGGTTGCCCGGCGGGTTTCAAAGCAGACGACAAATTGATTGCCGCAGCCGAAGCCTGCATTGGCGAGCTGAATTTGCACGCCGTACGCGGTCTGATCGTCAGCGGCGATGCCTTTATTAATGGTGCCGATGGTCTGGCGAAAATCCGCCACAACTTCCCGCAAGCGATCGCCGTTGAGATGGAAGCGACCGCCATCGCGCACGTTTGCCATAACTACGGCGTACCGTTTGTGGTGGTCCGCGCCATTTCCGACGTAGCGGATCAGGAATCCCACCTGAGCTTTGACGAGTTCCTGGTCGTGGCTGCGAAACAATCCAGCCTGATGGTTGAAACCCTGGTACAGAAACTGGCGCGTGGCTAACTCTCTTTTCAGGGCGCTTGCCGCCCTGCTGATTCTGCTTCCGGCGTGGCTTTTTGCCGCGCCACGTGTTATCTCACTGTCACCAGCCAATACCGAACTGCTTTTCGCGGCGGGCATTACGCCTGTCGGCGTCAGCAGCTATTCCGATTACCCGCCACAAGCCAGGCAGATTGAGCAGGTGGCCAGCTGGCAAGGAATGAATCTGGAACGTATTGTCGCGCTGAAACCGGATCTGGTGCTGGCATGGCGCGGCGGCAATACCGAACGTCAGGTGAATCAGCTCAAGCAGTTCGGTATCACCGTAATGTGGGTGGATGCGATCACCATTGAGCAGGTCATCGACACATTGCGTAAGCTCAAAGCATACAGCCTGCATCCACAGCAGGCGGAACAGGCGGCGCAAAAGCTGCTTTCTCAGTACAACGAATTGAAAACCCGTTACGCCAGCCTGCCGAAAAAGCGTGTGTTCCTGCAATTTGGCGCGCAGCCGCTATTTACCAGCGGAAAAGGTTCGATCCAGAACCAGGTGCTGGAGCTGTGTGGCGGGGAAAATATCTTTGCCGCCAGCCGCGTACCGTGGCCACAAGTGAGCCGTGAACAGGTGCTGGCGCGCCAGCCGCAGGCGATCGTGGTAACGGGTGATGAAAAAGAGATCCCGCGAATCGAACAGTTCTGGCGAAACCAGCTCAATGTGCCGATTATTTCTCTGCACGGTGACTGGTTTGAACGGGCAAGCCCGCGTATTATCCTCGCCGCTCAACAACTCTGTACTGCCCTTGCGCAGGTGAAATAACCGGGGAATTCACCATGCTGGTTTACTGGCTGGATATTATCGGCACCGCCGTATTTGCAATTTCAGGCGTTCTGTTGGCGGGAAAACTGCGAATGGATCCGTTCGGTGTGCTGGTACTCGGCGTCGTGACCGCCGTTGGTGGCGGGACGATCCGCGATATGGCGCTGGCGCACGGCCCGGTATTCTGGGTTAAAGATCCGACGGATTTAGTCGTGGCAATGGTGACCTGCATGTTGACCATTGTGCTGGTACGCCAGCCGCGCCGCTTGCCGAAATGGATATTACCGGTGCTGGATGCCGTCGGGCTGGCGGTGTTTGTCGGCATTGGCGTGAACAAAGCCTTTCTCGCTGAAACCGGCCCGCTGGTGGCAATTTGTATGGGCGTGGTCACCGGTGTCGGCGGCGGTATCATTCGTGATGTGCTGGCGCGCGAAGTGCCGATGATCCTGCGTACCGAAATCTACGCCACCGCCTGTATTGCGGGTGGCATTGTCCATGCAACGGCGTATCACTTCTTTGCCGTACCGCTGGAAACGGCAAGTATGCTGGGCATGGTGGTCACGCTGGTTATCAGGCTGGCGGCGATTCGCTGGCACCTGAAGCTACCCACTTTTGCGCTGGATGAATCAGGCAGATAACAAAAAAGCCGTGTCAGTGACACGGCTTTTTATGCATGAAGGGATTCATTAAATACTGAAAGAAGAACCGCAACCGCAGGTGCTGGTCGCATTCGGGTTAGTCACCACAAAGCGGGAACCTTCCAGACCTTCGGTGTAATCAACTGAACCACCAACCAGATATTGCAGACTCATCGGGTCAACCACCAGGCCTACGCCTTGCTTCTCAATGGTCATATCACCATCGTTGATTTGATCGTCAAAGGTAAAACCATACTGGAAGCCGCTGCAACCACCACCGGTGATGTAGACACGCAGCTTCAGATTTGGGTTATCTTCGTCCGCAATCAGGTTTTTTACTTTGTTGGCTGCTGCGTCGGTAAACTGCAGCGGCAACGCTACGTCATCACTCATGTCTTGCTCCCGTTGATACTGCGATCTGGTCAAATAGTAACCCGACCTTTTCAGCTATTATCCAATACGCTACTAAATCGTTCAAGTATTCTCCCGCGGCAACTCACTTTCGCGAGCCGCATCCTGCCTGGCAAGTGTGCGTGCCAGGATCGCGGAATAGAGCGGTTTCCCGCCCAAAAACTGTGCTAACAGTGTCGCACCAAGACAGGTAATGATCATTGGCAAAATAAGCTGATAATTGTCAGTCATTTCCAGAACTAGCACGATGCCGGTCAGCGGCGCACGCAGCGACGCGGCCAGTAATGCGCCCATTCCGGCAATGGCGAATGTCCCCGCATCGAGCTGATAATGCGGAAAAATCACTGCGCTCGCGCTACCGAACGCCATGCCTAATACCGTGCCAAGTGCCAGCATCGGCGCAAATATGCCGCCCGGTGCGCCGGAGCTAAAACAGAGTAACGTGGTTGCCACACGAATCAGGAAAATAAACAGCAGTGCGCCGACGGTATAATTACCAGCGGTCGCAATCGGGATAAGCGCAAAACCACCGCCGGAAAGCGCGGGCGCAATCAACCCAAGCATCCCGCAGCAACCGCCAATGACACCGCCAATCAACACCCATTTACCGGTATGCCCGCCGTGGATACGCTGAAACAGATCCTGGGTGCGCAACACCAGCGTGTTAAATAACGGTCCGATAGCGCCAAAAATCATACCCAGCACCAGATAAAGCCACAGTGTATTCACCGGCGCATTGCTGAGCTTACCGACGTCAATTACCGCTGCCTCGCCGTTAAACACGCGAAAGACAATGCTCGACATAATCACGCCGGTGAATACGGCTTTAATCGAGATCAGGTTGTAATGAAACTGCGAACGCATCTCTTCAATGATGAAAAGAATGCCCGCCAGCGGCGCGTTAAACGCGGCGGAAAGCCCGGCTGCCGCGCCGGTCGCCAGCAACGTATGACGCGCTTCACCGCTACGCAGGCGAAACAGATCGCTCATCATGCGCCCGATATTGCCGCCAATCTGCACGGTTGGCCCTTCTCTACCCAGCACCATGCCCGCGCCAAGCGTTCCCATACCGCCGAAAAACTTAACCGGTAAGACTCGCCACCAGCGCACCGGACGCAGCTCCTCCAGCGCACCTTCAATTTCCGGGATCCCCGAACCACCTGCTTCGGGCGCGAATCGCCGTACCAGGAAATAGCCAATCATCGCCAGCACCGCCGAGCCAATAAATGCCAGCGGCCATACCAGAGCGCTGTCCGCCATCTGCGCCAGCGCGCCAATGCGCGCGTTCAACACCGCGTTCACAGCTTTTTCAAAAAAGACGCCCACCAATCCGGTGGCTGCGCCCGCAACGGCGGCAACCAGCAAAATCGCCAGCGGCGTTTTATCGCGTTGCAGCATCTGGCGCATGATATTGCGGCGTCGCCGTTGCTCAACCTGCTGTTGTTCAAATGAAGGGATTTGTGCTGACATTGATCTTCGATAAGTAATACAAAAGGGGCATTTTACCCGGCAAGCGCCGCCGCGTCGCGGGCAAAATCCCTGCAAAATATGTCGTTTCACCGGGGCAAAACTTTCATAACATTCCCGTAATCACATAGAATGACCAGCATTGATTTTTCCACGAACCAGGAATGAAAAGCATGAGTAAGTCTGAAAACCTCTATAACGCAGCGCGTGAGCTTATCCCGGGCGGTGTAAACTCACCAGTACGCGCCTTTACCGGCGTGGGCGGTACGCCGCTGTTTATCGAGCGTGCTGACGGTGCTTATTTGTATGATGTCGACGGCAAAGCCTATATCGATTACGTCGGATCCTGGGGGCCAATGGTGCTTGGTCACAACCACCCGGCAATTCGCAATGCGGTGATCGAAGCGGCCAGCCGCGGCCTGAGCTTTGGCGCACCTACCGAAATGGAAGTCAAAATGGCGCAGCTGGTCACCGAACTGGTGCCGACCATGGATATGGTGCGTATGGTGAACTCTGGTACCGAAGCGACGATGAGCGCCATTCGTCTGGCGCGCGGGTTTACCGGCCGCGACAAAATCATCAAATTCGAAGGCTGCTACCACGGCCACGCCGACTGCCTGCTGGTGAAAGCCGGTTCCGGTGCGCTGACGCTCGGTCAGCCGAACTCGCCGGGCGTACCGGCTGATTTCGCCAAACACACCCTGACCTGCACCTATAACGATCTGAGTTCAGTACGCGCAGCGTTTGAGCAATATCCGCAGGATATCGCCTGTATCATCGTCGAACCGGTCGCCGGAAACATGAACTGCGTGCCGCCACTGCCGGAATTCCTGCCGGGCCTGCGCGCGCTGTGCGATGAGTTCGGCGCGCTGCTGATCATTGATGAAGTGATGACTGGTTTCCGCGTCGCGCTGGCGGGTGCGCAGGATTATTACGGTGTCACACCGGATCTGACCTGCCTTGGCAAAATCATCGGCGGCGGCATGCCGGTTGGCGCATTTGGCGGGCGTCGTGAGGTGATGGACGCGCTGGCACCTACCGGCCCGGTCTACCAGGCGGGTACGCTCTCCGGCAACCCGATTGCTATGGCAGCAGGCTATGCCTGTTTAACCGAAGTCGCCCAGCCGGGCATTCACGCCACGCTGACCGAGCTGACTACACAACTGGCCAGCGGCCTGCTGGACGCCGCGCAGGAAGCCGGCATTCCGCTGGTGGTTAACCATGTCGGTGGGATGTTTGGCCTGTTCTTTACCGATGCCGAAAGCGTGACCAGCTATCAGGATGTGGTGAAGTGCGACGTAGAGCGTTTTAAACGCTTCTTCCATCTGATGCTGGAAGAAGGCGTATACCTTGCGCCGTCAGCGTTTGAAGCGGGCTTTATGTCTGTCGCGCACAGTGAAGAGGACATTGACAACACTATCGATGCCGCGCGTCGCGTGTTCGCCAAATTATAATCCGCAAAGCCTCTCCCCGACGGGAGAGGCACGCTTTTAGCGGCTCTGCTTTCTCAGCAAATAGATAAAGTATGGCGCGCCGATAAAGGTCGACAGCAACCCGGCGGGGATCTGAAACGGAAACAGCAGCATCCGCCCGCACCAGTCGGCAAACACCAGCAGCAATCCCCCCACCAGCGCCGAAATCACCATATGCGGCATCGTGCGGCGAAAACCCATCATTCGCGCGATATGCGGTGCCATCAGACCAACAAAACTCAGTGGGCCAATGGTCATGGTCGCCGTTGCCGTGAGCGCTGCCGCCAGTAATAACAGGCCGACGCGTGACGGTGTCAGCGCCATCCCGACTGAACGCGCGGTATCACCACCGAGCGGTAAGATCATTAACCAGCGGCGACACAGCGGTGTCAGCGCCAGCAAAATCACCATCATCACGCCAGTATGTAAAACCTGCTCGCCGGACGCGTGGTAAGTGCTACCGGAAATCCACGTCAGGATCGTCGCCATACGCGGATCGCCGCTTGCCTGCAGCATCATCAGCAGCATGGTAAACGCCGTGCTCAGCGCCATCCCTGCCAGCAGCATGCGGTGCGGCGAAAAGCCACCGCGCCCGGCGGCAACCATAATAATCAGCAACGTCACCGCGGCCCCCACACTCCCGGCGGGCATCAGCCAGCCAAACGCGTTACCCGGTACGAAAAACAACATCAATACCACGCCAAACGCCGCGCCTGAGCTTATCCCCAGCACTTCCGGGCTGGCCATCGGGTTGCCGGTCAGGCGCTGAATAATACAGCCCGCCACCGCCAGCATCACGCCGGCGGTGAGCGCGGCGACAATGCGCGGCCAGCGCCATGGCATCAGTTCGTCAAGTAATTGACCGCTGGCAAACTGCCAGCCTGTGGCGTCACGCCCGAACGTCAGCGCTAACCCCATCGCCAGCAACAGAAGCACTAAACCACCCAGCGCAAACCACTGTACCTGCTGGCGCTCAACAGCCACGTTATCCCCGGCATCCATCGCGGGTGCGCTCATGCTGCGCAGGCGCGGCAACAACCACAACAGCAGCGGCGCACCAATCAGCGCGGTGATCGAACCAGTGGAAACTTCCATCCACACGCGTGTCAGCCACCAGATAACTTGATCGGAGAGCCAGAGGATCAGCGCGCCAATCAGCGGTGCCAGCAGCAAGCGCGACAACAACCGACGCGCGCCGAGCATTTTCGCCAGCAGCGGTGCAAACAGGCCGATAAAACCGATAATGCCGACCGCATTGACCAGCAACGCACTCAGCGCAATCGCCAGCATCAGCGCCGCCAGGCGAGCCAGCGACAGTGCCAGGCCAAGATTTCGCGCAACGCCATCATCCAGCCCCATCAGCGTTAGCGGGCGCAACAACAGCAGCGTTAACACCGCACAGCCAAGCAGTTGCGGCCACAATCGCTGCACAATGCTCCAGTCGGTTTGCGTTAGCGTCCCGGTGCTCCATAAAAACATGCTTTGCAGTTGATCGTGATGGAACAGCGCCAGCAGTTGATTAATCGCCCCACAATAGAGGCTCACCACCAGACCGGCGAGGATCAGTGTCACCGGCGACAAACGCTTTCCCCAGGCCACGCCAAACACCAGCGCACCGACCGCACACGCCCCGGCCAGCGCGGCAAAATGTGAAGCCAGCACGCCGGGGATCGCCCACAGCGTAGTAATGGTGACGCCCAGTTGCGCCCCGGTTGCCACACCCAGCGTTGTCGGTTCGGCAAGCGGGTTACGCAGCACCTGCTGAAACAGCACACCGACCAGACCAAGCCCGGCGCCGACCAGCAGAGAAACCACCAGGCGCGGCAACAAACTGTAGTGGAACAGCATCTGATCGATAAAGTTGATGTCCGGCGCGACGAAGGCCTGCGCCCACTGAGCGCGCGGCAAAGCGATAGTTAAATTGTTCCACGTAAGTACGGCGGCAATGATAAACAGCACCGTCAGCAGTAACGCGGGGAAAGGCGAAACACGTCGGTTCATGCCCGGCCTCCCAGCGCATTATCCAGCACGCGGGTAAAATGCATCGCCGACAGCGTCGCGCCATAAAACCAGACCGCCGGCACCCGCTGGAAACGCCCGGCGCGCACGAAGGGCATCGCCTGCCACAACGGCGTCGCCATCAGTTTTTGCATATCCTGCTCGTTACCATGATCGAAACAGATAACATCAACGTCTTTGTATTCCGCCAGCCGGTCGATACCCACCGCCACGCTGCCCCAGAAAGAGGTTTCGCCGTGCCAGGCGTTACGAATGCCCATGCAATCGAGCACTTCCTGGAACAGGCAGTTCGGTCCGAACGCCAGCACATGGCGCGGGTCGAGCAAGGTGATCATCAACAAAGGGCGGTCGCCGCGACGCGCAAAATGCGGTTTTCGCGCTTCGATCAGGGCATCAAATTCGTCGAGATGTTTTTTCGCCGCCGCTTCCAGATTCAGGATCTGCGCCATCTCGTTTAACGAGTGCTTCGCCATCGCCAGCGGCTTTTTGCCATCGCTAAACGTGAAGCCGCGCCCCGGCGCGATTTTCGCCAGCTTCGCTTCTGAAGGGCCATAACCTGCCGACCACACCAGCCAGGAAGGTTTCATTTGCGTCAATAATTCGAGATTCGGCTCGGTACGCAGCCCAACGTCAATCACCGAAGCGGGCAGCGCAGGCTCGTTGACCCACAAGTTGTAACTCTGCACATCCGCAATGCCATAAGGCGCGACGCCAAGCGCCAGCAGCAATTCAACCGGCAACCACTCCAGCGCGACAATACGCGTCGGATCGATCGCCGCGGCTTGCGCGCTGCGCATGTTCCACAACAGGGGGGAGAGCGCCATCGCCGTCAGTAAGCGACGCCGGCTAATGTGATGTAATCCAGTCATCAGTAAACAAAACTCACCGGTGCTGCACCCGCAGGATGCGGCAGGATCCCCATCGGGATACCGTAAATGTGTTCCAGCGTTTCGGCGCGCATTAATACTTCCGGCGTACCTTCGGCGATCATCTCACCACCTCGCAGCGCCACCAGATAATCGCAATACCGCGCCGCCATATTGATATCGTGCAGCACGGCAATCACCGTCAGCCCGCGCTGCTGGCTCAAGCGGTGCACCAGCGCCAGCACATCTACCTGATGGGCGATGTCCAGCGCCGAGGTAGGTTCATCGAGTAGCAGGCAGCGGCTGTCTTGTGCTACCAGCATGGCGATCCACGCGCGCTGGCGTTCGCCGCCGGAGAGGCTATCGACCAGGCGGTGCGCCAGCGGTTTTAAGCCCACCAGCGCAATCGCCTCTTCCACTTTTTCTCTGTCCGCAATGCCAAAGCGCCCCAACGCCCCGTGCCACGGGTAACGGCCAATCGCCACCAGTTCACGAACCGTCATCCCTTCCGCCTGTGGCAACTGCTGCGGCAAGTAGGCCACTTTGCGGGCAAAGGCTTTGCTGCTCCAGCTAGCAAGCGGTTGGCCATCCAGCGAAATATCACCGTCCGATGGCGGCTGGTGGCGGCCAAGCATTTTCAGCAGTGTGGATTTACCGGAGCCGTTATGACCAATCAAGCCTGTAACTTTTCCTACCGGAAAGGTCAGCGACAGCGGGTGCAGCAGCGTGCGACCAGGCACACGAAAGGTGACATCGCTAAGTTGAAAGGTGGTATCGGGAAGCGCGTTGTTTTCCTGCATGATTGCCAACTTATAAATGGGCACGGCGAACCGTGCCCGAAGAGAGATTAGAAGCGGAAGGTTGCTGTCGCCACCACCTGGCGTTCTGCGCCCCAGAAGCAGCCATAGGTGTTAAAGCAGCTTGCGACGTATTCACGATCGAGCAGGTTGTTGACGTGAACCGCCACGTTGGAACCAGCCATACCGAAGCGAGCCAGATCGTAACGAACCAGCGCATCGACAACCGTGTAGCTACCCACCTTGAAGGAGTTCGCTGGATCGCCATAGCTGGAACCGGTCAAGCGAGCGCCAGTGCCTAATGTCAGGCCAGAGAGCGCACCGTCGTAGAAGGTATAGTCGCCCCACAACGATGCCATGTGTTTTGGCACCTGCGCCGGGGTGTTGCCTTTGTAATTGGTGTCGGTGGTGTATTCCGCCTGCGTATAGGTGTAAGAACCGACCATATTCAGGTTGGCTGACAGCGCCGCTTTGGCTTCGATTTCAACGCCACGCGCGCGAATTTCACCGCCCTCAACCGACCAGAAAGAACCCGCAGGATCGGCCATCAGGTTGTTGCTCTTGGTGAGCTGATAGACCGCGCCGGTCAACACAATCGGACGATCTTTCGGGCTGTATTTCACGCCGGCTTCGTATTGCTTGCCTTTCGATGGTGCAAAGATCGCACCGCTCGCCCCTGAAGTAGAGGCTGGTTCGAACGATTCGCTGTAGCTGAAATACGGTGTTACACCGTTATCGAACAGGTAGTTAACGCCGCCGCGCCAGGTGAACTGGTTATCGTCGCGTTTTGTTGTGGTGTCAGAGATGCGGTTGTACGCGCTCTGTTTAGCCCAATCGTAACGTCCGCCCAGCGTCACCAGCACTTTATCCCACTGCGCCTGATCCTGAGCATAAAGCCCTGTTTGCTGCTGGCGGTTCAGGATTTGGTAAGCACCGGAAGGCGTGGAATGCGCGTCAAAGTCGAAATCGCTGCGATCCAGATTATAAATATCCGACGGTGCAACAGAACCGGCATAGCCAAACCACGAGTTGATGTCGTTGCGCATACGCATGTAATCGACACCGGTCAGCAGGATATGATCAATATCGCCGGTGGAGAAAGTACTTTGCAGTTGCGTATCAACAGAGAAGTTCTGCAATTTCTCGCTATCAATCACGTACTGACGCGTCAGGTAATGTCCCCATTCAGACTGGGCGATACCTGCGCACGGGCTGGTTGATGGATTGCTTGAATAGAGTGGATCCGAGCACATACCGTAACCGTACACGCTGTTTTGCGAGGTTTTGTTTTGCGCGTAACGCAGATTCTGGCGCACAGTAAAGGTGTCGTCGAACGCGTGTTCGAAGCTGTAACCCACCATTTTCTCATTACGGGAATAGGTGTTGTTCTTCGCACCTTCGTTGAAATCGGTCGATAAACGCTTGCCGTTTGGCAGCGGCTCAACGGTCCCCTCTTTCGGCAACCAACCGTAATAGCCGGTATCCGGCTCGTTCTGGAAATAGGACAAGAAAGTGAAGTTGGTCTTGTCATCAGGACGCCAGCTAAACGATGGCGCAATGGTGTAGCGCTGTTCTTTTGCCCCTTCCTGCTGTGCGTTAGCAGAACGCGCCAGCCCGGTTAAGCGATAGGAGAAAACACCGTCATCATCAAGCGCGTCGCTAAAATCAAAGCCGGTCTGGAACAGGTTATTGGTGCCGGCTTTAAACTGCACTTCATACAGCGGTGTAGTGGTCGGGCGCTTGCTGACCATATTCAACAGGCCACCCGGGCTGCTTTTTCCGTACAGCACAGAAGTGGGGCCGCGCAGGATTTCCGCCCGCTCAACCATATAAGGATCAATAACCGCGTCGTTGTAGAAGTTGCCCTGCATCTTCAACCCGTCGAGGTAGTTGTTCTGGCTCTGCCCATCGGCGGCAAAACCACGAATAATCAGGTAGTCATAGGTATTGGATGCGCCACGCGTACCAACCGCGACACCGGGCGTATAACTGAGGGCTTCTTTTACCGATTTCGGCTGATGCAGCGCGATCTCTTCGCTGGTCACCACGGAGATGGATTGTGGTGTTTTCTCCAGCGGCATATCGGTTTTCGTGGCCGTCGCCGTGTGTTTCGCGGCAATAGTCGCCGCCGGTCCCCATGCGCTTTCCTGCGGAGCGGCGCTGGTGGTAACGGTGATGGTTTCTTCTTTTTGGGTTGTTGCAGCCTGTGCGTAAACAGACATGCCGCTAACCGCTGTGGCTACTACAACTGCGATTTTACGCAGCGTAGTGTTGACTGGCTGAGCAGTGTTAGGACGCGCCATTAGTTTATCTCTGATTCAAATGAGTGAATGATAACGTAAACGAGAATTATTATTATGACCGCAGCATAATATGCGAAGCGCTGTGCGCATAGCAAGCAGTAAGCCGCCTGAAACGGCCTGAAGGATGAAGAAATAACCAGACGAAAAGCAGGTGGTTAACAGGGGTTTAATACAACGTTATTTGCATGTTTCGGACATTAAAAAACCCCCGATGTTGCATCGGGGGTTTCAGGTCTTGTCACGGCAGAAAATTAGTTACCGCCGAACATCTCTTTGATCCAGCCTGCAACGCCATCGCTTTTCTGCTCCTGCTGCGGCGGCTGTTGAGGCTGCTGCGCCGGTTGCTGCGGCTGCTGGGACTGGTCAAACGGATTGCCGGTTTGCGGCTGCACCTGGTTTTGCTGGCACAGCGTTTCCGGGCTGGTCGTCCAGACCGGAAGCTGGCGCACCCCGCCACCGCCGCAAACGAAATTACCCATGTCATCAACGCCCATATTGGTGATGTCTTCCGGCGGCGTCAGATCCAGCGGGATCGGCGACTGGTTTTCCAGATACCGCTGGTAAATCGCCATCGCGCCGCTGGCACCATACAATTTCGTCGGCTGGTTATTATCGCGGCCAACCCAGGTAATCGTCACTTCGCGCCCGTCGATACCTGCAAACCAGGTATCAACGTTGTTGTTGGTGGTACCGGTTTTACCCGCCAGATGCAGGCCCGGATACTTCGCGCCAAGCTGACGGCCGGTGCCGCGCTGGACAACCTGCTGCATCGTCCACAACGTCATGTACGCTGCCTGCGCCGGTACGGCCCGTTCGGCCTGCGGGAAGCTCTGATACAGCACCGTGCCGTCTTCAGCAATCACCGAACGCAGCGCGGAAAGCGGTGCGCGGTTACCGCCGCTGGCGATGGTCTGGAAAGCCTGCGCCACTTCAATTGGCGTCAGGTTCAGCGCACCGAGCAGCATAGACGGCATGCCGGTCAGCTGATCTTTCGGCGCGCCGAGTTTCTGCCAGGTGTCCGTCACCGCAGGCAACCCTACCGCCATCCCGAGGTTCACCGTCGGTACGTTCATCGAACGGGTCAGCGCATCGACCAGCATCACCTGGCCACTAAAACGACGGTCATCATTCTGCGGTGCCCACACCTGGCCGTTAGACAAGCGCAGTGAAATCGGCGCATCGGCAATCCAGGTATTCAGGCGATAGATGTTCGGCTGGCTCAGCGCTGTCAGATAGGTTGCAGGTTTCGCCAGCGAACCAATGGAGCGGCGCGCCTGCATCGCACGGTTATAACCCGCGAACTGCGGCGTCGCACCACCGACCATCGCGCGGACTTCACCGGTGTAGCGGTCAACCACCACCATTGCCGTTTCAAGATCGGTCAGCTTGCGCTGTTTGATCAGCAGCGGAATACCTTCCACGGCGGCTTTTTCGGCGGCGTCCTGCGCCACGGAATCAAAGGTAGTGAAGATCTTCACGCCGGAGAGATCTTTCACCTTATCGCCGAGTTTGGCCTGCAACTCCTGGCGTACCATCTGCATAAATGCCGGCTGCGGTGAAATCACCCCGCCGCGCGGCTGCACACCGAGCGGACGCGCGCTCAGCATGTCATACAGCTCCTGGTCGATAACGTTTTGCTGTTGCAGCAAACGCAGCACCAGGTTACGACGCTCCAGCGCCAGTTTCGGGTTACGCCACGGGTTGTAGATTGACGCGCCTTTAACCATCCCCACCAGCAATGCCTGCTGATCAAGGCTCAGCTCTTCCACCGGGCGGCCAAAATAGTAGAGGCTCGCCAGCGGGAAGCCGCGGATCTCGTTGTCGCCGCTCTGACCGAGGTACACCTCGTTCATATACAGCTCAAGAATACGATCTTTGCTGTAGCGGGCATCCATAATCAGCGCCATATAGGCTTCGTTGGCTTTACGCCAGTAGGAGCGCTCGCTGCTGAGGAACAGGTTTTTCACCAGCTGTTGCGTCAGCGTACTCGCCCCCTGCACAGTGCGTCCGGCGGTCAGGTTCGCCAGCACCGCACGACCAATGGAGTAAAAGCTGATGCCATCGTGCTCGTAAAAGTGACGGTCTTCGGTCGCCAGCAGCGTATCCACCAGCAGATCCGGGAAGCCATTGCGCGGCACGAACAAACGCTGCTCGCCATTAGGCGAAGAGAGCATGGTTATCAGACGCGGATCGAGGCGGAAGAAACCGAACTGGCGGTTGCTGTCCATATTCTCGATGGTTTCCAGACGAGAGCCGTCAAAGGTCAGACGCGCGCGCACCTGCCCTTCTTTACTATCCGGGAAATCAAACGGACGGCGGATCATCTCAATGCTTTTCGCCTGCACAGTAAACTCGCCGGGACGCGTCATCTTCGTCACCTGGCGGTACTGCGTGGCTTCCAGCAGTTTCACCATCTCGTTTTTACTGATTGCCATATCCGGTTCGAGGTTGACCATACGGCCATACACCGCGGCAGGCAGTTGCCAGACTTTTCCGTCGATACGGGCACGGATTTTTTGATCCAGATAAACGCCATAAATGGCGCACAGCACGGCCAGAACGATGGCAATTTTTAACAGCAGCCAGAACCAGCCGCGTTTGCCGCGTGGCTTCTTGCCTTTGCCTCTTCCTTTTTTCGGCATCGGTTCCTCGTCTTCATCGTCATCTTCATACTCGTCGTACTCCTCTTCCCGAAGTCGACGACGGCTGATTTTCTCTTTCGCCGGACGCGCTGGTTTACCCTTGCGTCCAATTGGCTCGCGGTCATTCCCCGCCATGCTTTACTCTCCGCAACTTTCAGGCGCAAGGGCCTGATTCTCAACTCTTCCGCACCAGGGCAGAAGAAGAAATCTCTCAATTTATCGCACTGTTTGATGGCAAGAAGCCCATCGCGGTTACGAATATTTTTTGGTGCGCCGCGTCGGTGCCGTATTAGCCGGATCGTCCGGCCAGACATGCTTCGGGTAGCGCCCTTTCATCTCTTTTTGCACTTCGCGATACGCGCCCGCCCAAAACGCGCTTAAATCACGGGTGATTTGCAGCGGACGTTGCGCAGGGGACAGCAGTTCCAGCACCAGTGCCACGCGCCCTTGCGCGATAGTCGGCGTTGTCGCTTCGCCAAACATCTCCTGCATACGCACCGCCAGCGCTGGCGGGTTATCTTCGTGATAACGAATCGCTATCCGGCTTCCCGTCGGCACAGTGTAATGCGCAGGCAGCTCACTATCCAGACGTTGACGTAATGACCACGGCATCGCATTTTGTAACGCTTGCGTAACATCAAGCGCTTTCAGCTCACGCAACGAACGGATACCGCTCATTTGCGGCAATAACCACTGTTCAAGATTTTCCAGCAGCGAGGTCTCATCGACTGCGGGCCAGTCAACTTCCGGCAGCCACTTCGCCGCACAGTGTAATCGCAAGCGCAATTGCTCGGCATCCGGCGTCCAGTTCAGTACCCGCAAGCCCTTATCACGAATGCCGTTCAGCATCGCCTGATGCAACTCCTCTTCCGAGGGTTTCGCCAGCGGCTGCACTTTTAACGTCAATTGGCCTATCTGGCTGCGGCGAAACGCTTTTAACGTGCCCTGCGCCTCGTCCCACTCAACCGTGTCGGACTGCTGCAATAAATGTGGGCAGCGGGTGACAAGCGCGTCGATATCCAGCGGCAGCGCCAGCAAGATCCGCGCATCCGGCGATGCGCTACCCTGCAACAACAGTGGAGCTATCAGCCACTCGTGACGGTTGAGTGCATCATCTGCATCCAGCGTGGCGCCCATGCCGTTCGCCAGTTGATAGCGACCTTCCTGGCCGCGCCGGCGGGCAATGCGATCGGCAAAGGCGCTTGCCAGCAACGGCGCAAGGACGGTGTTGTTCGGCTCGCCATCACTGCTTTTCAGGCGGCGAGCCAGCTGGCGCGCGCGCTGCTGCCAGTTTGGCTGGTTGCGTGAAAACGCCGCGCTTAAGTCACTGTTTGCACCGCGCGGTGGCTCTTCCAGAATCGCCGCCAGCTTCGCCGCCGTGGCAATTTCGTCTCGACCGTTTGCCGCTGCCAGCATCGCAGCCAGGCGCGGATCGTTACCGAGCGCCGCCATGCGTTGCCCAAACGGCGTCAGCCGACCTTCCTCAAGCGCCTGCAACTGGCTGAGTAGCTTGCGCGCCGCCGCGAGATTCACCGCTGGCGGCAGATCCAGCCAGTTAAGCTGGGCAGGATCCTGGCATCCCCACTGTATTAATTCCATCAACAGCCCGGATAAATCACTACTCACTATTTCAGGGCTGCTCTGCGCCGCCGCGCGTTCCGCCTGCTCTTTACTCAGTAAATGCACGCAAATACCAGGCTCAAGTCGACCGGCACGCCCGGCGCGCTGCGTCATCGAAGCAACACTAATGCGTTGCGTCAACAACCGGGTTAAGCCACTGCGGGCATCAAACCGCGCGACGCGCTCCTGGGCGCTATCCACCACCAGGCGAATGCCTTCGATGGTCAAACTGGTTTCGGCAATATTGGTAGCAAGCACCACTTTTCGTTGCCCGGCAGGCGCGGGCAAAATGGCTTTGCGCTGCTCACTGAGCGGCAGCGCGCCATAAAGCGGGCAGAGGAGAACATCGCTGCCGACGCGGGAAGCTAGTTGCTCCTGCACACGCTGGATTTCACCGACACCGGGTAAAAACAGCAGCAGCGAACCGGCTTCATTACGCAGTAGTTCCGCTGTCGCCTGGGCAATCGCCTCGTCAAAACGAAGATGAGTCGGCAAAGGCTGATAGCGTTGCTCAACCGGATAGGTACGCCCAGCAGAAACAATGACTGGCGCATCCGGCAGCAGCGCTTGTAAACGCGCATTATCAAGCGTTGCCGACATCACCAGCAGTTTGAGGTCATCGCGCAACCCTTGCTGCACGTCCAATAGCAGCGCCAGGGCGAGATCCGCTTGCAGGCTGCGCTCGTGAAACTCATCGAGGATCACCAGCCCTACGCCGCTGAGTTCTGGATCTTGCTGAACCAACCGCGTCAAAATCCCTTCTGTCACCACTTCGAGCCGGGTATTTGGCCCCACGCAGGTTTCCGCACGCATCCGGTAACCCACGGTTTCGCCAGGCTTTTCATCAAGCAGTTCCGCCAGCCGCTGTGCCACATTGCGCGCCGCCAGCCGACGCGGCTCAAGCAGCAAAATACGACCAGTAATGTCGCCTTGTTGCAGCAGTTGCAACGGCAACCAGGTCGATTTCCCTGCGCCGGTGGGCGCGCTTAACAGCACCTGTGGCGCGGCGCGCAGGGCAGAAAGAATCTCGGGCAGAACGGCGGCGACTGGCAGTGAGGACACAAAAGCTCCGGAGGGTTAACATAAGCCGGCCAGCAGTATAACATCGCCGTAAACCTTTGACCTCGAGCCTGCCATGTCTGAACCTAAAAGGCTGTTTTTCGCCCTTGAACTCCCTGCGGATATTCAGACGCAGGTGGTGCAATGGCGCGCACAGCAGTTCCCGCCGGATGCGGGGCGACCGATTGCAGCGGCGAATCTGCATCTGACGCTGGCGTTTCTCGGCGAAATCAGCGCGGAAAAACAGCGCGCACTGGAAGCGCTGGCCGGACGGATACACCAGCCCGGTTTCACGCTCACGCTGGATGATGCCGGACAATGGCTGCGCTCGCGCGTAGTCTGGCTCGGTTCACGCCAGCCACCGCGCGGGTTGCTGCAGCTGGCGGATATGCTCCGCGCCCAGGCTTCTCGCAGCGGGTGCTACCAAAGCCCGCAGCCGTTTCACCCCCACATTACGCTGCTGCGCGACGCCAGCCATGCTGTCACTATTCCACCGCCGGGTTTTCACTGGTCGTTTCCGGTGACGGCGTTCGCATTGTATGAATCACAATTTATCCAGGGGCGAACCCGCTACACGCCGTTGCATCGCTGGACGCTTAAAAAATAAGGATTTCCCATGGATTTTTCCCCGCCGCTTAAATCCGCCACGCTGATTCAGCGTTACAAACGCTTCCTTGCGGATGTGGTCACGCCTGAAGGGGAAACCCTCACGCTGCATTGCCCAAATACTGGTGCGATGACCGGTTGTGCGACGCCAGGCGACACGGTCTGGTATTCCACGTCGAATAATCCTAAGCGCAAATATGCCCATACGTGGGAATTATCCCAAACCCAACAAGGGGCATTTATTTGCGTCAATACTCAGCGGGCAAATATGCTGACAAAAGAAGCAATACTTGCTGACCAGGTGCCTGAACTCAGCGGATATAGCGTGCTGAAAAGCGAAGTAAAATATGGTGCGGAAGGTAGCAGAATTGATTTTCTGTTACAGGCGGATGACCGGCGCAACTGCTATATTGAAGTGAAATCGGTCACGCTCGCCGAGCAGCAGTCAGGCTACTTCCCGGATGCCGTCACCCTGCGAGGACAGAAGCATTTACGGGAATTAATGAGCGTCGCGGCCAACGGCGATCGCGCGGTAATTCTGTTTGCTGTTCTGCACTCCGCCGTTGAACATTTTTCTCCGGCACGCCATATTGACGAGGAATACGCACGATTATTGAATGAGGCACAACACCGGGGCGTAGAAGTTATCGCTTATAAAGCGGAACTTTCTGCCGATAATATCACTCTTAAGTTGCCACTACCTTTTACGGTATAAAGGCAAGCTTTTGACGAGTAAGTGATTTGGTCGCGTGCGCAAATACGCTTTTCTTCACAGGGTTGTCAAGTGTTACGTTTAGATATTTGCCATCCGTAAAAGCATCTGCTATTTATAGCGGCCTGATTTTTCCCCCACACGGGGATCGATAGTGCGTGTTAAGGAGAAGCAACATGCAAGAAGGGCAAAACCGTAAAACATCGTCCCTGAGTATTCTCGCCATCGCTGGGGTGGAGCCGTATCAAGAGAAACCGGGCGAAGAGTATATGAACGAAGCCCAGCTGGCGCACTTCAAGCGTATTCTTGAAGCATGGCGTAATCAACTTAGGGATGAAGTCGATCGCACCGTCACGCACATGCAGGACGAAGCAGCTAACTTCCCCGATCCGGTCGATCGTGCCGCTCAGGAAGAAGAGTTTAGCCTCGAACTGCGTAACCGTGATCGCGAGCGCAAGTTGATTAAAAAGATCGAGAAGACGCTGAAAAAAGTGGAAGACGAAGATTTCGGCTTCTGCGAATCCTGTGGCGTTGAAATTGGTATCCGTCGTCTGGAAGCACGTCCGACTGCCGACCTGTGCATCGACTGCAAAACCCTGGCGGAAATCCGCGAAAAACAGATGGCGGGTTAATCCCCTGACGTCTTCAACGGCGCACCGCTAAGGCGTGGTGCGCCCTATACGGCGGGATCGATTCCCGCCTATATTTTGCCAGCGACATGCCTGAATCACACTATATTGGGCGCTTTGCGCCATCCCCGTCCGGTGAACTGCATTTTGGTTCGTTAATTGCTGCTCTCGGCAGCTATCTGCAAGCCCGCGCCAGCCACGGCAGCTGGCTTGTTCGCATCGAAGATATCGATCCCCCCAGAGAAGTTCCCGGCGCGGCAAATACCATTCTTCGCCAGCTTGAGCATTATGGTCTGCACTGGGACGGCGATGTGCTGTGGCAATCCCGGCGCCATGACGCCTACCGCGAGGCGCTCGCCACCTTACAACGCAACGGGCAGAGCTATTTTTGTACCTGCACGCGCGCGCGCATCCAAAGCATCGGCGGCACGTACGATGGACATTGCCGGACATTACAAAATGGTCCGCAAAACGCCGCCGTACGGCTGGTACAGCAGCATCCGGTCCTGCACTTCGACGATAAATTACGCGGGCGCATCACCGCCGACGAAAAACTGGCGCGGGAAGATTTTATTATTCACCGCCGTGACGGACTGTTTGCCTACAACCTTGCAGTGGTGGTCGATGACCATTTTCAGGGCGTCACGGAAATTGTGCGCGGCGCGGATCTGATAGAACCCACGGTGCGGCAAATCTCCCTTTATAACCAGTTTGGCTGGCCGGTGCCGACATACATTCATTTGCCGCTGGCGCTCAATGAGCAGGGAAATAAGCTTTCCAAGCAAAACCACGCCCCTGCGTTGCCGGAAGGCGATCCGCGCCCGGTAATAATCAGGGCTTTACAATTTTTGAACCAGGATGTAACAAATGAGTGGCAGGATCTGCGCATCGACGCGCTGCTGCAAAAAGCGGTGGAAAACTGGACGCTTTGTCGAGTGCCAGATGCCGTGGATGCGAATACAGCATTCTCAAACGGCTCGCGCTGAGCTATGATTAGCCGCTATTTTTTTGTCCTGATGTTTGACACTACCGAGGTGTACTATTTTTACCCGAGTCGCTAATTTTTGCCGCAAGGTGCTAAGCCGCGAAGAGAGCATGGTCGTTGAGGCTATGGCCCAACCGCAGATGACGGTTATTCCGCGTGAGCAGCACGCTATTTCCCGCAAAGATATCAGTGAAAATGCGCTCAAGGTGCTCTATCGTCTGAATAAAGCGGGCTACGACGCTTACCTGGTAGGCGGCGGCGTGCGCGATTTATTGCTGGGCAAAAAACCAAAAGATTTTGACGTGACCACCAGCGCAACGCCGGACCAGGTGCGTAAACTGTTCCGCAACTGCCGCCTGGTTGGCCGCCGTTTCCGCCTCGCGCATGTGATGTTCGGGCCGGAAATCATTGAAGTCGCCACATTCCGTGGTCATCACGACGAACAACAAACCGATCGCACCATCTCCCAGCGCGGGCAGAATGGCATGCTGCTGCGCGACAACATTTTCGGATCCATCGAAGAAGATGCCCAGCG
Source organism: Kosakonia sp. LAM2021 (assembly GCF_016620385.1). Taxonomy (NCBI): domain Bacteria; kingdom Pseudomonadati; phylum Pseudomonadota; class Gammaproteobacteria; order Enterobacterales; family Enterobacteriaceae; genus Kosakonia; species Kosakonia sp. LAM2021. Next base: position 63,052 of record NZ_JAENHT010000008.1, read on the forward strand.
CCGCGACTTCACCATTAACAGCCTTTATTACAGCGTTGCTGATTTCACCGTACGTGATTACGTCGGCGGTATGCGTGATTTAGAAGAAGGTGTGATTCGCCTGATCGGCAACCCGGAAACCCGCTATCGCGAAGATCCGGTGCGCATGCTGCGCGCGGTGCGCTTTGCCGCCAAGCTCAATATGCGTATCAGCGAAGAGACCGCCGAGCCGATCCCGCGCCTGGCAACGCTGATTAACGATGTTCCTCCGGCGCGCCTGTTTGAGGAATCGCTGAAACTGCTGCAGGCCGGCTACGGTTACGAAACCTGCCGTTTACTGCGTGAATATGGTCTGTTCCAGCCGTTGTTCCCCAGCATCACCCGCTACTTCACCGAAAAAGGCGACAGCCCAATGGAGCGGATTATTGACCAGGTGCTGAAGAATACCGACAACCGCATTCGCAACGACATGCGCGTCAATCCGGCGTTTTTGTTTGCTGCCATGTTCTGGTATCCGCTGCTGGAAAACGCCCAGCGCATTACCCAGGAAGGCGGGCTTGCCTATTACGACGCTTTCGCACTGGCGATGAACGACGTGCTGGATGAAGCGTGCCGTTCACTGGCGATCCCGAAACGCATCACCACGCTGATCCGTGATATCTGGCAGTTGCAGTTGCGGATGTCCCGTCGCCAGGGCAAGCGCTCATGGAAACTGATGGAACACCCGAAATTCCGCGCGGCCTATGATTTACTGGCGCTGCGCGCCGAAGCCGAAAATAACGGCGAGCTGCAACGTCTGGCGAAATGGTGGGGTGAATTCCAGGTTTCCGCACCGCCAGCCCAGAAAGATATGCTCAATGATTTAGGCGATGAGCCGGCAGAACGCCGTCGCCACCGCCGCCCGCGCAAACGCGCGCCGCGCCGCGAAGGTAGCGCATGACCCTCGCGTATATCGCGCTCGGTAGCAACCTGGCGTCACCGCTCGACCAGGTTAACGCCGCGATGACCGCCCTCGGAGAGATCCCACAAAGCCGCATCGTGGCGGTCTCTTCATTATACCGCACTCCCCCGCTTGGCCCGCCGGATCAACCGGACTACCTCAATGCCGCCGTGGCGCTGGAAACCGCCCTTGAGCCAGAAACATTGCTCGATCACACGCAACGCATTGAGCTTCAGCAAGGCCGCGTGCGTAAAGCAGAACGTTGGGGGCCGCGTACGCTCGATCTCGATATCATGCTGTTTGGCGATCTCACCCTGAATACAGAACGCCTGACGGTGCCGCACTACGACATGAAAAACCGGGGTTTTATGCTGTGGCCGCTGTTTGAAATTGCGCCCGATCTGCGCTTCCCGGACGGCACATCGTTGCAGGAAATTCTTGCAAGCCTGAACGCGCCAAAACCCGACGCCTGGTAATCTCCCGCTTTCTTCACACCCCGCGCTCACCGCTTGCCTAAAATCATTGCCCACCTGATGGTTGCTGCTAGAATGCGCCAGAATCGCTTTCGACTATCAGGAAACGCTATGAAACCCACCACCATCTCCTGGCTGCACAAGTGCAAGCAGGAAAAAAGACGCTTCGCCACTATCACCGCATACGACTACAGCTTCGCGAAACTGTTTGCCGAAGAAGGGATTAACGTGATGCTGGTTGGTGATTCGTTAGGGATGACGGTACAAGGTCACGACTCCACCCTGCCGGTAACGGTTGCCGATATCGCTTATCACACGCAGGCTGTTCGCCGTGGCGCACCGGCCTGCCTGCTGCTCGCCGATCTGCCGTTTATGGCCTATGCCACGCCAGAGCAGGCGTTTGAAAACGCCGCCGTGGTCATGCGCGCAGGTGCCAATATGGTGAAAATAGAAGGCGGCCGCTGGCTGGCACCGACGGTGAAAATGCTGACCGAGCGCGCCGTGCCGGTGTGCGGCCACCTGGGTTTGACGCCGCAGTCCGTTAATATTTTCGGTGGTTATAAAGTGCAGGGGCGCGGCGACGCAGCACAAGGGCTGCTTGACGATGCGCTGGCGCTGGAAGCCGCAGGCGCGCAGCTGCTGGTGCTGGAGTGTATTCCCGTTGAGCTGGCACAGCGTATCACAGCGGCGTTAACCATTCCGGTAATTGGTATTGGCGCAGGTAATGTCACCGACGGCCAGATTCTGGTGATGCATGATGCGTTCGGCATTACCGGCGGACATATCCCGAAATTCGCGAAAAATTTCCTCAGTGAAGCAGGCGACATGCGCGCAGCGGTCAGGCAGTATGTTGCCGACGTCGAATCCGGAGCCTATCCGGGTGAAGAACACAGTTTCCATTAAGGAGCTTAGTTGTGTTGATTATTGAAACCCTCCCGCTGCTGCGCCAGCACATCCGCAGACTGCGTCAGGAAGGCAAGCGTATTGCGCTGGTGCCAACGATGGGCAACCTGCACGATGGCCATATGAAGCTGGTCGACGAAGCGAAAACCCGTGCCGATGTGGTGGTAGTGAGTATTTTCGTTAACCCAATGCAGTTCGACCGCCCGGATGATTTAGTGCGCTACCCACGCACCTTGCAGGAAGATTGCGAAAAGCTGAACAAGCGCAAAGTCGATCTGGTTTTCGCCCCCGCACCGGCGGATATCTACCCGCAGGGCACCGACACCCAAACCTATGTTGATGTGCCGGGTATCTCCACCATGCTGGAAGGTGCAAGCCGTCCGGGTCATTTCCGCGGTGTGTCGACCATCGTCAGCAAACTGTTCAACCTGGTACAACCGGATATCGCCTGCTTTGGCGAGAAGGATTACCAGCAATTGCAGCTGATCCGCAAAATGGTGGCCGATATGGGCTACGACATTGAGATTGTTGGCGTGCCGACCGTGCGCGCAAAAGATGGCCTCGCGCTGAGTTCACGTAATGGCTATCTCACCGCCGAACAGCGCAAAATCGCCCCGGCGCTCAGCAAAGTGATGAATTCGATTGCCGATAAACTGCTGGCGGGCGAGCGCAATGAAGAGGAGCTGATTGCCATTGCCGGGCAGGAGATCAACGACGCGGGTCTGCGCGCCGATGATATTCAGATCCGCGATGCAGATACGCTGCTGGCGCTGTCTGAGGGCAGTAAACGCGCGGTGATTTTGATGGCGGCCTGGCTTGGTCAGGCGCGGCTTATCGACAACAAAGTGGTTGAGTTAGCCCGCTAGACAGGGCGAAAAAATCGGGCAATACTCCACTCCTGGCTTGCCCTTACGCCCGTCAGGATGTGGCGCGAGCACACGAGGGATTCGCAGGGAGCCGCCCTCCATTTTCAGGTTAATTATCAGTAATGAAGGTTTAACTTATGATTCGCACGATGCTGCAAGGCAAGCTCCACCGCGTCAAAGTGACGCAGGCCGACCTGCACTACGAAGGTTCCTGCGCGATTGACCAGGATTTCCTTGAGGCGGCCGGTATTCTGGAATACGAAGCCATCGACATTTATAACGTGACCAACGGCAAACGCTTTTCAACCTACGCGATTGCCGGCGAGCGCGGTTCACGCATTATCTCGGTTAACGGTGCGGCAGCGCACTGCGCAGACGTCGGCGATATCCTGATTATCGCCAGCTACGTCACCGTGCCGGATGAAGTTGCCCGTAACTGGCAGCCGAAAGTGGCCTATTTTGATGGCGACAACGAGATGAAACGCACCGCGAAAGCCGTGCCGGTTCAGGTTGCCTGATGCCCTACCCCTGCGGCTGATTACTGATCAGCCGCGACATTGTCTCCAGCGAATCCGTTCTCAGCACGTACAACCGTTTCAGTAAAAACGGGTTATCTCCCGGTTTCACCTTGCCACGCACCGTGGTCACCGCCAGATGAAAACCTGCGTCATTCGCCGCTTTCACCGCTTTATCGTCATACACGCCAAAAGGATAGGCCAGATAGAGCACATGCGGGTTGAACTGTGCCAGCGCGCGACGTGAGCGTTTAAAATCGAACAAAATATTGTGGTAGTTACGGCTAAGCAAAATCGGGTGCATCGCTTCATCAACCCGGTGCAGGAAATGGGTATGTGACTGCACATCGAACACATCCTGAATCTGATTCAGCTCCGACACGCTCATAAACTGCAGGAATTTCGGATCCCACGGCTGCGGCTTGAGCTTGATGCGTGACGAAATGATAAACGCCGTCGCTTTAAAGCCGTATTCGCGCAGGATTGGCCAGGCGTAACGGCTGACCGATTTCAGCCCATCATCAAAGGTGATCACTACTGAACGCGCAGGCAAATTCATGCGGTTACGCACATAACCTTCAAGCTGGTACATCGACAAGGTGGTGTAACCCTGATCGCGCAGCCAGGTCATCTGGTTGGTAAAAGCACGTACTGACGTAGTGGTCGAGGTGTGGCGAAAGCGGGTATTTTCTTCATCGCGCAAGATGTGGTGATAAGTCAGTACCGGAATGCCGCTGTCTTCTTGTGCATCCAGACTGCTGATCCACGCCAGCCGGTTGCCGATGCGGATCTGAAACCAGGTCTGGTTCAGGCGGTCTTTCAGCTTATCGATTATCGGGTAACGCAGGTTTTCCGCCAGCGTACCAACCTGCTTACTGGTGATATCCGGCGACGTGTAGAGCGGCGTATCCTGCCAGGTGATCAGGTTTTGATTACTGAGCGGCTTATTCAGATCGCCAAGCGTATCTTCTACCCGTTCATTACCTGACACTGTGCCAAGATGACCCCGGTCAATAAATCCACTGCCGAAGCCAAAGCGAAACGCGTAATAATCCTCCGCCCCCGGCACCACCGCCAGGATCTGCCCGGCACGAATATTGCCGACGGTTACGACTCTGTCCCCTACCTGCGCCCAGATATCGGCATCTTCGGTGGTTTGCATATAGCGCGCGGGAATGCGTTGTTCGCTGACAATACTGGCAGACGCGCTCCAGGCAACCAGCAACAGCATAAGGGTAATCAAACGAGACATGAGACGGACCGAATAGAAAAACTGCACCTATTGTAGCAACAGAACGGGAGAAACCAACGGCAATGAGCAGGCTAAAAAACAGCCTAATCCTGAGGATTGGCTCTCTTCCAGAGAAGAGAGCCGTTGCGGTCTGGCTTAGCTACGCAGCCCGCGTCCGCGGTTGATCAGATACCAGCACAGCAGGTAAAAGGCGATGATAAACACCACTAAAACCCCCACGGTGGTAAACAGCGGCACATCGGAAATGCCGAGGAAACCAAAACGGAAGCCGCTAATCATGTACACAATCGGGTTAAGGTGCGACAGCGCCTGCCAGAATGGCGGCAACAGCGTCAGGGAATAGAACACCCCGCCCAGATACGTCAGCGGCGTCAGCACAAAGGTCGGGATCAGGCTGATGTCATCAAAGGTTTTGGCAAATACCGCATTCAACAGCCCGGCCAGTGAAAACAGCACCGCCGTCAGCAGCAAAGTCAGACCAACAAACAACCACGAATGCACCTGAAATGGCACGAAAAACAGCGAAACCGCCGTTACCAGGATGCCCACACACAGCCCGCGCGCCACGCCGCCGCCAACATACCCGGCGATAATGACATGCGTTGGCACCGGTGCCACCAGCAGTTCCTCGATATTGCGCTGGAACTTGGCGCTAAAGAATGACGATGCCACATTGGCATACGCGTTGGTGATCACCGCCATCATGATTAGACCCGGCACGATAAACTGCATGTAGGTAAAGCCGTGCATTTCACCGATACGCGAACCGATCAGGTTGCCGAAAATAATAAAATAGAGCGTCATGGTGATCACCGGCGGCACCAGTGTTTGCACCCAAATGCGCATAAAACGCTGGATCTCTTTGTACCAAATGCTCTTCAGCGCCACCCAGAACAGCTGCATCATGCGCTTTCTCCTTTTCTGTCATGAACCAGCGTGACGAACAGCTCTTCGAGACGGTTGGCTTTGTTACGCATACTCAATACCTGCACGCCCTGCGCGCTAAGCTGGCTGAACACGCTGTTCACGCCCTGCTCGCGCAGCACTTCCACCTCAAGCGTGGACGTATCCACTAGCCGGTATTGATACCCTTCCAGCTTCGGCAGCGGACTTTTCGGCGCTAAATCGAGAATAAATGTCTCGGATTTCAGCTTCGACAGCAGCGTTTTCATTGAGGTGTTTTCAATCAGATCGCCACGCTGAATGATGCCGATGTTGCGACACAGCATCTCCGCTTCTTCCAGATAGTGCGTCGTCAGAATGATGGTGGTGCCTTTATCGTTGAGATCTTTCAAAAAGCCCCACATTGAGCGGCGCAGTTCGATATCGACACCCGCGGTTGGCTCGTCGAGGATCAGCAGTTTTGGCTCGTGCATCAGCGCGCGGGCAATCATCAGACGACGCTTCATGCCGCCGGAAAGCATCCGCGCACGTTCGTTGCGTTTTTCCCACAAATCGAGCTGATCGAGGTACTTTTCGCTACGCACGAGCGCATCTTTACGGTCGACACCGTAGTAACCCGCCTGGTTAACGACGATCTGCTGCACGGTTTCAAACGGGTTAAAGTTGAACTCCTGCGGCACCAGCCCCAGTTGGCGTTTCGCGTTCACCACGTCTTTTTCGAGGTCGTAACCAAAGACGCTAACGCGCCCGGAAGATTTATTTACCAGCGAACTGATAATGCCAATGGTGGTGGATTTGCCGGCACCATTTGGTCCGAGAAGCGCGTAGAAATCGCCTGCTTCTACTTGTAAATCAATGCCGCGCAGCGCCTGAACGCCGCCCGGATAGGTTTTTTTAAGCTGCTCAAGCTCCAGTGCAATGGTCATGAATTATCACTTACCTGTTTTCTTACACTCGATGTGTGGTTTAAAAAGACGGAGAGTTCACCTATATTAGCGCAACGCACTTATCTGGTTACAGGTCGTTAACCTCCATGAAAGACATAGATACACTCATCAGCAACAATGCACTATGGTCAAAAATGCTGGTGGAAGAAGATCCTGGATTTTTCGAAACACTGGCGCAAGCACAGAAGCCGCGCTTTCTCTGGATTGGATGCTCCGACTCACGCGTACCCGCAGAACGTCTTACCGGGCTCGAACCGGGTGAACTTTTTGTACACCGTAATGTTGCAAACCTGGTTATCCATACCGATCTGAACTGCCTTTCCGTGGTGCAGTACGCGGTGGATGTGCTGGAAGTTGAGCACATTATCATCTGCGGTCACTACGGTTGCGGCGGCGTACAAGCGGCGGTTGAAAACCCGGAACTGGGTCTAATCAACAACTGGCTGCTGCACATTCGCGATATCTGGTTTAAACATAGCTCGCTGCTGGGCGAAATGCCGCCGGAGCGTCGTCTCGACACGCTGTGCGAGCTGAACGTGATGGAACAGGTCTACAACCTGGGCCATTCAACCATCATGCAATCCGCGTGGAAACGTGGCCAGAAAGTGACGATTCACGGCTGGGCCTACGGTATTCACGATGGTCTGTTGCGCAATCTGGACGTCACCGCCACTAACCGCGAAACGCTGGAACAGCGCTATCGCCAGGGCGTGTCAAACCTGAGTCAGAAGCACAGCAACCACAAATAACAATCGGGGCCATTATTGGCCCCGTTTTTTTACTCGTCCAGCATCACCACTTTGCCGACATACGGCAGATGACGATAACGCTGTGCGTAATCAATTCCGTAACCCACCACAAACTCGTCCGGGATAGCAAAACCGACGAATTCGACCGGCACATCCACTTCACGACGCGACGGTTTATCCAGCAGGGTACAAATCGCCAGCGATTTTGGCTCGCGCAGGCGCAGGATCTCGCGCACTTTCGACAGCGTGTTACCCGAATCGATAATGTCTTCAACGATCAGCACGTCTTTGCCACGAATATCTTCGTCGAGATCTTTTAAGATTTTCACATCGCGAGTGGTGGACATGCTGCTGCCGTAGCTGGAGGCGGTCATAAAGTCGACTTCATGCGACACCTGCACTTCACGGCACAGGTCAGCCATAAACATAAACGAGCCGCGCAGTAACCCAACCAGCACCATTTCGCTGCCGCTATCTTTATAACGCTCAGTGATTTGACGACCCAGCTCAGCGATACGCGCTTTGATCTCCGCTTCCGGGATCATCACTTCAACAGTGTGTTTCATTTTACTAACCATATGATTTAAAGAGTAAATCACTCAATACCGGCGCTTAAACCAGTGATTGAAACGCAAGGTGCGCAGTATACCAGCAAAAAGATTGTTACGTGTTATTCCGCTACAAAGCTCATTTTGTGATGACGGTCACACTTGTTAACTCCTATAATTACTTGCTATCAAAATATTAACAAATCAACGGATGTGTTTTATGGCGGAAACAAAAACTCAACAGTCGCGGCTGCTTGTCACGCTGACGACGCTCTTTGCAGCCTTCTGCGGGCTGTATCTTTTAATTGGTGGGGTCTGGCTCGTTAGCATTGGCGGTTCCTGGTACTACCCCATCGCCGGTCTGGTCATGCTCGGCGTGACATGGCTATTGTGGAAAGGGAAGCGCGCCGCGCTGTGGCTGTATGCCGCCCTGCTGCTGGCAACCATGATTTGGGGCGTGTGGGAAGTCGGTTTCGACTTCTGGGCGCTGACGCCGCGTAGCGACATTCTCGTCTTCTTCGGTATCTGGCTGATTCTCCCGTTTGTCTGGCGGCGGTTGATTGTGCCATCCAGCGGTGCGGTAGCCGCGCTGGTGGTGGCGCTGTTAATTAGCGGCGGCATTCTTACCTGGGCGGGTTTCAACGATCCGCAAGAAGTTCACGGCACCCTGAGCGCCGATGCCACACCGGCAGCGCCGATTTCACAGGTAGCCGATAGTGACTGGCCAGCCTATGGCCGTAACCAGGAAGGCCAGCGTTACTCGCCGCTGAAACAGATCAATGCCGATAACGTAAAAAACCTGAAGGAAGCCTGGGTGTTCCGCACCGGCGACCTGAAAATGCCAAACGATCCCGGTGAAATCACCAACGAAGTGACGCCAATTAAGGTGGGCGACACGCTGTTCCTGTGTACCGCGCACCAGCGTTTGTTTGCGATTGATGCCGCCACCGGCAAAGAGAAGTGGCACTTCGATCCGCAGCTGAACACCAATCCTTCGTTCCAGCACGTGACCTGCCGCGGCGTTTCGTATCATGAAGCCCGTGCCGATAACGCCAGCCCGGATGTAGTCGCAGACTGCCCGCGCCGCATTATTTTGCCGGTGAACGATGGCCGTCTGTTTGCACTGAATGCGGATAACGGCAAGCTGTGCGAAACCTTTGCCAACAAAGGGATCCTGAATCTGCAGACCAATATGCCGGACACCACGCCGGGTCTGTATGAGCCAACGTCTCCGCCGATCATCACCGATAAAACCATCGTGATTGCCGGTTCGGTAACGGATAACTTCTCAACCCGTGAAACCTCTGGCGTTATCCGTGGTTTCGATGTGAACACCGGGAAATTGCTGTGGGCCTTCGATCCGGGTGCGAAGGATCCTAACGCGATCCCGTCGGATGAACACACTTTCACCTTTAACTCGCCGAACTCATGGGCACCTGCGGCCTATGACGCGAAACTGGATTTAGTCTATCTGCCGATGGGCGTCACCACTCCGGATATCTGGGGCGGCAACCGCACGCCGGAACAGGAGCGCTATGCCAGCTCGATCGTTGCGCTGAATGCAACCACCGGTAAGCTCGCCTGGAGCTACCAGACCGTACACCACGATCTGTGGGATATGGATATGCCGTCCCAGCCGACGCTGGCGGACATTACCATGAACGGCAAGACCGTGCCGGTGATCTACGCGCCGGCGAAAACCGGCAACATTTTCGTTCTCGATCGTACCAACGGTAAGCTGGTGGTTCCGGCACCGGAAAAACCGGTTCCGCAAGGCGCGGCAAAAGGCGATTACGTAGCCAAAACGCAGCCCTTCTCCGACCTGAGTTTCCGTCCGAAGAAAAACCTGAGCGGCGCGGATATGTGGGGCGCCACCATGTTCGACCAACTGGTGTGCCGCGTAATGTTCCACCAGATGCGCTATGAAGGTATCTTCACGCCGCCATCTGAGCAGGGCACGCTGGTATTCCCGGGTAACCTGGGGATGTTCGAATGGGGCGGTATCTCCGTTGATCCAAACCGTCAGGTGGCGATTGCCAACCCAATGGCGCTGCCGTTTGTGTCAAAACTGATCCCGCGCGGCCCAGGCAACCCGATGGAGCCGCCGAAAGACGCGAAAGGCACCGGTTCGGAATCCGGTATTCAGCCGCAGTATGGCGTGCCGTTTGGCGTGACGCTGAACCCGTTCCTCTCGCCGTTCGGTCTGCCTTGTAAACAACCGGCCTGGGGTTACATTTCCGCACTGGATCTGAAAACCAACCAGGTGGTATGGAAAAAACGTATTGGTACACCGCAAGACAGCATGCCGTTCCCGATGCCGGTTCCGGTGCCGTTCAATATGGGGATGCCGATGCTCGGCGGCCCAATTTCCACCGCCGGTAATGTGCTGTTTATCGCTGCGACCGCAGATAACTACCTGCGCGCTTATAACATGAGCAACGGTGAAAAACTGTGGCAGGGCCGTTTGCCGGCCGGTGGTCAGGCAACACCGATGACCTATGAAGTGAATGGCAAGCAGTACGTGGTCATTTCCGCAGGCGGTCACGGTTCGTTCGGCACCAAGATGGGCGACTACATTGTCGCTTACGCGTTGCCGGATGACGCAAAGTAATTCCCTCCTATCCCTGAACGGGAAAGGTAAATATTACAGGCTATAAAAAATCCCCTCTGCCGTCTGGCATGAGGGGATTTTCTTTTCTGCAACCGGCAGCCGCCGGCATGAAGCGGAAAGTTAAACCGTAAATCCTAACATCATCCCGGTATCTTCATGTTCCAGCAGGTGGCAGTGCGCCATATAGGCAAATTCTTTCGGCGCGTCATGCTGGAAACGCACTAACACTTCGCTGCGTGCGCCATACACTTCAACCGTATCTTTCCAGCCTGCGCGATGTGCCGCTGGCGGTTTGCCATTTTCCGACAGAATGCGGAACTGCGTGCCGTGAATATGGAACGGGTGCAACATCATGTCCCCCTCGCCGGAGATCACCCAGCGCTCATATTGCCCTTTCTGCGCGGCAAATTGCGGCGTCGCCATATCAAACGCTTTGCCGTTGATGCGGTTGGCGTTGTGGAAATCAAAGCCTTTGCCGCCGTGGTTCATCTGGCCGCTATCCATTTGCATGTTACCCATCTGGCTATGGTCCATCTGACCATGACCCATTTGCATATTGCCCATCTGCCCGTGGTCCATCTGCCCGTGCCCCATCTGCCCGTGACCCATCTGCCCGTGGTCCATCATTCCGGCCATCGCGCTATCACCATACTTCTGCTGTAGCGCCTGCATGCCCATCATGTCGAGCATCGGATCCATCGACAGTTGCAAGGTGCGCTGTGTTAATCCTTCAAGCGCGGGTAAGCCCGGCAGTGTCGCCAGCGTATCCGGTAACGTGCCGGAAGCGGTCACCTGTAATGGCTGGATGCGCAGCACTGGTTGCGGCTGGTCAAACGGCGCAACGGTCATCCCCATCTGCTGAACCGGTAAGGTCAGCAGATCAAACGGCTTACCATTGCTGGTATCAACCAATACTTCAAAGCGCTCGCCCATCAGCACCGGTAATTCGCTCACTTTCACCGGTTCACTGAGCAAACCGCCGTCGCTGGCTACCACATACAACGGGCGTTGATCGCTGGTGGCAAACTTCAGCGAGCGGGCATTGCAGCCGTTCAATAAACGCAAGCGCAGCCAGCCGCGCGGGGCGGAATGCTGCGGATAAAGGGCACCGTTGGTGAGCAGAGTATCGCCAAACCAGCCAATGGCCGCGCTCATCACATCCAGTTGGTAGTCAATCTGCCCGTTGGCGGTGAATTTTTTGTCCTGCACGATGACCGGCACGTCATCAATGCCCCACTGTTGCGGCAGACGCAATTTACGGCTGTTCTCATCCTCAATCAGCACCAGCCCTGCCAGCCCCATCGCCACTTGTCGACCAGTTTTGCCGTGTTGATGCGGGTGGAACCAGCAAGTCGCCGCCTGCTGTGTCGGGGTAAACGTCACCGTTCGGCTACCGCCAGGTTTGATGATGCCTTGCGGCCCGCCATCAACCTCGCCCGGCACCTCAACGCCGTGCCAGTGCACGGTGGTCTCTTCGGCCAGCGTATTACGGATCTCAACGGTCACCTCACGCCCCTGACGGAGCTGAAGCGCCGGGCCTAACAGCGCACCGTTGTATCCCCAGGTAGCGGCGCGTTTATTGCCAAACAGGGTTTCGCCCGCCTGCACCGTTAACGCGATGCGGTTTTGCGCGTCGGCGGCAAGTAACGGTGGTACAGGCAATGCGGGGCGCTCAGCGGCGAACAGCGAACGGCTCCATAACGGCAGCGCGCTCATCGCCCCCAGCGCAGCGGAATATTTCAAGAAATCTCGGCGTTGCATGGGCATTTCCTTATCGATTGCAGGTCATCTTTTGAGCTTAAACCCTCCCCCTGCCGGAAGGTCAAGAAAAGAGGCAATAATAAATATCGTCGCCATATCCGGACTGTGCTAACGTTTAAATTCCGTTACGCCGTGGTAGAAATAATGAAGACGTTTTTCAGAACAATTGTCCTGGGCAGCTTGCTGGCTGTCTCCGCCAACAGTTACGCCCTGAGTGAATCCGAAGCTGAAGACATGGCCGATCTCACGGCAGTGTTTGTATTTTTGAAAAACGACTGCGGTTATAACAACTTACCGAATGGGCAGATCCGCCGCGCACTGGTTTTTTTCGCCCAGCAAAACCAGTGGGATCTCAGCAACTATGACACGTGGGACATGAAATCGCTTGGCGAAGAGAGTTACCGCGATCTCAGCGGTATTGGCATTCCGACTGCGAAAAAATGTAAAGCCCTCGCCCGCGACTCCCTGAGCCTCCTCGCCTACGTCAAATAACGGTGAACTTTTGACCGTGCATCGCTAATCAGAGTTAGCTATGATGTTGCGCCCGTTTTTCGCGGGTGTTAACAAAGGAGCTACCGATGGCCGATAACAACGTATGGCAAGAGACGCTGCACGACCATTTTGGTCAATACTTTGCCGTTGATAAGGTGCTGTATCACGAAAAGACCGATCATCAGGATCTGATTATTTTCGAGAACGCCGCTTTTGGCCGCGTTATGGCACTGGATGGCGTGGTGCAAACCACCGAACGCGACGAGTTTATCTATCACGAAATGATGACCCATGTTCCGCTGCTGGCGCACGGCCACGCGAAACACGTGCTGATCATCGGCGGCGGCGACGGCGCGATGCTGCGCGAAGTCACCCGCCATAAAAATATTGAAACCATCACCATGGTAGAAATCGACGCTGGCGTCGTCTCTTTCTGCCGCCAGTATCTGCCAAAGCACAATGCAGGCGCCTATGACGATCCGCGTTTTACGCTGGTGATCGACGACGGCGTAAATTTTGTTACTCACACTGACCAAACGTTTGACGTGATTATCTCGGACTGTACCGATCCTATCGGGCCTGGCGAGAGCTTGTTCACCTCTGCGTTTTATGAAGGCTGCAAACGCTGCCTGACCCCTGGCGGGATCTTCGTTGCGCAAAACGGCGTCAGCTTCTTACAGCAAGATGAAGCGGTCGACAGCCACCGCAAGCTCGGTCACTATTTCAGCGATGTCGGCTTCTATCAGGCGGCGGTGCCAACCTATTACGGCGGCATTATGACGTTCGCCTGGGCCACGGATAACGAAGCACTGCGCCATCTCTCAACCGAGATCATTGCCGCTCGTTTCCGCAGCGCCAATCTCACCTGCCGCTACTACAACCCGGCGATTCATACGGCAGCCTTTGCCCTGCCGCAATATTTACATGATGCACTGGCTGCACAGTAACACTAAGGGGGTGATAAAAATTGAAAAAGCTTAAACTACATGGCTTTAACAACCTGACCAAAAGCCTGAGTTTTTGTATCTACGACATTTGCTATGCCAAAACCGCAGAAGAGCGTGATGGCTATATTGCCTATATCGATGAACTCTACAACGCCAACCGTTTGACGGAGATCCTCACGGAAACCTGTAACATCATTGGCGCGAATATTTTGAACATTGCCCGCCAGGATTACGAGCCGCAAGGCGCGAGCGTAACCATTCTGGTGAGCGAAGAGCCTGTCGATCCGCAACTTATCGACAAAACCGAGCACCCTGGCCCGCTGCCAGAAGCGGTCGTCGCACATCTGGATAAAAGCCATATCTGCGTGCACACCTACCCGGAAAGCCACCCGGAAGGCGGTTTGTGCACTTTCCGCGCGGATATTGAAGTCTCAACCTGCGGCGTGATTTCACCGCTGAAAGCGCTGAATTACCTGATCCACCAGCTCGAATCCGATATTGTCACCGTCGACTACCGCGTGCGCGGCTTTACCCGCGACGTCAACGGCCTGAAACACTTTATCGATCATGAGATTAATTCGATTCAGAACTTTATGTCGGATGACATGAAATCGCTGTATGACATGGTGGACGTCAACGTGTATCAGGAAAATATCTTCCATACCAAGATGTTGCTTAAAGAGTTCGACCTTAAGCACTACATGTTTCATACCAAACCGGAAGATTTAACGCCGCAAGAGCGTAAAGAGATCACCGAAGCGCTGTGGAAAGAGATGCGCGAGATCTACTACGGGCGCAACATTCCGGCCGTGTAACGCAGCAGGGGCGCAAGGACGCGCCCTGATTAACGCTGCTGGAGGAATTGCCGGTAGGCCGCCACCACCTGAAGAAAATCCTCAACGCCGCACAGCGACAGGCTCTCTTCGTCGTAGTAGCTCATTCCCTCTTCTATTTCATCGCCGGAAAATTCCAGCTGGTTCGCGCGAATCATCACCTCTTCGCCATCCAGCCACAGCGTGTACTCATGACCCGCACGTTGCCAGGAACGTTCACTTCCTTTCACCGTTTTCGCCGCCTGCTCCACTTCATCGAGCAGCGCCAGGTTCTCTTTCACTTCTTCATTGAACCAGTGCCCCACCACTTCGTGGCCCATCGACATGCGCACCTTTACCACTCCGGTGATATCACGCAAAAATTCGTAATCCATATTCGCTTCCTCATGCAGGCCAGATAGCCGCCTATGCTGTAATTATCGCAGCACAATACAAGAAAAAAAGCGCAGCGGCCGGAAGCGAGGAAAAATAACCGCTCAGGTGTGGAGAAAATAAGCGCGGCAGGCGTTTTAGCGACGGGAATAACAACAGGCGGGCAAAAAAAAAGCCACCCCGCAGGGTGGCCTTCGTTATCAGACGGCAGTCTGGAAAATCACGCCGTCCGCTTTTTCGGTGTACTGGTTCAACTGGTCAAAGTTGAGGTAACGGTAAGTATCGACAGCGGTTTTATCTACCTGCGCCATAAAGTTGAGATACTCATCCGGCGTTGGCAGTTTACCGATCAGCGCCGAAACCGCCGCCAGCTCCGCAGAAGCCAGGTAGACGTTCGCACCGGTACCTAAACGGTTCGGGAAGTTACGGGTCGAGGTGGACACCACCGTCGCGCCGTCTGCGACACGCGCCTGGTTACCCATACACAGGGAGCAACCCGGAATTTCAATACGCGCCCCGCTCTTACCAAACACGCTGTAGTAGCCCTCTTCGGTTAACTGCGCGGCGTCCATACGGGTCGGCGGCGCAACCCACAAGCGGGTCGGCAACTGGCCTTTATGGCTGTCCAGCAGTTTACCGGCAGCGCGGAAGTGACCGATGTTGGTCATGCAGGAACCGATGAACACTTCGTCGATGCTCGCGCCCTGAACGTCAGAGAGCAGACGCGCGTCGTCCGGATCGTTCGGCGCACAGAGGATCGGCTCTTTGATTTCCGCCAGATCGATATCGATCACCGCTGCGTATTCCGCGTCTGCATCCGCTTCCAGCAGTTGCGGATCGGCCAGCCATTTCTCCATGCCCTGGATACGGCGCTCCAGCGTACGGCGGTCGCCGTAGCCTTCGGCAATCATCCACTTCAGCAGCACGATGTTGGAGTTCAGATACTCGATAATCGGCTCTTTGTTCAGCTTAATGGTACAACCGGCAGCGGAACGCTCAGCAGAGGCATCGGTCAGCTCAAACGCCTGCTCGACTTTCAGATCCGGCAGACCTTCGATCTCCAGAATGCGGCCGGAGAAGATGTTTTTCTTACCCTTCTTCTCAACGGTCAGCAGCCCCTGTTTGATCGCGTACAGCGGGATCGCATGCACCAGATCGCGCAGCGTAATGCCCGGCTGCATTTTACCTTTGAAGCGCACCAGCACCGATTCCGGCATATCCAGCGGCATCACGCCGGTCGCGGCGGCAAACGCCACCAGACCAGAACCCGCCGGGAAGGAGATACCAATCGGGAAACGGGTATGCGAATCGCCACCGGTACCGACGGTATCCGGCAGCAGCATGCGGTTCAGCCACGAGTGGATAACGCCGTCGCCCGGACGCAGCGAAACACCGCCACGGTTCATAATGAAGTCCGGCAGCGTGTGGTGTGTGGTCACGTCAACCGGCTTCGGATACGCCGCCGTGTGGCAGAAGGACTGCATCACCAGATCGGACGAGAAGCCCAGGCACGCCAGGTCTTTCAGCTCATCACGCGTCATCGGCCCGGTGGTGTCCTGAGAACCCACAGAGGTCATTTTTGGTTCGCAGTAAGCGCCAGGGCGGACACCCGCCACACCGCAGGCACGGCCAACCATTTTTTGCGCCAGCGAATAACCGCGGTTGCTTTCCGCCACATCTTTCGCCTGACGGAAAACGTCGCTGTGCGGCAGGCCCAGCGCTTCACGCGCTTTGGTGGTCAAGCCACGGCCGATAATCAGCGGAATACGGCCACCGGCGCGCACTTCGTCAATCAGCACTTCGGTTTTCAGCTCAAAGCTCGCCAGCAGTTCGCCGGTTTCGTGATTACGTACTTCGCCTTTGAACGGGTAAACGTCAATCACGTCGCCCATGTTCAGGCTGTTAACATCCACTTCGATCGGCAGCGCGCCGGCATCTTCCATGGTGTTAAAGAAAATTGGCGCAATTTTGCCGCCCAGCACCAGGCCGCCACCACGTTTGTTCGGCACAAACGGAATGTCGTCGCCCATAAACCACAGCACCGAGTTGGTGGCGGATTTACGCGAAGAACCGGTACCCACAACGTCGCCCACATAGGCCAGCGGGAAACCTTTTTTCGCCAGCTGCTCGATCTGTTTGATCGGGCCAACGCTACCCGGCTGATCCGGCTCAATGCCTTCACGGGCGTTTTTCAGCATCGCCAGCGCATGCAGCGGGATATCCGGGCGCGACCAGGCATCCGGTGCCGGGGAAAGGTCATCAGTATTGGTTTCACCCGTTACTTTGAAAACGGTAACAGTGATTTTCTCGGCCAGCGCCGGGCGGCTCAGGAACCATTCGGCATCAGCCCAGGACTGCATCACTTGTTTGGCGTACGCGTTGCCCGCTTTCGCTTTCTCTTCCACGTCGTAGAAGTTATCGAACATCAGCAGCGTGTGGGACAAGGCTTTGGCGGCGATCGGCGCAAGCTTTTCGCTTTCCAGCGCGTCAATCAGCGGATGAATGTTATAGCCGCCCTGCATGGTGCCCAGCAGTTCAATCGCTTTTTCAGGGGTAACCAGTGGGGAGGTGGCATCGCCTTTGGCGATAGCGGCAAGGAAACCTGCTTTTACATAGGCAGCTTCATCAACGCCCGGTGGGACACGGTTAGCCAGCAGGTCAATCAGAAACTCTTCTTCGCCAGCAGGCGGATTCTTCAGCAGCTCGACAAGCCCTGCCATTTGGGTTGCATCTAATGGTTTTGGCGCAATCCCCTCAGCGGCACGTTCAGCTACGTGCTTACGGTATTCTTCTAGCACGACGGTTCTCCTCGCTCTCATTGTCATAATGCGGCAGGCGTTTCTCTTCACGCTCCTGTGAGACAGCAGTTTGTAGGGTAAATCCGCGAACCGCGTCGGGCAGCATAGCAGGATTTTCAGGGGGTGTTAATCTGTTTACAAAAAAGCAACATTAAATACTTGCTGAATCGTTAAGGACGGAATAAAGCAGGCGGGAGAAGGTTTTAACGACAGAGAATCCTCGCCCACTGGAATGAAAAACGGCCCCGCAGGGCCGTTTCGTTACGCAGCTGTTACACCGAACCTAACAACGAACGCACGTTACTGTTGGAATACTTTTCCGGGGTGACGGTTTGATCAACCAGTTTATCCAGCACGTATTTTTGCACCGTTGAGCGGTTGTTCACCTGCTCGTTATGACCGACGCTTGCCAGTTGCCCGCGACCGTTATAGTTGAGCGTGGTGGTGTTCTCTTCATCGTTTTCCACCAGATGGTAGAAGTAGTTTTGCGAAGACTTCATTTTGTTCAGCGCCAGCGGAATCGATGGGTCAATAGCCTCATGCCAGGCGGCGCTCAGATGGCTGCGCGTCGTCTGTTTTATGGTTTTTGAGCCGTCATCGCGGGTCTGCTCTTCGGAAGACTGCGAGGCGGTGTAAGCGAAGCGATCTTTCTCTTCTTCATGCAGCGGATTAGGTGATTTCTCGGTTTGCACCAGCGACAGCGAAAAATCATTCAGCCCGCTTAATTGCGAAACGCCGCTCGTATCAAGAGTGAGATTTTGGCCTGGAGCGACTTTAGCGCTTTCCGCATCGCGAGTGATGTTGAGCGCGCGGAAGACGGATTTCATCGCTTCCATCTGACCACGATCGCCATTACCGGCAATACGCGCTTTATCGAATTTATCGTCATACGCTTTCAGCGCCAGCTGCTGTTGGCCGTAGCTCCCGGAGAGCGCAGGTTTGGACATATCGCTGCTCATCTTCAGCGAGTAGTCGCCATCCTGGTAGGCAACGGAGCGCGCTTTGTCATCGGCATGGAAATTAAGCGACTGCAGCGAATCATCGCCATTGCGGATATCGGTTTTCAGATCGACGGATTTCAACCGATTGCTATCAAAGTTGGTTAAACCGGTGATATCCAGTTTCGGCGGTTGCTGCCCCAGCCCGCTGAGCGCTTTACTTAATGCGTTGCCGAGGTTCGCCACTGCCGCAGCATCATCATCATTTAGCGAGTCGCCCTCCGTTTTTACCTCAACCGCGATGCCATTGTCCTGCTGGGTCATCGTCAGGTGAACGGTCGAGCCGGATTTGGTGGCAATGCTGAGCGTCACCGCAGATTTATTCGCACCGGCACTGGCACCCAATTCAGCGCTCACCCCAGTCAGTGCCTGGGTGAAATCACCACGGTTCTCTTTCAGGTTGTCAAGCAGCGCGCTGCCAAGGCCAGCCATTGAGGAAACCGAAGCACTGCCCAGGGCCGATTGCATCAGCCCTTCGATAATAGGGTTGGACTGCTGTGCAACATTGGTACTCATTTTTTTCGGTGACAGGCTATAAACCGCCGAAATCTCTGAAGTCTGGCTACCGAACATCACTTTCGCCGAGGTGTTATTGTTGGCGACGGCATTATTGCTGTTGGCGGCACGAGCAGCAGCGCCAACCTGGGTTGTCGCGCTAACGCGCGTCACAGAAGGCAGCTGTAAGGCAAAACTAAGTCCGCGGATCATGACGATGAAACTCCCTCTCTCACCGATAGTGGTAGCAATCTAACATCGGCAGTTTTTGCACAATCTTTATACTTTGCGGATGAAATCTCTAAATTCATCACGAAACGCAATTAAAAAAGCGAGCCAGTTACCTGACTCGCCTATTTTAGGCTACCCATGCATTCCTCATGCGGAATGCAAAGACGGCTTACATGATGTTAGCGACTGATTTCGCCAGTTGGGCTTCGAGAGCCGGTTTGGCTTCTTCGAATTTCAGGTTCACTTTGTTCGCGCTAGACACAACACGCGTCTGGTATTTCGCACGGTTGCCTTCTTCGGTGCTGGTTTGCAGCTTGATACCGGAAGTGCCCTGACGCAGCGCCGCACCTTCGTAACCACTTTTCAGGTATCTCTGGGTTTCACGCAGATCCAGTTTGTCGACTTTCAGCACGCGGGCCGGGCTCCAGTCAACGGAAAAGAGGCAAAAAAAAGCAGCCCGCAGGCTGCCTTATCGTAAACTGGCGAAACTTACTTTTTCTTCGCTTTCGGGTTCGGCAGGTCGGTAATGCTACCTTCGAACACTTCAGCCGCCAGACCGACGGATTCATGCAGCGTCGGGTGCGCGTGAATGGTCAGCGCGATATCTTCCGCATCGCAGCCCATTTCGATAGCCAGACCGATTTCACCCAGCAGCTCGCCGCCGTTGGTGCCGACAATCGCGCCACCGATAACACGGTGCGTCTCTTTGTCGAAAATCAGTTTGGTCATACCGTCAGCGCAATCAGAAGCGATAGCACGGCCAGAAGCAGCCCACGGGAAGGTGGCGGTTTCGTAGCTGATGCCTTTCTCTTTCGCTTCTTTCTCGGTCAGACCCACCCATGCAACTTCCGGCTCGGTATAGGCGATAGACGGGATAACTTTCGGATCGAAGTAGTGTTTTTTACCGGCGATAACTTCAGCGGCCACGTGGCCTTCATGCACGCCTTTGTGCGCCAGCATCGGCTGACCGACGATATCGCCGATAGCGAAGATGTGCGGCACGTTGGTGCGCAACTGTTTATCAACACGGATAAAGCCACGGTCGTCCACTTCCACGCCTGCTTTGCCAGCGTCGAGGTTTTTACCGTTCGGCACACGACCGATAGCCACCAGCACGGCGTCATAACGCTGCGCTTCAGCAGGGGCTTTTTTGCCTTCCATGGAAACGTAAATGCCGTCTTCTTTCGCTTCAACGGCGGTCACTTTGGTTTCCAGCATCAGGTTGAATTTCTTACCGATGCGTTTGGTGAAGACTTTCACGATGTCTTTGTCAGCAGCCGGGATAACCTGGTCGAACATTTCAACCACGTCAATCTCTGAACCCAGCGCATGGTACACAGTACCCATTTCCAGACCGATGATACCGCCACCCATAACCAGCAGACGTTTTGGTACAGATTTCAGCTCCAGAGCGTCGGTAGAATCCCATACGCGCGGATCTTCATGCGGAATGAACGGCAGCTGGATCGGACGGGAACCCGCCGCGATGATAGCGTTGTCGAAGTTGATTACGGTTTTGCCGTTTTCGCCTTCCACTTCCAGGGTGTTCGCCCCGGTGAATTTACCCAGACCGTTAACCACTTTCACTTTACGGCCTTTGGCCATACCCGCCAGACCGCCGGTCAGCTGAGTGATAACTTTCTCTTTCCAGGTACGAATCTTGTCGATATCGGTTTTCGGTTCGCCGAAGACGATACCGTGTTCAGCCAGCGCTTTGGCTTCTTCGATAACTTTTGCAACGTGCAGCAGCGCTTTAGAAGGGATACAACCCACATTCAGACAAACACCGCCGAGAGTGTTGTAACGTTCAACGATGACGGTTTCCAGACCTAAATCAGCGCAACGGAAGGCAGCAGAGTAACCTGCCGGGCCTGCCCCAAGTACCACGACCTGAGTTTTGATTTCAGTACTCATCATGACCTCTTATTGATTTCCGGCGGTCAGGGGTACTTCATGTCGCCCTTCATCCACCGGGACGTTCTATCCGCCCGCAGTTTACAAAATTGTTAACAATTTTGAAACAACAAACGGCAAACGATTTGTCCTTTTGCCCCTGATAACCTCAACAGCCTTATGAGATTATCAGAAAAAAGCCGGCCGTCAGGCCGGCTTCTTCGATTACATCACCAGACGGCGAATGTCAGACAGCATGTTGTTGATGATGGTGATAAAGCGCGCACCATCAGCACCGTCAATCACACGGTGGTCGAAGGAGAGCGAAATCGGCATCATCAGACGCGGTACGAACTCTTTACCGTTCCAGACCGGCTCCATTGCAGATTTGGAGACGCCCAGGATAGCGACTTCCGGTGCGTTAACAATCGGTGCGAAGTGGGTAGTCCCCAGGCCACCGATGCTGGAGATGGTGAAACAACCGCCCTGCATTTCGCCAGCGGTCAACTTACCGTCACGCGCTTTCTTGGAAATCACGGTCAGTTCGCGAGACAGCTCGGTAATGCTCTTCTTGTTCACGTCTTTAAAGACCGGAACAACCAGACCGTTCGGAGTATCCACCGCAACACCGATGTTGATGTATTTCTTCAGCGTCAGACGCTGTGCATCTTCAGACAGCGAGCTGTTGAAGCGAGGCATTTGCTCAAGCGCGGCAGCAACGGCTTTCATGATGAAGACAACCGGGGTGAATTTCACATCCAGTTTGCGCTTCTCAGCTTCGGCGTTCTGCTGTTTACGGAACGCTTCCAGATCGGTGATATCGGTTTTGTCGAAGTGCGTAACGTGCGGGATCATCACCCAGTTACGGCTCAGGTTAGCACCAGAGATTTTCTGGATACGGCCCAGTTCCACTTCTTCGATTTCGCCGAACTTGCTGAAGTCCACTTTCGGCCACGGCAGCAGACCCGGCAGAGAACCGCCAGTTGCGCCAGCAGCAGGTGCAGATTCCGCACGTTTCACCGCGTCTTTCACGTAAGCCTGAACGTCTTCGCGCAGGATACGGCCTTTACGACCGGTGCCTTTCACTTTCGCCAGGTTAACGCCGAACTCGCGCGCCAGGCGGCGGATTAGCGGGGTAGCGTGAACGTAAGCATCGTTTTCCGCGAAGTCAGATTTACCTTCTGCTTTCGCAGCAGGAGCCGCCGCAGGTTTAGCAGCCTGAGCCGGGGCAGCAGCAGATGACGGAGCAGCAGCGGCAGCCGGAGCGGCGGTAGGCGCAGCGCCTTCCACTTCAAACACCATGATCAGCGAGCCAGTGGAGACTTTGTCGCCCACATTCACTTTCAGCTCTTTCACAGTACCTGCGAACGGTGCCGGGACTTCCATAGAGGCTTTGTCGCCTTCTACGGTGATCAGCGACTGTTCAGCGGAGACTTTGTCGCCCACTTTCACCAGCACTTCGGTCACTTCAACTTCGTCGCCGCCGATATCCGGTACGTTGACCTCTTTCGGGCCAGCCGCAGCTGCCGGTGCGCTCGCCGCAGCCGGAGCGGCTGCCTGAGCCGGAGCCGCAGCAGGTGCAGCACCCGCCACTTCAAAGACCATGATCAGCGAGCCGGTAGAAACTTTATCGCCGGTGTTGATTTTGATCTCTTTCACGGTGCCTGCGAACGGCGCCGGAACTTCCATAGAGGCTTTGTCGCCCTCTACGGTAATCAGAGATTGTTCTGCCGCAACGGTGTCGCCCACTTTCACCAGGATTTCGGTGACTTCAACTTCGTCACCGCCGATGTCAGGCACGTTCACTTCTTTTGCTGCCGCGGTTGCTGGTGCAGCAGCGGCCGGAGCGGCCTCTTTCTTCTCTTCTGCCGGAGCAGGTGCAGCGGCTGCTGCACCATCGGCGGAATCGAAAATCATGATCAGTTTGCCCGTCTCGGTTTTGTCGCCAACAGAGACTTTGATCTCTTTAACAACGCCAGCCTGCGGAGACGGAACTTCCATAGAGGCTTTGTCGCCTTCTACGGTGATCAGCGACTGTTCAGCGGAAACGGTGTCGCCTACTTTGACCAGAATCTCGGTGATTTCAACTTCATCAGACCCGATGTCCGGTACTTTGATTTCGATAGCCATTATCTCTTTACCTCTTACGCCAGACGCGGGTTAACTTTTTCTGCATCGATGTTGAATTTGGTGATTGCTTCCGCCACCACTTTCTTGTCGATTTCGCCACGTTTAGCCAGTTCGCCCAGTGCTGCTACCACTACGTAAGAAGCATCAACTTCGAAGTGGTGACGCAGGTTTTCACGGCTGTCGGAGCGACCGAAGCCATCAGTACCCAGTACGCGGTAATCATCAGCCGGTACGTAAGTACGAACCTGCTCGGCGAACAGTTTCATATAGTCAGTTGATGCCACAGCCGGTGCGTCGTTCATCACCTGAGCGATGTACGGAACGCGCGGCGTTTCCAGCGGGTGCAGCATGTTCCAGCGCTCACAATCCTGGCCATCACGCGCCAGTTCAGTGAAGGAGGTAACGCTGTACACGTCAGAGCCCACGCCGTAGTCGTTCGCCAGAATCTGCGCTGCTTCACGCACGTGACGCAGGATAGAACCAGAGCCCAACAACTGAACTTTACCTTTGCTACCGGCAACAGTTTCGAGTTTGTAGATACCTTTACGGATACCTTCCTCGGCACCTTCCGGCATGGCCGGCATGTGGTAGTTTTCGTTCAGCGTGGTGATGTAGTAGTAAACGTTCTCTTGTTTCTCGCCGTACATACGGGTCAGACCGTCATGCATGATGACTGCCACTTCGTACGCGTAAGACGGGTCGTAAGAGATACAGTTCGGGATAGTCAGCGACTGAATGTGGCTATGACCATCTTCGTGCTGCAGACCTTCGCCGTTCAGCGTAGTACGACCGGAAGTACCACCTACCAGGAAGCCGCGAGCCTGCTGGTCGCCAGCCTGCCAGCACAGGTCGCCGATACGCTGGAACCCGAACATGGAGTAGTAGATGTAGAACGGGATCATCGGCAGGTTGTTGGTGCTGTAAGAGGTCGCAGCCGCCAGCCAGGATGCGCCAGCACCCAGTTCGTTGATACCTTCCTGCAGGATCTGACCTTTCTCGTCTTCTTTGTAGTAAGCAACCTGCTCACGGTCCTGCGGGGTGTACTGCTGGCCGTTCGGGCTGTAAATACCAATCTGACGGAACAGACCTTCCATACCGAAAGTACGCGCTTCGTCGGCGATAATCGGCACCAGGCGATCTTTGATCGACTTGTTCTTCAGCATCACGTTCAGGGCACGAACGAAAGCGATAGTGGTGGAGATCTCTTTGTTCTGCTCTTCCAGCAGCTGAGAGAAGTCTTCCAGCGCAGGCAGATCCAGTTTTTCGGTGAAGTTCGGCTGACGAGACGGCAGGTAGCCTTTCAGCGCCTGGCGACGTTCGTGCAGGTATTTGTGCTCTTCAGAACCTTCCGGGAAGGTGATGTAAGAGAGGTTTTCAACCTGCTCATCGGTAACCGGAACATTGAAACGATCGCGGATATAACGCACGCCGTCCATGTTCATTTTCTTAACCTGGTGAGCGATGTTTTTACCTTCCGCGGTATCGCCCATGCCGTAACCTTTGATGGTGTGGGCCAGGATAACAGTCGCTTTGCCTTTGGTTTCACGCGCTTTTTTCAGTGCCGCGTAAACTTTCTTCGGATCGTGGCCGCCACGGTTCAGTGCCCAGATCTGCTCATCAGTCCAGTCTGCAACCAGCGCTGCGGTTTCCGGGTATTTACCGAAGAAGTGCTCACGAACGTACGCGCCATCTTTGGATTTGAAGGTCTGGTAGTCGCCGTCGACGGTTTCGTTCATCAGTTGGATCAGTTTACCGCTGGTATCTTTACGCAGCAGTTCATCCCAACGACCGCCCCACATCACCTTGATAACGTTCCAGCCAGCACCTGCGAAGATGCCTTCCAGTTCGTTGATGATTTTGCCGTTACCGGTTACCGGGCCATCCAGACGCTGCAGGTTACAGTTGATGATGAAGCACAGGTTGTCCAGTTTTTCACGGGTGGCGATGGTGATAGCGCCTTTGGATTCCGGCTCATCCATCTCACCGTCGCCCAGGAATGCGTAAACGGTTTGTTCAGAGGTATCTTTCAGACCACGGTGTTCCAGATATTTCAGGAATTTCGCCTGATAGATCGCACCAATCGGGCCCAGGCCCATGGATACGGTCGGGAACTGCCAGAATTCCGGCATCAGTTTCGGGTGCGGGTAAGAGGAGAGGCCTTTACCGTGAACTTCCTGACGGAAGTTGTTCATCTGCTCTTCAGTCAGACGACCTTCCAGGAATGCACGTGCGTAGATGCCCGGAGAGATGTGGCCCTGGAAATAGACCAGATCGCCGCCGTCTTTCTCGTTACGCGCGCGGAAGAAGTGGTTGAAGCAAACTTCATAAACGGTCGCGGAAGACTGGAAGGACGCCATGTGGCCGCCCAGCTCAAGGTCTTTTTTGGACGCGCGCAGAACCGTCATGATGGCGTTCCAGCGGATAGCTGAACGAATGCGGCGTTCCAGTTCCAGATTGCCCGGATATTCCGGTTCATCTTCAACGGCAATAGTGTTTACATAGTTGCTCGCCCCTGTGCCAGCTGCCACTTTCACACCGCCTTTGCGGGCTTCAGAAAGGAGCTGGTCAATCAGATACTGAGCACGCTCAACACCTTCTTCACGGATGACCGATTCGATCGCCTGTTGCCAGTCGCGAGTTTCGATCGGATCCACGTCATTTTGGAAACGTTCTGACATGGGGGGTATTCCTTATCTATCTAATACGTTGATTTGTCTGGAACCTGTCCCATTGCATTCTCATGCCTTTTCGTTCAAACCACAAAAGTGCAATAAGACAGGTTCTGCGTTTAGTTGCCGCGCTCTAAAGTTTGGCGCTGGTGTTACAACTCTTCCGGTACAACCTGCACCAGAAAATCTTAATTCTTTCTCTGCTCTAACCGGCGAAGCGAGCGTTCACGACGGCTCTGCTCACGGCTACGATCCAGCAAAATCTCTTCAATAAACGCCAGGTGGCGGTGCGACGCTTCACGCGCCTCTTCCGGCTTTCCGGCCATGATCGCCGCGAAAATACTCGAGCGATGGTTGCTGACAAGCGGCAGCATTTCGCGGCGCGCGTACAGCAATTCAAAGTTCTGACGAACGTTTTGCGCCAACATGGGCTCCATGCAGCGTAGCAGATGAAGCAGCACAACATTATGTGCCGCCTCGGTTACGGCTATTTGATACTGCACGACGGCACTGGATTCCGCGTCCAAATCCCCGGACTGCTGCGCCCGCTCAATGGCCTGGTGCAGCTCGCTAATCCGCGCTTTGTCTTCATCGGTGCTGCGCAGCGCCGCGTAATATGCAGCAATGCCTTCCAGCGCGTGGCGGGTTTCAAGCAGGTCAAACTGGGATTCGGGATGATCGGCCAGAAGCTCAACCAGCGGATCGCTGAAGCTTTGCCACAGACTGCTTTGGACAAAAGTACCGCCACCCTGGCGACGAAGGAGCAGGCCTTTCGCTTCGAGGCGCTGAATGGCCTCGCGCAGTGAAGGACGAGAAACATCGAACTGTTTGGCCAGTTCGCGCTCTGGAGGCAGTTTCTCGCCGGGACGCAACGTACCTTCGAGAATCAAAAACTCCAGTTGCTGCTCAATCACATCGGAAAGTTTTGGTTGGCGGATTTTGCTGTAGGCCATTGTTCCCTGTCTCTACCACTCGCCCGGAGTAAATTGGTCTTACCAATTTCATGTTCTTGACGCTAAAGTAACAAAGTATTCACCTTCTGTCCATACAGGTTTTGATTGAAATCAGGAAACCACGCACATTTTAACAATGTTACAGAAATAGCGTTTCAAAGATGTAACCTTGCACAAATGCCTCGTTTACCACGAAAGAGGCAGTTTTAACTTTCCTGAAACGCCAATTAAGGCATATGAACCGATTCAGTTGATGAATATATGAATGGTTATTCTTTTAATATGCATAAAACACAGAAATAAGTTCATTGAGGAGGTAGATGGGGTACGCAGAAACGGTTTCTTTTTTATCCGCTCGTCATCAGAGATTCATAAAGCAGATGCATTCCCACGCACTTAACACTATTCTGAGTCCTATGAAAGGGATTGACGAAAAAAAACGTCGACATTTCGTAAACTAAAAAATACAAAAAACGGAATTTATTTATTACACGCAAACCGCAGCGTACAAATAACAACCACACACGAGGTTTCATAATGGAAGGTCAACAGCACGGCGATCAGCTAAAGCGCGGCCTTAAGAACCGCCACATTCAGCTTATCGCGCTGGGTGGCGCTATTGGGACTGGCCTGTTTCTGGGCAGCGCATCCGTCATTCAATCTGCCGGTCCGGGGATAATCCTGGGTTATGCCATTGCCGGTTTTATCGCGTTTCTCATCATGCGCCAGCTTGGCGAAATGGTGGTTGAAGAGCCGGTAGCAGGTTCATTCAGCCACTTCGCTTATAAATATTGGGGCAACTTTGCAGGTTTTGCTTCCGGCTGGAACTATTGGGTGCTGTACGTGCTGGTGGCGATGGCGGAGCTGACTGCCGTCGGGAAATATGTTCAGTTCTGGTGGCCAGAAATTCCAACCTGGGTCTCCGCCGCCGTGTTCTTTGTCATTATCAACGCTATCAACCTGACCAACGTGAAAGTGTTTGGTGAGATGGAGTTCTGGTTCGCCATTATTAAGGTTTTCGCGGTTGTGGCGATGATCGTCTTTGGCGGCTGGTTGCTGTTTAGCGGTAGCGCGGGTCCGCAAGCCACCGTGCGTAACCTGTGGGATCAGGGCGGCTTCCTGCCACACGGTATCGGTGGGCTGGTGATGATGATGGCTATCATCATGTTCTCCTTCGGTGGTCTGGAGCTGGTGGGGATCACCGCCGCAGAAGCCGATAACCCGGAACAAAGCATTCCGAAAGCCACCAACCAGGTTATCTACCGCATTCTGATTTTCTATGTGGGTTCGCTGGCCGTGCTGCTCTCACTGCTGCCGTGGACGCGTGTTACGGCTGACACCAGCCCGTTTGTGCTGATCTTCCATGAACTGGGCGACTCGTTTGTGGCCAACGCGTTGAACATTGTGGTGCTGACTGCCGCGCTGTCGGTTTATAACAGCTGCGTATACTGCAACAGCCGTATGCTGTTCGGTCTGGCGAAACAGGGCAACGCGCCGAAAATGCTGCAACAAGTGGATAAACGTGGCGTGCCGGTGAACACCATCATCACCTCTGCACTGTTTACCGCGCTGTGTGTGCTGATCAACTACTTCGCCCCGGAATCCGCGTTTGGTTTGCTGATGGCGCTGGTGGTTTCCGCGCTGGTGATCAACTGGGCGATGATTAGCCTGGCTCACATGCGTTTTCGCCGCGCCAGGCAACAGCAAGGGGTTACGCCGCGCTTCCCGGCGCTGTTCTACCCGCTAGGGAACTGGATCTGCCTGCTCTTTATGGCTGCGGTACTGGTAATCATGCTGATGACAGACGGCATGGCGATCTCGGTTTACCTGATCCCGGTGTGGATCGCCATCCTTGGCGTCGGCTACCTGCTGAAGCAGAAAAACGCCAATGCCGTGAAAGCGAATTAATCCTTACCCGTTCTGCCCTCTCCTGCCCGGGAGAGGGTTGTTATTACTGTGTTACCTTCCTCACACTTTCCTTTACATAGCCATTTTGTCCATCTCTGCGGCCTGATCCTGCTACGCAAACAAAAATTTACAGGCGAATACTTCATGCCATATCTCAAAGGGAGAACCGGCAATGGACAACAACAAACTGTCTGTTAAAGAAAAGATTGGCTATGGCATGGGCGACGCCGGATGCAACATCATCTTTGGCGCTATCATGCTGTTTGTTAACTATTTCTATACTGATATCTTCGGCCTCGCACCTGCGCTGGTCGGGGTATTACTGCTGTCGATTCGCGTGATTGATGCGGTGACCGACCCGCTGATGGGGGCGCTCGCTGACCGGACACAAAGCAAATATGGTCGTTTTCGCCCGTGGCTATTGTGGATAGCCGTACCTTACGCCGTCTTCAGCGTGCTGATGTTTACCACGCCGGAATGGACGTATAACAGCAAAGTTATCTATGCCTTTATCACCTATTTCTTGTTGTCGCTGACCTATACCGCGATCAATATCCCCTACTGCTCGCTGGGCGGTGTGATCACCAACGATCCGAAAGAGCGTGTCGCCTGCCAGTCGTATCGCTTTGTGATGGTCGGTATTGCAACCCTGCTGCTGTCGCTCACGCTGCTGCCGATGGCCGAGTGGTTCGGCGGTGCGGATAAAGCCAAAGGCTATCAGATGGCGATGACGGTGCTGGCGTTTATCGGCATGTGTATGTTCCTGTTCTGTTTTGCTACCGTACGCGAACGTATCCGCCCGGCGGTGCCAACCAATGATGATCTGAAGAAAGACTTCAAAGATGTGTGGAAAAACGATCAGTGGGTACGCATTCTGCTGCTGACGCTCTGCAACGTTTGCCCGGGTTTTATCCGCATGGCGGCCACCATGTATTACGTTACCTGGGTGATGGGGGAAAGCACCCATTTCGCGACGATGTTTATCAGCCTTGGCGTTGTCGGCATGATGCTCGGCAGTATGCTGGCAAAAGTGCTGACCGACCGCTGGTGTAAGCTGAAAGTGTTCTTCTGGACCAATATCGTGCTGGCGTTCTTCTCCTGCGCCTTTTACTTCTTTGACCCGCACGCCACGGTGCTGATTGTGGTGCTCTACTTCCTGCTGAACATTCTGCATCAGATCCCTTCCCCGCTGCACTGGTCGTTGATGGCCGATGTTGATGATTACGGCGAGTGGAAAACCGGCAAACGCATTACCGGTATTAGTTTCTCTGGCAACCTGTTCTTCCTGAAAGTGGGGCTGGCAGTTGCCGGGGCGATGGTCGGTTTCCTGCTCTCCTGGTACGGCTATGACGCAGGCGCCAAACAGCAAAGCGCCAGCGCCATTAACGGCATCATGCTGCTGTTTACCATTATTCCAGGCGTGGGATATCTGATCACCGCAGGCGTGGTGCGCTTGCTGAAAGTCGACCGTGAACTGATGAAACAGATCCAGGCGGATCTGGAAAAACGCCGTATCAACTACCATGAACTGACCGAAAATCAGCACCTACCGGCGGGCGATAACGTAAGGAATGCATAATGAACAACTGGCCGAACCCGTTTATTGAACAGCGCGCCGACCCGTTTATCCTGCACCATCAGGGCGAGTACTACTTCGTTGCCTCGGTGCCAGAATATGACCGGCTGGAGATCCGCCGCGCCAGTACGCTGGAAGGCCTGCGGGGAGCCGAGGGCGTGGTAGTCTGGCGCAAACCGCAAAGCGGCCCGATGAGCGAACTCATCTGGGCACCGGAACTGCACCACATTGATGGCAAATGGTATCTGTACTTTGCCGCGACCTGGACCAAGGCGCTGGATGCGCTGAATATGTTCCAGCACCGCATGTTTGTGCTGGAGTGTGCCGATACCGATCCGCTCAGCGGTCGCTGGGTCGAAAAAGGCCAGGTAACAACCCCTTTCGATACGTTTGCACTCGATGCCACCACGTTCGAACACCAGGGGAAACGCTGGTATCTGTGGGCGCAAAAAGCGCCGGATATTGCCGGTAACTCCAACCTCTACCTGGCGGAAATGGAAAATCCGTGGACGCTGAAAGGCGAACCGGTAATGTTAAGCAAACCAGAGTTTGACTGGGAGCGTCGTGGTTTTCTGGTCAATGAAGGCCCGGCGGTATTGTTCCACGGCGATAAACTCTTTGTGAGTTATTCCGCCAGCGCCACCGACGAAAACTACTGTATGGGCTTGTTGTGGATTGATATCAACGCCAACCCGCAGGATGTGGCGAACTGGCATAAATCGCCGCAGCCGGTGTTTAAAACCAGTTATGAAAACCGCCAGTACGGCCCGGGGCACAACAGTTTTACGCAAACGCCGGAAGGGGAAGATGTGCTGGTCTACCACGCACGGAACTACACCGAAATTGAAGGCGATCCGCTTTACGATCCCAATCGCCATACCCGCCTGAAAACAATCCGCTGGCAAGAAAACGGGATGCCCGATTTCGGCATCCCGGCGGCAGATAATCAGTGATACTGCGGCACGCGGTTAAATCAGCGTGCCGTAAATCGTTAACAGCGCCACCACGACCACCAGCACCAGCGACGTTTTCTTCGCCATTGAGACAGCGGCTTTCGGCGTTTCGACTTTATCGGTGTGCGGCTCGCGCGCCAGCGAAAACTGCGCAAGACGCGTCAGCACCTGGTATTGCGAAGTATAGCGATCGCCCAACGACGCAAACCAGGCCGGCAGCGCTTTTTCACCGTGCCCGACCAGCGCATAGACCACACCCGCCAGGCGCACCGGCACCCAATCCAGCAGATGCAAAATCGCATCAATGCCCGACTGTTGACGCTCGTTTGGCGTTTTGTATCGCGCCAGCCAGTATTGCCACGCACGCAGTGACGCATAACCGACCAGCAACACAGGCCCCCACGACGCACCGACGATAAACCAGAATATTGGCGCGAGATAAAAACGGAAGTTGATCCATACCAGCGCGTTCTGCAACTCACGTAGAAACTCGCGCTCATCGCAGCCAGGCGGCACACCGTGGATCAGCGTCAGCTCATTGGCCATTGCCGTGTGGGCATGCGCGTCATTGCGCGCCGCCGCTTTCAGATAGGCGTGATAATGCAGCCGCACTTTACCCGCACCGATACACAACACGCCGAGCAAAATCCACACCACCAGCAGCGGCACATTGAAAAACAGCCCATACAATGCACGCAAAATCAGGAAGGTAACCAGCATCGCCATCGCGGTCATCAGCAACGTTCTGAACATGGAGTAGTGTTTTACCCGCCGGAACAGCACTTCCATCCGATGATCCAGTTGCCAGTGCTCGCCCAGTTTAAACAGCCGTTCTGCTGCTAATACCAGCAACAGAGTGAATAACGTCATGGCATCTCCTTTTCTGACATACCGGCAACCAACGCACGGAATCTTGCCCAATCAAAAGCCGGCCCGGGATCGGTCTTGCGTTCGGGGGCGATATCGCTATGCCCGGTCATATTGTCGGCAATTGACGGGTAAAGCTCAATCACCGTTCGTGTCACTGCCGCCAGTTGGCGGTATTGCGCATCGGTATAAGGCAGATGATCGGTGCCTTCGAGCTCGATACCAATGGAAAAGTCGTTACAGCGTTCCCGCCCATGATACGAAGAGATGCCCGCATGCCAGGCGCGCTTATCGAAAGGCACATACTGCACAATTTCGCCGTCGCGGCGAATCAGGCAGTGCGCGGAAACACGCAGATGAACAATCTCTTCAAAGAAGGGATCGGCGCTGGCATCCAGCGTGCCGGTGAACAGCGCGTCTATCCATGGGCCGCCAAATTTGCCGGGTGGCAAGCTAATATTATGTACCACCAGCAATGAAGGCTGTTCATCGTCCGGGCGGCAATCAAAATGGGGAGACGGCACATGCCGCGCCTCGACCAGCCAGCCCTTGCGTAACTGCATAAGGAACTCCTTATAGAGGATGGTGCTGAAACACGCTTCAGAGTAGCATGTTTGCACTGTGTCCCGTAATGGCGTTGCCAGCAGGACATCACCTAACTTTGTGATTCGTTACCCTTTTTGGAGTTTACCATGCCGCCTCGCCGCTATAACCCCGATCACCGACGTGACGCGCTGCTCGAACGCATCGAGCTGGATATCCCCGCCGCAGTTGCTCAGGCGCTGCGTGAAGACCTGGGTGGAGAAGTCGATGCAAATAACGACATTACCGCGCAATTGTTACCGCCAGAGAACCGCTCTCAGGCGGTGATCATCACCCGTGAAGACGGCGTATTCTGTGGCAAGCGTTGGGTTGAAGAGGTCTTTATTCAACTGGCGGGCGATGACGTCACTATCACCTGGCATGTCGCGGATGGTGATACGATTCGCGCCGACCAGCCGCTATTTGAGCTTGAAGGCCCTTCGCGCGTGTTGTTGACCGGCGAACGTACCGCGCTCAATTTTGTCCAGACACTTTCCGGTGTCGCCAGCGAAGTGCGCCGCTATGTGGATCTACTCAGCGGTACCAAAACACAACTACTGGATACCCGCAAAACACTGCCGGGGCTGCGCACTGCGCTGAAATACGCGGTACTGTGCGGCGGCGGCGCGAACCACCGGCTTGGCCTTTCCGATGCATTTCTGATCAAAGAGAACCATATTATCGCTGCGGGTTCTGTACGTAAGGCCGTTGAACAAGCCTTCTGGATGCATCCGGATGTGCCGGTTGAAGTCGAGGTGGAATCGCTGGAAGAGCTGGATGACGCCCTGAAAGCCGGCGCGGATATCATCATGCTGGATAACTTCGCCACCGAACAAATGCGTGAAGCCGTGAAGCGCACCCACGGCCAGGCACGGCTGGAAGTTTCCGGCAACGTGACGCAGGAAACCCTGCGCGAATACGCCGAAACCGGGGTTGATTACATCTCGGTCGGTGCGCTCACCAAACATGTTCGTGCGCTCGACCTGTCAATGCGCTTTCGCTAGTCCTCGCTCTTGAACGGGCCGCTGGCCCGTTTTTTTTGCGCGTTATCTCGCACCTTTTTTGTTGTGAACTGCAATTTCATCAACAACGCTGGAAGCCTCTTTCCCACTCTTATTTTTACTGCTCGCCTGCCAGTCCGGGGGCTGACAGAGTAGCGGCTCAAAACAAGGAGCCGTTTATGAACAGACAGCAAGGATTCACCTTAATTGAGCTAATGGTGGTTATCGGCATCATTGCGATTTTGAGCGCTATCGGTATTCCCGCCTACCAAAGCTACCTGCGTAAAGCCGCACTAACCGACATGCTGCAAGCCTATGTTCCCTATCGCACCGCAATCGAGTTATGCGCGCTTGAGCGCGGTGGCTTAGAAACCTGCGATGCCAGTAGTAATGGCATTCCTGCCCCGACAACCACGCGATATGTTTCTGCCATGAGCGTTGCAAAAGGTATCGTCACGCTGACCGGGCAAGAAAGCCTGAACGGGCTTAGCGTGGTCATGACACCACAGTGGAACAGTGCAGAAGGCATGCAGGGTTGGACGCGCACGTGTAACACGCAAGCGGATAGCGCCTTGCAGCAGGCTTGCGAAGATGTTTTCCGTACCGGACGCTAAGGAGCAGCAATGAAAGAGGACAAACTTATCGCGCTCTGCCAGCGCCACAATGCGGTTGTGCTCAATAACGAAATCGATGTGCTCACTATTGCCGTCGTGGATAGCCCCAGCACAGAGTTGATGGAATCCCTGCAATTCGCGGTGCAAAAACGCATCGATATCCGCTGCTGGACACCAGAACAGATGGATAAGCACCAGCAGGTAACCGCGCAGCCCCCAGTACCGGTAATACAAGAACCCACAGAAGAGAGCGGCTCTGCGGTAGAAATTTTAAACTACACGCTGCAACAGGCACTGATGCTGCGAGCCTCCGACATTCATTTTGAACCCGGCGAAACCCAGTATGTTATTCGCCTGCGTGTCGACGGGGTACTGCATGCTATGTCGCCGCTCCCCGGCTCACTTGCCAGCACCCTGACGGCAAGGCTAAAAGTGCTCGGTAATCTTGATATTGCCGAACGACGGCTTCCGCAGGATGGACAGTTCAATGTCGAGTTGTCGGGGCAGTCCGTTTCGTTTCGTATCGCAACCCTGCCCTGTCGCCACGGCGAAAAAGTCGTCTTACGGCTTTTGCACCAGGTTAACCAGGCGCTGGAGATCGCCGCCCTTGGTATGACAGAAGCGCAACTGGCGCTTTTTAATAACGCGCTGGCGCAACCACAGGGGCTGTTGCTGGTCACCGGACCGACCGGCAGTGGTAAAACAGTGACGCTATACAGCGCACTTCAGGCGCGTAACAAGCAGGAAGTTAACATTTGTAGCGTTGAAGATCCGGTCGAGATCCCACTGAACGGTTTGAATCAGACGCAGATAAACCCGCGTGCCGGGTTGACCTTTCAAAACGTACTGCGCGCCTTACTGCGCCAGGATCCCGATATCATCATGGTCGGTGAAATCCGCGATGGCGAAACGGCGGAAATCGCCATTAAAGCCGCACAAACCGGCCACCTGGTGCTGTCGACATTACACACCAACTCCACCAGCGAAACGCTGGTGCGCATCCAGCAAATGGGGGTTGCACGCTGGATGATCTCCTCCGCCTTATCGCTGGTTGTCGCACAGCGGCTGGTGAGAAAGCTGTGCCCGCATTGCCGAAAACTGGGAGTGGAAAACAACCATTTGCCCGGCAATCTGTGGCCGCGTCCGCTGCCTCGCTGGCGCGCCGAAGGTTGTGAACAGTGCTACCACGGTTTCTATGGACGCGTCGCGTTATTCGAAGTGCTCGCCATTACCCCGGACGTTCGCCAGGCCATCGCCAGCGATCTCAGCGCAGATGAGATTGAACAGCGAGCACGCGCAGGTGGGATGACCACGCTTTTTCAGCATGGCTGCCTCGCCGTTGAACAAGGGCTGACCACGTTCGAGGAACTGGTGCGTATATTGGGTTTCCCGGATGGCAAGTAAACAACTCTGGCAATGGTCCGGGCTTGAGAAAAGCGGTGAACTGCAAAGCGGCCTGTTCTGGAGCGAAAGCCGCACCAGCACGCTATTGCTGTTGTACCGACAGCAAATCCATCCGCTTGCGATAAAACGCTGCGTCATACGGCGTGCACTCTGGAAGCCGGACCACAGCAGCCAGTTACTTCATCAACTGGCAACCTTACTGCGGGCAGGACTAACGTTGCCGGAAGGGTTACAACTTCTGGCTGAACAGCATCCTGCAAAGCAATGGCGCGCATTGTTACATCACCTGGCACAGGCGCTGGAACAGGGTGAAACCTTCTCCGCTGCGCTGCGCCAATGGCCGGAGGTGTTTCCACCGCTTTGGCTGGCGATGATTCGCACCGGGGAATTAACCGGCAAGCTGGATGAGTGCTGCTTTAAATTCGCCAGTCAGCAAAAAGCGCAACGAGAGCTAACGCTTAAGGTGAAAAAAGCGCTGCGCTATCCGTTAATCATCCTCGCACTGACTGCCGCCGTGGTGCTGGCAATGATCTATCTGGTACTGCCGGAATTTACGGCCGTTTACCGGACATTCAATACTCCGCTGCCGATGCTGACGCGAGGCGTCATTGCGGGTGCTGCGATCATGCAGCAAGCGGCTCTGCCCTTAATGGTTTGCGCGTTATTAACAAGCGGTGCTTTACGGATGCTGCGCAACCATACAGGCTGGCAACGCCATCGACAGCGGTTACTTCTGGCATGCCCAATCATTGGCCCGCTGATTCGTGGACAGCGCCTGAGCCAGATATTTACCGTCCTGGCGCTAACGCAGCGTGCGGGGATCGCGTTTTTGCAAGGGCTGGAGAGCGTACGGGAAACCGTCTCCTGCCCTTACTGGCAGGCGGTGCTGCAACGCGCGCATCAGGAAATTACCCAGGGTGCGGCGATTTCGGTGGCGTTACAACAGAGCGGTGAATTCCCGCCGTTGTGTATTCAACTCGTTCGCACAGGGGAAGTTTCTGGCGCGCTGGATAGTATGCTGGAGAATCTGGCGCAACATCATAGCGAGCAAACCCAGCGTCAGGCTGATGGTCTGGCAGCAGTACTGGAACCGCTATTACTGGTGGTGACAGGGCTGATTATCGGGGTATTAGTTGTGGCAATGTATTTGCCCATCTTTCATCTGGGAGATGCGATGAGTGGTGGCGGATAATGCAGGCGCAACGTTGTGCGCCTGCAAAACTATCAGAGGCTATTGAAAACGCGGTTTTCCTGCTCCTGAACGCGGATAAAGGTGGTTCGTTTGGTCAGCTCTTTCAGGCGAGAAGCACCAACATAAGTACAGGCAGAACGCAAACCGCCGAGGATATCGCGAGCGGTATTTTCCACCGGGCCACGCAGCGTCAGCTTCACGGTTTTGCCTTCCGCCGCACGGTAACCGGCAACACCACCAACGTGGCGATTCATGGCGGATTCGGAGCTCATGCCATAGAAAAGCATGAATTTCTCACCGTTTTCTTCAACAATGGTGCCACCGCTCTCTTCATGGCCCGCCAGCATACCGCCGAGCATGACGAAATCCGCGCCGCCGCCGAAAGCTTTCGCCACATCGCCAGGCACGGTACAGCCGCCATCACTGACAATCTGGCCGCCGAGGCCGTGAGCCGCGTCGGCACACTCGATCACCGCAGACAACTGAGGGTAACCAACGCCAGTTTTCACACGTGTGGTACATACGGAACCCGGGCCGATACCCACTTTCACGATGTCGGCGCCGGAAAGAATGAGTTCCTCACACATTTCACCCGTTACGACGTTACCGGCACAGATGGTTTTATTCGGCCAGGCTTCACGCGCTTTCGCAACGAATTGCACAAAATGTTCTGAGTAACCGTTCGCCACATCGATGCATACAAAATTCAGATCTGCATGTAACGCGAGGATCTGTTTGGTTTTTTCGAAATCAGCATCGGATGTACCAGTAGAAACCATCACATGACGCAGCACATCTGCAGACTCACGCTGAACAAAGGCTTTCCAGTCTTCAACAGAGTAGTGTTTGTGTACAGCGGTAAGAATATCGAAGGTCGCCAACGCTTTCGCCATCGCGAACGTGCCAACGGTATCCATATTGGCAGCGATAACGGGTACGCCGGACCAGTTCATCCCGGAATGTTTAAATGTGAATTTGCGTTCCAGTTCGACATCGGAACGGCTTTTGAGGGTAGAACGTTTAGGGCGGATAAGAACGTCTTTAAAACCTAATTTCAGATCTTCTTCAATACGCATGTGTGCAGATTCCTGGGGTTAATGGCGACATGACAAACTCACAACTCCAGTGACGCTATCATACGCGCTAATAAGGGTCGCGCAAGACTGCGAAATTCTCTTTTTTTACGCTACAATCCTATAAATTTACCTGGTGAACAGGCAAGTTTGGGTTAATTGATTTCATTGTCGCTTGCTTTAATCACAACTAACTGAATAACTTAATAATTATATTAGCACTTTTGCGTTTTTCCCTTACCAGAGACGGCAAAATATCGTTACGAAAGCAGGGAAAAAAGCGCATAGTGATCAATGGCAGGCTATTTTAGGACTCAGTGTTATGGGGTATACGGTCGCGTTAACTGGCGGCATCGGCAGCGGTAAAAGCACCGTGGCAAATGCCTTCGCTGCATTGGGTGTTAATGTTATCGACGCGGATATTATTGCACGACAGGTTGTGGAGCCCGGAAGCGAAGCATTACGCGCCATTGTCGGGCATTTCGGCGCTGAAATGCTTCTCAAGGACGGCTCACTGAATCGTCGTTTGTTGCGCGAACATATTTTTGCATCTCCAGCCGATAAAGACTGGTTAAATGGTTTGCTCCACCCGCTTATTCAAAAACTGACCCAACGCCAGATTGCGCAAGCGACGTCACCTTATGTACTGTGGGTTGTTCCGTTGCTGGTGGAAAACCAGCTTTATGATAAAGCCGATCGCGTTTTAGTCATTGACGTCCCGGTTGAGACACAGATTTCACGCACCATGCAGCGTGATGGCGTCAGCCGCGAACATGCAGAAAAAATTCTCGCGGCCCAGGCCTCACGTGAAGCGCGACTTGCCATCGCGGATGATGTTATTGACAATAATGGCGCACCAGATGCGATAGCATCGGATGTTGCCCGCCTGCATGCAGCCTATCTACACTATGCTTCGCAGGCCGTATCACAGGAAAAACCGTAATGCACACCCACATCCTTTTTGAACATCCGCTTAACGAAAAGATGCGTACCTGGCTGCGCGTTGAGTTTTTACTGCAACAACTTTCGGTTCATTTACCGGTGAGCGATCACGCTGGCGCGCTGCATTTTTTCCGCAACGTAGGTGAATTGCTGGATGTGTTTGAGCGGGGCGATACCCGCACTGAATTACTGAAAGAACTGGAGCGCCAGCAGCGTAAACTGCGCGCCTGGAGCGAAGTACCCGGTGTTGATCTTAATCGTATTGAGGTTATCCGCCAACAGTTGAAAGAGAGCGGCGCTGTGCTGATGACCGCGCCGCGCATCGGTCAGTTATTACGTGAAGATCGCCTGATTGGACTGGTGCGCCAGCGCCTGAGCATCCCCGGCGGATGTTGTAGTTTCGATTTACCCACCTTGCATATGTGGCTGCATTTACCGCAAGAACAGCGAGATGCGCAAATCGAATTATGGCTTGCGAGTCTTGAGCCACTGCGCGCAACGTTGTCTCTGATCCTCGACCTTATTCGCAATGCTGCACCATTTCGTCGCCAGACCAGCCTGAATGGTTTTTACCAGGACAATGGCGAAGATGCCGATTTGTTGCGCCTGCAGTTGCCTTTGAAAGAACGTTTATATCCACAAATTTCCGGCCATAAGAGCCGCTTTGCTATTCGTTTTATGCCCCTCGACAGCGAAAACGGCCTGGTACCGGAGCGGCTGGATTTTGAACTGGCCTGCTGTTAAGGAGTTCCGTAATGACTGAAGCTACGATGGTTAACTGCCCAACCTGCGGCAAATCTGTGGTCTGGGGTGAAGAAAGCCCGTTTCGCCCCTTCTGCTCCAAACGCTGCCAGCTTATTGACTTAGGCGAATGGGCAGCAGAAGAGAAGCGTATTCCAAGTTCAGGCGATCTCTCCGACAGCGATGACTGGAGTGAAGAACAGCCGTAATCGCCAACGAACCTGCTGGCGCGTTGCTTAGCGCTGCGCCAGCCGGGTTATAACGGGTTCATTCGCCGGCGGGAAATCTTCCGCATTCAGCTTATCCTGCGCTATCCACTCGCCTGGCTGCCCCTCTTTACCCCAGGGCTGCCCTTCCCAGCGCTCGACCAGCCAAAACCACAACGTGATATGGCGATCCGGGAACTGATATTCCAGCTTATCAAACAGTACCGCTTCAACAGGCGTTATCCCTACTTCTTCCTGTAATTCGCGGATCATGGCTTGCTCCGGTGTTTCACCGGCTTCAATCTTTCCGCCCGGGAATTCCAGTTTATTTGCCATATGCGCATCGGCGGCTCGGCGGGTAATAAAAATCTCTCCTTGTGGATTACGGATGATCCCTACGGCGATGTTGAGTATTTTCATTCTGCAGATCCCATAAAAAAGGCGCAGATATCTGCGCCTTAGTAATTATTATCAACGGGTTATGCCAGACGCCCGTGGCACTGTTTGTATTTTTTACCAGAACCACATGGGCATGGATCATTGCGCCCAACTTTGCGTTCGCCAGTTTGCGCGGCAAGTTCTGCCGCAGCGGCGGATTCGTCATCCTGGTGGCTCAGTTGCTGCATCTGCGCCAGACGTTCAGCTTCCTGACGGCGCTGCTGCTCCATCTCTTCCACTTCTTCCGGCATACGCACCTGAACCTTACTCAGCGTGCTGATGACTTCGTATTTCAGCGACTCCAGCATTGCAGCAAACATGGCGAAAGATTCACGCTTATATTCCTGCTTCGGATCTTTTTGCGCATAACCACGCAGGTGGATACCCTGACGCAGATAATCCATCGCTGCCAGGTGCTCTTTCCACAGAGAATCGAGCGTTTGCAGCATTACGCCTTTTTCGAAGTGACGCATCATCTCCGCGCCAACAACTTCCTCTTTGCGCTGATAGGTTTCTACCGCACTTTGCAGAATACGTTCACGCAACGTTTCTTCATGCAGATCTGGCTCTTTATCCAGCCATTCTGCGATCGGCAGGTCGAGGTCGAAGTCGTTTTTCAGGCGTTCCTGCAGACCAGGGACATCCCACATCTCTTCCAGCGACTGCGGTGGAATATGGCCGTCAATAGTAGCTTTAAAGACATCTTCACGGATGCTGGTAATCGTTTCGCTGACGTCAGACACATCCAGCAATTCGTTACGCTGGGTGTAAATCGCGCGACGCTGATCGTTGGCCACATCATCGTATTCCAGCAGTTGCTTACGAATATCAAAGTTGCGGCTTTCCACTTTACGCTGTGCGTTGGCAATAGCTTTGGTGACCCATGGATGTTCAATCGCTTCGCCCGGTTTCATCCCCAGCTTACGCATCATGCCGGAAACGCGGTCGGAGGCGAAAATACGCATCAGCGCATCTTCCATGGAGAGGTAGAAACGGGAGGAACCCGCGTCGCCCTGACGACCGGAACGACCACGCAACTGGTTATCGATACGACGTGATTCATGACGCTCAGTACCGATAATATGCAGGCCGCCTGCCGCCAGTACTGCGTCGTGACGCACCTGCCAGTCGGCTTTCACTTTGGCGATCTGCTCAGGAGTTGGATCTTCGATCTCCGCCAGTTCAGCCTGCCAGCTCCCGCCCAGCACGATATCCGTACCACGACCGGCCATGTTCGTCGCAATGGTCACCGCACCGGTGTAACCCGCTTGCGCCACGATATCGGCTTCTTTGGCATGGAATTTGGCGTTCAGAACGTTGTGCTTGATGCCCGCTTTTGTCAGCTCATTAGACACAACTTCTGATTTTTCGATGGAGATAGTCCCCACCAGAACTGGCTGACCTTTAGCCGTACGCTCTTTGATGTCTTCGATAATCGCCTGAATTTTCTCCGCTTCGGTCATATAGACCAGATCCGGCATATCTTTACGGATCATCGGGCGGTTAGTCGGAACGACAACGGTATCCAGTTTATAGATTGAACTGAATTCGAACGCTTCGGTATCCGCAGTACCGGTCATCCCGGCAAGTTTTTCATACAGACGGAAATAGTTCTGGAAGGTAATGGAGGCCAGAGTCTGGTTTTCATTCTGGATTTCCACGCCTTCTTTGGCTTCAACGGCCTGGTGCAGACCATCGGACCAGCGACGTCCCTGCATGGTACGCCCGGTGTGTTCGTCAACGATGATGACTTCGCCATCTTTCACGATGTAGTCCACATCGCGGGTAAACAGCACGTGCGCACGCAGAGCGGCAGTGACGTGGTGCATCAGCATGATATTCGCTGGAGAGTAGAGCGACTCACCCTCTTCCATGATGCCTTCTTTCACCAGCAGTTCTTCAATCAGCACCAGACCACGTTCGGTTAGGGTAACCTGACGCGCTTTTTCGTCTACCGAGAAGTGACCTTCGCCCTGGAAAGTGTCAGAATCTTCTTTCTCCTGACGAAT
The DNA here is from genome assembly GCF_016620385.1 of Kosakonia sp. LAM2021. NCBI lineage: Bacteria > Pseudomonadati > Pseudomonadota > Gammaproteobacteria > Enterobacterales > Enterobacteriaceae > Kosakonia > Kosakonia sp. LAM2021. The sequence continues at coordinate 105,816 of NZ_JAENHT010000008.1, forward strand.
CAGGTGCGGAATGATTTTGTTCACTTTTTTATACAGATCGGAGCTGTCTTCCGCCGGACCAGAGATGATCAACGGAGTACGCGCTTCATCGATCAGAATGGAGTCGACCTCATCTACCAGCGCGTAGTGCAGTTTACGTTGCACGCGTTCTTCAGGGCTGAACGCCATGTTATCGCGCAGGTAATCGAAACCGTATTCGTTGTTTGTACCGTAAGTAATGTCAGCGGCATAGGCTTCGCGCTTAGCGACAGACGGCATGCCCGGCAGGTTGATACCAACGCTCAGGCCGAGGAATTCAAACAGTGGACGGTTATTTTCGGCGTCACGTTGCGCCAGATAGTCGTTCACCGTTACGACGTGCACGCCTTTACCGCTCAGGGCGTTCAGGTAGGCCGGCAATGTTGCGGTTAACGTTTTACCTTCACCGGTACGCATCTCTGCGATACAGCGATCGTTAAGAACCATACCGCCCAGCAGCTGTACGTCGAAATGGCGCATACCGAACACGCGTTTGCTCGCTTCTCGCACGACGGCGAATGCTTCTGGCAGCAGGCTATCTACGCTTTCGCCTTTTTCCAGACGCGCGCGAAACTCAGCAGTTTTACCTTTCAGCTCGTCATCGCTGAGCTGCTCCATGGCCGGTTCCATGGCGTTAATCTGGGCAACAGTCTTACGCATGCGACGCAGCGTACGATCGTTACGACTACCGAATACTTTAGTTAACAAATTGGTAAGCATAATAAAAATCTCAAGCGCCCCGTTTTACGGAGCTAAAAAAATGGATAAAAAGACTCGTTTTTTTAGCTGAGACGCTGAGGCCCGGCGCGGATACCTTGTACCTGGCTTATCCAGGTGGAAACGCGAAACGCGGTATGCGGTACGAAGGTGGCTTGGGCAGCAAGACGAACAATTGCTGGCGGCTTGCTTTCCTGCGTCAGCAGCGCGCTTAACGTGTCCAGCAAAGCAAGATGATGTGCCTGAATCGGCAGCGGCTCTTCCGTTGCCACCGGCAGCGCTTGCGGTGCCATAGCGAACGAAAGGTGACGAATAACGGTGCGAATGGCATGCTGGTGCCAATAGTCGACAGTGAAGTTCGGGCGGCGTTTCGCTTCCAGCAAGGCAAAACTGCTGAAATTGACCGCGCTGGCGTTATCGTGATTGCGGGTCGTTTCGCGTGCAGGCTGAGCTGTTTCTGTGTTACTGGCAAGCGCAGGTAAACCAAAACTCGCCGCGACCATCCCTAATAAGAGATGCGGCCAGAAATAGCGTCTGCCAAATTGTCGCCAGCGCGTCAGTATTCCGCTCACTTGCTCCACCCTAAAATAACGCATGTCTCAAAATGCGTCAGTGTATGTCGTTTTGCGCCCCAAATCTTACCACTAAAGCCACCACGCCACAGCAGTATTCGGGCGTTGCAAGGTTGAAAACTGGACAGGAAAGCAGCAGTCGCACTAGAAAAAGCGGGAAGATAGGTTTTGAATTGGATCCGCGCACTTGCGTTTTTGATGAAATGTACAAATAAAAACGACTGGTTTCCCTGACCGGAGAGAGTGCCAGGTTAACCAGTCGATTTTGAGGTTATGGCGTTACGCCAGAACCATTGACGGGGCTTTGAATGCCAGCGGCAGTTCTGCTTCGTCTTCGAAAGTCACATATTCCCAAGCTTCCTGTTTCGCCAGAACAGCCTGCAACAATTTATTATTCAACGCATGACCGGATTTATAAGCGGTAAATGCACCAATAATGTTGTGACCACACATGAACAGATCGCCAATTGCGTCCAGCATTTTGTGACGAACAAATTCATCTTCGAAACGCAGGCCGTCTTCGTTCAGTACGCGATAATCATCAACTACGATGGCACAATCGAAGCTACCGCCCAGGCACAGTCCACGAGACTGGAGGTATTCGATATCACGCATGAAACCGAAGGTACGCGCACGACTAATCTGGCGCATAAACGCGTCGGCAGAGAAGTTCATTGCGTAACGTTGCGTACTGGCATCAATCGCCGGGTGGTTAAAGTCGATGGTGAAGTCCAGTGTAAAACCGTTATGCGGTTTAAACTCAGCCCACTTGTCACCGTCTTCAACTCGCACCGTTTCTTTGATGCGAACAAATTTTTTGGCGCTGCTCAGCTCTTCGAGCCCCGCATCCAACAGCAGGTAAACGAATGGTGCTGCACTGCCATCCATAATCGGAATTTCAGGCGCGTCAACTTCAACAATAATGTTGTCGATGCCTAAGCCCGCCAGAGCAGCATTTAAGTGCTCAACGGTTGAAATCCGCACGTCATGCTCATTGACCAGACAAGTACAGAGCATTGTATCACGCACAGATTTAGCATCAGCCGGGAAGTCTACCGGTGGATTTAAGTCAGTGCGACGATAGATGACCCCGGTATTTGCCGGCGCAGGGCGCAACGTCAGTGTGACTTTCTTGCCGGTATGTAAACCGACACCAGTCGCCTGAACGATACGTTTAAGTGTCCTTTGTTTGATCATCGTATAATCTCGCCTAATTACCAATCCATCCAAATTGTATAACACAATTGGACGGCCAGTTTAGCACAAAGAGCGACGAAGCCCAACTTCCAGCAAATTCTTAATCTGCTTGCTTACGCAAAAACGCTGGAATATCCAGATAATCAGGCTCTTTAGTGGTCTGCGGCGTATTGTCGTTAACCACTTTCGCTGGTTTCTGCTCCTGCTGCATCGGCTGCATGCCGTGCTGCTGATAGCGATCCATTACCGGCTGCTGCGCTTGTTTATTGGTGACCAGGGTAATTTCCGGACGCTTGTCCATACCTATACCAGTCGCTACAACAGTAACACGCAGTTCGTCGTTCATATCCGGATCAAGGGAAGTACCGATAACCACGGTTGCGTTATCCGATGCAAACGCACGGATAGTGTTACCAACGGTCTCGAACTCATCCAGACGCAGGTCGAAGCCCGCCGTGATGTTAACCAGTACACCACGCGCACCAGACAGATCGATATCTTCCAGCAACGGGCTGGAAATGGCCATTTCGGCCGCTTCTTCCGCGCGATCTTCGCCGCTGGCAACGCCAGAGCCCATCATCGCGTAGCCCATTTCGGACATCACGGTGCGCACGTCAGCAAAGTCGACGTTCATCAGACCCGGACGGGTAATCAGTTCGGCAATACCCTGCACTGCGCCTTTCAGCACATCATTCGCCGCGCCAAATGCATCCAGCAGCGAAATACCACGACCCAGCACTTTCAGCAGCTTGTCATTAGGGATGGTGATCAGCGAGTCCACATGCTTGGACAGCTCAGTGATCCCCTGCTCCGCAAATGCCATACGCTTCTTGCCTTCAAAATTGAAAGGCTTAGTCACGACAGCAACGGTCAGGATACCCAGATCTTTTGCAACTTCAGCCACTACAGGTGCCGCACCGGTACCGGTACCGCCGCCCATACCCGCTGCGATAAAGACCATGTCAGCGCCTTCCAGCGCAGCGCGCAGCGCTTCACGATCCTCTTCCGCCGCGTTACGGCCAACTTCAGGGTTTGCTCCAGCGCCCAGACCTTTGGTGATACCGCCACCGATCTGAATGGTTTGCCCCACCGCTGTTTTACGCAACGCCTGAGCGTCGGTATTCACCGCGAAGAACTCAACCCCTTCAATGCGCTCGCGCACCATATGCTCTACGGCGTTACCGCCGCCGCCACCGACGCCGATGACTTTAATCACCGCGTCGTTGGTTAATTCCATCGGTTCAAACATAATCTCTCTCCGTTGTGCCTGTCGCCTGAAACCGTTAATTCTCTACGGTCTCTGAAAAAAATTAAAACTCTTTTCGCAGCCAGCTGTTGATTCGTTTGAACCACGAACCGACTGACACGCGTTTTTCAACTTCTGCTTCACCACTTAAATGGGTCTCTTTCCCGTAGTGCAGCAGCCCCACCGCCGTTGAATAGTACGGCTCCTGGGCGTAATCCGTTAAACCAGTAATATTGAGCGGCGCACCAATACGCACCTGCGTATGGAACACGCGCTGCGCGCAGGCCGCCAGACCTTCCATTTGCGCCGCTCCGCCGGTCAACACAATCCCCGCCGCAAGATGATGTTTCACACCTTGTTGGCGAAGCTGTTCCTGTAACTGCAAAATTTCGTCGTTCACCAGGTTGAGCAGCTCGGTGTAGCGCGGCTCTATAACGTCTGCCAGCGTCTGACGCTGCAGGCTACGTGGCGGACGGCCGCCGACACTCGGCACCTCAACGCTCTCGTCTTTGCCAACCAGCGAACCCAGCGCACAACCGTGGCGAACTTTAATGGCCTCTGCATCGCTCGGCGGTGTACCAAAGGCATACGCAATGTCGCTGGTTACTACGTTCCCGGCATAAGGGATAACTTTGGTATGACGCAGCGCGCCGCCGGTATAAACCGCCATATCCATTGTACCACCGCCGATGTCGACAACGCAGACACCCAGCTCACGTTCATCTTCAGTCAGCACGGAGTAGCTGGAAGCCAGTCCGGCAAAAATAAGTTGGTCAACTTTCAAACCACATCGTTCAACGGCTTTAACGATGTTTTTCGCCATGTCGTTATGGCAAGTAATCAAATGCACTTTCGCCTGCATGCGTACGCCAGACAGACCTACCGGGTTTTTGATCCCTTCCTGGTAGTCGATAGCGTACTCCTGCGGAATCACATGTAAAACACGGTGTTCATCGCGCACACGTACCGATTTAGCCGTATGCACAACGTTCTCCACATCTTCCTGCGTAACTTCTTCTTCCGAAATTGGCACCATACCAATCTCGTTCTGACAGCTAATATGCTTCCCCGAGAGCGCAAGGTAGACCGATGAAATCTGGCAATCGGCCATCAATTCAGCCTGATCGATAGCGCGCTGAACGCATTTCACCACCGATTCCAGATCGTTCACTCCGCCTTTATCCATCCCACGAGACGGACAACTGCCTACGCCAATGATATTCACAATACCGTCGGGCAGAACTTCCCCTACTAAAGCGGCGACCTTCGCGGTGCCAATCTCCAGTCCTACTACCAGTTTTCTGTCCGTCGCCTTGATCATTGTTGCTCTGCCTGTGCCTGATTCTGTTGTGCCTGATTTTGCTGCTGATTCGGTTCCTGAACAGGGGCCGCTTTCCAGCCTACGGCCGCACCTGAGTCATAGCGTAAATCCACGTAGCTAATCTCTTTGCCATCCGTTTGCGCCTGCTGCTGGAGAACCGGGTAGAGTTCTATAAAGCGCGCCAGACGTTTCATCGTATCGCCACGGCCCAGATTAAGCTTGATGTCATTGCTGAGCGTTACTTGCCACGAACGCCGCGCGGTCATCGCCGCCTCTTTTAACGTGAATTTATCCTTTGCCAGCACTTGCCCCATGTCACGGTAGCCTTGTAATACTTCGCTTTCGCTCCCTTCAGGGCCGTACAACATCGGTAAAATCTGTTTACTGGTTCGTTCGGCCGGCACGCTAAATGCGTTGCCGTCCACATCCACCATATGTTGATCATTCCACCGCGCAATGGGCACATATTCAACCAGATGAATCTTCAATTCGTCTGGCCACTGTTTTCTGACGCTCGCCTGCTTGATCCAGGGCAGACGTTCTATCTGGCTTTGAATGATGTTAACGTCCTGCGTCATAAACGTGCCGGGCGCGCCCAACGCCAAAATAGACTGGCGAATATCATCATTGCGGGTGTAATGACGATCGCCTGTCAACACCAGCTTTGATAACGGCAAACGCTGCGCGTCGTCCATCCAGCCCAGTACCACCCAGCCACTCACCAACACAGTGCACAGCACCGTCAGCAGGAATACGATACCTGCAAGACGCGTTCCATTGTTGCGGCGAGAGATTTTGACAGCCTCCGCTTCGCGGTTTCGCGTGTTCAGCGCAGCCTGTGACATATCACTCCGCCAATTCCAGAATACGAACAACTAACTGGGAAAAGCTCAACCCTGCCTGACGTGCCGCCATCGGCACCAGGCTGTGGCTGGTCATTCCTGGCGAGGTATTCGCTTCCAGCAAATAAAATTGTCCATCGCTGTCCAGCATGACATCAATACGGCCCCAACCACGGCAGCCTAAAACTTGCCAGGCTTCACGCACCAGGACATGTAATGCGGCTTCATCGTCCGCTTCCAGACCTGATGGGCAAAAATACTTCGTCTCATCAGAGAGATATTTCGCCTCATAATCATAGAAGATTCCCGCCGGTTGAATACGAATCGACGGTAAAATTTCATTTCCAAGCAGGGCGACGGTAAATTCAGGTCCACTGAGCCATTTTTCAATCAGAACTTCATCATCATGTTGAAATGCAAGCGCTAATGCAGCATGCAGTCCTTCACTTTTATCGACCTTTGACATCCCGACGCTTGAGCCTTCGCGGCTGGGCTTGACAATAACAGGTAACCCCAGCACCTCAATGCGTTGAATATCAATAGTTTTCAGGCCTGATTCAAATTCGCTGCGCGTCAGTGCTACCCACGGCGCAACGGGCAACCCCGCCCCCTGCCACAGCAGCTTGCTGCGCCCTTTATCCATCGAAATCGCCGAGGCCATCACACCGCTTCCGGTATAAGGAATATCGGTTAATTCCAGCAGACCCTGCAGGGTGCCATCTTCACCACCGCGGCCATGCAAGGCGATAAACGCTTTACTGAAACCCATCTCTTTCAGGCGGGTGACATCCACATCGCGCGGATCCACACCATGCGCATCAATGCCGCCTTCACGCAAACCTGCCAGCACCGCTGCACCGGAATTAAGCGAAACGTCACGCTCGGCGGAGGTTCCGCCCAGCAGAACCGCTACTTTCTCAGCCACGGCGCTCCTCCTCCACAATCTGCGGTTTCAGTTTGCTCTCTGCCAGGCTGCGCGCAATCTTACCGACGTTACCGGCTCCCTGGATCAGGATCAGATCGTTGCCGGTCAGCACCGGTGCCAGCATCGCGGCAACCTGCGCCGGATCGGACACCAGAATCGGATCGATCTTGCCGCGTCCGCGAATAGTGCGGCACAGAGAACGGCTATCTGCGCCAGGGATCGCCGCTTCACCCGCCGGATAAACTTCCAGCATCAGCAGTGAATCCACCTGGGTCAGCACATTGGCAAAATCGTCATACAGATCACGAGTACGCGTGTAGCGGTGCGGCTGAAACAACATCACCAGGTTTTTATCCGGCCAGCCCGCACGCGCCGCTTTGATAGTGGCATCCACTTCTGTCGGATGGTGACCATAATCGTCAACCAGCATCGCGGTACCGGTTTTACCGTTTACCTCTTGCAGCGGGTATTCACCAAGGAAATCAAAACGGCGGCCTGTGCCCTGGAAGCTTTCCAGCGCGCGCAGGATCGCGTCATCTTCGATCCCCTCTTCCGTCGCTACCGCAACAGCCGCCGCCGCGTTTAACGCGTTATGGCGACCTGGCGCATTCAGAGTCACGCGCAGTTCCGGTTTATCCTGACGCACCAACGTAAAGTGCCCCTGCGGCCCAACCTGACGGTAGTTTTCCACGCGAACATCTGCATCATCACTGAAACCGTAGGTGGTAATCTGGCGACCTACGCGCGGCAACAGCTCACGAATCACCGGATCGTCGACGCACATTACCGCACGGCCATAGAACGGCAGGTTGTGCAGGAAGTTGATAAAGGTCGTTTTTAAATTTTCGAAGTCGCCCTGGTAAGTATCCATATGGTCAGCTTCGATATTGGTGACAATCGCCACCATCGGCTGCAGATGCAGGAACGAGGCATCGCTCTCATCCGCTTCCGCAATCAGGTAACGGCTGTGCCCCAGGCGCGCATGCACGCCAGCGGCTTTAACCAGGCCACCATTAACAAAAGTCGGGTCCAGCCCGGCTTCTGCATAAATACTTGCCACCATCGCGGTGGTGGTCGTTTTGCCGTGCGTACCGGCAATGGCAATGCCGTGGCGAAAACGCATTAATTCCGCCAGCATCTCTGCGCGGCGGATCACCGGAATGCGCGCTTCATGCGCCGCTACGATTTCCGGGTTATCGGCAGAGATCGCGCTGGATACCACCACAACGCTCGCATCGCTCACGTTTTCCGGGCGGTGGTTGAAATAAATCGTGGCGCCAAGCGACGTCAATTGCTGCGTAACCGGATTCGGCGCCAAATCGGAGCCGCTAATCTGGTAGCCTTCGTTGGCCAGCACTTCGGCAATACCGCCCATGCCAGCACCGCCAATGCCGACAAAGTGAATGTGCCGGACGCGACGCATCTCGGGCACGATTGAACGCAGTTTCGCCAGTTCTTGTGTATTCATTCTCTAAACGCCATCGACTACTTAAATTTGCGCGACGCAAAAGGCGTCGCCAGTATTTATGCCTGAGCTGCCAGGCTCACTTCGTTTGCCACCCGTTCGGTAGCATCGGGGATGGCTGCCGCGCGCGCGCGTTCGGCCATCTCCAGTAATGCTTCGCGGTTCCAGCCCGCGAGCGTTGTAGCCACCGCATCAACGGTAAATTGCGGCTGCTCCAGAATTTTTGCCGCGCCCGCTTTTTCCAGCGGCAAGGCATTCCAGTACTGCTGCCTGTCTTTGTGCTGGAACGGTACAAACAGCGCCGGTAAACCTGCTGCGGCGATCTCGCTGACCGTTAATGCACCAGAGCGGCAAACCACGACATCCGCCCACGCATAGGCTTGTGCCATATCGTCAATAAACTCAGTAACTTTATGCTGAGGTTCGCCAGCGCTTGCATAAGCTCGCTCAACCTCCTGCTGGGCACCCTTCCCGCTCTGATGCCAGATAGTGACCGCCGCCCCTAACTTTGCCGCGACCTGCGGCATCGTCTGGTTAAGCACGCGTGCGCCTTGCGAACCACCAACAACCAGCACCCGCACCGGGCCTTCACGGCCGGGCAAGCGCTGCTGCGGCAATGGCAATGCCAGCACATCGACACGCACCGGGTTTCCAACGACTTCCGCAGTCGGGAACGCACCCGGAAACGCCTGCATCACTTTGGTGGCGATTTTCGCCAGCCATTTGTTGGTCAAACCGGCAATGCCGTTTTGCTCATGCAGCACCACCGGAATGCCGAGCGACCAGGCCGCGAGCCCGCCGGGACCGGAAACATAGCCGCCCATCCCCAGCACCACATCAGGCTTAAAGCGCTGCATAATCGCACGCGCCTGACGCCAGGCATTGAAGATACGCACTGGTGCCAGCAACTGCGCCTTAATACCTTTGCCGCGCAGACCAGAGATGCGGATGAAATCGATCTCAATGCCGTGTTTCGGCACCAGGTCAGCCTCCATGCGATCGGCGGTTCCGAGCCAGCGTACTTGCCAGCCCTGATCCATCAAATGGTGCGCGACCGCAAGACCGGGGAACACATGCCCGCCGGTACCGCCCGCCATCACCATTAACCGCTTTGGTTGACCACTCATCACACACCTCGTGTAAACGCCTGGGCTTTCTCCAGACGCGTTTCATAATCTATGCGTAGCAGCAGCGTAATCGCCACTGACATAATTAATAAACTGGAACCACCGTAACTGATAAGCGGCAGCGTCAACCCTTTGGTCGGCAGCATACCTGCTGCTGCACCAACGTTAACCAGCGCCTGGAAGCTAAACCAGATACCTATTGAGCAGGCCAGAAAACCAGAAAAGCGATGATCGATTTCCAGCGCTTTACGCCCGATAGACATGGCGCGGAAAGCGACGAAGAATACCATTAAAAGTGCCACTACCACACCGATATAACCGAGTTCTTCGCCGATAATAGAGAAGATAAAGTCGGTGTGTGCTTCCGGCAGATACTCCAGTTTCTGAACCGAATTACCTAAACCCTGGCCCCACAATTCACCGCGACCAAACGCCATTAACGACTGGGTAAGCTGATAACCGCTACCAAAGGGATCTTCCCACGGGTTCCAGAACGACGTTACGCGGCGGATACGATAAGGTTCGGCAAGGATCAGTAGCACCACTGCGGAAATACCCATCCCGATAATGGCGATGAACTGCCACAATTTCGCCCCCGCCAGGAACAGCATCGCCAGCGTGGTAATAAACAGTACAACCACCGTACCAAGGTCCGGCTGCGCCAGCAGCAACACCGCCAGCACCAGGATCACGCCCATCGGTTTTAAGAAGCCGCGCAGGTTGTTTCGCACTTCGTCGACTTTGCGCACCAGGTAGTTCGCCAGATAGCAGAACAGCGACAGCTTGGTGAACTCCGCTGGCTGGAAACGCATCAGCCCGAGGTCAATCCAGCGCGATGCCCCGTTGATCGAACTCCCCACAACCAGCACCACCAGCAGCATGATGATCGCGGCGATCAACATTGCTGAGCTGTATTTTTGCCAGAAATCCATTGGCAGCCGCAATGTCACCATCGACATACAAAACGCCAGGAACAGATACAGCGCGTGACGCTTGGCAAAGAAGAACGGATCGTCCGTCAGGCGCTGCCCAACAGGCATCGACGCCGACGTCACCATGATGAAGCCGATTGCCGCAAGACCCAGCGTCAGCCACAGCAGCGTACGGTCATACATGACCAGGCTGTCGGTGTCCTTCTGTCGCGAGCCCATGACCCAGCCTTTTAACGCCGCGAACAGCCAGGCCAGGATGCTAAATCCAGGCAGGCGCGGCATTCTTGGGCGGGGGAGCGTTAAACGCATCAGCCTAACTCCTGCGCCAGACGGGTAAAGACATCGCCCCGTTGTTCGAAATTCTTAAACTGATCGAGGCTGGCGCAAGCGGGTGACAGCAGCACCATATCGCCCGGCTGTACACGTGTCGCGATTAGCCGCATGGCCTGATCCATTGTCTCGGTTTGATCCGCGATTTCCGGACGCAGCGCTGCCAGCTCCGCGCCGTCACGGCCGAAGCAGTAAAGACGGATACGATCGCCGCCCAGATAACGCTTCAGCGGCGAGAAATCAGCTGACTTCCCGTCGCCGCCGAGCAGCAAATGCAGCGTGCCGTCGATATGCAAACCATTTAATGCCGCTTCAGTACTGCCGACATTCGTTGCTTTCGAGTCGTTAATCCAGCGCACGCCGTTATGCTCCAGCGCCAGCTGGAAGCGGTGCGCCAGCCCGGTAAACGTCGTCAGCGCTTTCAGGCTGCTGGCGCGCGGTAAACCGACGGCATCAGCCAGCGCCAGCGCTGCCAGCGCGTTGGTGTAGTTGTGCTGGCCGCTCAGTTTCATCTCTGCCACGTTCAGCACTTTCTCACCTTTCACGCGCAGCCAGGTTTCACCCTGTTGGCGGTTTAAGTGATAATCACCAACATCAACGCCAAAACTGACACAACGTTCATCAGCGCCGCGTACCGGCATCGTCAACGCGTCATCAGCATTCACCACGCACACTTTCGCGTTTTCATAGACGCGCAGCTTGGCGGCACGATATTGCTGCAACCCAAACGGATAGCGATCCATATGATCTTCCGTGACGTTCAGGATGGTGGCCGCCGCCGCGTGCAGGCTTGACGTCGTTTCCAACTGGAAGCTGGAAAGCTCAAGCACATAGAGTTCGCGCTCATCGTCGAGGAGCATCAGCGCCGGCAGACCGATATTGCCACCAACCCCGACGTTCACCCCGGCAGCTTCAGCCATCTCTCCGACCAGCTTTGTCACGGTACTTTTACCGTTGGAACCGGTAATCGCGATAACCGGTGCCTGCGCTTCACGGCAAAACAGCTCGATATCGCCAACAATCTCAACGCCAGCATCTGCCGCCGTGCTCAAAGAAGGATGCGCCAACGCGATGCCCGGGCTTGCAACAACCAGATCGGCGGCCAGCAACCAGTCATCGTTAAGACTACCAAGATGGCGCTCCACTGCCTCCGGCAGCTTGTCCAGCCCCGGCGGAGAAACGCGCGTATCCATCACTCGCGGCGTGACACCGCGTGCGAGGAAAAAGTCCACGCAGGAAAGGCCTGTGAGACCCAAACCGATGATGACGACTTTTTTACCCTGGTAATCAGCCATGATTAACGTACCTTCAGCGTTGCCAGGCCAATCAGCACCAGCATCAGCGAAATAATCCAGAAGCGCACGATCACGCGCGGTTCCGGCCAGCCTTTCAATTCATAGTGGTGATGAATCGGCGCCATACGGAAAATACGTTGGCCACGCAGTTTGAATGAACCGACCTGCAAAATGACCGACAGTGTTTCCACCACAAACACCCCACCCATGATCACCAGCAGGAACTCCTGGCGCAGCAGCACGGCGATAATGCCCAGCGCGCCGCCCAGCGCCAGTGAACCGACATCGCCCATAAAGACCTGTGCCGGATAGGTGTTAAACCACAAGAACCCCAACCCTGCGCCGACAATCGCCGTACAGACAATCACCAGTTCCCCTGCGTGACGCAGATAAGGAATGTGCAGGTAGTTAGCAAAATTCATGTTGCCGGTCGCCCATGCCACCAGCGCAAAACCACCGGCAACGAAGACCGTCGGCATAATCGCCAGGCCATCCAGGCCATCCGTCAAGTTGACCGCGTTACCGGTGCCAACAATCACGAAATAAGCCAGCAGAATGTAAAACATGCCCAGTTGCGGCATGACATCTTTAAAGAACGGCACCACCAGCTCGGTCGCGGGTGTATCTTTGCCCGCCAGATAGAGCGCAAACGCTACGCCCAGCGCGATGACGGACATCCAGAAATACTTCCAGCGTGCAATCAGGCCTTTAGTGTCTTTGCGCACCACTTTGCGGTAGTCATCGACAAAACCAATCGCGCCGTAACCCACCAGCACGACAAGAACACACCAGACGTAGGGGTTGGAGGGATACGCCCACAGCACAACAGAAACCACAATCGCGGTCAGGATCATGATCCCGCCCATCGTTGGCGTGCCGCGTTTGCTGAAGTGCGATTCCGGACCATCGGTACGCACCACCTGGCCAAAAGAGAGTTTTTGCAAGCGGGCTATCATGCGCGGTCCCATCCACAATGAGATGAAGAGCGCGGTCAGCAGGCTGACAATGGCGCGAAACGTCAAATAGGAAAAGACGTTAAAGCCGGAATAATATTTGACCAAATGTTCGGCCAGCCACACTAACATGTCCCGTTCTCCTGTAATTCGCGTACCACCTCTTCCATGGCGGAGCTACGTGAACCTTTCACCAAAATAGTAATAATTTTCTGCTCAGCGATAAGCGCTTTTAAGCGCGCTGTCACTGCTGCTTTATCGTTAAAATGCTCGCCTACGCCGCTGGCTTTGCTCAACACCTCGCTCAACGTGCCGACGCTCAGAACTTTATCAATGCCAACGGCTTTCGCTGCTTCACCAACCTGTATGTGACACGCTTCGCTCTCATCACCCAGTTCAGCCATATCGCCAACCACCATCACCCGGTAGCCTGGCATTTCGGACAACACGTTGGCGGCTGCGGTCATGGAACCGACGTTGGCGTTATAGGTGTCATCCAGCAGCAGTTGGTTTTCACCCAACTGCACCGGGAATAAGCGCCCCGGCACCGCTTTCAGGTTTGCCAGCCCACGTTTTACCGCATCCAGGCTTGCGCCAACCGCCATCGCCAGCGCCGTTGCGGCCAGCGAATTGGCGATATTGTGGCGACCCGGCAGAGGCAGCGTGACATCCACATTGCCGGTTGGGGTTTGCAGGGTGAACTCGGTGCCATGTGAAGTCACATGCACGTTCGTCGCGGTAAAATCGCTGTTTGCCGCGTTGGGAGAGAAGCGCCAGACGTTGCGATCGCCAATAATGCTCTGCCAGTTCAGCCAGTCATTATTGTCGGCATTCATAATGGCGATACCGTTAGCGGGCAGACCGGTGTAGATTTCGCCTTTCGCTTTCGCCACACCGGCAAGCGAGCCAAAGCCTTCCAGATGCGCTGCCGCCAGGTTATTAACCAGTGCCGCTTCCGGGCGCGTCAGCCCAACAGTCCATGCGATTTCACCCTGGTGGTTCGCACCCAGTTCAATCACCGCAAACTGGTGCTCTTTAGTCAGGCGCAACAAGGTCATTGGCACGCCAATATCATTGTTGAGGTTGCCTGCGGTGTAGAGCGTATTGCCACATTCGCTGAGAATGGCGGCGGTCATCTCTTTCACTGACGTCTTGCCGGAAGAACCGGTCAGCGCCACCACGCGCGTTGGCACTTGCTGGCGAACCCAGGCAGCCAGCTCACCAAAGGCCTGGCGGGTGTCCTGCACCACTAACTGCGGCAGGTCGATATCCAGTTTGCGGCTCACCAGCAGCGCGCCCGCGCCACCCTCTTTCGCTTTATCTGCGAAGTCGTGAGCATCAAAACGCTCGCCTTTCAGAGCGACAAACAGGCAGCCCGGCGTCAGTTTACGTGTGTCGCTGGTTACCGCCTCAATCACCACATCCTGTCCGTGCAGTTCCGCGTGCAGCGTGCGGGTAAGTTGACTCAGCGTTACGCTAATCATGCCACTACCCCCAGCAAACGCGCAGCGGTGACGCGGTCGGAGTAATCCAGACGGCGCGTACCCACAATCTGATAATCTTCATGGCCTTTACCGGCCAGCAGCACGACATCATTCTCTTTGGCTTGCATGATGGCATTGGTCACCGCTTCCGCGCGGCCTTCCACCACGCGCGCCTGGCCCGCATCCAGCATGCCCGCAAGGATGTCGTTAATAATGGCGCGCGGCTCTTCGGTGCGCGGGTTGTCATCCGTCACGACCGGGACATCAGAGAATTGCTCGGCAATCGCGCCCATTAATGGTCGTTTGCCTTTATCGCGATCGCCGCCGCAGCCAAACACGCACCACAATTTGCCCGTGCAGTGCAGACGCGCCGCCTGCAGCGCTTTTTCCAGCGCATCCGGTGTGTGGGCATAATCGACAACCACGGTCGGTTTACCCGGCGCACTGAACACTTCCATACGACCGCAAACCGGTTGCAGACGGGATGCGGTTTTCAGCAGTTCACTCAGCGGGTAACCCAGCGCCAGCAGCGTTGCCAGCGCCAGCAGCAAGTTACTGACGTTAAACGCCCCCATCAGGCGGCTTTCAATTTCACCTTCGCCCCATGAGGAGTCGAAATGGATCGTCGCGCCACTATCGTGGTAATCAACGTTTACCGCTTTTAACCAGCGTCCATGACAGTCCGGGTTGATATTTTCTTCCATCGATACCGCAACGGCGTCCGGTAATTTGGCCAGCCAGCGACGGCCAACTTCGTCGTCGGCATTAATGATCGCCTGACCATAATGATGAGAAGAGAACAACAGCCATTTCGCCGCTTCGTAGTTCGTCATATCACCGTGATAATCCAGGTGATCGCGGCTTAAGTTGGTGAACACGCTGGCGGCAAATTTCAGTGCCGCCACGCGATGCTGAACCAGGCCGTGGGAAGAGACTTCCATCGCGGCAAAGGTCGCTTTTTGCGCCACCAGCCCGGCAATGACATGCTGAACGTCGACAGCTGATCCGGTGGTATTTTCCGTCGGCACGACGTTACCGAGCAGACCGTTACCCACCGTGCCCATCACCGCGCTGGTTTCGCCAAGCAGTTGGCTCCACTGTGCCAGTAACTGCGTGGTGGTGGTTTTACCGTTAGTACCGGTTACGCCGATAAGGCGTAGTTGCTCGGAAGGCTCGCCGTAAAAACGACCTGCCAGCGCGGAAAGGCGCTCATTTAACTGGCTGAGGTAAATGACCGGAACACCGTGTATTTCACGAATTTCACCGTCATTTGCTTCATCTTTCGCTTCAGCAATAATGGCAGCAACACCTTGCGCAATCGCCTGCGGGATATATCGACGCCCGTCCGCCTGATGACCGACCACTGCCACAAAAAGATCGCCCGAGGCAGCCACACGGCTGTCGAGTGTCATCTCTCGTAGCGCTCGCGCAGGTAGCATTGGCACCCACGGAGCGAGAAGGTCGCGCAAATTACGATCTGCCACCTGATCCCTCGCCTTGATTAATTACAAATTCACTTTTTTCGCCCGTGGTCAGCGCATCCGGCTCAATGTTCATGGTGCGCAGAACGCCGCCCATGATGGCACCAAAGACCGGCGCGGACACGGCGCCACCGTAGTATTTACCCGCTTGCGGATCGTTGATGACCACCACCAGCGCAAAGCGCGGGCGGCTGGCAGGCGCGACGCCAGCGGTGTATGCAATGTATTTATTGATATAGCGGCCATCGGGGCCGACTTTTTTCGCCGTACCGGTTTTAATCGCGATGCGATAACCTTTGATGGCGGCTTTCACCCCGCCGCCGCCTGGCAGCGCCACGCTCTCCATCATGTGCACAACGGTGCGGACAATGGATTCGTTGAAGATGCGTTCGCCCGGAACTGGCGGATCAACTTTGGTGATCGACAGCGGGCGATAAATGCCGTAGCTGCCAATGGTTGCGTAGACTCGCGCTAACTGTAACGGCGTTACCATTAGCCCGTAGCCGAAAGAGAAGGTGGCCCTCTCTATGTCAGACCACCGTTGTTTTTGAGGAAATAAGCCACTGCGTTCCCCGACCATCCCCAAATTGGTCGTTTTTCCCAGGCCAAAACGTGAGTAAGTATCTACTAACGCTGAGGAGGGCATCGCTAACGCCAGCTTAGAAACGCCGACATTACTCGACTTCTGTAAGACCCCGGTGAGGGTTAATTCACTGTATCGCGCCACGTCTTTGATTTCATGGCCGTTAATACGATAAGGCACCGTATTCAGCACCGTATTTGGCGTCACCACACCGCGCTGTAATGCGGTCATGACCACCATCGGTTTCACGGTGGAACCCGGTTCAAATACGTCGGTAATGGCGCGGTTACGCATCGCGTCTTTCGACGTGCCGGAGAAGTTGTTTGGGTTGTAGGAAGGGCTGTTGGCCATGGCCAATACTTCGCCGGTGTTCACATCCACCAGCACGGCGCTGCCCGACTCCGCTTTGTTAAACGCCACAGCGTTATTCAGCTCGCGATAGACCAGCGCCTGCAAACGCTCATCAATACTTAATGCAAGATTATGCGCCGCCTGGCTGTCGGTAGACGAAATATCTTCAATCACGCGCCCGTAGCGGTCTTTACGCACAATGCGTTCGCCCGGTTGCCCGGTGAGCCATTTATCAAAGCTCTTCTCAACGCCTTCAATGCCCTGGCTATCGACGTTGGTAAAACCAATGAGGTGAGCGGTTACTTCACCGGATGGATAGTAACGGCGAGACTCTTCACGCAGATGAATACCGGGTAATTTCAGTTTCTTGATGTAATCGCCGAGATCCGGATTGACCTGACGCGCCAGATAAATAAAACGCATCTTCGGGTTGGCATTGATGCGTGAAGCAAGCTGGTCGAGTGGCATATTCAGTGCGTCAGAGAGCGCTTTCCAGCGATTATCCAGCGTCACACCGCCCGCATCGTGCAGTTCCTTCGGATCCGCCCAGATGGCTTTCACCGGCACACTCACCGCCAGAGGACGGCCCGAACGGTCGGTTATCATCCCGCGCGATGTCGCAACTTCTTGTACACGCAGGGAACGCATATCCCCTTCACGCACCAGCATGTCCGGATTGACGACTTGCAGATAGGCAACGCGCCCGAGCAGGAACATCAATGCCAGCAGAATACAACCGCAAAGCAACGCAAAACGCCAACTGACAAAGTTGGCCTGTTCTTCCTGGCGTTTCGGTTTAAGCGTTTTCGCCGCTGCTTTCATGCGTTGCGTGATCCCTTATTCATCTCTATTTCTGCACCACAATATTTTCCTGTGAGGGATCGACATGCTGCATTTGCAGCTTTTCTGTGGCGATCCGTTCAACCCGGCTATGGTCGCCGAGCGCGTTCTCTTCAAGGATCAGGTTGCGCCATTCGATATCCAGCGCGTCGCGCTCAATAACCAATTGTTCACGCTGTGCGGTTAATAAACGCGTGTGATGTGCGGTGGTGACCACCGTCACTGCCGTCATGATGATGCAAATGAACAAGCAGAGTGGCAGTTTCCCAAATCGCAAAAGATCGTCGCCGATCACGCCAGGCAAAGCATGGCGCTCGTTGCTTCCTAACGATCCCTTCACTTTGCTCAGGGTCTCTGTCACTCTGCCGATCATGCGTTCGTCCTCTCTGCAATGCGCAGAACTGAACTACGGGCACGTGGGTTTTCAGCCACTTCTTCTTCACCCGGCATCAACTTTCCTAAGGCTCGCAGTTGACGGCCACCCAGTTTCCTGAGTTGCTCTTCGGTCATCGGCAACCCGGCAGGAACCTGCGGGCCGCGGCTTTGCTCACGCATAAAGCGTTTCACAATGCGGTCTTCCAGTGAATGGAAGCTGATAATCGAAAGCCGCCCTCCCGGGGCAAGCACGCCGAGCGAGTTTTTTAGCGCCAGCTCTATCTCTTCCAGTTCACTGTTCACCCAAATACGCACCGCCTGGAAGGTACGGGTCGCGGGATGTTTGAATTTGTCCTTCACCGGTGTTGCTGCCGCCACCACTTCCGCCAGTTCTTTGGTACGGGTCATGGGATCGAGACGGTTGCGCTCGACAATGGCGCGGGCAATACGTTTGGCAAAGCGCTCCTCGCCGAAGGTTTTTAAAACCCAGGCGATATCGGCTTCATCAGCGGTTTGTAACCATTCGGCGGCAGACTGGCCGCGAGTGGGATCCATACGCATATCTAACGGGCCATCACGCATAAAGGAAAAGCCGCGTTCCGGATCGTCAAGCTGCGGTGAAGAGACGCCAAGATCGAGGAGAATGCCGTCGATCTTGCCAATAAGGTCGCGCTCGCTGACATAATCAGCAAGCGCGGAAAAAGGACCATGAATGATGGAGAAGCGGGGATCATCAATGGTTTGTGCTACAGCAATCGCCTGCGGATCGCGATCGATCGCCAGCAAGCGTCCTTCCGCTCCCAGTTGGGAGAGGATCAAGCGCGAGTGGCCACCACGACCAAAAGTGCCATCGATGTAAATGCCATCCGGACGAATATTCAGGCCGTTAACGGCCTCATCCAGCAGCACCGTCGTGTGTTTAAAATTTTCCATCATCATTACAGAGACAAATCCTGCAACCGATCCGAAAGCGCTTCGGAACCCGATTGCTCAGCGTCGATATCTTCCTTGACCTGTTGATACCAGGTCGTTTCGTCCCACAGCTCAAATTTATTGAACTGCCCGACCAGCATCACTTCTTTCGTTAATCCGGCGTGTTGCCGTAAAACAGGCGCAATCAAAATGCGCCCGGCGCTGTCCATCTGGCACTCGCTGGCATGCCCCAGCAACAAACGTTGTACGCGCCGTTCGAGCGGATTCATGCTCGACAGACGCGACAGTTTTTGCTCGATAATTTCCCATTCGGGCAAAGGGTAAAGCAGCAGGCATGAGTGACGGATGTCAATGGTGCAAACCATTTGACCGGAGGCATTCTCCTGCAGCAAATCCCGATATCGGGTGGGAACGGATAACCGCCCTTTGCTGTCGAGATTGACTAACGTCGCTCCACGGAACATTTCCGATTCACCCCCAGGTGACCCTTTTACACCACTTTATCCCACAAATCCCCACTGAGGGAGTTTACGGAGCGGAGGAAAAGCTTGTCAAGCCAGCGCAATGGCTAACCAGAACAAAAGATCCCTTATTCGCAGTGAATATCTGCGTCGGTGAAATAGTGCTCAGCTTACGAGGCAAATTAACGTCATGAATATTTGCAAGAAAAAAAACAGAATATGCGCCCACGCGTTTAAAACCATTCAATTTCTGCGCGCGAAATATAAAGTGTCAGTTTGCGACGCGGGCGGCATTTTAAGACATATTGAACAGAGTTAACAGCACCAGTTACATCAACGCGCACATAGCGCGGCGGCACTTCCACAGTGATAAAATCTCAACGCGATAAATGAACGTTAATTCAATGCATGTGGTCTTTTTTTGATGTAACAATTCAATACAAAAATCGGGATAAGTTACTTCTCAATTACTCTTTAAAAATCTTTTTTAAGAAATGGGCAAAATAAATTAACAGCAGCCATTGGGAAATTAAGGATTTATCTTAGGAGAGTCTCAACAATAATTTGATTAAAGGTAAGCGGTGAATAGTAAAAAGGCAGCGCTCGCTGCCTTTCACCCGAAACTATACCCGGCTAAGTATGCCGCGACGGTAGAGATTACGGCGAATGCGGCTAAGCCCCGCTTTCGGTTTACGTGGCTCGTCAAGACTTGCCAGCACGATCTCCAGAACGCGTTCCGCCACATCGCGATGACGCTGGGCCACCGCGAGCACCGGGCATTGCAGGAAATCCAGCAATTCATGATCGCCGAACGTGGCAATCGCCAAATCAGATGGCAGCTTGCCATCGCGACGCAGCGTCACATCCAGCACACCCTGTAATAAGGCAAACGAGGTGATAAACATCGCTTGCGGCATCGGGTTAGTTTCCAGCCATTTTTCAAACAGCTGCGCAGCGGCTTCCCGCTCATAACTGTTGGCGTAGAGATACTGAACCTCACGCGGATCGTCTTTCCACGCGGTGCGAAAGCCTTGCTCACGCAGAAAGCTCACCGACAGCTCTGGTAAAGCGCCAAGGTAAAGCACACGCTCCGCCGGGAATTTACGCAGCTCTTCCGCCAACATTTCCGAATCATCCTGATCGGCACCGACGACGCTGGTGAAGTGTTCACGATCCAGCGCGCGGTCGAGTGCGACGATCGGGAAGGAGTCATTCGCCCACCGTTGGTAGAACGGATGCTCCGGCGGCAACGAAGTAGACACGATGATCGCGTCCACTTGCCGTTGCAGCAAATGTTCAATGCAACGCATTTCGTTGTCAGGCTGATCTTCAGAGCAGGCAATCAGAAGCTGATAGCCGCGCTGACGCGCCTGACGCTCCAGATAGTTGGCAATACGCGTGTAGCTCGTGTTTTCAAGATCGGGAATAACCAACCCAATCGAGCGAGTTCGTCCTGCTCGCAGCCCAGCCGCCACCGCGTTCGGGTGGTAGTTATGCTCACGAACAACCGCCATCACTTTCTCGACGGTTTTGTCGCTGACACGATACTGCTTCGCCTTACCATTTATGACGTAGCTGGCCGTGGTTCGTGAGACGCCGGCTAGCCGGGCGATTTCATCCAGTTTCACAATTGCCCCTTAAAATAATGCACTCCATAACCTTTTTAGGGATATAGGCTAATTTCCATAACATCTAAGCGCAGAATACTCACTGCGGCAACCGCTTTCGTATCGGGTTCCGTATGATTTCGCAAAAAAAAGCCCGGCGTAAGAGGCCGGGCGGATAAATGGAGAGAACGATCACGATCAACGCATGATTTTGTCGCCGCGAGATAACCCCACCACGCCAGACCGCGCGACTTCAACGATTTTTGCGACATCGCGGATCGTCGCCAGAAACGCATCCAGTTTGTCGCTGGTCCCGGCAAGCTGAACCGTATAAATAGACGGGGTGACGTCAATGATTTGTCCACGGAAAATTTCCGCGTTGCGTTTCACCTCTTCACGCCCGTAACCGCTGGCCTGGATCTTCACCAGCATAATCTCGCGCTCAACATACGCGCCTTGTCCCAATTCATTAACGCGCAAAACATCGACCAGTTTGTGCAGTTGCTTTTCGATCTGCTCAAGCACTTTCTGATCGCCAACGGTCTGGATCGTCATTCTTGATAACGTCGGATCATCGGTTGGTGCAACCGTCAGGCTTTCAATGTTGTAACCACGCTGAGAGAACAGCCCAATCACGCGCGATAACGCGCCCGATTCATTTTCCAGTAATACAGACAATATCCGGCGCATAATCAGGTTCTCTCCGTTTTGCTTAACCACATCTCATCCATACCGCCACCGCGGATCTGCATCGGATAAACGTGTTCACTACCGTCAACGGTAACGTCAACAAACACCAGGCGATTGTTCTTCACCTGCTCCAGTGCTTCAGCGAGCTTCGCTTCCAGCTCATCCGGGCGCGAAATGCGGATCCCAACGTGCCCATAAGCTTCTGCCAGGCGGGCGAAATCAGGCAACGATTCCATATACGATTGCGAATGGCGACCAGAATAAATCATGTCCTGCCACTGCTTGACCATGCCCAGGTAACGGTTGTTCAGATTGAGCACCAGCACCGGCAATTCATACTGTAATGCGGTAGAAAGCTCCTGAATATTCATCTGGATACTGCCGTCGCCGGTCACGCAAATCACCGTCTCATCCGGCAACGCCATCTTCACGCCGAGCGCAGCAGGCAAACCGAATCCCATCGTGCCGAGCCCCCCGGAGTTGATCCAGCGGCGCGGCTTATCAAAACGGTAGTAGAGCGCAGCGAACATCTGGTGTTGACCGACATCAGATGTCACATAAGCCTCGCCTTTCGTCAGGCGCCAGGCCGCTTCAATCACCGCCTGCGGTTTAATGCTCTCACTTTGGGTATCGTATTTCAGGCACTGGCGGGCGCGCCATTGATCGATACGCAGCCACCAGTCGCGCATCTCATCTAACGGCTGCGGATACGCTTCCTGCTCCAGCAATTCCAGCATCTGTTCCAGCACCAGCCGCGCATCACCCACAATCGGGATATCTGCCTGCACGGTTTTGGAAATGGACGTAGGATCAATATCGATATGCAGCACCGTCGCATCCGGGCAATATTTCGCCAGATTGTTAGTGGTGCGATCGTCAAAACGCACGCCAACAGCAAAGATGACGTCTGAATGGTGCATCGTCATATTGGCTTCGTAAGTCCCGTGCATACCCAGCATGCCGAGCGCCTGTCGGTGAGAAGCAGGAAATGCCCCCAGCCCCATCAATGAAGAGACCACCGGTAAATTCAGTTTTTCAGCAAGCTGGCGTAGCTGTGCTTCGCAGGCAGAATTGATCGCGCCACCGCCAACATAGACCACCGGCTTTTTCGCCGCCGCCAGCGTTTGTAATGCGCGCTTAATCTGCCCTTTATGTCCCTGAGTTGTCGGGTTATAGGAACGCATGCTGACGGATTCCGGCCAGACGTAAGGCAGCTTATTGGCCGGGTTCATAATGTCTTTCGGCAAATCCACCACTACCGGTCCAGGACGACCGCTGGCGGCAAGCCAGAACGCTTTCTTTAATACACCGGGAATATCTTCCGTTTGCTTGACTAAAAAACTGTGCTTAACCACCGGGCGGGAGATCCCCACCATGTCGCACTCCTGGAAAGCATCATAGCCAATCAAAGACGTTGCAACCTGACCGGAGAGCACCACCAGCGGAATAGAATCCATATATGCCGTGGCGATGCCGGTGATGGCGTTGGTCGCGCCGGGGCCCGAAGTTACCAGCACCACGCCCACTTCACCCGTCGCGCGTGCCAGACCATCGGCCATATGTACTGCCGCCTGTTCGTGGCGAACCAGCACGTGTTCAATACCGCCGACGGTATGCAGGGCATCGTAGATATCAAGAACCGCGCCTCCGGGATAGCCGAATACTTTCTTTACGCCTTGATCGATAAGCGATCGGACGACCATCTCGGCTCCAGACAACATCTCCATGCTTTGCCTCCAGGCTTACGTTTGTCGACTGACGGCGAAAATCATTTCCGCGCTGTCGCTCTGTTCAGAACAGGAAATCCCTGCACTCTGATTATGAATGGCAGTTACCATAACCGCTCAAAATCTGGCAGGCAATTAGCAAGGCCTGACGGCGAACCCTGCGTAAAAGTGAAAAAACGACGTCAAAAACTGAGAATTGGTGGAAACATCTATGATAAGCAAAGACGATGACCATTCATCATCCGAATACGAAGTTGTCCAGTAATTGATCCATTTTTGCAACATCGTCTGTCATTGCGACAGACGTAAATCAGGACAAAATACTGCCAGAAAAAAAGAGAGCAGAATAACCAGGCATTTTCACCGCTGGATGATTCTGCCCTATGGTTAATGGCTACATACCGACACCAGAAGCTCTTCCATCCATTGATGGCCCTTATCTCTGCCCGCGGCTTCGTGCCAGGAGAGATAACATGTTCGACTCTTGAGATCTAACGGTAGCGGCAGCATCTCTAAATCCAGCCCTTCTGCAAACGTCTTCACTAACCAGCGCGGTGCAATCGCTACCAGATGTGTTTGCGAGACCACGCTTAATACGCTGGTTAGCGCCATCCCCTGGTAAGCGATACAACTGCGTTTATCTACGCTGTCATACCATGGCTGGCTAAATGACGCATATCGGTCCAGCGAAACCACAGCATGCTGTTCTCTGAAGACGGCGTTTTCTGTGGTGAGCGTATTAAGGCGGGGATGCTGATGGCTGACGACCAGCACCATTTCATCATTAAATAGCGGGATACATGTAAATTCTGGTCGGCGAAACTCTTCGTAACCAATCACAAACTCAATTTCCTGATAACGCAACTGGTGCTCGGTGCTGTGATTAAGATCGGATTTAAACACCAAATTAATACCGGGGGCGATTTTCTCCACGCTGTTGTAAATTGCTGACGTTAAAAGATTATCCAGCGGGCTACAAACACAAAGATTAAATACGCGTTCACTACTAAGCGGATCGAATCCGGAGCCGGGCAGTTCATTTTGCACCAGTTGCAGTGCCTGGCGGATAGAACCAAAAAGTTGATATGAGCGTGCGGTTGGCTGGATCCCACGACCATAGCGAACAAAAAGTTCGTCATTAAACATAACCTTAAGACGCGCAACAGCATTACTCACTGCGGGCTGGGACATTCCCAGAGCATGTGCCGCGCGGGTGATATTTTGCTCCTGCATTACTGCATCAAAAACAGTCAGTAAATTGAGATCGACAGAACGTAACTGCGGTTTCCCCTCTTCATTAATGTGCTGATTATAAACGTCTTCACCAGGTATTTTGCAATCCGTCGTCATCATGAGCTCCCTCGACCTGCGTAATAATAATATTCAGGAAGATGATTTATCACGCATATAGCATTATTAGAAGTACGGTTTGACAAATTAGGAATATATAAAGCTCCTGTTTTATTTTCATGGCGAATGAAATTTACTATTTCATCTTAAATCAATGGAACTCTTCATATATTTTTACGCTGGCAAACATTCTGTAATCTCAATAAAAATATATCTCTATCGCTGTTTTCCTTAACAACTCAATCGACGATTCACTTCGCTTTTACGCAAGACGTTAAATAATGCATTACACCTGTTACAAACGGCCATTCGTAAGCAGGAAAAACGCATTTCCGTTACACAGGCAGAATTATTAACTAAAGCGCAACAAAATAATCAGCGCTCTTCAGACGCGCTTTTCAGGCGAGGGGTTGACATTAACTTACGTATCCAGTACCACTAAAAGCATATCGCATTCACCTGGAGCATGATTCATGATTCGCAACGTCGGTTTCGCTGGTCTACTACTACTAAACGCATCTCTCGTGCGCGGTAGACCGGTGGGCGACATTCTGAGTTGAATCGTCCTTCCAGTTAAGACTAAGAACCCGCGCCTTGGCGCGGGTTTTTTTATGCTCGTAGCGAGGCGACCTAAGAGACAAAGGACCTAAACCATGAGCCAGCAAGTCGTTATTTTCGATACCACATTACGTGATGGTGAACAGGCGTTACAGGCGAGCCTGAGCGTAAAAGAGAAGCTGCAAATCGCCCTGGCGCTGGAGCGTATGGGCGTCGATGTGATGGAAGTGGGTTTTCCGGTCTCTTCCCCGGGCGATTTTGAATCCGTACAAACCATTGCGCGCCAGGTGAAAAACAGCCGCGTTTGCGCCCTCGCCCGCTGCGTCGAAAAAGATATCGACGTTGCTGCGGAATCCTTAAAAGTTGCCGAAGCGTTTCGTATCCACACCTTCATCGCCACCTCGCCGATGCATATCGCCACTAAGCTGCGCAGCACGCTGGATGAAGTGATCGAACGTGCAATCTATATGGTTAAACGCGCCCGTAACTATACCGACGACGTGGAATTTTCCTGTGAAGATGCAGGCCGCACCCCGATTGCCGATCTGGCGCGCGTCGTTGAAGCCGCTATCAATGCCGGTGCGAAAACCATCAACATACCGGACACCGTCGGCTACACCATGCCGTTCGAGTTCGCCAATATCATCTCCGGTCTGTACGAACGTGTGCCAAATATCGATAAAGCGATTATCTCTGTTCACACCCATGACGATTTAGGCTTAGCTGTGGGCAACGCCATCGCCGCAGTCCATGCCGGCGCGCGCCAGGTAGAAGGCGCAATGAACGGTATCGGCGAACGTGCCGGTAACTGCTCGCTGGAAGAGGTGATCATGGCGATCAAAGTGCGCAAAGACATCATGAACGTGCACACCCAAATCAATCACCATGAAATCTGGCGCACCAGTCAGACCGTCAGCCAGATTTGCAATATGCCGATCCCGGCGAACAAAGCGATTGTTGGCACCGGCGCATTCGCCCACTCCTCCGGTATTCACCAGGATGGCGTGCTGAAAAACCGCGAAAACTACGAAATCATGACCCCGGAATCCATCGGCCTGAACCAGGTTCAGTTGAACCTGACCTCCCGCTCCGGTCGCGCGGCAGTGAAACACCGCATGGAAGAGATGGGCTATAAAGAAGCCGACTACAACCTGGATAACCTGTACGACGCCTTCCTGAAGCTGGCGGATAAAAAAGGCCAGGTCTTTGATTACGATCTGGAAGCGCTGGCATTCATCAATAAACAGCAGGAAGAGCCAGAACATTTCCGCCTGGATTACTTCAGCGTGCAGTCCGGCTCCAACGATATTGCCACCGCGTCCGTGAAGCTGGCGTGTGGCGAAGAGATCAAAGCCGAAGCCGCCAACGGCAACGGCCCGGTCGATGCGGTCTACCAGGCCATTAACCGTGTGACGGCCTATGATATCGAACTGGTGAAATACGATTTGAGCGCCAAAGGCCAGGGCAAAGACGCGCTGGGTCAGGTTGATATCGTGGTCAACTACAACGGTCGCCGCTTCCACGGCGTCGGTCTGGCGACCGATATTGTGGAGTCTTCCGCCAAAGCCATGGTGCATGTGCTGAACAATATCTGGCGCGCCGCTGAAGTCGAAAAAGAGTTGCAACGCCAGGCTCAGAACAAAGAAAACAACAAGGAAACCGTGTGATGTCGAAGAATTACCATATTGCTGTGTTGCCGGGCGACGGTATCGGTCCGGAAGTGATGGCACAAGCGCTGAAAGTACTGGAAGCCGTGCGTAACCGTTTTGGTATGCGTATTTCCACCAGCCATTATGATGTCGGCGGCATTGCCATCGATCGTCATGGTAACCCGCTGCCACAGGCCACGGTTGAAGGCTGCGAACAAGCCGATGCGATTCTGTTCGGCTCTGTCGGCGGGCCGAAATGGGAAAACCTGCCTCCGGCGCAACAGCCGGAGCGCGGCGCGCTGCTGCCGCTGCGTAAACACTTCAAATTATTCAGCAATTTGCGCCCGGCAAAACTGTATCAGGGGCTGGAAGCATTCTGTCCGCTGCGCGAAGACATCGCCGCCAACGGCTTCGACATTCTGTGCGTGCGTGAACTGACCGGTGGTATCTACTTCGGTCAACCGAAAGGTCGCGAAGGCAGCGGTCAGCATGAAAAAGCGTTTGATACCGAGATCTATCACCGTTTTGAAATCGAGCGCATTGCGCGTATCGCCTTTGAATCAGCGCGTAAACGCCGCAAAAAAGTGCACTCGATTGATAAAGCCAACGTGTTGCAAACCTCGCTGCTGTGGCGCGAAATCGTCAATGAAATCGCGGGGGAATACCCGGACGTTGAACTGGCGCATATGTACATCGACAACGCCACCATGCAGCTGATTAAAGATCCGTCCCAGTTTGACGTGCTGCTGTGCTCCAACCTGTTCGGCGACATTCTTTCCGACGAGTGCGCCATGATCACCGGTTCGATGGGCATGCTGCCTTCCGCCAGCCTGAATGAACAAGGTTTTGGTCTGTATGAACCGGCAGGCGGCTCCGCACCGGATATCGCCGGGAAAAATATCGCCAACCCGATTGCGCAGATCCTGTCGCTGGCGCTGCTGCTGCGTTACAGCCTGAATGCAGGCGACGCGGCGGATGCCATCGAAGGTGCTATCAATCGTGCATTAGAAGAAGGTGTGCGCACCGGCGACTTAGCCCGTGGCGCCGCCGCTGTCAGTACCGATGAGATGGGCGACATCATCGCTCGTTATGTCGCTGAAGGGGTGTAATCATGGCTAAGAGTTTGTACGAAAAGTTGTTTGACGCCCACGTGGTCTATGAAGCGCCGAACGAAACCCCACTGTTGTATATCGATCGCCACCTGGTGCATGAAGTGACATCACCGCAGGCGTTCGATGGGCTGCGCGCGCACCACCGTCCGGTGCGCCAGCCGGGTAAAACCTTCGCGACGATGGATCACAACGTCTCGACGCAAACCAAAGATATCAACGCTTCCGGCGAGATGGCGCGCATTCAGATGCAGGAGTTGATCAAAAACTGCAACGAATTCGGCGTTGAGTTGTACGACCTGAACCACCCATATCAGGGCATTGTCCACGTGATGGGGCCGGAACAGGGCATCACCCTGCCCGGTATGACCATCGTTTGCGGCGATTCCCACACCGCCACCCACGGCGCATTTGGCGCGCTGGCTTTCGGTATCGGTACATCGGAAGTGGAACACGTTCTGGCGACGCAAACCCTGAAGCAGGGTCGCGCCAAAACCATGAAGATCGAAGTCAAAGGTACGGCCGCACCTGGGATCACCGCGAAAGATATCGTGCTGGCGATCATTGGTAAAACCGGCAGCG
Organism: Kosakonia sp. LAM2021; assembly: GCF_016620385.1. Taxonomy (NCBI): domain Bacteria; kingdom Pseudomonadati; phylum Pseudomonadota; class Gammaproteobacteria; order Enterobacterales; family Enterobacteriaceae; genus Kosakonia; species Kosakonia sp. LAM2021. The sequence goes on from NZ_JAENHT010000008.1 coordinate 134,536, forward strand.
CCGGCGGCACCGGGCACGTGGTTGAGTTCTGCGGTGACGCTATCCGTGCGCTGAGCATGGAAGGCCGGATGACGCTGTGCAATATGGCGATTGAGATGGGCGCCAAAGCCGGCCTGGTCGCCCCGGATGAAACCACCTTTAACTACGTGCAGGGCCGTTTGCATGCGCCGAAGGGCAAAGACTTCGATGATGCGGTCGCCTGGTGGAAAACCCTGCATACCGACGAAGGTGCAGTTTTCGACACCGTAGTTACGTTGCAGGCCGAAGAGATCGCCCCGCAGGTGACCTGGGGCACCAATCCAGGCCAGGTTATTTCAGTGACCGATATCATTCCCGATCCGGCCTCGTTCGCCGATCCGGTTGAGCGCGCGTCCGCAGAAAAAGCGCTGGCCTACATGGGGCTGAAACCCGGTGTACCGTTAACGGAAGTGGCTATCGACAAAGTCTTTATCGGCTCATGCACCAACTCGCGCATTGAAGATTTGCGTGCAGCGGCGGAAATCGCCAAAGGGCGCAAAGTCGCGCCGGGCGTACAGGCGCTGGTTGTGCCCGGCTCCGGTCCGGTGAAAGCGCAGGCGGAAGCCGAAGGTCTGGACAAGATTTTTATTGAAGCCGGTTTTGAGTGGCGCTTGCCGGGCTGCTCCATGTGCCTGGCCATGAATAACGATCGCCTGAATCCGGGTGAACGTTGCGCATCAACCAGTAACCGTAACTTTGAAGGCCGCCAGGGCCGCGGCGGGCGCACGCATCTGGTCAGCCCGGCGATGGCCGCTGCCGCCGCCGTGACCGGCCATTTCGCTGATATTCGCAGCTTGTAAGGAGAACAACCATGGCAGAGAAATTTACCCAACATACCGGCCTGGTGGTTCCGCTGGATGCCGCGAATGTGGATACCGACGCCATTATCCCGAAGCAGTTTTTGCAGAAGGTTACGCGCACCGGTTTTGGCGCTCATCTGTTTAACGACTGGCGTTTTCTGGATGACAAGGGCCAACAGCCAAACCCGGAGTTCGTGCTGAACTTCCCGCAATACAAAGGCGCGTCGATTTTGCTGGCGCGGGAAAACTTCGGCTGCGGTTCATCACGTGAACACGCGCCGTGGGCGTTAACCGATTACGGTTTCAAGGTGGTGATTGCGCCGAGTTTCGCCGACATCTTCTACGGCAACAGCTTTAACAACCAACTGCTGCCGGTAACGTTGAGCGATCAAGAAGTGGATGAGCTCTTTACGCTGGTGCAGAGCAATCCGGGCATTACCTTTGAGGTGGATCTGCAAGCGCAAGTGGTGAAAGCGGGCGGGAAGTCTTACAGCTTCTCGATTGACGCCTTCCGCCGTCACTGCATGCTGAACGGTCTGGACAGCATCGGTCTGACGTTACAACACGACGATGCCATCGCCGCTTACGAAAATAAACAGCCCGCTTTTATGCGCTAACCGAAAAAAGGCCCGGTTTCCGGGCTTTTTTTCGCTTAAACATCTTTAACGCGGCTGGTCAGCCACAGCGTCACCACTGAAATCACCGCAATGCCGATATAAACCGCACCGTGGCCATAGCTTTGCGCCAGCGCCCCCTGGATCACCCCGGCCAGGATCACGCCGGTCGAAATACTGTTGGTAAACAGCGTTGTCGCCGAACCAGCCCGCCCTGGCATCAGATCCTGAAACCACAACATGCCAATCCCGGCGATAATGCCGATAAACACCGCATTAAACAGTTGCAGGGAAAGTAACGCCGTCTGGCTGTGGAAAAAAATCAAGCCAATGTAGAACAGCACACCCGCCGCAACGGCAGTGACCATCATGCGCCGTTTGCCAATGCGTTTAACAAAAAATCCTGCCAGGATCATCGCCGGGATCTCCAGCCCTGCCGCCGTACCCATTAAAATCCCGGCCAGTTTGTCGGGCAGCCCTAATTCCAGGCTAATCCACAGCGGCATATCAATGATGTACATGGTGTTGCAGGTCCACATCAACGTGGAGGCAATAAACAGCATGCGTACATTTTTATCGCTCCAGCCGCTGACCTGCGTCACCGCCACGTCGGCGGGTTGTTCAATGCGCGTTACCGAAGGCAGCCAGAACGCCACCAGCACCAGGCTGATAACGAAAATCCCGGCGGCAATGGAAAACATGGCGGTAAAGCCATAATTAAGCGCCAGCATAAACGCCAGCGGCGGGCCAATCACCCACGCCAGCGAGAGCTGCGCGCGCATGACAGAACTGAACATCACCACTTCGCGTGCGGAACTGTCCGCATACTCGCGCGCCAGCGCGAAAAGCTGCGGCATGGCGGTATTTGCCAGCGACGCCAGCAGCACACCGCAGGTGATAAGCGTCAGATAGTGGCGGTTAAAGGCGAATAACAGCGCATTGCCCACCGCCATCAGGCAACAAAAGAGGATCAATTTGCGCCTGTCGCCCCGATTGTCGGATCGTTTTGCCAGCCCAAGGCTGACCACGATCCCGGCAATAGCATTGATGGTATAAAACAGCCCGACCCAGAACGGCTCAGCACCCACTTCCCGGCTCAGAAACAGGCTGAGCGTCGGTGCCTGCAGCGCTCCGGCGACTCCCATCATAAAGGCGACGATCATAAAAGCGACGTAAACGCCATTCAGGCGGCGCCCCATCGTCATTAACCAGAGCATGAATGTTTCCTTGTTAAAACGGGAAAAAGTGAAAGCGTAAAAGGCGGCTGTCAGCATAAACGAAAAAAGCCAGCAAAAAACGTTTTGCTGGCGGGTGCATTCGCACTGAATACTCAGTCACACATGATGTCGGCGATTCAGTCTTTCGAGACCGGCGTTGTCACTTCCCACTGCATCAGCTCTTCCAGCATTTTCAGGCGCTGCCGTGCGCTCAGGCGGGCGAGCCAGCCCGCATCCTGCGTGGCGTGAAAATAGTCCAGATAAAACCGTCGTATGGATGATCCCAGCATATGACCTCCTCGCTTTCATCGCAGAGAAGTATTGGCTTAATATAGGGATAAATAAATTGCTGAGTTTTCATCAGGAGTTCCCCTTTTATGTCGTCCGGCCGCCTGCAACAACAGTTCATCCGTCTGTGGCAATGCTGCGATGGGAAGTCACAAGAAACCACGCTCAACGAGCTGGCGGAGCTGCTTAGCTGTTCGCGCCGCCATATGCGCACCTTGCTTAACACCATGCAGGCGCGCGGCTGGCTGACATGGGATGCGGAAGCCGGCCGCGGCAAACGTTCGCGGCTCACCTTCCTTTATACCGGCCTTGCGCTCCAGCAACAGCGCGCCGAAGACCTGCTGGAGCAGGATCGTATCGATCAACTGGTGCAACTGGTCGGCGATAAAAAGGCCGTGCGCCAGATGCTGGTTTCGCATCTCGGCCGCAGTTTTCGCCAGGGGCGACATATTCTGCGGGTGCTTTACTACCGCCCGCTGCGCAACCTGCTGCCAGGTAGCGCATTGCGTCGTTCCGAAACCCATATAGCGCGACAAATCTTCAGTGCGCTGACGCGTATAAATGAGGAAAACGGGGAACTGGAAGCGGATATCGCTCACCACTGGAAGCTGATTTCCCCTTTGCACTGGCGATTTTATTTACGCCCCGGCATTCATTTTCATCATGGCCGCGAGCTGGAAATGAGCGATGTGATTGCATCGCTGGAACGCGCCACTGCCCTGCCGCTCTACTCACATATCCGCGAAGTGATCTCGCCGACACCCTGGACGCTGGATATTCATCTCAGCCAGCCGGATAACTGGCTGCCGTGGTTGATGGGCCATGTGCCCGCCATGATTTTGCCGCGTGAATGGAACACGATGAGCAATTTCGCCAGCCAGCCGATTGGTACCGGTCCTTACGCCGTGACGCGCAATACCACTAACCAGCTAAAAATCCACGCCTTTGATGACTACTTCGGCTTTCGCGCCTTGATCGATGAAGTCAACGTCTGGGTGTTGCCGGATCTGAGCGATGAACCGACCAGCGGCCTGACGCTTGAGGGGCCAACCGATGGCGAAAAAGCGGTGGAAAGCCGCCTCGAGGAGGGCTGTTATTATCTGCTGTTTGATGCGCGATCCAGCCGCGGCGCTAATCCGGCGGTCAGAGAGTGGGTCAGCCATGTGCTCTCGCCCACCAATCTGCTGTGGCACGCCAATGAGCAGTATCAGCGTTACTGGTTTCCGGCTTACGGTTTACTGCCGCGCTGGCACCATGCGCGCCCCGGCGGCGGTGAGAAACCGGCCGGTCTGGAAACGCTCACCATTACCTTCTACCGCGAACACAATGAACACGAGGCGCTTTCACGCACCATGAGCACGTTGCTGGCCGAACACGGCGTGAAGCTTATCGTGCAGGAAGTGGATTACGCCGAATGGCACCGGGGCGAAGCTGAAAGCGATATCTGGCTTAATAGCGCCAATTTCACGCTGCCGCTGGATTTCTCGGTGTTCGCTAACCTCTACGAAGTGCCACTGTTACAGCACTGTATTCCGCTCGACTGGCAGGCAGATGCCGCAAAATGGCGCAACGGGGAGATGAATCTTGCCGTCTGGTCGCAGCAGTTGCTCGCCAGTAAAGCCATCGTACCGCTGATCCACCACTGGCTGAGGATTCAGGGACAGCGCACCATGCGCGGGCTGCGCATGAACACGCTGGGCTGGTTCGACTTTAAATCCGCCTGGTTTGCGCCACCGGATCCATAAGGCTTTCGCATTTTTTACCAAATCATTACAATAGCGGCGTTCTCAACGGGGTGCTGCGCCATGCGCGTGTGCTGAGAAAATACCCGTCGAACCTGATCCGGATAACGCCGGCGAAGGGATTTGAGGCTGACTCTCAAAATCCTTTGCCACCCATTTTGAGGTGCAAAGTGTTAAAAAAATCACTGCCGTTCCTGCTGCTGATCGCAGCGCCTGTTTTTGCAAAACCCGTTCTGACCGTTTACACCTACGACTCCTTCTCTGCCGACTGGGGGCCAGGGCCTGCGGTAAAAAAAGCTTTTGAAAGCGACTGCAACTGCGAGCTGAAATTCGTGGCGCTGGAAGATGGCGTTTCGCTGCTTAACCGCCTGCGCATGGAAGGCAAAAACAGCAAAGCCGACGTGGTGCTGGGGCTGGATAACAACCTGCTTGAAGCCGCGACACAAACCAAACTGTTCGCTAAAAGCGGCGTCGCTACCGATGCGGTTAACGTGCCTGGCGACTGGAAGAACGATACTTTTGTACCGTTCGACTACGGCTGGTTTGCGTTTGTCTACGATAAAAACAAACTGAAAAACCCGCCAAAAAGCCTGAAAGAGCTGGTCGAAAGCGATCAGAAATGGCGCGTTATCTACGAAGATCCGCGCACCAGCACGCCAGGCCTCGGCCTGCTGCTGTGGATGCAGAAAGTCTATGGCGACAACGCGCCGCAAGCGTGGCAGAAACTGGCGGCCAAAACGGTCACCGTCACCAAAGGCTGGAGCGAAGCTTACGGCTTGTTCCTGAAAGGGGAAAGCGACCTGGTACTGAGCTACACCACCTCTCCGGCTTACCACATTATTGAAGAGAAGAAAGACAACTACGCGGCGGCGAATTTCAGCGAAGGTCACTATTTGCAGGTTGAAGTTGCCGCCCGTACCGCAGCCAGTAAACAGCCGGAACTGGCGGAAAAATTCCTCAAGTTTATGGTTTCGCCCGCGTTCCAGAACACTATCCCGAGCGGTAACTGGATGTACCCGGTCACCAATGTGACGCTACCCGCGGGCTTCGACCAGCTGGTTAAACCGCAAACTTCGCTGGAATACTCTTCGCAGGAGGTCGCGACCCAGCGCGCAACTTGGATTAATGCATGGCAACGCGCCGTCAGCCGCTGATTGCTGGCTGGCTGCTGCCCGGCCTCACCGCCGCCACACTGATGGTGGCGGTGGCGCTGGCTGCGTTTCTTGCGCTGTGGCAAAACGCCCCGTTCAGCGGGCTGGCTGACTTTTTACAAGACAGTTACCTGTGGCATGTGGTGCGTTTCTCCTTCTGGCAGGCGTTTCTCTCCGCGCTGCTCTCTGTCGTACCGGCGATTTTTCTTGCCCGCGCGCTCTACCGGCGGCGTTTCCCTGGCCGTCTCGCCTTGCTGCGACTGTGCGCCATGACGCTGATCCTGCCGGTGCTGGTCGCCGTGTTCGGCATTCTCAGTGTATATGGCCGCCAGGGCTGGCTGGCAACGCTCTGGCACGCGCTTGGCGTAGAGTGGACATTCTCGCCGTATGGCTTGCAAGGCATTCTGCTGGCGCACGTTTTTTTTAATTTGCCGATGGCCTCGCGCCTGCTGCTACAAACGCTGGAGCAGATCCCCGGCGAGCAGCGCCAGCTTGCCGCGCAACTTGGTATGCGTGGCTGGGCATTCTTCCGTTTTGTCGAATGGCCGTGGTTACGCCGCCAGATCCCGCCAGTCGCCGCGTTGATTTTTATGCTCTGCTTCGCCAGTTTCGCCACCGTGCTATCGCTGGGCGGCGGGCCGCAGGCTACCACCATTGAACTGGCCATCTACCAGGCGCTCAGCTTCGATTTTGATCCCGCCCGCGCGGCAATGCTGGCGCTGATCCAGATGATCTGCTGTCTCGGGCTGGTGCTGCTCAGCCAGCGCATGAGTAAAGCGATCGCCGTGGGCAGTCATCAGATTACTGGCTGGCGCAACCCGGAGGATCGACTGTTCAGCAAGGTCGCGGATATCACGCTGATTGTGCTGGCCTTGCTATTACTGCTGCCGCCGCTGCTGGCAGTGATTGTCGATGGCCTCAATCTGAGCCTGGTGAAAGTGCTGGCGGAGCCAGTTCTGTGGCAAGCGGTGTGGACGTCACTGCGCATCGCACTGGGCGCAGGGCTATTGTGCGTTGTGCTGACCATGATGCTGTTGTGGAGCAGCCGGGAGTTACGCGCGCGCCAGCAAAACATGGCCGGGCAAGCGCTGGAAATCAGCGGCATGTTGATCCTCGCCATGCCAGGGATCGTGCTGGCGACCGGCTTCTTTCTGCTGCTCAATAACAGCGTTGGCCTGCCCACCTCCGCCAATGGCATCGTCATTTTCACCAATGCGCTGATGGCCATTCCTTATGCACTGAAAGTGCTGGAAAACCCGATGCGTGACCTGACTTCCCGCTATAGCATGCTGTGCCAGTCGCTGGGAATGCAGGGTTTTCAGCGCCTGCGCGTGGTCGAATTACGCGCGCTGAAACGCCCGCTGGCCCAGGCGCTGGCGTTTGCCTGCGTGCTGTCGATTGGCGACTTCGGCGTGGTCGCCTTATTTGGTAATGACGACTTTCGCACGCTGCCGTTTTATCTCTATCAGCAGATTGGGTCGTACCGCAGCCAGGATGGCGCGGTGACCGCGCTCATCTTGTTGCTGCTGTGCTTTTTCTTATTCACCGTGATTGAAAAACTTCCGGGCCACCATGCTAAGACTGACTGATGTCACCTGGCTTTATCACCATCTGCCAATGCGCTTTTCCCTCTCTGTTACCCGGGGCGAGCAGATTGCCGTTCTCGGCCCAAGCGGCGCGGGGAAAAGCACGCTGCTGAACCTGGTAGCCGGGTTTCTTACTCCCGCCAGCGGCACGATAACCATCGCAGGCGAAGATCACACGCATACCACACCCTCGCAGCGCCCGGTATCGATGCTGTTTCAGGAAAATAACCTCTTTACTCATCTTACTGTGCGGCAAAACATCGGACTGGGGTTAAACCCGGGCCTGAAGCTAAATAGCGACCAGCAGCATAAACTGGAGCAGATCGCCGAAACGATGGGGCTGGAATCACTGCTGGCGCGCCTGCCGGAGCAGCTTTCCGGTGGTCAGCGTCAACGCGTGGCACTGGCGCGCTGCCTGGTGCGTGAGCAGCCGGTGTTATTGCTTGATGAACCCTTTTCCGCACTCGACCCGGCGCTGCGCCAGGAGATGCTCGCGCTGGTACAGTCAGTATGTCAGCGACAGCGGTTAACGCTGCTGATGGTGTCGCACAGTGTGGAGGATGCAGCGCGGATTGCCGAACGTTCGCTGGTGATTGCTGACGGGCGCATTGCGTGGGATGGCAACACGGACGAGTTGCTTAGCGGCAAATCGTCCGCGTCTGGTTTGCTGGGAATTCGCGGTCAGTGACCGCGAACAACGTTGCCCAAAATGTTGAGGTAAATCGGCATCAGCGGATGCTGCGCCAGCGCGACCGCCGCAGCGACAGCAACCACCAGCGTGCCCGGTGCCAGCCAAAGCAGGCGACGACGTGGCAGGTAGTTTGTCAAACGGTCAACACCGGATTTCCCCGCGCGCCATAACCGCCAGCATAACCAGCAGGCCAGCCACAGCAGCAGCGCGGTCAGCAGCAAAAGCCATTTGAAGTTGCCGCTTTGCATATCGCCGGGAATATCAATTGCCGCACCGGCCAGAATACCGGGCAGGAAGTAGAACGGCGGCCACAGCAGGCAGCCAACAATGTTCGGCGGCAAAAACTTGCGGATGGGCAGATCCAACATGCCGGCAACCATCGGGATCAATGGGCGTGTCGGCCCGACAAAACGGCCAACCAGAATGGTAAATACGCTGTGCTGATGCAGCGCGTGTTCGGTTTTATCAAGCAGCGCTTTGTTTTTTTTCATAAACGACCAGCGGTGCAGCGGCCCTTTAAAACGCCAGCCCAGCCAGAAGGAGATCCAGTCGCCGAGCAGGCAGCCGACAATCCCTGCCAGCCACGCATGCCAGAAGTTCACTTCACCGCTGCCGATCAGCGCGCCAAGCGCCGCCATCATTACCGTGCCGGGTAAAATCAGCCCGACTAACGCCAGCGACTCAAAAAACGCCACCAGCATAATTGCCACCAGCGAATACGTGGCAGATTGGGTAATAAAGTGTTCCAGCAACGCTTCCATAAGGTGTCCTGTTCAGAATGAACGCTGGATTCTCCGGAGGTCATCCGCGAGCGTCAAGCTTTCAATTATCTGAAAATTTTACCGGTTATGTCACATTGCAGAACCTTTCATTGCCATTCTTTACTTTTTATTCACATCCCGCGCGGAATTCACTGGGGCTGGCACCGGTACATTTTTTAAAAACCCGCGAGAAATAGAGCTGATCGTCAAAACCAACATTGCGTCCTACGCTGGCAATCGGCATTCGCGTGGTGCTAAGCAGTAATTTTGCCTGGCTGATGCGCTGATCTTCGCGCCAGCTCAGCACACTTACGCCCAGTTGCTGACGAAAAAGGTGGGACAGGCGCGAAGGCGACAAACAGACGTGCTGGGCAACGCTTGCGATATCAAAATGGTTATCCGCCAGGTGATCGCTAATGTACTGGCAAGCGTCGCGCACGCGGTTATCCAGCGGCGGGTGCAGCGATTCGTTAATTGCTTCCATGCGCCGCAGTAGCAACTGCTCCAGCAGGTTTATCGCCAGATGTTCCGCATAGCGCCCAACGCTTTGCCCGGCATCGATAATTTGCGCGAAAAGCTCACGAAAACGCTCCATATGGGCATCATCAGGGCGGTAAAAACCGGTTTGCGCGAACAGGGTCGGCCAGTTCAGCCACTCGTGCCAGTAGGCGCGTGGACGGAAGTAAACCCACTGGTGATACCACTCGGTGGCATCAGGATGACGTCCGTAGTGGTGAATTTCTCCCGGCGGAAAAAGCAGGATATCGCCAGGACGGCAAACAAACTGCTTGCCATGGTTCATCACCACACCCTCGCCGCGCACGGTGAGATTCAGGATATAGCCCTTCATGCCCAGCGGCCTGTCGATAAAAAAATCGAGATAACCGTCGGCTTCAATGGGGGTCAGCCCCGCCACCAGGTGCGCATTAAACGAGTACCCTGGCAGCAGTGGATCGTTCTGTGATTCAGCCATAAACACAATACTCCCGCACCTGGTAAAGAAACCAATTGTCCATATTGAGAATCCCGTCATTCCTCAGCCGCCCGCAGGCAAGGGGCATAAACACGCCAATTGTCTAATCCCGCCAGACAAAAGCGATTACGCCTTTTTAACACCGCTGAACAGGGCAAAAAGGGATAACGGAAGTGTCTATAAAGGCGGCAGAAATGTCCACATCGAATTTTTGCACAGCGTCACACTTTGCGATGCCATAGCATTTTAATCCATAAGATTAGCGGATCCTGCCTGACGGTTTTTGCCGCCGCTCACTATCGTTTTTCTAACGGTTATTCTTCATGGAGCAAGATACATGGCAATCACAATTGGCCTCGATTTCGGCAGCGATTCAGTACGTGCGCTGGCGGTAGACTGCACATCCGGGGCGGAGATCGCTACCAGCGTCGAGTGGTATCCACGCTGGCAGGAGGGACGTTATTGCGATGCGCCGCATAACCAATTTCGCCATCACCCGCGCGATTACATCGAGTCGATGGAAGCGGCGCTGAAAAATGTGCTGGCAGAACTGAGCGACGCACAACGCGCCGAGATCAAGGGCATTGGCGTTGATAGCACCGGTTCAACCCCCGCGCCGATTGATGCCGAAGGCCGCGTGCTGGCGCTGCGCCCGGAGTTTGCCGACAACCCGAACGCGATGTTTGTGTTGTGGAAAGACCACACCGCCGTCGAAGAGGCGGAAGCCATTACCCGCTTGTGCCATACCCCCGGCAAAACTGACTACTCGCGCTACATCGGCGGCATTTACTCCAGCGAATGGTTCTGGGCAAAAATCCTGCATGTCACCCGCGCGGATAGCGCCGTCGCGCAGGCTGCAGCGTCGTGGATCGAACTGTGTGACTGGGTTCCAGCTCTGCTCTCTGGCACCACACGCCCGGAAGCCATTCGTCGCGGCCGCTGCAGCGCCGGGCATAAATCTCTGTGGCATGAAAGCTGGGGTGGCCTGCCGCCCGCCGCATTCTTTGATGAACTCGATCCCATCATTAATAAGCACCTCAACTGGCCGCTGTTTACCGACACCTATACCGCAGATTTACCCGTCGGCACATTGACTGCCGAATGGGCGCAGCGCCTTGGTTTGCCTGAATCCGTAGTGATTTCCGGCGGTGCATTCGACTGCCATATGGGCGCAGTCGGCGCGGGCGCACAGCCGAATACGCTGGTGAAAGTTATCGGCACGTCTACCTGCGACATTCTGATTGCCGACAAACAGAGCGTTGGTGAACGCGCGGTAAAAGGTATTTGTGGCCAGGTCGATGGCAGCGTAGTGCCGGACTTTATCGGCCTCGAAGCCGGGCAATCCGCTTTTGGTGATATCTACGCCTGGTTTGGCCGCGTGCTTGGCTGGCCGCTGGAACAGCTGGCGCAGCAGCATCCGGAGCTGAAAGCGCAGATCAAAGCCAGCCAGAAACAACTCTTACCTGCCCTGACCGATGCGTGGGTAAAAAATCCATCGCTCGAACATCTGCCTGTGATCCTCGACTGGTTTAACGGTCGCCGTACGCCAAACGCCAACCAGCGTTTGAAAGGGGTCATTACTGATTTGAATCTCGCCACCGACGCTCCGGCGCTGTTTGGCGGGTTGATTGCAGCCACCGCGTTCGGCGCGCGCGCCATTATGGAGTGCTTCACCGAACAGGGTATCGCCGTCGACAACGTAATGGCGCTCGGCGGTATCGCACGTAAAAACCTCGGCGTAATGCAGGCCTGCTGCGATGTGCTGAACCGCCCATTACAGGTGGTCGAATCTGAGCAGTGCTGCGCGCTGGGTGCGGCGATTTTTGCCGCTGTCGCCGCACAAGTGCATGCCGATATCCCGGCGGCGCAGCTGAAAATGGCTAGCGCCATCGAAAAAACCCTGCAACCGACCGCGCAGGCGCAACAGTTTGAACGCCTCTATCGCCGCTATCAGCAGTGGGCGAAGAGCGCCGAGCAACACTATCTCCCTTCAGCCGCGACAGTCTCGCAGGCCGCGTTAACTCATTAAGGACAAGATCATGACTATTTTCGACAATTATGAAGTGTGGTTCGTCATTGGCAGCCAGCACCTGTACGGGCCGGAAGCCCTGAAACAGGTGACGAAGCACGCCGAACAGGTGGTCAACGCCCTCAATGCGGAAGCGAAACTCCCCTGCAAACTGGTGCTGAAACCGCTGGGCACCTCGCCGGATGAGATTACCCACATCTGCCGCGATGCCAACTACGACGACAAATGTGCCGGGATGGTGGTGTGGCTGCACACCTTCTCACCGGCGAAAATGTGGATTAACGGCCTCGCTATCCTCAACAAGCCGCTGCTGCAGTTCCACACCCAGTTCAATGCGTCCCTGCCGTGGGACAGCATCGACATGGACTTTATGAACCTCAACCAGACCGCGCACGGCGGCCGCGAGTTCGGCTTTATCGGCGCGCGTATGCGCCAGCAGCACAGTGTGGTGACCGGCCACTGGCAGGATCAACACGCCCATCAACGCATCGGCGCATGGATGCGCCAGGCAGTGTCAAAACAGGATACCCGTCAGCTGAAAGTAGTGCGTTTCGGCGACAACATGCGCGAAGTAGCAGTGACTGACGGCGATAAAGTGGCGGCACAGATCAAGTTCGGTTTCTCGGTCAATACCTGGGGCGTGGGCGATCTGGTGCAAGTAGTGAACGCCGTGAGCGATGGCGATGTCAATGCGCTGGTGGATGAGTATGAAAGCAGCTATCGCCTGACGGCTGCCGCGCAGGTTCATGGCGATAAGCGCCAGAACGTGCTTGACGCCGCGCGCATCGAACTGGGTCTGAAACGCTTCCTCGAAGAGGGCGGTTTCCATGCCTTCACCACCACCTTTGAAGATCTGCACGGCCTGAAACAGCTACCGGGCCTGGCGGTACAGCGTTTGATGCAGCAAGGCTACGGTTTTGCCGGTGAAGGTGACTGGAAGACCGCCGCGCTGCTGCGCATCATGAAAGTGATGTCCGGCGGGCTGAACGGCGGCACCTCCTTTATGGAGGATTACACCTATCACTTTGAACACGGCAACGATCTGGTGCTCGGCTCGCACATGCTGGAAGTGTGCCCTTCTATCGCCATTGACGAAAAACCGACGCTGGATGTGCAGTACCTCGGTATTGGCGGCAAAGCCGATCCGGCACGCCTGATCTTCTCCACCAAAACCGGCCCGGCAATTAACGCCAGCCTGATCGACTTAGGCGATCGTTTCCGCCTGTTGGTGAACTGCGTTGAGGCGGTGAAAACCCCGCACGATCTGCCGAAACTGCCGGTCGCCAACGCCTTGTGGAAAGCGCAGCCGGATCTGCCGACCGCCTCTGAAGCGTGGATCCTCGCCGGTGGCGCGCACCACACCGTCTTCAGCCAGGCGCTGACGCTTGACGATATGCGCCAGTTCAGCGAGCTGCACGATCTTGAGCTGACGGTTATCGACAATGACACCCGCCTGCCTGCGTTTAAAGATGCGCTGCGCTGGAACGAAGTGTATTACGGTTCAAAACGTTAACAGGGAACACCCGGCCTGCTGCGGCAGGCCATCTTTCCTGGAGGAACGCATGTTAGAAGCATTGAAACAGCAGGTGCTGGAAGCCAACCTGGCGCTGCCGAAACATAACCTGGTCACGCTGACATGGGGCAACGTCAGTGCCGTTGATCGCGCAAGTGGTCTGATGGTGATTAAACCTTCTGGCGTCGATTACAGCATCATGACCGCTAACGATATGGTGGTCGTCAACATCACCACCGGCGACGTGGTTGAAGGCACGAAAAAACCCTCTTCCGATACGCCGACTCACCGTCTGCTGTACCAGGCGTTTCCGACCATCGGCGGCATTGTGCACACCCATTCGCGCCACGCCACCATCTGGTCGCAGGCCGGTCAGCCGATCCTGGCAACGGGCACCACGCATGCTGACTATTTCTATGGCGAGATCCCCTGTACCCGTAAGATGACCGATGAGGAGATCAACGGTGAATACGAGTGGGAAACCGGCAATGTGATCGTCGAAACCTTTGAGAAAAAAGGCATCGATCCGGCGCAAATGCCCGGTGTGCTGGTGCATTCTCACGGCCCGTTCGCATGGGGCAAAAGCGCGGATGACGCGGTCCATAATGCCATCGTGCTGGAAGAAGTGGCCTATATGGGTATTTTCTGCCGTCAGCTCGCGCCTGAGTTACCCGCCATGCAACAAACGCTGCTGGATAAACACTATTTACGTAAGCACGGTGCGAAGGCTTACTACGGCCAATAGCTGTATAAAACCACAGCACTCAACAACAAACCAGGCTATAATCTCGCCTGGTTTTGTTTTATGAGAGACGGCTGTGGCGCAGGCGCAAGAAGGTTTTATTTTAACCCGACACTGGCGGGATACCCCCGGCGGAACCGAGGTCGAGTTCTGGCTGGCGACGGATAATGGCCCGCTGCGCGTCGTGCTGCCACCGCAGGAGTCGGTCGCCTTTATTCCCGCCGCGCAGGTGGAAAAAGCAAAACTACTGCTGCGCTCAGAAAAGCAGTGGCGCGTCACGCCGCTGAACCTGAGCGACTTTCACCGCCAGCCGGTATATGGCCTTTACTGCCGTGCTCATCGCCAACTGATGCGCATTGAAAAACTGCTGCGCGATGACGGCATCACCGTTTACGAAGCCGATATCCGCCCACCGGAACGCTTTCTGATGGAGCGCTTTATCACCGCGCCGGTGTGGGTTGACGGTGCGCCACAAGGTGCAGCGCTGGTTGAGGCGCGGCTGAAACCCAGCCCGCACTATCGCCCGCCGCTGAAATGGGTGTCGCTGGATATCGAAACCAGCCGCCACGGCGAGCTTTACTGCATCGGCCTTGAGGGCTGCGGGCAGCGCACGGTCTACATGCTCGGCCCAGAAAACGGCAGCGCGCAGGGGCTGGATTTTGAGCTGGAGTACGTTGCCAGCCGCCCTCAACTGCTGGAAAAACTCAACGCCTGGTTTGCCACGCATGATCCGGATGTGATTATTGGCTGGAACGTCGTGCAATTCGATTTGCGCGTGCTGCAAAAAAGCGCCGAGCGCTACCGCGTACCGCTGACGCTCGGGCGTAACGGCAGCGAACTGGAGTGGCGCGAGCACGGTTTTAAGAATGGCGTCTTCTTCGCACAGGCCACCGGCAGGCTGATTATTGACGGGATTGAAGCGCTGAAATCCGCGTTCTGGAACTTCTCCTCGTTCTCGCTGGAAGCCGTCTCCAGAGAGCTGCTTGGCGAAGGCAAGGCGATTGATAACCCGTGGGATCGCATGGATGAGATCGACCGACGTTTCGCAGAAGATAAACCCGCGCTCGCCACCTATAACCTGAAAGATTGCGAACTGGTGACGCGCATCTTCCACAAGACGGAGATCATGCCGTTTCTGCTGGAACGCGCCACGGTGAACGGTTTGCCCGTCGATCGCCACGGCGGTTCGGTGGCGGCCTTCAGCCACCTCTATTTTCCGCGCATGCACCGCGCTGGCTATGTCGCGCCAAATCTCGGTGGCGTGCCGCCGCAGGCCAGCCCCGGCGGTTATGTGATGGATTCGCGCCCCGGCCTGTATGACTCGGTGCTGGTACTGGATTACAAAAGCCTCTACCCGTCTATTATCCGCACCTTTCTGATTGACCCCGTCGGCCTGGTTGAAGGTATGGCGCAGCCGGATAACGCGCACAGCACCGAGGGGTTTCTGGGTGCGTGGTTTTCGCGTGAAAAACATTGCCTGCCGGGGATTGTCGGGCAGATCTGGCACGGGCGCGATGAGGCCAAACGTCATGGCAACAAGCCGCTGTCGCAAGCGCTGAAGATCATTATGAATGCGTTTTACGGTGTGCTCGGCACCAGCGCCTGCCGCTTTTTTGATCCGCGGCTGGCATCGTCGATTACCATGCGTGGCCACGAGATCATGCGCCAGACCAAAGCGCTGATTGAAGCACAGGGTTACGACGTTATCTATGGCGACACGGACTCCACCTTCGTCTGGCTAAAGCAAGCCCACAGCGAAGAGGACGCCGCGCGTATTGGCCACGCGCTGGTCGAGCACGTCAATGGCTGGTGGTCGGCGCAACTTAAAAGCCAGCAACTGGAAAGCGCGCTGGAGCTGGAGTTTGAAACCCATTTCTGCCGGTTTCTGATGCCAACCATTCGCGGCACCGAGCAGGGCAGCAAAAAGCGTTACGCCGGGATGATTCAGGAAGGCGAGAACCAGCGCATGGTGTTTAAAGGGCTGGAAACCGTCCGTACGGACTGGACACCGCTGGCGCAGCAGTTCCAGCAAACGCTCTACCTGCGCGTATTTCGCAACGAGCCTTATCAGGACTATGTCCGCGAAACCATTGCCAGCCTGATGGCGGGCGAGCTCGACGATCAGCTGATTTATCGCAAGCGCCTGCGCAGAGCGCTTTCCGAATATGAACGTAATGTGCCGCCGCACGTGCGCGCTGCGCGGCTGGCGGATGAAGAGAACCGCAAACGGGGCCGCCCGGCGCAGTATCAGAACCGCGGCACCATCAAGTATGTCTGGACCACCAGCGGGCCAGAACCGGTGGATTACCAACACTCGCCGCTCGATTACGATCACTACCTGAGTAAACAGTTACAGCCGGTTGCCGAGGGAATTCTGCCTTTCATTGACGACGACTTTGCTACACTACTTACAGGGCAGCTGGGACTCTTTTGAGTTTTATCTATCGCGTTTCCCGGCTTGCAACACTACCGCTATACCCTGGCTATTTCAGGTTTGTGCCTCCATGCGGCGCGAAAGACGGCAGGTATAGGTAGTGACGAAAGGGATTGCTTCCTTTACCATAGCGCCCTTCCTTTTTCTGGCCCCAAATTTTATACGCCCGCCTGCCTTCAGGCGGTGACGAACTATTGCCTGCAATTTGAGATATAGAGTTCATTTATGCCCTTTACACTTGGTCAACGCTGGATTAGCGACACGGAAAGCGAACTCGGACTTGGCACAGTCGTCGCAATGGATGCGCGCACGGTCACCCTCCTTTTTCCGGCCACGGGTGAAAACCGTCTGTACGCTCGCAGCGACTCTCCGGTTACCCGCGTGATGTTCAACCCCGGTGATACGGTGACCAGCCATGATGGCTGGCAGCTCACAATTGAAGACGTAAAAGAGGAAAACGGGCTGCTCGCTTACACCGGCACACGCCTGGATACGCAGGAAAGCAATGTCACCCTGCGCGAAGTGTTGCTCGACAGCAAACTGGTGTTCAGCAAACCGCAAGACCGCTTATTCGCCGGGCAGATCGACCGTATGGATCGCTTTGCGCTGCGTTTTCGCGCGCGTAAATACCAAAGTGAGCAGTACCGTATGCCGTGGAGCGGCTTGCGTGGCCAGCGCACCAACCTGATCCCGCACCAGCTGCACATCGCTCACGATGTGGGCCGTCGCCATGCGCCGCGCGTGCTGCTGGCGGATGAAGTGGGCCTTGGGAAAACCATTGAAGCCGGGATGATCCTGCATCAACAACTGCTTGCTGGCGCGGCTGAGCGCGTCCTGATCGTGGTGCCGGAAACCCTGCAACACCAGTGGCTGGTTGAAATGCTGCGCCGCTTCAACCTGCGTTTCGCCCTGTTTGACGATGAACGTTACGCCGAAGCGCAGCACGATGCCGACAACCCGTTTGAGACCGAGCAACTGGTGATTTGCTCGCTCGATTTCGTGCGCCGCAACAAGCAGCGACTGGAGCACCTGTGCGATGCCGAATGGGATCTGCTGGTGGTCGACGAAGCGCATCACCTGGTGTGGAGCGAAAACGAAGCCAGCCGTGAATATCAGGCAATTGAGCAACTGGCCGAGCGCGTACCGGGCATTCTGCTGCTGACCGCCACCCCGGAACAACTGGGGATGGAGAGCCACTTTGCGCGCCTGCGCCTGCTGGATCCTAACCGTTTCCATGATTTCGCCCAGTTCGTTGAAGAGCAGCAAAACTACCGTCCGGTCGCCGACGCCGTGGCCCTGCTGCTGGCGGGTGAACGCCTGAGCAACGATGACCTCAATATGTTGAGCGATCTGGTGGGCGAGCAGGATATCGAACCGCTGCTGCAAACCGCCAACAGCGATCGTGAAGGCGCGACTGCCGCGCGTCAGGAACTGATTTCCATGCTCATGGATCGACACGGCACCAGCCGTGTGCTGTTCCGCAACACCCGTAACGGTGTAAAAGGTTTCCCGAAACGCGAATTGCACACCGTTAAGCTGCCGCTACCAACGCAGTATCAGACGGCGATTAAGGTCTCCGGCATTATGGGCGCGCGTAAAAGCCAGGAAGAGCGCGCTCGCGATATGCTCTACCCGGAGCAGATTTATCAGGAATTTGAAGGCGACACCGGAACATGGTGGAACTTCGACCCGCGCGTTGAGTGGCTGATGGGCTACCTCACCAGCCACCGTTCGCAAAAAGTGCTGGTGATCTGCGCCAAAGCCGCCACCGCGCTGCAGCTGGAGCAGGTGCTGCGCGAACGCGAAGGCATCCGCGCGGCGGTGTTCCATGAAGGTATGTCGATTATTGAACGCGATCGCGCGGCGGCATGGTTCGGTGAAGAGGACAGCGGCGCGCAGGTTCTGCTGTGCTCGGAAATTGGTTCTGAAGGGCGTAACTTCCAGTTCGCCAGCCATCTGGTGATGTTCGATCTGCCGTTCAACCCGGATCTGCTGGAGCAGCGCATCGGCCGTCTGGATCGTATTGGTCAGGCGCACGATATTCAGATCCACGTGCCTTATCTGGAGAAAACTGCGCAGTCCGTGCTGGTGCGCTGGTATCACGAAGGGCTGGACGCCTTCGAGCACACCTGCCCGACCGGCCGCACTATTTACGATAGCGTTCACAATGAGCTGATTAACTACCTGGCGGCACCGGAAGATACCGACGGTTTTGATCAGCTGATCAAAACCTGCCGTGAACAGCACGATGCGCTGAAAGCACAGCTGGAACAAGGCCGCGACCGCTTGCTGGAGATCCACTCTAACGGCGGTGAAAAAGCGCAGGCGCTGGCGGAAAGTATTGCCGAGCAGGACGACGACACAGCGCTTATTGCCTTCGCCATGAACCTGTTCGATATCATTGGCATTAACCAGGACGATCGCGGTGAAAACATGATCGTGCTGACGCCCTCGGATCACATGCTGGTGCCGGACTTCCCGGGTCTGCCGGAAGATGGCTGCACTATCACTTTCGATCGTGATGTCGCCCTTTCGCGCGAAGATGCACAGTTTGTCACCTGGGAACATCCGATCATCCGTAACGGTCTGGATCTGATCCTTTCTGGCGATACCGGCAGCAGCACGATTTCGCTGCTGAAAAACAAAGCGCTGCCGGTTGGTACGCTGCTGCTGGAGCTGATCTACGTTGTGGAAGCGCAGGCGCCGAAACAGCTGCAACTTAATCGTTTCCTGCCGTCAACACCGATCCGCCTGCTGGTGGATAAAAACGGCACCAACCTCGCCGGCCAGGTGGAGTTCGAAAGCTTTAACCGCCAGCTTAGCGCGGTGAATCGCCATACCGGCAGCAAGCTGGTGAACGCGGTGCAACAGGAGGTTCACGCCATTTTGCAAAAAGGCGAAACGCAGGTGGAAGCCGCCGCGCGCGAGCTGATTGACGCTGCGCGAAGCGAAGCGGATGAAAAACTGTCGGCGGAACTGGCGCGCCTGGAAGCGTTAAAAGCGGTTAACCCAAATATCCGCGATGACGAACTGGCCGCCATTGAGAGCAACCGCCAGCAAGTGCTGGAAAGCCTGGCGCAGGCGAGCTGGCGGCTCGATGCGCTGCGTTTGATTGTTGTGACGCACCAATAATGGAGCCCCAATGGTGATGGAACCCTACAATCCGCCGCAGGATCCCTGGCTGGTTATTCTTTATCAGGATCAACACATTATGGTCGTCAACAAGCCCAGCGGCTTGTTGTCGGTGCCAGGGCGTCTGGATGAGCACAAAGACAGCGTGATGACGCGCATTCAGCGCGACTTCCCGCAGGCCGAATCCGTACATCGCCTGGATATGGCGACCAGCGGTGTGATTGTGGTGGCGCTAACCAAAGACGCCGAGCGTGAGTTAAAACGCCAGTTCCGCGAACGTGAGCCGAAAAAGCAGTATCTGGCGCGCGTCTGGGGTCACCCGGAAAAAGCCGAAGGGTTGGTGGATTTGCCACTGATTTGCGACTGGCCGAACAGACCAAAGCAGAAAGTGTGTTTTGAAACCGGCAAAGCGGCGCAGACCGAGTATGAAGTGCTGGCGTTTGATGAGGATGGCACCGCTCGCGTACGTCTGAAGCCGATTACCGGGCGTTCACATCAACTTCGTGTGCATATGTTAGCGTTAGGTCACCCGATTCTCGGTGACCGTTTTTACGCCACGCCAGAAGCTCTCGCAATGGCTCCGCGTTTGCAGCTGCATGCAGAGACGCTGACCATCACCCACCCGGCGTTTGGCAACAGCATGACCTTTAAAGCACCGGTGGATTTTTAAATCACTCCCCCGGTCTTACGACCGGGAAAGTTTTATGGCGTTAACGAAAACCCTTCTGCTCGCGAATCAACTCGTAAGCTTTCTGAATTTCCTGCGCTTTTTGTTTCGCCATCTCCATCATTTCTGGCGGCAGACCTTTCGCCACCAGTTTGTCCGGATGATGCTCGCCCATCAGCTTACGGTAGGCACGCTTGATGGTGGTTGCATCGTCTGACGGCTTTACGCCCAGAACATTACAGGCATCTTCCAGCGTCGGGCCGCGTTGCGCCTGCTGCCAGCCGCCACCGCCCGCTTGCTGCTGATGCTGGTAACCCCCGCCAAATTGCGCCCCACCCTGCATCATGCGCAGAAACTGATCGAACTGCAGACGCGAAATCCCAAGCTCCTCAGCGATTACGTACAGCACTTCGCGTTCGCTGGGGTGCAAAGAGCCATCTGCGAAAGCCGCCTGGATTTGAATTTCCAGAAACATCCTAATCAAGTCGAAACGTCCGAAGCAGACGCTGCGAAACTGACGCATCTTGTCGCGTAACGGGTAATTATCCGTTTTGCCGACGCGAAACGCCTGCTGTGCTGCGCTGCGCGACTCGCCGTGCAGGTTCATGCGATCCATAAACAGGCTGGCGACCTGGATATCCGCTTCAGTTACCCGGCCTTTCGATTTGGTTAGATGTCCCATCACCTCGAAGGTGGTGGCGAAAAAGAGCGTCTGACGTTCGCGCTGGTTGGCAAACCACGCCATTTTTCGGCTGCGCGCCTTGTCAAAAAAGTGCCCGATTAACAACCCAAGAACCGCGCCCCAAAAGCCGCCGCCCATGAAAAGAGCGATGACAACCCCAACCACTTTCCCCCAATACTGCATATACTCCCCAAATCGTCATGCCGTCGGCTAAAATTTGCTTTATCATACCCGTCATTCTATGCCATGCACAGGCGCAGTCTTCTCCCCCTGGCTCGAACGCGGGCAGGATTAAAACTAGCGTTGCAAAGGCGAGTAAGTTAGTCTCAGACCGTTTGCCAGCGTAAAGCCACAGATGACGGAACAACAAATACAACGTATGAAAAAACGTATCCCCACCCTCCTGGCCACCATGATTGGCTCCGCCCTTTACAGCCAGCAGGGGATGGCAGCCGATCTTGCCTCGCAGTGTATGCTTGGCGTTCCCAGCTATAACCGACCCCTGGTACAGGGCGACACCAATAATTTGCCGGTGACGATCAATGCCGATCACGCAAAAGGCAACTACCCTGACGATGCCGTTTTTACCGGCAATGTCGATATTAATCAGGGAAATAGCCGTTTGCAGGCCGATGAGGTGCAGCTTCATCAGCAGCAGCCGGAAGGTCAGACGGACCCGGTTCGCACAGTGGATGCACTCGGTAATGTGCACTATGACGATAACCAGGTCATCCTGAAAGGTCCTAAAGGTTGGTCAAACCTGAACACCAAAGACACCAACGTCTGGCAAGGTGATTACCAGATGGTGGGTCGTCAGGGTCGCGGTACCGCCGATCTGATGAAACAGCGTGGACAAAACCGCTACACCATTCTGGACAATGGGATGTTTACCTCCTGTCTGCCAGGGTCAAACACCTGGAGCGTTGTCGGCAGCGAAGTTATTCAGGATCGCCAGGAGCAGGTTGCGGAAATCTGGAATGCGCGCTTTAAGCTCGGCCCGGTGCCGGTGTTCTATAGTCCGTATTTGCAGTTGCCTATCGGCGACAAGCGCCGTTCAGGTTTCTTGATCCCCAATGCCAAGTACAGCACGACGAACTATTTCGAGTTCTATCTGCCGTACTACTGGAACATTGCGCCGAATATGGATGCGACGATCACACCGCATTACATCCATAAACGGGGCAATATACAGTGGGAAAACGAATTCCGTTATCTGACGCAGGCAGGTGCAGGCCTTATTGAGTTCGATTACCTGCCTTCAGACAAAGTGTTCCAGGATGAATACCCGACCGAAGGGGAACGTCACCGCTGGCTGTTTTACTGGCAACATGCCGGGGTTATGGATCAAGTGTGGCGCTTTAACGTTGACTACACCAAAGTCAGCGACCCGCACTATTTTAACGATTTCACGTCAAAATATGGTTCCAGTACTGACGGCTATGCCACGCAGATTTTTAGTGCGGGTTATGGAGTAGAGAACTTCAATGCCACAGTGACAACCAAACAGTTCCAGGTATTTAACCGCCAGAGCAGCAACTCATACGCTGCGCTACCGCAGGTGGACGTGAACTGGTATCACAACGATCTGGGTCCCTTTGATTTCCGTATGTACGGCCAGGCGGTGAAATTTACCAATACCAACTCTGACCGACCTGAAGCAACCCGTCTTCATCTGGAACCAACGCTCAGCCTGCCAGTGTCCAATGAATGGAGCAGCCTGAACACCGAAGTGAAAATGCTGGCGACCCACTACCAGCAAAGTAACCTCGACGCATACAACGCCAGTAACAACACCAACTATAAAGAGTCCGTTAGCCGCGTTATGCCGCAATTTAAAACGGACGGCAAGCTGGTGTTTGAACGCGATATGAACTGGGCGGAGGGCTACACCCAAACGCTGGAACCGCGCGCTCAATACTTGTATGTGCCGTATCGCGATCAGAGCCACATCAACAACTACGACTCCTCCCTGCTGCAATCCGATTACAGCGGGCTGTTCCGCGATCGCACTTATGGCGGTCTGGACCGTATCGCCTCCGCGAACCAGGTGACTACCGGCGTCACAACCCGCATTTATGATGAAGCGGCGGTTGAACGTTTTAACGTTTCTGTTGGTCAAATCTACTATTTCACCGAGTCCCGTACCGGTGATGACAACATTAACTGGGAGAAAGACAACAAAACTGGTTCGCTGGTGTGGGCAGGCGATACGTACTGGCGTATCTCCGATCGTTGGGGTCTGCGCGGCGGGGTGCAGTATGACACCCGTCTGAATAATATCGCTAACAGCAGCTCGTCGCTGGAGTATCGCCGTGATGAAGACCGTATGCTGCAATTGAGCTACCGTTACGCCAGCCCGGAATACGTACAGGCAACGCTGCCAAACTATGCAACTTCAGCGCAGTATAAAGATGGTATTTCGCAGGTAGGTGCCGCCGGAAGCTGGCCGATTGCGGACCGCTGGTCCATCGTTGGTGCGTATTATTTCGATACCAATACCAGTAAACCTGCCGATCAGATGGTGGGGCTGCAATATAACTCCTGCTGTTATGCGATTCGCGTTGGCTATGAGCGCAAAATCAACGGCTGGGAAAATGAACAAAGCAAATATGACAAAGTCATCGGTTTCAACATTGAGCTGCGTGGCCTGAGCTCCAACTACGGTCTGGGGACGCAACAAATGCTGCGTTCAAATATTCTGCCGTACCGTAGCTCACTGTGATCTGTTTGATTTGCAACGTAATCCGCATTGCGGTTAATTGAAATGGAAAAGGTATGAAGAACTGGAAAACGCTGCTTCTCGGTATCGCTATGGTTGCGAATACCAGTTTCGCCGCGCCTCAGGTTGTAGATAAAGTCGCCGCCGTGGTCAATAACGGCGTGGTGCTGGAAAGTGACGTTGATGGTTTGATGCAATCCGTGAAGGCCAATGCAGGCCAGGCGGGGCAGCAGTTACCGGACGACGCAACGCTGCGCCACCAGATCCTTGAACGTCTGATCATGGATCAAATCATTTTGCAGATGGGCACGAAAATGGGCGTCAAAGTGACTGACGAACAACTCGACGCCGCCATTGCTGACATTGCCAAACAAAATAATATGACGATGGATCAGATGCGCAGCCGTCTGGCCTATGACGGGGTGAATTTCAGCACCTACCGTAACCAGATTCGCAAAGAGATGATCATCTCCGAAGTGCGTAACGGCGAAGTGCGCCGTCGCGTTACGGTGCTGCCACAGGAAGTCGAAGCCCTGGCGCAGCAGGTGGGCAACCAGAATGATGCCAGTACCGAGCTGAACCTGAGCCACATACTGATCCCACTGCCGGAAAACCCAACCTCCGATCAAGTGAACGAAGCGGAAAGTCAGGCGCGTTCAATTGTGGAACAAGCTCGCAATGGCGGTGATTTTGGCAAACTGGCCATCACTTACTCTGCCGATCAGCAAGCGCTGAAAGGCGGCCAGATGGGCTGGGGCCGAATCCAGGAGCTGCCGAGTATCTTTGCTCAGGCACTGAGCACGGCGAAAAAAGGCGATGTGATTGGCCCAATCCGCTCGGGTGTTGGCTTCCATATCCTGAAAGTGAACGATCTTCGCGGTCAGACGCAGAGCATCTCAGTGACGGAAGTTCATGCCCGCCATATCCTGCTGAAGCCGTCGCCGATCATGAGCGACGATCAAGCACGCGTGAAACTGGAACAGATCGCAGCCGATATTAAGAGTGGCAAAACCACTTTTGCTAACGCGGCTAAAGAGTTCTCACAGGATCCGGGCTCTGCAAACCAGGGCGGCGATCTCGGCTGGGCGTCAGCGGATATTTACGATCCGGCCTTCCGCGATGCGCTGATGAAGCTGAAACGCGGCCAGATGAGCAGCCCGGTTCACTCCTCCTTTGGCTGGCACCTGATCGAAATGCTGGATAGCCGTAACGTCGACAAAACCGACGCCGCGCAAAAAGACAGAGCCTATCGCATGCTGATGAACCGTAAGTTCTCTGAAGAAGCGGCAACCTGGATGCAGGAACAGCGCGCCAGCGCCTATGTCAAAATTCTGAGCAATTAATGAAAACACAGCGTGTCGTTATTACTCCCGGCGAACCCGCCGGGATTGGCCCGGATCTGGTAGTGCAACTCGCCCAGCACGACTGGCCGGTTGAACTGGTTATCTGTGCAGACGCAACGCTGCTGACCGACCGGGCCTCGTGGCTCGGTCTACCGCTTCAACTGCGCGGTTACGATCCAACGGCCGCCGCAGTACCGCAACAGGCAGGCACATTAACGCTGTTGCCTGTTCCTCTGCATACGCCCGTTACCGCTGGCGTACTCAATACGCTTAACGGTTCTTATGTTGTTGAAACGCTTGCCCGCGCCTGCGATGGGTGCCTGAGTGGCGAATTTACCGCGCTGATTACCGGCCCGGTGCATAAAGGGGTGATCAACGATTCAGGAACACCGTTTACCGGGCACACGGAGTTTTTCGAAGAGCGCTCTCACGCCGCCAAAGTGGTAATGATGCTGGCAACCGAAGAGCTACGCGTGGCGCTGGCGACCACACACTTGCCCATCAAAGCCGTGGCCGACGCTATTACGCCTGATTTGCTGCGGGAAGTGATCGGCATTCTGCACACAGATCTGCAACAGAAGTTCGGTATCGCCCAACCGCATATTCTGGTCTGCGGCCTGAACCCGCATGCCGGTGAAGGCGGTCATATGGGGACGGAAGAGATTGATACCATCATTCCGGTGCTCAATGAAATGCGCGCGCAGGGTATGAATTTAAGCGGTCCGCTGCCTGCCGACACGCTTTTTCAGCCCAAATACCTCGATAATGCCGACGCCGTACTGGCGATGTACCACGATCAGGGTCTGCCCGTGCTAAAATACCAGGGCTTTGGCCGTGGCGTGAATATCACCCTCGGTTTACCCTTTATTCGCACATCCGTCGACCACGGCACCGCGCTTGAACTCGCGGGCAAAGGAACAGCGGATGTCGGCAGTTTTATTACGGCGCTTAATCTCGCCATCAAAATGATTGTTAATACTCAATGAATACTCGCGTCCATCAGGGCCACTTAGCCCGCAAACGCTTCGGGCAAAACTTTCTCCACGATCAGTTCGTGATCGACAGTATTGTCTCGGCCATCAACCCGCAAAAGGGTCAGGCTATGGTCGAAATCGGCCCTGGCCTTGGCGCGCTCACCGAACCGGTGGGCGAACGTCTGGATAAATTAACGGTCATCGAGCTTGACCGCGATCTGGCTGCCCGCCTGCAAACCCATCCGTTCCTTGCACCAAAACTGACGATTTATCAGCAAGATGCAATGACTATGGATTTTGGCGAACTCTCAAAAACGATTGGTCAGCCGCTGCGTGTTTTCGGCAACCTACCGTATAACATCTCCACGCCGTTGATGTTCCATCTGTTTAGCTATACTGATGCCATTGCCGACATGCACTTTATGCTGCAAAAAGAGGTGGTGAATCGCCTGGTTGCAGGGCCAAACAGTAAGGCGTATGGTCGATTAAGCGTGATGGCGCAGTACTACTGCCAGATTATTCCGGTGCTGGAAGTACCGCCCACCGCGTTTGCGCCGCCGCCAAAGGTGGATTCTGCTGTGGTTCGTCTGGTGCCGCACGCTCAATTACCGCATCCGGTAAAAGAGATCCGCACGCTGAGCCGCATTACCACCGAAGCGTTTAACCAGCGTCGTAAAACCATTCGCAACAGCCTCGGCAACGTCTTTACGGTTGAAGTGCTGGCGTCGTTAGGTATCGATCCGGCGATGCGCGCGGAAAATATTTCTGTTGCGCAATATTGCCAGTTAGCGAACTACCTGACTGAGAATGCGCCGCCGAAGGAGAGTTAAGGTATGATCAATTCGCCCCGAGTTTGTGTTCAGGTACAAAGCATCTACATCGAGTCTCAGTCCGCTCCCGACGATGAACGCTATGTTTTCGCTTACACCATTACCATCCGGAACCTGGGGCGAACCCCTGTCCAGCTGCTCAAACGCTACTGGCTGATCACCAATGGAAATGGCCGCGCAACGGAAGTTCAGGGCGAAGGTGTGGTTGGCGTACAGCCGCACATTGAGCCAGGCGGCGAATATCAATATACCAGCGGCGCGGTGATTGAAACGCCGCTGGGCACCATGCAAGGCCACTACGAAATGATCGATGCGCAGGGAGCAACCTTCCGCATCGCTATCCCGGTCTTCCGACTCGCCGTTCCAACACTGATCCATTAATACAATGTCTACATACCTTATTGGTGACGTTCATGGTTGCTACGATGAACTCGTCGCGCTGTTAAAGCAGGTTGAATTTTCACCTGAGCAGGACACCTTATGGCTGACGGGCGATCTGGTCGCGCGCGGCCCTGGCTCGCTTGAAGTATTGCGCTTCGTCAAATCACTCGGTGACAGCGTACGCATCGTGCTGGGTAACCACGATTTGCACCTGCTAGCCGTTTACGCCGGCATCAGTCGCAACAAGCCTAAAGACCGGCTCAATCCATTGCTGGAAGCGCACGACGCCGACGAACTGATTAACTGGCTGCGCCGCCAGCCGCTGCTGCAAATCGATGAAGAGAAAAAACTGGTGATGGCGCACGCCGGGATCACCCCACAGTGGGATATGGAAACAACCCGCCACTGCGCGCGTGATATTGAGGCGGTGCTGTCGAGCGACTCTTATCCGCTTTTTCTCGACGCCATGTATGGCGATCTGCCGAATCACTGGACGCCTGAACTCAGCGGTCTTGCCCGCCTGCGCTTTATTACCAATGCGTTTACGCGTATGCGCTACTGTTTCCCGAACGGGCAGCTCGATATGTACTGCAAAGACATTCCCGAGCATGCACCCGCGCCGCTAAAACCGTGGTTTTCGATTCCGGGACCGGTGGCGCAAGAATACAGTATCGCCTTTGGTCACTGGGCATCACTGGAAGGGGCGGGTACACCGGAAGGCATCTATG
The DNA here is from genome assembly GCF_016620385.1 of Kosakonia sp. LAM2021. Lineage (NCBI taxonomy): Bacteria > Pseudomonadati > Pseudomonadota > Gammaproteobacteria > Enterobacterales > Enterobacteriaceae > Kosakonia > Kosakonia sp. LAM2021. Next base: position 162,551 of record NZ_JAENHT010000008.1, read on the forward strand.
CGCTGGATACGGGCTGCTGCTGGGGTGGCGTGCTCACCTGCCTGCGCTGGGAAGATAAACAGTACTTCACGCAAGCATCGAACCGCCAGATGGATTTGGGTGATGGCGAGGCAATCGCCTCCTGAAATCATTTCCCCGGCCTGGGCCGGGGAAAGAGAAGAAACATAACGTTGCCGTGCAACCACGGCAGTAGCGCAGTGAATTAACGGCGCTCAAGGATCTCAAAACAGTAACTGTGGGAATTCTGCGCGTCCGCGTCGTGAAACTCACTGAACACGGAATCCCAGTCGTCCGGATCGTAATCCGGGAAATGGGTATCACCTTCCACTTCCGCATCAATGTGCGTCAGGTACAAACGCTGCGCTTTCGGCAGAAACTGCTCGTAAACACGACCACCGCCAATCACCATGATCTCTTCAGCGTCACCGCATTGTGCAATCGCTTCATCAACGGATTTCACCCACTGCACGCGATCGTCAGTGCCCGGCTGGCTACTGATCACGATATTCTTACGACCAGGCAGCGGACGACCGATGGATTCCCACGTCAGGCGACCCATTACTACCGGCTTGTTTAACGTATTGCGTTTAAACCAGGCGAGATCGGCAGGTAAGTTCCACGGCATTGCATTCTCCATGCCGATGACGCGATCCACTGCCAACGCCGCAATCAAACTGATCATTTATTCATTCCTGGAAGCCAAAAAATTGTCGCCACTATACGGAAAGCGCAATCTTTCGTCGACGGGGCGCGAGGTAAAGAATAAGAAAATTTTCTATTCTGCTGGCGGCACCGCACCCCGAATCTGCACCGCCAGCTTTCCAGCCGTGGTGAATCAGTAAGTTATCCGTAAGAGGCGATTTACGCCTGCGGTTTAACCGCCGGTTCGTCTGCGGGATCGCCAGTATGACGCCCCTCTTCCGTACCTTGCCAACCGTGGCGCTGGGTTAATGACAGATGCGCTCTGTCTTCCGAAATGATTTCCGTCAGCATCGCGCTGGTGCGTTTAAACACCGCCGCGCGCGCCTGGGCATCGTTTTCCACCTGCGCCATCTCCTCCACCATCGAGGTGTTAAAACGACGGAAATGATCGGCGCGTTCACGCGCTTCGTACGAACCGAGCCCTAAACCTTCCAGCGCCAGCCTTCCTGTTTTCAACGCCGCCTCGAAGGTTTCACGCTCCGGCTTCTCAACACCCGCCTGGCGCAAGCGAATGTAGTGATCGACATCGCGGGCACGGGCAATAATGCGCAGATCCGGGAAGTGCTCTTTCGCCAGCTCCGTTAATTGTAGGCTGGCCTGCGGATCGTCGATGGCATTAATTAATACTTCTGCACGCCCGGCCCCAGCAGATTCCAGCAAATCAACGCGTGTCGCATCGCCATAAAACACCTTCATGCCGAATTTACGCAGCGTTTCAATATGATCGGGATCGTGATCCAGAACCACCATCTTCACGCCGCTGGAGAGCAACAAACGCCCGGCGATCTGCCCGAAACGTCCGAACCCGGCAATAATGACCCGCGCTTCTTCCTCGTCGATTTCGTCCGCTGCGCGCTCCTGCTGGCTACCGGATGCTTCAAGACGGGCCAACAGCACCAGTAACAGCGGCGTTGCGGCCATCGACAGCGCGACCGTCAGGGTTAACGCTTTCGCCCATTCGCTATCCAGCACCTGCGCGGTTTGCGCGGTGCCAAATACCACAAAAGCGAACTCACTCCCTTGCCCCAGCAGGGCGGCAAACCACAATCGCTGCTTGCCGGGCACACGTAACGGGCGAGCAATCAGCCACAGCACCACGCTTTTGATCACCAAAAAACCGACCAGCAGCAATAAGATGCGCAGTGGGTGCGTCACCAGCGTGCCAAAGTCGATCGACATCCCCACGCCGATAAAAAACAACCCGAGCAACAAACCTTTAAAGGGCTCAATATCGCTTTCCAGCGCATGGCGATATTCAGAGCTGGCAAGCAACACACCGGCAAGAAACGCGCCCATCGCCATCGACAAACCCGCCTCTTCCAGCAATAAGCCAAAACCGAAGACCAGGAACAGTGCCACGGCGCAGAACACTTCCCGTAAACCGGATCGCGCAACAAAACGCAGCGCCGGGCGGGCAACATAGCGCCCGATCAGCACCACCAGTGTCAGCGCGGCGACAACTTTGAGCGCCGAAAGCGCGAAGGCACTGAACGTCATCGCCCCGCCGCTGGCAGCCAGCAAGGGGATCATCGCCACCAGCGGGATGGCGGCGATATCCTGGAACAACAGCACAGAAAAGGCGCTGCGCCCCATTTGCGATACCGTCAGGTTGCGCTCATTCATTGCCTGCATAGCAATTGCCGTGGATGACAACGCCAGCGTCAGACCAATTAATACCGCGACCGGCCACGGTAGCCCGAGCAGCGCGCAAAATCCGCCAAGCAACAACCCGCAGCTGGCCATTTGCAGCGCACCGCCGCCAAACACCGACGCACGCAGTTTCCATAAACGCTGCGGATCCAACTCAAGGCCAATCACAAACAGCATCAGTACGACACCGATTTCTGCAAAATGGAGGATTGATTCTGCGTCAGTCACCAGCCGCAATCCCCACGGACCAATAATGCCTCCGGCAATCAGATAGCCAAGCACCGACCCGAGCCCCAGGCGCATGGCGATCGGCACGATCAGTGCCGCCGATCCCAGGTAGATCAGCGCCTGAATTAACGTATGACTATCCATGCTGCACCTCCTGCCACTCCAGTAAACGTTGTTTGTAATGGCGCGCCTGCGCCTGCAGCGTTTCATCGTCGCAGATAAACGTGCAGTGCACGGCAAAAGGCGGCAGCCAGTTCATCCCGCAATAGAGCGCTGTCGCCTGTAGCGGCTGGGAAAGCACATCAAAACCGGGGTGCGATCCAATATCAAAATGGTTGTCACCACCGCCGGTCGTCACCGCCCACAGTACACTTTTGCCGCGTAGCGCCGTTCCACCATGGCCATACGCCCAGCCATGCGCCAGCACTTTATCCAGCCAGAGTTTGAATAATGGCGGCACGCTGTACCACTGCATCGGATGTTGCCAGATAACCAAATCGGCACGGGAAATCGCCTCCTGCTCGGCGGCGACGTCAATATTGAAGTCAGGATAGAGTTCGTAAAGAGAACGTATTTCAACGTTTTCCAGCGTCCCTGCCTGCTCAATCATGCGCTTATTCGCATGAGAATGCTGCGGATAAGGATGGGCATAAATTATGAGGATCATTGATTAACCTGTTTTCACTACACGCTTTTTCTTGAAAGTGTAGTCAGTTAATCGTCTGGCTAAAAGCGGCAATCTGTGTGGGAATGAGGGAAAGGTATGCGGCAGCCGAAGCTACCGCAAATGAGGAAGGGATTAGTTATCCAGTTCGCTCATGTTTTTCACCTGATCGCGGTTAATCTGCTCAGTTTTTCCGGTTTCTGCATTTTTATAAGAAACCAGCCCGGTGTCTTTATCCACCTGCGGTTTGCCGTCGGTCACAATGGTGCGGCCATCAGTGGTGCGTACCGCCTGATTGGAGGAACATCCGGCAACGGTAAACAGTGCTGCAGCAGTAAAAATCGGGGTCATCAGAAGCTTAGTTCGCATGGTTATCTCCCTGCTTTCCAGTGAATTTCATTCGTCTGTTAAGCCATTTTAGGCTAACTCACTGAACGGTGGGGAAAATGCAGAACACTCTGAAGGGGGAGTAGAGAACCCTCTCTCCGCAAGGGAGAGAGGGGAGCAGATTATTTGCTAATCTGCGCGTGCATTTCCTGTACGGAAATCACTTTTTCTGTGGCATCGGCATTCAGCGCCATCGCGGTAGCAAAGCCGCCATTCAGCGTAGTGTCGTAATGCACTTTATACTGCAGCGCGCTGCGGCGAATCAGCTTGGAATCCTCAATCGCCTGACGCCCCGCCGTGGTGTTGATGATGTAGGTATATTCGCCATTCTTGATACGATCCTGAATGTGCGGACGACCTTCATGTACCTTATTCACCAGACGTGGGTTAATGCCCGCTTCACCCAGCACAATCGCCGTGCCGTGGGTCGCATCCAGCTCAAAGCCCTGTTTCAGCAGCTTCGCAGCGAGATCCACCACGCGCTCTTTATCCCCTTCACGTACTGACAGCAGCGCGCGACCCTGTTTCTTCATGGTCGAGTTACTGCCCAGTTGCGCTTTGGCGAAGGCTTCGGCAAAGGTACGTCCCACGCCCATCACCTCACCGGTAGAGCGCATTTCCGGCCCTAACAGCGGGTCAACGCCCGGGAACTTGTTAAACGGCAGCACCACTTCTTTCACTGAGTAATACGGCGGAATAATCTCTTTGGTGTGACCTTGCTGAGCCAGCGTTTTGCCGGTCATCACGCGCGCCGCCACTTTTGCCAGCGGCAAGCCGGTGGCTTTGGAGACGAACGGCACGGTACGCGCGGCACGTGGGTTAACCTCAATCAGATAAACTTCGTTATCTTTCACTGCAAACTGCACGTTCATCAGGCCGCGAACCTGCAATTCAAACGCCAGTTTCTGCACTTGCTGGCGCATCACATCCTGGATTTCCTGGCTCAGCGTGTAAGCAGGCAGCGAACATGCGGAGTCACCAGAGTGCACGCCCGCCTGTTCGATATGCTCCATGATGCCGCCAATCAGCACGCTTTCGCCGTCGCAAATCGCATCGACATCCACTTCCACCGCGTCGTCGAGGAACTTATCCAGCAGCACCGGCGCATCGTTGGAAACGCTGACCGCAGTCATAAAGTAGCGGCGCAGGTCGATTTCGTCGTAGACGATTTCCATGGCGCGACCGCCGAGGACGTAAGAAGGACGCACCACCAGCGGGTAAGTGATCTCTTTCGCTTTTTCAACCGCCTGCTCCAGCGCCGTCACCGTGGCGTTAGCAGGCTGTTTCAGTTTCAGACGTTCAACCGCATGCTGGAAGCGCTCGCGGTCTTCCGCACGGTCGATAGCGTCCGGGCTGGTGCCAATCACCGGGACACCGGCGGCTTCCAGCGCGCGCGCCAGTTTCAGCGGCGTCTGGCCGCCGTACTGCACGATAACGCCTTTCGGTTTTTCGATACGCACAATTTCCAGCACATCTTCGAAAGTAACCGGTTCGAAGTAGAGACGGTCAGATGTGTCGTAATCGGTCGACACGGTTTCCGGGTTGCAGTTGACCATGATGGTCTCGTAACCATCTTCGCGCAGCGCCAGCGACGCGTGTACGCAGCAGTAGTCGAACTCAATGCCCTGGCCGATACGGTTTGGCCCGCCGCCGAGCACCATGATTTTTTCACGATCCGGGTTCGGGTTGGCTTCGCACTCTTCTTCATAGGTGGAGTACATGTAAGCAGTATCGGTCGCGAACTCCGCCGCACAGGTATCCACACGCTTATAAACCGGGTGCAGGTTGTACTGGTCGCGCAGTTTACGGATTTCCGCTTCGCGCACGCCGACCAGGGTTGCAAGCCGCGCATCGGCAAAACCTTTACGCTTCAGAGTACGCAGGAAGTCAGCGTCGAGACCGTTGATGCCAACACTTGCAACCTGCTCTTCCAGGCGCACCAGCTCTTCGATTTGCACCAGGAACCAGCGGTCGATGTTGGTCAGGTTGAATACGCCATCCACAGACAAGCCCGCACGGAACGCATCAGCGATATACCAGATACGCTCAGCGCCCGCGTCTTTCAGCTCGCGGCGGATTTTCGTCAGGGCTTCAGGATCCTCAAGGCTCACTTTCGGGTCAAAACCGGTCGCACCCACTTCCAGACCGCGCAGCGCTTTCTGCATTGATTCTTGTTGGGTACGGCCAATCGCCATCACTTCACCCACAGATTTCATCTGCGTGGTCAGGCGGTCATTCGCGCCCACAAATTTCTCGAAGTTGAAGCGTGGAATTTTGGTCACAACGTAGTCGATAGACGGTTCGAACGAGGCCGGGGTACGCCCGCCGGTGATATCGTTCATCAGCTCATCAAGCGTGTAACCCACCGCCAGTTTCGCCGCCACTTTCGCAATCGGGAAACCGGTCGCTTTCGACGCCAGCGCCGAAGAACGCGATACACGCGGGTTCATTTCGATAACAATCAGGCGGCCATTTTTCGGGTTTACCGCGAACTGTACGTTAGAGCCGCCGGTTTCAACGCCGATTTCACGCAGTACCGCCATCGAGGCGTTACGCATGATTTGATACTCTTTGTCGGTCAGCGTTTGCGCGGGAGCTACGGTGATGGAGTCACCAGTGTGGATGCCCATGGCGTCGAAGTTTTCAATCGAGCAGACAATGATGCAGTTGTCGTTCTTATCGCGCACCACTTCCATCTCGTACTCTTTCCAGCCAATCAGCGACTCATCAATCAGCAGCTCATTAGTCGGTGAGAGATCCAGCCCGCGGGCGCAAATCTCTTCGAACTCTTCGCGGTTATACGCGATACCACCACCGGTGCCGCCCATGGTAAAGGAGGGGCGAATAATGCACGGATAGCCGACATCCGCCGCCACCGCCAGCGCTTCATCCATGGTATGCGCGATACCAGAACGCGCCGTGTCGAGGCCGATTTTTTTCATCGCAATGTCGAAGCGACGGCGGTCTTCCGCTTTATCAATCGCATCGGCAGTCGCGCCAATCATGGTGACGCCAAACTCTTCCAGCACGCCCTGGCGTTCCAGTTCCAGCGCGCAGTTCAGCGCGGTCTGGCCGCCCATAGTCGGCAGAACCGCATCCGGGCGCTCTTTTTCGATAATTTTGCGTACCACTTCCCAGTGGATCGGCTCGATATAGGTCGCATCGGCCATCTCCGGGTCGGTCATGATGGTCGCCGGGTTGGAGTTCACCAGAATGACGCGGTAACCCTCTTCACGCAGCGCTTTACACGCCTGCGCGCCAGAGTAGTCAAATTCACATGCCTGGCCGATAACAATCGGGCCAGCGCCAAGGATCAGGATGCTTTTTAGGTCGGTACGTTTTGGCATTGCTCTTTTCTCCTGATTATTTGGCGGTATTACGATACTGCTCGATTAACTCAATAAAGTGGTCAAACAGCGGCGCGGCGTCGTGCGGGCCTGGGCTCGCTTCCGGGTGTCCCTGGAAACTAAAGGCCGGTTTATCGGTGCGGTGAATGCCTTGCAACGTACCATCGAACAGGGATTTGTGCGTTACGCGCAGGTTTGCAGGCATTGACGATTCATCAACCGCAAAACCGTGGTTCTGCGCAGTGATCATCACGGTATTGTTATCGATATCTTTTACCGGATGGTTACCGCCGTGGTGGCCAAACTTCATTTTCACCGTCTTCGCACCGCTCGCCAGCGCCAGCAGTTGATGGCCCAGGCAGATACCGAACACCGGAATATCCGTTTCAAGGAAGGTTTTAATCGCCTCGATAGCGTAATCACATGGTGCCGGGTCGCCTGGGCCGTTGGACAGGAAAATGCCGTCCGGATTGAGTTTCAGAACATCCGCCGCCGGGGTTTTCGCCGGAACGACCGTCAGGCGGCAGCCTCTGTCCACCAGCATGCGCAGGATGTTGCGTTTTGCGCCGTAATCGTATGCCACAACGTGGTACGGCAACTCGCTCTCGCTCTTCGCCGGCGGCAGATCGTCCGCCAGTGTCCAGCTGCCCTGCGTCCAGCTGTAGGTTTCCGCCGTTGTGACTTCTTTCGCCAGGTCCATACCGTTCAGGCCCGGGAAGGCTTTCGCTTTTTCCAGCGCCAGCGCAGCATCAACGTTATCACCAGCGATGATGCAGCCGTTCTGCGCGCCCTTTTCACGCAGCAGACGAGTCAACTTACGGGTATCGATATCAGCAATCGCCACAATGTTATGACGCTTCAGATAAGAAGAGAGGTCTTCGGTACTGCGGAAGTTGCTGGCAATCAGCGGCAGGTCGCGAATGACCAGGCCTTGCGCATGTACCTGAGAGGACTCTTCGTCGGCGGAGTTAGTGCCAACATTGCCGATATGAGGATAAGTAAGAGTAACGATTTGGCGGGAATAGGAAGGATCAGTGAGGATTTCTTGATAACCGGTCATTGAAGTATTGAAAACGACTTCCCCAACCGCCGTGCCCGTTGCCCCTATGGCCCGACCGTGAAACTGGGTTCCGTCTTCCAGAACCAATAGCGCTGACTTAATCAAAACACCCTCCAGAGAATATTCACTCACTTTATTTGCATATTAATTCATATTGAGAGCCTGAATCAATGCAAATTTGCTTGCCGTGGATTTTTGGCAAACGGCGGCATTCTGGAGAGATGTCGGTTAAAAGTCAACTTTTCTCCGGTATTTTTCTTGTTGTTTTACGCCACTGCCCCTTTTTACTGGTTTTAATCGATAAAAAGATCAGACAAACTCACAGGGAAAACGCTTGCGCGCAGAGAAAATTGCATTTTCTAATGCGGGATAACAAAAAAGTAGACCAGATGGTCAAAATTTACAATTGAGAAACACAAAATAGAGAGATAAAAAGAGATTATGACAGGTTAAGTAAAAATTAAGAGTGAAAAAGGGAAAATAAAAGGGCAATAAAATATTGCCCTTTGCAATCAAATAATTATGACTGCAACAACCACATCACGATGGGTAATAAACCTTATAAATTGTCGAGATCAAGCACATCCCGCATAGCAAAAAGGCCATTATTCTTTCCTTTCAGCCACAAAGCGGAGCGAGCCGCACCATTGGCAAAAGTCATGCGACTGGAGGCTTTATGTGTGATTTCAATCCGTTCGCCAATATCGGCGAACATCGCTGTATGTTCGCCGACGATGTCGCCTGCACGTACCGTGGCAAAGCCAATCGTGCCGGGAACACGCTCGCCGGTATGCCCTTCGCGCGCATAAACCGCACACGTTTTTAAATCTTTATTCAATGCACCAGCAATCGCCTCGCCCATCGCCAGCGCGGTTCCCGACGGAGCATCGACTTTGTAGCGATGGTGCGCTTCGATAATTTCGATATCAGTATAATCCCCCATGACTTTCGCCGCTTTCTCCAGCAGCTTCAGCATGACATTGACGCCAACGCTAAAGTTGGCAGCAAAAACAATGGCGATATCTTGCGCCGCCTCGGTAATGGCCTGCTTGCCCGCGTCATCAAAACCGGTGGTGCCAATTACCATTCCTTTACGGTGCTGGCGACAGAAAGCGAGATGTGTCAGCGTGCCTTCCGGGCGGGTGAAATCGATAAAGACATCAAAATCCTCTTTCACCGCCTCAAGGCTACTCTGTACGGTCACACCGGTTTTCGCCGCGCCCGCCAGTTCACCCGCATCGCTTCCCAGCAGAGAAGAACCTTCACGCTCCAGCGCCGCGCCAAGTTCGACTCCGTCCATTGCCAGTGCCGCCTGAATCAGCTGGCGGCCCATACGCCCGCCAGCGCCCGCGATGGCTACGCGGATTGGTGCATCATGCATAGTTGTGCTCTTTTGTTAAAAAAATGCGTAAGAATCGTTTCCAGATTAACCAGCCCGTATCGGGGCCACCAGCCGAAAACGCCGATAATAAGAAATTAATGATATACAGCCGGAAATATCAGTAAAAGGCATGATGTTAAGGTGCCATCGCCAGTACCTCGGCGACCCAATGACGAAAGCCCTCTACATCGATTTCCAGCGCCACCTGGGCATTGGGCTGCCGCCCCAGTTTGCCTTCAATGTCTACCACCGTCGTTCCTGCGGTGTATTGTCCCTGAGTCTCAACAGCGACAAAACAGGATTTCAGCGTAAACAGTTCCGGGCGCGCCAGCCAGGCGATAGCGCAGAGATCGTGCATCCGCAGCCCGGTCGCCATACTGCCGCTGCGATAGTGACTAAAGAGCGCATGTAACATTTTGCCGGTGTTGTTGAGCGCCGGCAGTACCGCCAGATATTCCGGTGTCAACGTTGCACGGTTGGTCACATCCAGACCGCACATCACGATCTCCAGCCCGCTGTTGAACACGCGCGCGGCGGCCTCGGGATCGATAGCAATATTAAATTCGGCATTGGGCGTAAAATTGCCGCGCCCGGCAGATCCGCCCATCATCACCAGACGGCGAATATTGAACTGACACTCCGGGTAATGCGTTAGCAGCAGCGCAATGTTGGTTAACGGGCCGATAGTGACCAGCGTTACCGGCTCCGGCGAGGCCAGCAGTACGTCACGGATTGCCTGAAAAGCAGGGATAGCCAGCGGCTGGCGCTGATGCTCAATAAAAGCGTAACCATCCATGCCGGATTCGCCGTGCACGTCGGCGGCGCTGTACAACGGTCGCAGCAGCGGGGTTGCCGCACCCTGCGCCAGCGGGATATCCGCCTGCCAGAAATTCAGCAGTTGCAACGCATTACGGGTGGTTTTTTCCAGCGAAACATTACCGGCAACGGTGGTGATAAGTTTGAGATCGCACTGCGGCGCGAACAGCGCGGCGGCAAGGGCAACGGCATCATCGATACCGGGGTCGGTGTCGAGAATCATGGGTAAACGCATAACGCCTCCACAAAAATTATCCATAAAAAATGCCAGACTCAGTCTGGCATCTTCGCATAAAGCTTCGCGTAAAACGTTATTCGACTTCGCGAACATCCACCCGCAGCTCTTTTGGCACTTCGAAGACAATATTCTCTTCGCGCCCTTCCAGCGGGATTGCTTCGCCGCCGCCCAATTCCTGCAAGCGGACAATAACATTTTGCACCAGGATATCCGGCGCGGAAGCTCCGGCGGTAACGCCCACGCAGTTAATGCCGTTTACCCATGCTTCCTGAATATCAGAGGCGTCATCGATGAGATACGCCGCTTTTCCCATCCGCTGTGCCAGCTCGGCCAGGCGGTTAGAGTTAGAGGAATTTTTCGAACCGACCACCAGCACCACTTCCGCCTGCTCTGCCAGCGCGCGCACGGCTTCCTGTCGGTTGGTGGTGGCGTAGCAAATATCATCTTTGCGCGGACCGACAATCTGCGGGAAACGCGCCCGCAGTGCATCGATCACATCTGACGTGTCGTCCACAGAGAGCGTGGTTTGCGTCATAAACGACAGTTTATCTGCGTCTTTGATATCCAGCGTGTCGACATCTTCCGGCGATTCGACCAGGTACATCCCCCCTTTCGGGTTGCTGTACTGGCCCATGGTGCCTTCTACTTCCGGGTGACCGGCGTGACCAATCAGAATCGCTTCTTCGCCACGACGGCTGGCGCGCGCCACTTCCATATGCACTTTGGTGACCAGCGGGCAGGTAGCGTCAAAGACGGTCAAATCGCGGCTTTTCGCTTCGTTACGCACCGCCTGAGAGACGCCGTGAGCGGAGAAAATCAGGATCGCGCCATCCGGCACTTCGCTGATTTGCTCAATAAAGATTGCGCCACGTTCACGCAGGCTATCGACAACATAGCGGTTGTGCACCACTTCATGGCGCACATAAATAGGCGCGCCGTAGAGAGCCAGCGCGTTTTCAACAATGCTGATAGCGCGGTCAACGCCGGCGCAAAAACCGCGCGGGTTAGCCAACAGGATCTGCATTTGTTTCCTCCAGTGCCGGATCGACTTCCAGCACGTCGATATCAAAATGTACGGTTCTGCCCGCCAGCGGATGGTTAAAATCGACGGTAATCGAATCACCGTTGACTTCACGGATCACGCCCGGCATTTCGCTGCCATCCATTGCGGTAAAGAGCATAATCGCACCGACTTCCGGCTCCCCGGCATCCATAAATTCGCGACGCGAGAAGTACTGAATCAGATCCGGGCTCGGCGTGCCAAATGCGGCGTCTGGCTCCAGAGAAAAGACTTTTTTCTCCCCGGCTTTCAGGCCAAGCAGATGTTGTTCCAGTCCTTCGGAGAGTGAACCGTCGCCAAGGCGAAACAGCGCCGGTTTGCCATTGTTGCGGGTTGACTCGGCAAGAGAGCCATCTTCGAGCTTAAGCGTGAAGTGCACCAGCACCGCGCTATCGCTCTGTACGGATTTAGACATGCAGGTTGCTCTTTATGTTTTCGTGTTGTATTGCCCGGCAGCCATGGGCTTACCGGGCCTACAAAGCGGTTGGCTTATGCTTGTTTCTTCGCGGCCGTTGAGGGAAGGAAACCTTCCAGCACAATGAGTGCCGCGCCAATACAAATTGCGGTATCGGCAAGGTTAAAGGTAGCAAAATGCCAGTCGCCCATATAAAAATCGATCATATCGACGACAAAGCCATGCCACAGGCGATCAAATAGATTACCCAGCGCGCCGCCAATGATCAGCGCATAGGCGATATTGTTCAGTTTTTGCGAGGCCTTAGCGCGATACATCAGCACCGCCAGCACTACGCAGATACCAATAGCGATACCCGCGAAGAACCAGCGCTGCCAGCCGCCGCTGTCCGCCAGAAAACTGAATGCCGCGCCATAGTTGCGCGCGTAGTGCAAATTAAGCGACGGGAACAGCGACACCGTATCCCCCAGAGCAAAGTTCTGGAGGATCAGGTACTTGCTGCCCAGATCGATAATCAGCACGACTACCACCAGCCATAGCCAGCGCAGCCCTGTTGAAGAGATCGATTTACTCATCAGGCAAACTTACGTTTTTCGCCGTCACCGGCGACGTTGCTTACACAGCGTCCGCAAATATCTGCGTGTTCCGCCACCTGACCGACATCGGTGGTGTAATGCCAGCAGCGCGGGCATTTCTCACCTTCGGCTTTGCTCAATGCGACTTTCAGCCCTTTGAGCAGCTCGCTCTGCTGTGCATCCGCAGAAGCGCTGGCATAATCCGCAACTTTCGCGCCGGAGGTCAACAGGACAAATCGCAATTCCGTGCCCAGCGCTGTCAGCTTCGCTGCCAGTTCCGGCTCGGCAAACAGCGTCACCGCAGCTTCCAGCGAACCACCGACTTTCTTGTCGGCGCGCGCCTGCTCGATAACTTTGTTCACTTCGCCACGCACTTTCAGCAACTCGTCCCAGAAAGCATCGTTCATCGCTTCGCTGTCAGCCAGGCCAAACAAGCCTTCATACCATTCACCGGTGAACACATATTTCTCGCGGGAACCTGGCAGATAACCCCAAATCTCATCGGCGGTGAAAGACATGATCGGCGCCATCCAGCGCACCAGTGCTTCACAGATGTGATACAGCGCGGTCTGGCAGCTACGGCGGGCCACGCTGTCCGCTTTTGCGGTGTACTGGCGGTCTTTAATGATGTCGAGATAGAACGAACCCATTTCGATAGAGCAGAAGCGCATCAGACGCTGTACCACTTCGTGGAAGTCGTAGGACTCGTAGGCTTTAACAATGTCTTCCTGTGCTGCTTTCGCACAGCCGACGGCCCAGCGATCCAGTACCACCATCTCTTCCGGTTTCACCATGTCTTTTGCCGGATCGAAACCGTTCAGGTTCGCCAGCAGGAAGCGCGCGGTATTACGGATACGGCGATAGCTGTCGGCAGCACGTTTCAGGATCTCGTCGGAGACCGCCATCTCACCGGTGTAGTCGGTAGAGGCCACCCACAGACGCAGAATATCCGCGCCGAGTTTGTTCATCACTTCCTGTGGTGAAACGGTATTGCCGATGGATTTGGACATTTTGCGTCCCTGACCATCAACGGTGAAGCCGTGAGTTAATACCTGGCGGTACGGCGCTTTGCCCTTCATCGCTGTGGAGATCATCAGCGAGGACATAAACCAGCCGCGATGCTGATCCGAACCTTCCAGATACATATCTGCTGCATGGCCGGCGAATTCCGGGCGCACATCGACAACAGAGGCGTGGGTTGAACCAGAGTCAAACCAGACGTCCAGCGTATCCGGCACTTTGACATAGTTGTCGGCATCGTCGCCCATGATGTCGCGCGGATCGAGATCCCACCATGCCTGAATACCGTCAACTTCAACGCGTTTGGCTACGGCTTCAATTAGTTCCAGCGTGCGCGGGTGCAGCTCTTCGGTGTCTTTATGCACGAACAGCGACATCGGCACACCCCAGGTGCGCTGACGGGAAATACACCAGTCCGGGCGGTTAGCAACCATCGATTCGATACGCGCCTGGCCCCAGTCCGGGATCCACTGCACACCTTTGATTTCACTCAGTGACTGCGCACGCAGCCCTTTCTGATCCATGCTGACGAACCACTGTGGCGTCGCGCGGAAGATGATCGGCGACTTGTGACGCCAGCAGCACGGGTAGCTATGCTGCATTTTTTCGACATGCAGCAGCGCGCCTTTTTCTGTCAGCAGCGCCACGATGAGATCGTTCGCTTTAAAGACGTTAACGCCATCCAGCGTCGGATAAGTTCCCGACAGATATGTGCCGTCCGGGCCAACCGGGTTGGCGATCTCCAGACCGTATTTCAGGCTAATGGTATAGTCATCCGGACCGTGACCACCCGCGGTATGCACCGCGCCGGTACCGGCTTCCAGCGTAACGTGATCGCCGAGGATCGCCGGAACGTCGAAGTCGAGGAACGGGTGCTTAAAGCGCATCAGTTCCAGTTCGGAACCTTTTACCGTACCCAGCACCGAATAATCAGCAACGCCGATGCGTTTCATCACGCTATCGACCAGATCTTTCGCCAGGATCAGCGCCTGACCGTCAATCTGCACCAGCGCATAATCAAACTCCGGAGAGAGAGAAATTGCGCGGTTCGCAGGCAGCGTCCATGGTGTGGTGGTCCAGATAACCAGCGAGATTGGACCATTAACGGTAGAAGCGCCAAATTTGGCTTTCACTGCGTCCTGATCGACCGCCTGGAACGCAACATCAATAGACGGAGACGTTTTGTCGTAATACTCCACTTCCGCTTCCGCGAGTGCGGAACGGCAGTCAACGCACCAGTGCACCGGTTTGGCGCCTTTCAGCAGGTGACCATTGCCGATGATTTTACCGAGCGCGCGAATGATATTGGCTTCGGTTTTGAAATCCATGGTCAGGTAAGGGTGCGACCAGTCGCCTAATACGCCGAGGCGGATAAAGTCTTTACGCTGACCATCAACCTGCGTGGCGGCGTACTCGCGGCATTTAGCGCGGAATTCAGCGGCGGTAAACTTCTCACCCGGTTTGCCATATTCCTGCTCTACTTTCAGCTCGATCGGCAGACCGTGGCAATCCCACCCCGGAACATAAGGCGAGTCAAAACCTGCGAGTCCTTTGGACTTCACAATAATGTCTTTGAGAATTTTGTTAACCGAGTGACCAATATGAATGCTGCCATTCGCATATGGAGGGCCATCATGCAGAATGAAGGTTTTTTTGCCTTTTTTCGCCGCACGGATGATGCCGTACAGGTCATCATCAGTCCAACGCGCCAGCATTCCCGGTTCGCGTTTGGCGAGATCGCCACGCATCGGGAACCCTGTTTCCGGCAAATTCAGGGTAGATTTATAGTCACTCATCAGATTCTCGGTTCCGTATTTCGGTTTGATTAATACCACCAGGCCTTAAGAAGCCGGTTTAGATAGCCCAAAAAAATCGCGGGCCGCTACCTCATCTCGGGCGATTTGCGCTTTCAGCTCGTCAAGCGAGGCAAATCGCTGTTCGTTGCGTAATTTTTTACGCAGTACTACATCTATATGGCGCCCGTAGAGGTCCATTACAACGTCAAGCAAATGCACTTCCAGTTGCTGGCGCACACCCGCGACTGTTGGGCGAGTGCCAATATTGGCAACGCCGGGAAGGACAGTATCGCCCAGTCCAGCCACTTCGACCGCATACACCCCTTTGACCGGGGAGACCTGACGGCGCAGCGGTAAGTTCGCCGTCGGGAAACCAATGGTGCGCCCCAGTTCATCGCCGTGCACAACGCGCCCGGAAATAGTAAAGGGGTGGCCAAGTAAATTTGCAGCCAGTTCCAGGTTATCTTCCGCCAGCGCCTGCCGCACTGCCGTGCTGCTAACGCGCACGCCGCCCTGGCAGAAGGTTTGCGTGCTGGTGACGCTGAAATCGTACTTTTCACCGGCCTTCTGTAATAACAAGAAATCCCCCTGGCGACCAGCGCCAAAGCGGAAATCGTCACCGACTGCGAGGAATTTCACACCAAGGCGTTCAACCAGCAAATCGCTGACAAATGTTTGTGCGGTGAGCGCCGCAAAACGGCGATCGAAGCGTACGCAGAGCACGTAGTCAACGCCGCAATCGGCCAGCAAGCGCAGCTTTTCACGCAGGCGGGTCAGCCGCGCAGGGGCTTTTTCCCCGGCGAACAATTCCAGCGGCTGCGGCTCAAAAATCATCACGACCACCGGCAGGCCACGGGCACGCCCTTCAGCGCCAAGCCCTTGTAATAGCGCCTGATGGCCACTATGCACACCATCGAAATTACCAATAGTCAGCACACACCCATGCGGTGCCTGGCTGAGATTATGTATGCCGCGTATCAGCTTCATGTCTGGCTCAAAACAGTGAAAATCGTCGGATTATACCTTGTACAGCGGGCGACGTTAACCGACGATTGCCTTAACAACGCAGAAAGGGGAAGGATTTCATCAGGCTGTCTACCTGCGCCATGAAAATCTGCCTTAGATAACGATTTTTCTGGCGGAAAAGCTGTATTCGCGACACGCAAGCTGTTAGAATCCTGCGCCATCAATACGTAACGAGCGTTGTACCTTAACGGCGCTTATTTGCACAAATCCATTGACAAAAGAAGGCGAAAAGGGCATATTCCCCGGCCTTTGAATTGTCCATATAGATCATATTTGGGAGTTGGACCTTGGCTAATATCAAATCAGCTAAGAAGCGCGCCGTTCAGTCTGAAAAGGCTCGCAAGCACAACGCTAGCCGCCGCTCAATGATGCGTACTTTCATCAAGAAAGTATACGCAGCAATTGAAGCTGGCGACAAAGCCGCTGCGCAGAATGCATTTAACGAAATGCAACCGATCGTGGATCGCCAGGCCGCTAAAGGTCTGATCCACAAAAACAAAGCAGCGCGCCATAAGGCTAACCTGACCGCGCAGATCAACAAACTGGCTTAATCGCTACGTTGTTGGCTTTGTGAAAAAACCCGCTTCGGCGGGTTTTTTTATTTCTGCACTGGCGTAAAAAGCGCGGCGTAATCCCGATTGCAGATGCGCTGTACCGCCGGATGCTGGATCATCCGTTCTGCGAAAATGGCGTGGTACTCCTCCATCACGTTTTCCACCCGACCAATTTCTACCATGCGCTCGTCAGCATAGAAGTCATCCGCATATGACGTCGGTGCAACAAAGATGGCGTTATGCGCCGCGCCAAAGGCTTTCATCAGCGCCGCATCGTCAAACTCACCCAATATTTCCACCTGCAATCCCTGCGCGTTAAACCAGTTCAGCAACTTACGTCCGAGCATTGAACGTCGACCGGGTATTAACAGGCGTCTTTCTTCCAGGCAAGCCGGAAACGGTTTTTCGAGCGACGAATCGCTGCACCAGAAACTGACGCTGCACTCGCCGATTTTTACCGAAAACAGCCCTTCCTGCTGCGTGGAATCGATAGGGCAGTCGGAGATAATCATATCAAGCTGGTGCTGGCTCAACTGTTCCAGTAGCAGTTCATGGGTGGACTCAAAGCAGCGCAAGTGAATCTGCTCCCCTTCCTGCACAACCGCATCGAGTATACCGCTTACCAGCCTCTTCGAGAGCGCATCGGCGACGCCGACATCAAACAGCAGGTTCGACTCTTTGCGGTAGTTAATGATGTCGAGCATCTCCTGACTCAGGGTGAACATTTTGTCGGCGTAACGGAAAACCAGCGCGCCCAGCTCGGTGGGTTCCAGCCCTCTTCCTTTACGCTTGAAAAGCTTGCCCTGTAAGCGATCTTCGAGCGCTTTGATCTGCCCGGTGATGGTTTGTGGCGTAAGGAAGAGCGCCTCCGCCGCACCAACGACGGAGCCTTCACGATAGACATGCCAGAAGTAATAGAGATGATTGTAATTTATGTACGACATCGTCCTTTGTCCTGTTCGCCGTCAGGCACGGATAATACGCGTACGCAGCAGACAATAACCTGTTACCGCCGAAATAATAGAGCCCGTCAGGATCCCAAGCTTGCTCCAGGCAACCATCTCCGCATGCGCGTCGCCAAAGGCCAGCGAGGAGATAAATATCGACATGGTAAAGCCGATACCGCACAGCACGCCGACCGCCATAATTTGTTTGAACACTGCGCCCTGCGGCAACCTTGCCAGTTTCAAACGCAATGCCAGCCAGCAAAACAGCGAGATCCCAAGCGGCTTGCCGATAACCAAACCGGCGATAATACCCAATGGCAAAATATCTCCCAGCCCGGACAACGACATTCCATGTAACGAGACGCCCGCGTTCGCGAATGCGAACAACGGCAGGATCAGCCAGCCAACCCACGGATTAATCGCGTCCACAAGTTGATGGAGCGGAGAGACACCCTTTTCTTCGCGTAGTGGGACAAAGAAACCGACAACCACACCTGCGAGCGTCGCATGTACACCGGATTTCAGCACCGCGGTCCACAAGACAACGCCGACCAACATGTAAAGCCCAATGCGTCGAATATTCAACGCATTCATGATAGCAAGGACAACAATCGCGCCGGCGGCTACACCCAGCGCCAGCGTTGAGAGGTCGCTGGTATAGAACAACGCGATAATAATAATCGCGCCCAGATCATCAATGATCGCTAGCGCCATCAAAAACACTTTCAACACGGGCGGAACCCGGTTGCCCAACAAGGCCAGAACCCCAAGAGCGAAGGCGATATCGGTAGCGGTGGGAATGGCCCAACCGTGGCTTGCCAGCGGATTATCGTGATTAAACAGCAAAAAGATCAGCGCCGGAGCCACCATGCCGCCAAGCGCAGCGATAACCGGAAATACGGCCTGCTGGCGGCTGGCAAGTGTGCCCTGAACCAGCTCATATTTCACTTCCAGTCCGACCATCAGGAAAAAGATGGCCATCAACGCATCGTTGATCCACAGCAGCATATCTTTTTTGATTTCCAGCGAGCCGACTTTCAGTTCAACGGGTGTTTGCAGAAATGAGCTGTATAAATCCTGCGTAGCACCGAGGTTGGCGCACAGCATCGCCAGCGCCGCCGCAATGATCAGCACAATGCCACCCGAGGCATCGCTGCTAAAGAAGCGTTGCAATAATTTCATCTTGTTCTCCGATCCCTGTAACGTCGTGGCGGCTATCTTACTCCGCTCTAATCCTCGACAAAATCAGATTATTATTGCTGATAAACTCTCTTTTTCCGAGCAATGGAAAAGCGGATAAAAAAGCCCGGCAGAAGCCGGGCCTGATAACGCGTCATGAAGAAGGATTAACGGGTTAAATCGTCAAAAAATTTCTTCACGCCGTCGAAGAAGCTTTTGGAACGCGGGCTGTTATTTTCGCCTGTCGGGCCGCCAAAGCTATCCTGCAAATCTTTCAGCAGCTGTTTCTGCTTGTCGTTCAGACCGACCGGCGTTTCGACTACCACGCGACACAGCAAATCGCCCTGCGCGCCGCCGCGAACGGATTTCACCCCTTTGCCGCGCATACGGAACAGCTTGCCCGTCTGGGTTTCGGTCGGCACTTTCAGCTTCACGCGACCATCCAGCGTCGGCACTTCGATTTCACCGCCCAGCGCCGCCATGGCAAAGTTGATCGGCACTTCGCAGTACAGGTTATTACCTTCACGTTCAAAGATCGGGTGCTGTTTTACTTGTACCTGAACGTACAGGTCGCCAGCCGGAGCACCGTGCTCGCCCGCTTCGCCTTCACCGCTCAAACGGATGCGATCGCCGGTGTCCACGCCTGCCGGGATTTTAACGGACAGGGTTTTGGATTTTTCAACGCGGCCATGACCGTGACATTTATTGCACGGATCTTTAATCAGCGTACCCCTGCCCTGACAGTGCGGACAGGTCTGCTGCACAGCAAAAAAGCCCTGGCGCATTTGCACCTGGCCGGAACCGTGACACGTCGGACAGGTCTGCGGCTGCGTACCCGCTTTCGCGCCGCTGCCGTGGCACACGTCGCACTCTTCAAGCGTAGGAATACGGATCTCTTTCGTGACGCCGCGAACGGCTTCTTCCAGCGTCAAATCCATGTTGTAGCGCAAATCCGCGCCGCGCGCCGCGCGCTGACGACCACGGCCACCGCCGAAAATATCGCCAAACACGTCGCCGAAAATATCGCTGAAGTCCGCGCCGCCACCAAAACCGCCGCCACCGAACCCACCACCGCCCATGCCGCCTTGTTCAAACGCCGCATGACCGTACTGATCGTAAGCCGCACGTTTTTGGGCATCGGTCAGGACTTCGTAGGCTTCTTTAATTTCTTTGAATTTGGCTTCGGCCTCTTTATCGCCCTGATTGCGGTCCGGGTGATATTTCATGGCCAGGCGTTTATACGCCTTTTTGATTTCACGCTCTTCCGCAGTTTTCGGAACGCCTAAAATCTCGTAATAGTCTTGCTTCGCCATCGGTTTATCTGCCCCTTAACATACGAGCACGGGCGTGGAGAAAACCCCGACGCCCGTGCTGGTTATCTACCCTGCATCAGGGCGATTATTTTTTGTCTTTTACTTCTTCAAACTCGGCGTCAACAACATCGTCGTCTTTCGCGTTGTTCGCAGAAGCATCAGCGCCCGCCTGCTGCTGCGCGTGCTGTTGCTGTGCGATTTCCAGCAGTTTCTGGGAAGCCTGCGCCAGCGCCTGCATTTTCGCTTCGATGTCAGCCTTGTCTTCGCCTTTCAGCGCAGTTTCCAGCTCGCTCAGCGCAGCCTCGATAGCAGTTTTGTCTTCAGCTGGCAGTTTGTCACCGGCTTCTTCAACTTGCTTACGGGTGCTGTGCAGCAGGTGGTCGCCCTGGTTACGGGTCTGCACCAGTTCTTCAAATTTACGGTCAGCTTCAGCGTTTGCTTCAGCATCGCGTACCATTTTCTGGATTTCGTCTTCGTTCAGACCAGAAGAAGCCTTGATGGTGATCTTCTGCTCGCGGTTGGTATTTTTGTCTTTTGCAGACACATGCAAAATACCATCGGCGTCGATATCGAAGGTAACTTCAATCTGCGGCATACCGCGCGGAGACGGGTTGATGCCATCGAGATTGAACTGGCCCAGCGATTTGTTATCAGACGCGCGTTTACGCTCACCCTGCAGCACATGGATGGTTACCGCAGACTGGTTGTCTTCCGCAGTAGAGAACACCTGGCTGTGCTTAGTCGGGATAGTGGTGTTTTTGTTGATCAGCGCAGTCATTACGCCGCCCATGGTTTCGATACCCAGCGACAGCGGGGTAACGTCCAGCAGCAGAACGTCTTTCACTTCACCAGTCAGCACACCGCCCTGTACCGCAGCACCGATAGCAACGGCTTCGTCCGGGTTAACGTCTTTACGTGGCTCTTTACCGAAGAACTCTGCCACTTTTTTCTGCACCATCGGCATACGCGTCTGGCCACCGACCAGGATCACGTCGTTGATGTCAGATACGGACAGACCAGCATCCTGCAGCGCAACTTTCAGCGGCTCGATGGAACGGTTAACCAGGTCTTCAACCAGGCTTTCCAGTTTCGCGCGAGTCACTTTGATGTTCATGTGTTTCGGACCGGTCGCATCTGCAGTGATGTACGGCAGGTTCACGTCGGTCTGCTGCGCAGAAGAAAGCTCAATTTTCGCTTTTTCTGCCGCTTCTTTCAGACGCTGCATCGCCAGCGGATCGTTACGCAGATCGATACCCTGATCTTTCTTGAACTCTTCTACCAGGTAGTTGATCAGACGGCTGTCGAAGTCTTCACCACCCAAGTGGGTATCACCATTAGTTGCCAGAACTTCGAAGGTTTTTTCGCCATCAACTTCATCGATTTCGATGATAGAGATATCGAAAGTACCGCCACCCAGGTCATATACCGCGATAGTACGGTTGCCGGTTTCTTTATCCAGACCGTACGCCAGCGCTGCCGCTGTTGGTTCGTTGATAATACGTTTAACTTCCAGGCCTGCGATACGGCCGGCATCTTTGGTTGCCTGACGCTGCGCATCGTTAAAGTAAGCCGGAACGGTGATAACAGCTTCAGTTACCGGTTCACCCAGGTAATCTTCAGCGGTTTTCTTCATTTTTTTCAGCACTTCCGCAGAGATCTGCGGCGGCGCCATTTTGGTGCCTTTTACATCAATCCACGCATCGCCGTTGTCGGCTGCGATGATTTTGTACGGCATGATAGATTCGTCACGCTGGACTTCCTCGTCCTGGAAGCGACGGCCAATCAGGCGTTTGATCGCAAACAAGGTGTTTTGCGGGTTCGTCACTGCCTGACGTTTAGCCGGCTGACCTACCAGAGTTTCGCCATCCTGTGTGTAAGCGATAATAGAAGGCGTGGTGCGATCGCCTTCGGCGTTCTCCAGCACACGAGCCTGAGCGCCATCCATAATGGCTACACAAGAGTTGGTTGTCCCAAGGTCGATACCAATAATTTTACCCATCTAAACGTCTCCACTAAAAATTCGTCATCATGTGGTTGTGAACCTGTAATAAGGGCGAAACGTGCGGTTTCAACTACCCTGTATTGTTTTTTTCAGGCTCACACACTGCGGTTGACTACAAGATGGGGTCGCAAGCTCGCGCATCAAGGGGGAGCGGTAAAAAATTTTTTAATTTACACCTGTTCAGATCATAGACAGGTTCAATGGCGCTATTTATGATGCCGCGCCCCGCCTCCTCAATACTGACGCGGGGCTTTCATTTTCCCTTTTCATATTGATTTATTTTGAGGAATTATGGGCAACACTAAGTTGGCTAATCCGGCTCCGCTGGGCTTAATGGGCTTCGGCATGACCACTATTCTGCTTAACCTGCACAATATTGGTTTGTTCCCGATGGATGTCATTATCCTGGCGATGGGCATTTTCTATGGTGGCATCGCACAAATTTTTGCCGGCCTGCTTGAGTATAAAAAAGGCAACACCTTCGGTTTGACCGCGTTCACCTCCTACGGCTCTTTCTGGTTGACGCTGGTGGCGATTCTGCTGTTGCCGAAAATGGGGCTGGCAGATGCAACAAACGGCCACTTCCTGGGCGTTTATTTAGGCATCTGGGGCGTATTCACACTGTTTATGTTCTTCGGCACCCTGAAAGGCGCACGCGCACTGCAATTCGTCTTCCTGAGCCTGACGGTGCTGTTCGCGCTGCTGGCAATTGGCCACCTGGCCGATAACGAAGGCATTGTTCACATTGCAGGCTGGATCGGTCTGGTATGTGGTGCCAGCGCAATCTATCTGGCGATGGGCGAAGTGCTGAACGAACAGTTCGAACGCACCGTGCTGCCAATTGGCGAGAAGCACTAATTCCACCGTACACGGATAAAACAAAACGGAGCCATTTGGCTCCGTTTTTTTATGATTGCTGTACCGCGCTTTCAGCCACGTTATCCTGGTGATGAAGATCCTGACGCAGCAAAATCCCCAATCCCAGGCCAAGCAGCGATAGCGCCAGCACGTACCATGCGGGAGCCATCGGCGAAACGCCCATCAGCATGGTAACGGCAATCGGCGTCAGCCCGCCGAAAATGGCGTACGAAACGTTATAAGAGAATGAAATCCCGGTGAAACGCACTTCTGCCGGGAAAGCTCGTACCATTACGTAGGGTACCGCGCCCACCACGCCAACGCACAAGCCCACCACGCCATACAAAATAAACAGTTGCTCAGGATGGCTGCCGACCAGGTGATAGAAAAACCAACTGGAGCAGGCCAGCAGAATACTGCCAACGATGAAGGTACGGCTGGCACCAAATTTGTCCACCAGCAGCCCGGCCGCAAGGCAACCAAAACAGAGCATCACGGTGGCGATACTGTTCGCCTGCAGCGTCAGCGCTGGTGCGAAGCCATACTGTTTTTGTAGCCAAACCGGCGACATCAGGATCACCACCACAATCCCGGCGGACAACAGCCAGGTCAGCAGCATCGAAACTACCACCGCTTTTTTATGTTTCAGTACCACGGATTTAACTGGCAATTCTTGCGCCAGCGCTTTTCGCTGCTGCATCTCAAGAAAAATCGGCGTTTCCTGCAACCAACGACGCAAGTACATAGCCACCAGACCAAACGCCCCGCCCAACAGGAATGGAATACGCCAGCCGCCATCGTGGATAGCCTGCTGCGTCATGCCGGTATTCACCAGCGTAGCGACCACAGAACCGAGCAAAATGCCTACCGTCAGCCCCGCAGTCAACGTCCCGCAGGCAATACCAATGCGGCGAGCCGGAACATGTTCAGCAACAAAAACCCAGGCGCCAGGCACTTCACCACCAATCGCCGCGCCTTGCAGCACGCGCATTAACAGCAGCAGCAACGGCGCAACAATGCCCATTGAGGCATAGGTTGGCAGTAAACCAATCGCCAGCGTGGGCAGCGCCATTAGCAGAATACTGAGCGTAAACATCTTCTTGCGCCCGACCAAATCGCCGAAGTGCGCCATCACAATACCGCCGAGCGGACGAGCCAAATAACCCGCAGCAAAAATGCCAAAGGTCTGCACCTGGCGCAGCCATTCCGGGATATCAGCAGGGAAAAAGAGTTCACCGACGACGGCGGCAAAGAAGACGAAAATGATGAAATCGTAGAACTCCAGCGCGCCACCCAGCGCGGCCAGCGTCAACGTTTTATAGTCTTGTCTGTTCAGAGGGCGTGTATAAGTTGACATAGTGAACCGTTTGTAAAGAGGAAGTGTTAATTTAATTATTACGAATTCTGTAAATTAAAAATTACTATACCGTAAATAAATTAACACTCCACACACGGCACTGCTTATCTCAAAAAAGAATCTTTTTTAGGATAATGTTTCTCGCCTTGCGCTTTTAGGCCTGAAAGATGCTACTACTTGCGGATCCGTCTCGACGTATGGCCCATCCAGCAACTGTACACAATACGGTACACTAGCAAAAATACCCGGCACTTTCACTGTGCCATCCTGGTCTTTAAGCCCTTCCAGCGTCTCTTTTATCGATTTCGGCTGACCGGGCAAATTGAGTATCAGCGCCTGTTTGCGGATCACGCCGACCTGGCGGGAAAGGATCGCGGTCGGCACGAAATTGAGGCTGATTTGCCGCATCTGCTCGCCAAACCCGGGCATTTCGCGATCGGCTACCGCCAGCGTTGCATCCGGCGTTACATCGCGGCGCGCAGGCCCGGTTCCGCCAGTGGTCAGCACCAGATGGCAACTCATTTCATCCACCAGCTCGCACAGAGTTTGTTCGATGATGCTTTGTTCATCCGGGATCAGGCGAGTTTCAATTTGAAAAGGGGTTGTCAGGGCGCTCGCCAGCCACGCTTCAAGTGCGGGCAGACCTTTGTCCTGATAAACGCCGCTGGAGGCGCGATCGGAAACCGAAACTAAACCAATGCGTAGTGTGTCCATATTCATTCCGTGCAAAAAAACAATTTAACGAAATGATACACGCTGAGGGGAAAGGCAAACAGAGCAGAGAGAAGAAGCGTGACCGGGAACCCGGCCACGCCTGATGATTACAGCAGATCGCCGATCATTTTTTCCAGTTTTTCCTGGTCAACGGCAAACTTACGGATACCGTCCGCCAGTTTATCAACTGCCATCGGATCCTGGTTGTGCTGCCACAGGAATTCCGCTTCGGTGATGCGCTCAGGACGCGCTTTCACTTCGCCGGTGTAAGCGAGTTTACGTTCAATAGCGCCCGCGCTTTCAGACAGCTCTTTCAGCAGTGCCGGCGCGATGGTCAAACGGTCGCAGCCCGCCAGCTCAATAATTTCGCCGGTGTTACGGAAGCTTGCGCCCATCACCACGGTTTCATAGCCGTGCTGTTTGTAGTACTGGTAGATTTCCGTGACGGAAACCACACCCGGATCTTCTGCCGGTGCGTACTCTTTCTTGTCGGTATTGGCTTTGTACCAGTCGAGAATACGGCCAACGAACGGAGAGATCAGGAACACGCCCGCTTCAGCACATGCGCGCGCCTGGGCAAAGGAGAACAGCAGCGTCAGGTTACAGTTGATACCTTCTTTTTCCAGCTGTTCAGCAGCACGGATGCCCTGCCAGGTGGACGCCAGTTTGATCAGGATACGATCATTGCTGATACCCGCATCGTTGTACATTTTGATCAGGCGTTTTGCTTTCGCGATGGACGCGTCGGTATCGTAAGAGAGGCGCGCATCCACTTCGGTGGAGATACGGCCAGGGATCAGTTTGAGGATTTCCAGACCAATGTTCACGGCCAGTCGGTCTGTTGCATCCACAACCTGCTGCGCACGATCGCTGCTCTGGCTGCGCGCCCAGGTTACGGCGTCGTCAATCAGTTTGCGGTATTCCGGGATTTGGGCAGCCCCAAGGATCAGAGAAGGGTTGGTTGTTGCATCCTGCGGCTGGTACAGCTTCATTGCCGCGATATCTCCGGTATCAGCCACGACTGTGGTGTACTGACGCAGGGAGGTCAATTTATCCGTCATGATAATATTTCTCTTTAAACGATACCCTAATACTCCACGCTAAGACCGACGACGCGTTGCTGCGCCTGGCGCATTAACGCAGCCAGCTCACCTGAACGAGAAGTATGACGAGTATACTTGTTAGGGGGATGTAACCGGTCTGCCCATGATGATAACACGACGCCTTGCCAGCGCAACCGCAGACAATGCTCTGAAAATTGTATGGTAAACTCACTCAATTAATTGCCTGCGAAGTGATGCGAACACTCCTGAAGCCACGCCCCAGGCCAACCCCCGGCATCAACAAGAGGAATGTTAATGCCTGAATTTTTCTCATTCATCAGTGAAATACTTTGGGGCTCATTGATGGTCTACCTGCTGGCGGCGGCAGGTATCTGGTTTGCGTTCCGCAGCCGGTTTGTCCCCTTCCGTTTCATTCGCGATTTTGGCCAAAGTCTGAAAAGCAGCCGTATTGCACAGCCTGGCTCACTCTCGTCGTATCAGGCGTTATGTCTAAGCCTTGCGACAAGGCTCGGCAGCGGCAATCTGGCGGGCGTGGCGTTTGCGCTGACCACCGGCGGCCCAGGAGCGATTTTCTGGATGTGGGTTTCCGCCATCATTGGCATGGTCATTAGCTTTGCCGAATGTTCGCTGGCGCAATTGTACAAAGAGCGTGATGACAATCAGCAACTGCGCGGCGGCCCCGCGTGGTATATGGAACGCGGGCTGGGAATGCGCTGGATGGGCGTGCTGTTCTCCATTTTCTTGCTGCTCACCTACGGCCTGGTGTTTAACACTATTCAGTCAACAGCGATGGCACAGGCCGTGCGTTATGCGTGGAACGTACCCGGTTTTATCAGCGGCAGCGTGCTTGCTGCCTGTGCTTTCCTGTTCATGCTCAAAGGGCTTAACAACGTTGCACGCTTGATGCAGTGGCTGGTGCCGGTAATGGCGCTGGCCTGGATTGTCGTCAGTTTTGGTGTCAGTCTGTGGCATGCCAATCTGCTGCCTGCGGTTCTTGCGAACATTGTCAAAAGCGCTTTTGGCTGGCAGGAAGCGGCAACCGGAACCATGGCTTACACCCTGAGCCAGGCCATCACCAGCGGTTTTCAACGTAGCATGCTCGCTAATGAAGCAGGGATGGGATCGTCCCCCAACGCCGCAGCCACTGCCGCCTCATGGCCTCCACATCCTGTCGCACAAGGTTTTGTGCAGATGATCGGCGTCGTAACCGATACCTTTCTGGTCTGTACCGCCAGTGCGCTTATTCTGCTGCTTGCGGGAAATGCGCCGTCCACCAGCGCGATCGGCGGAACACAATTGATGCAGCAGGCGATGGTGTCGCTGACAGGAAACTGGGGCGCGGGGTTCGTTGCCGCCATCGTGGCGCTGTTTGCGTTTACGTCGATTGTGGCGAACTACACCTACGCGGAAAACAACCTGATCTTTTTGCGCCGTAATAGCGCAAGGAATATCGGGTTGCTGCGCACGGCTGTTTTACTGATGGTGCTGATGGGCTCGTTTTTCAGCCTGCCGATAATTTGGCATATCGCCGATGTGATGATGGCGCTGATGGCCATTACCAACTTGACCGCGATCCTGCTGCTTTCGCCAGTGGTGAGACTGCTGGCGCGAGATTACCAGCGCCAGCGTAAACTTGGCGTCATGCCAGTCTTTGATCCGAAGCGCTACCCGGAGATCAAACGCCAGCTGGCACCGGGAAGCTGGGATGACATTCCCCGTTCGTAGCGCTAATCGCAACTATCGATCAAGTCTGTTGGTTTTTTTGCTAAAGTCAGCGGAAATTTCTCGCACAGCAAGGACTGAGTATGCTGATTTTGATTTCACCTGCTAAAACACTCGATTACCAAAGCCCGCTGGCGACCACGCGCTTTACCCAGCCGGAACTGCTGGATCACGCCCAGCAATTGATTAAGACCGCCCGCAAACTTTCTGCGCCGCAAATCAAAGCGCTGATGGGCATCAGCGATAAACTCGCCGATCTTAACGCGACCCGCTTTCACGACTGGCAGCCTGATTTCACCCCGGAAAATGCACGCCAGGCGATTCTGGCGTTCAAAGGTGATGTCTACACTGGCCTGCAAGCCGAAACCTTCAGCGAGGCAGATTTCGACTTTGCCCAACAGCATCTGCGCATGCTTTCCGGGTTATACGGCGTGCTGCGCCCACTGGATCTGATGCAGCCGTATCGTCTGGAGATGGGTATCCGACTGGAGAACGCCAGGGGTAAGGATCTGTACCAATTCTGGGGCGAGACCATTACCCTCAAACTCAACGACGCCATTGCCGCCCAGGGCGACGATATTGTTATCAATCTGGCCTCTGACGAATATTTCCGCTCGGTCAAAACCCAGAAACTGAAAGCCAGGGTAATCAAGCCGGTGTTCCTTGATGAGAAAAACGGCAAGTTTAAGGTCATCAGCTTCTACGCCAAAAAAGCACGCGGGTTGATGAGCCGCTACATCATTAAGCAGCGTTTGACAAAACCGGAGCAGTTAGCCGGGTTTGATAGCGAAGGGTATTTCTTTGATGAAGAAGCGTCCGCGCAGGACGAAATGGTGTTTAAGCGTCACGAGCAGTAAGCGTTATGTTTCCCCCGCCAGTTGGCAGGGGAAACAAAGGCATTACGCTTTGCTCATCATCAACTGACGCAGTGCGGAGAAATCCGCAGGCAACTGATGCGAAAGCAGAGGTAAGTCGGCGCGATCGGCCAACTCTTTCGGCAGCGGCAAGGTTTCGCCGAGGATCGCTTCAACACTCTCTTTAAACTTCGCCGGATGCGCGGTGCCGAGGAACAGACCGTACTCGCCCGGTTGCAGTTGATCGCGCAGTGCACGGTAAGCGATGGCAGCATGCGGTTCGGAAATGTAGCCCTTGCCTTTCAGCTCGCGGATAGTGGCTTTCGTGGTTTCGTCATCGACCGCAGCATAACCCAGCTCGTTTAAGCGCCAGATCTTACGACGGAACAACTCTTCAACACGCGGCCAGTTATTCGGCTGGCTCACATCCATTGCGTTCGACAATGTCGCCTGCGTCGCTTTAGGTTGCCATTGCCCCTCTTTCAGGAAGCGCGGCACCGTGTCATTAGCGTTAGTAGCGGCGATAAAACGCTTGATCGGCAGCCCCAGTGATTTCGCCAGCAAACCGGCGGTCAGATCGCCGAAGTTCCCGCTCGGCACGGAAACCACCAGTTGATTACGTGCTTCCTGTGGCAGTTGTGCAACCGCTTCAAAGTAATAACAAATCTGCGCCAACAGGCGGCTGATGTTGATCGAGTTCGCCGAGTTCAAGCCCAGTGCCGTTTTCAGCTCTTCATCATCAAATGCCTGTTTTACCAGCGCCTGGCAGGCATCGAAGTCCGCATCGATTGCGACAGTTTCGATATTGCCACCCAGCGTACAGAATAGTTTTTCCTGCAGCGGGCTGATTTTGCCCTGCGGATAGAGGATCACCACACGCACGTTCTTCATTCCGTAGAAGGCGTGCGCCACAGCGGCGCCCGTATCGCCTGATGTCGCTGTCAGAATGGTCACCGGCTTGTCGCCGCTGATGGCACTCAGCATCTGCGCCATAAAACGCCCGCCGAAATCTTTAAACGCCAGCGTAGGCCCATGGAAAAGCTCCAGGCAGCCGATATCGCTCTCCACCGGTTTTACCGGCGCAGGGAAAGCAAACGCAGCGCGCACGCGGGCTTCCAGCGCATCTTCAGGAATTTCATCGCCAATAAACGCCGCAAGGATTTTCGCGCTGCGGGTGACAAAATCCTGTTCCAGCATCTCATCGACTTCGGTTAGGTTAAATTCCGGCAGATCGTGCGGGAAGAACAGCCCCTGATTTTTGCCAAGCCCCTGAGTGACGGCCTGCGCAAAGCTGACCTGTTCGTTATGATCTTTTAAGTTGTAAAGTTTCATTGGTTATCCCACTACGCGAGCGCCCGCCGTGTCCAGCTGGCAAATATGAACGAAGCCTTCCTGATTTTGCAGATAGTGCTTGCCGAGCCAGTCGGCAACACGCTGAGCGGTATCCGGCTTGTCGCACAAGGCAAACAGCGTTGGTCCGGAACCCGAGATCCCGCAGGCCAGCGCGCCAATATCCGCCACTGCTTTACGTGCTTCCCCAAATCCCGGCAGCAACTTCATGCGGTACGGTTCGGCAATCACATCTTTCATTAATTTTGCTGCCAGCGCAGGCTGACGGCTGTAGCAAGCATGGATAAAGCCCGCCAGGTGGCGACCATGAGCAATGCAATCCTGGCGGCGATATTGCGCTGGCAGGATCGCGCGCGCTTCGGCTGTCGAGACTTTAATGCCTGGATACGCCAAAACCCACAGCCACTCATCAAAGCCTGGCACCTGCTGGCTGATAATGCCGCTTTCCTCGATCATCAATTGCATGCCGCCGAGGTAGCAAGGCGCGACGTTATCGTAATGCACGCTACCGGAAATACGCCCTTCCAGCTCGCCCATCAGCGCCAGCATGCGTGTTTCGTTCAGCGGCTTATTGCAGAACTCATTCATGGCGACCAGCGCCGCGACCACCGAACAAGCACTGGAGCCGAGCCCTGAGCCGATCGGCATGTTTTTTTCCAGCGTCATCGCGACGGGAACCTGCTTGCCGATCTCCTGACAAAACAGTTCCCAGCACTGATAAACGATATTTTCTTTCGGCTCAGTCGGTAATTTACTGGCGAAGCGGCCCACATTCTTCAGGCTGAAATGATCGGCTGCTTCCACACTGACATTATCGCCCAACAATGTGCCATCCACAGGCGTAACCGCCGCGCCAAGCACATCAAAACCCACGCTCATATTGGCACTGGAGGCCGGAGCATACACCTTCACCATCTCAGACTCCTAACTTCCAGGACAGGGTGCGCAGCAGGTCGGCGAACACGCCCGCTGCCGTCACATCGTTTCCCGCGCCATACCCGCGCAGCACCAGCGGTAACGGCTGGTAATAGTGGCTGTAGAACGCCAGCGCGTTCTCGCCGTTTTTCACTTTGAACAGCGGATCGTTGCCATCAACCTCCGCAATTTTCACCCGACAGGTGCCATCTTCTTCAATGTTGCCAACATAACGCAGCACCTTACCTTCATCGCGCGCTTTTGCGACTCTCGCGGCAAAATCATCATCCAGCCCCGGCAGACGTGCCATAAAACTCTCAACATCGCCTGAATCGTCAAAACTCGCCGGCAGCACCGGTTCGATGACGATATCCGACAACTCCAGTTCACGACCGGTTTCGCGCGCCAGAATCAGCAGCTTACGTGCTACATCCATACCGGAGAGATCATCTCGCGGATCCGGCTCGGTGTAGCCCATTTCGCGGGCAAGATTCGTTGCCGCCGACAGGCTCACGCCTTCATCCAGCTTGCCGAAAATAAACGACAAGGAACCGGAAAGAATACCGGAGAAATGCTGCAACTCGTCCCCGGCGTTCAGCAGGTTTTGCAGGTTTTCAATCACCGGCAAGCCTGCGCCAACGTTTGTGTCGTACAGGAATTTACGCCGCGATTTTTCCGCTGCGCGACGCAACTGGTGGTAATAATCCAGCGATGAGGTGTTGGCTTTTTTGTTCGGCGTCACAACGTGAAAACCTTCTCGCAGGAAATCCGCATACTGGTCGGCCACTGCCTGGCTGGAAGTACAATCAACGATCACCGGGTTCAGCAGGTGATACTCTTTCACCAGGCGAATCAGGCGGCCCAGGTTGAACGGTTCTTTGGCTTGTGCCATTTCCGCTTGCCAGTTATCCAGATTCAGGCCGTGAACATTGGTCAACAGCGCTTTCGAGTTCGCCACACCGCAAACACGCAGATCAATATGTTTGTTTTTCAGCCATGTTTGCTGGCGCTTAAGCTGTTCCAGCAGCGCACCGCCGACACCGCCGACGCCAATCACAAACACTTCAATCACCTGGTCGGTGTTAAATAACATCTGGTGCGTGACGCGTACGCCGGTGGTGGCATCATCGTTGCTAACAACCACGGAGATCGAGCGTTCGGAGGAGCCCTGAGCAATCGCCACAATATTAATATTCGCGCGCGCCAGCGCCGCAAAAAACTTCGCCGAAATTCCGCGCAGCGTGCGCATACCGTCGCCGACGACTGAAATGATCGCCAGACGCTCCATCACCGCCAGCGGCTCCAGCAGGCCCTCTTTCAATTCGAGATAAAACTCTTCGCTCATCGCGCGCTGGGCCCGGGCGCAATCGGATTGCGGCACACAGAAGCTGATGCTGTACTCCGAGGACGACTGGGTGATCAACACGACGGAAATGCCGTTGCGCGACATCGCGGCGAAGACACGTGCCGCCATGCCAACCATGCCTTTCATCCCCGGGCCGGAGACGCTGAACATCGCCATGTTATTCAGATTCGAAATGCCTTTTACCGGCAGACCATCTTCATCAGAGGTCGCACCAATCAGCGTGCCCGGCGCTTGCGGGTTTCCGGTATTTTTGATCAGGCAAGGAATTTGGAACTGTGCGATGGGGGTAATGGTTCGAGGGTGAAGAACTTTGGCGCCGAAGTAGGAAAGCTCCATAGCTTCCTGGTACGACATCGACTTCAGCAGCCTGGCGTCTGGCACCTGGCGCGGGTCGCAGGTATAAACGCCGTCGACATCGGTCCAGATCTCACAACAATCTGCGCGCAGACAGGCCGCGAGCACGGCAGCAGAGTAGTCGGAGCCGTTGCGTCCAAGCACCACCAGTTCGCCCTTCTCGTTCCCGGCGGTGAAACCGGCCATCAGCACCATATGATCCGCAGGAATACGGCTGGCGGCGATACGGCGAGTTGATTCAGCAATATCGACCGTTGATTCAAGGTAATGGCCGACCGCGAGTAATTTCTCAACCGGATCGATAACGCTGACTTTGTGACCGCGCGCTTCCAGTAACCCCGCCATGATGGCGATAGAGAGTTTCTCACCACGGCAAATTAACGCGGCGTTGATGCTGTCCGGGCACTGGCCGAGCAGGCTGATACCATGCAAAACGTGTTTGATCTGCGCGAACTCTTGTTCAACAAACGCTTTCAATTGCGCGAGGGGAAAACCCGGCTGCGCATCTGCCAGCCCTTGCAGCAGGTCGGCAAAGATACGCTCGGCGTCGCTAATGTTCGGAATCGCATCCTGGCCGCCAATCGTTTTTTCGATCATTGCCACCAGATGGTTAGTAATTTTCGCCGGGGCAGAAAGCACGGTGGCAACCTGCCCCTGCCTGGCATTACTTTCCAGGATATCGGCAACGCGCAGAAAACGCTCCGCATTTGCCACTGATGTACCGCCGAACTTCAACACTCGCATGGTTTACCCCTTAATCTTTGGTCGAAAAAAAAGCCCGCACTGTTCAGGTGCGGGCTTTTTTCTGTGTTTCCTGTACGCGTCAGCCCGCACCGTTACCTGTGGTAATGGTGATGGTTGTAATTGTGGTAATGATGCTGATGCGTTTCATGGATGTTGTGTGCTCTGTAATTATTATCTGTCTGTGCTGTATGCCTATATTGGTTAAAGTATCTGCCTGCTCAAGTCAATTTATTTTTATTTTTCGCCCTTTTGCCGTTATTCCCGGCTGCGCTGGAACAGGCGTCACTTTCAACCTATTAGGATCATTCACGCCATGTATCGCAGTGACTTTAACTATAAAAAAACATTATGACAGTGATTTACTCGGCGAGTTTTTTTTCGATATCGTGCAGCAAACGATGCAACATTGCGGTGTCGCGCTGTTCCAGCAGACCAAGACGCTGATCGAGCCAGTCGGCCATTTTAATATCATCCGCCACGCCTAATTTTTCCAGTAATCCGCGAGTTCGCAAACGCAACGCCTGTAACTGATTGCCATCAACCGGGGCTGCCTCTTTCGGGGTATGTTGCATTAAAGATGCTAATTGATAGCAGAACACCATCACCGCCTGGCCGAGATTCAGTGAAGGATAATCCGCCACCATCGGAACCCCCGTTAAAATATCTGCCAGTGCCAGTTCTTCATTGGTAAGCCCGGAATCCTCACGACCAAACACCAGCGCAGCACTACTCAACCAAGTGCTTTTCTCTTGTAACAAGGGAACCAGTTCCGCCGGTGTCGCGTAGTAATGGAATTTCGCCCGGCTGCGCGCCGTGGTGGCGATGGTAAAGGGAATATCCACCAGCGCGTCGGCAAGGGTTGCATAAGTTTTAATATTATCAAGGATATCGCCGGAGCCGTGCGCCACGCGGCGCGCGCCTTCTTGCAAATGCGCGTCGCTGTCGACAATACGCAAATCACTAAACCCCATGGTTTTCATGGCGCGGGCAGCGGCGCCGACATTTTCCGCTCTCGCGGGGGAGACAAGAACAACAGCTAATTGCATTTTACTTTCTCTTCTTACTGAGACTACGGGGAAATGTGACCTTTGTCATCATACTACGCGGTGCGAATTTACAATTATGTAACACAAATCACTGATTTAGCCCTTGTCTACGGTTAAAAAAAGCTAAACTATTTATCAGCGATATTACCTGCTAAGATGTTAACAGAAGGGACTTATCCCTATGTTTATTCATGGCATTTTAATACAGAATTTCCCACTTGTATTGGATTCGCCCTGTTTATCAATTAATATGCGCAACTAGTTGGTTTATTGAAAAATTGTAAGAAACGCTAGCATTTGGCTATCAAGATTTCTCTAAACTGTTAACGTGCTACAATTGAACTTGATATATGTCAACGAAGCGTAGTTTTATTGGGTGTCATTTACGTCTTAGCCTGTTATGTTGCTGTTAAAATGGTTAGGATGACAGCCGTTTTTGACACTGTCGGGCTCACAGGGAAAGTGCCCACGACCAAGCTAATGATGTTGTTGACGTTGATGGAAAGTGCATCAAGAACGCAATTACGTACTTTAGTCATGTTACGCCGTCATGTTAATTTTCGACATGCACCAGGCTGGTCAGGGACTTTTGTACTTCCTGTTTCGATTTAGTTGGCAATTTAGGTAGCAAACATGCAGACCCCGCACATTCTTATTGTTGAAGACGAGTTGGTAACACGCAACACGTTAAAAAGCATTTTCGAAGCAGAAGGCTACGATGTCTTTGAAGCGACAGATGGCGCTGAAATGCATCAGATCCTTTCTGAAAATGATATCAATCTGGTGATAATGGATATCAATCTGCCGGGTAAAAACGGTCTTTTGCTGGCGCGTGAATTACGCGAGCAGGCGAATGTCGCGCTGATGTTTCTGACGGGTCGTGATAACGAAGTCGATAAGATTCTGGGCCTTGAAATTGGTGCTGACGACTATATCACCAAACCGTTTAACCCACGCGAGCTGACTATCCGCGCGCGCAACCTGCTGTCCCGCACCATGAATCTGGGCACGGTCAGCGAAGAACGTCGCAGCGTTGAAAGCTACAAATTCAACGGCTGGGAACTGGATATCAATAGCCGTTCACTGATTAGCCCGAACGGTGAGCAGTATAAGCTGCCGCGCAGCGAATTCCGCGCGATGCTGCACTTCTGCGAAAACCCGGGCAAAATCCAATCTCGTGCTGAGTTGCTGAAAAAAATGACCGGTCGTGAATTGAAGCCACACGATCGTACAGTCGACGTGACTATCCGTCGTATTCGTAAACATTTCGAATCGACGCCGGATACCCCGGAAATCATCGCCACCATTCACGGTGAAGGTTACCGTTTCTGCGGTGATTTGCAGGAATAAGCCAGAATAATGATGAAAAAGCGGCGCAAAGCGCCGCTTTTTTTATTTCCAGATGCGTAATTCTTCGTCACTCACTGGTTGAGGTATTTTCTTCGCTGAACCAGAAAGCGCGTACCAGTCGAGCTTGCGCGTCAACACCATCACTGCGCTCAGGGCGATAAACAGAACACCGGTGCCGAGCAACAGCGCATTATCTTCCGAGTTCAACAGGCTCCACATCACCGCATCAAGCACTAACAGCGCGATACTAAACGACAAACCCGCACGCCAGCTTTTCAATACGCCCTGCAAATAGACTCCGTTTAGTAATGCGCCGAGCAAACTGGCAACACCCCAGGCAATGGTGAATCCGGTATGTTCAGAAAGCGCCAGTAACACCAGGTAGAACATCACCAGCGATAGCCCCACCAGCAAATATTGCATTGGGTGCATCTGCCGCGCAGTTAAACTCTCAAAAACGAAAAACGCCAGATAAGTCAGTACGATCAGCAAAATCGCGTATTTTACAGCTCTGTCGGTCAACTGGTACTGATCGGCAGGTGTGGCGATGTTGACGCTAAAAGCAGGTAATTCCCAACTTTTGCTGACAGACAGCGCTCCGGCAGCTCGCATTTTGCTGTCCAGATTGTTGGCAAACCAGCTACTTTGCCAGTGCGCCTGAAAACCACTGGCGCTCACCGTGCGTTGTTCCGGCAGAAAATCGCCCATAAAACCCGGATGCGGCCAGTCGCCATTCAGTGTCATCTCGCTATTTCGCCCCAGCGGTACCACGGAAAAATCACCGGTTCCGCTCAGACTAAACGCCATAGATAGCTTCAGCGGTTGCTGCAAGTTCGCCATCGACAATGGCATATGCACGCCCTGCAGATCGCTTGCCAGCCCGGTTCCTGGCTCAACACTGAGTGTCTCCCCATTTAACCTGGTGGTACGCAACTGACCAAT
Organism: Kosakonia sp. LAM2021; assembly: GCF_016620385.1. NCBI lineage: Bacteria > Pseudomonadati > Pseudomonadota > Gammaproteobacteria > Enterobacterales > Enterobacteriaceae > Kosakonia > Kosakonia sp. LAM2021. The sequence goes on from NZ_JAENHT010000008.1 coordinate 199,547, forward strand.
ACCGCGCGAATCACTCAACGCTAAAACAAGAAATGGCTCGCCGAGAGAGACATTCTCATCGGCTTTGATATCCAGCCGCTTAGGGTCGAACTCCGCGTTGATCTCAATGTCGCTGTGCCAGATTTGCCCATCATAAATGCCGATCTTTCGGGTTTCGACCTGCTGTTTTCCGTTGACCATCAGCGATTCCGGTAACCAAAAACGGAGGTAACTCTGTTTACGCCGCACCTCTTTGGGAGCCTCGTTGTCGTTAGCTTTTTCCAGAGAAACCACCGTTTCGGTCACCGGGATGGCGATCAACGGCCCGATCAATTTTTGCCTGCCAGCGCTGCTCTGGCGCAGCGTATCCGTCACATCGTTACGATAATTCGCGCGTTCGCCAATTAAGCCGCTCAGCAGCGTCAGCGGGATAAGCAGGACACAAAGACAACCTGGCAGCGTTACCATTTTCCAGAACAGGGGGGATTTCAACATAGCCTTCTCCTTAGTGATGCGTGCAGAGTAGCGAGGCTATGTGTGAAGGGTTTGAAGTTATGTGAAGTGTGGGTGAAGTGTCAGCCGGGCTTCGCAACCCCCTTGCGGGCGGTTCAGGACTCGAATATCACCATGATGCAGCCGCGCGACTTCCTGAACAAACGCCAGCCCCAGCCCACTGCTTTTTTGCCCGTCGGCACGAGGTAGCGAGTAAAAGCGTTCAAAAACGCGCTGCAGAGCATAATCCGGGATACCAGAACCGCTGTCGCTGACCGTTAACACCAGCGCGTCAGCTTCCCGGCTGGCACGTAACTCCACCTCACCACCTGGCGGTGTAAAATCAATGGCGTTATCGAGTAAATTACCCAACGCCTGAGCCAGTAGTTCTCTATCCCCTGCAGCCAGCGCATCAGCAGCGTCAATATGCAGAGTTAACCCTTTCGCCGATAACACCACACTGCGCTGCTCCTGCAATTGGCGAAAAAGCATACTGACATCCACTGCCGTAAACGCAATTTCCAGCCGGTTTTCCAGCTTTGCCTGGTGTAACAACTTCTCCACCAAATTCTGCATGCGGCTATTTTGCGTAAGAATATTGTCGGTAAAACGTGTCACAACGTCTGGCGGCGGTCCTTCGCGCAGGATCTCTGCCGCGCCGCGAATGGCTGCAAGCGGGCTTTTCAGTTCATGCGTCAGGGCGTAAACATACTGTTCGATATAATTTTTACCTTCCAGTTTCACACGCATACTTTCCAGCGCCTGCGCCAGTTTACGCAGCTCGCTGCTGCCTAAATCAGGTAAAGGAACCGGGCGGTTTTCGGTAACGGAATCAGCGTAGCGCGCCAGCTTGCCAATCGAGCGATTTATCCACCAGACCATGACCGCACCAATGAGCAACGCAATACCCAGCAGCGCGCCACCGGCCCATAAGATGCGCCGCTCGCTGCGTTTAATCACCGGATCCATCGCGCTGTTTGGCTTACCCACGCTGATTACGCCGATAATGCGGCCTTGATCGGTCACCGGGGCGGCAACATACATCACCGTACTCTGCGGGTTACGGGCATCCGCCAGCGAGCTACGCGCGCCGTAATCTCCGCGCAGCGTAAGCCAGACATCATTCCAGCGAGAGTAATCCTGACCCAACGCCTTTCCAGACGAATCAAATACTACGCGCCCGGTACTGTCGGTCATGTAGACGTGATATTCATTGCGCACTTTATGGATCCCGCTGATATGCGCATTGATTGGCTGGTGATTTAACGTCGAGAACGCCTGCGCCAGTCGACCATCCTGTGCATGACCAGAACGCAAATCTTCGCGAGCCAGCTCCGCCAGCAGTGTCGCAGTATCAATAAGCGTACCTTCGGTGGCACGTCGTACACCGGGTTTGATCTCCTGAACAAAGATCGACAGCACGAACCACGCGGCAACTGCCACGATCAGGAAATACCCCAGCAACAGGCGCATGCCAATGCGCATCAGCGGATCCCCAGGCTGTAGCCCATACCACGATGCGTATTGATAGGAGTGAGTTCGGCATTGATGGCGCGTAGCTTGGCACGCAAGGTCTTGATATGAGTATCAACGGTGCGATCAAAACTCTCCTGGGCATCGCTCCAGACCTGATCCATCAATTGCTGGCGAGAAAAAACACGTCCAGGTGCCAACAGTAAGGTTTTCAACAAAAGAAATTCGTAGCGGGTCAACAGCAGTGTTTCGCCGCACCAGCGAATAATCGCGGCGTCCTCGTCCAGCTCAAACTGGCCGATTCGCCGCATTTCATTGTGAAGAGATGCTTTTTGTAACCTGCGCAGCACAGTGCGCACTCTGGCGCATACTTCGCGGGGTGAAAAGGGTTTGGCAATGTAATCATCCGCCCCCATTTCAAGCCCCAGCAGCTTGTCAACTTCATCACTACGCGCGGTAAGAAACAGCACCGGCAACGCAGGTGCGCGCGCCAATAGCCGACGACACAGTTCAAAACCGCTGATATCCGGCAGACCGACGTCCAAAATCGCCAACTCAGGCAGTCGCTGCTGCGCCGCATCCAGCACCGGTAAACCTCGCTCAAACGCGGTGACGGCAAAACCGTCCTGTTGCAACATGTAAATCAACGTTTCAGCGATGCTGGTTTCATCCTCTACCAGCCAGATCAGCGGTTGCGGCGTAGACATTGGGCTTATTTACTCCATGGAATAATGGGTACCGCACTTAAGGCGTTTTTCGGCGATCCTTCGACCACTTTATCGGAATAAGCTAAATATGCCAGCGTGTTACGCTTCGCGTCATAGAAACGCACCACCTGCAATTTCTTAAAGACTAAGGACGTCCTTTTCTGGAAAACCACATCGCCCTGCGCCTTACCGTTTTTGATCTTATCGCTCAACTCAACCGGCCCAACCTGCTGGCAAGAGATAGCCGCATCAGACGTATCTTCTGCCAGCCCTAGCCCGCCTTTGATACCACCGGTTTTCGCCCGACTGATGTAACAGGTGACATTTTTCACATCAGGATCATCAAACGCTTCGACCACAATTTTGTGATCCGGACCAAACATTTTGAACACCGTATCCACGGAACCAATTTCTTCTGCATGTGCAGAGCCCAGCGCGGCCAACATTACTGCAGGAAGGATTAACTTTGTATATTTCATATTGTTACCATTTTTGAATATTACGTTGAGCAACTATTCAGCTTTCAAATGAGAAACTGTTTGCAGATCACTAATTTACAAAATTTATGATGAAAATCAGTCACAATGCGTATTTGTGCACAAAAAAAACACCGAATGCTAAACACCTAAAAACCCGTTATTATCCGTTGCCTGATATCAGGCGTTAATGCTGTTTTAAGGAAGAGGATATTGTATGGATCAGGCTGGGATCATTCGCGACTTACTTTCCTGGCTGGAAAGCCATCTGGATCAGCCGCTCGCTTTGGATAATGTGGCGGCAAAAGCAGGCTATTCCAAGTGGCACCTGCAAAGGATGTTCAAAGACGTGACCGGTAATGCCATCGGCGCTTATATTCGTGCGCGTCGTCTGTCAAAATCCGCGGTTGCTCTGCGCCTTACTGCCCGCCCCATTCTGGATATTGCTCTACAATACCGCTTTGATTCGCAACAAACCTTCACCCGCGCTTTCAAAAAACAGTTTGCTGTTACTCCTGCGCTCTATCGCCGTTCACCAGACTGGAGCGCGTTTGGCATTCGCCCGCCGATGCGTCTTGGCGAATTTACCATGCCAAAACATGACCTTGTCACCCTGCCGCCAATGCAACTTATTGGCACCACCCAGAGCTACACCTGCGCGCTGGAGGAGATCTCCGATTTCCGTAATCAAATGCGCATTCAGTTCTGGCGGGAATTTTTGAGCAATTCACCGAAGATTCCACCGGAAATGTATGGCCTGCATGAGCCGCGCCCAAGCCTGGAAAAAGATGACGAACAGGAAGTGTTTTACACCACAGCGCTAACGCCGGAGATGGCGAACGGCTATCTGAGCAACGCGCAGCCGGTGTTGCTGGAAGGCGGCGACTACATCTCCTTCGCCTATGAAGGTTCACCACACGGTTTTCAGGATTTCATCCTGACCGTTTACGGAACGTGCATGCCGATGCTTAACCTCACGCGCCGTAAGGGTCAGGATATTGAGCATTTTTACCCGCAGCATGAAGAGCCACGCGAAGACGGTGAACCGCCATCACACATCCGCTGCGAGTATCTGGTGCCTATTCGCCGTTAACGCTGCAACTCATCCAGCGCTGGAGCGTCCAGATGCGAGACGTCTCCTGCGGTTTCCACCACCCAGCCAGAAGCCAGCCACGGGCTCTGTTGATAATCAATGCGGGAAATAGAGCAGTTGCGCAGGCGCAGGCGGCGTTCAGCATAAGCAGGTAGCCCAAGGATTGTGCTGACCAGGCAGCCCAGCGCCATACCGTGGCTAACCAGCAACGGTCGGCTTCCTTCGGGAAGATCCAGGCAGGTTGCCAGCGCCGCATGCATACGATCGCTTAGCTCCTGCATCGATTCGCCATCAGGAATGCGGCCATCGGCCGTGCCATTCACCAGTTGGCGACGCCAGCTCTCTTCTTCTTCAGTCAGGGAATCGATATGACGGCGTTCCAGCACGCCCATGTCCAGCTCGCGCAAACGCGGCTCAAAGGTGATATCGCAACCAAGGACTTCAGCGATAATCTCAGCCGTCCGGCGGGTTCGGCCCAGGTCGCTGGCAATAACGTGGGTAATGCCCAGCGCTTTTGCGCGCTCAGCCACCTGCCACGCCTGCTTCTCCCCTTTCTCGGTTAACGGACTGTCTGACTGGCCTTGAATACGACGCTCGGCGTTCCACTGCGTTTCACCGTGGCGAACAAGGTATACCTGTAACATGCTTTTTTATCCATTATACTGCGATGAATTTATTATCTGAGGAAGGTCTCTGTCCGGGGTAAAAGAACGCGTCTCATTCCGAACATACCGTTATTGATTATGCACCATGTTGTCTCAGCTACCACCAATCCCGCGAAAATTCGGGCGATTCTGCACGCTTTTAACGAGATCTTCGGCGACGGATCCTGCCATATAGACGCCGTTTCCGTCGATAGCGGCGTACCGGAACAGCCGTTTGGCAGTGAAGAAACGCGTACTGGCGCACGAAATCGCGTGGCCAATGCCCGCCATGTGCGCCCCGAAGCGGATTTTTGGGTAGCTATCGAAGCCGGGATCGACGAAGGCAGTACGTTTAGTTGGGTGGTTATTGAAAGTAATCATCAAAAAGGTGAAGCCCGCTCGGCAACGCTGCCGCTACCGGAGATCATTTTGCAGAAAGTGCGCGCTGGTGAAGCGCTCGGGCCAGTAATGTCGCGGTATAGCGGAATTGATGAGATCGGTCGCAAAGAGGGAGCCATCGGCGTTTTTACCGCAGGTAAACTCACGCGCGAAAGCGTTTACCACCAGGCGGTGATCCTGGCGCTCAGCCCCTTTCACAACGCGATTTATCGCTGAGTATTCAGCAGCGTCTGTTCCAGCCATAAACGTAAATCAGCAGGCGCAGCTTTCAGGCTGTTTGATCCACGAGTAATAGTCGCGATACCTGCCCCCAGCTCGCTTTTCAGTTCACGCTGACTCATCTCGCCGCGCAGCAGTTCTTCAATGATCCGCACTCTTGTGCCCAACGACTCGCGCTCATCTGGTGTAAGCATCAGATTAAGTAATGGAATGTGCAGATCCTTTTCGTAAGATTGCCTGACCAGATCAACGAAGCGTTGCCACTCCTGATCGCGCTGTTCGGCCATCGCCGCAGAATAGGGTGATTGCTGAGCCATAATTTGCCGCCCTGTTAAAGGTTTACTGATGTGTACTCTTTAGCGAGTACACATCATAGCATAAACCACGGAAATCAATAACGGCGCTGCCATTCAGCATCATTAAAGACAACCGGCTTATCTCCGTTCAGGAAATAGCGGTAATAAGCATCATAAGCCAGAACGTTTTTCACATAGCTTCGCGTTTCTGAGAACGGGATACTCTCAATAAACGCCACCGCATCCAGTTTGCCGCCGCTATTGTTCAGCCAGCTGCGCACCCTTCCCGGCCCGGCGTTATAAGCCGCCGATGAGAAAATGCGGTTATTGCCAAACTGCTGATAAACATACTGCAGATAACTGGTGCCGATGTTGATATTCGTTTCCGGATCAAAGAGTTGGCCGGAGTTGCTGTAGCCGGGAATGTTAAACATCTTCACCGTGTGCGTGGCGGTACCCGGCATAATCTGCATTAAACCTGCCGCGCCAACCGGGGAGCGCGCCGTTGGGTTCCAGGCACTCTCCTGGCGAGATATCGCCATCGCGTAGCTTTGCGAAATCCCTTTGCCACTGGTGTAGCGGGCATAAAGATCGCTATACGCCAGCGGGAAACGCTCTTCAAGTTGATCCCACAACTTGCCGGCAATCGTGGCCTGCACACTAAGATCCCACCAGTGTTGATTAAAAGCATAACGCGCCAGCTGCGCCTGCTCTTGCTGGGTTCGGCTGGTCACCAGATTCGCCCACTCACTACGCGCTGTGTTATCCAGCCCCCAGTACATCAGCTCACGAACGCGCGCCATTTCTGCGCCCTGCGTTAGCGTTGCGGAGACATTTCCCTGCGCTTTGTCTATCTGCATCGAGTAATCTTCACCCAGCCGCTGCGCAGCGGCCATCGGGTAAAAACCACGCTGCTTCATCAGGGCGTGGAGGATCTCTTTGGCTTCATCCTCGCGTCCACGCTCCAGCAACAAATCCGCCTGCCAGTAGCGCCACTCGTCTTTCTCTTTTGCGTCCATCGGCAAACGCGAAAGCCAGGTATTCAGCCCACGACGATCGCCGTTGCCAATCGCCATACGCACCCGGCGCTCCAGTAAAGAGACTGATTGCGAGCGCATGATCGCATCATCACGCCAGCGCGCCTGATCGCTGGTGACGTCATTGCCCATCAACCGCCATGCGACAATATCGCGCAGCGTCTGGGTTTGCTCCTCATTCAACTGCTGCGCCTGCACCAGCGACGGGATCATCAGGCGGGCGTTTTCCACATCCTGACGCGCAACGCTTTCAAACGCTTCCGCCGCCATCTGACGGGTAAAATCCGTTGCGCCGGTGGTGGTAGCAAAGGACATTACGCTCAATGGATTATTGGCAAGATTGATGATAGCCGCCGAAATGGTTTGATAATCAGGCGGCATCTGCCCGGCCAGCAGCGTGACCAGTTTGGTATTTCCCGCTTTCATCGCCAGGCGAATACGCTCCAGAAACGCCAGCGGATCCTGTTTCCCGGAAGCGCGCCATGCGCCAAACAGCTGATCGCACGCGTTAGGCTGGCTTTTACCGCTTAACCACAGCTCTTTGGCGCCTGCCCAGGCTTCGTCTGCCTGGCCGGTATTCCACTTCGCGAAGTAGTAGTTACATTGCGCTTCGGTAGCAGCGGGTTTCTCCGGGCTGAATGCCAGCAACCCGCGCCAGTCTTGCCGCCGGGCCAGCTCATTAACAAAGCGAGATTTCAGCGTGCGCGCCGCCGGCAAGGTCGGGTTGGCCTGCACAAAGTTGGTCACCGTAATCGCGGGTTGATTCATCAGATCGTCGGTGATCTGACGATATTGCAGGTATGGGTAAAGCGGATACGTTTGTAGTGTGGGTAGCAGTTGCTGCACCACGTCCATCTGTTTGTTGTCCCACGCGGTTTTTATCTGCGCGTAACGGTTACGTTGTTCATCCAGTGAATCTGCTCGCGCCACATTGCTGAGGGACAGCAAACAAACGCAGGCCGCCGCGAATCGCCAGGCGGCATGTTTAGCTCTCTGCACAGCTCTTTCCTCTTATCTGTCACGTTTTTGCAGCGTCATGCCGCGTAATGCGTTAATGCTAACCGGGCAACTCGTAACGCGCCACGTTGCGCACACTTTTTTACCTTTCTGGCGTGATTTAACACACCCGTCGCGGTTGGCTGGGATTAAGCCGCGAAAACGGCTACACTCCGCTGTTGAATACCACTCTCATTACAAAGAGGCGAAGTCCAACGTGGCTCAATTCGTATATACCATGCATCGTGTCGGCAAAGTTGTCCCGCCGAAACGTCATATTCTGAAAAATATCTCGCTAAGCTTCTTCCCGGGCGCAAAAATCGGCGTACTGGGTCTTAACGGTGCCGGTAAGTCTACCCTGCTGCGCATCATGGCCGGCATCGATACAGACATCGAAGGTGAAGCCCGCCCGCAGCCTGGCATTAAGATCGGTTACCTGCCGCAGGAACCGCAGTTGAACCCGGAACAAACCGTTCGTGAATCGGTTGAAGAAGCGGTTGCTGAAGTGGTTAGCGCCCTGAAAGGCCTGGACGAAGTCTATGCCAAATACGCTGAACCGGATGCTGACTTCGACAAACTGGCTGCGCAGCAAGGTAAATTTGAAGAGATTATCCAGGCGCATGACGGTCATAACCTGAATGTGCAACTGGAACGCGCCGCCGATGCGCTGCGCCTGCCGGACTGGGATGCAAAGATTGCCAACCTTTCCGGTGGTGAACGCCGCCGCGTCGCGCTGTGCCGTCTGCTGCTGGAAAAGCCAGATATGCTGCTGCTCGACGAACCGACCAACCACCTGGACGCCGAGTCCGTTGCCTGGCTGGAACGCTTCCTGCACGACTTTGAAGGCACCGTAGTGGCGATTACCCACGACCGTTACTTCCTCGATAACGTCGCCGGTTGGATCCTCGAACTTGACCGTGGCGAAGGTATTCCATGGGAAGGCAACTACTCTTCCTGGCTGGAGCAGAAAGATCAGCGCCTGGCACAGGAAGCTTCTCAGGAAGCGGCTCGTCGTAAATCCATTGAGAAAGAGCTGGAGTGGGTGCGTCAGGGCGCGAAAGGCCGTCAATCTAAGGGCAAAGCCCGTCTGGCACGCTTTGAAGAACTCAACAGCACTGAATACCAGAAACGTAACGAAACCAACGAACTGTTTATTCCACCAGGACCTCGCCTGGGCGATAAAGTGGTTGAAGTCAGCAACCTCAGCAAGTCCTACGGCGATCGCCAACTGATTGATGGCCTGTCGTTCTCCGTGCCGAAAGGCGCGATTGTCGGCATTATCGGCCCGAACGGCGCGGGTAAATCCACGCTGTTCCGCATGATGTCCGGCCAGGAGCAGCCAGATGGCGGCACCATTACGCTGGGTGAAACCGTCAAACTGGCCTCGGTTGATCAGTTCCGCGACGCAATGGATAACAGCAAAACCGTGTGGGAAGAAGTTTCCGGTGGGCTGGACATTATGCGTATCGGTAACACCGAAATGCCGAGCCGCGCGTACGTTGGCCGCTTCAACTTTAAGGGCACCGACCAGGGTAAACGCGTGGGCGAATTGTCCGGCGGTGAGCGCGGTCGTCTGCACCTGGCAAAACTGTTACAGGTTGGCGGCAACATGTTGCTGCTTGATGAACCGACCAACGACCTGGATATCGAGACCCTGCGTGCGCTGGAAAACGCCCTGCTTGAATTCCCGGGCTGCGCGATGGTTATCTCGCACGACCGTTGGTTCCTTGACCGTATCGCCACTCACATTCTGGATTACCAGGACGAAGGCAAAGTGGAGTTCTTCGAAGGCAACTTCACCGAATACGAAGAGTATAAGAAACGCACGCTGGGCGCAGATGCGCTGGAGCCGAAGCGTATTAAGTACAAACGTATCGCCAAATAAGCCGACACAAAAGCGAATGGGGAAACCCATTCGCTTCATGCCCAAATGCTCAGTGAATTCCTCTGCAATAAGCACATAAATAAGTTTTTTTGTTTTCATACTATCTTCGCCGCGATCCAGAGACAGATGCATTCATTGCAGAAATAATCTAAAACTAAAATTCCGAATAAAACTCACACCACAGAATAAACATCCAGAAATCTCATTTTCATAGACCAATGCTTTTAGCAATCGCCTTTTTGTCCCTGGATTGCTTAACGCAAAGACCAGACGCTAACATGATACTCATTACCTCAGTTAATAAATGAACGTATGGTTATAATTAATGCATATCATTACGGAAGATGTTTTTCTTAAAAACGGATTACAGACATTTATTAAGCAAAAAGAAATAATACTGGATAATAACGACGTTATTTTAGATTTTGATAATAACTTTATTATTATCACAACATTATCGACGCTAAACAGAATAATAAAAAATGACAATGCATTTGAATGTTATTTATTACATTCATTTTTAAAAATCAAGAAAGACACGAAATTAGCAGAAATATTTAGCACGTTAAAATATAAATCGTGGCGAAATAAGCAAGGCCAGGAAATTCAAATCACGCTAACACGAAAAGAGAGAATGCTGCTTAGCCATATCATTAGTTCAGGCCAGAAGAAAAGTATGTTAATTCACAGCGGGTTGGATATCAAAACGGTTAGTACACACAAATATAATATGTTGAGAAAGGTGAATCAGCCGTCAATCGCCGCGCTGACGCAGGTCCATAACCGCTGGGAAAATTTTCGTAATCAACCGGCAAATTAACCGAAATACAGGCCGTGGAAGATACCAGACCGGCCTGTTATTCAGGCCTACGGCCCCATTAACTGTTTAACCAGTTCGACGCACTGTAAAAATCGCGAGTCATAATCTGCGGCTTCAACGCGCACGTAGTCGATATTATTTTCCCGCAGCATTGATACCAGCAAATCCTGAAATTCCTTACGATCGACAGAACTGCCAAGACTTCTCAGTCCATCATTCACCCAAGGCGTGTTATTTTCCAGCAGGATCACCAGATCAAAACGATATTCATCAATCAACGCCTGAACGAAAGGATGCTCGCGTCCTTCATATTTTTTGCAGAACGCCTGCGTGGTAACAAAATCCGTATCGATAAACGCCACTTTATTGGCGTATTTCACGGCAAAATCGATGTACTGCGCATGTCCGAGGGCAATTTTGTCATAATCAGAATATTGCAGCGCGATTTCGTCACCGCCAAGATGCGAAAAGACGTAATCGCGGCCATATTCCCATGCGCTGGTAGTATTGAAAATATTGGCAAGTTTATTAACCAGCGTCGACTTACCACTGGATTCTCCCCCCAGAATCGCCACCGTGCGCACAAAAAAGGGCTTCACCTCCGTCGGAATATAATCCCAGTAACGGAACGGGTTCTCGCGGATTTGCGAACCGCTGATATTCATAAAGGTGCGCTTTGGATCGACCAGCACCGCTTCAATTCCCAGATGTTGCCGATACTGCGGCGCATCGGCCTCTTCGGAGGTGTAAATCCAGTTTGGCGTGATGCCTTTTTCGGTCATAAACGCTTTGATGCCTTTACTCCAGACATCCCAACCGTGCGGATACGGTTCCATGCCCTCTTCGTTAAAGGCATGAATACGAATATTTTTTTGGTACTTAAAAGTCTGCAGCAGCCAACGCAAACGGTCACTCACCGTCGGCTGTTGGGACATCGCGCTGTCTTCGAACAGCTCACGATCGCGCGTTTCGTCATAACCAAGGATGATATGCAGCTCATCCACCTGGCTACAGGCGCGCTGGATCAAGTAGATATGGCCGGTGTGCAGCGGGTAAAACTTGCCGAAAACCACGCCAATGCTTTTCTGCCGACGGGGAAACTCAAGATCGAGAAAGCGGTGCAGCGCCTCCAGTTTTTGCGCACTGGGGCTCTTGATTTTGGCATTCAGCAGCTGGCTCAAATAGCCTTTGGTCATACCGCTGGCATCGGCTACCTGCTGTAACGTGCAACCTTTCTGGCGAATCGCGGTTTTTAAGTAGTCGAATGACGACATTGTTGCCTCCTGCAAAAAAACATTAGCCAATTATAAGTCGTCAAAGACGTTTAGCGCATCCGCGAGCTTCTTCACGCCAAAGATTTGCATCCCTTCTGGCACTTTTTTCGGCACATTCGCTGCCGGGACGATAGCGCGGCGGAAACCATGCTTCGCGGCCTCTGAAATGCGCTCCTGGCCACTGGGCACCGGGCGAATTTCCCCCGCCAGCCCGACTTCGCCAAACACCACTAAATCCTGCGGTAACGGCCGGTCGCGCAGGCTGGAGACCATTGCCAGCAATAGCGCCAAATCGGCGCTGGTTTCGGTCACTTTGACCCCGCCAACCACGTTGACGAACACGTCCTGATCCGCCATCTGCAAGCCGCCGTGGCGATGCAGCACAGCCAGTAAAATTGCCAGACGGTTTTGCTCCAGCCCCACCGCCACACGGCGCGGGTTAGACATCATTGAGTGATCGACCAGCGCCTGAATTTCGACTAACAACGGACGCGTCCCTTCCCATACCACCATCACCGAACTGCCGGAGGTCACTTCATCGCCGCGGCTTAAGAAAATCGCCGACGGATTGCTGACTTCACGCAGCCCCTGCTCGGTCATGGCGAACACGCCGAGTTCGTTGACCGCTCCGAAACGGTTTTTATGGCTGCGCAAGGTGCGAAAACGCGAATCCGCATCGCCATCAAGCAACACCGAGCAGTCAATACAGTGTTCGAGCACCTTCGGTCCGGCCAGCGAGCCGTCTTTGGTGACGTGGCCGACCATCACAATCGCCACGCCGCGCGTTTTCGCAAAACGTGTCAGATAAGCCGCCGTTTCACGCACCTGCGCCACGCTGCCGGGTGACGACTGAATATCAGCCATGTGCATCACCTGAATCGAGTCGATCACCATCAGCTTCGGCTGCTCCTCTTCGGCGATCATACAGATTTGCTCGATGCTGGTTTCCGACAGCATATTGAGGTTGCCAGTCGGCAGCCCGAGACGATGCGCGCGCATCGCCACCTGCTGCAATGACTCTTCGCCGGTGACATACAACGTTTTCATCTGCTCGGCGAGCTTACACAACGTCTGCAACAACAACGTGGATTTCCCCGCACCGGGGTTGCCGCCAATCAGAATCGCGCTACCGGGCACGACACCGCCGCCGAGCACGCGATCAAACTCTTTAAAACCGGTGGAAAAACGCGGCAGCTCTTCGAGACTGATATCCGCCAGCTTCTGCACTTTTGATACGCCAGCGCTACCCGCATAACCGGAAAGACGCTCATTACGCGCCACGGAGGGCGAAGCGGCAACGCGCACTTCCGTAATGGTGTTCCATGCGTGACAGGCACTGCACTGCCCCTGCCAGCGCGGATAATCCGCACCGCATTCATTACAGACAAACGCGCGTTTAGGAGCTTTCGCCACAATAACCTCTACTTCTTATTAATACTGCCGGAAAGAATACAAAATACGCCCATCAGATCGGCGTGGCGAATGGTGACTTCCGCCTTCTCATTCACTTTGGGTTTGGCATGAAACGCGATGCCGAGCCCGGCGGCTTTGATCATCGGTAAATCGTTCGCGCCGTCGCCAATCGCTACCGTTTGCTCTGGAATAATTTCATATTTTTCAGCCAGCTGCTTCAGCGTGTTGGCTTTGAATTGCGCATCCACGATATCGCCCAATACATGGCCGGTGAATTTACCGTCCATGATCTCAAGTTCGTTGGCGACTGCCGCCGTCAAATGCAGCTTATCGCGCAAGTAATCGGCAAAGAAAGTAAAGCCGCCCGAGGCGATAGCCACTTTCCAGCCTAATGTTTCCAGCTTCAACACCAGTTGCACCAGCCCCGGCATTAGCGGCAGTTTTTCCCGCACTTGCAGCAGAATATTGGCGTCAGCGCCTTTCAGCGTCGCCACGCGGCTGCGCAGGCTGGCGGCAAAATCGAGTTCGCCGCGCATCGCCCGTTCGGTCACTTCCGCCACCATTTCGCCGGTGCCGGCAAGTTTAGCGATCTCATCAATACATTCGATTTGAATGGCGGTGGAGTCCATATCCATCACCAGCAGGCCTGGCGAGCGCAGATGCGGAATTTTCCCCAGCGGGGCGACGTCCATACCTTCGTCGTGCGCCAGGCGCGTCGCGCGCGGCGTCAACGAGCCCGCCAGGCGAAGAACCTGATAATCGTCAACGCTCCACGCGGCAACAATCACCATTGCCGCACCCAATTTGCGCTGATAGGTCGTCAGACGTTGCTTATCCAGATTACGCGCATACAGCAGCCAGCCACTGCGACCAGCGTGATAGTCCAGAGGCATTACCTCATCACCACTTAAAGAGAGCGGCAATCCCGGCCACTGAGAAACATCATCGGGCAGATCGCACCAGGTCAAACTGTTAGGCATTAAAGCTCCTGTAAAAACGTTCGCGCCAGAAAGCATCGGAGGGGAAAATAACGCATGAGGCTACCTTGTAACCAGCGCTTCTGGCAACATTAAGCCTCAAATTTTCAACAGGTGGAATATGGCTCGCGCAAAACTTAAATTTCGGCTGCATCGCGCCGTAATCGTCCTCATCTGTCTGGCACTGCTGGTCGCGCTGATGCAGGGCGCGTCCTGGTTCAGCCAAAACCATCAGCGCCAGCGCAATCCGCAGTTTGAAGAGCTGGCGAGAACGCTGGCACGCCAGGTGACGCTGAATCTCACGCCGCTGATGCGCACCGAAACCCCGGACGAAAAACGGATCAACGTCGTGCTGCGCCAGCTTACCGAAGAGAGCCGCATCCTGGATGCCGGGGTGTACGATGCGCAAGGCGATTTGATTGCGCGCTCCGGTGAAAGTATTGATGTGCGCGACCGGCTGGCGCTGGACGGCAAAAAAGCAGGCGGCTATTTCAACCAGCAAATTGTTGAGCCAATTCAGGGAAAGAGCGGCCCGCTGGGCTACCTGCGCCTTACGCTGGATACGCACACGCTGGCGACAGAAGCCAGGCAGGTGGATAACACCACCAATATTCTGCGCCTGATGTTGCTGCTATCGCTGGCCATTGGCGTCGTGCTGACGCGCACCCTGTTGCAGGGCAAACGCACGCGCTGGCAGCAGTCGCCGTTTTTGCTGACGGCCAACAAATCCGTACCGGAAGAAGAAGAGCAGCAAAAGAAAGAGTAGCTCTGACCGCTACCGGTAAAAATTACAGGTTACAGAAAGGAAATCTGCTATGTCGACGCTTCGTCTGCTTATCTCTGACTCGTACGATCCCTGGTTCAACCTGGCGGTGGAAGAGTGCATTTTCCGCCAGATGCCCGCCACGCAACGCGTACTGTTCTTATGGCGCAACGCGGATACGGTGGTCATTGGGCGGGCGCAAAACCCGTGGAAAGAGTGCAATACCCGCCGCATGGAAGAAGATAACGTGCGGCTGGCAAGGCGCAGTAGCGGCGGCGGCGCGGTGTTTCACGACCTCGGCAATACTTGTTTCACCTTTATGGCGGGAAAGCCGGAGTACGACAAAACCATCTCCACGGCGATTGTACTTAATGCCCTGAATTCACTAGGCGTTACCGCAGAAGCCTCCGGGCGCAACGACCTGGTGGTGAAAACGGCGGAAGGCGATCGCAAAGTGTCTGGTTCCGCCTACCGGGAAACCAAAGATCGCGGCTTCCACCACGGCACGTTGTTGCTGAATGCCGACCTCAGCCGTCTGGCCAATTACCTCAATCCGGACAAGAAAAAGCTGCAAGCCAAAGGCATTACGTCGGTGCGCGGGCGCGTGGCGAACCTTGTGGATTTGCTGCCGGGCATTACCCATCAGCAAATCTGTGAA
The DNA here is from genome assembly GCF_016620385.1 of Kosakonia sp. LAM2021. Taxonomy (NCBI): domain Bacteria; kingdom Pseudomonadati; phylum Pseudomonadota; class Gammaproteobacteria; order Enterobacterales; family Enterobacteriaceae; genus Kosakonia; species Kosakonia sp. LAM2021. The sequence continues at coordinate 215,148 of NZ_JAENHT010000008.1, forward strand.
GCGATCACCGAAGCCTTCTTCGCTCACTATGGCGAGCGGGTCACGGCGGAAGTTATCTCGCCAGATAAAACCCCGGACTTACCCAATTTCGCCGAAACCTTTGCCCGCCAGAGTAGCTGGGAGTGGAACTTCGGCCAGGCACCGGCATTCAGTCATCTCCTTGATGAGCGCTTTACCTGGGGCGGCGTGGAGCTACATTTTGACGTGGAAAAAGGCCACATCACCCGCACGCAGGTGTTTACCGACAGTCTGAACCCCGCGCCGTTAGAAGCGCTGGCCGCACGTTTGCAGGGCTGCCTCTACCGTGCAGATATGCTGGCACAAGAGTGTGATGCGCTATTAGTCGATTTTCCGGAACAGGAACAAGAGCTTCGCGAACTTTCCGCATGGATTGCCAGCGCGGTGCGGTGAATAGATCAAAGTGATCAATGCAGCTATCTGATTGAGTTGATCAAGTTGATTGAAAATAAAGGGCAGAGAACCTGCCCTTAGAAAAGATACTTACGCTTTATCGCCCAGCAGGACAGATTCCAGCGCAATTTTGATCATGTCGTTGAACGTGGTCTGACGCTCAGCGGAAGTGGTCTGCTCGTGCGTACGAATATGGTCGGAAACGGTGCAGATGGTCAGCGCTTTCGCACCGAACTCCGCCGCTACGCCGTAAATGCCCGCCGCTTCCATTTCCACGCCCAGGATACCGTATTTTTCCATCACGTCGAACATTTCACCGTCCGGGGAGTAGAACAGATCGGCGGAGAACAGGTTGCCCACGCGCGCGTCTACGCCCAGCGCTTTTGCCGCATCAACCGCGTTACGCACCATGTCGAAATCCGCAATCGCCGCGAAATCGTGGTCTTTGAAACGCATACGGTTCACTTTGGAATCGGTGCAGGCACCCATGCCAATAACGATATCACGCAGTTGCACGTCCATACGTACCGCGCCGCAGGAACCGACACGGATGATTTTTTTCACGCCGAAATCAGTGATCAACTCTTTGGTGTAGATGGAGCAGGACGGGATACCCATGCCGTGGCCCATAACAGAAATTTTGCGGCCTTTATAAGTGCCGGTGTAACCCAGCATGCCGCGCACATTGTTTACTTCGCGGTAGTCTTCGAGGAAAGTTTCCGCAATATGTTTTGCACGCAGCGGGTCGCCCGGCATCAACACTACGTCAGCGAAATCGCCCATTTCTGCATTAATATGTGGGGTAGCCATCGTCAATTCCTTTATGTCGTTGTCGTTGAAACAGAAAGGGCGGGAAGCTCCCGCCCAAAATCATCAGAACATGGCCTTGCCATATTCCATATCAGAAACGCCGAAGTACCTGGCAATAGTCTGACCAATATCCGCAAAGGTGTCACGGTGACCCAGCGAGCCCGGTTTCACTTTCGGGCCGTAGACCAGCACCGGAATGTGCTCGCGGGTGTGGTCAGTGCCTTTCCAGGTCGGATCGCAGCCGTGATCGGCGGTAAGGATCAGGATGTCGTCTTCGCCAACCAATTCCATCAACTCTGGCAAACGGCGATCGAACAGCTCCAGACCACCTGCATAACCGGCCACATCGCGACGATGACCCCATGATGAGTCAAAATCGACGAAGTTGGTAAAGACGATTGTCTTATCACCGGCTTCTTTCATCTCTTTGATGGTGGCGTCAAACAGCGCATCCAGGCCGGTGGCTTTCACTTTTTTGGTGATGCCGCAGTTGGCATAGATATCGGCGATTTTACCGACCGAAACCACGTGGCCATCTTTCTCTTCGACCAGTTTTTGCAGCACGGTGGCTGACGGAGGTTCGACGGCCAGGTCATGGCGGTTACCGGTACGCTGGAAGTTACCAGCTTTGTCGCCAACAAACGGGCGCGCAATCACGCGGCCAATGTTATAGCCGCCTTCGGTCAGCTCTTCACGCGCGATTTCGCACAGCTCATACAGCTTGTCCAGACCAAAGGTCTCTTCGTGGCAGGCAATCTGGAACACCGAGTCGGCAGAGGTGTAGAAAATCGGCTTACCGGTTTTCATGTGCTCTTCGCCGAGCTGGTCAAGGATCACCGTACCGGAAGAGTGGCAATTGCCAAGATAACCCGGCAGGTTGGCGCGTTTCACCAGCTTATCCAGCAGTTCCTGCGGGAAGCTATTCTCGGTGTCACTAAAGTAACCCCAGTCAAACAGCACCGGCACCCCGGCGATTTCCCAGTGGCCTGACGGCGTATCTTTCCCGGAAGAGAGTTCATGCGCCCATGCGTAAGCACCGGTGATTTCCGCGTTGGCGTCCATCCCGGCAGGAATAAAACCGGTTGCGCCTTCGTGCGCCTTCGCCAGACCCAGACGGGTCAGATTGGGTAAATTCAGCGGGCCTTTGCGCCCGGTGTCGGCTTCACCTTTCGCGCAAACTTCAGCGATGTGACCGAGGGTATCGGAACCCACGTCGCCAAAGCGCTCCGCGTCTTCGGTCGCGCCGATGCCGAAAGAGTCCAGCACCATAATAAATGCACGTTTCATATGTTCTCCGTACCTTGTGCTTTGTAAAAAAGCGATCAGATCAGTATACCGCTATTCAGTAATGCGGCGATAGACCGTCGGTGTCTCTTTTGGTGCGCTGTCGCCCATCGAAATAGCCGCTTTCACCGCCTGCGCAGCCTCTTGCCAGCTGGCTTCGTCTTTGGCGTGGATAACCGCCAGCGGACGCTGACCATCAACGCGTTCGCCCAGACGCACCATCTCGGTAAAGCCCACACTGTAATCAATAGTGTCCGACGCCTGGCGACGACCGCCGCCCATCGACACCACCGCCATGCCCAGCGCGCGCGTATCCATCGCCGTGATAAACCCTTCATCGTCGGCATATACCGCTTTGCTGAGCGTCGCGGTAGGCAGGTATTTCGCGTAGTTTTCTACGAAATCGCGCGGCCCTTTTTGCGCCGCAACCATACGACCAAAGACCTCGGCCGCTTTACCGTTATCCAGCACCGCTTGCAGCTTCGCCCGCGCGTCGGCGTCATCTTTCGCCAGTTTGCCGGAGATCAGCATCTCCACGCACAGCGCCATGGTGACTTCAAACAAGCGCGGATTGCGGTATTCACCGGTCAGGAACTGCACCGCTTCACGCACTTCCACCGCGTTGCCCGCACTGGAAGCCAGCACCTGATTCATATCGGTCAGCAGCGCGGTAGTCCGCACGCCAGCGCCGTTGGCAACACCAACAATCGCTTCCGCCAGTTGTTCAGAGAGGGCGTAAGTCGGCATAAATGCGCCGCTACCCACTTTGACGTCCATCACCAGCGCATCGAGGCCTTCCGCCAGTTTTTTGGCGAGGATAGAAGCGGTGATTAACGGAATAGAGTCCACTGTCGCGGTGATATCGCGGGTGGCATAGAAACGTTTATCTGCCGGCGCCAGCGAATTGGTCTGGCCGATAATCGCCACACCGACATCCTTAATAATCTCGCGAAAACGGTTATCTTCCGGGAAGATATCAAACCCCGGGATCGCTTCCAGTTTGTCGAGCGTGCCGCCAGTATGACCAAGGCCGCGCCCGGAAATCATCGGAATGTAGCCGCCGCAGGCCGCCACCATCGGGCCGAGCATCAATGAGGTAACATCGCCCACGCCGCCGGTTGAGTGTTTATCCACCACCGGGCCGTTAAGATCGAGCGGTTTCCAGTCCAGAACGGTGCCTGAATCCCGCATCGCCATAGTTAGCGAAACGCGCTCCGGCATCGTCATATCGTGGAAGAAAATGGTCATTGCCAGAGCAGCAATCTGCCCTTCAGAGACGGTGTTATCGCGTATTCCGTTGATAAAGAAACGGATTTCTTCATCACTCAGCGCGAGACCATCGCGTTTTTTTCGAATAATTTCTTGAGCGAGAAACAAGGTAACCCCCTGAGGAATAAAGCCGGAAAATCCATTGAGGCCGGGTAACAATACGCTACCCGGCAATGACAAATTAATAGCTGCTTGCGCTCTTACCGTCGCCGTGACCCAACGCTTTCAGCAGGCTTGCCAGCAGGCTGGAGGCGCCAAAACGGTAGTGACGGGCATCGGCCCAATCGGCACCAAACAGGTCGTCGGCAATAGCGAGATACTGCTGCGCATCTTCCGCGCTACGTACGCCACCTGCCGGTTTAAAACCAACGGTTTTCTCAACACCCATATCGCGAATCACTTCCAGCATGATGCGCGCGCTTTCCGGGGTCGCGTTTACCGGCACTTTACCGGTCGACGTTTTAATGAAATCTGCACCGGCTTTGATGGCGATTTCAGACGCTTTACGGATCAGCGCTTCTGTTTTCAGCTCACCGGTTTCGATGATCACTTTCAGCAGCACGTTCGCCGCCGCGCAAGCCTCTTTACAGGCTTTCACCAGTTCAAAACCCACCTGCTCGTTACCGGCGATCAGCGCGCGGTACGGGAACACCACATCAACTTCATCCGCGCCGTAAGCAATGGCAGCGCGCGTTTCGGCCAGCGCGATGTCGATATCGTCGTTACCATGCGGGAAGTTGGTCACTGTTGCGATACGCACATCCGGCGTACCTTGCGCGTTCAGGGTTTTGCGCGCAATCGGGATAAAACGCGGGTAGATACAGATGGCGGCGGTGTTGCCCACCGGGGTTTTTGCCTGATGACACAGGGCGATGACTTTCTCGTTGGTGTCATCATCATTCAGGGTGGTCAGGTCCATCAGTTTCAACGCACGCAGGCTGCTTGCCGTTAAATCACTCATATTCTCTCCGACGGCGTAATGCCGGTTTTCTGTTCGGGTTTGTTAGTATTTTAACATCAACCCATATTCACACTTCGACACCCATCACAGTTAATGAAAACCAAATGCACGTTTGCAAAACCATAATGGGACATTGATCAAACTTTTAAATTCACATCAGTAATGATTGCGCTGACAGGGGACGGGATCAAAAGTGACAAACAACAGGCTCCGTACACTCAACGCCATCACTTAAGGAAAGAAGAGGAACGATGATGTCCCCGTCTGTTGATCCTTCATTGCTGTCACACTGCCAGCAAATTGTTACCAGCCCAACGCTCACACCGGAACAAAAGCGCCACTTCCTGGCGCTGGAAGCGGAAAACGCCCTGCCCTATCCGGCGTTGCCACAAGCGGCACGCGCAGCACTTGATGAGGGTGCCATTTGCGATATGTTTGAGGGGCACGCCCCCTACAAACCGCGTTATGTACTGCCGGATTACGCCAAGTTTCTTGCTAACGGTTCCGCCTGGCTGGAGCTGGAAGGGGCAAAAGATCTTGATGATGCTCTCTCGTTGCTGACGATCCTCTACCACCATGTTCCATCAGTGACATCAATGCCTGTCTATCTCGGCCAGCTTGATGCCCTGCTACAACCATATGTTAGAATTCTAACACAACAGGAGATCGATATCCGCATAAAACGTTTCTGGCGCTACCTCGACAGAACGCTGCCAGACGCCTTTATGCATGCCAATATTGGCCCATTCGATACCCCCATCACGCGTGCCATTTTGCGTGCGGATGCAGAACTCAAGCAGGTCGCGCCAAACTTAACCTTTATCTATGACCCGGATATTACGCCAGACGACCTGCTACTGGAGGTGGCGCGTAATATTTGCGAGTGCAGCAAACCACACATCGCCAACGGTCCGGTGCATGATAATATTTTCACAAAAGGCGGCTACGGCATTGTGAGTTGCTATAACTCTCTGCCGCTGGGCGGTGGCGGCAGTACGCTGGTACGCCTCAATCTGAAAGTGATCGCTGAACGCAGCGCGTCGCTGGAGGACTTTTTCACCCATCAGTTACCGCACTATTGCCAGCAGCAAATAGCAATTATCGATGCCCGCTGCGATTTTCTGTATCAACAATCCGGTTTCTTTGAGCATAGCTTCCGGGTGCAGGAAGGGCTGATTTCTGCTGACCGTTTTGTGCCCATGTTTGGTATGTATGGGCTGGCAGAAGCGGTCAATACGCTGTGCGAAAAAGCCGGTATTGCCGGGCGCTACGGCAATGATGAGCAGGCCAACGCGCTCGGTTACCGCATCAGTGAACAACTGGCGAGCTTTGTGGCAAACACGCCGGTAAAACACGGCTGGCGACAGCGCGCCATGCTCCATGCGCAATCGGGCATCAGCTCCGACACCGATACCACGCCAGGCGCGCGGATACCTTATGGCGATGAACCGGATCCGATTACCCATCTGCTCACCGTCGCACCGCATCACGCGTGGTATCAAGCCGGGATCAGCGATATTTTGACCCTCGAGGAAACGGTGAAACGCAACCCACAAGCGGTTGCCCAGCTCTGCCTTGGCGCGTTTAAAGCCGGCATGCGCGAGTTCACCGCTAACGTAGCCGGTAACGATCTGGTTCGCGTCACCGGTTATATGGTGCGCCTGTCAGATCTCAAGAAATTCCGCACCGAAGGCTCACGCATCAATACCACCTGGCTGGGTGAAGAGGCGGTGCGTAACACGCATATTCTGGAACGACAACCCCGCGTGGTCAGCCATGAACAGCAGATGCGCTTTCGTCAGTAAAATCCTCCCGTTCTCTTGCGTGGACGGGCCAGGCAGCCGACTGGCCCTGTTTTTACAGGGCTGCAATATGCGCTGTAAAAATTGCCATAACCCGTGGACTATCGGGCGCTGCAACCACTGCGGCGACTGTGTAGCGGGTTGCCCACAACACGCGCTCTCCTTCAATGGAGGGCAAGTGCAATGGAACGCAACGCGTTGCGAACAGTGCGACACTTGCCTGCGCATGTGCCCGCAGCACGCCACGCCGATGGCGCAGAGTATGACGGTTGAACAGGTTGTGGCGCAGATCCGCAAAGTGGCGCTATTTATTGAAGGCATCACTGTCAGCGGCGGCGAAGCAACGCTACAACTACCGTTTCTGCATGCGCTGTTCTGTGCATTGCGCCATGACGCGCAACTGCGCCATTTGAATTGTCTGGTGGACAGTAACGGCCTGCTCAGTGAAACCGGCTGGCGTAAGCTGTTGCCGGTCTGCGACGGCGCAATGATCGATCTCAAAGCCTGGGACAATACGCGGCACCGTTTTCTCACCGGACGGGATAATGAGCAGGTGAAAGCCAGTCTGCGGCTACTGGCAGCAGAGAAGAAATTAGCGGAACTGCGCCTGCTGGTGATCCCGGAACAGAGCGATTATCTGGTGCATATCGATGCGCTGACCGCTTTTATTTATCAACTCGGCGAGGTGCCAGTGCGCCTAAACGCTTTTCATGCCCATGGCGTGTATGGAGAGGCGCAGACATGGCGCAGCGCCACGCCAGAAGATGTGGAACCGCTGGCGCAGGCACTACAGGATCGGGGCGTGAAAACTGTGCTGCGCCCGGCGCTATATCTGTAGCGCAAAGAGCCGCTGCGTATTTTCCAGCAGCGCGTGTGCAATGACATCCGGCGTTTCGCAGCGTAACTCGCATAATATGTCGAACACTTGCGCAGCCCGCTCAGGCCGATTGGGCTGGCCCTGAAAACCATTGAGTGGCATGTCCGGCGCATCCGTTTCCAGCAGCAATGCAGAAAGCGGTAACTGCGCCATTACGTCACGGGTTTTACTGGCGCGCGGGTAGGTAATGGTGCCGCCCACGCCGATGCAATAACCCAGCTCAACAAAGCGCTGCGCTTGTTGCAGGCTACCGGCGAAACCATGCACCACACCACGGCGAGGTAAATCATGTTTTTTTAAATGCATCGCCAGTTTGTCATGCGTGCGGCGTGAATGGAGGATCACCGGCAGATCAAAGCGTTTTGCCAATTTTAGTTGTGCGTCTAACACCTGCTGTTGGCGCTCAAACTGCGGCTCGTCGCGATAAAGATCAAGGCCAATTTCCCCTATCGCCACCACTTTCTCGGGTTTCGCCGCAAGCATCTGCTCAAGCTGTTGCAGGCTTTCCTCACTGTGTTCTTCAATCACTATCGGGTGTAGCCCGAGCGCGGCGTACAGCGCGGTATGCTGGCGTGCTAAGTGGCAAACGCGATCAAAATAACGGGCAGCGATCGCCGGAACAATAATGCGCTCCACGCCGGCGTCACCCGCACGGGCGATACTCGCTGCTTCATCGCCGGCAAATGGCGGGAAATCGAAATGACAGTGGGTATCGGTAAAGCGGAAACTCACGCCGTATCCTCTTTATTGATGGGTAAATCGTTGGCCTGCACGACGCTGACCAGCGGCGTATCCAGCGCGTCGTTGGCCACCGCAGCCGGAGGAACAACACGCGTCGCAGGCGCGATAATCGGCGAATGGCGCACCAGCGGCGGGGTTTCCGCCAGTAATTTGCCCACCGTCGCCAGGAAGTAGCGCCCGCACAAACGCCCGATTTTATAATCCTCGCGTAGCGCCGGTAAACGGCTGCCCAGCGCCATACTGTTCAGCAACTTAGGTGGATAAATTTCAAAAATACGCAGTTTACCCGGCGGTGCTTCGATAAAGCGTTGGATCGCCAGGTAACTTTTCTCATGGTGCTGTACCAGATTGATTAAGGATTGAAGGCTGCTCTCTCCCAGCCAGCGTTCCATTCGTTTGAACCACTGGGGCGTGTAGTACATTTGTGACGGTACGGTACGGATCACCACAATCGTGTTCGCACCGCGTTTTGCCGCCTCCTGCACCGGAATGGCATCACTGACACCGCCGTCGAGATAATTAATGCCATCAAGCATCACGCCCGGACGATAAAAACCGGGGATTGCGCTGGAAGCACGAATCAAATCGAGCCATGTCTGGTGAGTAGGAGAAAAATAGGCTGCGGAGTAATCATCCTGCCGACAGGCGCACATATAAAACGCTTTACCCGCGTCGAAAGCCCGCGCGGCGTAGTCCATTGCCAGCGGCATCTGACTTGAGGTTGATTCTACCAGCCAGTCGAGATCGATAAGGTTGCCACCGCGCACAAAACGCACCGGATTGAAAAATTCCCGCGACGTGGTGTAGCGCATTATCACTTTACGTGCGTAGCCTGGTTGATTGCAGACATAAGCGGAAAGGTTTTGCGCACCGGCAGAGCTGCCGAAATAGAGATCGAAAGGATTAAATTCCGCACGCATAAATTCGTCCAGAACCCCGGCGGTAAAAATGCCGCGCTGTCCACCGCCCTCGCATACGAGTGCAAGCCGACCCGGACGAAAGGGTTTTAACGCCAGCGGCGCGATGTTGCCGAGCGTAACGGGAATATGCTGGCCCACTCTGCTTTCCTTATTGATGCGCTGAATATCTCAAAGTAGCGCACTTTTCCCGCAGCCGAAACAGCAAAGCCAGTCACAAGGACTGGCTTTAATGTAACCGAAATTTAAGCGTGTAATACGCTATGGACGCCGACGACCCATAAACAGGCTGACGAGGAACAGGATAATACCGACGATAAAGACAATTTTCGCGGCTCCTGCTGCCGTACCCGCAAGACCACCAAAGCCCAGTGCGGCGGCAATTAACGCGATAACCAGAAATATAATGCCCCAACGAAACATAAAACTCTCCTTTACCATAGTTAATTTCAACCGCTTAAGGTGAGCGCTCAGGATGCCCACCGGCGATGTTTTTCCTGGTACGTGCTTGTCATACCCGGTTTGCACCGGGTAGTGACGTTTTCAGGATTAGTTACTTCACTTTGAGATCGTTCTTCACGCTTTTAACGCCGTCGATTGCTTTGGCGATACTTTCAGCGCGTTCACTTTGTGCTTGTGAATCTACGGTACCGGACAACTGCACCACGCCATCGGTGGTTTCAACCTTCACCTTACGGGAAGGGACAACATCGTCGGCCAGCAGTTTTGCTTTGATTTCACTGGTTGTTGCGGTATCACCCGCATAACCTTTCATGGTCTTGTTTTTGCCGTCACGCACGTGCAGCTTATCGCTCACAGAAGCCACGCCTTCAATGCCTTTCGCGACGGAGACGGCTTTTTCTGCCTGCGCCTGGCTTTCAACAAAGCCGCTCAGCGTGACCACTTTTTTGTCCGTTTTCACGGAGATATCAGTGCTTTTAATGTCTTCATGATCCACCAGCGCCGCTTTGACTTTCGCGGTGATGGTGCTGTCATCCATGAAACCACCGACTTTATTCATTGAGCTATCAATTGATTCCCCTGCACTGGAAGCAGCATTTTGCGCTTTGTCGGTGGTAGTCTCCGCAGCGAATGCGGAACCACTTGCCAGAACAGAGCCCAGCATTACGGCCAGCAGAGTTTTGGAAATAGTCAGTTTTTTCATAGTCATCGATGTTCTTCCTGTTGGTTTGCCCACTATTTGGGCCACAAGCAGCAACGCGTGCCGCTCTACTGCTGTGGTGAAAACCACCCAATTCAGCAACTAATGGCGCGTTTACAATCCCGTCGCACATCGCGCTAAAGCAGTTGTTAATATTCCTTTGTGAAGAAACGAGTGGATAAAAGACTCTACTTCACGCATTGAACAGGACTTTTACCCACCCGATTTGTCATCACTTTGTTAAATATAGATCACAATCGACAAAAATCATGGCCGAGTGGGTGAAAAACGAACAAATGGAGGCGAAATGACGGGTTTTAAGAACAATCCGCAAGGGGCTAATTAGACAGGAGAAGTGACAGAGCACGGCGTAAACCGTGCTCTGCAGAAGGATTAATGCTCGCGAGTTTTGTGGAAAGTGACTTCCGGATAGCGTTCCTGCGTCAGATTCAGGTTTACCATCGTTGGGGCGATGTAGGTCAGGTTATCACCGCCATCGAGCGCCAGCTGCATTTCGTTCTTACGTTTGAATTCCTCGAATTTCTTCACGTCAGTACTTTCAACCCAGCGTGCTGTCGCCACGTTCACAGACTCATACACTGCTTCCACGTTGTATTCGCTCTTCAGACGGGAAACCACCACGTCAAACTGCAGCACACCCACCGCGCCGACAATCAGATCGTTGTTAGCGATGGGGCGGAACACCTGAACTGCGCCCTCTTCTGAAAGCTGAACCAGACCTTTGAGGAGCTGTTTTTGCTTCAGCGGGTCACGCAGACGGATTCGGCGGAACAGCTCCGGTGCGAAGTTCGGAATACCGGTGAACTTCATCATCTCGCCCTGAGTGAAGGTGTCACCAATCTGGATCGTACCGTGGTTATGCAGACCAATAATGTCACCCGGATAGGCTTCTTCTACATGAGAGCGGTCGCCAGCCATAAAGGTCAGCGCGTCAGAGATAACCACATCTTTGCCGGTGCGCACCTGGCGCAACTTCATGCCCTTTTCATAACGACCAGAAACCACGCGCATAAACGCCACGCGGTCGCGGTGTTTCGGGTCCATGTTGGCCTGAATTTTAAAGACAAAGCCGGTGAATTTATCATCGTCTGCTTTCACTTCACGGGTGTCTGTTTTCCGCGGCATCGGCGCAGGCGCCCATTCCACCAGACCATCCAGCATATGATCAACACCAAAGTTACCTAGCGCGGTACCAAAAAAGACCGGTGTGATTTCGCCACTCAGGAACAGCTCTTTATCGAACTCGTTCGATGCGCCCTGCACCAGCTCAAGCTCATCGCGCAGCTGTTGTGCCAGGTCTTCACCCACGGCGTTATCCAGATCCGGGTTGTTCAGACCTTTAACGATGCGCACTTCCTGGATGGTGTGGCCCTGCCCTGTTTGGTACAGGTAGGTTTCATCTTTATAAAGGTGATAAACGCCCTTGAACAACTTACCGCAGCCAATCGGCCAGGTAATCGGCGCGCAGGCGATCTTCAGCTCGTTTTCCACTTCATCCAGCAGTTCCATCGGATCGCGGATGTCACGGTCAAGTTTGTTCATAAAAGTCAGGATCGGCGTATCGCGCAGACGAGTAACTTCCATCAGCTTACGGGTCCGATCTTCAACCCCTTTTGCCGCATCGATAACCATCAGGCAGCAGTCCACCGCCGTCAGAGTGCGGTAGGTATCTTCGGAGAAGTCTTCGTGCCCCGGAGTATCCAGCAGATTGACCAGGCTGGTTTTATACGGGAACTGCATCACGGAGGTGGTAATAGAGATACCACGCTGCTTTTCCATCTCCATCCAGTCGGATTTTGCATGCTGGCTGGAGCCGCGACCTTTTACCGTACCGGCGGTTTGAATCGCCTGTCCGAACAGCAGCACCTTTTCAGTGATGGTGGTTTTACCGGCATCGGGGTGCGAGATGATAGCGAACGTGCGGCGCTTTGCTACCTCTTGTAAATAAGGAGACAACGTCATAATGAAATCTTCTGTGTAATTGCGCGGCCTGAGGCCTCGCGATGAAATACGAAAAATGCGGCTATTGTACTCAACGGCGGAGTGCAGACAATCAATGTTTACACAGGAGTTGCTCCAGTTCGTTCAAGGACGTGACGGTCCAGGTCGGGTTGATGGCTTCAGGCAGCGCGCGGTCGTGCGCATTCAGCCAGCAGGTCGAAAGCCCGGCGTTAATACCGCCAAGAATGTCGGATTCAGCCGTATCGCCAACCATCAGCACGCGCGCACGATCCGGGTTACCCGCTTTTTGCAGCGCGTAATCAAAAATCTTCGCATCGGGCTTCGCCACGCCGACTTCTTCGGAAATCACTAATAAATCAAAATAGTCGCGAAGACCGGTACGTTCCAGACGAATTTGCTGCAAGGCGGTGAAACCGTTAGTGATGATGCCGAGTTTCGCCTGGCCTTTGAGGCTGTTCAGTAATGATACAGCGCCGGGCAGCGGCGCGCAGATTTCGGCCATCGCATTCAGAAATGCGTCGTTAAGCGAACCGGCGGGAACGTTCAGGCGTTCAGACCAGCTCTGAAAACGCTGGGTCTGCAACTGCAACGCGCTGATGGCACCGTTCTGGTAATCCACCCACAGCGGTTTGTTAACCGATTGATATTCTGCAAAATCCTGATCAGTGAATGTCACGCTATAGTCAAGAAACATCCGTTGTAAGCCACCAAACGCATCAAAGGTAAACAGCGTTTCGTCAGCATCAAAGAGTATCCAGTCCCATTTCATTACATCACCTTTTTAAATTGCTAAAGCCATCACTATCGCGTCTTCACGCCCATTGGCAGTGGGGTAATAGTTACGGCGAATGGTCGCTTCGTTAAAACCTAAACTTTCGTACAGTGCAATCGCGCCAACATTAGAGGCGCGGACTTCCAGCCACAGCGTCAGCACATCGCGCACTTCCAGTTCATGAATCAGATGTTCCAGCAACTGGCGCCCTAGCCCTTTACGCTGCCAGGCCGGATCAACGGCGATGTTAAACAGCGTGGCTTCGTCGAGCACCACCTGGGTAATGGCAAATGCGGCCATTTCATTTCCGACCATCAACCGATAGTTGAGATAGCGTTCTCCCTGATTGCTGGCCAGCGTTTTTTCGCTCCAGGGGAAGGCATGCGCCTGTGTTTCTATTTGATATGCGCGGGCTAAATCAGCCGTGCTGAGGGAAGAAATCGTGTTCATGTTCGCAGATTTGTTGCCATAACGCGGCGCGAGCCGCAGGGTTTGTGCGTAGCTCATCGACCGTCGGCGTCGCGACCTGAGCGCCCGTCAGCGCCTGCTGTGCTTCAACACCCAACCACCAGCTGTTGCATTGGCTTTCGGGCGGTAACATGGCGACGCGATCGGGCGTTAACTGGAGAACTTGATCTTCCGTCACGGTTAGCGCGCGCAGCACGTCGCTGACCAATGGATCGCTCAGCGTCGGCAATGTTGGTGAAACCATCACCAACCGGATATGCGCAGGCAGCGAAATAGCAATTTCACCCTGCAGCGCCGCCGGGCGTCGCAAGACCCACTGGGTAATGCCCAGTTGCTGTAATTGCCAGTCGCGTCGGGAAGTCATCGTGAAACACTCCTGTATCAGGCGCGCAAATATAACAAACTCGACGAAATTGCGCCATCAACACGCAGCCTGTAAAGAGGCCGCGCGAAAGATAACGGACATACACAAAATCATTCACACTGCGTCGAGGCGGCAAGAATGAGGCTCCCGTGGAGATTAACCGGGGGATGAAGACGCAGCCAACAAAGAGGCAGTTTGGAGGATAACGTGTATAATCGCCGCCTGAATTTAAAGAGGAACCATTCATGTCTGCTTATACCCCGGCAAGTGAAGTCTTGCTGCGCCACAGTGACGATTTCGAACCAAGCCGTATTTTATTTGCCGGCGATTTGCAGGATGACCTGCCCGCTCGCCTGGACACCGCTGAAAGCCGTGCCTGGACGCAACAATTCCATCAGTGGCAGACCTTAAGCCAGCAGATGGGTGAACACGCCCGTTATAGCCTGGTCGCCGATAGCGAGACCGTCGGTAACAGCGACACGCTTATTTACTACTGGCCGAAAAATAAACCGGAAGCCCTGTTTCAGTTGATGAACCTGCTGTCGCTACTGCCAGTGGGCAGCGACATTTTTGTGGTGGGCGAAAACCGTAGCGGTGTGCGCAGTGCCGAACAGATGCTGGCTGAGTTTTGTCCGCTGAATAAAGTCGATAGCGCCCGCCGCTGTGGGCTATATCACGGTCGCCTTGAGAAGCAACCGACGTTCGATCCGAACAGTTACTGGGGCGAATACACGCTGGATAATCTGACGATTAAAACCCTGCCGGGCGTATTTAGCCGCGACGGTCTGGATGTCGGTAGCCAACTTCTGCTGTCGACACTTACGCCACATACCAAGGGGAAAGTGTTGGATGTGGGTTGTGGCGCGGGTGTGCTCGCAACGGTACTGGCCAGCCACTCGCCGAAAGTGCGCCTGACGCTGTGCGATGTTTCCGCCCCGGCGGTAGAAGCCAGCCGCGCAACGCTTGCGGCGAACGGTTTTGAAGGTGATGTTTTCGCCAGCAATGTCTTCTCAGAAGTCACGGGCCGCTTTGATATGATCATCTCCAATCCGCCATTCCATGATGGTTTGCAAACCAGCCAGGAAGCCGCGCAAACGCTGATTCGCGGTGCGGTACGCCATCTGAACAGCGGCGGTGAGCTGCGCATTGTTGCGAACGCCTTCTTGCCTTACCCGGACGTGCTGGATCAAACGTTTGGTTTCCATGAAGTCATCGCGCAGACTGGTCGATTCAAAGTGTACCGTACGGTAATGACGCGCCAGGCGTTAAAGTAACCCGCAGGCCCGGAGGAATCATCCCTCGGGCAAATTTCACCCCCTCGTCACGCCGCGCCCATTTTTACAGCGATCAGCCTCAGTCTGTGCAATTAACTATTGACGAAAAGTTGAAAACATCTAGAATGCGCCTCCGTGGTAACGATACTTCAAGAGTATCGATGGTATGCGAAGGTGGCGGAATTGGTAGACGCGCTAGCTTCAGGTGTTAGTGTCCTTACGGACGTGGGGGTTCAAGTCCCCCCCCTCGCACCATAAACCACGTTGATATTGCTCGCACTGTGCGAAGGTGGCGGAATTGGTAGACGCGCTAGCTTCAGGTGTTAGTGTTCTTACGGACGTGGGGGTTCAAGTCCCCCCCCTCGCACCAACGAGGCGATATCAAAAAGTAAGATGACTGTGCGAAGGTGGCGGAATTGGTAGACGCGCTAGCTTCAGGTGTTAGTGTCCTTACGGACGTGGGGGTTCAAGTCCCCCCCCTCGCACCAGATATCTTATTCTCTCCCTGAATCGCTCCCCTGTTACACCATCATCTTAAAATTCAATAGCATCAGCATCATTGCGCCAACCAGTGCAACGCCTGAAGGCAATAAAATAAAATGGCGTAAACGCTTATGGTAAAGCATGACGGGTGTCAGTAATAAGCCCAGAACAATCACCATTCGCCACGCATTGACTGATAAATCCGCCATCATCAGCACAGCAACAATCACTCCAGGCACAACAATTCCCCAGCCACTTCCCAGCGCTCGCTGCAACATGGTTTCATCTCTCAAATCGATAATGATAACCAATATCATATGATATCTTTTCTCAATTGTCAGCCTGCGGTCATGCGGTCGTATGAAGATTACTCATCATCTAATGACAGTCATTCAGGAAGGTGATAAATTAAGCGCTGCTTAAATCTAAATCCAAATCACTAATTTTTCGCAATGACAGTTTCATTGCGTTACTTCTTTTTTCTTTTGACTCATAGCGCAGTAGTATATTGCGGATAAATAACGATTTTTAGGTATGACATTACAAACCTGGCAATCTCTATGTAATAAGAGATATCGATTGTCCCTGCGACTCTTTTTACTGCTCAACGCAATCTCAGCTTTGTTCTCTATTGCTCTGCCGCTCTACAATCAGCGCGCGTTCACGTTTCCCGTATGTGCTATCTTTGCTGCGAGCATTGTGTTGCCCGTCTGGCAAAAGTGTTATCCAAAAATAAAAATCAATATCACATTCATCTCCCTTATATTTGGCTGCTTGTGGGCATGGCATGTGATAACCAAAGTCAGGTTACTCAATGACAACGCCTCCACCTACCTGCTTATTGCCTTGCTAAGTGTGCTTTTTATCGGCTCGATCGCTTTTTCAAATAACATTGTCGCCTTTTTGCTGCACTCTTTGCCCGTATTCGTGACATGTCTGTGGTTGAACGAAGGAGAAAGCGCAATCAGGCTTATTTACACCTTTGCGTTACCGGTGCTGGGGATCTCAATCCAGCATGCGATCCAAAAACGTAATGATAGTTTTGCCCTTGCGCTGATGAACCGCCTGATGCAGGAGCGCAAAACGCTCAACGATCTGAGCATGCTTGACCCGCTAACCGGCCTGTACAACCGTCGAGGTTTGCAACACAAACTCAATAATTTGCTGGCCGTCGATGAGAGCTCGCGTTTCGTCCTGCTGCTCGATATTGATCACTTCAAAGCCTATAACGACCACTACGGCCATATGATGGGCGATCAGGCGCTTATCCGCGTTTCTGCCGCTTTACGCGACGCTGTGCGCTCCCGTGATATCGTCGCGCGCTTTGGCGGCGAAGAATTTATGATCCTGCTAAATAATGTCGATGTCGAACAGGCGCGCCTTACCGGAGAGCGCATTCGTCAGAAAGTGTACGATTTAAAAATCCCACATATGTTTAACGAAAGCGTCGCCACGAACGTCACGATCAGCATCGGGATTGCGCCACTTGTCGACCACGATATTGATGCGGCGCTTTCGCTCGCCGATAAAGCGTTATATGAAGCCAAACATTTAGGTCGTAACAACATTCTGGTGAGTGGCGAGCTGCAAGTCGCTTGAGGCGTGGTTGACGCTAACTTTACGATAAAATTGTTGCTATCGATTTTACCTCTAGCTAGGATTGGCAATCATTATCATTTAGATTTCCTATCGGCTGGCGCTATGACTTATCGCACCGCATCGATCACCGAAAACATTATCTGGCGAAGCCGACTCACTGATGAGCGCGATTCGCTGGCGAATGCCATGCGGGAAACTATCGCCAGCACCCGCGAATATTTGCTCGATTTTATTCGTCTGAATGAACCCGCGCCGTATACGGCAATGACGCTGGCTGAGTGGTCACGCCCTGCGGCATTGCAGTCACTTATCGCTACCTACTCCGATCATATTTACCGCAACCAATTAACGCAGCCGCGTGAAAACAAACCGTTGCTGTCGCTATGGGCGCAGTGGTATCTCGGGTTGCTGGTGCCGCCACTATTATTGACGTTGCTGACGCAAAAAAACGCCATTGACCTCTCCCCGGAACATTTTCATGTCGAGTTCCATGAAACCGGCCGCGCCGCGTGTTTCTGGATTGATGTGCAACGGGATACTAAGTTGTCGTCATATAACGATGCGCAGCGGATTTGTGCATTAACGACACATGCGATGCTCCCGGTTGTGCAGGCGCTGGAAACCACCGGCGATATCAACGGCAAACTTATCTGGAGCAATACCGGTTATCTGATTAACTGGTGCCTGGGGGAACTCATCCCAAAACTAGGTGAAACGCGTGTCGCCGCGCTTCGCCAGCTTTGCTTTTTCGAAAAGCAGCTCGCTGACGGCAGTGATAACCCTTTGTGGCGCACAGTTGTCCTGCGCGACGGCGCTCTGGTGCGTCGTACTTGCTGCCAGCGCTATCGCCTGCCGGATGTGCAGCAGTGCGGTGACTGTACGCTGAAATAAGGAGAGGGCGATAAATCGCCCTCTTCGTTTTTATTCGACACTATCACGCAACCTGCTTATCTTCCTCTGCGCGTTGTGCCTCTTCTGCTTCCTGTTCCAGCAACTGTTTCTCATACACTTTGAAGAACGGGTAATAAATCACCGCTGAAACACAGGCCAGCAGAACGACAAGAATCGCCGCGCGGAAATCCCAACCTAACGCCCATGCCCCGCCAATCGGCGCTGGCGCGGTCCAGGGTACGACCGAAATGACCCGACCAATCAGATCCAGTTTCATTGCCGCCCAGGCAATAATCGCATTGATTGTCGGAGCCAGCAGGAATGGGATAAAGAACACAGGATTCATTACGATGGGAGTACCGAAAATAACCGGCTCGTTGATGTTGAACAAACTGGGCACCACACTCAAACGCCCAATCGAACGCAAATGCACCGAGCGGCTACGCAAGTAGCAGAACACCAGGCCCATGGTCGCGCCGGATCCGCCAATAACAATAAAGAATGTCCAGAACGCTTCCATAAAGATATGCGGTAACGGCGCACCTTGCGCCAGCGCGCTCTGGTTAAGCCCGAGGTTCGTTAACCAGAACATCTGCAGCATCCCGGAAACAATCGCCGCGCCATGGATACCCGCAAACCACAACAAATGGCCGATGATCACCGCCAGTAAAATCGCGGGCAGCGAGTCCGCCGCCGCAACCAGCGGTTTGAACAGCGCCATAATAGCTTGCGGGATCAGCATATTGAACTGCGTCTGGATGAGCAGGCTCAGCGGATAAAGGGTAAGCACCACGACCAGAACCGGGATCAGCAAATCAAAAGAGTTTTTGATCATTGGCGGCACCTGGTCTGGCAAGCGGATGCCAATATTGTGCGCTTTCAGGAAACGCATCATTTCCACGCAGTAAATAGCCACCAGGATCGCGGTAAAAATACCGGTACCGCCCAGGCTATCCACCGGCAATGTGCCGTTGGTTTTCGGCGCTGCGACCAGTAAAAACGCCATCAGTGACAGCATCGCGCACATAAATGGATCCAACTGATGCGACTTCACATAATGTTTACCGAGGTTGTAAGCAATCGCCGCACAGATATAGATAGACATAATGCCCATCGTCATATCAAAAGGCGTGAGGATCCGCCCTTCATACTGCTTCGCCAGGTCCAGCCATGTACGGGCAAAACCCCAGGTCGTGTCCGGCGAAAATGGAGGGTAAGCAAACACCAGCAAGAATGAGCCCACAATCATAAACGGCATCGCAGAGATAAAACCGTCGCGAATCGCCATAACATGACGCTGGGAAGAGATACGTCCGGCTACCGGACTGACATAATTTTCTATAAACCGGAAAATAAGATTAAACGCAGCATGGTTGGCAGACATAGTAGATCTCCTATCAGGCTAACAAAGTAAGCGCATCAGCAACCGTTCTGCCGTGCAGCGATCCATGTTTTTGACGTGAAACCATGCAGGTTTTCGAACCAGCATTACAGCAATGTTGAGTAGGTTTCATAGACGGCTCTTTTTTAATTTTATGAACAGAGGGAAATGACAAAATGAGTATTAACCCGGCTTGTTAACACTGCAACCGGTTACTGTAACCGGTTTCCGCGATTGTGAAGAGGATCGAGAATCTGGCAGTAAGATGTTTGTTATGCCCGCTTATTTACACACATAACAGGCTTGTGACAGATTAATGGCGGTCATTTGCTGGAGAACATCATGAGTTTGCAGTCCGTGCGGCAGTTCTTTGCCGATAACGCCCCCGACATAGATATTATTGAACTTAACCAAAGCACAGCGACTGTGGCACTGGCCGCCGCCGCGCATAATGTCGAACCAGGGCAAATCGCAAAGACGCTGTCGTTAAAAGTGAAAAACGAAGTGATATTGGTCGTCGCGAAAGGTGATGCTCGCCTTGATAACAAAAAACTAAAAAATACCTTTGGCGCGAAAGCCCGGATGCTAAGCAGTGACGAAGTTGTCACCATTACCGGGCATCCAGTCGGTGGTGTCTGCCCGTTTGGTCTGGAAAACCCACTACAGGTGTATTGTGACGTGTCTTTAAAACGCTATCAGGAAGTGTTACCGGCAGCGGGTGCGATTCACAGCGCGATTCGTATTTCTCCCGACAGAATGGCAGAGTTAACCCGCGCGAAATGGATTGATGTGTGTCTGTAGTTACATAACAAAGCGCCAGGCTGAACCTGACGCCAGTTCCCAAAACCCCTTTTACATTAATTCAGACGCGGCGCGCGCGCAGGGCGGCTTCCATGTCAGAATATCCGCCGCATCAAGCAAACCGACATCTGATGTGACCCCCAGCTTTGCCATCGCGTTGAATTTATGCGCCCGAATCGTTTTCACATTACGATCCAGCTGCGATGCAATCTCGGCAACAGAAAAACCCCGCGTCATATAGTTCAGAATTTCCCTTTCTGTCGGGCTGAGCATACGACACTGGCTCACATACCAATGATTAATCATGTTTTCGTTAATGCGCCGCGTTTCACCAAACAACGTGACCAGCTCCTCCAGTAGCACAGCAAGTGACGATGATTTACTCAGTATCCCATGCAACCGTGAGGGTGAAAGATGCCCAACCAGCCGAGCTTCACGGTTATCTCCCGCTAATACTATGCGTTGCATTCCTGGATGAGAAAGGGAGAGTAAATGCAGACACATCAGGCATTCCAGCCGCTCTTTCCGCTGACCAAAAAGGGAATAGATGACGGAAAAAAACGAAGTCTGTTTCAGCGCCTGCCGAAACGCCGAATGGTCTTTAAAAAAATAAAATCGATAGTGATTAATAGCAGATTCATCAAATAAATGTCGTAGGCCCTCCCCGCTCATTATGCATTTTTCTATGATGGCAATATTTCCCTTCTTCCTGGTATTTTCCATTCATTATGTTCTCCGTCCGCTGTACCAAAATCCAGCTGTTTCATTCCCTGGCTGCTATTAATCCATGTATACAAATCTGCGTTACTACGTAGTGATAACCGCCGCATTGCGCTATTCTTTTGCGCACTGACTGTCTTATTACTTTTTTTAAGCAGTGTGGCGATTTGATTAATCCCCCACCCTTTTCCGAGGAGACGTAACACTTTTCGCTCAGACAACGTTAACATTGCGTTCGAAAAAGAATTGTCGTTGTGTTTATGCCATCCTGAAGTCAATAAGGTTTGGCTAATATTTTCAACATCCTTATGCCCATTACGAATGGCGTCAATTACACCCTCGATCGGTTCCACATCCGCAAGCAATGTCGTTTTGGGCTGCATAAGGAGCTCAGCGGCCACAGGATAGAGACTGCGCGAGACGAAGAATAGCCAGCGTGCGTTATCGCATTGAGGGAACAGTGAATAATATTGCTGGCAGCTTTTTCTGGCATAACGCTGTTCCCCAGATAAATCAGTGATTATCAATCTGGCACATTTTAATTTAAGCGGTGCAACCTCTTCCACTGATGAATAATAATTGAGTGCATATTCTGGGAAATGCCGCTCAAGAATGCCGCCAATCCCGACCCTAAGTACCGGCGTTTTGCTGATGATAATCCCCTGATTGCCGTCTTTCGATAGCATAAACCCTCCGCTTCCATTTGCGCGTTCTATCAACCTTATTTATAAGTATTTACTCAGTTAATACTCATATTGCGTAAAGTAGCAACACCGTTTTGATGCAGCCACCATAAAATTGGCACAATTTATGAATGGCAATAAATATAATGTACTGAATTATAATATCCACAAGTAGCGTGTCAACATTACACAATGCGCATTAAAATATCCGATACATTATTAATAATAAAATAAGAAATTTAAAACAGCCCGAACATATAGAGATAAGAGAAAAACAATTATCTTAAATAATATATAAGATCTTATTAACGCTAACTTCATCATTATTCTCAGCTAAGCAGAAAAAAATCTGCTGTTTCTTTTCCGTTATTACGTCATTCTTAACACGCGAGAAGATCTCCTTTTGAACACGAACAAGCGTGATTTAATGCACAATTCTTGATCTTTCTTAGCGCCATTCCGCCCTTGTCCTGTGCTAAAAATAGGCTTTCCGCTCCACCCTTCGTGAGCGCCAGTGCAACAATACCAGGGTAATCATGCAAACAGACCAGTCATCACAGCGGGCCATTACGCGGCTGTGCATTCAGTGTGGCCTTTTTTTGTTACAGCACGGCGCAGAGAGCGCGCTGGTTGAGGAGCTTTCAACGCGTCTGGGACTGGCGCTGGGCATGGACAGTGTTGAAAGCTCTATTTCTTCCAATGCCATTGTCCTTACCACGATTAAAGATGGAATGTGCCTGACATCGACCCGCAAAAATAGCGATCGCGGCATCAATATGCACGTGGTGACGGAAGTGCAGCATATTGTCATCCTCACCGAACATAAGTTATTGGATTGCAAAGACGTCGAGAAGCGCTTCGCTCAGGTCAAACCCTTACGCTACCCGCGCTGGCTGGTCACGCTGATGGTGGGTCTCTCCTGCGCCTGCTTTTGCAAGCTCAATAATGGCGGCTGGGATGGTGCTTTTATCACTTTTTGCGCCAGTAGTGTCGCGATGTACGTCCGCCTTGTTCTGGCGGGTCGCCACTTACATCCGCAAATCAACTTTTGTATCACTGCTTTTGTCGCCACTACGGTTTCCGGTTTAATGCTGACGCTACCTGCGTTCCTGCAATCATCCACCGTCGCTATGGCCGCCAGCGTTTTGCTTTTAGTGCCTGGATTTCCGTTGATTAATTCGGTTGCCGATATGTTTAAAGGGCATATCAATACGGGGCTTGCGCGCTGGGCTATCGCCAGCTTATTAACGCTTGCCACCTGTATTGGGGTAGTAATGGCAATGACACTGTGGGGGCTACGCGGATGGATGTGATTTTGTTCATCCTGGCGCTGGCGCAGGATATGTTACTGGCGGCCATCCCTGCCGTTGGCTTTGCCATGGTATTTAACGTGCCGCACCGCGCTCTGCCCTGGTGCGCACTGCTTGGGGCGATAGGTCATGGTTCGCGCTTCGCCATGGTGCACTGGGGATTCAATATCGAATGGTCGACTTTTGCCGCCTCAATGCTGGTCGGCTCAATTGGTATTCACTGGTCACGCTGGTATCTGGCGCACCCGAAAGTCTTTACCGTAGCAGCGGTGATCCCGATGTTTCCGGGCATTTCCGCCTATACAGCGATGATTTCGGCGGTCAAGATCGGCCATTTTGGCTACAGCGAAGAACTGATGATTTTGCTGTTAACGAATTTCCTGAAAGCATCGTCGATTGTCGGCGCCCTCTCTATCGGGCTGTCGATTCCTGGGCTGTGGATTTATCGTAAACGCCCCCGCGTATAAAATCTGTTTTCTGCCGCCACGGAATTCCACCTCTAGTAAAGCTGGAATTCCGTGGCGGCAATGTTGACGAAGTGAATCGCCACGGATAATCTAGACACTTCCGAGCCGTTGATAATACTGGTTTTCATATTCTGTCGGTGACATCTGTTCGCTAGAACCATGCCGACGCTTACTGTTATAAAACATTTCGA